>CASDOP010000001.1 GCA_949282385.1 uncultured Clostridia bacterium
GCGTCATCATCCGTTCCTGCAAATTCATACAGCATTTAAGGTGAAGTGCGCCCTGCGGCCGACTACGTCCGCAGACAAAAAAGCCGCAAGCGGCAATGCGGCGGGAAGTGTCTGAACGCCGCCACAGGCGGCATTGCTGATAAGGGTTAGAAGTTCGCTGTTGTCGCAGTGGTAAAGTCAAAGCATTCTTCGCTGGTGTAAACTGGGGTAATTTATGTTTTTCCCATAGAAAAAACGCATAAAACGGGTTTTTTTTGCATAAAAATTGCAAAATTTTGAGTAATCCTGAACCTCGAAATCGTGTTACGTGGGAACACGTACGGAGGTTCGAATCCTCTTCTCTGCGCCAAATCACGCCCTACCGAATTGGTATGGCGTGATTTTTTTGGCAAGAGAACTGAGGAATTCGAGGGGGGGCAAGCAAATAAAAAATTTGCGCAGGTCTGCGGGCACTACCGCATACAAAACAGTGGACACCCACTGTTTTCCGTGCGCGCCGCTCAAGGCGCGTAAATAAATGTAGAAGTTTAATTGCATGCACATCGTAGTAGTTTTTTAAATGTGCGTGTTATTATCTGTAACAGTCTTATTTTAAGAATAGTACTGTCTTGGCAATTTTAGCTGTTTAATTCTTACAAGTAAGAAATACCCTACTTATTTGTGCGCGCACCGATAATATGTATCCCGCGAACTTTCTGATAGTTGTATGATGACAGCGGACGCATATACGCGTCGTTGCTGTGCGCCGCTATATAAATTTTGCCTGATTTTATTGCAACTACTACGGGCGAATGATAGTAATCGTCGGTTTTAGTGCCGAGTTGTACGATGTCGCCAATCATGAGATTTTCGAGTTGCGTTTCAACGGCAAACGGTCCTGCCGATAAATTATCTACAAGGAAATTATATAGATATTGCACCCCCGTCCACGAAGGCGTGCGGTCGTTTGCGTTTATGTAATACCAACCGAAAAGCGGCTCATAATTCATTATTCCACAACCTGCGAAAATGCATTGCGAGGCAAAGTTTGTGCAGTCGCCGCCCAATTTATCAAAATTATAGTAAAGCGGATTGCGTTTAAACGCCCATGTTTTGGCGTATTCTGCAGCCGCCTGCCTGTCATATGCGATAATCATAATTATATATTATGTTTTTCGACAATTTGCTGTTAATCGATATTGAATTGTCTGCTGTATTGTGATAAAATATTATATACGGAGGTCTTCTTAGCATGGCTGAATTTAAGAAAAATTTCGGAATAATTGACGCGCATGCGCACGTCGTTCAGTATATAGCAGGATTTACCTCGCGCGGCGAACTTAGAGGCGCGGGCAGAGGCATGGCTCGTTACGCGGACGGGCAGACTTTTCGGATGATACCCGAAGAATATGGAGATTATGGATTTTCGCCTGAAAAATTAATAGAAATAATGAATGAAAACGGCGTAAAGAAAGCTGTTTTGCTGCAAGGGCAGTTTTTCGGGTTTCAGAATGAATATACCGCATATGCCGTAGATAAATTTCCCGACAGGTTTGTCGGTGCGGCGAGTTACGACCCGTTTTGCGTCCGTGCAGAAGATGTAAAAAGACATCTTTTCAACGAATTGGGTTTTAAAGCCGTAAAATTTGAAGTGAGCAACGGTTCGGGGCTCATGGCATATCATCCGCCTATCGACCTCGACGGTGAAATTATGAACGAGCAATACAGATACGCGGCGGACAATGGTCTTACTTTTGTCATAGACATAGGCAGACCGCGCAACTGCTGCTGGCAGACGGAGGCGCTCGCCCGCGCAATAAAAAAATATCCGGGCGTCAC
Organism: uncultured Clostridia bacterium; assembly: GCA_949282385.1. GTDB lineage: Bacteria > Bacillota > Clostridia > Christensenellales > Borkfalkiaceae > Coproplasma. Next base: position 1,819 of record CASDOP010000001.1, read on the forward strand.
TTTCGTGATATGTCATCTGCTTGCGCCCCAGGCTGGGGACGAGCAGCTTTTTGAGCGGGAATTATCCAGATTTGCACTTAAAAATGTCTGGTTCGACCTTGCTTCTCTGCCTCAGAACCAAAAAGGCGATGTTTATCCGTATCCCGAAACGGCAAAGTACCTGGCAATTGCCAAGCGGATAGTTGGCGCGGAAAAATTGATGTTCGGTACGGACGCGCCTTCCAATCTTTGCAGGGACAGCTATGCGCATCTTGCAGACTATATCGTAAAGAGCGGCGTATTTACAGACGTGGAGCTTGAAAGAGTAATGTGCGCCAATGCGGAAGCAGTTTATTTCTGTAAAAATATATAAGTTGTGCTTATACCTCTTATAAATTTTTACGATATACCTTTCAATGTATAAAATTTGTATAATTTAAGAATATATGTTATACTTAAACAGTCGTAAGTTTTACGATGTTTCTATGAGAAAAAATTTTAGCAAACTTGGTTTGCGACAAGGAGAAAAGTATGACATATGTAGAGACCGTGCTTGAAAACCTCAAAAAGCACAATCCCAACGAACCTGAATTTCATCAGGCGGCAACTGAAATTTTAACAACTCTTGCTCCCGTAGTAGAAGCTCACCCCGAATATGAAAAGGCAGGCTTGCTCGAAAGATTTGTCGAACCCGAAAGAGTGGTAATGTTCCGCGTTCCCTGGGTAGACGATAACGGCAAAACGCAGGTAAACAAAGGTTATCGCGTACAGTTCAACAGCGCAATAGGTCCTTACAAGGGCGGTCTTCGTTTCCATCCTTCAGTAAACCTTTCGATAATCAAGTTCCTCGGACTTGAACAGATACTTAAAAACAGTCTCACAGGTCTTCCCATCGGCGGCGGCAAGGGCGGTTCAGACTTTGATCCCAAAGGCAAGTCTGACAGAGAAATTATGGCATTCTGCCAGAGCTTTATGACCGAACTTTATCGTCATGTAGGCGCTGATACCGACGTTCCCGCAGGCGACATCGGCGTAGGCGGAAGAGAAATCGGCTTCCTTTTTGGACAGTACAAGAGAATACGCAACGAGCACGTCGGCGTGCTTACCGGCAGAGGTCTCACCTACGGCGGTTCGCTCGTAAGAACTGAAGCTACCGGTTACGGACTTGTTTACATAACCGAAGAAGCACTCAAAATGCGCGGCGACAGCTTCGAGGGCAAGACGGTCGTTATCTCCGGTTCGGGCAACGTTGCAATTTATGCGTGCCAGAAGGCACAGTCGCTCGGCGCAAAGGTAGTTGCAATGTACGACAGCAACGGTTACATCTACGACGCAGACGGCATTAAGCTCGACATCATCAAGGACATAAAGGAAGTTAAGCGCGGCAGAATTAAGGAATATGCCGACAGAGTAAAGGGTGCGAAGTATACCGAAGGCTGCAAGGGTATATGGACAATTCCCTGCGACATCGCGCTTCCCTGCGCAACCCAGAACGAAATCGACAAGAAGTCGGCAGAAACTCTCGTCAAGAACGGCGTTAAATATGTTGCAGAAGGCGCAAACATGCCTTCCGATCTTGAAGCTATCGAAGTATTCCAGAAGGCTGGCGTCGTATTCCTTCCCGCTAAGGCTGCAAACGCAGGCGGCGTTGCAACTTCCGCACTCGAAATGGCTCAGTCTTCGGGCAGAATGTTCTGGTCTTTCGAAGAAGTTGACGCAAAGCTCAAGCAGATAATGGTAAACATTTATCACAACATCGACAACGCGGCAAAAGAGTACGGCTACGAAGGAAATTATGTAATGGGCGCAAACATTGCAGGCTTCGTAAAAGTTGCAACCGCTATGATGGCTCAGGGCATTGTTTAATTAAAACTTTATAACTTAAATCATTTTAAGCCGTGCCTGCAAGGCGCGGCTTTTTTTGTATATTTTTATTTGACTTGATGTGTAAAATAGCTTAGAATATATTCGTATGAGAATAGTTATAAAAATAGGCTCGTCAACATTGGCGCACGCCACGGGAAAACTTAATATCCGTCTCGTAGAACGCCTGTGCAAAGTCATAAGCGACATAAAGAATGCCGGCGACGAAATCGTCGTCGTGTCTTCCGGCGCGATAGCAATGGGTGTAAGCAAACTCGGACTTGGTTCGAGACCTTCAGACATGCCTTCCAAACAGGCTGCGGCGGCAGTGGGACAATGCGAACTGATGTATGTATATGACAGACTTTTTTCTGACTATAATCATACGGTAGCGCAAATTCTGATAACTGGCGATGATATAGAACATGCCGAAAGGCGCGAACATTTCGTCAACACGACGCAGAGGTTGCTGGAACTTGGCGCCCTTCCCATCATAAACGAGAACGATACGGTAGCGACTGCAGAAATTGCTGTGGGCGACAACGACACTCTCGCGGCTATAGTTGCCCAGAGCCTTAACGCAGATCTTTTAATATTGCTTTCCGATATAGACGGACTTTATTCCGAAGATCCCAGAAAGAACAAAAATGCAAAGCTGATACCCGTCGTCGATAGGGTAGACGAAAGTATTTTTGCGCTTGCAGGGGGTGCAGGAAGCAGTCTCGGAACGGGCGGCATGGCTACCAAGATAAGAGCGGCTAAAATATGCACCGAGAGCGGTGCGGATATGATAATTGCAAACGGCGCCGACCCCGACATACTCTATGATATTTTAAGCGGTAAGGGCTGTTTTACAAGGTTCAGGGGTATAAAGAAATGACTACCATGCTCACGTTGAAAAAAGCGTCCGACGCAAAGGCGGAAGCTGCCATGCTCACTACGGTGCAGAAAAACAACGCGCTGTACGCAATCGCCGAAGGTCTGCTAAATGAAATGCCTGCGATACTTGAGGCGAACGAACGGGATCTCAAGGCGGCGGAAGGAATTATTTCGCCCGTTATGCTCGACAGACTGCGCCTCACGCCCGAGCGCGTTAACGCCATGGCTCAGGGCGTAAAGGAAGTTGCGGCTTTGCCCGATCCCGTGGGGAATTGTATCGAAGGGTTTACTCGTTGCGACGGCTTGTGCATAAAGAAAGTAAGCGTTCCGCTTGGTGTGGTCGCCATCATATACGAAAGCCGTCCCAACGTAACTTCGGACGCCGCTGCGCTCTGTTTGAAAAGCGGCAATGCCTGCGTTTTGAGGGCAGGCAAGGAAGCGCATGCCTCCGCGCTGGCAATAGTAGACGCCATGCGCAGAGCGCTCGTTTCGTGCGGGCTAAATGAAAATCTCATAAATCTTATAGACGATACGTCAAGACACAGCGCCGAGGCGCTGATGACTGCTGTAGGCTACGTCGATTTGCTCATACCGAGAGGTGGCGCAGGGCTTATTAATGCCTGCGTGCAGAACGCCAAAGTTCCATGCATTCAGACGGGAACGGGTATATGCCACGTTTATGTGGATAAAAGCGCGCGTTTCGACATGGCTGAAAAAATAATTGTCAATGCAAAATGCAGCAGACCTTCCGTGTGCAATGCCATGGAAGTCTGCCTCGTTCATGCAGATATTGCGGCAGCGTTTCTTCCCGTTCTCTATAATGCGCTCGTTAAGAACAGACCTGAACACCCCGTGCTTCTCAAACTTGACGAACAGGCATATTCGATACTCGGAGGCAGGTTCAACTGCGTAGAGGCGGTTAAGGAGGATTTCGACACGGAATTCCTCGATTATGTTATGGCTGTAAAAGTCGTTTCCGATGTGTCCGACGCGATAAAGCATATTTCTGAACACTCTACGGGACACAGCGATTGCATAATCACAGAGGACCACAACAGTTCGGATCTGTTCGTGAGAATGGTGGATAGCGCGGCAGTCTATGTCAACGCGTCTACGCGCTTTACCGACGGCGGTGAGTTCGGTCTGGGCTGTGAAATGGGCATCTCCACACAAAAATTGCACGCCCGCGGGCCAATGGGGCTCAAGGAACTCACAACATATAAGTATGTTGTACGCGGAAACGGCAACATAAGATAATTTAATAAACCATATTTAATAATTTGTGGCGTTGTTGGCACTTCTAATTGTTGACAACGCTATATTTATCTGCTAAAATTTTCGACGGAATACCGGCTGATGAGTGCTAAATACACTGTTTCATAATTGTTGTTGATAAATCGGTATTATTTTATAAATATGACATAAAACCCGTAGCAAATAATTAAAAATCCTTATATAATTATAGGTGCAATGCGGCGGTTGATACAGAGTGTACCGCCAATGAAATTTTTTGTTGCGGAGGGTAACCGAAGATGTTAGATGTATTTATCACATCACTGAACGCCGTTGTTCCGATAGTCTTATTGATTCTTTTAGGCTATCTTTTAAGACGTTTCAACTTTCTGAACGACAATTTTGTGTCGATGGGCAACAAGTTTGTTTTCAAAGTGTGCCTGCCCTGCATGTTGTTCATAAATATTTACGACAGCATGGACAGTTTCGATATCGACTGGACTGTCGTTGCTTATTGCGTAATTATAATTTGCGCGATATTTGGCCTTGGATTGCTCACCGCAATTCTTTGCACAAAGGATAACAGGCGCAAGGGCGTAATATTACAGTGTACCTTCCGCAGTAACTTTGCGATAATCGGCCTTGTGCTCGTTGAAAGGTTGGGCGGCGATACCGCCATTGCAGGAATAGTTTCGGCTTTCTCCATTCCTGTGTTCAACATTCTTGCTGTCGTGGCGCTATCTATTTTCGTAAGCGGCGAGGACGAAAAAAAGCTCGATGAAACCAGTTTGCAGGCAAACGCTTCGGGCGAGGCGGTTCATTCTGAGCATAAAAAGCACAACATTGGCGGAATTCTTTTAAATATCGTCAAAAATCCGCTTATTATCGGCGTCGTTCTCGGCCTTGTATTTGTCGGGATGCGCGAGCTTGAGCGCGCTGTCTGCGGCGGCGAAGTGCCTTTCCGTTTTGATACGCAGCTTAAATTTCTCTACGAAGCCGTGTCTGATCTAAAGTCTATAGCTTCGCCTCTGGCGCTCGTCGTTCTCGGCGGACAGTTCAAGTTCTCGGCCGTCAAGGGCATGACAAAAGAGATTGTCGTCTCCACATTGTGGCGCATAGTGCTTGCCCCCGTAATAGGCATAGGAATAGCCGTACTTTTAAATACATACACAGATTGGTTCAATATAAGCAATAATGTTTATCCCACTCTCATCGCGCTATTTGGTACGCCTGTCGCCGTATCCAGCGCAATTATGGCTGGACAGATGGGCAATGACGAACAACTTGCAACCCAGCTCGTTGTGTGGACAAGTATATGTTCGGTCGTCACTATTTTCCTGACTGTATTTATACTTATGATGGGCGGGTTGCTTGTCATCTGAGGGGGAAATTATGAGAATACTTGCTTTAAGTCCGCGAAGTGCGTGTTTTGAGCTTGAAAACAGTACGCCCTATTTCGCTCCGGAAAATTTTGCAATAACGCTCAATGGCGAGCATGTCAGGGATGAAGTAAAAAATGTTTTTACTCTCCTTGGTCTTTTGCCAGATAGTCAGTATACGGTATGTGCCGCGGGCCAGAGCTTTACCTTTAAAACTGTCGCTGAAAGTGCATTCTTTAATGTGCGCGATTTCAATGCGTCCGGCGACGGCGTGCACGACGATACTTCTGCTTTCGTTGCTGCTATTGCCTGCCTGCCCGAAGGGGGCACGCTGTATGTTCCGAAGGGAACGTACCTTTTAAAGCCAATATTTTTAAAGAGTGATATGACCCTCTACATTGAGGAGGGCGCGACCCTGCTCGGCCGTACGGAGAGGGAGGGCTATCCGACTCTTCCGGGTCTCATAGGCGATATCAATCTCGGCACCTGGCAGGGCGAAGAGGATACATGCTTTGCTTCGCTCATTACGGCATACGGAGTAAAAAACGTCACGATAACCGGCGGAGGGATCATCGACGGCAACGCGCCGCAAGGTGATTGGTATGTAAACCATCGCGTAAAGCGCATAGCCTGGAGGCCGCGCGGAATGTTCTTCAACCGCTGTTCGGGCGTGACCGTATTCGGCCTCACTGTAAAGGATACTCCCAGCTGGAATATTCACCCATATTTCTGCAACGACGTAAAACTTTATTCGCTCGGCCTCTACAATCCGGCCGGCATGCCCACTACGGACGGCATTGACCCCGATACCTGCGACGGTGTTGAGATTGTCGGCGTTGAGATCTCCGTCGGCGATGACTGTATAGCCATAAAGTCGGGGACGATAGAGCAGGCCAAAAAGTATAAAAAACCGTGCAGAAACATTATCATACGCAACTGCTGTATGCGCAACGGTCACGGCGGCGTGGTGCTCGGCAGCGAACTTTCGGGCGGTATAGAAAACGTGACTGTTTCGCAGTGTTTCTTCGAGGGTACCGACAGGGGGCTTCGCATCAAAACGCGCCGCGGCCGAGGGAGAATAGGCATAACCGACAATATCGAGTTCAGTGACATAGTAATGAAGGGTGTAAAGGTTCCCTTTGTTGTGAATATGTACTACAACATGGGCGACAACACGGGACACACCGAATATGTCTATACCACCGAGAAGCTACCTGTTGACGACCGTACGCCGTATGTAGGAAGATTTACTTTCAAAAACATGCATTGTACAGACGTAGAATACTGCGCCGGCGCATTCTACGGCCTGCCCGAATCGCCTATAGGCGGCGTGGCGTTTGAAAACGTCAGCTTCACTTATAACAGGGATGCCGAAGCCGGCTACCCCGATATGAAGGAAATCAATAAAAAGGTAAAAAACGAGGGCCTGTACTTTGAGTTTGTGGACAGTGTTCATCTCAAAAATGTTTCAATCTCGCAACCGTGCGGCGAGGCCGTTGTAACGGAGGGAGTAGGGGAAATTGTTGAAGAAAAATAACAGGAGCGATATATGTTTCTGACAGCACAGGATACTTTTTATGTTGGTGTAAATGACCACGAAATCGACCTCTTTGAGGGCATCTACAAGGTGCCTAACGGAGTGGCGTATAATTCCTATGTCATTGTGGACGATAAAATAGCCATAATGGACGCCGTAGACGAAGAGTTCGGCGACATATGGATAGAAAATATAAAAAAGGTTCTTGGCGGCAGAAAGCCGGACTATATAGTCGTTCAGCACATGGAGCCCGACCATTCAGCAAACACATTAAGGTTCGTAAAAGAATTTCCGGGAGCGAAAATTGTCGGCAACAACAAAACTTTTGTTATGCTCGGAGAATATTTCGGTACGGATTTTGCAGATTGCAGAGAGGTGGTAACAGATGGCTCGGTATTGAGCCTCGGCAAGCACGAACTGCATTTTGTTTTTGCGCCCATGGTTCACTGGCCAGAAGTTATGGTAACTTACGACGCATTTACCAAAACTGTTTTCTCGGCAGACGGATTCGGCAAGTTCGGCGCGCTCGACGTTGAAGAACCTTGGGAAGAAGAGGCAAGGCGTTATTATTACGGCATAGTCGGCAAATACGGAAAACAGGTTGAGGCTGCGCTTAAAAAACTTTCAGCGCTCGAGATAGAAAATATCTATCCCCTTCACGGACCCGCGCTCGAAGACGATATAGGTCATTACCTCGGTTTATATTCAAAGTGGGCTTCATACAGCCCCGAATGCGAAGGCGTTATGATAGCGTATTCTTCCGTTTATGGACACACCGCAAAAGCCGTACAGCTGTTAAAGAACGAACTCAAAGCGCAGGGCTGTAAAAATGTCCTCGTGCATGACCTCATTCGCGACGATCGTTCCGTGTGCGTTGCGGACGCTTTCACTTATCCCGTGTTAGTACTCGCTACAACGACGTACAATGCCGATATTTTCCCTGCTATGAGGGAGTTTATCGATTGCCTCACGGAAAGGAATTACCAGAAGAGGACGCTTGCGTTCATCGAAAACGGTACATGGGCGCCCGTTGCGGCAAAGCTCATGCAGGCTAAATTCGAAAAGAGCGTAAATATAACTTTTGCGCAGACGGCTGTTAAAATAAGATCCGCTCTAAGCGCCGAAAGCGAAACTGCCGTTAAAAATCTTGCAAAAGAACTTACGGGTAAAAATCATGACTAAATTAAAGCAGCTATGGGCTGAGTTCAAAAAATTTATATCGCGCGGAAACGTCGTCGACATGGCTGTCGGCGTCATTATCGCCGGCGCGTTCACGGCAATAGTTACTGCCGTAACGAAGGGTATTTTAATGCCTCTCGTCAACTGGGCAGTCAGGTCGGCTACGAGAGGGCAGGGCTTAGAAGGTCTGCGAACCGTGCTCGGTCAACCCGTCTACGTTCTCGACGGAGAGGGCGTTGCAACGTCGGTTATAGATTGGTCCAACACGCTTTACATAGATTGGGGAACGATGATAAACAGTATTGTCGATTTCCTGCTCATAGCGGTAATTCTGTTTGCGATACTCAAGATTTTTGTCGCTTTAAGACAGGTTGCGGACGGTGTTTCGTGCGATGAATACAAGCAAAGGTTAAAACTCATTCACGCATATAAAAAACAGGGCATGAGTTTTGCGGATGCAGGCAAAAAGGCGGACGAAACAATCGCCGACATGAAAAAAGCGGCGGAAGAGGAGAAAAAGGCAAAAGAAGCCGAAAATGCAAAACCTACTTCGGAAGAGCTGCTCGCGCAGATACGCGACCTCCTTGCCGATATGAAGCAACAAAATATTGACGATGCAGAAAATAAATAGTATGCATTTATGCGTAAACAGAGAAGCCTGAAGAATAATTCTTCAGGCTTTTTCTTTAAATTACAAATCAATTTAAGGTGAAAATTTAATTGATTTTTTTGCATGATTGTTGTATTATATTCAAGCAAGGCAATGCTTCCGTAGTTAAATGGATATAACAGCCCCCTCCTAAGGGGCCGTTCCGGGTTCGATTCCCAGCGGGAGTACCATATTAAAGCCGCCGCGCTTTTATTAAAGCGCGGCGGCTTTTCAAATTCAATAAAACAAAAAATGACGCGGCATTAGCCGCGCCATTTTTATTATTTTACAAGTTCATAGCCCTTTTTATGTCTGTGCTTGATAAAAATTCTGTATCTGAATACATAGAGAAGTATAATTATTGCAATGACTGCAACGACAGCAACGACTATTCCGACGGTAAGGGGAGGAATATCGAGCAAATCGAGACAGCGGACGTTTATCCACATCTGGTTAATGTCCGAAAGTTTATCGCCGAAATCCAGCATTACTACGCTTCTGTCAATGACGTTGGCGGAGGGATATTGCGCAAAGAGCTGTCTGCCGCGGTCTATCGAAGCACCGCTGTAAACGTTATACTCAATATCGTTTCCGTATTTTTCGCCCAATTTTTCTATCGATGGTGCGAGGTTGTCCGTGTCTATTTCAAACATAGAAGCGTCCACGTAAAGGGGATCGTATCCGTCGCCGAAGAAATAGCCGAGGTCGTATTCATATACGTCAACAAGTTCTTCGTCGAAGTATTCTTCATCCGAAGGGTCAAACACGAAACCGTACGTCCACTTCATGTAATTGTAAACAGTCTGGTCGGCAATGGAAGAGGTGTAACCGATATAGTACATGTTTCTCACTGCGTTATCGGGACGGGAAATGAAGTTTACGAACGCTTCGGCTGCTTCCTGGCGCTGTGAATTTCCTTCTATGCCGTTTTTGAGCATAACCCAGCCGTCAAACCAAAGGTTTGTGCATTCGTCGGGAACAGAATACCAGAGTTCGGTGGGATTAAGTTCGTCGCCCTCGGCTTCGTCCATGATATACACGGCGTCGCCCGACCACTGGTAGTTGGCGATGACTTTGCCCGTTACCATGTCGGCTTTGCCACTGTCGGTTTCAAAGGAATAAACGTTTTCCTTTATGTCCTTCAAAACGTCTTCCGCGTCGGCAATCGTCTGGTCGGCGGTGTCGTTGAGAATATCGCTTCGCCTTGCCGCGTCTTCGGCGCTCGTGCCGAGAGAAAGAAGTTCGTCGCGGTTAATCATGCCGAGCGTTACGAAGTATGCGTCGCGCACGTTGTCTTTTATTGTTACCTGCTTGCTGTAATCGCTGTTTCTGAGGATATTCCATGTCTGCACGTCGGAAACGTCGGCAATTTTATCGGGATTATATACAAGTCCCGTCGTTCCCCACATATAGCAAGCGGCATATTTGTTCCATGTGCCGTTCTCGTCGCCGTACATATCGAAAATGCCCGTTATGTAAGGCGAAACGTTATTGACGTAATAGTTTTCCTCGTTAGTCGCATCGAAAAATTCATCCGAATAAGGCTGTATCTGGTTTTCGTTCAACAGCTTCATTATCATGTAATCGGAAGGGCAAACGAGGTCGTATTTATCTCCGAGCGACAGCCTGTTGTAAAGGTCTTCGTTCGTGCCGAAAGTGGAGTATTCAACGTTAACTTCGTAATCGTGATTGGCGTTGAACCATTCCACGAAATCGTCAACGAGAGAATTTTCTCCGAAAATACCGTCCTCGGGATTTTCCGCATAGGGATTTTCTATGCCGATAAGTTCGTCTTCGCCCCAATCGCCGAGGTCAATGTATTCTTCCCAGTTGCATACGCGCAGCGTAATTACGTCCGAAGTCGAGCTGCATCCGAATAAAGGAAAGGAGGCAGCTGCAACCAGCGCGCACGCGGAGAGCATGCAGGCAACTTTTTTAAATTTTTTCATTTTTGTTTGCCTCCTTGCGCTTCTTTGCGGCAGTTAGGTTCATTATAACGACTACTATGACGACTATAAGGAAAATAAGCGTGGAGAGCGCCCAGAGAGCCGTCTTGATTTCAGTCTGGCTGCCCTTTGTGGCGTTTACTACGTAAGTGCTTATTGTATCGAACGTAGAGGGTTTGGTGTAAGTCGTTATGAAATAATCGTCGAGCGAGAGGGTTATCGCGAGCATGAAGCCCGAGATTATGCCGGGTACAAGCTGGGGGATAACTACTTTGAAGAGTGCCTGTGCGGGCGTTGCGCCGAGGTCGAGCGCCGCTTCGTAAAGATTATTGTCCATTTGCTTGAGCTTGGGAAGAACGGAAAGATAAACGAAGGGCGCGCAGAGCACCACATGTCCTATTCCGAGGGGAACAAAAGTGTCCTTGCTCACTCCGAGAAGCACTATAAGCAGAACGCATACCGAAAAACCGGTAACTATGTCGGCATTTACAACGGGTATCTGGTTTGCCGAATGGAGGAGGGTTTTGCTTACTCTTTTCGAGTAAAATCCGCCTATTGCGCCCAGCGTGCCGAGAATTGTGGCTATGGTTGCCGAAACGATGGCGAGTATAACCGTTCCCACTATCATTTCGCGCAGTTCTTCGTTCATGAACAGGTGAATGTAGTTGTCAAACGAAAATGCGTTTATTCCCGCGCCTACCATAGAAGCGTCGGTAAACGAGTAAACGGCGAGGACGAGTATGGGTACGTAAATGAAAAACAGAATGAGGCAGAGCCAGATTGCGGGTAATATTTTTTTCATAAGATAGCCTCCCTTCCGCCGTTATCATCCTTGTCGCTGAAACGGTTGGTTACAAGCGTTACGATGAAAATGATTACAAGCAGCACGAGCGAAATCATCGAACCGTTGTTCCAGTCGTAAGCGCTGAAATAGCTGCCGATAAGGCTGCCCATGATATAAGTCGAGTTATACAGCATGTCAAGCACGACGTAGTTTGTCATCGAAGGAAGCAAAACCATCGTTACGCCCGAAATTATGCCGGGTACTGAGAGGGGCAGGGTTACTCTGAGAAAGACGATAAACTTGTTTGCTCCCAGATCCTGTGCGGCTTCCATGAGATTTTTGTCGAGCTTGAGAAGAGATGTGTAGAGGGGAAGTATCATGAACGGCAAAAAGTCGTAAGTCATGCCTATAACCGAATTGAGAAAGGGATAGGCGGAGATATTTCCCTCGAGGACGGAAAGTATTTCTTTAAGCGCCGTTATTCTCAGCGTGAAGTTTATCCACATGGGCAGAATAAACAGCATTAAAAGCACATATTTCTTTCTGAAATTGCTGCGTGCGAGGATATATGCCGTGGGGTAAGCTATGGCGAGGCAGAGGAGTGTCGTGCAGATTGCGAGCGCAAAGCTGTAAACGAGAGTGCCTAATGTGTTGGTGCTGGAAAAGAAACCCGTAAGGTTGTCTATGGTAAAGTTGCCCTGTCCGTTTGTGAATGCGTAATAAACTATTACGACGAGCGGAGCAATGACAAAGAGTACCAAAAACGCCGCGTAGGGTATGCACAGCTGTTTTCTGTTAAAGCGAAATTTCATCTCAGTCTTTATCTCCGTCGGTTACTTTAAGGGAAAGTTTAATCTTATCCTTGGGAATAATCAGGCTTACAAAGTCGTCCGTGTTCCAAAGGTCGGGGCAGGAAAGAACGTAATCGTCCTCGTTTTCTTCCGTTCTGACGATATAGCGGTAGTGGTCGCCCTTGTAAATCATGGAAATTATTGTTCCCTGCGCTCCGCCTGCGTCCTTGTCGTCGCTCATGGTTATGTCGTGCGTGCCGACTTCTACGTTTACTTCCACGCCCGTAAGGTCGAGTTTTTCGCCCTGAGCGGTTATAAGGTAGCCGTCCTCGTCGAGATGAGAGCCGGGATAAAGCGATGTTACGTCGCACTCGAATTCGCCGTCGCCGAATTCAACGGTGTTATTCTTGGTAATAACGCCCTCGAAGCGGTTGGTCGTGTAGACGGGCATCATAAGGTGTATGCCGTCGGGTTCGATGTTCATGCCGATGGCGCTTCCGGGTTCGGCGTAAGCGGTGGACTGTATTACGATTTCGTATTTGCCCATTTCAACGGTGATTTCATAGTGTACTCCCTTGAATACGGTAGAAATTACTTTGCCCTTGAGTTTTCCGTCTTCGGGAGCGCAGATTATTATGTCTTCGGGACGGACGACGACGTCTACTATCTGGTTGATTTCAAAATCGTCGAGGCACTTGAAAGTAGCGCCGCAGAACTTTACCTTGCGTTTGCCGACGACTGTGCCGTTAAATATGTTGCTTTCGCCTATGAAGTCGGCAACGAAGGTGTTGACGGGTTCGTTGTAAATTTCGGTGGGAGTGCCTACCTGCTGGATGTCGCCGTCGTTAATTACAACGATTTTATCAGACATGGTAAGAGCTTCTTCCTGGTCGTGCGTAACGTAAATAAAGGTAATTCCGAGGCGGCGGTGCATCTTTTTGAGTTCAATCTGCATCTCCTTTCTCATTTTGAGGTCGAGCGCGCCGAGAGGCTCGTCCAGAAGGAGAATTTCGGGTTCGTTTACGATAGCTCTCGCAATGGCTATGCGCTGCTGCTGACCGCCGGAAAGAGTGCTTACGCTTCTCTTTTCAAAGCCTTCGAGGTCAACCATTTCCAGCGCTTTTTTAACTTTTTTGTCTATTTCCTTTTTGGTCAGGCGTTCTTTTTTTGTATAAGTCTGACCTTCGGCGTTTTTATATACGTTTTCAACTTTTTTGAGCTTCAGCCCGAACGCTATATTCTCGTATACGTTCAAATGGGGGAAGAGCGCGTATTTCTGAAATACGGTGTTTACGGGACGCTTGTTGGGGGGAAGATGGGAAATATCTTCGCCGTTAAGCAGTATTTTGCCCGAGGTGGGAAGATCGAAACCTGCTATCATGCGCAGAGTAGTCGTCTTGCCGCAGCCCGACGGACCGAGGAAAGTTACGAATTCGCCTTTTTTAACGGCGAGGTTGAAGTTGTCGACGGCAACTGTTTCGTCGTCGAATACCTTTCTCACGTCGATGAGTTCGATGATGTTCTGGCTGTTGCTCATTTTAGTCAATTCTCCTTAAAAGTTGGGTGGTGTGGAAATCCACAAAAATTTAGCGTTTGTTTTGCCGCAGTTTACAACTCTGTGCGATTTGTCCGCCGCGTAGTAAAACGTTTCGCCTTTTTTGCATACATAATTGTTTTTGCCGAGTTCAATTCTCAGCCTGCCCTCAAGGACATATCCGAATTCTTCTCCGTCATGGGGGAAGTCGACTGGCGTAGCTGCGCCCGCCATGAGTTCGACGAGTACGGGTTCCATTTCGTTTTTCTGCGCATTGGGAATAATCCATTTGAGCAGCATGCCGTTTTCCTGCTTTTCGATAAAATCGTCTGCGCTGAAAACAACCCTTTCGTCGTCTTCCTTTTTAAAGAATTCCGCAAGGTCCGTGCCGAGCGCCGCGAGTATGTCGCGAAGCGTCGCGATGGAGGGTGAGGTAACATTGTTTTCAAGTTGCGATATATATCCTTTTGTGAGTTCGCACCTGTCTGCAAGTTCCGCCTGCGAAAGGTTGAGCTGCAGTCGCAACCGTTTGATTTTGGCTCCTATGTCCATAATTCCGCCTTATTATATAAACATTTTGTTTACAATCTCTAAACGGTTAGCATTTATAAACAAAAAGTTTAGTAAAAGATAACCGAATATGATTATAAAATTTAATAAAGTAATATGTCAATAATATTTTGCAATATTTTTAAATAGCCTAACGATGTTACAAATTTTCACATATTTTTCATAATATGCAATTTTTTTACATTATATCGTATAAACTGCCTTAATTTTTATGTTTTGTTGAAAGTTTAATGCAATAAAGATAGTTTTTTTTCAATTAAAAAGTAAAGCGGGAGGCGCGACTTTTTGTCGCGCCTCCCGCACATTTCAACATGCAATTGCCGGCTGCAAATAATTTGATTTATCCAATTAAAATATAGGAGGGATAAAAAGATATTTTATAATTTTGCACGAAAATAAGGCGGACAGATATGTCCGCCTTAACAGGTTTAATTTAAATTTTGTTAAGCCATAGCGTTGAGCTTTTTAGCGAGTCCGGATTTCTTGTTGGCAGCCGTATTCTTCTTATAAACGCCCTTGCTTACTGCGCTGTCGATGAGCGAGCAAACGGAGGGGAACATTTCGGTTGCTGCAGCCTTGTCGCCGGCTTCCACTGCAACGGTGAACTTCTTGACTGCCGTCTTAACTTCGGACTTTATCATTTTGTTCTGAGCAGTTTTTTTCTCGGTAACGAGGGTACGCTTTTTAGCGGATTTTATATTAGGCACGTCTGTTTCTCCTTTCAGAAAATTTATATTCTCTTAAATCTTGTGTAATTTTATCATAAAATCACAGCCTTGTAAACTAATTTCAAACGCTTTTGCAATTTTTTTTAATATATATTTTGCGGCGTTAATATTATTAATATTATGAACGAATTTAATGAGCGCGGCGGTCCCGTTTGCGTTTTCGACAGCGGAATAGGCGGACTTAACCTTCTTGCGGAATGCGCCGCGCTGTGTCCCGACAGAGATTTTATTTACTTTGCCGATAATGACAATGTACCATACGGTAATATGACACGCGCGCGCATGCGAGAGCTTGTGTTCGGAATATTTGATGAGATTGCAGGCTGCAATCCGTCTGCTGCGGTGGTTGCATGCAACACGGTAACCGCGGCTTTCATACGCGACCTCAGAGCGGCGTATCCGTTCCCCATAGTCGGTATTCAGCCGGCGGTAAAACAGGCGGCGGCGGTAAAAGGTCAGTGCCTTGTTCTGGCAACTCGCACAACCGCTTCAAGCTCTGTGTTTATCGAGCTGTGTTCTCGTTGGCTGGGGGATAGGGCTTGCGTAGTGCCTTGTCCCGACCTTGCGCATTTAATAGAGGAAAATATATTTTCTCTTCCGCAAAAAGAAATTGTTTCCATGCTGCCCGACTGCAATCCGTCGTGCGTGGTACTTGGCTGCACGCATTATGTGTTTGTCAGAGATTACATTTCAACACGCTATAATTGCCCGATTTTTGATGGAATAGTAGGGACAGCAAACCACTTGCGACTACTTTTAGGGAAAAATAGCCAGAACAGCGCAAAAAAACAAAAAATCACATTTTTAAGGGGTAATATTGATAAAAACGAACAAATATACAATTTAATTTTGAAAAAACATCACAACTAAAAAAATAAAATTAACGATGGTAAATTAAATTTTTTAAAAAAATATAAAAAATTTGCGTTTGGTGGTTGACAGTGGTCAAAGACTATGCTATTATAAGATTACTTTAAAGCAAAGATATCTTAAGGTTTAAGTTTATGACAATGTTCACGGGTGAATATTTTCACCAGCTGGATGCGAAAAACAGAATAAGAATTCCTGCAAAGCTCAGAAAAGAGTTGGGCGACAGGTATTATTTTGCATTCGGCACGAACAATACCATATTCGTTTTTGCGGCAGAGGTCATGGAAAAATACCTCGAAGAGCTGGGAGCAACCAAAATATCCGATATCGAAGCGCAAAGGCGCGTCAGAATGTTTGCGAGAACATGCGTTCAGGTGGAGGAAGACAACCAGGGCAGAATAGTTTTAAGCCCCGAGTTCAGAAGACACGCAAAACTTGAAAAGGACGATAAGGACATCGTCATCTGCGGCGCGGTAAACAGATTGGAAATCTGGAACAAACGCATTTACGACGAATACAACGCCGATGTGGAAAACAATTACGACGCGATGTTCTCGCAGCTGGGAATATGACGAACGGCTTCGGACACATCCCCGTAATGCTGGAAGAGTGCATGCAAGCGCTTGACCTGAAAGACGGCGGAATTTATTTCGACGGCACGGTGGGCGGAGGAGGTCATTCCTATGAAATCCTCAGGCGCACTTCTCCGAACGGCAGACTTATAGCTACCGACCTCGACGACGAAGCGATAGCTGCGGCGACCGATAGGTTGAACGAGTTTGACGGAAGGTTTTCTATATATAAATCAAACTATAAGGATTTCGAGCAGGTTTTCGCTATAGCGGGAATTGATAAGCTCGACGGAGTACTCCTCGATTTCGGAGTATCCAGCCACCAGATAGATACGGAGGACAGAGGCTTCGCTTACATGAAGCGGGGCGCTCCCCTCGACATGAGAATGGATACGTCGGCTCCGCTGACGGCGGAAATAATAATAAATACGTATCCCAAAGAAGAGTTGGCAAAAATCATCCGCTTATACGGCGAAGAAAGATTTGCCTCCCAGATAGCGGCGAACATCGCTTCCGCGCGTAACAATAACCCGATAAAGACGTGCGGCGAGCTTGTGGATATAATAGAAAAAAGCATTCCCGCAAAATTCAGACAGAACGGTCCTGCGGCTCGCAAAACCTTTCAGGCGATAAGGATAGCGGTCAACGGCGAACTCGACGGGCTGTACGATTGCGTAGTAGGTCTTACCCGAAGACTGAAAAGCGGCGGAAGAATAGCAATTTTAACTTTCCATTCGCTGGAAGATAGGATAGTCAAGCAGGCGTTCAATCAGTTGGAACTTGACTGCGTATGTCCGAAAAGTTTTCCCGTATGCGTATGCGGAAAGAAAAAGGAAATAGAAATTATAACCAAAAAGCCCGTAACCGCTTCGGTTAAAGAAATGGCGATAAATTCGCGATCTAAATGTGCAAAGTTGCGCGTTGCGCGCAAAATCTGAATTTATAAGATGCGATAAGGAGTAAAATTATGGCAGTCGCAACCCCCGTACTCGAGAGAGAGACCTTACAAGAGAAGAATGAAAGGCGCGAATATGCGTCCGCAATGACAGCGGACGAACTTCACAACGCGCAGATAAAGGAAAATTACAAAAGGTTAATCAACCCCGATTTCGGCATGAACGAAGTGAGGGGCAGGACGGTTGCGCCCGAAACGAAAGAGGAAGTCAAGCCTGCTTCGTTCGAAAGAGTGTTCGAGAGCGCTGCCGCACGCGTTGAACAGCGTCCCTACCTTGTTCAGAACGCACGCGCAGACGCTGAAATTTTCCGTGCAGACAGCCCCGTAAATCAGCGTCGTCAGGCTGTTGCGCCCAAAGCATATGCAGAAATCGACGAAGAAGATAACGAAGATCTTCGTCCCACGAATACTACTATTCAGTACAGAACGGTTGAAGAAAACAACGCGGTTGAAACCAAAGTTACTTCGTCAAAGACGACGGCTATAGGCAAGCGCGAAAAGATAATCATCGCTACTTTTATCAGCGTAGTGGTTGCGCTGTTCATACTTGTTATAGTTAATTCCGCCGTAATTGCGGGACTGAATAACGAACTTTACGCCATTCAGGACGGCATAAGCACGGCGCGCGGCGCTCTCGCGGGCGTCAACGCTCAGATAGACGCGGCAACGAGTTTTGAAAAAGTTGCAGAATTTGCGGCTACACACGGACTTATCCTGGAGTGAGCGGCTATTGATTAAGAATATACATTTTTCCCTAACAGTTTTACAAAAGAGGTTATTGTCAGTTTTACTGGCAATAACCTTTCTTTTTTGTCTGATTTTTATTAGATTTTTCTATATACAGGTCGTTTGGGGCGAAGAGTTGGTTTTAAAGGCTTCCGACCAGTGGAACAGGGAAATTCCCGTCGTCGCGGCGAGGGGAAAAATTTACGATGCGAACGGTCAGCTGCTCGTCGGAAACGAGACTGCTTACAGCGTGTTCGTTCGCCCCGCGTCGGTTGCCGACGCTTCTTATGCGGCAGAAGTGCTTGCGGGCGTGCTCGGAGTAGACGGCGATGCGCTTGAAGAAAAAATCAAAAAAGGCAAAGTTTCGGAAATCACTGTCGCTCGCCAGGTTGAAAGCGACAAGATTGAACAGCTTTGCGCATATAATCTTGCTGGCGTCTATTATTCGCGGGACAACAAGCGCATTTATGCCTACGACGATGTGCTTTGCCAGGTGCTTGGCTTTACATCGTCAGACGGTTCGGGACTTTCAGGCATTGAAAAAATGTATAATTCCGTGCTTGAGGGGCAAAACGGGGAGATAATGTACACGACCGACATCGTCGGGGCGGAAACCGAAGATACGCGCATAGTTTACAAACAGGCTACCGACGGAGACGGCATTTGCCTGACAATCGACCTCGAAATTCAGCTTGCTGCGGAACAGGCGATGCGCGAGGTGTATGCCTCGAGCAATGCGGCTTCGGTTTCGTGCATAGTGCTCGATCCCAATAATTTCGATTTGCTCGCAATGGTCAATTATCCGTCATACGACCTCAACGATGTGCCTCGCGACGATACGCAAAAACTCAACGAACTTTCGCGCAATACCGCGGTGTGCGATATATATGAACCGGGTTCTACGTTTAAGGTTCTTACGGCGGCAGCCGATTTGCAGGAATATCTCAACGGCAACGGCGCGGCGTTTTCGCCTTCATATGTGTTCAACAGCAGTCGCACGCGCACCGTGGACGGAACTAAAATAAAGTGCTGGTCGGACCATGCCAACGGCAAACATTCAAACCAGACGCTTGCCGAAGCCCTTAATAACAGCTGCAACCCCTGTTTTACCGATATTGCGCTCGCGCTCGGCACTTCGACTTTTTACGATTACTTATATTCTTTCGGACTTGGCAACGTAACGGGCATAGATTTTTCGGGCGAAGCATTGGGCATGCTCGTGCCGCAGTCGCTCGTGCGAGATTGCGACCTCGCGAGAATAGGCTTCGGGCAGACGGTTGCCGTTACTGCCCTGCAGCTAGCGTGCGCCGTCGCGTCGGTGGTAAACGGCGGAAATTATTATGTGCCGCATCTGCTCAAGAGTATAGTTTCGTCAGACGGCAAAATTGTTGAAGAAAATCAGCCCGTGCTCAAGAATAATACTATTAGCGCCGAGGCTTCTGCAATGCTGTGCGACATGCTCGAAGGCGTCGTAAAAGAGGGCAGCGGCAAAAAAGCGTATATCGAAGGCTATCGCGTGGCCGGCAAGACGGGTACTGCGCAGAAATACGAAAACGGTGCGGTCGCTTCGGGCAAATACGTGTCGTCTTTCATCGGTTTTTTTCCTGCGGATAAACCTCAGTATCTTGCACTGGTTATAGTGGATGAACCGCAGGGCGCATATTACGGCAGTACGGTTGCCGCGCCTGCCGCGCGAGAAATTTTTCAGGACATTATAGACATTAAAAATATAAGACCTTATGTGTGAGGGGAATATATGAAACTACGCAACTTAATTAAAGGGTTGAAAGTGCTTAAAACGCACGGAGACGCGGATACGGAAATAAGCGGAATTTGTACTGACAGCAGAAGGGTTAAAGAGGGAGATTTATTTATCTGTTACGAGGGAGAAAAGGAAGATTCCCACGAGTACGCTGCGGAAGCGTGCGCACGCGGGGCGGCGGCAATTGTCTGTTCGCGCGAACTCGGCTTGGACGTTCCGCAGGCTATAGTCGGGGACGGCAGGGCAGCGATAGCGGTAATTGCAAGAAATTTTTATAATTTTCCCGATAAAAAGCTGAAAATTATAGGCATAACGGGTACAAACGGCAAGACGACTACGAGCTATATGCTCAAGAGCATTTTCGAAGCCGACGGCAACAGTTGCGCCGTCATAGGAACTTTAGGCATAGCGTACGCAAACAAATTTGTGTCTCCCGAGCTTACTACGCCCGATCCCGTTTTCCTTTTTTGCCTTCTCGACGACATGGTAAAATGCGGCGTAAAGTATGTGTTCATGGAAGTTTCCGCCCACGCCCTTTATTTCGGCAAGGTAGACGGAATATTCTTCGACGCGGCAATTTTTACCAACCTCACGCAGGATCATCTCGACTTTTTTGGCGATATGAAAAGTTACGGAGAGAGCAAAAAACTGCTTTTTTCCGCCGACAGGAGCAGGCTTGCAATAATCAACTCGGACGATGAGTTCGGCGCAGAATTGACCAAATACAGGCAAGACGCCTTGACTTACGGACTTGAAAACCCCGCGGATACTTTCGCCATAGACTTAAGCGAGGATGTCGACGGAACGTCATTCGTTATTAATATAAGCGACGAGCTTTATGACATTCGCTTAAACATGCCCGCCATACATAACGTGTACAACGCTCTCGCCGCGGCGACCTGCGCACATGCGCTGGGCGTGAGTACCGAGGCGATTGCCGAAGGGCTTGCTGTGTTGAAAGGCGTAAACGGCAGGCTAGAATGCGTAGCCGTATTCCGTGGGGCGAGAATTTTTGTCGATTTCGCGCATACGCCCGACGGGTTGGAAAAATCTTTGTCGTGTCTTAAAAAACTCTGCGACAACAGACTTTACTGTCTTTTCGGCTGCGGAGGAAACCGCGATGTTACAAAGCGACCGATAATGGGAGAAATTGCGGGGAAATACGCAGATTTTCTCATAATTACGTCGGATAACCCGCGTTTTGAAGACCCTTACGACATCATCAGCGGCATAGAAGAGGGAGTAAAAAGGACAAATGTAGCCTATGTTACGATAAGCGACAGGGAGATGGCTACCGAATATGCGGTAAACCTTTTAAAGGAGGGCGACATACTGCTCGTCGCGGGAAAAGGGGGCGAAACTTACCAGGAAATTATGGGTATAAAACACAGCTATAACGACAATACAGTTATTAAAAAAATTATAGGCAATATCATCTGAATGAATGTTTATCTCATATGCACGCTGTCGGCGTTTGCCGCGGCGTGCGCGCTTATTTTAATTCTTCTGCCCGTTTTAAGAAAGCTGAAAGCGGGACAATATATTTTAGGCTATGTAAAGGAGCATGCTTCAAAGAGCGGTACGCCCACGATGGGCGGACTTGCCTTTATTGCAGCAATAATAATCTGTTCTCTCGCATTCTGCGGCACGGGCGATAACGTAACAAACCTCACGCTCGCGATTACGGGCGGATTTGCGATAGTCGGCTTTCTGGACGATTTTTTAAAAATTCACAGAAAGGAGAACGAAGGGCTTAAGCCCTATCAGAAAATAGTTTTTCAGCTCGCAATTGCGGCTGTTGCCGCAACTTATTGCTATATAAACGGCATAACGGAACTGCAGTTGCCTTTTTCTGGCGGAATGAGCTTTGACGTCGGGTGGGCGATAATACCTTTTGTAATTTTTGTATTTATCGCTACGGTCAACTGCGTAAATCTTACGGACGGACTGGACGGACTTGCAGGGGGGACATCCCTTGTTTATGCGCTGTTTTTTGCCGTAATGCTTTCGCTTGTCGGCGACGTGCGCTCATTTATAGCTTTTTCTTCCGTCGGCGCGCTGGCGGCGTTTTTGCTTTTCAACAGCAACAAAGCCTGCGTTTTTATGGGGGATACGGGTTCGCTTGCTCTCGGCGGACTTATTTCCTGCATATCGGTTTTTACCGGCAACGCTCTGTATATTCCCGTCGTCGGAATAATGTTCGCCGTATCAGGCATATCGGTCATCATTCAGGTAATATACTATAAACGGACAAGGCGGAGAGTGTTCCTTATGGCGCCGTTGCATCATCATTTTCAGATGAAAGGCTTTACGGAATGTAAAATTGCATATGCGTACTCTTTGCTCACCGCTTTGGTCGGAATAATCTGTTTGATTTTTTTGTGAGGAAAGATGTATTTCAGAGGTCAGAAATTTTTAGTGGCGGGCATTTCCAGGTCGGGAGAAAGCAGTGCCCGCTTTTTGCTTGCCCGCGGAGCGGAAGTTTATGTGTATGACGACGTTATGGGCGGCAACGTGGAAAAGACCTGCCGTGAGCTTGTCGCGCTCGGCGCAAAGAAGGTAACTGAGGAAAATTACAGCGAGGCGGTAAGGGAGTGCGACGTGCTCGTGTTAAGTCCGGGAATACCCATAGATAATCCCCTGCCCGTAACTTTCAGACGGCTTGGCAAAGCGATTACGGGAGAGGAGGAGCTTGCTTCGCGTTACCTTCGCGCAACGCAGATTGCGGTGACGGGAACAAACGGCAAGACAACTACTGTTTCCATGATAAACAAAGTGCTGTGCGATTGCGGAAAAAACAGCGTAATGTGCGGAAATTGCGGCGATCCGTCCTTGAATTTTGTCGAAAAACTTTCTTTTGACGATTTTGCCGTCATGGAAATATCTTCCTTTCAGCTCGAAACGCTTTCCGGACTGCGCCCGCACATAGCCGTCATAACCAACATAACCGAAGATCACTTAAACAGGCATTACAACATGGAAAATTACGTTTACCTCAAGAGTAAACTCATACGCTCTCTCCGCGAAAGCGAATATGCCGTGCTTAACTACGACGACGAACGCGTGCGCGCTTTGGCTCAGTCAACCAAGGGAAAGGTTGTGTTTTTTTCGGTAAAGGAGCAAATAGAGGGCGCATGCCTCCAGAACGGCAATTTAACCTGCTTCGGTAAAACTTATTTTAAAGCCTCCGACCTTCTCGTAGGGGGCGAACACAATCTGTGCAATGCCCTCGCCTGCGTTGCGGTGTGCGATATTTTGGGACTTGACGTACATACCGCAGGAAAATCGCTCTGTTCTTTCAAAGGCGTTCGCCACCGCATCGAGCGCGTTGCGGAAATTGACGGAGTAACTTACATAAACGACAGCAAGGGCACAAACGTTGACGCCTCTTTAAAGGCGATAAACTGCATGTCGTCGCCTACTGTGCTTCTTCTCGGGGGAAAGGATAAAGGTTACGATTATACGGCGCTTTTCGACGAGATTTCAAAGGGCGGTAAGGTCGTTCATGTAATTCTTTACGGCGAAAACCGTTATAAAATGCTCAACGACTGCATGCGCAGCGGTTTTATGAATTTTTCGCTGTGTTCAAAGTTCCGCGACGCCGTCGCACTCGCCAAAAACGTTGCCGAAGTCGGTCAGAATGTTCTGCTCAGTCCCGCAAGCGCAAGTTTCGATGAATTCAGCGGATACGAAGAGAGGGGCGATTGTTTTGTTGACATAGTCAAAGGCTACGAAAATGCGCGCTTCTCTGTTTGAAAAACCTGCAAATAAGGGCGATATTTCCATACTTGCATGCACCGTTGGAATGGCGCTCTTCGGCTGCGTCATGATTTATTCTGCCGGCTGCTATGTGGGCAAAGTACAGTACGGCAGCGAATGGTATTTCGTAAACAAACAGCTCATAGGGGTTGTGTTTGGTGCAGTAGCAATGTTTGCGGCGGCATTTATACCTTACCGCAAACTGAAAAAATTAAAAATCCCGCTGATTGTAGTCGCTTTTGTTCTGCTCGCGCTCGTCTTTGTTCCCGGTGTTGGCGTAACCAATTACGGAGCGACGCGCTGGGTGGGTTTCGGCTCTTTTACCATTCAGCCGTCGGAAATAGCGAAGTACGCCTTCGTGCTATTCGCGGCGGCGCATTTCGCTTCAAACTATAAAAAAGCCGCGTCCTTTGCAGGAATATTGCCCGTGTTACTTGTGGGGACGGGACTTTGCGTTCTGATAATCGCAGAGCCGAACATGTCTATAACCATGTGCGTGGGACTGCTCATGCTTGCGCTTGTATTCTTAAGCGGAACCAATCTTAAAACTTTCGCAGTCATGCTTGTTCCGTTCGTCGTCGCCGTGCCTGTTCTCATTATTCTCGAACCGTACAGACTGCAGCGACTGAGCGCTTTCCTCGACCCGTGGGCTTCGCCGAAGGATGAAGGTTATCAGCTCATACAGTCGCTGTATGCTCTGGGAAACGGCGGTTGGTTCGGCGTGGGCTTGTTCAATTCAACGCAGAAATACAGATTTCTTCCCTTTGCCGAAAGCGATTTCATATTGTCGGTAATGGGGGAAGAGCTGGGGTTTGTCGGACTTGTCGTTTTCTTTCTGGCGTGTTTTTTCTTGATTGCAAGGGGGCTTAAAGTCGCCTCCGAGTGCAACGACAGGTTTGGCTACCTGCTTGCTGCGGGCATAACGCTTGTTTACGGCATTCAGGTAATAGTAAACGCCCTCGTCGTGAGCGGAACAATTCCGCCCACGGGGTTGCCTCTGCCGCTTGTGAGCAGCGGCAATACTTCGCTTATAATAACCATGGCGTCGATGGGCGTGCTGTATAACATATCGACCGAGCGTGAACACGGCGGTGCAAAATTCCATATAATGAAGTAAAGCAGCCTGAAAAATTTTTATTTGTTCGGGCTGCTCGGCATTTCTTACATAAAACGGAGTGAATATGGAAAAATATGTTATTAACGGGGGTAAAAAGCTCGAAGGCAGCGTAAATATACAGACTGCCAAAAACTCCGTGCTTCCGATACTTGCCGCCGCCGTGCTTACGGACAGTCCCGTAACGATTATGAACGTGCCTGACATTTCCGACGTCAGGAACATGGTCAGAATACTCGGTTGCCTCGGTTGCAACGTGCGTTACGACGGTCAGGATATGATAATCGACAGCTCTTCGGCGTATAATTGCGAAATACCGCGGGAACTTGCCCACGAACTTCGTTCGTCTGTCTTTCTGCTCGGTTCGGTTATATCGCGATTCGGCAAGGCAAAAATTGCTTATCCGGGCGGTTGCGACATCGGTCTGCGCCCCGTAGACCTGCACCTTACGGGACTGAAGCGATTGGGAGTAAAGATAAGTGAGCGTAACGGCTTCATCGTCTGCGGTTGCGACAAATTGACAGGAAACGAGATTATGCTCGATTGTCCGAGCGTCGGCGCGACGGAAAACATCATGCTTGCGGCAGTAAAAGCGGAGGGAACGACGGTAATTAAAAACGCCGCTCGCGAACCCGAGATAGAAGATTTGCAGAATTTTCTCAATGCGATAGGCGCCAGAGTATGCGGCGCGGGTACAGGCACTATTGTTATAGAAGGAGTAAAGAAACTTAAAGGGGCGAGCTATCAGCCCATAAGCGACAGAATAGAGGCGGGTACTTTTCTTATAGCCGCGGCTATGTGCGGCGGACAGATAGAACTGTGCGGCACAAGTTCCGAAAATTTAAGCTCGCTTTTGCATAAACTTAGAGAAAACGGTTGCAAACTGCGCATAAAAAATGATAAAATATACATAAAGAACGACAAACGACCCGTTTCCGTAAAAAGTGTGGAAACTCAGCCCTACCCGGGATTTCCTACCGACCTGCAGGCTCAGATGACGGCGCTCTGCGCGATATGTTCGGGCAACAGCATCGTAACCGAAAATCTTTTTGAAACGCGCTTCAAGTACGTTCCAGAACTGTGCAAAATGGGTGCTGACATAACAGTGGTCGGGCGGAGCGCGTTTGTGCGCGGAGTGGAAGGGCTTAAAGGCGCAACCGTTATTGCCAACGACCTTCGCGGCGGCGCCGCGCTGGTCATTGCCGCTTTGGCGGCGGAAGGAAGGAGCGAAGTGTTGGACATTTCGCACATAGACAGAGGTTATTCGCAGTTTGAACAAAAAATAAGGCTGCTCGGCGGAGAAATACGCCGCGTCGTTATTTGAAACAAAATAATATGAATTACATAAGAAAAGTAGTCGCGCTTATCTTAACGCTCGTTTTCTGTGCCGCGCTCGTCGTCGGCGCGGGAGTTGCTCTTTCCATTAAGAACGTCAATGTGGAGTACATTTATTACACGACGGGCGGAGACGACGATTATGCCTACAGCGCGAAACAACTGAATACTTTGAAGGGAACTAACCTTCTTTTTCTGGAAGAAGAGGACATACTTCGCTGCATAGGCACAAAGGGTACTATATGCGTCGCTTCCTATGAAAAAGTTTTTCCCTGCACTCTCAACGTCGTTCTCAAGGAAAGGCGCGAAACCTTTGCCCGCCAGAACGAAAACGGACTTTATGCCGTCTATGACGAGGACGGTACTTTTATCAGGGGCAGCGCGCAGAACCTTAACGAAATCGACGGTTGTCCCAACGTGCTTCTCGAGACGGAAAATGACGACTTTGACGATACGGTGAGAACTTCGCAGATTTTTAAAAATTATTTCGGATCTCTTCGCAACCTCGTCAAAAAAGTTTCTGTTACGAAAGACCTTGTTACAGATTGCGACAATATAACCTTTTCGCTGTATAGCGGAGTTGAAATTATGATAAGCGATTATACCGTTTACACCGAAGAAAAAATGTCCGCATGCAATCGCGAATTTTTGTCCCTTTCCGACGAAGACAAACTGCACGGATGCATATTCTGCGGATGTACTGGTAGCGATGTGTCAGGTGTTTATGCCAAATACGTTGCGTCGGTATAACAGCGTTTATAAATGAAAAATTGCCATTATTTTGCAAAAAAGAGCGGCTCAATTTTGTAGCCGCTTTTTTATTTCTTTTGGTTGACAATAAGTTGACACTATTATATAATAGAATTATATAATTGTGTGCGCAGACGATATGCGCAGAAACAGGTAAAACAGTGCGGAATACAAGCGTGGCAGTGTTGGATATCCGCTCCTCCGAAATATGCGCGGCAGTTGGTGAAAGAGGGGTAAACAACACTTTCATCATCAAAAGTAAATACAGCTGCGAATACGACGGTTATGCCGACGGAGAACTGCTCGACGTCAAAAGTTTTAACGTCGCGGTCAGCGAGTGCGTAAAAAATACGCTTGCCGCTGCCAGGTGTCGCATATCGGGATTTTTTGTCGGCGTTCCCGGCGAATTTTTAAACGTCGTCAATACGGACAAGGTTTTGTCGTTTCCGTCGCCTCGCAAGATAAGGGACGCGCAGATCGAACAGCTTAAAGAACTTTCCCGCCCGCAACACGAAAGCGGATACACCGAAATCGAGTGCAGTCCCGTCTATTACGTAATGTCGGACAAGCGCAGAATGATCGATCCTTACGGCTGTATAACCGACAGCCTGCGCGCAAGACTTTGCTGGTTCTTCGCAAAGACGTCTTTCGTCGAGTGCGTAACCCGCGTTCTCGGCAAATTTCCCGCGATAAGGGATATCAATTTTATACCTTCCGCGCTGGCGGAGGTCAATTATCTTCTGGCTCCCGAACTTCGCGACAGTTATTCGGCGCTGTTTGATCTCGGCTACATTTCTTCGACATACAGCATCGCATGCGGCAACGGCGTGATATTCAGCCGTTCTTTCTCTGTCGGCATCGGGCACGTCGCAGTGCTTTTGTCGCAGGAACTCAACATTCCTTTCGAGGTTGCGTCGCAATTTCTTTCGCGCGTCAATCTCAATGCAAAGGAACACCTCACATCAATCCAGGAAATCAAATTCGAGGGGCAGATTTATAGCTTTTCCACGGCTACCCTCAGAGATATAATACGCGAAGGGCTGGACGGCATATGCGAAACCATAGAGGCATGCAGACAGTCTTTCGGCGAAAAAGATATGAGCGGTAAACCTCTCTACGTTACGGGAGAGGGG
Organism: uncultured Clostridia bacterium; assembly: GCA_949282385.1. Lineage (GTDB taxonomy): Bacteria > Bacillota > Clostridia > Christensenellales > Borkfalkiaceae > Coproplasma. Next base: position 29,846 of record CASDOP010000001.1, read on the forward strand.
GTAAAGACGATAAGAGGCACGGCGGAACACCTTTCGTCCAGATTGGTATGTGCCGTCAACGTAGTTGCCCCGACCGTTCCATATTACGACAAACCGCAGTTTTCTTCGCTGTACAGCCTGCTCGACGCGGCTTTGGGCGGTTGACGGGTTTATGCTTTTTTTGAAATTTACGGAGGTTAACTTATGTTTAACGATACTGCAATGAACAATATTTCCGGCAAAGCCAAAATCAAAGTTATCGGCGTAGGCGGTGCGGGCAACAACGCCGTCAACCGCATGCTGGAAGCTAAAATAAAGTGCGCGGAATACATAGTTGTCAACACGGACAGCCAGATTCTCGCTCTTTCGCCCTGCGAAAATAAAATTCAGATAGGCGGTCAGCTTACAAAAGGTCTCGGCGCAGGCGCCGATCCCGACGTTGGCAGAGCCGCTGCCGAAGAGAGCAAGGATATTCTTACAGAGGTAATCAAGGGTACAGACCTTCTTTTCATTACGGCAGGCATGGGCGGCGGAACGGGTACCGGCGCTGCTCCCGTAATTGCAAAAATTGCAAGGGACATGAAAATTCTTACCGTTGCCGTCGTAACCGAACCTTTCGGCTTTGAAGGCAAAAAGCGTATGGAAAATACGGCGAAGGGACTTGAAAACCTCAAAAAGTACGTCGATACGCTCGTAATAATACCCAACGACAAGATAAGAACGGTAGTTGCCAAGAATACGCCCATGGTCGAAGCTCTCCGCGTTGCGGATGAAATTCTCAAGCAGGGCATAAAGGGCATTGCCGAACTCATTGTCAACCCCGCTCTCATCAACCTCGACTTTGCAGACGTTAAAACTGTCCTCAAGGATAAAGGCATTGCCCACCTCGGTGTAGGCGTTGCAAAGGGCGATAACAGAATTATCGAAGCCGTAAGAGTGGCTGTCAATTGCCCGCTCCTTGAAACGACTATCGAAGGTGCGCGCGGCGTTATTCTTAACGTTGTCGGCGGCACAGACCTTACTTTCGATGAGGTAGCGGACGCCGCAGAGCTTGTGCGCAGCGTCGTAGACGCTTCGGCAAACATAATATTCGGCGCACGCATCGATCCCAACGTTCAGGACGAAGTCGAAATAACCGTAATCGCAACCGGTTTCCCCGGATTTGACAATAAAAAGGAAGAAGAACAGCAAAGGGCATACACGAGCGGTCAGCTTTATACCCAGCAGAATTATTCTTCGCGCATGCCAATAAACAACGACCCTTATTCGCTCAATCGTCAGCAGCCCCAGCAGTCTGCGTTCAATCAGGGTGCTTACCAGCAGCCTCAGCAGTCGGCATACAATCAGGGCTATCAGCAACCCTCGTTTAATCAGGGTTATCAGCAGCAGCCCCAGCAGCCTGCACAGTCCTATCAGTCTGCTGACGAAGATACTATTGAGCGTCCCAGCGACAAGAGCGTTCCAAAGTTCGCAAGACTTCTGAAGAACTTCGGCAAACGCAACGATTGATTTCAGATATGATAAAAGCCCCCGCGGCACAATCCGCGGGGGCTTATTTTATGTATAAAAATGTCGCATTTTGTGCTAATTGAGAAGAAAAAACAATAAAATGAAGTATGAAAGAAAATTTTCTCGCTTCGCATAATAATTTTTATATGTTGGGAATAGGCGGCGTGAGCATGAGCGCGCTCGCCAAAATTCTGCATAATATGGGTAAAAAGGTTTCTGGCAGCGACGTATCCTGCGGCATGTATGTAAAAGAACTGAACGCTCTCGGCATTTGCACCGACATAGGGCATCCGTCGGGAAAACTTGCAGACTGCGACGCGCTCGTCTATACCGACGCTGTAAATCCTGACGACGTACAGCTTCGCGAAGCGCTCGAAAAGGGAATAACGCTCATTCCGAGGGGCAAACTGCTAGCAGAAATAGCCGCTGAACACAAGTGCACCGTTGCCGTCGCGGGTTGTCACGGAAAGACAACCTGCACATCCATGCTGGCACATATTTTTTATGCCGCTGGCAAAAAATTTACCTGTCATATCGGCGGTTCGGACAATAAGTTTTCGAATTGCGCCGTTTTCGGCGACGATTATTTTATTACCGAGGCTTGCGAGTATAAGAAAAATTTTTTATATCTTCGTGCCGATATCGGCGTCGTGCTCAACAGCGACGCGGACCATCTCGATTGTTACGGCAATCGCGAGAACTTGATTGAAGCGTACAGGACGTTTATTTCTGCTTCTTCGCGCAGTCTGTGTCTTTACGGCGATGACTGCGGCAGGGGAACGCTGTCTTTCGGTATTGACGAAAGCGCATATTATTCGGCGGCGGATATAAAGCATTGCGGCGACGGTAAATACTCTTTCGATTTTGTTGAAGGAGGCAGAAAACTTTGCAATATAAAGTTAAACGTCTGCGGCAGACACAATGTTCTGAACGCTCTTGCCGCCGCTGGAGCGGCTTCGATGGCGGGAATACGCAGCGGCGAGATAAAAACGGGTCTGGAAAATTTTTGCGGCGTGGGCAGAAGGGCGGAAGAAATAGGAAAATTTCACGGCGCGCGCGTCATTGCGGATTACGCGCATCATCCCGCAGAAATTTCAGCAACGCTGAAATCGGCGTCGTTCTGCAAGGGTGAAACTTACGTAATTTTTCAGCCGCACACTTACAGCCGCACAAAAACTCTTCTTGACGATTTTATAAAAGTGCTTTCGCCTTTGCGCAGCCTTCTCATTTACAAAACCTTTGCCGCCCGCGAATATTTCGACGCGGAAGGAAGCGCGCTTACGCTTGCAAACAGAATTAAAAATGCCCGTTACGCAGATTGCGAACGGGACATTGAATACTTTCTTTCCGACGTCGGGGAGGATGATATAGTCCTCGTGCTCGGCGCGGGAGATATATACGATATTGTTAAAAATTTCTTAAATCAGAACTCAACGGATATTCCGCGCACTTCGCAGGAGTAGACTAGGTCGATAAACTGGCGCGCACGCCTCGGCGAACGACCGCCTTTGACCAGCGCCCACCTTTCAGCGAGCGAAGCAAGCTCTTTTCTGTCGGCTTTTATCTTCATGTCGTCGGCGAGCTGATTTATTATCGAAAGATACAGCGCCTTGTCGGTAGTCGAGAACATTACGGTAAGACCGAACCTGTCCGAAAGCGAAAGTTGTTCGGCTTTGCTGTCTGAAGGGTGAACGGCATTTTCTCTTTCAGAGAAACTTTCTTTGACGATATGTCTTAAGTTAGATGTGGCGACAATCATCACATTGCCAGTGCCGCCAGAAACCGAACCTTCGAGCGCTGCTTTGAGCGAAGATATTTTGTCGTCGCTTTCGCCAAGCGACAAATCGTCGATAAATACTATGAACTTGAGCGGATTGTTGGCGACTTTTCTTCTTATTTCGGGTACGGAAAGAAGGGTTTCCTTGTTAAGTTCGATAATTCTCAAGCCTTCTTCATAATATTTGTTGAGCATGGCGTGGACGGTGGAAGATTTTCCCGTGCCTCTGTCGCCGCACAATAGCATATTTGAATAGGGAAGTCCGTGTATGAAGTTGACGATGTTGTCCCCGATAACCTTTTTTTCGTATTCATAATCTTTCAGGTCGGAAAGGGTTATTGAAGGCGTGTTGGCAATGGGTACAAGTTCGCCGTCGGCGTAACCGAAGGCTTTATATTCGATAAATTGCCCGTAGCCGTGCGTCTTATAAAATTTTTTAAGGCTTTCTGCGGAAATAGCTTCGTCGCCTTTCGAATCAAAGGGATAAGAGGGGCTTCCGGCGCAGAAATATTCGTCGCCGTCAAAATTTTTAACTGCAGAAAAAATTGTGCCGAGGTCCTCTTTGAATGCTTTGAACAGATAAGAAGAAGGTTCATTGCCCCTTGCGCAGGTTATCGAAAAAGCATTTTCGTCAAGGAGGATAATATGGCAAAGATATGCCGTAAGATTGTTTTCGGCGTGTTCTTTGTAAATTTCGTAACACAGCTTGCTTTTATCCCCGCTTTCCGCGGCATTTGCAAACTGAAAAAATAGCTCGTTTTTTTCAAGACCGCGCAGTACGGTCAATTTTTTAAGGCTGTTATTCATCAATATTCATCTCACTGTCTATGATTGGGACAATTATATAACAAAAAATACTTTTATGCAATTTTTTTGATTGATTTATTAATAATTTTTAATATCGCTTGACTAAAAAATTTATAAATTATATAATAATATGCGAACAGTTTTTTGGAGGAAATTTGCGATATGGCAAAAATTTATTATCAGTCAGATTGCGACTTAAATGCATTAAAGAATAAGACCGTAGCTATAATCGGTTACGGCAGCCAGGGACATGCTCACGCTCTCAACCTCAGAGACAGCGGCGTCAAAGTAATAATCGGTCTTCACCAGGGCGGCAAATCCTGGCCCAAGGCTGAAGCGGCAGGCTTCAAAGTTTATACCGTTGCCGAAGCAACCAAACTTGCCGATATCGTTATGATTCTCATCAACGACGAAAGACAGGCTAAAGTTTACAAGGAAAGCATCGAACCCAACTTAAAGGACGGCGCTGCGCTGGCATTCGCTCACGGTTTCAACATTCACTTCAAGCAGATAGTTCCCCCCGCAAACATAGACGTGTTCATGATAGCGCCCAAGGGTCCCGGACATACCGTTCGTTCCGAATATCAGGACGGCAAGGGCGTTCCCTGCCTCGTTGCCATTGAACAGGACTATACGGGTAAGGCGCTCGACATTGCCCTCGGCTATGCAGCAGGCATAGGCGGCGCTAGAGCGGGCGTTCTCGAAACGACGTTCAAGTGCGAAACCGAAACCGACCTCTTCGGCGAACAGGCAGTCCTTTGCGGCGGCGTAACTGCGCTCATGAAGGCAGGTTTTGAAACGCTCGTCGAAGCCGGATACGACCCCAGAAACGCATATTTCGAGTGCATTCACGAAATGAAGCTTATCGTCGACCTTATTTACAAAGGCGGCTTCTCTATGATGAGATATTCCATTTCCGACACGGCAGAATTCGGCGATTACGAGACTGGCAAGCGCCTTATAACCGAAGAAACCAAGAAGGAAATGAAGAAAGTTCTCGAAGAAATTCAGGACGGTACTTTCGCTTCCAAGTGGATAGCTGAAAACAACAACGGCAGAGCTCATTTCATCGCAAAGAGAAATCTCGAGGCTTCTCACCAGCTTGAGGAAGTCGGCAAGGAAATCAGAGCAATGTATTCCTGGAACGACGAAGGCAGTATCATTAAGGCAGAAGAAGGCAAGACTAAACTCTAATATATAATGCCTTTATAAAAGCATTGAATTAATCGGCGCACCCGCATGACGGGCGCGCCGATTTTTTATTAAAATTTGGTATGCCGCATTTGGGGCAAAATGCTTGTATTTTGTTGTAATTTTTTAGTCGGGATGTTATAATGATATAAGCATAAATGCAATCTGATTGCGGAGAGTGTTTTTTTGAAAAGAAAGAACGATAACAACAAACAATCATATATTTTTACGCGCGAAACGCTCGGAATGACAATACTTTTGTTCTGTGCGCTGATGTTGCTCGTACTTGTTACGTACAATACGGTATTTTCGTCTTTCGGCGCGGCTATCTGCGCCTTCATGTACGGAACTTTCGGATATGGCAGTTACCTCGTAACCGCTCTTTTTGCGTACCTCGGTTTCTGGCTCGTCTTTGAAAAGAATTTAAAGGTCAGATTGCGTACGGCAGTTGTTTTCGGCACTACGATATTCATGGTATTTTTGCTTTTCCACGCCGTAACCACCCGCGATTATCCTTTAAGCAATTTCGGCGAATATCTTTCGCTTTGCTATAAAAATGCAGAGTTGGGATATGCCGGCTATTCTTTCGGAGGCGTCATTTCCGCACTCATCGTTTATCCGATCGCGAGGGGAACTACTTTCGCGGGCGCGTACGTTATTTTTGCGATTATGTCTGCGCTTTGCATTTATCTTTGCGTGCTCGTAGTCAAGAACGACCGCGCTGTGCGCAGCCTTACGGATAGCGCTTCGAAATCGGCTAAAAAAGTCGTTCCCGTTGCGGAAAATACTGAGGAATATGCCGTTCCGGATAAAATGTATTCTGTCAACGATGATTATGAAATTGTGAATAACCGCCGCGCCGAAGCTGCGCCGGCAGTAATAATGCAGCCCGAACAGAGGGTAGAAGCGCCCGCAGAAGATAAATTTTCGGATAAGAACCTCGGCAGAAGAATACTCTTCGAAAACGGCGAATTTGCGGCGGAAAGCTATCGCAGAAACATGATTTTCAACGACGACAGCTATTTCAACCACCCCGTGCAGAACGATGAAGACTACCTGAGCAGCTTTTCTTCGGGAAAACCTGCCAATAAATCGCAGCCCGTTCAGAACCAGACTTATACATCGGGTTATTCGAGCGATATTGAAAATTCTTCGCGCGGATATTCAACGCCTTCGTACGTTTACGGCGACAAACCTGCCGACAGTCTAGATTTTTACGGCTCTGAAAGACGCGCCGAAGAGGATGTTTCGTCGCAAGACGACGACTACAAAAATGATAATACATACATCTCTGCCAATAGTTTCGATAATTTCAGCCGTCGCGACGAGCATTCTTCGGATGAGTTGCACGAAAACGACAAATTTGCCGAAACCGACAGTGTTGAAAGCAAATCTTTTGACGGCGGCGACAATTCCGCGGATGATTTGAATGTATCGTCTGCGCGCACCGATTATGCGCAGAGCGATTTTTCTCGTCGAAGCACGGAAAATTACGAAAACGAAGATAATTCGTCTTCGCAGAATATCTCTGCGGGACGGTCGTTTGACCGCTCGGACGGCGACGAAATATCGCCGTTTGCGCGCCGCGTTCAGGAAGGCGCAGAAGACGGGCAGAACGCTGAAAGAACTGAAAGCAGACAGGATAATCCTTCAAACAATCTCAGAAATCTTTTCAGCGCATCAAACGAGAACATTTCATCCGATATTCAGCCCGACGCTTCGAGGCTTAACTCGAGGCGCTGCGAAAGCAGAGCAAATCTTTTCGACGGTGAGGATGATAGTTATCTTAGCGATGATGTTCCCGACCTTGGAACTCGCGGACTGCGCCCTGCTGACGACAGTTCGTCGTTCGGCTCGCGCGAAGACAGAACGCCTTCCGTACCCGAGAGGAGGAGGGAGATGCCCGTCGAACCGACGCCTGTTCCCGTCAGGAGAGAAAGTCAGCCTGCTCAGGAAAAGGCTGTCGAGCCTGAAAAGCCCAAGCACGTCTGGAAGAAGTATGTAAGACCCACCTTGGAACTTCTCGCCGATTATCCCGAAAACAACAACGCTAATATCGGCGAAATTGAGGAAAATAAGTCCCTGATAGTGGATACGCTTTCCAATTTCAGGATTGCTTCGCATATTTCGGACGTTATTGTAGGTCCTGCCATAACGCGCTACGACGTCATTATAGAGGACAAAACAAACATAAAGAGCGCTCTGAGGTACAGGGAAGCGATAGCCATGGCGCTGATGAAAGAAAACGTTACCGCATACCTCAATTATTCCAAAGGCGCAATTTCTATAGAAGTTCCCAACAACAAGCGTACCGTTGTCGGGCTTAAAACTATGCTCACGAGCAGTCAGTTTATTAACTGCAAACCCAATTCGCTTACGTTTGCTCTCGGCAAGAACGTCGAAGGCAAACCTAATTGTCCCGATATTACAAAAATGCCTCACCTTCTGGTCGCAGGTACAACGGGTTCTGGTAAAAGTATCTGCCTGAGCGCGCTTATAATAAGCCTTCTCTATAAATACGGACCCGATGAGTTGAGGTTTATTCTCGTCGACCCCAAACAGTCAGAATTTATTTCATACGAGGGCTTGCCTCATCTTATTATCAACGAAATAATTTCCGATGTGGACAAGGCAATCAAAGCGCTCAACTGGGCTATAAAGGAAATGGAGCGCAGGTACACCCTCTTCAAGGAAATGACCCTTTCAGGTACGCTAGTCAAAAATATTAACGAATATAACCAGCATCTCCCCGAAGGCGAGGAAAAACTGCCTAAAATCGTCATAATTCTCGATGAGTTCGGCGACCTCATGCTCCAGGCAAAAAAAGATATAGAGAGCCGAATTATAAGGCTCGTTCAGAAGTCGAGAGCGTGCGGCATACACCTAATTCTCGCAACGCAGCGCCCCTCGGTTGACTGTATTACGGGTCTTATCAAGTCCAACCTGCCCACGAGAATAGGTTTCAAAGTCAACTCCTTCGACGATTCGCGCACTATATTCGACATCGGCGGCGCAGAAAAACTGCTCGGCGCGGGCGATATGTATTTCCGCTCGGCGGAAAATCCCGACCTTGCGCGCATACAGGGCTGCTTTATAGATTCTCCCGAAGTTCAGGCAGTTACCGAATTTGTAAAGAAAAATAACGAAACTTATTTCGACCAGAGCGTGAGCGATTTCATCAATAAAGTGGAAGAGGAGGAAAACGACGCTCCTTCTGATGACGGGGTTGCCGAAAACGACGTCAAGATAGACGACAAGTTCATTCAGGCACTCAAATTCTGCGTCGTAAGCAATCAGGCGTCCGTTTCCATGTTGCAGAGGCGTTTCCCCATAGGTTACGTCAAGGCATGCAAGATAATAGACTGGATGGAAAACATGAATTACATCACGCAGTCCGAAGGCTCAAAACCGAGGAAAGTTTTGCTTTCCCTCGATGAATTTACCCGCATTTACGGTGATATAGATGACTGATCTCAATGCAAAAAAATACGGCGTCATCTCGCTCGGTTGCGACAAGAACAGAGTTGACGCCGAAAAACTGCTTGCAATAATAAAATCCCGCGGTTGCGAAATCTGCGACGACCTTTCCGAGGCGAACGTGGTGGTCGTAAACACCTGCGCTTTTCTGAATTCCGCGCGCAAGGAAGCAATAGAGACCGTTCTCGATTGCGCGGAATATAAAGACGGCAACCTTGAAAAAATAGTTGTTACCGGTTGCCTGCCGCAGAAATTTATTGGCGACACCTTTGACGCGCTCACTGAGGCGGACGTTTTTCTCGGCGTGAACGATTACGATAAATTTTTCGACGCGCTGGAACAGTCCTATTCATACGGCAGAGTTAATTTTGTGGGAAAGGGCGATATTTCCTCTCGCACGGAAAGAGTTGTAACTACGCCCTGCCATTATGCGTATTTGAAGATTGCCGACGGTTGCAACAACCGTTGCACATATTGCCTCATTCCCAAAATCAGGGGCGAATACGTCAGTTATCCTATGGAGCAGCTTCTTAAAGAGGCAGAAAAGCTGGGGGACGTTGCGGAGCTTATTCTCGTCGCGCAGGACGTAACGAGATACGGCACAGATTTGTACGGCAAAAAATTTCTTGTAACTTTTTTAAAAAAGCTGACAACACTTGTCAACATTAATAGTGTAAGATTATTATACTGTTATCCCGAAGCCATAGACGACGAGCTTATATCCGAAATCCGTGACAATCCTAAAATAATAAAATATATCGACATACCTTTCCAGCACAGCGAAGACAGATTGCTTAAAATGATGAACCGCCGCGGCAGCCGCGAACAGTATCTCGAACTTGTAGCAAGGTTGAGGCGGGAAGTTGAGGGTATTGCGATACGCTCTACTTTCATAGCGGGATTTCCTACAGAAACCGAGCAGGATGTGGAAGGTTTATGCGACTTTCTTAACAAGGCAAAACTTACGAATTGCGGATTTTTCGCATATTCGAGAGAACCTGATACGCCAGCTTATAAAATCAAGGGACAGATTGCATACGCCGAAAAGAACAGGCGAGTAAAAAAATTATACGCCGTTCAAAGGCAGGTTTCGCGCGGCTTGCTGCAAGGCTTTGAGGGTAAAAAGGTCAGAGTTCTTTGCGACGGCATCGACTATGACAAACAATGCTTTGTCGGCAGGGCATATTTTCAGGCTCCCGATATAGACGGCAAAGTTTACTTCCGCAGCGCTGAGGCAGCGCAGGGAAACTATTATGACGTAATCGTTTCGCACTGCGACGATTACGATATGTACGGACACACGGAGGATTACGACTTATGAGCGATAACGGCATGAACGACGGCGGAAAATTTTATAAATTTGCCGCAGGTAAGGGCGTTATGAATTTACCAAATAAACTCACCATTGCGCGAATGGTTATGATACCTTTATTTGTGCTGTTTTTCTATCTTCAGTTTACGGCGCATTATTTTGTCGCGCTTGCGGTGTTTGCCTTAGCGAGTTTTACCGACCTTTTAGACGGCAAAATAGCGAGAAAGTATAACCTCGTAACCAATCTCGGTAAATTCCTCGATCCGATTGCAGATAAAGTTCTCGTATCGTCCGCGCTCATAGTGCTTCTCACGGTAAATTCTTTCTTTACGGGTTATCTCGGCGAATGGGCGATAATAGCTGGAGGTTGCTGCGTTGCAATAATTTTTGCCCGCGAACTCATTGTCAGCGGTTTCCGAATGGTTGCGGCGGACGCCGGCGTTGTTATCGCAGCTGACAAAATTGGCAAATACAAGACCGTTTCGCAGGATATCACGGTTATAATTCTGCTCGTTTACGGCGGATTTGAAGAATTTTTCGACGGAACTGCAATGCAGGTTCTCAATTATATCGGCTTAGGCTTCCTTGCCATTGCCGCAGTACTTACGATAATTTCGGGAATAAACTATATCGTTAAAAATATAGGCGTTCTTAAAGCATAATGAAAAATTGTCTGGTAATCATCAGAAATAAAAAACTCAACATAAATTATAAACGGCTTGATAAAATTCTGCGCGTCTTTTCGGCGGGTTGTTTCTACTTCGATAAAATTGCGTTTGTCGGCTTCGACAGTTCAAAAGGCATAAGCGATCAGCTTCTGGAATGTCGTAACCAGTTTGATAACTGCGTCGTTATCTGTGAGGATATACAACGCGAAATAATTTACGACTATCTACAGAAGATATATAATTCGTCTTTTGACGGAAGATTTTATCTCGATTGCGGACAAGCAACTGCATGTCTTTGTTGTGCGAACGAGGACGAAGGCGCGTTCGCCGAAAAGTGCATGTGCCTCATGAACGAAAAATACGGCGTAAGCTATGATAAATTCTACGTGAAAACTGTCTGTGCTCCGTCCGAACTTATAAATTCCGCGCTCGAAAAGGCTCATCGCGAGGGCGGGGATACGGCGTTCAGCGTCTATGACGAATACGGCGACCAGACAATAGTCATTTCCTATTCAAGCACAACGCCCAAAATGGTTGCGGATGCCGTCCAGCGCATAATCGTCGGCGAGCTTTCGCCTTATGTCTATGCGGTTGAAAATATTACGCTCGAACAGCGACTTTATGACCTTCTGAAGCTGCGCCGCATGAAGATAAGCGTTGCAGAATCTTTCACCGGCGGCGGCATAGCTTCCAGATTGGTTTCCGTTCCCGGTATTTCGGAAGTTTATTTTGAAGGGCTTAATACCTACGCAAACCTTTCCAAGCAGACCAGGCTGGGCGTTGAAGAACTCACGCTCAAACAGTCGGGCGCGGTTTCAGAACAGACCGCGTGCGAAATGGCTTCGGGACTGATAGCTGCAGGTAATTGCGATATCGCAATCGCCACCACGGGCATAGCGGGACCGAAGTCGGACAACACATTAAAACCCGTCGGTTTGAACTATATTGCCGTAGCTTTGAAAGACAATATAAAAGTTTATAAATTCAACCTCGCAGGCGACAGAAAAACTATTACGGAAACGGCGATAAACAACGCTCTTTTCCTCGCTTACAAAACTTTAAAATAATTCAGGAGAATATATATGAACGAAGAAAAACAGAAAGCGCTCAATTCAACCATAGCCATGATTGAAAAGCAGTTTGGCAAGGGAGCCATAATGAAGCTTGGCGACGTCAACGTCAATTCGGAAATAGACGTCATTCCCACGGGTTGCCTTTCGCTTGACCTCGCACTCGGCGTCGGCGGCGTACCCCGCGGCAGAATTATGGAAGTTTTCGGTCCCGAATCCTCGGGTAAAACGACTGTTGCACTGCATATTATAGCCGAAACGCAGAAACTCGGAGGCGTAGCCGCATTCATAGATGCGGAGCATGCTCTCGATGCCGTATATGCAAAAGCTCTTGGCGTAAATATAGACGAATTATACGTATCCCAGCCCGATACGGGCGAACAGGCGCTGGACATCTGTGAATCTCTCGTTCGTTCGAGCGCTGTTGACGTTATAATTATCGACTCTGTCGCAGCTCTTACGCCCAAGGCGGAAATCGAAGGCGATATGGGCGACGCGCATGTGGGCGCTCTTCCCAGACTTATGTCGCAGGCTTTGAGAAAACTCACCGCAATCACAAACCGTTCAAAGACTTGCGTTATTTTTATCAATCAGCTCCGCGAAAAGGTGGGCGTCATGTTCGGCAACCCCGAAACTACCCCGGGCGGCAAGGCGCTTAAGTACTTTGCAAGCATCCGCCTCGACATAAGAAAAGCCGACGCTCTCAAAAACGACGGTGAAATAATAGGTAACAGGGCAAAGTGCAAAGTTGTTAAAAACAAGGTTGCGCCTCCTTTCAAGGTTGCAGAGTTCGATATAATTTACGGACACGGCATTTCGCAGGAAGGTTGCCTTATCGACCTCGGCGTGGAGTACGGCATTCTCTCGAAGAGCGGCGCGTGGTTCAGCTATAACGACAATAAAATTGCCAACGGCAGGGAGAAGATGAGGGATTATCTCATTGCGAACCCCGAATTCAAGGCAGAGCTTGACGCTAAAATAAGACAGGCTCATAAAGACAGCATAGCCAGGAAAGACAGAGATTAATGTTACACGGATTTATAAAAGTTTGCGCCGCGACTGCACCGATAAGGGTTGCGGACGTGAATTTTAACTGCGAAAATATAATAAAAAGCATTTTCGATTGCAAAGAGAAAGGGTGTCAGCTTATAGTTTTTCCCGAGCTGTGCGTTTGCGGTTATACATGCGGCGACCTGTTCAACCAGCGTCGTCTTCTCGACGGCGTCGAGGAGGCAATCTGCCGCATAGCCGAAAGTACCAAGGGCAATCGCGCGCTTGTATTTGTCGGCGCTCCCGTTTCCGTCAACGGCAGGCTCTATAATTGTGCCGTTGTTATGAGCGACGGAAAAATTTTGGGCATAGTGCCTAAAACTTATCTGCCTTCATACAGCGAATTTTACGAACGCAGGCATTTCACGCCTGCGGAAAGCGAAAATGCTGTTATAACTTTCTGCGGTCAGCAGGTGGATTTTGGTAAAAAACTAATATTTAAGGCGGAAAATTGCCCCGATTTTACCGTTTCGGCGGAAATATGCGAAGATTTATGGGTTCCCGACAGTCCGTCAATCTATCATGCCAAGGCTGGCGCAAACATAATTGTCAATCTTTCCTGCAGCGACGAAACTATAGGTAAGGCGGAATACAGGCGCGACCTCGTCCGTATGCAGTCGGCAAAGCTCGTTTGCGGCTATGTATATTGCGATGCGGGCGACGGAGAAAGTACGACCGATATGGCGTTCGCGGGTCATAACGTCATTTGCGAAAACGGCGAGCTGCTGTGTGAGACAGAATTGTTTGAAAACGGTCAGATTTTTGCCGAAATCGACGTCGATAAACTTACAAACGAGCGCAGAAGAATGGCAAACACATTCTTCTCGGCGGGAGATACTAAAGATTATAAAATTGTCGGTTTCATGACTGACAACGGCGGGGAGGATATTGAGCGTTCTTTCCCAAAGACGCCGTTCGTTCCCGCAAATAATTTAAAACTGCGCGAGCGGACGGAATTAATACTGTCCATTCAGACTGCTGGGCTTACAAAGCGCCTGCTTCATACCCGTTCAAAAACTGCCGTCATAGGCATATCGGGCGGTCTGGATTCGGCTCTTGCCCTGCTCGTTACCGCCAGAGCATTCAAAAAGGCAGGCAAAGATCCCGCCGATATAATTGCGGTAACAATGCCCGGGTTCGGCACTACGGGAAAAACTTATAACAATTCATTAAAGCTCATCAAATGCATGGGTGCGACTGCGCGCACGGTCAATATTTCGCAGTCTGTGCTTCAGCATTTCAATGATATAGGACACGATCCTTCCGTGCTCGACGTTACTTACGAAAACGCCCAGGCGAGGATGCGTACGCTCATTCTCATGGACCTTGCCAACAAGACGGGCGGCATAGTTGTCGGTACGGGCGACCTCAGCGAGCTTGCTCTCGGTTGGGCGACTTATAACGGCGATCATATGTCGATGTATGCGGTAAACTGTTCCGTGCCAAAAACGCTCGTAAAACACCTTGTAAGCTATGAGTCTGAAAGATTGGGCGGAGAGAGTGAGGAAGTGCTTAAAGACATCGTCAATACCGAAATAAGTCCCGAGCTTCTGCCGCCAGACAAGAGCGGAAACATTGCGCAGAAGACCGAAGACCTCGTCGGACCTTATATATTGCACGATTTTTTCCTTTATTATATAGTCCGTTGGGGATTTACTCCTTCCAAGGTGCGTTTTCTTGCGCATAAAACCTTTTCTGACATGTTTTCAAAGGAAGTAATAGATAAGTGGCTGAAAAACTTCTACAGGCGTTTTTTTGTCCAACAATTCAAGCGTTCTTGCATTCCGGACGGCGTAAAAGTCGGTTCGGTTTCGCTGTCTCCGCGCGGCGATTGGCGCATGCCGTCGGACGCTATTAACGATTTATGGTTAAAAGATTTATAAAATAATTTAAAGGGCGCAGCGATTTTGTCTACGCCCTTTTCCGATAAAAAAATACTTACTGAACCTATGTATTTTTGTAAATAAATTGACTTTTATACCATTGTAGTATATAATTGTGTGTGGATATAGAATTATCTTCTTTTGAGATTTAGTATATATTTAAAATTACACACAGGAGGCTTAAATGCATCACTTAAATTCAAGCACCCTGTTTCTTGCGTCGATGGATATCGGTCTTGCAATCGCACTTATTGTCGTTTGCGCGGTAGTGTTCGCGGCGGTCGGCGGATTTGTCGGCAGTATCATCTATAAAAAGGTAACCGATAAAAAACTGGGAGCAGTTGAAGTCCGTGCCAGAAAAATGGTAGAGGACGCAACGTCCGAATGTAAAGCTCTTAAAAAAGAAGCAATACTTGAAGCAAAGGAACAGGAATTAAAACTTCGCAACGAATTTGAAAGAGATTCTCGCGAAAAGAAAAACGAACTTAACAAACAGGAACAAAGGCTCCTTCAGAAGGAAGACACACTCGACAAGCGCGAGGATGCGCTTCTGAAAAAGACTGACGAACTCGAAAAGCAGAAACGCGATTTGCAGAACAAGGAGCAGGAAGTAAAGCGCACGCAGGAAAAGGTAAATCACCAGCATGACCTGATGGTTCAGGAACTGGAAAAAGTTGCGCAGCTTACCAAAGACGAAGCAAAACAGCTTCTCACTAACGAAATACTTGAAGAAACCCGCAGAGACGTAGCCATTCAGGTGCGCAACATAGAGCAGACGGCTAAAGATGAAGCTACGATGGAGGCAAAAAAGATAATTTCTCTTGCTGTCCAGCGCTGCGCAAGCGACCACGCATCCGAAATTACCGTATCTGTCGTTCCTCTTCCCAATGACGACATGAAAGCTCGCATAATCGGACGAGAGGGCAGAAACATCCGTGCGCTCGAAAATGCGACTGGTATAGAACTCATAGTTGACGATACGCCCGAAGTAGTCATCGTTTCGGGTTTTGACCCCGTAAGAAGAGAAGTTGCAAGACTTACCCTTGAAAGACTTATAACCGACGGAAGAATTCATCCCGCAAGGATAGAAGAGACGGTTGAAAAAGTTAAAAAGGAACTCGACCAGGAGATTAAGGCTTCAGGCGAGAACGCTATGTTCGAAGTCGGCATATTCGGTCTTCACCCCGAGCTTATAAAACTTATTGGCAGACTTAAATACAGAACGAGTTACGGACAGAACGTATATAAGCACTCTGTGGAAGTTGCACAGCTTGCAGGACTTATGGCTTCTGAACTCGGACTTGACGTAAATCTTGCCAAACGCGCGGGATTGCTTCACGACATCGGTAAAGCCGTTGACCACGAGCAGGAAGGTACGCACGTTCAGCTCGGTGCCGACCTCGCTAAAAAGTATAAGGAAAACGCAAACGTCGTAAACGCAATAGCGGCTCATCACGGCGATTGTGAGCCCAAAACTATCGAGGCTGTACTCGTTGCTGCGGCCGATGCAATTTCGGGCGCAAGACCAGGCGCAAGGCGCGAAACGGGCACTAACTACGTCAAGCGTCTCGAAAAGCTGGAAGCAATCGCTTCGAGCTTCAACGGAGTTGACAAGAGCTATGCAATTCAGGCGGGCAGAGAAATTCGCGTTATGGTTAAACCCGAACAGATAGATGACGCCCAGGCAATGTTCCTCGCAAAGGATATAGCAAAGAAAATCGAAGCAGAGCTTGAATATCCCGGACAGATAAAAGTCAACGTAATTCGCGAGTCGCGTTGCGTTGAATATGCAAAATAATATAAATTTTAAAGCGCTCCGCAGCTTGCGGAGCGCTTATTTTATAAATTAAAATTGCGTGGCGATTAATTCATAATTAATTTGTTGTCATAGGGATAACTGTTGAATTTATTCAGACAGCACCGTTCAAATAAATTTTATGTTCACTTTAACGGCAGCTTGAAAATTATGATTTATGCTTGTCTTCGGTAAATTTTTTTAAGTCTGCACCACGCTTTTAAAGTGACGCAACCATATTGACGTGTTTTGAGCAGACAGTATCAGAGCGCCCTAAAACTCATTATATGGTTCTTTATGCGGCAGAAATGGAAACTTGCGGAATTATGAGACAAAATAAAAAGCCGCTTGTAATGCGGCTTTTTATTTGATATTAAAATTTATCTGCGCTTGCTGAAAAGGTAATATAAGAATGAAAAAAATGTAAGATTGAGAATTACTAGAGCGGGGAACCCGACCTTAGCCATAATATCGCTTACAGACTGAAGGTTTACATTTAGGAGAAAACCTGAAAGGCACACAATGAGGATGCCGATTATGGTAAGAATTACGCATACGGAAATATACGTGTGAGAAGTGGGTCGCGCGCTTCCTTTGCCGTAACCGTAAAGCATAAGTCCGCCGAATAAAATAAGCTGCAAAAGACCGATAATGAGTATGGTAAGCGGATAAATGAGCGGTACACTCATCTGTTGTCTGTAGAGCAGACAGATAACAAACTCTGCGAGCATGATAAGGCAAATTATTGCCGAACTCATAAACAGTGCTGCGCCCTTATTGAATGTGGTGTTGGAAGCTCCCGAAGTTCTGCTTGCCGAGCTTGAAGTATTTACTTTAAGTCCGTCCGCCCTGGCTTTTTCAGCTGCCGCGTCTGACTGATAGGAAGGCGCGTAGTAGGCAGGTTGGCTTTGCTGTGTGTCGCGCTGTTGCTGGCGCTGTCTGGCGCCGTTGTCGCGCTTGATTGCTTTATTGAAGATATTATTTACAAGTTTTTTATAATCTCTTTCTGTTTCAGGCTTAAGATTATAAATTAATTTTTCGGTGTCTATTTCGTCGGAATTGGGAACAATTTCTTCGGGTTTCTCTTCAGGTTCCTTAACCGCGGTAATTAATCGCAAAAAGTTTTCGTGAGTGGTGCGTTTTTCTTCTTCGCTGCGGGTATCTCTCGCATTGAACCTGTCTGTTTCCGCACGCGGCTCATCCTCTTTTTGTGCCTGCGCTTGAGGCTGCGCCATGAAAATGTCCTGCACGGTATGGTCGCTGTATTCCGACTTTATCGACGCGTTTTCGAGCATTTGCTCATATCTCTGCGTTCCGTATTGAGAAGTAA
Organism: uncultured Clostridia bacterium; assembly: GCA_949282385.1. Taxonomy (GTDB): domain Bacteria; phylum Bacillota; class Clostridia; order Christensenellales; family Borkfalkiaceae; genus Coproplasma. The sequence goes on from CASDOP010000001.1 coordinate 47,694, forward strand.
GTGAATTGAGGTTATTGCCTGTAGGATCGCTTGCGTTTTGTTCGTCCGTTTCGCCGTCTTTTTCACCCGTTCTTACGCGGGTTACAGATTGTTTTAAAATTTTGAAATCGACGGGAGTGGGGGCGGGTTGAGAAAAATCGAAGGAACGGTCTGAAATAAGGCTGTCGATGACAGTTCTCGAGTATTCCCATTCGGACTGATTTTTCTCTGAAAATTCACGCCCGAGTTCGGTCAGCGTAAAATACTTGCGCCTGCCGCCCAAAGTAACGTCGTCAGTTTTCCAGTATGCTTTTATGTATCCCTGATTTTCCAGCCTTTTGAGCGCGCTGTAGAGCGTGGGTTGCTTTAGCGTGTACTGTCCGTGCGATTTGTCCTCGATTTCATTTATAATTTCGTAACCGTACTTGTCGCGCTCGTCGAGGGTACGCAAGATAATTGTGTTGATATGTCCTCTTATGAGGTCCGCGCTTATGGTACTTTTTGAAGAATCGTCGCGTTCTGCTGAGCTGTCTTGTTGCTTGTTGTCTTCGTTATCTTCGTCGAAAACTTCGTCTTCTTTCATTGCGAAATCCCTCCGTTTTTATGTAAAAATTATACCATAAGCAACATGTAATGTCAATATTTTGACAATTAAAAAAGTACTATGTCACACATAATCGCCAAAATTTAAGTAAAATAGTTTACTTAAAGCGTCAGAAGTGCTAATATAATGAGAGATTTAAGATTTAGGTGATTTTATGTATCTTCACTCAAAGGATTATTCTCTTCGTTACAGCGACGTAGATTTCAGAGATTTTTTGCGTCCTTCGGCGCTGCTTTCCGTAATGCAGGAATCTGCTTGTCTCTCTGCGGACGAGCTTGGTTTCGGCTATAAAGATCTCATGCCAAAAAATATCGGTTTTATACTTTCGAACTGGTACGTCGAGATGTACAGACCTATAAAGCTGAACGAAGTTGTAACCGTTCACACATGGCCCGTAAAACCCAAACATCTCATTGTCATGCGCGACTTTGAAATGTTTGTAGGGGAAGAAAAAGTTGGTGTCGGCACGTCTCGATGGTGTCTTATAAATCTCGCTGATTTTTCTCTTTTGCCTTCTTCGGTTGTGTTCGACGGCGTTTCGGCAGAGTATAACGATTTTCGTTCGACGCAGTTTTCTTCATGGAAAATTCCTCGCGTCGTTTCCCAAAAGCCCGATTACATAAAGTATGTTTCGTATTCCGATTACGACCATTACAATCACGCCAACAATACCAGATACGCCGATTTTCTCATGGACGCATTTTCTGTCGACGAGTTGAAGGATAAATGGGTGTCCGCGTTCCGCATTTCTTATGTCAAGCAGTGCAAATACGGCGAAAAACTTGAATTTTATAAGTGTAAGGCGGAAGACGGCAGCTGGATCGTTGAAGGCAGGGTCGGCGACGAAGTGAGGGTGCAGTTCAATGTCGTCTTCGCCAATCTTTGATTATAATGTAATTTTTTCCCGCGCTCGGCGTTCCATGAGCATAATTGTCGGGGACGACGGGGATGTTACCGTGCGTTGTCCGTCGGGAACTTCTGCTGCAAGCATAGAAAAATTCGTCTGCTCAAAGCAAAATTGGGTAATTAAACACCTTGCCTCGGTCAAAGCGAGAAATTCGCGGTTTGAGGACGTACGCTCATATAAAAAAATTCTTGTCGACGGTCAGCTTTTAAATCTTGAAGTCGGCAAGCCAAACATAATTAAAGACGGCGTTGTCTGCGTAACTAAAATGTCTTCATTGAAAAAACTGCTTGTCGATCGTTTCGGTGAGGTCTTTCTTGCCAGATTTTATTGTTTTTCGTCCGGGTTGGCGCTTGATAGCAGAAGTGTTTCTTTCAGGGCGTACAGGTCCAGGTGGGGTTGTTGCGACAGCGCAAACAATATCGTATTCAATTATAAAATTCTGATGTTGCCCTTAGAGCTTCAGGATTATATCATTATTCACGAGTTGTGTCATACGAAAGCCCACAACCATTCGGCAAATTTCAAGCGTTTGCTCTTTCGAGCAATGCCCGATTTCAGGCTTCGCGAGCTTGAACTGAAGAACTATTCGTTCATATGTCGCATGTATTGAGAGCAAAAAGCATAAATATTCATTTAATCTTGCATATTTGAATAAATATAAGTTTTAAGTACTTTGATTGTAAATTTATTCATGATAATAATGAAAAATTAAATATTTATGCGCTTATTTCGCTTGACTTAATCATTATATATATTGTATAATTGCTTCGGTTTTGAGCGCAAGTTTAAAACAAAATAATTTTTAACGGAAAAATAACATGGAAAAGAAGATTAAAAAAGTTGTTCTGGCATATTCGGGCGGTCTCGATACGTCGATAATCATTCCCTGGCTCAAGGAAAACTACGATAATTGCGAAGTAATTGCCGTTTCGGGCGATGTCGGTCAGACCACCGAACTTGAAGGACTTGAGGAAAAAGCTCTCAAGACGGGCGCGTCCAAGCTCTATATCGAAGATCTTAAAAAAGAATTTATAGAAGATTACATCTATCCCACAATGAAAGCAGGTGCGGTGTATGAAAACAAATATCTGCTCGGCACGTCCTTTGCACGTCCCATAATCGCAAAAAGAATTGTGGAAATCGCCAAAAAGGAAGGTGCGGACGCAATCTGCCACGGTTGCACGGGTAAAGGAAACGACCAGGTAAGGTTTGAACTTACGATTAAGGCGTTTGCTCCCGAAATGACTATAATTGCGCCCTGGCGTATATGGAATATCAAGAGCAGGGACGAAGAAATCGACTATGCTGAAGCTCATAATATTCCTCTTAAAATCAACAGAGAAACTAATTATTCAAAGGATAAGAACCTCTGGCACCTTTCGCACGAAGGTCTCGACCTCGAAGATCCCGCAAATGAACCCGATTACGATAAAATCTGCGAGCTCGGCGTATCTCCATGGAAGGCACCCAATAAATCTACCTATGTAACCATACATTTTGAAAAAGGTATACCTACCGCAATCGACGGAAAGAAGATGAGTGCGGTAAAACTTATCGAAAAGCTCAATAAAATCGGCGGAAAGAACGGCGTAGGTCTTGTCGACATGGTAGAAAACAGGCTTGTCGGCATGAAGTCGAGGGGTGTATACGAAACTCCCGGCGGTACGATTTTATATACCGCTCATGAAATTCTCGAATCTATCTGCCTCGATAAGGCAACCCAGCATTTCAAGCAGCATGTAGGCATCAAGTATGGCGAACTCGTCTATAACGGACAGTGGTTCACGCCCTTGCGCGAAGCGCTCGACGCGTTTGTCAATAAAACTCAGGAATGCGTTACGGGCGACGTTAAACTTCGTATCTATAAGGGCAACGTGATGAACGCCGGCGTAACTTCGCCCAATTCGCTTTATAGCGAAGATATTGCAACCTTCGGCGAAGACGATTGCTACAACCAGATGGATTCCCAGGGCTTTATAAATCTTTTCGGTCTTCCCGTAAAGGTTAAAGCTCTTCTCGATCAGAAGAAAATAAAGTAATGTACAGCGTTTTTATAGACGGTAAAGAAGGCACTACGGGTTTACAGATTTACGACAGGATTTCAAAGAGGGACGATATTAAACTCATAACTCTTCCCGAAGAACTGAGAAAAGACGTAAACGCGAGAAAAGAGTGTCTGAACAGTGCGGATATAAGTCTTCTGTGCCTGCCTGACGCGGCGGCTAAAGAGGCTGTAAGTCTCGTCTCATCGCCCAATGCGAGAATAATCGACGCGTCGACTGCGCACAGAACAAATCCCGACTGGGTTTACGGTTTGCCTGAAATTTCTTCGGAAAGAAGAGAATTGATTGCAAACGCAAACAGGCTTGCCAATCCGGGTTGCTACGCGACGGGTTTCATAACGCTCGTTGCGCCTCTCGTCAAGGGCGGGCTTGTTTCTGCGGATTATCCATTTGTTTGCCATGCGCTCAGCGGATATTCGGGAGCGGGTAAAAAAGGTATTGCGCAGTATGAGGACGAGAACAGGGATGTTTCTCTTTCGTCGCCCAGACATTATGCGCTGGGGCTTAAACATAAGCATATTCCCGAAATGGTAAACGAATGCGGGCTTGCGTATGCGCCCGTGTTTGCTCCGATAATTTGCGATTTTTATTGCGGCATGTGCGTAAGCGTCCCCGTTTACACGCGGCTGATGAACAAAAAATATACCGTAAATGATGTTAGAAAGTACTTTGCAGAGTACTATGCGTCGCAGAATTTCATAAAAGTTGTCGAAGAAAACGATATTCCGACATATCTTGCAGCAAATAAACTTGCCTGCAGCAACATGCTTGAAATTTATGTCAGCGGCAACGACGAGCAGATTATGCTGTGCAGCGTTTTAGATAACCTCGGCAAAGGCGCTTCTGGCGCAGCCGTGCAGAATATGAACATTATGCTCGGGCTTGACGAGAGGACGTCTCTCATTTAAAGTTCGCTCTCATTTGATGCTTTGCACATTTAAATTTAATATAGTTGTTTTTGATTTTTTGCTTAAGTTGTTACATTTATATTTGATTTTTAAATTAAATTTTATTGTGAATAGTTAAAGCCTGTTGCCTACTGGTTTAGCTTGCAAAGCATAAATATTACGTTAAACATAAGTATTACGTTAAAAGTTTTTTTATATTTAACTTTTATTTTTATACTAATCTACATATCAATTTGTTTCTAATTTTAATTTACGCGAGTGATTTATAATGAAAATTAAGAGTATTAAAGGCGGCGTTTGCGCGCCGCTCGGATACAAAGCAAACGGCGTTCATTGCGGCATACGCAAAAATAAAGTCAAAAAAGACTTTGCCCTTATCGTCAGCGATGTCAGGGCTGCCGCCGCAGGCGTTTATACGAGCAATCTTGTTAAAGGCGCGCCTGTTATTGTTACCAAAAAGAACTTGACCGACGGGCATGCACAGGCTATAATATGTAATAGCGGAAATGCGAATACATGCAATGCGGACGGAATCGAGATTGCCGAAGGCATGTGCAAGCTTGTCGAAAGCGTAAGCGGAATTTCTGCTAGCGACGTAATCGTTGCGTCTACAGGCGTAATCGGTCAGAAACTCAGCCTTGATCCCATGAAGGAGTATATCTGCGAACTTTACGACGGTCTGGGCGATAAGAGTCTGAGCGCTGCCGAAGCTATTATGACTACGGATACCGTCGATAAGCAGGTTGCTGTAGAATTTGTGCTTGACGGCAAAAAATGTCGCATAGGCGCGATAGCTAAGGGCGTCGGAATGGTTTGCCCCAATATGGCTACAAACCTTATTTTCCTCACGTCCGACGTTGCCATAACTCCCGAAATGTTGCAGAAAGCTCTTTCCGAGGACGTTAAAACCTCTTTTAACATGGTTTCAGTGGACGGCGACCAGTCAACCAACGACACTTGCTGCATTCTCGCTAACGGTCTTGCGGGTAACGAACTTATCGAAAAGAAGGGACTTTCCTTCAGCAGATTTGCAAAAGCTCTTAATTTCTGCACGGTTACGCTTTCAAAAATGCTTGCCAAGGACGGTGAGGGCGCAACCAAACTCATAGAGTGCAACGTCTTCGGCGCAAAGAACGTAAAGACTGCGCGCACCGTTGCTAAATCTGTCATCAAATCTTCGCTTTTCAAGGCTGCCATGTTCGGCGCCGATGCTAACTGGGGCAGGGTGCTTTGCGCGATAGGATATTCCGGTGCGGACGTCGATATTTATAAAATAGACGTAACTTTCGCTTCGCGCTCAGGCAGCATAAAAGTTTGCGAAAACGGTTACGGACTTGATTTTTCCGAAGAAATTGCCAAAAAAGTACTTTCCGAGGACGAAATCAGCGTTGATATAGACCTCAAGTCAGGCAACTTTAAGGCGGCAGCCTGGGGTTGCGACTTAACTTACGATTACGTTAAAATTAACGGCGACTACAGGACTTGATATGAACAAACAGGAACAGGCTGAATTTTTAATAGAGGCAATGCCCTATATTAAAAAATATTTCAATAAGATTTTGGTCGTAAAGTACGGCGGCAACGCCATGGTTGACGAAAATTTAAAGTCGTCGGTCATGCGCGATTTAGTCGTTCTCAATCTTTTAGGAATAAAAGTCGTTCTCGTTCACGGCGGCGGTCCCGAAATTTCCCAGACTATCAGGCAGATGGGCAAGGAGACCAGGTTTGTAAACGGACTCCGCTACACCGACGAAGAGACTGCCGAAATAGTCCGCATGGTGCTTGCAGGCAAGGTAAATAAATCTTTGACCGACCTCATTTGCCGACACGGGGGCAAAGCTATAGGCATCTGCGGTCAGGACGGACACCTCATCAAGTGCGAAAAACAGGACGAAAGTCTCGGTTTCGTCGGCAAAATCACTTCAATCAATACTGAAATTATAACCGACCTTCTCGGGCTCGGTTATGTACCGGTTATTTCTACAGTCGGATATGACGACGAAGGAAATATATATAACGTCAATGCAGATACCGCCGCGGCATCCATCGCAGGCGCTTTAAAGGCGGAAAGTCTCATTCTCATGACAGATATAAGGGGGCTTCTCGAAAATAAAGACGACCCCGAAAGTCTCATTAAAAAAGTTTATGTTTCCGATGTTCCCGCCCTCGTAAAGCAGGGAATAATATCGGGAGGCATGATACCCAAGATTGAATGTTGTAAAGATGCAATCCGTCGCGGCGTAAAAAAAGTGTTTATTACCGACGGAAGGGTTTCCCATTCCATTTTAATAGAAATATTGTCCGACGAAGGCAGCGGAACAATGTTTATATAACCGACTGATTTATTTTTTAAATCAGTCTTTATTTTAATAAGGTAATTCAGATGGATAAAACAAGTATAATAAATGAAGATAAAGAGTATATTGCAAGCACTTACGCGCGTTTCGACGTAGCTTTCGAGCGCGGCGAAGGCAGCAGGTTATACGATTTTGACGGAAAGGAATACATAGACTGCGCAACAGGCATAGGCGTAAATATTTTCGGTATCTGCGACGAAGTCTGGAAGAACGCTGTCATCAATCAGATCAATCTCATTCAGCACACTTCCAATCTCTATTATTCCGAGCCTCAGGCTCGCCTTGCAAAACTTCTGTGCGAAAAGACGGGCGCAGGCAAGGTATTTTTCGGCAATAGCGGTGCGGAAGCCAACGAATGCGCAATAAAAACTGCCAGAAAGTACGGCAACACGCGCTACGGCAGAAACGAAATAATAACCTTGAAAAATTCATTCCACGGCAGAACGATAGCCACGCTTACTGCTACGGGACAGGATGCTTTCCACAAGTATTTCGATCCGTTCCTGCAAGGGTTCAGATATGCCGATCCCGACATGGACGGAATTATTTCCTGCTATACGGAAAAAACCTGCGCGGTGATGGTCGAGTGCATTCAGGGTGAAAGCGGCGTAAACGTTCTCAACGCGGCATTTCTGAAAGAGCTTGAAAAGTTCTGCAAAGAGCGCGACATTCTTCTTATCTGCGACGAAGTGCAGTGCGGCAACGGCAGAACGGGTTACATGTATGCATACGAGCATTTTGGAATACATCCCGACATTGTTACGACGGCAAAGGGGCTGGGCGGAGGTCTGCCTATAGGCGCTTGCATGATGTTTGGCAAATGTGCGGATACGTTCACCTATGGCGACCACGGCTCGACTTTCGGCGGAAATCCCGTCGCGTGTGCGGGTGCTTACAGCATTATAGAAAGAATTACAGACGACCTTCTGAACGAAGTTAAGGGTAAAGGCGCATATTTCATGGCAAATCTGTCCCGCATCCGCAACGTAAAATCCGTAAGCGGTCTGGGACTTATGATAGGCATCGAAACAACGAAACCTGCAAGGCAGGTTGCGGCAGATTGCCTCGAAAAAGGACTTATTGTCCTTACGGCTCACGACAAAGTAAGATTGCTTCCGCCGTTGAATATCAAAAAAGACGAGATGGAACAGGCATTGAAAATATTAAATGAGGTAATAAGTAAATGAGACATTTATTGAAATTGGAAGATCTGACCCGCGAGGATATTTTATCCATACTTAACCTTGCAGACCAGCTCAAATTTGAAAGAATTAACGGCGTGCAGAAAGATTACCTTAAAGGTAAAAAGATAGGTCTTATTTTCCAGAAGGCTTCTACGCGTACAAGGGTTTCTTTTGAAGCGGGAATATATGAACTCGGCGGCTACGGACTTTTCTTGTCGAGCAACGATTTGCAGATCGGAAGAGGCGAGCCCGTTCAGGATACGGCGAGAGTGCTTTCGCGCTATCTCGACGGCATTATGATACGTACTTTTGCACAGCAGGAAGTCGAAGATCTTGCAAAATACGGCTCTATACCCGTAATCAACGGACTTACCGATTACGCTCATCCATGCCAGGTTCTTGCCGACCTCATGACGATAAGGGAATACAAGGGCAGTTTCAAGGGGCTTAAACTTGCTTTCGTCGGCGACGGCAACAACATGGCGAACAGCCTCATTGTCGGCGCGATAAAGACGGGCATGTCGTTTGCCATTGCCTGCCCCAAGGGATACGAACCCGACAAACACCTCATCGAATGGGCAAAGGAAAACGGCAATATTACGATAACTCAGGACGTGAAGGAAGCCGTAAAAGACGCAGACGTAGTTTATACCGACGTTTGGGCTTCAATGGGACAGGAAGAAGAGAGAGCAAAGAGAATTAAGGCATTTGCGGGCTATCAGGTCAACAAGGAAAACCTTTCTGTCGCAAAGAACGATGTTATAGTGCTTCACTGCCTGCCCGCTCACCGCGAAGAAGAAATTACTGCGGAAGTCTTTGAAGCTCACGCAGACGAGATATTCAATCAGGCGGAAAACAGACTGCACGTGCAGAAAGCCGTAATGGTTAAACTTTTAAAATAATCACAAGTTAAAAATAATTCATACAAGGAAGCAATACATGGAAAACAGCAAAGTTTATTTAACGCTGCAAAACGGAAAACAGTTTGTCGGAAAACGCTTCGGCGCAAAGGGCGAAGTGGTGGGCGAACTCGTATTCACTACGGGTATGACGGGCTACGTTGAAACGCTCACCGACCCCAGTTACTACGGTCAGATTGTCACGCAGACATTCCCTCTCATAGGAAATTACGGCGTAACGCCCGACATGGAAAGTAAAAAGCCCTGGGTTTCTGCGTATATCGTGAGGGAGAAGTGCGACGAACCTTCAAACTTCAGGTGTGAAGAAACTATAGATAAGTACCTTAAAGATAACGGTATCGTGGGAGTTTACGGCATCGACACGCGCGAACTTACAAAAATCGTAAGGGAATCGGGCGTAATGAACGCTGCGATAACGTCTAAACCTCTCAAAGATTTCAGCGCTGTAGAAGCGTATGTAATAAAGAATGCGGTAAAAAGCGTTACCTGCAAAGAGGTTGAATATTTCGGCGACCCGAACGGAATAAAAGTTGCCGTCTGGGATTTCGGCGCGAAAGACAATATCATTCGCGAACTCGTAAAGCGCGGCTGCTACTGCATAAAAGTTCCCGCAACCTATACCGCTGAACAGATACTCGCTCTCAACCCTCGCGGACTTATGCTGTGCAACGGTCCCGGCGACCCTGCGGAAAACGTGGAAATAATCGAAAATCTCAAAAAACTTGCGGGTAAGCTGCCCATTTTCGGCATATGCCTCGGTCATCAGCTCTTTGCGCTCGCTATGGGCGGAAAGACTAAAAAGATGAAATACGGTCATCGCGGCGCAAACCAGCCCGTAAAATGCCTCGCAACGGGCAGAGTTTACATCTCCAGCCAGAACCACGGCTACGAAGTAATATCTTCCAGCCTCGAAGGAGTTGGTCAGCTCAGCTATATCAACGCCAACGACAACACCTGCGAAGGTTTCGATTATCCCCAGCTCAACGCATACACCGTTCAGTTCCATCCCGAAGCTTGCGGTGGACCCCGCGACGCTTCGTTCCTGTTCGATAAATTTATAAAGAATATGACGGAGGGAAAGTATAATGCCTAAAAGAGAAGATATTAAAAAAGTACTCGTAATAGGTTCGGGTCCCATAGTAATAGGTCAGGCTGCCGAATTCGACTACGCAGGCGCACAGGCGTGCCGAGTAATGAAAGACGCAGGACTTAACGTCGTATTGTGCAACTCCAACCCCGCAACTATCATGACGGACAGCGCGCTCGCAGACGAAATTTATCTCGAGCCTCTCACCGTCGAAACGCTCAAAAGAATAATAATAAAGGAACGCCCCGACAGCCTTCTCGCATCTCTAGGCGGACAGACGGGACTTACGCTCGGCTGTAAACTTGCCAAGGAAGGCTTCCTCGACGAATACGGCGTAAAGCTCATCGGCGTAAACGTCGACAGCATAGACAGAGCGGAGGACAGAGAACTTTTCAAGGAGACGATGAACAAAATCGGTCAGCCCGTAGTTCCTTCCGACATCGCTTATACGGTAGACGAGTGCGTAGCCGTAGCCGAAAAAATCGGCGGCTATCCCGTAATCGTGCGCCCTGCGTATACGCTCGGCGGCGCAGGCGGCGGCGTTGCTTATAACGAAGAAGAACTCAGGCTCATTGCTCATAACGGTCTTATGCTTTCGCCCATCACGCAGGTACTTATCGAAAAGTACATAGGCGGATGGAAGGAAATAGAGTTTGAAGTTCTGCGCGACGGCGCTGGCAACGTGCTTACCGTCTGCTCGATGGAAAACTTCGACCCCGTCGGCATACACACGGGCGACTCGATAGTCATTGCGCCTGCGGTTACGCTTTCGGATAAAGAATATCAGATGCTGCGTACAGCCTCTCTCGATATAATAACCGAACTCGGCATAGAGGGCGGCTGCAACTGCCAGTTTGCGCTCAATCCCGACTCGTTCGAATATTCGGTAATCGAAGTTAACCCCAGAGTTTCGCGTTCGTCCGCGCTCGCATCCAAGGCTACGGGTTATCCCATTGCCAAAGTTGCCGCAAAGATTGCGCTCGGCTATACTCTCGACGAAATCAAAAACGACGTAACTGGCAAAACTTATGCCTGCTTCGAGCCCACGCTCGACTACGTCGTCGTCAAACTTCCCAAGTGGCCTTTCGATAAATTCCTGTACGCAAAGCGCACGCTCGGCACGAGAATGAAGGCTACGGGCGAAGTCATGGCTATCGGCACGAGCTTTGAAATGGCTATCATGAAGGCGGTCAGGGGCGCTGAAATTTCGCTCAATACCCTCAATATGCCCAAGATGGCTGAGCTTTCCGACGAGGAAATAAGAAGCAAACTTCACGAGCTTACGGACGAAAGACTGTTCGTCGTATATCAGGCTCTCAAACGCGGATTTGCCATTGAAGAAATCCACGATATAACTAAAATCGACGAGTGGTTCCTCGATAAACTCAAAAATCTCTGCGAATACGAAGCTGAAATTACAGGCAAGGCAATTACTGCTGCACAGTATATCGAGGGCAAGAAACTCGGTTATCCCGATAAAGCTTTGGAACAGCTTTCGGGCAATAAACTGCCCAAGCACGTAGACGCCGCTTTCAAGATGGTTGACACCTGCGGTGCGGAATTCGCTGCGCAGACGCCTTATTTCTACTCAACTTACGACGAAAAGGCTCACGACGAAGCTGTGCCTTACGTTGCCGAGAGCAGAAAGAAAAAGAAGAAGAGAATAATAGTTATCGGCTCAGGTCCCATAAGAATAGGTCAGGGTATCGAGTTCGACTATTCGTCAGTTCACTGCGTTTGGGCATTGAAGCGCCTCGGATACGAGGTTATTATAATCAACAATAACCCCGAAACAGTTTCCACCGACTTCGACACGGCTGACAGGCTTTATTTTGAAAGCCTTACTCCCGAAGACGTTCAGAACGTCATTGACATTGAAAAGCCTTACGGCGTTGTAATAACTTTCGGCGGACAGACGGCAATCAAGTTGTGCGCTTACCTCGACAAGAAAGGCGTAAGAATTTTAGGCACTCCCGCCGACAGTATCGACCTTGCCGAAGACAGAGAAAGATTTGACGAACTGCTCGAACAGTTCCATATCGCAAGACCTAAGGGACTTACTGTAATGACTAAGGAAGAGGCGGTCAAAGCTGCCGAAACTTTAGGTTATCCCGTGCTTCTTCGTCCTTCCTACGTCATAGGCGGTCAGAACATGACGATTGCCTTTACGCAGAACGATATCGAAAGATACATGGACGTCATTCTTGCTCAGAAGATTGAAAACCCCGTTCTCTGCGATAAGTACCTCATGGGTACTGAATTGGAAGTTGACGCCATTTCGGACGGCGTTGACGTGCTCATTCCCGGCATTATGCAACATATCGAAAGAGCGGGTGTTCACAGCGGCGACTCTATAGCCGTTTATCCTCCCTACAATCTCAGCGACGCAATGCTCAAAAAGGTAGTGGAAGTTTCCACAAACCTTGCAATTTCGCTCAAGACGAAGGGTCTTATCAATATTCAGTACCTCATCTATCACAATGAACTTTACGTCATAGAAGTCAACCCCAGAGCTTCGAGAACCATACCTTATATTTCTAAAGTTACTGGCGTTCCCATGGTTGACCTCGCAACGAGGATAATGGTAGGCGCAAAGCTCAAGAGATTGGGCTACGGCACTGGACTTTATAAAAATTCGCCTTACGTTGCCGTAAAAGTTCCCGTATTCTCGTTTGAAAAGCTCAACGACGTCAACTCGCAGCTCGGTCCCGAAATGAAGTCTACGGGCGAAGTTCTCGGTATCGGCAAGACGATAGAGGAAGCGCTCTTCAAAGGACTTGTTTCCGCTGGCTTCAACATGAAGCACCCCACGAAGCAGAACCCTTCGGGCATTTACTTCACCATCAACGACGAAGACAAGTTTGAAATTGTTAATATCGTCAAAAAATTTGCTGATTTAGGTCTTACGTTCTACGCAACAAAGGGTACGGCGCAGGTTATAAGAAGTCTCGGTCTCGAATGTACGGAGGTTGCAAGACTTTCTACAAACGACGACATATTCAAGCTCATGGACGACGGTAAAATAGATTACATCGTTTACACGGGCAAAACGGATATGGAGTCCATAACCAACTACATCTCGCTTCATCACCACGCAATTTTGCTCGGTATAACAGTACTTACGTCGCTCGATACGACTAACGCTCTCGCGGACGTTATTGCGGGAAGATACAATCAGTTCAATACCGAACTCGTTGATATTAACCATCTGAGGAAGGAAAAGTTAAAGCTTGAATTCAATAAAATGCATTCGTGCGGCAACGATTACATCTTCTTCAATAACATGGACAACCGCATTACCTGCCCCGAATCTCTCGCAATTAACTTTGCTGACAGACACTATGCAATCGGCGGCGACGGCATTGTTCTCATTGAAAAATCAGACATTGCCGACGCAAAGGTAAGGGTGTTCAACAGCGACGGTTCCGATGCTGGAATTTCCGTAAATCCCTTGAGAATTGCGGCTAAATACCTGTACGATAACGGCATTGTTACAAGCGAAGAGCTTACGCTTGAAATGTGCGGCAAGGCAGAAAAACTTTCCGTTTCCTGCTTCAATGGTGCGGCAAGCTCGGTTTCTGTCAAGCTCGATTGTCCCGTTATGAATAAGTATGAACTTCCCGAAGGAATTGTAACTTATTCAAGATACGGCGGCAAGCAGAGGGACGCATATAAAGTCAAGATAGGCAAAAACCACTTCGTAACCTTCTGCGATAAGATTGACGACGTCGATTTTGAAGATTACAGCCAGGAACTTTCCTCTAAACTTGATTTCTTCCCCGAAATTGACTTCCTTGAGTGCGTGAGAGTTGTAAATAACGTTACGCTCAGGATGCGCGTGCTCGGCAAGATTAGCGGAGAAACGTGGTCGTGCGGCACGGCTGTCGCTGCGGCTGCTCTCGCGGCAATCGATATGGGCGAATGCGTCAAGGGCGAAATCATAACCGTTAAGCTCAAGGGCGGCGACCTCTTCGTTAAAGTTTGCGAAGACGGCTCCGTAGAAATTGACGGACCAGTAAAGCAGGCATTCAAGGGAATAATTGAAATTTAATGATATATCTTGATAATGCTGCCACTACAAGACCTGACAAGGAGTGTCTTGAAAAGGCAAACCAATTTTTATATGATAATTATTATAATCCTTCCGCGCTCTACGCGGAAGGTTATAATTTGCACCTGAATTTAAAGCAGGCGAGGAAAAACATTCTTTCCTGCATAGCAGACGACGGTTTTGACCTCGTTATAACTTCCTGCGGCACCGAGGCGGATAATCATGCCTTGTTCTGCGCAGGCAAGCGTGGCAACGTCGTTACGACTATGGGCGAACATTCTGCAGTTTATAACGCCGCAAACGAGCTTAAACAGCGCGGCATTGAAGTCAGATTTGTTCCGCTCAATGCCGACGGCAGCGTGAACGCGGAAAAGCTTTCAGAACTTGTCGACAGTAAAACATCTCTTGTTTCCGTCATTCACGTCAATAACGAGACGGGCGCGATAAACGATATTAACGCTATCGCCCGAATGGTAAAAGCCAAAAATAAGAATGCGCTTTTCCATGCCGACGGCGTGCAGGCTTTCGGAAAAATAAGTTTCCGCCTCGATAAATGCGTTGATCTGTACTCTATTTCCGCACACAAAATAGGGGGAATGAAGGGGACGGGCGCCCTCATCAAGCGCAAAAGTCTGGTTCTTAAGCCGTACATTTACGGTGGCGGACAGGAGAGCGGCTTGAGGAGCGGCACAGAAAACGTTTTCGGCATAAAAATGTTTGAATTTGCAGCATTAAAGCGCTATTCAGACATTAAAAAGTACTTTGAGCAAGTTAAAAATTTGCATAATGCAATGTGGAATGAGCTTGATAAGTCTCTGTTTACCCGTATTTCGCCCGAAAACGGTTCGCCTTACATTCTTACCGTAGGCGCGGAGGGCGTAAGGGGAGAAACCATTCTGCATGAGGCGGACGACCTCGGGATAATCATAGGAACAGGCTCGGCATGCTCATCCAATGAAAAAAAGCGTTATTCGAGGGTTATTTTGTCCTGCGGAATAAGCGAAAATATCGCCGACGGAATTCTCAGATTAAGTTTCAGCCCCGAAAATACGCTCGAAGAGGTTATAGAGGCTGCAAAAATACTTAACAAACTTGTTAAAAACAGAAAAGACATAATGGCTTGATTATGGAAAAAGTAATTATTATCAGATATTGCGAACTTTATCTCAAGGGCAAAAATCGCGGCTTTTTTGAGCGGATTTTTGCAATCAATATTGAAAAGGCTCTCAAAGGTATAAAGCACGAATTGCACAGACAGAGCGGAAGATACTTGCTTGAAGGATTTTTCGAGGACGATATTTCACTTATTTTATCCAAACTTAACAAGGTTTTCGGTATCCACACTCTGTCGGTGGCATATAAAGTTCCGTCGGAACTTAAAAATATTTATGAAGTTGCCGAGCTTGTTTGTCCTTCAAGCGGCACTTTCAAGGTGGAAACTCACAGAGCGGACAAAAAATTCCCATTAAATTCCATGCAGATAAGCGCTGAACTCGGCGGAATGCTTCTGGATTACTATAAAGACCTTTCTGTAGATATTCACGAACCGCAGTTTGTGGTAAACGTAGATGTGCGCGAAAACGGTACGACGCTTGTTTTCGGCGAGTTTTTAAAGGGCGCAGGCGGTATGCCGGTCGGAACTGCGGGGAAAGGATTGCTGCTCATATCGGGCGGAATTGACAGTCCTGTGGCAGGTCATATGATAGCAAAACGCGGCATGAGCATAGACTGCATACATTTTCACAGCTATCCATATACCAATATGCAGGCGAGAGAAAAAGTCATTGAGCTTGCAAAAATTCTTTCCGAATATACTTGCGGAACGACTGTACACATCGTAAAAGTAACGCACATTCAGGAAGAAATTCATAAAAAGTGCAACGGCGAGTATATGGTAACCCTTCTCAGAAGGTTTATGATGCGCATTGCCGAAAAAATAGCCGACAGTTGCGGCGCGCAATGCCTTATTACGGGCGAAAGCCTCGGTCAGGTTGCCAGCCAGACTGTCGAAGGTATGACCTCGTCTAACAGTGTAATCGAGCATTTGCCCGTTTTGAGACCTCTTTGCGGGTTTGATAAAAACGAAATTATAGACCGCAGCAAGGAAATAGGCACATACGAAACATCGATTCAGCCTTATGAAGACTGTTGCACGGTTTTCCTGCCAAAGCACCCTGTGACCAGACCTAAACTTTCGGATGTTCTCGCGGAAGAAAGCAAGTTGGATGTTCAGGCTCTCGTGGACGAGGCAATGTCTACGCTTGAAATTGTCAAACTTTAATAAATTACAGAAATTTAAACAAGGAAATACTTTTTTTAAAACTTAATAATATACAAAATTAACGTAAAACTAATTTAATCCGATTAAATCCAAGCACACAAATGTAAAAGCATATGCGCCTAAATGCGCATATGCTTTTATTGTTATAAAAAATCGAATAGCAATTTGGGTGTAATTCAGTTATACAAATTAATTTATTACCGGCGTAAGAAATAAACTTATTAAAAGCCACAACGAGGTGATAATAGTGGGGCAAACTGTTTTTAACAATAAATTAATCCCAAATCTAAAAAAAGTTGTTTTATAGTTCAACGCTTGAATGGGAAAAAGTTAGGCAGTTTGTGAATAAAAATTATTCCGCAAACCAATCTTTTTTGGTTATATCGGGAGGTAAAATATCGTTTGGCTCAGATCTGAAATTCACCCTGTCGAGGGTTACTGTTTTTCCGAAATGCTTATCTTTGCCGTCAAAGTAATATGGCGTAACGCTGTATACATGCGAGCCGTAGGAGGGAGCGTCGTAAATTTTATCTTTCCAAATATCGTCATAGATAACAATATTATCTCGTTTTATCAAATATGAATAGTACTTTGTCTGACATAATTCAATACATATATTGTCATTTGAAACCAATATATCAGGTCTTACAATTTCAGGGTATGAAAATTTGTTGCTTTTGGCTACTGGACAAAAATTCTGCTGACAGCGTAGCGATAGTCGGTTGAGCTTGGGACATGCGTCGTCGGCTATGGTTATTTTGCCGTCATTATCATAATCTTCTCTGTCGATATAAATTTCTTTTGTGCCGGAAGATATGTCTAGCGGTGAGGGAGAATATGAGCTGTAACGCGTTGTGATAAGGTTTTTCATTACGTTACAGCATTCGCCGCCGCCCGTGTATTGTATTTTTTTGTTGTCTTTATCGCCCAGCCACACGCAGAACGTGTGGTCGGAAGTATAGCTTACGGCGTAAGCGTCCGTGTTTCCGTGCTCGTTTCCGCATGTGCCCGTTTTGGAGGCTACGTCGAAATTGAAATTTTTTAGTTTTTTTGCAGTGCCTTCTTTGCTCGTTTCGATAAGCATTTGATTTATTACAGAACATGTTCCGCTTGAAAAAGCTTTGTTCTTCTCTGCGTTTTGCGCGGTGTAAATTGTTCTGCCGTTTTTATCCTCTATTTTTTTGATAAAATGCGATGTCGCGTAATTTCCGCCGCTTCTGAAAACGCTGTAAGCGTCGCAAATCTGTTTAATGTCGAAGCCGTATTTCATTCCTCCCAGCGCGAGAGCAAGTCCTCTGTCCTCGTCTGTGAGTGGGAGATGGAGTTTTTTTGCGTATTCGTACGATTTTTCAATAGTAAGGGCGTTTAGTGTTTTTACTGCGGGAATATTGTAACTGTGCTTTATGCTCTCCGCGACGGTTACGTTTCCGTGATATTTGTCGTCGTAGTTCTGCGGTTTGTATCCTCCGAAATTTGTAAATTTATCTTCTATTTTTGTCAGCGGACATATAATTCCTTCCTCGATGGCGGGCGCGTAGACCAAAAGTGGTTTGACTGTCGAACCGGGCTGCCTTTGCGCGCCTTTAATTGTATTTCTGTAAGCTTCGACGCCGTTTTCGGAGTTGGTTATAATTATCGCTATGTCGCAATCTTCCTTCTCGTCAGCCGCCCTGGACTGCATTTCTTCATTCATATAGGTATAAACTCTGCAGCCCGAAAGTTCGCTGTAGCAGTCGAGGTTAAGACTTTCAAGCTCTCTGTAAACGGCTGAAAGGTAATCGCTGTTTTGGTTGAAATTCATGTCCTGGTTAACTGTTATGGGCTCGTTTTTGGCGGTATTATATTCGTTTTCGCTTATAAAAGAGCATTCGAGCATGCTTTTTAACACAATATTTCTTCTTTTAAGACTTTTTTCCTGATTGCTGAACGGCGAGTAGTTGTTCGGCGAAGCGAGAAGTCCTGCTAAAGTCGCGCTCTCTGCAAGCGTCAGGTTTTCCGCATCCTTTCCGAAATAAAAACGCGAAGCGTTCTGCAACCCGTAACAGTTGTGTCCGAAATAAATAGTGTTGAGGTACATTTCTAAAATTTCGTCTTTTGAATATTTTTTTTCGAGTTTGCGCGTCAGTCTTATTTCCTGAAGTTTTCTTTTAAGCGTCTTTTCGTTGGAAAGATGGGTGTTTTTTATGAGTTGCTGACTTATTGTGGAAGCGCCCTCTTTGAATGAAAATGATGTAATGTTGCGGAAAGCGGCTTTTATCATGCGCTGAAAGTTAATTCCGTTGTGCGAATAAAATTTTCTGTCTTCCGAAGCGATAAATGCGTTTTTTGTGTAATCATTGAGGTTATTTATGCGGACTGCGCTTCTGTTGCCGGAAAGCGCTGCGCTTTCAATTTTATTTCCGTCGCCGTCATATAAAGTTATAGTCTGTTCGTAATTTACCAGTTTGCTTTCGTCCAGTTCAAGTCCGCTAGTTATCGCAATATAAACCGTATATCCCGTCAGCATTATGAACATGAAGGCAAGCAGGCTGAAAAGCAGAATTTTACCTAAAGTTTTCATTAAAAATAGTATCTATAAAATCAATTAATTGTTGCATTTTAATTGAAAAAAAATCGAAATAATTATATAATTGTTTTATATGAATAAATTTTACCACATTGTTACTTACGGCTGTCAGATGAACGTGCATGAATCGGAAAAGATAGCTGGCATTCTCAGCGGAATGGGCTATTCGTCATGCGAAAAGATCGAAGATGCCGACATCGTAGTGTTCAACACATGCTGTATAAGGGAAAACGCGGAAAATCATGCTTTCGGCAATATAGGCATGCTTAAAAAGCTAAAAAAAGAGAAAAAGAACATGCTTATTGCAGTAGGCGGATGTCTTCCCCAGCAGATGCATAAAGCCGAAAACCTACACGAAAAATTCCCTTACGTAGACATAATATTCGGCACGCACAATCTGCATAACCTCAAAGAACTTATAGAAAAAAAGCTTAAAAGCCGTAAAACCGTCATAGAAATAGACGGGGGCGACGGCACCGTTAGCGAGGATGACGTTCCATTGAGGACGAGCTATCCAAACGCATGGGTCAATATAATGTACGGCTGCAACAACTTCTGCTCCTATTGCATAGTGCCTTACGTGCGCGGCAGAGAAAGGAGCAGGGACAGCAAAAAAATTATCGAAGAAGTTCAGTCCCTCGTAAACGATGGTTACAAGGAAATAACTCTGCTCGGACAGAACGTCAATTCCTATAAGGGCGACGTTACTTTCCCCGAACTTCTTGAAAAGATTGCTCAGATCGACGGTAAATTCAGGGTGAGGTTTATGACCAGCCATCCCAAAGATTTTTCGCGCGAGCTTGTAGAGGTTATGGCAAGCAGTCCCAAAATCTGCAAGTGTCTGCACTTGCCCGTGCAGAGCGGTTCGGATGCCGTGCTTAAAGCCATGAACAGGCGTTATACTACAAAAGAATATCTCGAAAAGGTTGCATATCTCAAGGACAGAATACCCGATTGCACGATAACTACCGACCTTATCGTCGGATTCCCGGGCGAAACGGAAGAAGATTTCAATGCGACATTGGAGCTTGTAAAAAAGGTTGGTTATTCATCGGCGTTTACTTTTGTTTATTCCAAAAGAGAAGGCACGAAAGCTGCCGAAATGCCCGACCAGATACCTGAAGAAGTTTCAAAGGAACGCATAATCAAGCTGGTCGATCTCGTCAATTCGCTTACCAGGGCGCAATCGGCTCAGTATAAAGGAAAAACTATTGAAATTCTGTGCGAAGACTACGACGAAAAGCGCGGACTTTACTGCGGCAGAGACGAGTACGGCAGAATGGGATATTTTTCAAGCGATAAAAATCTTATCGGACAGTTCGTAAATCTTACCGTTGACGAAGCTAACGGAATTTCGCTGTTTGGCAGTATAGCAGGTTAAATTATGGCGCTTTCACCGATGATGCAACATTACTTTTCGGTTAAGGAAAAGTATAAAGACTGTATTATTTTTTATCGTCTCGGCGACTTTTACGAGATGTTTTTCGACGACGCGAAGGAAGCCTCCGCCGTGCTTGATTTGACCTTGACCGGGCGCGATTGCGGACTTGACGAGCGAGCGCCCATGTGCGGCGTGCCTTTTCACGCTGCCGATGCGTATATAGCCAAACTTGTAGGCGCAGGCTATAAAGTTGCGATATGCGAACAGCTCGAAGACCCGGCGCTCGCAAAAGGCATGGTGGCTCGCGACGTTATAAGGGTGGTTACCGCAGGCACTCTTACGGACGAAAATTACCTGGATGCGGCATCCAACAACTTCATTTGCTGCGCATATAAGGAAAGCGAAATCTGTTCGCTTGCGTGGGCGGACATAACTACGGGCGAAATGGAGTGTTCGCAGTATGTCGGGCATGACAGCGTTGAGCGTGCGATAGCTCAAATGCTCAAGCTTTCAGTAAGCGAAATCATCTGTAACGACGAAATGCTTTTCGCGTCCAAAAATGCGCCCGAGGTGGAAAGGGGGCTGCTGCCGAAATTTTCGTGCTATCCCGCGTGGGCTTTTGCCTATGCTGCGGCATACAGGTGTCTGTGCGAACAGCTTAAAACCAATTCGCTTTCAGCATTTGAAATCGACGGAAAGAATGGCGCAATCTGCGCCTGCGGAGCGCTTATAGAATATCTTAAAGACACTCAAAAGCATGCTTTAAATAATATCGACAATATAAAATATTCGTCTTCGGACACAAGGTTGCAGCTCGACAATGCCGCGATAAGAAACCTTGAAGTGGTTAAAAGCATGGCGGAAGGCAAAAAATACGGCTCGCTTTTATGGCTTCTCGACAAAACCAAGACCGCAATGGGTGCAAGGCTTCTCAACGCCATGCTTTTGTCTCCTTTGGGCAACGCCGATGAAATCAATTACCGATTGGACGCAGTAGGCGAATTTTTTGACGCGACGGTAATAAGGCTTGCCTTAGAGGACATGCTTTCCCAGGTCAGGGACATGGAAAGACTTACGGGCAAAATTTCTAACGGCAATGTCATGCCAGCCGATTGTCTTCTGCTTGCGCAGTCGCTGAACGTTGTTCCTAACCTCGCATTTCAGCTTTCAGGTTTTACTTGCAGGGCGGTAAGGGATATTTGCGCAGACCTCATCGATCTTTCGCCCGTCGCGGAACTCATTAATTCAGTCATTACAGAAAATCCCCCCGCAACGCTGAAAGACGGCGGATATGTAAAGAGCGGTTACAGCAAAGAACTTGACGAACTGCGTTCGGTAAAGGAAAACAGCAGGAACATTTTAAGCCAGATGGAGGCTCGCGAACGCGACTTAACCGGCATAAGAACGCTTAAAATAGGCTTTAACAGGGTATTCGGCTATTATATTGAAGTAAGCAAATCGTTTAAAGATAAGGTTCCAGTGGAATATCACAGGCGCCAGACGCTCGCAAACGCCGAAAGATTTATAACCGATGAACTCAAAGAGCTTGAGGACAAAATTCTCAACAGCGAAGAGCTGTCTTTGAGGCTTGAAGCGGGCATTTTCGAAGATTTAAAGGAAAAACTCGTTTCCCATATATCCGATTTCAAGCGCATTGCCGCAGCCATTGCCCGTCTCGACGTCTTCGTGTCGCTCGCGGAAGTGGCAAAATCGCGTAAATATTGTCGTCCCGTAATGGTCGGAGCGGATAAGCCTATGTCTGTGCGCGAAGGCAGGCACCCCGTCGTCGAAGCGATTTCAAAGGAGAAATTTGTCTCTAACGATACTTATCTCGACGAGGGAGAAAACCGCACAATGATTATAACCGGACCCAACATGGCGGGCAAAAGTACTTATATGCGCCAGACGGCTATAATCGCTCTCATGGCGCACATCGGTTCGTTCGTTCCCGCAAAGAGTGCGGAAATTCCCGTGCTGGATCGTATTTTTACGCGCGTCGGCGCAAGCGATAACCTCATTCTCGACCAGAGTACTTTTATGGTCGAAATGATAGAAGTCGCTTCAATTCTGCGCAACGCTACAAAAAACAGTCTTATAATTCTCGACGAGGTGGGCAGAGGGACCAGTACTTACGACGGTCTTTCCATTGCGTGGGCTGTCGTTGAACATATCACATCTCAAATAGGCGCAAAGACGCTGTTTGCGACGCATTACCACGAACTTACACAGCTCGAAAACAAGATGGACGGCGTAAAAAATTACAAAATTGCCGTCAAAGAGATAAACGGCGGCATAGTATTTTTGAGAAAAATCATGCGCGGCGGAGCGAACAGGAGTTTCGGCATAGAGGTCGCTTCCTTGGCGGGCGTACCGAAAGAAGTTACCGAAAGGGCTAAAGTCATATTAAAATCTATTGAAAACGGCGATGTCGTCTCGGCTGCGGTTGAGGAAGAAAGCCCTGCGCAACCTGCGTGCAGTGAGGTTGAAACTATCTTAAAAGAGTTGGACATTAATAATCTTTCTCCTATGCAGGCGTTCATGGTATTAAGCGATCTCGTCGAAAAGGTTAAATAATGGCAAAAATAAACATATTATCCGAGGAAATCTGCAACAGAATAGCGGCGGGCGAAGTCATCGACAGACCTTATTCCGCAGTAAAAGAGATGATTGAAAACAGTCTCGACGCTGGCGCAACCGAAATCGAGATTTATATCGAGCGCGGCGGAAAGGATCTTGTAAGGGTGGTCGATAACGGTTGCGGCATAGAAAAAGACGACATGCGCGCGGCTTTCTTTTCGCATGCCACGAGCAAAATTTCTACCGTTGAGGATATCGATAAAATAACTACTCTCGGTTTCAGGGGCGAAGCTCTCGCAACGATAGCTGCCATTTCAAAAGTTGAGCTTGTAAGCGCGACCGATGGCAACGGTGCTTACAAGGTCGAATGCGACGGAGAGTATATCGGCAAAGTTCAGCCTGCGGCGTTTGAAAAAGGTACTTCTATTACAATGCGCAACATCTTTTTCAATACCCCCGTCAGACTTAAATTTCTTAAAACAGATAAAAAAGAAGAGGCGGACATTACTGCTTTCGTTACGCGCTACATTCTTTGCAATCCCCGCGTTGCTTTCAGGTATTACGCCGACGGAAAACTCGTTTTGCAGTCTTACGGCGGAGGCTTGGAAGAAGCTATTGCACAGGTTTACGGCGCTTCGTTCCTGTCGCAGTGTTTTAAAATAAATGCTGACAGAAACGACTTGAAGATTTACGGATTTATAGGAAACCAGAACTTTTTCAAGCCGAACAAGAGCTATCAGAATATCTTTCTGAACGGCAGATGTATAGTAAACAACGTCATTTCTTCGGCAATTTCTCAGGCATACGCGCCGTATGCTATGAAGCGAAATTACGCCGCATACGTTCTTTTTGTAGACGTTCCTGCTGACATTGTCGACGTAAACGTTCACCCCAACAAAGCGGACGTGCGTTTTGTGGACAATCAGCTCATTTACGGCACGGTTTATAAAGTTATTTCGTCCGTCTTAGACGGCACGGCAAAGGCTGCAGATTTTGTCGTTGAAAACACGCGAGTACCCGAAATTAAGTCAACTTTTGCCGAAAACACATCGAAAAATGCCGTGTATGCGGCAGATTATTCGCAGAGCGGCAAGGTTTACGATAAGAACTTCGACGACGTAAAGATGCCCGTCTTCAAGCCTGACGGCAGTATTTCAGTAAAGAAAGAGGAACAAAGCGTTTCATCTTTTCAAAACGCTCAGGAAAGCGTTTTTGAACGCATGGAAAAGAGGGGCGCAGAGGTCGAAAGTATAGAAAATTTGCCTCTTCACAGGGTGTTTGCGCCTATAAATAATGTTACAAGAATGCAGGCGTGCGGCGGTATAGTCAGTCCCGACGCGGCTACAAAAGCTGAAGAAGAGCGCAAAGAAAAGCAGGAACAACAAAAAATCAGCTATGAAAGCTGGAAATACAAGGGTGAGCTTTTCAACACCTATCTTCTTTATGAATGTGCAGATGAGGTCTATCTTATTGACCAGCATGCCGCGCACGAAAGATTGATTTTCGATGCGTTGATGGAAAAACTGCGTTCAAGGCAGTCTGTTGCGCGACAGGGAATGATTATTCCGTATATTCTCGACCTGAATGCGTCCGAGAGCGCGTTTATCTTTTCGCATTTGCAGCTTATACGCTCTATGGGGTTCGATATTGAGCCGTTCGGCGCGTGCGCTTACAGGGTTAACGAAGTTCCACTGGATTTACAAAATATAAATCTTAGCGATTTCTTTGCAGAACTTCTGCGCGATTTAGACAACCTTCAATCTATCAAACTTGAAGATGTTCTGCGCGAAAAAATAGCCATGACTGCATGCAAACATGCGGTAAAAGGCGGAATGGCGCTGACGGCTGCTGAAAAAGACAAACTTGTAGAGATGATGAAAGGCGATACGGGGCTTAAATGCCCGCATGGGCGTCCCGTCTGCGTAAGACTTACCAAATACCAGATTGAAAAAATGTTCAAAAGGATTGTGTAAGAGTGAAAAAAGTGCTTGTAATATGCGGCGCAACGGCTACAGGTAAGACGGCGCTTGCGGCAAATTCCGCTCTCGCTCTCGGTTCGGAAGTGATTTCGGCAGATTCGCAGCTGATTTACCGCGGATTGGATATTGGTACTGCAAAGCCGACGGAAGAAGAAAAACTCGGCGTGCCGCACAGAATGATTGACGTCGTCAATCCTAAAGAAAAATATTCTGTTTCCGATTATAAAATTGCCGCAATGGCGCACATGCAAAGGCTCATAAACGGCGGAAAAATTCCTGTAATTTGCGGAGGGACGGGGTTTTACATCAATTCGTTGTTGTTTGATCTTGGTTACGGTGGCACGCAGGGTGATGACAAAGTGCGTGAAAAATATGCCCGCATACTCGAAGAGAGGGGAAAAGAATATCTTTTTTCTCTGCTTGAAAAAGTGGACGAGCCGTCCTCAAAGACAATTCATCCCAACGATACGAAGCGCGTTATACGCGCTCTCGAAATTTATGAACTGAGCGGCAAGCGCAAATCTGATCAGTGCGACGAACTCAATCCCGTCTGCGATTATCTTGCCGTTGCGATAGATTATCCGCGCGATGAACTTTATTTAAGGATAGATAAGCGAGTTGACGAAATGTTCGATCGCGGGCTTGTAGAAGAGGTAAAAGGTTTGCTTTCGGAAGGCGTGGACGAAAATTGTCAGTCTATGCAGGCGATAGGATACAAAGAAGTGCTTGAAGGGCTTAAAAATGGCTATTCACAAAGTACTATGCGTGACATAATAAAGAAAAATACGCGTCATTACGCCAAAAGGCAGATTACCTTTTTCAAAAAATTGCCTTCGCTTGTATGGATTAAACCAGACTGCGCAAACACGGTATATGTTTTGGAGCTATTGAATGATTAATTTTGAAGAATATATAAAAGACTGCGAAAAGCGGCTTAAAGATAAATTTAAAGAGATAGACGACATCGCTTACGTTAACCAGAGCAAGGTTCTGGAAGCGTTCAGAAAAAACAGGATTGCCATGCGTCATTTTTGTGGCACGAGCGGCTACGGTTACGGCGACGAGGGCAGGGACTGCCTCGGTCAGATTTATGCTGACGCTTTCGGTGCGGAAAAGGGTATCGTTTCGCCTCATCTTTTGTCGGGTACGCATTCTCTTTCCGTTGCGCTTTTCGGACTTTTAATGCCTGGCGACGAACTTTTTTGCGTCAGCGGCATGCCTTACGACACTATCCGCCCCGTAATTTTGGGAGAAAATATCGGCTCTTTAAAAGATTACGGTATTAAATTTAGTTGCTGTGAACTGGACAAGGACGGCAATTTTGATTTAAGCGCAATAAAAAGTTCGCTTAATTCAAAGACAAAAGTCGTTTATATTCAGCGTTCGCGCGGTTATGAGCTAAGAGACGCTTTTTCGTGCGAAGAAATAGGGAAAGTATGTCAGTTCGTAAGAAAATGCGGCTTTGACGGCTGTATTTTTGTAGATAACTGTTACGGCGAATTTGTAGAAAAATGCGAGCCTACGGACTGCGGAGCGGACATTATCGTAGGTTCGCTTATAAAAAATGCCGGCGGAGGCATTGCTCCTACGGGCGGTTATATCTGCGGAAAGGGTGAGTATATCGAAAAAATCGGCAGGAGGCTCACCGCGCCGTCGATAGGTCTGGAAGTAGGCTCGTTCGAGAGCGGTTACAGATATTTTTATCAGGGACTTTTCATGGCGCCCCATACGGTTGCGCAGGCATTGAAGTGTTCGCTTCTCATCGGTATCGCGCTCACTGACCTCGGGTTTAAAAACTATCCCTCGATAGATAAAATGCCTTACGACATTACGCGTTGCATTCAGTTCGACAGCGCGGATAAGATGATTGATTTCATAAGGGAAGTGCAGTATGCCTCGCCCGTTGACAGCTACGTTACCTGCGAACCCTGGGACATGCCCGGCTACAACGATGAAATTATTATGGCGGCTGGTACTTTCGTTTCGGGAGCTTCGATAGAACTATCTGCTGACGGTCCCGTAAAACCGCCTTATATCGCTTACTTCCAGGGCGGTCTTACCTACGAACACGGTAAATGCGCGTTGAGGCGCATTCTCGAAAAACTTGAAAAATATAATTAAATTGCACTTTTTAACTTAAAATTACCTATTTTTTATATAAATACGCCTTAATTTATGTGGCGCTAACAATTTTCAAGCAAATTAAAACCCCCGAACGTTTGCGTTCGGGGGTTTGTTTCATGTTTATTTATCTTTTAAATGATTAATACATTCCGCCCATATCGGGAGCGCCCATGGGAGCTGCGGGAGCGGGTGCAGGGATGTCGGTTACTATGCTTTCGGTTGTAAGCAGAGTTGCCGCGACGGATGCCGCATTCTGAAGAACCGAGCGTGCAACCTTAGTGGGGTCGATAATGCCGCTCTGAACCATATCGGTGTACTGGTTCTTGAGTGCGTCGTAGCCGTAGTTGGGTTTTTTGGAGGAAACAATGGTGTTTACGATCACGGAACCGTCTAAACCTGCGTTTTTAGCTATCTGGCGAAGGGGCTCTTCAACGGCTTTAAGTACTATGCTTGCGCCCGTTCTTTCGTCGCCCGAAAGCGATTTTACGAGTTTGTTGAGTTCGGGAATGGTGGAAAGAAGCGCTACTCCGCCGCCGGGGACGATGCCTTCTTCGACAGCCGCTCTAGTTGCAGCGAGGGCGTCTTCGATGCGGAGTTTCTTTTCCTTCATTTCAACTTCGGTTGCCGCGCCGACATTGATTACGGCTACGCCGCCTGCAAGTTTTGCAAGGCGTTCCTGAAGTTTTTCCTTGTCATATTCGGAAGTCGTT
This sequence comes from uncultured Clostridia bacterium, assembly GCA_949282385.1. Classification (GTDB taxonomy): domain Bacteria; phylum Bacillota; class Clostridia; order Christensenellales; family Borkfalkiaceae; genus Coproplasma. Next base: position 75,372 of record CASDOP010000001.1, read on the forward strand.
TCGGCAATCTGTGCCTTGATAGAGTTAACTCTTGCCTTGATTGCTTCGCTGTCGCCTGAACCGTTGATGATGGTGGTGTTGTCCTTGTCAACCTTGACCTGAGCCGCTCTGCCGAGCATGTCGGGTGTAACGTTCTTGAATTCGTAGCCGAGGTCGGAAGAAACGACGGTGCCGCCCGTAAGAATTGCAATGTCTTCGAGCATTGCCTTTCTTCTGTCGCCGAAGCCGGGAGCTTTTACCGCAACACAGTTAAGAACGCCCTTGAGCTTGTTGACGATGAGGGAAGCAAGTGCGTCGCCTTCAACGTCTTCAGCAATAATGAGAAGTCTTGCGCCCTGCTGAGCGATTGGTTCGATTATGGGCAGAATTTCCTGCAAAGAGGAAATTTTCTTGTCTGTGATAAGAATGTAGGGGTTGTCCAGTACGGCTTCCATCTTTTCGGTGTTGGTTACCATGTAAGCGGAAGCGTAACCTCTGTCGAACTGCATGCCTTCTACGGTAGTAAGTTCGGTCGTCATGGATTTGCCTTCTTCGACGGTGATTACGCCGTCTTTGCCGACAATTTCCATAGCGTCTGCAATAAGTTTGCCTATCGTTTCGTCGCCTGCGGAAATGGATGCGACCTGAGAGATTGCAAGTTTGTTCTCTACGGGTTTGGAAATGGACTTTATTTTTTCAACTGCTGTATCGACTGCGGTTGCTATGCCCTTTTTAAGAATAATGGGGTTTGCGCCCGCTGCGAGGTTTTTAAGTCCTTCGCGAATGATTGCCTGTGCAAGAACCATGGCGGTGGTGGTACCGTCGCCCGCAACGTCGTTGGTTTTTGTGGAAACTTCCTTTACGAGCTGCGCGCCCATGTTTTCGAAGGGATCTTCAAGTTCGATTTCCTTTGCTATCGTAACGCCGTCGTTAGTGATGAGGGGAGCGCCGAATTTTTTGTCGAGGACGACGTTTCTGCCCTTGGGACCGAGTGTGATTTTAACCGTATCGGCTATGACGTTAACGCCTTTTTCGAGCGCTTTTCTGGCGTCGTCGCCGTATTTAATCTGTTTAGCCATAAATAAATCTCCTTAATTATTCAACTATAGCCAGTATGTCGCTCTGGCGGATAATCGTGTATTCCTTGCCGTCAACTTTAACTTCGGTGCCGCTGTATTTGGAAAGAAGCACCTTGTCGCCGACGCTGACCTGCATTTTAACTTCCTTGCCGTCGATAATTCCGCCGGGACCGACTGCGACGACTACGCAAACGGCGGGTTTTTCCTGCGATGCGGCTGCAAGATAAAGTCCGGATTTGGTCTTTTCTTCTGCCTTAACGCTTTCGACAACAACCTTGTCGAATAAAGGTTTTATATTCATATAACCTATTCCTCCGAAAAAATTTAAATATTTTTCAAATATATTTATAAACTGACCAAAATAAAGTCAAACATGAGAAACTAAAAAATTGCATTTTAAAGAAAAATATGGTAATATAAATCAAAAGGCAGAGTTTAATCGGAGATTAATAATATGGATAAATGGGATAAGCGATTTATGGAGCTTGCCGAAGTCGTAGGTTCCTGGTCGAGTTGCTATAAAGAAAACAGACACGTCGGCGCTATAATCGTAAGGAACAAAAGGGTTATTGCGACAGGCTACAACGGCGCTCCCCAAGGCATTAAAAGCTGTGTGGACAAGGGCGAATGCCTGCGCAACAAACTCAATATTGCGAGCGGCACGATGCAGGAACTGTGCTATGCCGTTCATGCCGAGCAGAATGCCATAATTCAGGCGGCGAGAGTGGGTTGCAGCGTAGAAGGTTGCACGCTTTACTGTACTCACCAGCCCTGCGTGATATGTGCGAAGATAATAATTAATTCGGGCATTTCGCGAGTGGTCTATAAGGACGGCTATCCCGATAAATTTTCCATGCAACTGTTTACAGAAGCGGGAGTATCTGTAGAAAAATACGAAAATCTTTAAATAAAGGTATAAATATGAAAAATCCTCAGGTTACGATAACTATGGAAAACGGCGGCAAAATCGTGCTGGAACTTTATCCCGACAAGGCGCCGAATACCGTAAATAACTTTTTAAGCCTTGCAGGCAGCGGTTTTTACGACGGGCTGACCTTTCACCGCATAATCAGCGGCTTCATGATACAGGGCGGCGATCCTAACGGAACTGGTACGGGCGGTCCGGGCTATGCTATAAAGGGCGAATTTTCGCTCAACGGTTTCGTCGGCAACGACATTAAGCATGCCCGCGGTGTAATTTCCATGGCGAGAGCAATGTCGCCAAACAGCGCAGGCTCGCAGTTTTTTATCATGCACGCAAACGCTTCCTATCTCGACGGGCAGTATGCGGCTTTCGGCAAAGTTATAGAAGGAATGGAAGCGGTAGACGCAATAGCTTCCGTTGCGACAGATTTTAACGATAAACCCAGAAAGCCCCAGGTAATAAAGAGCATGACAATCGAAACTTTCGGCGTTGATTATCCTGCTCCTGTAAAATTCTGACTGATATGAATAAAAAAATTCTTATTTTCATTCTTGCCGGCATTGCCGTCGCCGCGATAGTGTGCATAATAACGGGCGTGGTCATGTATTCTTCGGCAATTTCCAAACAGATTTCCTTAGGCTCGCCCGATTATTCTGCGCTTCTTGACCAGAAAAAATCGGCTGTAGCCCTCGGACTTTTAATGGTAATTGTCGGTTGCACTTTCATTTCGCTTCCCGTAGCGGGTTTTATTTATCTGCTGGTCTCGTATTTGGTTGCAAAGAGGCGCAGAGAGAAAAAAGCCGCCTCTGACGTCAACGAAGACGTTGCTGCCGCGGACAGCGAAGAAGAAACTGTATTTCAGATTTCAGCGGCCGAGTCCGAAAATCATACAAATTCAACTGATAATATTTAAGATAAATTTTAATATACGGAGTTTAAAATGACAGATAATTCGGTTTACGTTAATCCACTCATCACAAGATACGCAAGCAGACAGATGTCGGAAAATTTTTCCGACGACAAGCGCTTCAGACTTTGGCGCAAGCTGTGGATTGCTCTTGCTGAATCGGAAATGGAGCTCGGTCTAAACATCACGCCCGAGCAGATTGCCGAAATGAAAAAATATGCCGACGACATAAACTACGAAACGGCAGAAAAGTTTGAAAGAGAGGTGCGCCACGACGTTATGGCTCACGTCAGGGCGTTCGGCAGCCAGGCAAAATCTGCTATGCCCATAATTCACCTCGGCGCAACCAGTTGTTTTGTCGATTGCAATTCCGAACTCATAATAATCCGCGACGCCATTTCCATAGTCAAGAGCAAACTTGTCAATGTAATGGATAAATTGAGCAAATTTGCGCTTAAATATAAAGATTTGCCCACGCTCGGGTTTACTCATCTTCAGCCCGCACAGCTTACCACAGTTGGAAAGAGAGCTACGCTTTGGCTGCAGGACCTCATGATGGACTATGAAAATCTCGTTCACCTCGAAAAATGCTTCAAGTTGCGCGGCGTAAAAGGAACTACGGGTACGCAGGCAAGCTTTATGGAGCTTTTCAACTGCGACACGGCAAAAGTCAAGGAACTTGAAAAGAAAGTCGTAAAAAAGATGGGTTGCGACAAGGTTTACGGCGTTACGGGACAGACCTATCCCAGAAAATTCGATTATAACGTTCTCTGCGTGCTTTCGCAGATTGCGCAGAGCGCGTATAAATTTTCAAATGACATAAGAATTCTGCAGAACATGAAGGAAATAGAAGAACCTTTTGAAAAATCTCAGATAGGTTCTTCCGCCATGGCATACAAGCGCAATCCCATGCGCTGCGAGAGAATGGGTTCGCTTGCGCGCTTCGTCATTTCGCTTCCTCTCAATTCCGCTGTTACGGCGTCTACGCAGTGGTTCGAAAGAACGCTCGACGATTCCGCGAACAGAAGAATTGTCAATGCGCAGGCTTTCCTCGCCGTAGACGGCATTCTCAACATTTACATGAACGTAAGCGAAAATCTCGTAGTTTACGATAAGGTAATAGCAAAGCACATAGCTGCGGAATTGCCCTTCATGGCAACCGAAAATATAATGATGGAGTGCGTAAAGGCGGGAGGAAACCGTCAGGAACTTCACGAAAGAATAAGAGTGCTTTCCATGGAAGCAGGCAAAAACGTTAAGGAACGCGGACTTGAAAACAACCTTATAGACCTTATTAAAAAAGACGACATGTTTGCCGCCGTCCGCGACAAGCTCGACGACATTCTCGACGCGTCAAAATTTATTGGCAGAGCGCCCCAGCAGACGGAAGAATTCATTGCAGACGAGATTGCGCCCATTCTTAAAGAAAACGCGCAAAGCCTCGGACTTAAAGGCGAAGTCAGAGTATAATGAAAAAAAGATTTTTAACGCCCACGTCCGTCGTTGTGCTTATAAAGAGCGCCGACGGCGGACGAATTCTTATGCAAAAGCGTAAAAATACTGGTTTTGCGGACGGAATGTGGGATTTTGCCTGTTCTGGACACGTTGAAGAGGGTGAAAGCATGACGGAAGCGTGCGCCAGAGAGTGCGCTGAAGAGCTGAAAATAAAGGCTTCTCCGCGCGATTTCACCTTTTTGACTTTTGTTTACAAGACGGACGAGGACGCAACCTATTGTTACGGCTATTTCGGTCTTGACAGATACGAAGGCGCACCGTGCATAGGCGAACCAGAAAAATGCGGCGGTCTTGCCTGGTTCGATATAAATAATCTGCCCGAAAATATCATTCCAGACAGAAAAACCGCCCTCGAAGCGGCAGAAAACGGCGTACATTTTCTTGAATACGGGTGGCAAAAATAAAACAGCCCGCGCAAATAGCGCAGGCTGTCTGGCAGGGGAAACACGATACCAAAACATACAATATGTGGTGTTAAAAATTAACGATTAGACACTATATATTGTATTTTTTATATTTTAGTAACATTTTAGTAACTTTTTGCATAAAAAATGCGTTAAAGTGTTGCCGCACCTTAACGCAAAAAAATTTAAAATGGACGCATCGCATCCAAGTAGACAATAATATATAAGCGGCCTTTAATTGCTTGTCAAGAAGTTATTAGCCTATCAAATCAATAATTTTACGTTTGTCGCTTTCATACATATGCGCATAAGTTTTTGTAACTTGCGCAAGAGTGTCGCCTATTAAATCTGCAACAACGGGCAATGTTGCGCCTAAGTGAATACACATTGATACAAATGAATGTCTTAAATCGTGTATTCTTATTTGTTTTACTTGCGCTACTTCACAATAATGATTAAATACCCTTCTTATGGTTGTATCAGTCAACGGTTGATTACCGCTAAAATAAAAAGGTTGTTGAGCAGTAAATTGCTGAAGCACGGAAAGTAAGCTCGCGCAAATAGGGGTAGAGGACACAAGTTCCGTTTTTGTGGATGTAATATTGTATGGACTATTATTTAAAGTTTTTCGAGTGATAGATTTGTTAAAAGTAATTTTTTGTTTTTGTAAATCCACATCGCCGGGCGTAAGCGCAATAACCTCGCCTTTGCGCCGCCCTGTATAAAAAAGCGTTGAAAAAAAGGCGTAATACATAGGATTGTCTACTACGGCGATAAATTGATTAAATTCTTCCCGCGTCCAAAATTGCATTTTTGTTTGCGGTGTGCGTCTTTTAGGTTTAACGACTTTAGCAAAGTTATTATTTATATCTGTATATCGCACAGAACACCACGATAAAAAAGCAGAAAAATAAGCGCGGATTTTGCATAAGTATTTGTATGAATATGGTTTGCCTGTTTTAGGATTTGGCTGCGACCATAATTTATCTTGCCATAAATATAATTTTTCGGTAGTGAGATCTCGTAACTTTGTTTCGCCAAAACTTGGCAGAATAATTAAATTAAATATTTTTTGTTTTTCATAAATAGTGGCTTCTTTAAGCTGATTATGTAAAGATGAAAAATACTGATTTACAATGTCTTTTACACATAAATCATTATTTGCCGATGGGTTTAATAAAGCCGTTTTTTGTTCCTGTTTTATGACTTCGCATTTTTCTGAAATAAAATTAGCGTGGGCTGTTTTTGCTAACGCCTTTGTTTTAAATCCGCTTAATTTTTTTTGCAGCTCCTTTCCGTCTTTATTTATTACGCGAAAATAAATATCAAACACTTTGCCCTTTGTTGCAGTCATTCTTTCCTGAATATTAAAGGACGTGCTTACAACATAAAATTCTTTAGTCATTAAACCTCCTTAGTGATTGACAAGTTGTATTATGTTTGATAAAATAAAAAAGCAGTAAAAGCTAAGGCTTGCCTTAACTTTTATATCCCCTGCATCCCCTTTTCCTTACCATTTGCCCAGAGTAGAGGAGAAGGGGTATTTTTTTATATATAATAATAATTATTTGCAACTTTTTCAACTGTATTATCTTCGTATGTAATTTCAATAGAAGGAATGTCTATTCTTGCACAATTTTTGCAATAACCAATTACTTCTCTTGAAATTACTTGAACTTCAACTCCTATTTCAAAATATCCGATACATTCAACATCTATATAATTTTTGTTTTTTATATTATCACGAATTAAATCTCCAACATTATTTTTTAAATATGCTTTATACCGTATATATTTTATACGCTTATTAGAAGTATTTGTTATCCAAGAATTAACATTTATGCCGCCAACAGAATTAAGCGAAAAAGCAAAAGTAAATTGTTGTAGTGGGGAATAATTACAGTTAGTACAAACACGATGTTGATAGTTGTGCCCACAAGCTTCAATTGTTATAGTGTTCCCAATTTGTCCGCAGACCGAACATTTTTCATAACCAGTACCCGGTGTTGTGCAAGTGGGAGAAGTAATGGTTATTGTTTCATAATTGTGTGGCTTATTGTCAGCTTTTTCGGTTTTAATTTTTCCACACAATTTACATTTATAAGTATCAATGCCTGAATTAACACAAGTTGCTGTTGTGCTTTCTAAAGTCCATTCGTGCTGACATCCGCAACCCGCTGTAAAAAATACAGAAAACAAAAACAGAAAACTTACAAAAATTACAAAGCATTTAATAATCTTTTTCATAAATTTGCCTTTTTTATTAAATAGTTTACTTTTTAAATTAAATATTTTATAAATTTAATTAAATAATAATTAAAATATTAAATTTTGTCAATAAGGTTTTAAAAATCCCGTATTAGTTTTACAACTTTTCCCAAAATTTTAACTTGTGCAAGGTCAAAATTTTCGATACGCTTAATTGGGTATTCCGGGTTTACAGGTATAAGCTCTAAATAATTATTTCCGTAAGCAACTTTTTTGACCGTTGCTTCATCGCCATTATATAACACAACCGCATAAGATCCGCTATCAACAAAATTGCATCGCAAACAAAGAATAGTATCTCCGCTAAGTAAACGAGGGTACATACTGTCGCCTTTTACTTTTAAAGCAAAAAATTCTGACTTATCCCGTCCTTTTAACATTGAGGACGGGATTTCTATTTTATTTCCCGTTGGGATTTCGTCAACCGTACCATCATAACCTGCGCTAATTGTTCCAATTTCATCAAATTCAATAAGAGCTTCAACTGGGTATATGTTATTTGCCGTTTTTCCAAGCAAATAATCTACGGAAACATTAAAATAATCAGCAATTTTACTTACAGCATCAAGCGATGGCTTGTTTTTGCCGTTTTTCCAATTTGATATTGTCCCTTGCGTTAATCCAATATTTTTTTCCAAAGCATTAACAGACATTCCAGAATTTTCAAACAAATTTAAAATAATTGAAAGCATAAAAGTCCTAAAAAATATTTTGAGAAATCTCAAATAACCTCTTGACATTTAGAGAAATCTCGTATATACTTAAACCATAGTTGCCGAGCGCGGCGAAAATAGCGTAAAAACAATGGACTTTTTTAAATAAAAGCAATTTGATTATACGCAAATAACCGCCTTTGCATACTAAAGGCGTTGCTATTGACAGACTTATAGCCTATCAAATTTATTCTTGTGGCAAAGGTATTTTAACATAGGTTAAACAATCTGTCAATAGCTGTCGCTGAATTTACATAAAAGGAGATAAAGGTGTTAGCAGAAAGATTAAAAGAAGTTCGACTTAATGCAGGTGCTTCAAGACGCGATGCGGCTATTGCAATGGGCGTAAGCGATGCGGCATATGGTTATTTTGAGCAGGGCTTAAAAACTCCTTCTTTTGCCGTACTCAAGAGATTTGCGGAACATTTTAACGTATCGCTTGATTATTTGGCAGAGAGAGAAGTTGTCAATGCTGATAAGAGCGAGGAAGGGTAATGACATACGCAGAGCGAGAGCAGATTTTTGCAAAGGAATATTTAACCATAGCTGATTTACAAGATTTGCTTGGGCTTACTTACAGCGCGGCAGCGACGTTAATTCGGACGATAAAGCGCAGCTATGATAGGCTGCACATTCAGGGCAAAATTCACGTTCAGGATTACATAGACTTTTTTGAGCTTAACGGCTCAACGAGATATTTAAGCAAATTAAAAGCAGGAGAACCATAAAAATGGAAGACAAGAAAATTAAAGTTACCATTGAAGAAAACGGCAAGGTAATAAATAGCTGGGAAGGATCCGGAGCATACATTTCGGTTTGCACCAATGAGGGTGCTGACAGCATAACATACGGACACTTTAATACTTTACAGCTTGCCACAATGATAAATTCGTTAAGACAGGAGATTAAATGTCTCTTAGATAAATACGGCGATAAAGATTTGGAATTTTTACTTGCTCTATACGAAATGAGAGATGAGATTAATACCAAAGAGGAAAAAGATGCAGATAGCGAAGGTTCTTCTGGCGGAGATAAACAATGAACTCTTTTACACATCACGAACCGATAGTTTATGCGGTTTACGACGAAATGAAAAACTACGTTGGTAAGGCTAATGCTATTAAGGCGGCGGATCTTGCGGCAAAGTTTAATCTTTCGGAGCGTGGACTGCGTGAGGTTATAAGCACTATTCGTACAAGTTCGGAGCTGCGCAAGGTGGTATCAAGTTGCAATAACGGATATTATCTTTGCACGGATGAAGAATTTGAGCAGGCGAACCGTCGCCTTGAAAGTCAGGCATTTAGCCTTTTAAAGGTTGCTTATGCAAATAAGCGAAAAGCGGCTAAAGATGGGCAGATGCTTATACCTTTGGGCAAATATTACAAAGAAGTTTTTGAAGCGTTTGGCAAGCAAGAGCAGCAGGGGGATTACAACTGAATGAATACTTATAAAATAAACGAGTTGCCTATTGAAGTTTGTAAAAGCAAGTCGGACTTTGTTGAGCGATTTTTGAAACCGCTTGTAAAGGCTTTGGATTTGTCTGTTACAGACGTGATTTACGATTATGTCATTAGCGGAGATAGCCGCATTGACGAAAGCGTTGAAATCAGGAGAAAAGGCGGCTCGTTTTTGTCTATTGACGTAAGTCGTGATTCTAAAGCGCAGTTATCTGTCGATACGCTTAAAGCGTTGAGTTATCAGTAAGGAGAAAATAGATAAAAATGGCGACAGTTAAACCATATAAAAACACGGGCATTAAATACTTGTCCGAAGAATGGGAAACGCAAAGAAGGGTTTTAGGCATAGGCGGCAGCGAGGCATCGGCTATTGTAGGTTTTAATCCTTACAGTTCGGCGTTTTCCGTTTACTGCGACAAAATAGGCAAAGGGGAGCAAAAGCCTATAAGCGAAGCGTTGCGACAGGGTAGCGACCTTGAGGACTATGTTGCTCAAAGATTTTGCGAGGAAACGGGAAAAAAGGTAAAGAGAAACGGTTTTATGCTTCAGTCGATTGCACATCCGTTTATGCTTGCCGATGTGGACCGTTTTATTGTTGGAGAAAATGCGCTTTTAGAGTGTAAATGCACTTTAAATTCGCAGGGATATTCTTACGAGGATGCAAACAACATTCCTGCTTATCATCTTGTTCAATGTTTGCATTATATGAGCGTTGTCGGCGCAGAAAAGGCATATCTTGCAACGCTTGTTTATGGCAGAGGGTTTTATGTTGTCGAGATAAATCGTGATGATTATAAGGACGACATTGCCGCTCTCATAGAAATGGAAGAGCGGTTTTGGAACGAAAATGTGAAAGCGCAGATTGCGCCTTTGGCTGACGGCAGCGAAAGCTCGTCAGAATCATTGAAGGCGGCTTATCCGCAGGCAGATGAAACGATTTCAACGGTTGACCTTACATTGCAGGAAACAAGTTTAAATCGTTTAAGCGAAATAAAGGCTCAAATTAAGGCTTTAAGCGACGAGCAGACAGGCATTGAGAACTTAATCAAGCAAACGCTTGGCGAGGCTTCTAAGGGCGAAAATAGCCATTATAAGGTTATTTGGAGCAATTATGAAAGTACTCGACTTGACACAAAGGCATTAAAAGCTGATTTGCCCGAAGTTTATGCGAGGTACGCAAAAACTTCTATGGCGCGAAAATTTTTAGTAACAGAGAAAAAACAATAACAAGGAGATATAAATTTTATGGCAACAAAAGTAACAGCAAAAGCCGGTGCGCTTACTGCGCAGAACGAAAAACAACAGGAAAAGCCTACGCCTCAGAAAATGAGCGACTTTTTGGCAAGTCCCAAGACTCAGGAATGGATGATGAACTCTATCGGAGACAAAAAAGAGGTGCAGAAGTTTGTTTCATCTATTCTTTCTGCAACAAGCACAAATATTGAGTTGCAGAGTTGCGAAAGAAATTCTGTAATATCGGCGGCACTTTTGGCGCAGTCGTTGAATATGTCGTTGTCGCCGCAGTTGGGGCTTTGCTACCTTGTACCTTTTAAGAGTAAGGCAAAGTACGATAAGGAAGGCAATCTTGTAAAAGAAGAAAGCAAAACCGCAACTTTTGTCTTGGGTTACAAGGGATATATTCAGCTTGCTATTCGCAGCGGATATTATAAAAATATCGGCGTATGCGAAGTGCGCGAAGGCGAATTAAAGTCTGTAAACCCCTTTACGGGTGATATTGAGCTTGAAGCGATTAAGGATGAAAACGCGCGCGAAAAAGCTCCCGTCATAGGTTATTACGCTTTTTTACGTCTGGTAAATGGCTTTGAAAAAGGCATTTATTGGTCGTACGAAAAAATGTTGTCGCACGCCAATAAATATTCGGCGGCATTTAACGCAGAAATCTTTAAGCAGATAAATGCGGGCAAAATTCCCGAAAAGGATATGTGGAAATATTCTTCATTCTGGTACAAAGATTTCGATGCAATGGCAATGAAAACGCTTATTCGCCAGCTTATCGGTAAGTGGGGCATTATGAGCATTGATATGCAGAAGGCATACGAAAACGACATTCAGGAAGAAGAAAACACTCTTAAAAGCGCATCGGGTGTATCGTTTGTGGATATAGAATCGACCGACTTTGAAGGCGCACAGGCATCAGAAAATCTTAACGTTGCGGCTGATGCCGAGACTGGCGAGATTATTCGCGGAGAAGCGACGGCAGATGAATAATGCGGTATTGATAGCGCAAAGCTACGGCGTAGATTTAAACGCTGCGCCGCGCAATTTGCGACAGGAACAGGAGCATAGAGCAGTAAGCAAGGTAATACTGAACCTACCGCTTACAAAGGCAGAAGGTGAACTTCTTGAAAGGGCAAAAGCGCGGGCGCGGTTATTTGCAGAGTAATCACGCAACCGACAGTACAAGCGCAACTTCTTTGTATTGCGATAACGAACGATGCTCTGGCGGCGGCAATTTATGTAATGTATGGGCAGATTGTCCTATGTATAAAGCAAAGATTGTTGTACCGCAGGAGGCGAAACAGCGCAAGCAGACAAAGAGTTGTGCGACCGAGTTGAAATCCAACGAGGACGAGGAACAAGCGGCGGTTATTGAGTATTGCGAGCTTATGAAAATAGTTGTGGTACATATTCCAAACGAAGGCAAACGCTCAATGGCTTACGGCGCACGAATGAAGCGATTAGGAATGAAAAAAGGTTTTCCCGATTTGTTTTTTCCCTCGCCTCGATTGGGTTATCACGGATTGATGATAGAAATGAAAACTGACCGCAAGTCGAGAGTAAGTCCCGAACAAAAAGGTTGGATATTGTATTTGCAAAAACAAGGCTACTGCGCGACCGTGTGTTATGGCGCGGATGAAGCAATAGCTGAATTAAAAAAGTATTTTGAACTGTAAAACAACGAATTAAAAGTTATTAGCAGGGGAGGAACGCTGATGGCAAAAGATAAGGGATGTATGTGTTTAGATTGCGCTTGCTTAGGCGGATGTGAAGCCGCCAACTGCGCAATAACGCATTGCTCTGCATTTATAAGCGCAAAAATTACATCGGTTGAGGCGGCAAGGCTTTTAGGTTGCCATATATCGACTTTTTTAGACCTTAAAAAGAGCGCGGACGGCAGAAGGTATATAATTGCACGTTTTAAAAATATGGGCTATAACGTGCTGATTGAAGGCTTTGGGCGCGAAGCGCAGATTTGGAGAAAGGAAGAAATTAACAACATATCGAGAAACAAGATTTATCGCGGTGTTGACGTTGTTCCTTCTCATCGGTGCGTTTAGGCGGAGGGTTTAAATTATGACGATATGTGTATTGACGGGCAACATTGCCACCGGGCTATCTTTAAGTAAAACAGCAAACGGAAATTCTATGTGCCGCTTTTCGTTGGCGGTCAATTCTAAAATAGGCGAGGAAGAAAAGAAAGCCGATTTTTACAATGTAACGGTGTGGCGCGGACTTGCCGAAATTGTTACGCGATATTTAGGTAAGGGCGATAAGGTTATGGTGGTTGGCAGTTTTTCTTCTCGAACTTATACCGACAAAGACGGCGTTGTGCATCAGGCGGTTGAAATAGCTGCGGAAAAAATAGAGTTTCTGAATAAAGCCGGGCGCGGCAACGAGACGAAAGAAAATCAAGCTCGTGCCGAAAAGTTTGCAGAAGAAAACTTTTTGCCCGATTACGGCGACAGCTCGGACTTTCCGATTTGAGGTGAAAGATATGCGTAAATTAAGTGTAACAAGAAAATCCGTGAAGGCAACATCGGCGTTTTACGAACATCCTTACAAAGAGAAAAAACAGCATTTAGACAAGTATCTTGCTGTGTGCTGCAACTGTCCTAAGCCCGAATGTAAAAGAGGCTATTGCGAGCTTACAGGAGGGCGAAGGTGATGGATGAGGAAAAGCAGATTGGGGAAACTATTTCTCAAAACGGAATTTTTATTGCTTGGGAATATCCAACAAACGATTGTCCTTGCGTTTTAGTATTTGAAAAAACAGAAAAAGCAGTTGTGCTGTTACAGAATAGCTATATGGCAAGCGGCTACATAACACTTTTAGGCTATCGCAAGCAGAGCGATACTGCGGAGGAGATTAGGCGAAAAATGGAAGCGCAGGGCAGATTTGAGTTTTTTCCGTATAACGGAAAAGAATACTTAACCATTGAAACGGACAAGTTTAATCAAATTATGGATGAGTACATAAAGAAAAACGGCGTTGAGGTAGATTTATGAAAGTAGATATATTCAACACGAACAAAAAGTACAACATAATCTACGCAGATCCGCCGTGGGAATTTTCAAGCAAGCAATTACAAAAGGTCAACGGCACACGCTTCCATTCACTTAATGAAGAATACATAACGACTTCCACAAAATCAATGTGTGCGTGGGGGGGGGTAATAGACAATATCGCTACTTCCGACAGCGCGATTTTTATGTGGAGTACGGACGCACATTTAAAAGAGGCTATTGCACTTATGGAAGCGTGGGGCTTTAAATATAAAACTGTTGCGTTTGTGTGGAGCAAGCACAGCAATAAGGGCAACGAGTTGTTCACTTTGGGTGCGTGGACTATGAAAAATTGCGAACTGTGCTTATTAGGAACTAAGGGCAGAATGTTGCAATACAAAAAGGCAAACAATGTTTTGCAGTTATGCAAAGCAGAGCGCACAAGACATAGTCAGAAGCCGAGCGAAATCCGCGACAGGATTGTACAGATTTTTGGCGACATACCGCGCATAGAATTATTTGCGCGACAGCAGGTTGACGGCTGGGATTGTTGGGGCAACGAAGTATAGCACATAAAATTCATTTAATTTATAAAGGAGGGCAATTTAAAAATGCCGCGCCAAGCGAAAAAAGGCTTAGACTTTTTTCCTACTGATTGCGGTATTTTCTCGGCAAAATCGGACCTTAAACCATTGATGCGCCGTTTTGGTAACGATGGTTTTGCGCTCTATATGCACATTCTCTGCGATGTATATAGTTCGGGATATTATTTTCAGCCAGAAAATTATGAGGATTATCTTTACGAACTGTCTGATGACCTTAACATTTCGGTTGAAAAAGTGCAGCTTGTAATCGCATTTATGAAAGACAGAACACTGCTTGACGCATTTAGTCTTGACAAGAACACTGTGTTTACGAGCCACGGAATACAGATACGTTACGCTGAGGCAATGAAAAGCCGTAAACGTAAGGTGGCAGAGATAAAGGGCGAGCATTGGCTTCTTACTTCTGAAGAAGAAGCAAAACTCGACACCTTTTATAACTGTACGAAAAATGCGGATAATTCCGGAAATATACCCGATAATTCTGGAAATATACCCGATAATTCCGAGATTTATACCACAAAGGAAATAAAAGGAAATAAAAGGAAATTAAATGAAAATATAGAAGAAGAAAGTAAGAAAGTAAGTAATAAAAAAGAGATTCAATCTTACGACGAAATTTTTGAAGATTTTTGCGTTACGCCGAGAGTGAAAGCGGTCTTGATTGAGTTTATTAGGCACTTGCAAGCAAACGGCAATGTGCTTATTAACAGCAGACTGGAACGTATTTTATTTGAACTTGACTTTACTTTTCAAAACGACGATGATGCAAAGGTTAGTTACATAAGGGATGCGATAAGCAAAGGCTTTAAACGCTTGCCTTTTGAAGCTGAAGAATGAGGTGGCTTATGGAAGATGAAAACAACAAAAAGGAAACCGTTAAGCTGTTTTTAAAAAATCAGGACGAGCGTTTAACGGTTGCTAAAATTCTTATCAATAACGGGTTTACCGTAAAGATTGATAAAGCTATTGCGCCGGGCGAGAAAACCAAGTCTTTTGTCGTGATGGCGTGGAAGGAGTAAAAGCAAATGATAAAAACAAGGGAAGGAATATATCAAGATAATTTTTTGCGCGAACTTATCGTAGATAATTTTGCAGGCGGCGGTGGTGCGAGCGTGGGTATAGAGCTTGCTCTTGGCAGACCCGTAGACATAGCCGTAAATCACGACGAGAACGCGATAGCGATGCACAAGGTCAATCATCCGTACACAAAACATTATCAGGAAGACGTGTTTGCCATAGAACCCGAAGAGGTTACGGACGGACGGCCTGTTGGTATAGGGTGGTTTTCTCCCGACTGCAAGCATTTTTCGAGGGCAAAGGGCGGCAAGCCCGTTGAAAAGAAAATACGCGGACTGTCGTGGGTAATTTTAAAGTGGGCGATGTCAAAGCTGTCTGCGCCGCGCGTAATCTTTATGGAAAACGTACCTGAAATTCAGACTTGGGGTCCGCTGAAAGAAGTAGACGGCAAAACAATACCCGACCCAGAGCGTGCGGGTGAAACGTTTAAAGGCTTTATAGCAATGCTTAGCAAGGGCATTTCCGCAACGCACCCTGCATTTGCAGAGGCGTGCGAGTTCTTAAAGATAGCCGAGGACGGCATAGAGGCGAGCAAACTTTTGCGCGGGCTGGGCTACAACGTGAAGTTTAAGGAAATCAAGGCGTGCGACTACGGCGCACCAACTATTCGTAAACGCTTTTATATGATAGCTCGCCGCGATGGACAGCCTATTGTATTCCCCGAACCTACTTACGGCACAGGTAAAGGCTTAAAACCCTACCGAACGGCGGCAGAGTGCATAGACTGGTCTATTCCTTGCCCGTCAATCTTTGGGCGCAAAAAGCCGCTTGCGGTAAACACTCTGCGCCGTATAGCTCGCGGACTTGACAAGTTTGTTATACGCAACCCTAAGCCTTTTATCGTAAGCAACAACACGGGCAACGCGCCCCACGGAACGGACGAGCCTTTACTTACGATTACGACAGGCAATAGAAATTTTCTCTGTACGCCGTCGCTTTTGCAATATCACACGGAGCAGAGCAAGGGCGAAGTAAGAGGGCAGAAGTTGAATGAACCGATAATGACTGTTGACGGCTCAAACAGATACGCTTTAAACGCGGCGTTTTTGTCAAAGTATTTCAGCGGCGACCAACAGGCAGGGGCAAGTATGAATGAGCCTGCGCCGACTGTTACGGCGATAGACCATAACGCGGTTACGGTAGCTAATTTAATTCATTACTACGGCGGTGCAGACCACGCGTCAAAAGCCGATGCGCCCGTTGCTACAATAACGTGTTTGCCGCGACATTACTTGTCTGCAACGCATTTAGGCGTATTCAGGAAAAACACCGACGGCAAAGACTTGCGCGAGCCGTTGCCTACGCTGACAACTTCCGCAGGGCATATGGCGCAGATTAAAACTTACTTTGAAAAGATAGACGAGGCGCAAAATCTCGGATATTGGAATGAAGTGCGCGAGCTGCTGAACAGCTATGCAGGGTATGACATAAAAGACGACGAAATACTTTTGTTTGAGATAGACGGCGTTAAGTACTTTATATCAGACATAGGCTTGCGTATGCTCAAAGCTCACGAACTTATGCTTGCACAGGGATTTCCGCCTGACTACATACTCGACATTGAGCCGTATATCGGCAAGAAATACAGCGAGGCAAAGCAGATTGCACGCATAGGTAATTCCGTTTGTCCGCAGGTAGCTACGGCTTTAATTTACGCGAATTGCGCAGATATGGCAAAGAGCAAAAAGCCGCTGACAACTATTGCAGAATTAAATAAAGCTATTTCAGCATAACTTTTATGAACATAGGATTATACGATGTAGACAGTCATAACTTTCCGAATCTTGCTCTTATGAAAATATCCGCTTGGCACAAAGCGCAGGGCGACAATGTTGAGTTTATAATGCCGCTTAAACACTACGACAAAATTTATGTTTCAAAGGTTTTTGGCGACGAATACTCACAGATGTCAAATTTTTGCTTACAAGCGGACGAAATAGTTTTTGGCGGCACAGGTTTTGCGATAACTATTGAGAACGGCAAGGAAGTTTATCATAAAGACCGCGATCCGAACTTGCCTTACGAAATCGAGCATATATATCCCGATTATGGTTTATACCCAGAATTAACTAAAAATAAGGCTTACGGCTTTTTAACGCGAGGGTGCTGTAATAATTGCTCGTTTTGTATAGTGTCAAAAAAAGAGGGAATGTGCAGTCAAAAAGTTGCTGACCTTACCGAGTTTTGGCACGGACAAAAAGAAATAATATTACTTGACGCTAATATTCTTGCTTGTAAAGAGCGAATAGAGCTGTTAAAACAGCTTTCCGAAAGTAAAGCGTGGGTAGATTTTACGCAAGGGCTTGACGCAAGATTTGTAACGGAAGAAGTGGCGCATTTGCTTAAAGCTATCAAAATAAAAACCGTACATTTTGCTTTTGATTTTATGAAAAACGAAAAAGCAATTTTGAAAGGGTTAAAAATTTTTAAAAAAATTGTGGGAACAAGCGATAGAGATGCGATTGTTTACATTTTAACCAATTTTAACACAACAATCGAAGAAGATTTATACCGGGTAAAAATGGTGCAAGAAGCTGGTTTTTCTCCTGATATAAGAATTTACAGAAAACCTACCGCTCCTCAAATTTTAAAAGATTTGCAAAGATGGAGTAATAACAGATTTTTGTATAGAGCAATGTCCTTTATGGACTATGTTCCAAGAAAAGACGGAAAATCAATTAAGGAGCTTTATTTTACATAATGCCGACAAAGGACGAATTAAGAATTTTACAGGCTTTGCCGCTTGAAATGAAGTTAAGACGAACCGAAGCAAGGGCAAAGGAATTTATTGATTATTTTGGCGTAGAGAATTGCGCAGTATCGTTTAGCGGCGGCAAAGACAGTACGGTGCTTGCGCATATTGTCAGAAAACTTTATCCCGACATTGAGTTAGTGTTTTGCAACACGACTTTGGAATATCCGGAAATACAAAAGTTTGTAAAGAGCTTTGATAATGTAACAATTCTTTACCCTAAAATGACCTATGCGCAGGTTATTCAGAAGTATGGTTATCCCTTTATAAGCAAAGAGGTTGCTGAGCGCGTTTACAACGCCCGTCGTTGTCTTGCAAGCTATAATTTGACGGGGGGTACAAGTACATTCAACACTATTATCAGCTCACAGGAACATTTCCCGATGAGAGTGTCGCAGCTTCTCGGGACTGGGGGTTTCTTTAGCAAAAGATACGATTTTTCAAAGTGGCGTGATTTACTTACCCTTGATTTTCACATATCAAATATGTGCTGCAACGAAATGAAAAAGAAGCCTTTGCATGGTTATCACAAGAAAATGCTTGTAGCGACATTGGCAGAAGAAAGCCAACTAAGACAGACAGCTTGGTTAAAAACAGGGTGTAATGCGTTTGAGCAAGGAGTTTCAAAGCCGATGAGCTTTTGGACGGAGCAAGATGTTTTGCATTACATTAAGCGAAATAACCTTCCAATAGCAAGCGTGTATGGCGAAGTGGTTTACGGCAAGCGTGATGGCGCAAAATATGACAACACATTGTTAGATATAGGCAATGTTTCTCTTTGCACAACAGGGTGCGAAAGGACAGGTTGTTTTGCTTGCGGGTTTGGTGCGCATAGGGAAAAAAGCGAAGGGCGATTTGTGGCTTTAAAGCACACGCATCCACGGCTTTACAACTATTGTATGGACGGCGGTGAGTATAACTCAGAGGGTGTATGGCAACCAAACACAAAAGGGCTGGGACTTCGGCATTGTATTGATGCTATTAATTCGATTTATGGTAAGAACTTTATAAAGTATTAGGAGATAGTTATGGCTTGGAACATTTACAAACATACTGCACCCAACGGCAAAATCTATATTGGTATAACTTCTCAACCTTGCAACAAGCGATGGAGAAATGGTAAGGGGTACAATCACAATCAACATTTTTCTTCTGCAATTAAACAGTTTGGTTGGGAAAATATAACGCACGAAGTTTTATACGAAAATATCCCGCAGGAAGAAGCGCAAAAAATTGAAAAAGAGCTTATTATTAAGTATAAATCTAATAATCGCGAATTTGGCTACAACATTGAACGTGGTGGCTTATTGCACGACATAACAAGCGAAGAAACCAAAAAAAAATTAAGCAATATAAACAAGGGCAAGTTTGCAGGAGAAAAACATCCCAATTACGGAAAAAGATTATCGGAACAACAAAAGAAAATAATAAGCGAAAAAACCAAAATAGCTATGGCAAATTTAACCGAAGAAAAACGTAAAAGAATGATTGATAATGGCAAAAGCAATAAAGGGAAAAAGAAACCACCAATAACAGATGAGCATAGAAGAAATAATAGTATAGCACATCTCGGCAAAGGCGCAATTAGTGTAACAAAGATTGATAAGACAACAGGAGAAAAAACTGTTTATTCTTCCGCAAAAGAGGCGCAGGACAAAACTGGAATATCAAGAGCGCATATAGCTTCTGTTTGCAAAGGATATAGGAAAAGCGCGGGTGGATATTTTTGGCAATATACATAATGGCACATTGCATAGACGAGCTTAACCGCTTATACGGCAAAGATTTTATTAAGTATTGACAGAGGCATAAGGGATGAATAAACAGTTACCTAAAATTTTAGACGCAACTTGCGGAGGGCGTTCTATTTGGTTTAATAAAAACAATTCAAATTGTTTGTATGTAGATAAAAGAATTGAAAACCATACAAAAATATGGCAGTCAAAAGTTACGGGCAAAGAAAGATTTATAGATGTAAAACCTGATATTGTGGCTGATTTTACAGATTTACCTTTCCCCGATAATTCTTTTTATTTGGTCGTGTTCGATCCGCCGCACCTAATTAAATTAGGGGAAAACGCTTGGTTAAAAAAGAAATACGGTAAGTTGCCTGAAAATTGGAAAACTTTAATACACGATGGGTTTTCAGAATGTATGCGAGTACTTAAACCAAATGGCACGCTTATTTTTAAGTGGAATGAAACGGATATACCTGTAAAAGACATCATAGATGCTTGCGGAACAGAACCTTTATTTGGGCACAAAAGCGGTAAACAATCAAAAACGCATTGGCTTTGTTTTATGAAAATTAGGGAGACATAAAATGTACAAGGAACAAAAAACAGCAATGAGCGAGCAGGAATTGAGAGATAAGATTGTTGAGATTGTAATCAATTCGTTATGGAAGGACGCTGAAGCAGATTACAATAGTACCGATGTTGAAATTTGACGTAAACTATTCTTTGACGGCGGCTTTTAATAGCGTACAGATAGAGCGAGAGCGCGACCTTGAACGCAGGCTGTTGGCGGCAGAGCATAGAGCGGAGGTTGCGGAGGCTAAACTTGAAAAGTATTTAGAAAAAATTAAATACGGCAAACTTGTTGAACCTGTTTGGTTTGTTTCATTTATGAATGATTTGCCTTGCTATGGTAGAGTAATTGGGTACCAAGAAGATAGCGGGTTTGTTATGGAATGTACTGAATGTTGTTTAATAAGTGCAGAAGAAATTTACTTATCAGAAGAGGAAGCCCAAAAAGCAGCAAAGGAGAAAAAATGAACGATTTTAACAAGACAATTACAAATTACGCGCATAGCAAAGACGGCGAGATTTACATATACGATAGCGAGGGTAAAGAGATTGCTCTTGCGGAATATATGCGCCAGCATTGCGAACTTAATAAGGATATGGAAGTAACGGTAAATGATATGCTGGGCGGCGAGTTATGTGCAGGGTGTAGCGGATGCCCTATGTTTACGCTTATGCTGGCGTGTATGCAGGTTAGCAGATTAAGAGCGGAAAAGGACAAGCTCGAAGCAACATTGTTTGCGGTTGTGCGCAATTCAATAGTGTTGCCTGTTGGTATGCGTATGGGCAAAAGCCAAAAGGGAATTACGGATATGACCTTTGACACAATAAAAGAACTGCAAGCGCAAATTGATTACAAGGCAGTCAAGAAAATTATGGAGAACGAAAACAATGACGGACAAGCTAAGTGAGTTGCTTACCGAGTTTGACGAAATGGGATATGCTCCAACAACATTGACGGCAGAACCTGAAAAGGCGGCAAAGGAATGGAAAAGCCGTTTAATTAAGGCAATCGAAGCCGAAAACTCCGTTTTAGAGACAAGACTTGATAAGGCGATGGAAATTCCATTTAAAATTGGCGAAATGTCTTATATTATTAACAGTCGTGAAGATGGTAGTTTTTACTTGGCTGAAAGAAAAATTATCGGCATAAAGCAAATAGAACGAGATCCTAACAGGTGGGATAATCGAACCATTGTTTATTGCGCAATAGTTGAAGAAATAACAGAAAGTGGAGACAGTCATCAATGGTACTATGATATTTATTATTTTGACAAAGAATGGTGGACGGACAAAGCTGTTGCTGAAAAGCACTTGCCGAGATAAAGGAGCATTTTTAAATGAACAAAAAGTATCAAAAACGCTTACCGCTTCAAGATATTTCAAAGAATATTTTGGTGCAGTTTGATGCAGGGATAATTTTAAGTTTAAAATCGCTTATTTTTTTAATACCCGAAGTTTACTTTCGTAGCGGAGTTTGGAACGCTTATAAGAAAATATCCTCAAAAATTGCCTACGAAAAAGCTATTCAAAGTCCTTATGGTGCAGAGCTTATTCTTGTTTATGATGATGCGTGGTGTGATGGCGAAGTTGACGGAAAACTTTTAATTTATATTACTTGTCCTTGCGAAAGCGATATGTGGTAAAACGGAGGATAAAAAATGAGATGTAGAAGTTGCCCATTATTTGATTATGACGAAGTTGGCGAGCCGTGCTGTTATTTATTGCCGATTGCAGATGAAAGTTGCAGATTGTTTTATTACGACAAGCACGGAGTAGTTGGCTGCTATGTGCAAAAATGGCTAATTAAAAAAATAGCAAAAGAAAAAGGGTTAATAAAATGAAATACGCACAAGGAACGCATAAGAGTTGGCTTGAAAGTTGCCCTATAAACGACTGTAATTTTAAATCGCACTTGCAAGCGGCAAGCATTGAAGAACTGCAAGAGCTTATCAACGAGTTGCCCGAAAAAGGCAACAAGTCAAAGATAAAGGTTTTGCAAGCAGAGTTAAGAAAAAGGTTAAAGGAGAACGCCGACAAATGAGCATTTTAACGCCGAAAGATTACGAAAAACTGTATAACGCCGTTGAAGCGCAAAGCAATGTTTTACTGTCTGAAACAGTTATTCCTAAACACGAAATTGACAGCGAGATGACAGACCGCGAGTACGCACAGTATTTGTTTGAGTGGTTGCGGTTTGAAAGCTCCGAGGATATATGTTTAAAATGCGCAAACTGCTTGAAAGACGATTTTTGCCCTAACGCCGACCATAAAAGCGTTGACTTCGATTATAACACTTGCTTTTACGGAATGAAACGATATGCAGAAGAACACCGCACAGATAAAAAGTAAACAGCGAGTTAAAGACCACGCCGAAGTGTTTACCGCCGAGAGAGAAGTCAAGGCAATGTGCGACCTTGTAGATGACGAGCTTTCACGCATTGACAGCAAAGTACTTGAACCTTCGTGCGGCAACGGCAATTTTCTTGTAGAGATTTACCGCCGTAAGTTAAAAAACTGCAAGGACGAAAAGGACGGACTAAAAGCGTTAGCAAGCATAGTCGGCATTGACATACAAGCCGATAACTGCGAAGAAAGCCGTCAAAGGTTAATGACAATGTTTTGCGAGGCATACCCAAACGCAAGTCCGACAGCGGTATTATTGGCGGCAGGGATATTGCAGAATAACATTATTTGCGGCGATAGCTTGAAAATTATGAAAGAATGGGAGGAAGTATGACACAATACACAGCCAAAGTCATTGACGAACCTGACGAGTATGTAACGGGCGAACTGATAAAGGACGGCGACCATTACTACATACGGCAGGCAATCGAGCCTAAAGACGGTAATTGCGGAATTGGCAAGTTTGAGGTTATCCCTGAAACGATGGAGGAAGTAAAGAAAGTAAAAAATGAAAACAGAAAAAACAAAAGCGTTAGAAAAGTTACTTGAAAAACATTTTAATCCACGTCGAGATTTTTATGTTTTTGAGTGTACTCTTGGATGGTATGGAAAAGAAATTGTTGACTGTGTGTCTTATAACTGCGATAGGGAAGTTACTTGTTTTGAAATTAAGCAATCTAAACAAGATTTTCATTCAAAAAATAAACTTTCTTTTTTTGGAAACAAAAACTATTTTGTAATGCCGTACAGTTTATATGAGCAAGTAAAGGATGAAATTCCAGAAGGAATAGGTTGCTTTGCGGCAATAGACCATATTAACTTTTTAGAGCGACCGTCAAGATGCGGAACAGAGTTTTATTGCGAATACATAGACGGAATGGAAGAATTGCATTGTGTAAAAAAAGCAAAAAGACAAGATCTTAAAGCGGACAAAGAAGTTATTTTATCTTCAATGCTAAGAAGTATGCAAAGAGATAGAGGGATAGCGGTAGAATAAAAAATTTAACAAAAGGAAAACAATGAGCAAACTAAGCGAAAAGCTGATAACGCTTTTAAATAAAAAGAAGCTAACACAAAAGCAAGCGGCAATTTCCATAGGAATTACGGAGGCAGCAATGTCAAGATATTTAAGGGGTTTAAGAGAGCCTAAAATCAATGTACTTGTAAGCCTTGCGCAGTTTTTAGAAGTTTCCGTTGATTATTTAGTGGGACTTTCCGATACACAAAACCCCATCGCCCATTGGGTGATTGTTTCTGATGGTTGGTACCCTGTTTGCTCGGCGTGTTGGCAGGAACCGCCCGGCAGACAAATGACAAAATACTGTCCGAACTGTGGGGCAAAAATGGAGACGGGCAAATAAATGAAAGTAGATATACGTTGCCGAAAAAAGAATTAAGGAAGCATATAAATGAATTGTTTAGTACCTAATGCTTGCAAGCATACAAGTTTATGTTGTGCTTTTTGCAAAAAGAAAAACTGCGATGACCGCTGCTATTCTGATTATAGCAAATGCAAATATTTTGAACATTCTTTAATCGACGATATAGGAGAAAAGGCAGATGGCGTTATTTATGCAAAAAAGAAAAACGGGCGAAATTCAAAGCCTGTGCAGCGGAACAATTAAGCATAAGCAACCGCTTGGGAAAACCCCAAAAGACAAATCGTATTTATCTTTTCGGCTTCAATATGATTATATAAAGCATACCGAAGAAGCAAAATATAGCCATCAAAGCATTACTTGTATTGTTTATGGTTGGCGCGCCGACTATGCTAATCATTTAGAAAACAACGACTGCGTTTTAATTACGGGCAAACTAAAATATTGGCGTAGCGGACAAAAAGATGCGTTACGCAAAGAGCCTTATTACATAGAAGTTATGACGATTATGCCACAGCCTCGAAGTTTTGAACCGCCACAAAAAGTGCGTAAGGCAAGTGCTGTAAGGCATCAAGGTTATATTGTTGAAACAGACGGCGCAAGCATAGATGAAACTCGCTTGCAGCCGCGCAATGTTAAAAACGATATGGACATTTTAAAAAATGTTGAAGATGACGGAGATTATCCTTTCTAATGAAATTTACATACACAAAGATTACTTGCAGATACGAAGATGCGGATGAAGAATACGGCGAAGACTTTGAATACGAGCCTTCGGACGGAGCTGTTGAAAATGCGCTTATTCAAATAATAAAAACGCTTTATTTTGGCTTGCTTAAAGACTTTACCGCCGAGCAGCATAAAGAGATAGACAAAGGACTAAAAAGCCTTATAAACAGCGAGGATGACCTTTGGGAGCGGTTTAAAGAAGTATATTACAACGAATTAAAAGATTATTTTAAAAACGAAGCCTTGCAATTATGCAAAAATTAAAAATTATGCCCGGTTAAAGAAAAAGCAGATAATAGAAAATTGCGGAGAGCTTTAATCGGGTGTAAAATTTTATTAAGGAGAAAATTTATGACGAAAAGCACCTTTATTACCAAAGTGGCAAATTTACAAAGTTCTAATTACGACTATGCACGTAAAGAAGGGTTTAAAGAATGTAAAGACGCTGTGTTGGAACTTGCTGCCGGATTGGACGAGCAAGGGATGACACCTGAAACTTACCGCATTTTTAGAGAGCAAGTGCAAGAAAGCAATGCGCTTTATGAGGAACTTTTTAAGCTGCAAAAAGAACTTGCGAACAAATCGAGAACGATTTTGCAGCTTAAAAGCGATGCTTACGAAAGCGAAGATGAGCTAATGCTGGCAAAACGCGATTTGGAAGCTTGGGAACAAGCATCTATATCGAAAACTTTTTTACTTGAAATTATAAAAACGGTTGTTACAGAAAAAGCAACATTTGAAGAAGCGATTTTAATTTTAAAAAACCGCTTTAATATAGATATTTTAACTGAGGGAAAAATTATAGAATGAATAGGATATTTTTAATCGGCAACTTAACACGCGATCCAGAACTAACCGAAACTTCTTCTGGCGTACAGATATGCCGTTTTTCAATAGCGGTAAGCAGGAACTATACGGGAGCAGACGGCGAACGCAAAACGGACTTTTTTAACTGCATAGCGTGGCGCGGGCTTGCGGAAACAATATCGCGGTACACCAGCAAGGGTAAAAAAGTAGCGGTTATGGGAAGCGTGGAAATACGCGAATATGAGGACAGGGATGGCAACAAGCGTACGGCAGTTGATATAAACGTGCAAGACGTTGAGTTTTTAAGTCCTAAAACCGCAGATGCGGAACAGCCGACAACTTCTACTGACACGCAAAAGCGCAAGCCTAAGCCGCAATTACAGTCGTTTGATGACGACGGCGATATACCCTTTTAAGAGGTAGAAAAATGAAAGGATATAAGAGAACTACCGATAAAGACATCGAAGTGACGGCAAAAAAAGCTAAAAACGATATTCAGTATAATTTTGCTCTTATAGTGTTAGCTTGGGGGGCTTGAAGACAAAATCGACAGCGGCGAACTATGCGACCGTGAGGAACTTGTAAGCGAAATTTTGAGCAAACTTTACACGGAGCTAATAACAGAATTTATCGTTTCGGGTAAAAAACAAGAATATCCTACTACGCGAAAAGTTTTATCAGAAGTCTGCCCTGCCAAAGTAAAGAAAATATGCAAACACATAGCCGAAGAATACGGCATTAAACTATTCGGAAATTCCGAAGAGTTGGACGGCAACGATAATGACAGCAAACCTTATTTAATGGGTTATGACAGCGGAGTTGGCGACTGGGTGGGTATAAGTTTTTTTGACGGGCGCAAGGTAAAATAAAAGGAAAACAGCAATGAGCGAGCAGGAATTGAGAGATAAGATTGTTGAGATTGTAATCAATTCGTTATGGAAGGACGCTGAAGCAGATTACAATAGTACCGATCATTGCGGCAGGGTTGAAATTTGATGGTGAATGGAAAAGGGCGTTTGAGCTTTATCTTAAAGACAACCCTGAATGTGAAAATTGCGTTGACAGAATGAACGGTGTATGTAGTGCAGACATAGAAGAAAAAGCTGATTGTGCTAATAGGACATTTAGACTTTATAAAGAATATACCGAAAAAGAAATACAAGAGGAAAAGAAAAATGACTGATTATAAAGAATTTGAATGGTGCGATTTTTGTTGCGATTGTGCTGCTTTTTGCGCGTTAGGTGATGACAAATACGCTTGTAAAAGGCAAGGCGGAATATGTGAGGGATATTTTGCTTACAAAAAACTCGAAGCCGAAAACGCCGCCTTGCACGAAAGGCTGGATAAGGCGGTGGAGTTGCCCGCGATAGTTATGATAGACCGTACTCTTGTCAATGGTAAATTTAAGCCTACACAAAAGGCGCAGGCTTTTAATGGCCGTATTGGCGTAGTTTACCAAGATAAAGCAAGATGGGGAGGACTGCTTGTAGATGTTTGTTCGGAGAAAACCTTTGATTATGAAGCCGCCGAAAAGCGACTTGCAGAGTTGGGAGGGGAGTAATGCCAAGATATAACGTTAAAAACAGTAAAGGGGAATGGGCTTGTTTTTCAAGTATTGTAGACAAATTTGTAACACCATTTATGCCAAAAGATAAATATGAAAAATGGCGTATTAAGGAGTACAATTATACCGAAAAAGATTACGAGCCTGCCGAAAAATGTAACACTATGATGCTTGAAGAAGCTATATTTTCTCTATCTTTAAACCATACAGATAAAGAGATAATAGAAAATTTAGCTTTTGCAGGTTTGATTTTGCCTTTAAACGAACGAGGAGATCTCGCGCAAGATGACGAAGATATTTAAGGATCTGATTAAATAATGTTTAACAAAAAGCGTAAAATTATAAAACAGTTACAAAACGAAAATGAAAGCTATCGGAAATTATTTTCTGCTATTGAACAAATAATTGACCGCGAGACAATAGAGTATTTATCTGCTCCAAATACAGAACGCGCAAAAGGTTATTGGGGCGACAAAACGTGGTTTAAAACTTATATGGCGATTGCCGCGTCTATTAAAAAATTTTATAAAAATAAGGAAAACAAAGAGTGAGAATAAATATTGAATATTGGAGAATTGGTGGTTGTAGATATAAAATTACTACTGTTTGGTTTTTAGGATTTGTTCCTATTTTTAGGATAAAAGAAAGAATTATGGATAATTAAACAATGCAACTAACATTAAAGATAAATTATGAAGCGACAAAGGCTCGACTTGTTGAAATAATAAACAGCGTTCCTTGCGGTAAAACTGATGACCTTGCGGACAAACTTATTCAAAACGGAGTGTTTTTTCTTTCGGAAGGCACGCTAAAAGAGTTTATACAGCAAGCGGCGTTAAATCTTTTAGTAAGCGCAGAGGCAAACAAAACATCGTATTTAAAAGTGCAAGAACCAAACGATACGGCGCAATTGCAAGCATTATGGCGAACGCTTGGTGCAAGTGCCTACACAGGACAAAAAGTTATCGGTATTTCTTTAAAAAATTAAGAGGAAAAATAAAATGGCAAGAGAACATTTATATCGTGGTTTTCACGAATGCAAAGACGGCAACACAATTATTACACTTAACGGCGAACAGATAAAAGGCAAGTGGATTGAGGGATATTTATACCGTTTATCAGAAGCTTTGAACCCATTTATTATGGTTAAAAACAGAAGTGCTTCATATCAGGTTATCCCCGAAACAGTTGGCGAATACACAGGGTTGACCGATAATAACGGCAAAAAAATATTTGAGGAAGATATTGTTACATATTGGCAAGTTCTTGACCACAAAGGTATAGGGATAATTGAGTATAGTGATTGTAGTTTTCATATAAAGCCTATAAAAGACAGTTATTGTTGTTTACTTGAAATAGCGGTCGGTTGGCACAACGCAGAAATTATTGGCAACATTTTTGAAAACCCTGAATTATTAGAGAACAATTAGAAAAAAATTAGAGAAAAAGGAGAACATACAATGCTTACAATTTTACCTAAAAGGGAAATGGACTTTATACAGTTTCTTAACGATAATTACCCTTGCGAAGATGAAATACGCCTAACAATTTTGCAAGGTTATGATGCAGTAACGGATGACGAAACGGGCGGCAAAGGCTTTGCTGTTTTTCTTCCGCAGGAAAACATAATTATGTTGCCGACCGACATTCCAAAAGACATTTTGCCAGACATTATAGATGAAAACGATATAGAGCTTGTAAAAGACTTTACAATTCACAATCTTGCACACGAATATGCGCACGCACTTCAGTTTAACGGCGTAAGACATTGCGCAGAAGCGGAGCTTGAAGACGATGCCAATGCTTTTGCTGATGAAGCGGTTGAAAAGTTTAATGCTTGGTATGCGGTAAAAAAATAACAAATAAATTTAAAAAAATGTATGCAAACTATTGACAAGCACAATATCTTGTGTTAAACTATGAGCGTGGTGGAGCAGTAGAGGGGTATATTATGCCTCTTTATATAATTATACGGTTTATTTTAACCTCGCATAGCTAATTATAGCTGTGTGAGGTTTTTCTTATTTAATGGCAAAACAAAAAAAAGAACAAATTAAATTTACTTGCCATTGCTGCGGACAAGAGCTTACGCCTGAAAACAGCCGCCCCGTATCTTTGGAATACAGCATAACGGGCGTATCGCATTTGTGCATCAACTGCGAAGAAGCATATTTTGAAAAACTGGCTTCGGTTGAAGGTAAATCTTTGGCATTATTTCATACTTGCGCAGCTTTTAACGTGCCGTGCAAACCTGCGGTGTTTAAAAATGCTGATTATGAAAAAAACGACAGACTTTGGATATATTACTTAGACAAGTTAGAAGAAAGCGGAGAAGACATACAAGGCGACAATGTTTTAACGTTTTTTGATGGCGAAACTGATATGCGCCGCCTGTTTGGTAAAAACCTTACATACAGCGATTTTAGCAAATATTTAGCCGCAGACACAAAAATGGCTACGCTTAAACAGCGGCAAGTTTGGGGAACGGAAAGTATTTGGGGCGATATGACTATGACGGCAGACGTTTACAACGCTTTAGACCGTGAGTACGAAATTCGTAAAAGTTCTTTTGCCGGGCAAACGCTTACGCTACAGCAAGAAAATACTCTTAGAATAGTTGCTCGAAATATGGTAATTTCAAATTACTGTATGCGGCAACAGCAAATAAAACACGCAGAAGCCTTACAAAAAATCAACGACAATTTGCTTGCAAGCGAACAAATGCGTAAAAAAGATGAAAAACCTCTTGAAGGGTATGAGCTTATGAGCCAAGTAGTAGCTCTTGAGCGGGCAGGCGTAATGGAAGACGGGCAATTTTTACCCGTTGACAAACTTCAAGAAGTGCTGTTTAATCGTTTTATTAAAGGCAAAAAGTTTGATTACACATTAGATGCTTGCGATGCTATGGTAGAACACATATATAAAACAATGCGCAAAAATTCTGATGCTTTTATTCCTTCTGAACTTCCGGATGACCTTCAGATAGAAGATATGTTTCAAGAATTTGCGCAAACCGAAAACGAGCAAGAAAAAGAAGCTAAAAAATTTATAGGATATGTAAAACCAACTTATTCAAGCGAGGAGGGCGGAACTAAGGAGGACAGTTAATGCCGCAAGGTAAAACATACTCAAAAAGACTGCATAGATGGGTAAATGTAGACAGAACTAAAGCGTTTGATTACGAGGCGGTTGACACCGAAAGCGCAGCGTTTTTAATCAGTTTTTTTAGAGCTTACCCTGATTATATGGCAGATGTTTTTCGTAGTCCTCAAGCCACATACAAGCTCGAACTTCCTCAAAGATTTATGCTCCGAGTGTTTGCGCGTTATAGAGACGTGTTTATTACCGGAAGCCGTGGCTTAACCAAAACCTATATTATTTTGTTAGGGAAAATGATTGCCGGAATATTATATCCGGGCGAAAAAATGAGCTATAATGCGCCAAGTCAAAAGCAGGCGGCGGCACTTGCAACGGCGGCGTTTCATCAAATAGAGATAGAATATCCCGACATTGCAAAGCAATGGGAAATACGAAGCGACAGTAAGGATATGTTTCGTATTACAACGCGATACGGCAGCGAATTTACTATGTATGCGCCCAGAGGCACTAACTTTCATCAAAGTATAGGCGAAGAAATAGGGCAAGAGGGGAAAGATCCGTTTGATATTGAAACCTACGAAAGAGATGTGCTTCCAACGGTAAGATTGGAACGCAAAGTTAATCAAAAACTTGATGTTACTCACATAAATTTGCAAGAAGCATATATAACAAATGCTTCATCAAGGCAAAATAAAGTTTATTACAAATATCGTTTTGAAGCATTAAGGGCAATGCTTTTTGGCGAACGCTACGAAGGATATGTTGCAGACATTCCGTGGGAAGTATCGGTAATTTGCAATATTCGCGGACCTCTTTACATAAAAAAAGAACGAGCCAAAATCACAATAGAAAACTTCAAAAGAGAATTTGGAGCAATTTATACAGGAAGCAACGAAAACCCTATTGTTACCGATGAAATATTATCGCGGTGTCGTAAAGTTGCTGTTATGGAAGATGCTCATTGTGGCGACAATAATGTAATTTACATAGTATCGCACGATGTGTCTTACGAAGACGGCTCACGCAATGCAAAATGCGCGGATGTCGTATTAAAACTTACGCAATATCAGTCGGTAACAAAACGCGATAAATATAAAAAGCAAATAGTTTATGCGGACAGTTATCCGCCTCCGGCAACGTCGTTTTTACAAGCGCAAAAACTTAAAAATTTGTGGTACAAATATTGCAAAAAAGATGCACAAGCCACTTATTTAGTAGTTGACGCACAAGCATACGGTCGAGAAGTGGTAGAGGAGCTTATGAAGCCCGCTAAAGACGGGCTGCCTAATTTGTGTTGCTATAACCATATGAAATACAAAATACTTGAGCAGCCCGACGCATTGCCTATTATTTATCCGTTAAAAGCAGGAACTACGGGAACGGTAGATGAAGAAGATGCTATGTTGCGATATGCTCAAGTGGAGTTTGAACAAGGAAATATTGAGCTATTGACTTCTTCTATTTTAGACGGGATAGAGCAATACAAGCGCAAACACAACATTAAAGACGGATTAAGCGATGCTAAAATTGCTTTACCTTATAAAAAAACCGAAGAGCTTTGTCAACAAATTCAGAATTTAGTGCTTAAAACAAGCGGCACAATAAAAGAAAGTCGCAAGTCAAAATCAATTCAGCGAGATATTTGGTCTGCCGCAAAGTACGCTTTGCGAATGGCAAAAATTCTTGAAGATTTGCTGGTAAAAAAGAATTATCAAGCTAAAAGCTCTTGGGAAAGTGAAATAAAAAAATACAGTCAAGGCAATGCAACTTATATAGCGAGCGCGGAAGCAATGTCTCCTCGCGGACAGATATTAAAAAACGATTTAAGAACGCAATTATTACAAAATCGTCGAAGATAAAAAATTTTTATGTCAGATAACAAATATTCACTTTATGCAAGCGTAATACAACCTGTGCCAAAAGGCATTAAATATTCATTTATTGCGCCTTATTCAAAGCATTTACTTGTTTATTCTGAAAGCGAACCAAAAGGGCAAATGCCGTTTGTAAAACTGTCAGAAAAAGTAAATCTTTCGCCAGATGAAAAAATCTGGTTAAAAAATTGCAAAGATGAAATATCCGACATAGAAGAAAAAGAACAGGCAAAAAAGCAATTTGATTTAATGAACAAGTTTCTTGACCGTTGCATTATAGAATTGCAAAAAGAGCAAGCAGAGTTAAGTAAAAAGGCATAATATTTATGGCAGAGCAAGCACAACAAACCACAACTGAATCGTCTTACGTTAGCTCATACGGACCTTTGTTAGAGCGGTTTAGAAGCTTGGCTCTTTCATTTGCAGGACTGCCGATGGATAATGTATATAATGCGTTTATGCGCGCAGGGTACGGAATGGAAAATCTTGCGCCTTTACAAAATCAACGCGTTAAAGCATTAAATCCTTTACCTTATGACTATTCAAAAACCGACCTTAACGAATTTTTGCGTGAGCCGGCAAACTCGGAAATTCCCTTAAGACAAATAGCGGAAGGATTGCGCTGGACGACATATCCGCTTCAAAAACTTTGTAAATCTTATGCGGATATGCTTACTTTCAGAAACTATGTTTATCCGCTTTATTTTGAAAATAAAGACAATGCAGAGTACACACAATTTATTCGTGAATGGCGGTTAGTCGACAAAATAGTAAAAAGTTTTTACTTGGAAAACGAGGGGCAAACCGCAGCGCATCAAGCCTTATTGCAAGGCAAAGTGTTTTATACATATCGAGCAGTAATTGACAAGGCGCACAATCAAGTTGGCGGCGTATTTATTCAACAACTTCCTTCGCAATACACGCGAATAATCGGTTTAAACAATATATCAAGATACACGGTGTCTTTTGATATGATGTATTTTTTGCAACCGGGAACAGATTATACGCAATTCGGAGATTTGTTTGAGCCTTTTGTCAATGACTTTATGGAGATATTTGAAAGTCCCAAAAAAGCAAACCCGAAATATGTGTATGCAAGCAAAAACAGCAGAACAGGTCAAACGGCAAGTATTACAATAAATGGTGTTACAAAGCAAATTTATTTAGACCAAGTAAATGAAAGCGGAGCGGGACAACCTCGCGTATTTATGCAAAATGGGCGGTGGTGCTATTATGTATCGTTGCCGATAAACAGGGTATGGACTTTTGAAATTGATTCTTCAACGGCAATAGTCGCATCACCGTTTTCGGGATTGTTCCAGACATTAGCTCAACAAGCAAAATACGAAGCGGCGCAATTGTCGCTTATAATGAACCCGCTTATTAAAATATTTACGGGCGAAATTCCATATAACAAAGAAGACGCGGCAAAGCCCGAAGACGCTTACAAATTGTCGATAAGCGGCAAGTTAATGTTTGAGACTTTTTGGAATAATCTAATGGCGATGACCAACACGGGCGGCACAGCATTTTATATGGCCCCCGTTGAAAATATAAAATCGCACGATTATGGCGAAGCTGCCAACGCAAATAAAATAAGCTCAGAGTTTTTAAATTACGAAATGTCGCAAACGGGAATGACAGCGTTAATTCCCTCAAACGACTCGCCGCATCAGGGCGTTGCGGAATATTCGGCAAAACTTGAAGAAAAGTTTTGCAATAAAATTTATGGCACTTTCATTAAAATGATAAATAATTTTCTTGAAAGTTTAAATTTAAAGTATGGCTGGCGCATTAACATATTTGGAAGTGTTTACAGCGATGATTTAATTCGAGCAAACGCATTAAAGCAAATTGATAAAGGCGATTTGTCGCAGCACTTTATATTAGCCGCTTTAGATGGTATTTCCGTGCTTGATAGATTGTCTATGAGTAATGCACTAATGGCAATTAACTTTACTGACAAACTTGTTCCGCCTAAAACCTCGTACACAATGTCGGGAAGTGCCGAGCAAAAAAGTGCAAACAGCGGAACTTCTGCCGAAGGCGCACCGACAAAAACTGAAACTGAAATAAAAGAGACAAAAACAGAAAAACAAACGGCAGGAGTTACGGCAGAGTGAGCGCGGAGCAAAGTAAAAGCGTTAAGGATAAGCCGTTAGAAATGCTTATTCAAGAAGTTATTTCCAGCGGTGCAGACATTGAAATAAAAAAAACAAAAACCGGATATAAAGTTTTTGCGGTAAGCAAAAGACTTTTAAAAGAAGTAGTTAATAAATAATTAAATAGTGTTATAACAATCGGGTTATAGCAAAAGCCAAGCGGGGCTGTGAGTTAGCGTATTTTACGTTGACTTATAGCCCCGCTTTTTATTTTCAGGAGTAAAAATTTATGAAAAAAAGAGATTTCTATAATTACGACAATCCTAAATTTAATCTTTTGCGTGAGCCTATGCGAAAAGTAATGACCGCTTATGGCGAAGCGGAAAGATTTTTTGCTTTGATTAAAGAAATTACTTGGGCTGAATTTGGAATGAAATCTCTTACCAATTACATTCACGCCTTAGAGCATATTCAGCCCGATGCCGTAGATACTTTTAAAAGTATTTTAGCGGAGCAAGGGCTTATGGTTGAATATCCGCCAATCGGTGAATTAGTCGAAGATCTGCCCGACTTAGATAGTGTTTTTGAAGTCTGCGTCAAAATCATAAACAACATTGACGAAGCGTTAAAAGAATTTATTAACGTTGTAGATATAGACCGTCCTGAATTTTCAGCAATGGCAAGAAAAACTGAAAACTTGCAAATGCAAAACAGTACAGAAAGAACTTTTCTTTTGGAAGCGTGGTCTATGTGGGATAACGAGCCTTCGTACACGTCTTATGATAATTGGCTGCATACGCACGCGCCGTATTTAAAAGACGAAAAAGTGGAGG
Source organism: uncultured Clostridia bacterium (assembly GCA_949282385.1). Taxonomy (GTDB): domain Bacteria; phylum Bacillota; class Clostridia; order Christensenellales; family Borkfalkiaceae; genus Coproplasma. The sequence goes on from CASDOP010000001.1 coordinate 110,398, forward strand.
ATGATGGTTAATGGCAAAATTAAAAACTATTCAGCCGGGACAAACAGCAAGACGAATATTTCAAGGTTCTTTGCGTGTATGCGGCGTAGATGATAAAAAAAATTACACCGTTGAGCTAATGCTTTTAAACGAATTAGTCAACGAAAATAATTGGCAATATACGCAAATAGAAAGCCACAAAAAAGAAGTGGAAGATATACCTATTTTGTACTCTGTAATTAACGGCAAAATAGGTAATTCGCACGATTTTGAAATTGTAACGTCAAGTGATGGCAAGCAATACGCCAGCTTTATTGGCGCAGAAAGCGAGCATCCTTACGGTTGGATTCCTCAATATATTAACGGCAAACCTAACGCGCAAATAAAGCGTATAGACAACATAGATTGGCTTGTTGCGCAAGGATATTTACCTCGTTTTTACAATACTGAAATGATTGCCGAGCTTGAAAAAAACGGCGGCAAAATGCCTATCAGTATTGAAACATTGATAGAAGAATATCATATGGTCGGCAATGTTGAAGTGGAGGACAAATACCGAATTATTGGCGTAACAATTTTAGGTGTAACAACCAAACCTGCCGTAAAAGGCGCAAACATCAAGAAAAATGCGGTAAACAAGCAGTCGTTGGAAGAACTTAAATTAAGGGCGGCAAGTCTTGCAAACGCTAATTCTAATAAAGAGCCGCAAACTCAAAACACAAACAAAAATAAGGAGAACACAATGAAAGTAAAAAACCTCGAAGACTTAAAGCCTGCTTTTAAAGCTCTGGGATATTCCGCGCTTAAGGTTAATGGTCAAACGGTTGCTCTGCTTTCAGATACGGGGCGTTTATGTTCATACACCTATTGCGACAATGAAGACACAATAGTTCCCGAAAGAATTAACGAAGTTTCTGTAACTTCAACTTTTGGCGAAGGTGATGATGCAATTTCCCTGTCTGGGCAAGAGTTTGTAGGAGCAATGATAGCAAAGCTCAATGCAACAGAAGCTGCGCTTAAAGATGCAACAACAAAATACACAGCCGACACCGAAGCCCTTAACTTGCAGCTTAACAAGTTGAAAGAAGCAGAAACGCAGCGTCGCAAAAACGCTATTCGTGAAGCGGTAAAATCGCAATTTGAAAAAAATCAAAAACATTGCAGTTTTGCCGTTGATGAGCATATGTGCGATGACTTGCTTACTGATGAATGTGTAAGTAAGTATGCAAGCATAGTAGATATAAACGGCGAATTTGCAGGCGACAAAGAAATCACAAAAGAAATAGACTCGCGGTTTATGGCAAAAATGCGAGAAGAAGACGAAAAGGAAAAAATGCGTAAAAATGCGCAAGAAAAAACTTTCCTTTGGCAAGACTTTGTAAACGGCGGCGACAATGCGCAAACCATTGATGAGGTTGACGAAAGCATCAGCCGCATTATGAAGTAAGCAAAATAAAAATAAGGAGAATATAAAATGGCAATTTCTATGTTTGAAGTTACCGTGTCTAACAGCACGAGAAATCAAATACAAAATGTCCCCGGCAAATTCGGTACGGGAACAGGCAGCGGATTTGCTGGCGCGGTTTGCCCCGCAGGTACTTTGTGTGTACAAAACGGTCTTATACCTTCGGAGGGCTACGAGGCGTTTAACATTGTAAACGGCAACACTTGGTATTTTAACGCCACAACCGCAAATCAAGTAGTAACAGGTATGAACGGCGACCACACAGGCATTTATGCTTGTAACACCTACGATGTAAATAAGGCAACGGATTCAAACGGCAATAGCTGGAACTTAGGCGCAAATACGCTTAATCTTTCAGTTCCCGCAAATGAGCGCGGCGATTTTACCGAGCTTATAGTTGGCGAACAGTACACTTGGGGCAGCGCAAACTTTTCTACGGCAGTAAGTACAAATAAATTTGCAACTATCGGCGCAAACGGGCAATGGGTTCCTGCAAGTGCAGCACCTTCAACCGGTGGACAAATTTACGCCGCAATTTTACGCTCTAAAAACATAAATCAGGGCGCACAGCTTGCCGATACAGGATATGTGCTTCAGATACTTCGCGTAGCACCCGGCGCAGCCGCAGCATAAAGGAGGACAAAGTAAATGTTAAGACTTAATTCACTTGGCAGCGACCTTTTTGCTGCAAAAGATACATACAATGAGCAAATAAAGCTCAACAGCGCAGACGGGACTACGGTAAACACTATTAACCGTAAAGATGTTATTGCTTCGGGGCGTTTGGTAGTGTGCGAATTTATGGGTAATCTCATAAATCAAAACAAAAACGCAACGGAAAAATATAAGTCTCGTCTTAATGGCAATATCAGGTATGAAGACTTATCGCGCAAACATAACGAAAAAAAGTTACTTTATTGCGCAGCTCAAGTTGCCAAAGTTTTGGGAACTCAGGCACCTACCACCATAGAAGAATTAAAGACCAATTCAATGCTTGCACAAAACAGCTTAATGCTGCACGTTCTTGCAGAAATTGACCGCGAAATTCTTTCGCCTATATTCTTTGACGTTATAAGCGATGCAGGTATGGGACTTATGCAATGGGAACCTCTTGCGTTTGGCGGCACTAAGGAAATTACAGTACAGTCTAACGATGTATTCCTTTATGAAGACAGCGCGTGGGGCAGCGGTAAGAGTACAAGCAAAAATTATCTTTATGCGCAGACAATAACTCTTACGCCTAAAGTATATTCGGCAAATGCCACAATTAAATGGTATCAGGATATTGTGGCAGGCGATGCAGGTCGTTATTATGCGGCAATTATGCTTGGTCTTTACAACAAGATTTATGCAAAAACAATTGCGGCTTTAAATGCGGCAATTCCTACACCCGGCACAGGAAATAAATATATTCCTCAAGGTTTATCGTCTGCAACTTATTCGACGCAGAATTGGCTTACAATCAGCGATTTGGTTGCGGCAGCAAACGGAGTTACGGTAGATCGCCTTATGGCAATCGGTACTCGTTCCGCGCTTTCCAATTTATTGCCTGTAGATGGCACAGGCGGTGCAATTACCGGCTTACAGTACGGCTTAGGTGAAGCGTGGTTCTATAACGGCTATTTACCTAAAGCTGGCGGTGTAGATTTGTTCCCCGTATCTCCTGTAATCGTTCCGGGTACGCAAAACAGTTCTCTCGATACGATCGACACAGGCGATAACATATACATTCTTGCAAAAGGTCTTTATAAGCCTTTGTATGGCGTGTATATGGAAGGCACACCTATTACCTTAACGGCAACGCCCGGCGGCACAGGCAACGCGCAGGGTACGGCAGACTTTACTATCGACATCAATGTCGGCGCAACTATGGATATACAGCCCGTATTTGCAAGCAAAGTCGGCGTAATTACCAGCGCATACGCAGGCGGCTAATAAAAAGCAAAATTTTGCGGGCAAACAATAATAAAATAATATTTGTTTGCCCGCGCAAAAAAAACAACAATACGCAAAAACAAATTTCTGTAAAAAATCTGTAAGGAGTACGAAAATGGCAGAAAACATTAAAACACCAAAAGTTGGCACAGAAACCGAAAATAAAAAAGAAGCAAAAAAAATTTCTATGACAGAAGAAGAATTTAATGAAGCAGTAAAACTTGCAGTAGAAAGAGCAATGGCAACAATGCCTGCAATGCAACCTCAGCAAATTCTTCAAGTTACAAAAGAAGAATATGTAACAATTTTATTTTTAGGCGTAATTGCTGCAAAAACAAGCGTAGTTTTACCTAAATGGGGAGTAATTTCGCTTGCAGGAAACACTTTGGATATTCCCAAAAAAGAATTTATACAAGGCTTAGGCGTTCCTGTAAATAACGCGCTTATAAGAAAAAGACAGATTATAGTAGTCGATGGCTTAACGGCAGCGGAAAGGAAACGCTATGGTGTTGATTACAAAGACGGCGAGCTTTTAAATCAAGGCAATTTTATATCTTTGCTGGATTATCCTACTGATAAAGTTTGTGAAATTTTTAGCAAACTTTGTCCTGAGCATAAACATTTGGTGGGACAAATGTTTTACGATGCGTTTTTAAACAATGATGGGCGCGTAACTTTAGAAAAAGTTAAAGCACTTAACGAAATTTCCAAAGTAACAGAACCCAAAGGAATGTTTACAACGGTTTTAGAAGGAATTGCTGAGCGTATTGCACAATAAATAAATTACGCAAGGAGGTCTGATATGACCGTACAAAAATTTAACGAAAAGCTCGAACTTGAAGAGCTGGCTTTACAAGAGCTTGATGAAAACACTTACGAGAAAGAAATAAACGCAGAAGTTGAAGCTTATCGTGAGCAAGTAACGGCAAAATATCTGGCAATAAAAGATACCGAAAAAACCAAAATAGAGGCGCGTATTGCGCTTTTAAAAGAGTTAAAAACTGAAGAAGAAACCGATGAAACAGACGATTTTTCTTTAAGTGAACAGGCAGAAGAGGCAAATCTTTCGCCTATTCAAGTAACAGCGGAGGTAAAGCCCGGTGTCTAAATTACAGATATGTACATCTGCCGCGCAAGTTTATATTACGGGGGCGTTTTGCGAGTGGAATCTTGACAATGCGCTTTGCGTAAAAAAGAAAAAAGGGAACAAATACATAGTTGTAGATAATATGCCGCACGGCGAGTATAAAGTGCTTGCCGACAAAAATTATTCTACTGCGGAAGTATATCCTACGGACGGCAGAGAAATGTCTAATCGCTGTTTTAGCGGCGAGGCAAACGAAGTAATATGTGTTTACTTTTAAGTTTTTGGGAGGTTATAAAAATCGCTATGACTATTCAACAAATTATTCTTATTGTTGCCACGGTCGTTGTTGCGTTAGTAGCAATTATTGTGGCAGCGGCAGTATGGGTTAAAAGCCTTAAAAAAGTTGCCGAAGCAAAAGAGCAGTTAAGTGCCGCTACTACCGAAGCGGAAAAAGTGGCAGCTCAATCCGCGCTTGATAAAGCAGAGGCTGAAAGCGAAGCGGCAAAAAACGATTTGCTTAATAAAGTTTTTTCAATTGTACCAAACGTAGACAGTATGTTTGCATCTGCAACTAATTTGCTTACCGAAGATGGTAAGGCGGCAAAACCTTACAGCGGAATGAAAAAAGCAGTTGCGGAAGCACAGCTTAAAACCTACGCAGATTCGCAAGGATATACCGATATTTACGATCCTGAAGAAGGCAGTCAGATGATTGAGCAGGTGGTTGCAATTATGAATACAGAACGCAACCTGCAAACCGCAAAAACAACTGCGACAACTTCTGAAAGCGCGGCAATTACTACCGCAACAAAATAATTTAATGTGTACGCAGAGAGATGGATTTTTTCATCTCTCTGCAAAAAAAACACATACGCAAGCAAATAAAATTAAATTTTTTAATAAAAAGTATGACGCCTATTTTACAAGTAATAACTCAATATTGTGCAATTTATGTAAAAGACATCAATCTTGAAAACGATATGAAAGAAGATATGCCTTTATACGCTCGTAAAATGTGGGCGTATTTACAGGCAGGTATTCCGCTTTTTACAATACCTCGAAACGAGCAACTTAAATTATTAGGAACAGAGCAAAATTCTAATCTTGTTTTGCCGCAGTTTGCCAGCACTTTGGTTACTGTAACGCAAGACATTACATCTTCTACGGTTTATCCGTTAGGAAGTAACTACGAAAATTACGACTTGTTTTGTTGTCGTCAACAAAACACAGATTCGTTTGGAAATATTTATTATACGCCTGCGCCAAATGTTACATACGACGCGGCAACGGGAAATCTTACTATAACAGGCAGCGAAACAAATCCGATAGCCGAAGGGACAATTTATGATATTGATTTTTATACTGACGGTTATTTTGTACAAACGCTCTCATCGCAAGAAATGATGATTTTAGGATTATGTTTTGCGGTTGTTTGGCAGACGCGGTTTAACAACGATTGGCTTTCAAATATTCCCAAAATAGAAGACAGGTCTTTTACCGAGCAAAACCGAGCAAATAAAATAAACGCTGATACGGTTAGGCTTCGAGAATTGCAAGCGACATTAGCGGCGCAAATGCGAAGTTATGAGCAAGATATAGTATTTAACAAAACTTTTCCTACGGGAAACATATTGTTATAATATAAAATTTTCATAAAAATCCATAATAAGGAGAAAATCAAGAATTACCGCCTATGGAAACCAAAACAAATGATTTTACTATTACCGAAGATTTAATCCGTCAAGCCACAAGTTATGTGCCTTTAAGCATAAAAGGCGCATTTGCTAAAACACGAGCCGATGAGTGTTTAGAAAAAGTGGATATTTCCGTGCAAAAACTTGAAGCTGATACGCTTTTGGCGTTACCTGCAATGTGGCAAGAAAATACGGTAATAAAACAAGCTGTACTTATGTATGCGTTTTTAACTCTTTATCTTCACGTTGAAAACGTCCCCAACAATTTTAGCGTAGAAGACTATGACAAATATGCGCACACGCATCCGTTAAATCAGTTGGAACGACTCAAAACAAATTCTGCTGTAAAAGAAAAAGTATTTGATATTATAGCTGATTACAAAGAATTTAAAAAAATGTTGGATATAGAAATATACAACGTAAAAACGGCAAAAAATGACGGAATGGAACGTGCGTTAGCGGCCGTTTCTGTTATTTCTTCGCCGGAAGCAGTAAAAGCAATGGCAGAAGAAATGCAACACATTTCACAGTCCATACAAGAAGCGCAGAAAAAGCGTAAAGCAAAAAAACAAGTTGCGGAGCAAGAAAACTCTGACGCTAACAAAAATTAAAACAAAGGTAAACAAAAATGGCAACGCTTAAAGCTAATCCTAATTCTGCTTGGTACCCATATTTTAAAGTCTATGAAGGCTATTACGACCTTCTAAATATGATAAACGTGCCGCGCAAAATTATGGATTATTTGCTGGATATGCCTGATGGCTATTACACGCCGCAAGACAATAATTCTTATCCGCGCACGTTGCTGTGGAAATACCTTTATTATGATGGGGCGCATCCTGAACAGCAACCGCTTCCAACACCAGCGCAAAAAATGAGTGTTTTGTTTAGTCCCGACAATCCGACATCACCTTCTACCGACAAAGGATATAGGCTTATTCCGCAAGTCTTTATTAAACCGGCGCAAACAGACGCTCAAACGCGCATTTATGTTTATATGGGGCCTACGCAAGCCACAAGCGATTTTGAAGTTCAACTTTCGGTAGTTTTTGACATTTGGACGCATTACACGCAAGAAGCAAACACAAAGTCGGAAGCGTATTCACGAATTGATGCAATTGAAAAATGCTTAATTGCCGCTTTCCACGGAATAAATATGGTGGGCGTTGGAAGTTTTTATTTTAATCGAGCTAAACATAGTGCCTGCGGCAGCGATGTGTTAGACGATGGCGATAGCAATGTCGGGCGCAGGTTAGTACTTGGCTTGCAGGTTTCCAGCGAAACGCCCAACGGCAATTTACCTTACAATAATCCGCCATCAATAGGTAAAGTTCAGTTGGCTTAATAAGGGTTGAAAAAATGGCAAACCAAAGCGAGCAATACATTCAAAACTTAATAAAGTTAAGCGGCGGCAATGGTGGAGCTTTTCCTAATCAAAATACCCCTACGCAATACGCTAATCGCCAAACTCAATATTATGCGCAACAAACAACGCAATTTATAAAAGCGCGCGCGCAATATTCAAGCGATTTTGTGCAAGCGCAAGTGCAGGGAATATTAAATAACAATTTTTACGAATATGTAACAACGGACATTCGATTAGCGGATATAGCTTCGCAGTCTGCTACAAGCAGCAAAAAAACAGACGATGTAAAAATAGTGCTTTTTGCAGAGCCAACAATAGACTATTTTCCTATCGGCGCAAAAATACAAACTATGGGCAGCACTTGGTTGTGCGTAAATCCCTCAAACATTTCCAGCGTACACGGCACCGCAGTAATTCAGCGTTGTAATGCGGCGTTTTGTTCCTACGATTATTACGGCAACATTGTTACTGAGCCGATTATTGTTGAAAAAGTTACTATGGCAAGTAACGATAACTCTAATCCGCAAAACTTAGTAATGATGGAAGGTTACTTTAATGTAACTTGTCAGCTTAATAAAAACACGCAAACGTTAGGGCAAAATCAAAGAATAATTCTTGGTAGTAAAGCCTATCACATAACAGGATATACCGATTTTGTGCAAGAATTTACAGGTGATTACGATAGCGTACATTTACTAACTTTTACCATTCGCATTGAAGAACCGACAGAAAACGATGACCTTATTAACCACATTGCTAATGGGAATACGCAATCGTTTTTGGCGCAAATTAACGGAGCAAATACAATACAGCAAAACGCAACAACGCAACTTGAAGTGTATTTTATAAAAAATGGCGCAGTTACGCAATCTACGCAAAACTATCCTTTAACTTGGGAATGGCAAAGCGAAAACGCTGAAATAGCGACCGTAGATAGCAATGGCTTAGTATCAGGCATAACGGCAGGGCAAGCAACTATTACGGCAACTTTACAGCAAAATCCAAGCGTTACCACAACTTTTAAACTACAAGTAAATGCAAGCGCAGGCTTGTCTTATGTGGCATTTACCAGCGTAGTTCCTGCGCAGATTACGCAATATCAAACTCAAAGCATAACTGCTAATTATTTTGAAAATGGCGTAATAACTGCCAAAACAATAGAATGGGATTTTAGTGGAGCAGATCCGACGAGTTATTATGTTGAGCTTGACGGCAACACGGCAAACATAACTTGTTTAAATGCAGACACTACTCCGCTTACAGTTACAATAAGCTATAACGGATATACCAATTCTGCAAACATTCAGTTGGAGGGATATTAAAAACAATGTTGTATCAATGCCCTTTTGCCAGACGAATCAGACAGCAAAAATACTTATTATGCTTTTTACGGATGTCTCCAGACATAAATTATTCAAAAACTCAAAATGCTTGCCAAGCGTTTTGTGCATATCAGCATATGTGCAATATAACAGGGCGAGCAGAAAATACTGACCGTGCGCGTCAATGTTTTGAAAAACACAATCAATAGCATTTGCTAAAGATATAAAAATGCGTTGTTTTGCAGGAGAAAAATAAATGGGTAAAACAAATGCAGCAAAAAGGGAAAAGCAAAGAAAAATCAGACGAGGAGAACCTATTACCGTACTTGGTTTAACTTTTTATCCCTTAACAATGTCTTATTATGAGGAATTTTTAGAAGTAAAAAATGCGTGGATAATAAGGCTTTCAACATTGCCTTTGCAATATGCAATAATGCCTTTTTTATCTGCAATTTGGGCGATGGAATATGATTCCATTACTCAAACGGGTAAAGCGATAGGTTTTTTTGATCGCGTAATTCATCTTTTGTATTTATCTTTGCGGCTCGAATACGACAGAGAAGAAGCGTTTGGAAAAATTTATCATAAAACTCAATCACCGAGAGAAATTTCACATATAGAGATAACACAAAACGGAAATACAGTTAAAATAACACCTCAAGATTTTTCCGCTTACATTCGACCTTTAGTGGCAGAGCAAAATGGATTAGAGCTTCCAGACGAAAGTTATAATCCAGAGATTATAAAAGCCGAACAAGAATACGACCAAAATCATCAATCGGTAAACCTAAAAATTGATATGGCAACGCTTATTTCATCGGTCGCTTATTTAAGCCACATAAGCGAAGACGAGCTTGATGATTGGACTATTGTAAAGTTTGAGCGTAGGTATAAAGCAATAGAACGCGACAAACTATTTACATTGTACAAGCAAGCAGAGCTTAGCGGAATGATTAAGTTTAAAAAAGGCAATCCTTGTCCTTCGTGGTGTTACGACGTGCAAAACATAAGTCGCGCATTAGTCGCAGCCGAAGGCTTAACAAAAAATCTTGAAGCAATAGGCGATATAAAAACAGCTATTTCCGCACCAACTCAACCTATACAACAAATTAAATAAAATAAAAGGAGTAAATTATGGCTTTTAACTTAGACACCCCTTCGATGTACGTTAAAGGTACGGCTGATATATGGGTATTTAATACTCAAACAGGCGATGTGGAAGGTTACAGCAATAAGCTCGACACTTCTACATTAACTTCTACGGCAAATAACGGCGAAATTCGCGCGGGACTTGCTGCTCCTGTTGTTATGTATTTGCCTGATTCGTCTTCGTTTACAGGCGAAGTAACAGCTCAAGACTTCTCGCTTCAAGCAAGACAGTTTCAGACGGGCGGCAACCTTGCTTATAACGGCACCGTTATGGTAAAAGAATCTATTGTTGCATCAGGCACTACGCTTACCGTTACAAATACGCCTGTTGCCGCTTATGGCGAACCTTCAAGCAACTCAACCTATGCCTGCTATGTTGGCAACGATGGCGTAAATTATCAAGTTAATCCTACTACCAAGCAAGTTGTCAACTTTACGGCAGAAGAAGGACAGACTTATTGCGTAACCTATTTTATTCAGGCGGCATCCGCGCAAGAGCTTACCATTCCTACGGTATTCCAGCCGGGCGTAAAGCGCGTTATGATTCGTATGGCGGTTTATATGGCTCAAGGCGAAACTTCGCAAAACAGTTCTTTTGCTGGCTGGCTGTATGTACATATTCCTCGTGCGCAGTTTGTCGATGGCGATGCAGGTGTAAACGGTTCGCAAACCGCTAACGCAACTACTTCGTGGAAGTTCTCTGCTTTGGCATACAACGAAGCCGATGTTACTTGTGCTGTTTGTGCGCAGGATAATTCTGTATTCGGATATATGGTATTTGCGCCTTGCAACTATGTATCGGCGGCAGTTACAGGCTTGGCTATTTCTGGCGGCGGCGTAACAGTCGCAGAAGAAGGCACACAGCAAATTCCTGTCTTTTATATAATGGCAGACAATTCGCTTGTAACGCCTAACTATGCCGATTTAACTTTTGAGTCAAACGCAACAGGCACCGCAAATGTAAGCCCTACAGGGCTTGTAACAGGCGTTGCGCAAGGAGATACAACAATAAATGTATCAATTACCGCCAAGCCTTCTATTACGGCTGTTTGCCCTGTAACAGTAACAGCGGCATAATTTAAAATTTTATATATTACACACCACATTAACCTGCCGTACCTTACAACTTAATTATTAAGGTACGGCAGGCATTTTAATAACATTATGTTTAAGTTTGAAGTAGAAGGACTTGAAAGCATAGACAAAGAATTTCAAGACCAATTACAAGATATAAATAAAGGCATAAATTCCGGGCTGAATGTTGTTGGTGCTGATATGAAAAATGTATTGCGGCAATACATCCGCGCGGAAGTTTACGACAAATATACGCCTAAAAATTATATTCGCCGCTTAGACGATGGGGGGATGTTAAGTTTAGACAATATGTCTTGCAGCATATCTGATAACACGCTTTCGTTTGTGTATGAATTTCCGACTTCTCCGTCAAGCTGGCAAAGAACACCGCGCAACGGATATTATCAATTCCAAGACGGAGATGATGCAATTAAAGCAATTCAATCTGGCAAAAACTATCCGACTTATGGTGTTATTCCAAATTTAAAAGCACGACCTTTCTGGAATTTGTTTATTCTTGATTATCTCGGAACAGGAATGGCAGACCAATCTTTTACAGAAGGTCTTAACTCATATAAATCAAATTATCAGGCTACGGTAACAAAAAGCGTACAGCTTGAAGCTCAAGATTATGAGCAAATAATAGCGTTAGCTATTGCACCTGTTGGCGCAGCAACAAAGTATATAAGTACCTCGTCAACATCTTATGATTTTGGTGATGATGACTTGCCGTTTTAATTAAATTTTGCATTAAGAGAAAAACAGTATGGCACAAATAATTCTTCGAGTAAAAACTAATACAACTGATGCTGAAAAAGGTTTAGAAGCGTTAAAAAGTAATATTACAAAACTTGCGGAGCAGTTATCCGGGCTTAAAATCAATAAAGATTTAACGCAACAAATAACTCAACTTACAAAGTATTATCAAAGTTTAGCTACCGCAGGTGAAAAAGTAGCAAAAGCAGAAGCTCAAGCGCAAGAAATTATAAATAAAAGCGCGACCGTAGCCAAGTCTGCGGCAAGCAATGTTGAAACTTTGCGTAAAGGCTATGCAAACCTTGTAAATCAACTTAAAACGCTTGAAACGCAATACCCTGCTAATACTTTTACCGAAGCAAAGAAAAGCATAGAAGACAATTTTAAGTCTATACAAGAGCTTTCAAAAGCCTATCAGCAACAAAGCCAAGAGCTGCTTCCCGAGCAAAAAGAAAAACTGCAATTATTATCCGACCAATATAAAAAGTTGGCTGCCGATGTTGCACAATATAGAGCGCAAAGTCAAAAAATTAAAGCGGCTGATACGCTTACGCCTGATATGGGCGATACACTTTATCGCTTACAAAGTCAATGGGCGTCTTTGGCAAACACTATTAGCGGCATATCAAAGTATTATCCTAAAGGCACATTTGACAGCATAACTCAAGAAGTTACTCGGCAATCGACAGCAGTTAAAAGTTTAGTTGCAGAGTACGAAGCAAACAATAAAATGTTGAGCGGCGATTCAGTAAAAGCTATTGAAGAATCGCAAACAGCGTTATTAAAACAAAAAGCGGCATTTGACGAAACGCGAAACAGCGCAACTAACTATCACGGCACTTTGCGCGATTTAGTAAGCGGCTTTTTAAAATTCCAGCTTTCCGCTGTGCTTGTAATGAAGCCGTTACAAGCAATGCAAAACGCTTTTGAATCTATAAATGAAACGCTTGTAAAGACCGAAACGGTTGTAGTTTCGTTACAGCGTGTGTTAGACGAAACGGTTGCTTCGGGTGAAATTTCCTCGGAGCTTTATAATATTGCCATCAGCTTAGGGCAAACTTTTGATAATGTGCAAGAAATTGCTCAAAACTTTGCCAAAGCAGGCTTATCGTGGCAAGAAACATTAGATGCAACTAAAGCGGCTGTACTTGCGCTTAATGTTGCCGAATTAACAGCAGAAGAAAGCTCGGAAGGTTTAATAGCCATAATGACACAGTTTGGCTACGAAGCAAGCGAGCTTACAAACGTCATTGACGTGCTGAATAAAGCGGCGGATAAATCTGCGGTAGACACGCAAGAATTGTTACAAGCATTGCAAAAAACAGGTTCGTATGCTGCCGCCGCAAACTTAAGTCTTGAAGACACCGTTTCGCTTATTTCCGCATTATCTGAAGCGACGGGCGCAAGCGGATCTGCTATGGGTAATGCGCTTAAATCATTGCTTGCTTATACTTCTAAGCAAGACTCGTTAAGCACTTTTGCATCGCTTTCAGACGAAATGGAAAGCATTGTTGAACTTTACCGCATAGGCAAGGCAAGCATACTTGATGTGTGGGAAGGGTTGTCAAAAGAAATGACAAGCCTTTCGGCGGAGCAAGCAAACGCCTTGTCGCAATGGGCTGAAAATTCAGGACTTGAAACCGAGCTTGGCTCGGAGCTTTCCGACATTTACGAGCAACTTACAGGCGTTTATGATACGGCGGGTACATATCGTAAAAACTACTTTATTGCACTTTTAAACAACTTTGAAGAAGTGCAAAATGTAATGGACGAAATATCCGATGCGGAAGGCTATACCTTTGAAGAGCAAGCCAAGTATATGGATACATACGAGGCAAAACTCAACTCGCTACAATCAAAGTGGGAAGAACTTGCAAACGACGAAGAAGGTTGGCTTGCTTTTAAAAAAGGTATGCTGGATATTGCCAGCGGCATACTTGATATTATTAAGTGGACGGGTGGATTAAAAACAGTAGTATTAGCTCTTGGCACGGCAATTACCTTTGCTTTTGGCGATAAAATTATAAACAGCATTAAAACTTTTGTTTCTGCTTTAAAATCAGGCATTACAGCTGCGCAGGGACTGCAAGCCGCATTAGGTTGGATAGGACTTGCGGCGACAGCAATATCAGCAATAGTGGGAGGTATTCAAACAGCAGCCGAAAAAGCAAAGCAAGCGGCAGAAGAAGCACGACAAGCAGCATTAGATGCGTGGAGTGCTGTAGAAGAAAAAGCAAATGATTTAAGCGAATTATATGCTCAATACAAAGAATTAGCAAATATAACCGATAAAACAGCAGAAGAGCAAAAAAATTGGGCGTCTATTCAAGAAAACATAATAGACCTTTTAGGCACGCAAGCTATTCAGCTTCAAGGCTTAACCGAAGGCACGGAAGAATATCGGCAAAAGCTGGAAGAACTGACAAAAGAACAATTAAACTATTATACTTTAGTAGCGCAAGCCGCTGCCAATGCTGCACAAGAAGAATTTGAGAACCAAAGTTTTAACAACACATTTACATATTATTCAGGAAAATCATCTTCTCCTTATGATCGTTGGGGAAATAAAGATACTTTACGTCTTGATAATTTTTACTACGAAAAGACCGAAAACGCCGACATTTTTGAAGCAGCAAAAAATGCTGGGTTTGATATAAGTCGAGAATATGTAAAAACTTACAATAGCGAAAGAAATGCTCCGAGAAAAGTTTATGACAGCTTAAATCTAACTGGAAATACCTTTGAACAAGCTACGCAACTTGAAGAATTTGCAACTTGGCTTAATCAAGTTGGATATGGCAATACTGATGTCTTTAATGATGTTGTTGCTGCGTTAGAAGAAAGGAAAACGGCTATTGATGAATATTTAGATTCAATAATTAAATCAGAATATTACGACTATATTAACCAAAACGGATTTATTGATACATCTACAGAGTTCAATGACGTTATCAATCAAATTATTCAAGTTACAGGGGCTACGGAGGAGTGGCGCGACGAAATTGAAAATGCCGTAGCATCATTAAGTGGATATAAAGAAATTATAGAAGACACTAATGATAAACTTGACGACCAAATAACCAAAATTGAGTATTTAACTAATACTGCGCTTGAAAATCTTATTGATGCGTTAAACGAAGTTAAAAACGCCGAAGACGAAAGTTTAAAACTTGAAGAAAAAAAGCAAACCATAATAGAAAAACAAAACGATGTAATAAACAAACAAAATGATTTGCTTAAAGCTCAAAAAGCATTAGAAGATGCAAAAAATAATCGAGCAAACAAAGTTTTAAATGCTACGACAGGGCAATTTGAATATCAGGTAGACCAAAAAACTATACAAGATGCAGAAGAAGATGTTTCGGATGCGGAAGAAGATGTTGCAAATGCTCAAGAAAGCCTGCAAGATGCCATAAACAGTTTAAGCGAATACATAAAAGACGAAGCGTTTGATGCTGTTATAGATGAACTTGAAAGCGGAAATGCTACAAATGATAGCATACTTAGCATTATTAATAAATGGAAAAAAATTGCAGAAGACAGCTCCGTTGCAAATTACGAATGGTATGAAAAAGTAATAAACACCATAAAAGAAGTTTCAGGTGTTGATATTACAATAGTTACTTCCGATAATTCAGACGAAGACACGGACAGCACGGATGACACAAATTCTGGTGGAGGAATTACTGTTAGTAAAGGCGGCGGAGGAGGAAGCAAGTTTTCTTATAAATTATACCCCTATGACAATGGCGGTGTAGCAAACGGATTAGGGTATTTAGCTAAAGCAACAACTGAAGCGGAAAGCGTAAACAATCCAGAGTTGACGGCAAAAATCTTATCGCCAACAAGCAATGCCGAATTTGATAGATATGTGCAAGATATGGGAATTTTATTTGATACCGCCAAAAATTATTCTTCAGCAACGCCGCAAATTGTTAGCAATTTATCCAAAACGTCAACAAGCACGACCGATAACAGCATAACAATTAATGGTGTAAAAATAGGCAACGATATGCTTCAAAAACCGTTAATTGAAGTATTAAGGGCAGTTAATAATTTAGTGCCGTCTAATAATTAAAAAACAAGGAGGAATAAAATATGCTTTATGAGCCGACAAATGTAACACCTTCAATATTAACGCAAACGGGAACAGTTGCTGCGGCAGATAACGTCAATATTCAATGGCAGGTAAACGGCAATTCTGCTATGATAATGTTTCAAATTGATGTCTATACCGATGATGCAAACTCTACGCTTGTTTATTCGACAGGCGTAATTACGCAAACGCCCACGCCATCTGTAACTTCTCAGCCGTACACACCAATGCCTTTTTACGGAAAAGATAATTTAGGTAATTATGTTACTTTTAATTATTATCCGCCAGCAGATTGGGGCGAAGGAGGTTCTAATACTTTTAATTGGGGGCTAATTGATGGGGAAAGCTATAAATTTGTTATTACCCAATTTTATGCAGCATCCACAAAAACTTTTATGCTTACGTTATCTTCAACCTTGTCAGCAAACTCAAGTTATTATTTTACTTGTACGCTTAACAATGTAATAACGTACGTATCTTTTGCAACGTCAAGCAATTTAACGTTTTTTTCGGAAAATTGTGTAATTTATGTGTCGTTAGCTAATCAAAGCGGATGGATAAAAGAAATTACTAACAATTACCGTATAGAAACAAATGTTACTTTTGGATTTTCTTCTACCGCGCCGACAGAAGGAACAAACTTAAATGCAGCAACATTGCTTGCAAGCAATAATTTGTTTTATAATACTTATTTTACAGTACAAAATGCACCATCGGCAATTATTGCTCGAACAGCTCCAACATTAAGTATTAATTCAATAAGTACGCCCGTAACAGCTTCGGCGCAAACTTTTACAGCATCTTATCAGCAAGCACAAGAAGATTCGATTTTGTCAGTACAATGGCAGTTATACAATCAAAGTAATTTGTTAGATCCTATTGATAATACAGGCGAAATTAATACAGCAATTTTAGAATATAGTTATAACGGATTATTTAATAATGAAAATTATCAGTTGATTTGCTCCGTAACAACACAAAATAATGTAACGGTAAGCGCATCTTTATCTTTTGGCGTAGCATACACGCAACAATCTTACACGGGAAGTTTTGAAATAACACCTATATGCAGAGACAATAGCAATTATTTAGAATGGAATGCCGTAATGGTTATTCCCGGAACAGCAAATCCTGAAAATGGATATTCCATTACAAGCGGAACTTTAAATTTGGCTTCAGATACAACCATTACTTGGAACTCTGTTTATAATGAACCAAACCAACAAGAAAATTTAAATATTTCTACGCCGTGGAATCTGGTATGGTCTGGCACTTATCCTCAAACTTCTACTGCGTATATAAACGACATTAAAGTTAGTAATCAATTTCTTAATCAAGAAGTCAATGCGGCGACATTTAGTCCAGATGGCAGTTTGCTTGTGTTAGGCGGCAATTTTAGCGGCTATGCAAGCGTATTTAGTGTAAGCGGTACGGAACTTACTTACATAGGAAATATTACTAAAAATGGTGTGGATCTTTCGATTTTTGCATATGCGGCAACATTTAGTCCAGATGGCAGCTTGCTTGTGCTGGGCGGTTATTTTAGCGGCTACGCAAGCGTATTCAGCGTAAGCGGTACAACCATTACTTATGTTGGCGATATTACAAAAAATGGCACTCCTTTAAGCGGAGCAGTTTATACAGCGACATTTAGTTCGGATGGCAGCTCGCTTGTGTTAGGCGGCAATTTTAGCGGCTACGCAAGCGTATTTAGTGTAAGCGGTACAACCATTACTTATGTTGGCGATATTACAAAAAATGGCACTCCTTTAAATGGTGCAGTTTATTCTTCTGCAATAGGCGAAATAGATAATTATAAATATTTAATTTTAGGCGGAGAATTTAATGGCTACGCAAGCGGGTTTAGTGTAAGCGGCAATACAATTACTTATCTTGGAGATATAACCAAAAACAGTATTCCTTTAAGCGGAGCAGTTTATTCCGCAGCGTTTTACTTTAATGTTTACTTTGCAATCGGTGGCAATTTTAGTGGATATGCAAGTATTTTCAGTATAAACGGAATAGGCACAAGCAATATTGAATTTGAATACATACAAGATTTTACAAAAAACAACACGCCATTAGATGGTCGCGTTAATTCAATAGCAGTTTCTTCCGATAGTTACTCTATTGTGTTAGGCGGTTATTTTAGCGGATGCGCAAGTTTATTTGCTACAACTATTTATAGCGTTTATTACATATCTGACATAACAAAAAGCGGTACTATTCTTAGTGGAGGAGTATTAACGGCCGCATTTAATAGTGTGGAAAATATAGTATTAGGCGGAACTTTTAGCAATTACGCAGCTTGGTGGAAATATGTAATTCCGCCTACGCATAATTTATTTAGTCTTCCAAATTTAAATATTGCTGTAGCGTATAATAATCAAACAATAACAGTATCTGTAAATAATAATATTGTAGAAACATTTAAAATGTATCTTGCAAGCAATTATTACCCTAATCATTTAATAATTAAATTAGAGCCGTCTTCAATTTATCTTTATATGCACTACAATGAAATGTTTTTAGGAGCTCAATCAGCATCTCTTTCTTATACACAGCAAAACTTAACAAATTTACAAATTGACGGACCTCAATCTTGTGATTATATTGCTGTTTTTTTAGGCGACAAAATTTCTTATTTATCAGGACAACTTTCTGATGCAAATTTTGTTCCTGAATGGGGAAGCACAAATTATAATTTAGCACTTCTTGCAAATTTTGTATATGGATTAGATGGAGGAACAGGAACTTCTTCAAGTAAAGGATTTTATGTTTTTAGACGGTTAGCAAATAAATCTAACAGTATTGCTGTTGCACAATTAGCATCAAATATTACGCAATTAAAAGATTACGGCATAAAAAGCGGCGAAAGTTATGTGTACGATTTTTATGTATATGACTCAAACGGCGCATTTATGGGTGTTGTTTCAAATGAAGAAACTCCCGTAACACAATGCTTTAACAAGTTTTCTTTGCTTGCAACCGAATATAATCAGGCTGATGGATGCTACCACGTTGTAAAAGAATATCAGTTTTCTTGCAATATTCAGGATATGACAATATCCAACAATAGCAACAAAACTTATGTGCAAAACTTTACCCCTTATCCTACGGTATTTAAGTCGACGGCTAATTACGCAAGCGGCACGTTGCAAGCTTTAATCGGTTTTGTGGATAAAGAAGCATATCAGTATTGGGACAGTACGGCTTTAATGGACGAGCTTAACGGACTTTCTACTTCCGACTATACAATGTTTTTACGCGATATGAAAGGGCATTTGTGGATGGTAGATGTCGGCACGGTGCAGCAAACCGTAACACAAAAAACTCTGCAAATGCAAGTAACAATATCATTGCCGTGGACTGAAATCGGAAGTACAGAAGGCGTGTCAATTATTCAAACACCCAAAGATGCAGGCTGGAACAACGGCACAGAAGTGCTTGACGTTTTGCTTGACGTTAATGTCGCCACAGGTCAACTTGAAGTTACTTATCCTTATCCTTATTATGGCACGACTTTCTCTTTGGATGCAACGGGTAAACTGTTAATAGCTTCTACGCCAATAGATGTAACGCCGCCTACATTTACGCTGTCGGACGTTGCGCAGCAGCCTACTGACGGTCAATTAAGTGCGACCGTAACGCAGTCTGCAACAACGTCAACCACAACGCAAAATCAAACTTTAACGCAGGCATTGACGGCAGACAAAGAGGAGTAATTGCAATATGGCTACACAAGCTCAATATCAACAATATTTACAAATACTGGCTAACCCCAACAAAATAGAAAAAATTGTACAGTTAGATTTTTTAAACGATGACGGCACGGTAGCCTTTGTAATAGATAACGAATATAAAAAAGGCTATGGCGGCAATTCAAGTTTAAGCCGCGCGTTTTTGCAAGACGGATCGCTTGACGTGTCGTTGCAAAACGGTAAACGTCGGCAAGCCAGCGTTTACTTTGAAAATCTTGACAGACAATTTGACTTTAATGTAAATCACTTATGGATGGGGCAAAAAATACGCATTAAAGCAGGGCTTGTATTACCCGACGGATATAAGTATTATTTACCGCAAGGCGTGTTTTATATCAATTCTCCGCAATTAGGTTGGAAGCCCAATTCCCGAAAACAAAACTATACCTTAATAGATAAATGGGGGTATGTGGACGGAACATTATTCGGAAAATTGCGCGACACTTATATAGTCCCCGTTGGCAACAACATATTTCAAGCAATGCAAGCAGTTTTGCAAACTTCAAAATACACTTTAAATGCAACTACCAATTCTCTGCAAATGATAGACAACATTACGCC
Organism: uncultured Clostridia bacterium; assembly: GCA_949282385.1. Taxonomy (GTDB): domain Bacteria; phylum Bacillota; class Clostridia; order Christensenellales; family Borkfalkiaceae; genus Coproplasma. The sequence continues at coordinate 130,643 of CASDOP010000001.1, forward strand.
GTTGTTTACTAATTACTACAACAACCGCACTACTACAAGCAACGGACAAGTATATTTAAACACGGAAGTGCCGTATCAAATTACGGTTGAATATGGTAAAAATTTTTCAGACATATTGTTGGCGTTAAATGACCTTATTGCAGGTTGGATAGGTTACGATGCTACGGGCAAAATGACCGTGTTGCCTTCCGAAAACGACATTGCAGACCAAACTAAACCTATTCAATGGGAATTTACCACAACAAGTCCGACATTTTTAGGACTTGATGAAACTTCGGATATAAGCCAAGTTTTTAACGAATACACGATAGTGGGTGAAGCGTTAGACAGCACGGTTGCACCCGTAGGCAGAGCAATTAACAACGATGCAACAAGCGACACAAGCATTGGCAGGATAGGGCGCAAATCGCAGATTGAAAGCGCAAGCGGATATTATACCAAAGAACAATGCGCGGCTCTTGCGGCGTTTAAATTAAAGCGGTCTACGGTATTGCAAAAATCGGTTACTTTTTCCAGCACGCCAATGTTTCACTTGCAAGAAAATAACCTTATAACGGTTAAACGAACAGACAAAAGCGGTGCGCCGATTGAAAGACATTTAATACAGTCTTTTAGCTTGCCGTTTTCTCAAACAGGGCAAATGTCAATAACCGCCACATCGGTTACAGACTACCCTAACATTACAATCGAGGAGGTAAATTATGGCATTATATCCTGAAGCACAGCAAGTAAAACAACTTCTTACAGAGCTTGTTAATAATTGTATTGATAATAACGAAACAATTAAATCGTGCATAAAAGCTCGTCGCGCGGTAGTAACAACCGCCGCAAACACAAGCGTAGCAAATAAGGTGGGAGTTACAATTATAGGCGATAATACCGAAATATTTTTGCCATATAATTCAACCTTTACGGCAACGCAGCTTGTACCCAACACATTAGTATCAGTTTGGTATAGTTACAGCCTTAATAACGGCATTGTAATGAAAAACGCAAGGTGGACTAATTAACAGACAATTTTTAATAAAAAAATAATTATTATCAAGGAGAAAAATTGATGGCTAATTCAACAACACAAGTTATTGGCACCGTGGCAGTAGTGCCTATGGGCGCGTGGAACGCAACAACAACCTATCAAAAATTAAATGCGGTACGCCTTAACAACACAACTTATATGGCTACTCAACAAAATCAAAACATTCAGCCGGGCATAACCGCAGGATGGGACACCGTTTGGATGACTATTGCCGCCGATGGCGTGGACGCGCTTTTGCCGCAAGAAATAATGACTACAACAACCGTACCCGTTGTACAATCAACTTTAACAACTTCGGCAGAGCAGTTTAATCGTGTGCCTATACAAGGCGAAACTTTTATTCAGCAATATGCAGGTGTCGGCACATTGTTAGGCAGGTCGTGGATTACAAACAATACCGTGCAGACGGTTGCTACCACAATTACCGTGCTTATTACGCAAGTGTTTGAAACTACGGGTGCAACGGGACCGCAAGGCGAGCAAGGAATTACGGGTAAATCTTTAACCGATAAAGGCTTGTGGAGCGCAACGGCAACTTATGTCAACAATACGCAAGAACAAGATTTTGTAACCTATAACGGCTCGACTTATCGCGTTGCAAATACGCAGACAAGCGTAACGGGAGTAGTACCGACAAATACCACATATTGGACTTTAATGGCAAGTCAAGGCGTTGCAGGCGATGGCGCAGGAAATTTATACGCAACAAATCCGACAGGTCTTACGGCAGGAACGCAGTATGTTTTAGTGCCGTCCACACCATTGCCCGATGGCACCAGTGGCGCAGTAAGCGTTGAAATGCAGGAAATAAACTACTTATCGCCTTTTGACGTGGATTGCGACCACGAGTATGAAATAACGGGTTACACGGGCGACGAAACCAACGCCGAAATTCCCGAAACTTGTCAGGTGACGGTCAGTAAGATACAAGGTCAAACGGCGACGGTTAGCCCGAATTTGCTGAATATTGCGGACGTAGCAGGAACAACTACGAACGGCATAACTTATTCAATTACTAACGGCGTTATAACGCTTAACGGAACGGCTACTGCTTATTTAGAAATTTATTTAGTAAGCAATGTCAATTATGTTATAGGTAATTATAGCATTGCGGCAAATAATAATTTTTCTGCCAACGAAAACACTGTAATTTTTTTTGATAGTGCGGTTGGCAATGTTGCTAAAATAACATTAAATAATAGCAACTCTTTTGTTAGCTTTAATGCTACTAACCCTATTACAATTATTAAGCTGGCTGTATCAGCTAATGCCACGTTTAGCAATGCAACATTTTCTCCCATGCTTGTTAAAGGCACATACACCGCCGACACAATGCCGCCTTTTCAGCCGTTTAATAACAATTTGACAAATAGCAAGGTGGAGTGCGTGTTGAGTACTGGAAAGAATTTGCTTGACTTGCCCGCAACTTACAGCGCAACAAAGGGCGGCGTTACACTCTCATTAAATAATGGTTTATTTACATTAATAGGTACAGCTACTGGTGGAGCTTATTTTGAAATTCCTCTTAACACCCTTATAAACGCAAATTATCCTATACCTTTGACACTTTCAAGAAGTCAATCTTGGCAAGGCAATATGGCTCTTGATGGAAATGCTTCAAATTCGTTAATAGCAATAGGTTGGAACGCAACAAGCGCAACTATAAACAATCAATTAACTGACAATATAACAAAATTAGTGCTTGACGTTGCAAGCGGGCAAACAGTTAACCTTACATTTAATGTAATGCTTAATTACGGCTCAACTGCCGAAGAGTACACTCCTTACATTTCTGACACTACTTTTGCCATTAACAAAGAAATATCGCAGTTTGGCAGTATTGACAACACCACAGGTCAGTATGTGGAATACGGCGTACTCCCTGCAAGCTCGTTGCCTACCACAAACTGGAGCGAAACATTTACTTTGGCTTTGCCTGCTAACGCAACAAACGCAGTATTTAACGACGCGCATTTCTCCGTGCAGAACGGCGTTATACAAGCAACGGGTTTTGACAGCGTGTCTGCCATAACCGACTATATAACAGCTAACAATGTGCAGTATCTGTATAACAGCACCACGCCGACAGCGCAGGGCACTATTGACTTGCCCGCAGGCTATTCGGTATGGTTGGGCGGCTTACAGCAACAGGTCATTGACGGCGATTATCTGCCGTACATAATCAGCAAAGTTTATCCCATAAGCATTGCAGACCAAACCAAGCGCAATGTTATTGTTGACCGTCAGCAACAAGTACTTATTGATAACAATACAGCAGATATTCAAGCCTTACAAACACAGATGGCAGATGCCGCAATGTTAGGCACAGCAATAGCAAGTTTTAACGGAAGTGGTACGGGTACAATAACTTCGGGAACATTGCCCGACAATACCTTATATGTTATTTGCGTTCCTAACGCAGACACTACAACGCCGCCGTTTGTAGCACGCGCAAGCGGCACAACGCTTTACACTTCAAGTAATTACAACGGTACAAATGTTGCGCTTTATGCGGTTTCGCAAGCATCGTAAAAATATTTAATTATTTGTCTTTAAAATAAAGAAAAAAATACCGCCAGCGGCTTTGTAAATATGCCGCTGGCGGTATCATTTATAACACAATATATCTTATTTGCAATATATTTATTTTACCCAAAAATCTTACTTATGGTTTCGGCGGCTTTCTTTTTATTAAGTATCTGCACATAAACCTTTTCGGTCGTTTCAGCATTTGCGTGTCCTAACGCCTTTTGCACGTCGCGGATGTTCGCGCCTTTATAGTCCCAAATACTTGCCGCCGCGTGGCGTAAGTCGTGGGAGCCTATGCCGCTATGCCCCGTCAGTCTTTGCACATATCCGCGCACAAGTTTAGTAACCGCTTGCCGAGTCAAAGGCTTGTCTTTATTCTCGCCGACAAACACATAATCGCAAGGCTTTAAATAAGCCGTTTTTTGCGCCTTTTTACGCTCGTCAATGTATTCTGCCATAACTCTCTGCGCAGCCGCAGGAAACGGCGCATAGCGCGATTTATTGCCCTTTCCGTGGTCTACAAACACGTTGCTGTTTTCATAGTCCAAATCTCGCACTCGAAGATTGCAAAGTTCAGACACTCGAAGTCCAGACTGAATAAACAAAGTTATAATCGCGCGGTTGCGGCGCAGAGTAGACCTCTTTGTATGCGGCGGTATTTTGCCCGACAAAAGCAAAGTAATTTCGTCAAGGGTAGGTATGTCGTGAGTAACTTCTTCAGCCGCAGGCATCGCCGTTTTTTTAATAGGTTGCTCGGCGTAAAAGCCATTGTCAATCGCCCATTTAAAAAATGCCTTAATAAGCGTAAAGTAGTGGAGGACGGTATTCGTCTTAACGCCGCGCGCAAAAAGCTCTTGCTTGTATTCGCTTATCATAAGCGGTGTAATCTCGGTGCCGTGTTCCTCGCCGCGCTTGTCTTTCAGCCATTCGCCAAACTCGGTCAAAACGTGCGCGTATTGAGTGTAAGTAGAAACGCTCTTGGAGCTTACTTTCAAATCCGACAGATATGCCGTCATTGCCTTTTCGTAATGCTCGCTTACAGTAGCTGTAATCTTCATAATGCTGTCTTTATTTATCCTCCGTAGTAGATTTTGTTTCGTTGCCGTCTGTAACGGCTTCTTTTGCCTCCGTAACCGCCGAATTGCTCGGTGTGATTGTGTATTCGTCTGGCGCAATGTTGACCGCCTTAGCCGTAATTTCGGGGTTCATTTGCGTTTCCAAACGCCAACGCTGTTTGCGCAGTTGCGCTTCTTTAGCTTTAAGCTCTTCAATCTGTGCGTGCGTGTCTGCAATTTGTTTGTCAAGCTCCGAAACGGCAAGTTTATTACCCAAAATAGTTTTGCCGATAAGGTAAAACCTCTCAAAGTTATATTCCTTATCGGGAAGAGTAATATCGCCTGCCTTGCCGTCTTCGTATTTCACAGTAGCAATAACAAAATGAGTATCAATACCTATTTTATAAACCCCCGTAACATTCCCTGCAAGCCCATCGGCGCGTATAACCTTATCGCCAACTTTAATTTCTATATCCATAATTTATTCTCCTCCAATTTCTGTGTTAGCAGAAAACGCTTTAGCAATAGCTTGCTCAAAATTATTTTTCGCTTCATTTTCCGAAAAAAAAGCTTTTTTATGATAAAGCAAGTCGCATACTTGATAAATATTATCCTCCGTAACCTCAATGCAGGTTGTTTTCGCATCTATAAAACGCACAACTTCGTTTTTCTCATTATGCCCGTCCTTAAGCGACAGTCCATACATATAGACAGTATCACCAATTTTACAAAGCGAAGAAATCATTTCAGATACTTGCTTATGTAAATTTTCGTTTTCGGCTTCAAGCTCTTTTATTCGGTTTTTTTGAACTTCTATTAGCCAAATTGCCTGTTTCATTTTTTGGTCATCAGTCATTTTTGCTTGCCCCCATAAAAAGTTTATTAAGTCTGTCTATATAGTCGGGCTATAAAGGTAGTACCCAACAAGTTTTATAATCGGCACCGAACTGCTCAGCGGCGCAACATTTACATAGAGAGGCAGCCATTCGTAATCATTCCTTTGTTAACTCCGATAAAACATTATTTTTGCTCCTTTGAAATAAATTCTTTACAAGTTCTTCTATGCCCTGCATTTTTACTATTTCTATGCCATAACCAACAATCGCACGGCGTATATGAATAATCATTAAGCTGTATTTTGTGATTATAATCAATGCCTATTGCGTGTTTACATTTTAAGCAAATATTTTCTTCGTCTTTTGGTATCATTACTTCTCTCCCAATTCTGCAAGCCGCTTTTCGGCGGCGGTTCGGTCGGTAAACCATATATTCCCATAACAATCTTTTAAGGGCAAAGAATGATAGCTATCATACTCTTTATCTCTCATTCCAACCCATATATTGTCTTTTGTTTTTTCTATTTCAGTAATTTCACATTCTACTACGCCATAATTTACAGCCAAAACAATAAAACAATCATCACCTATTGCGAACGGCAAATCGCCTAATATATTTAGCCTTTCGTGCAGGGCGGCGTTTTCGGCTTCCAACTGCCGAGCTTTTCTCGTTAGTTCCTTGTTTTCTGCTTCGCAAGCAATAAGCCTTTGATAGCATTCTTCGCCATAAATCTTGTAGAGAGAAAGGATGTGCGGCGTAATGTCTTCGCACATAAAACTCTGCCGTTCTTTGCACCATTCTTCAAACGATTTCATTTTTATTTACCTTCTTGCAATTCCTTTTCTGCTTGTTTAACCTCTCTTGCCATAATAGATAATGCACAAACTTCTTGCCCTGCTCTGTATTCGCTTCCGTCATCGTCAACAATCGTTGAAATATTGTCGGCAACTACATACTTCAGCGCAAGATTGTATAAAGCTCTGCAATATACATTTTTATCGTGTTCAGCGCGTTCAACCTTATCATTTGCAGTATTGTTCTTTAAGTCTGCGGCGCATCGTTCACAATATGCACCCATTAACCCTGCGCCGCCGTAAGTTTTGTCTATTTCTTTGCCACACACAATACATTTCATCGCTGTTCTCCTTTATTAGTTTTTCTGCAACGCAAATAATCAGTAGTGGGAGAGCTAAACTCCGTGAGTACTATTGCCGGTTCGTCAAATCTGTCGCTGTCGCAAAGATAGTCGCCCTCGCCGATATAAAGACAATCAGGGCAAAGATCGCCGCAGATGCGCTTGCGCTTGTTATGCTTTTTCATCGGTTGCCTCCTCGCAATCTTTAACACATTCTTCGCAAGGGACAAATTCACTTATTATCGAGCTGCTCTTTCTTAAAACTTTATTGTACTTTCTGCAAATAGCGCAAGGTTTAAACTTCGGTTCGTAAATTTCTTGAAAAAACACACATCGCCTACTGCAAAAACTACCTTCTATCAACAAATTAGAATTTTTTAGCATTGTTTTTTCTCCGTCATTTCCTCAACAAGCTCGTTTATCATATCGCAAAGATACTCGTCTGCGCTGTTGCTTATATCCTCGTCGCGGTGGATAATATCTTTTATCCGCTCCGCAAACTCTCTTATGTTTCCTGTTCTCTCTACTTTTGCAAATGGAATATCTGCATCTTGCTCGGCTCCCTTTTTGCAGTACCGCTCAAGCAATTCGTTATACTTGCAAAAAAAATCGTCAATGCTTATTGTATAATGGTTCAAATCCGCAGTAGTTTTTGTCTTTAAATAAACAGACATATCATTTAAGGCTTGATACACATATTTTGCAATGTTTTCCTCACGCTCATAAAGCGAATCTACAAGTTCACCAGACAAAACATAAGTATCGACAACATTAAAAATAGTAGCTGTTCTGCTTGATTTTAAATATTCGCGCGGAGATGCTTTTTTTTGAACCAATATTGGTTCGTCTTTATCTGCAGGCAAATAAATCACTGGCGTTCCGTATTCATCCGTAGTTGTTAATCTTCTATATTTTGGCATTATTTCACCTCCGCGCCGAATTCTGCGGCAAGTTCCAAAAGCTCTTCCATATGAATTACAAGTACCGTTCCATTTTCAAGCCAATGCGGAAAATCTATTAACTTTTTAACAAATTCCCTCGCCACATCGCTCTGCTTACGGTAGTCGGCAGCGTAAAGAATTTTACATACTTCATCTTTTATACACTTGCCTTTACTGTCAAGTCTGCAATCGTTAATACAATCAAGCCGACAACGGTATTTTGCCGCCGCTTTTTCCATTTCCTCAATCTGCTGCTGTTCAGTTTTCTGTTCACTCATAATTCAACCTCCTTGTACCAAATGTCTAAACAGTACATCTTAAACTCACGCTTGCGCGTATAGTAGTTAGTCTGTAATACAAAAAACTCGTACTGTTCTGCGCCCTCAACACTATTAAAAGCCGTGCCTTTAAACTTCGCTGTTCCGTAGTTGTTGCGAAACTCACCAAAATCACTTTCAACGCCGCCAAATACAGCGGTAAGAGGAAGCGTTTTAAACTGTTCAGCTCTGCAAGCATCTTTATATCCGAGCTTTTTTACTGCTTTTAATATGGCTTTGCGCTTGCGCAACTGCATAATCTGCTCTAAATTATATATCATTTTATTCCTCGTCTTGTTAGTGCTTATGTTAAAATTATACCATAGTTGAAAATGCCCTGCAATATTCTATTACGGTTAGTTATAATTTTTTATGCGTTCGTTTCAGCAAGTGCCAGAACGGAAGAAGAAGTCAAAAAGTATTTGCCGGGTTCAGACATAATCTTTTCATAAACAGCCGCACCCTGAAATTCATCTACAACTTTCTGTTCCGCTTTATCCATTTCGGCATAATGCTTTTTGCCGTAGCAAGGGGGCAACCAGCCCTTTTCCTGCGATGCGAACAGGTTGAATTTTTCGAGTAGTTCGTTGTTGTTAAAAGTCAAGTGGCAAGTGCCCTTCTTGTAAAATGTTACGGTAAAATGCTTAAACTGAATGTTTTTCGCGTTGCCTGCATCAAAGTTGGTTTTAATAATATGCTGCAAGTCTTCCATATTCTGCATTTCACACACACCGCCTGCAAGGTAATTCAATGTTTTTGCAAGTTCGGAAAGTTCTCTTATTGCTTCGTGTTCGTCCAGCTTATATTCGTAGCCGTCGGTAGTGCAATAACCATAACACCCTTCGTGAAACTTGTACCGAGTTGTTCTGCGCCAAGGGTTATAGAAAGGAATAATTATTTTCTTATTCAGTTTATGCGCCGAGTTTGTTTTCCATCCGTTGTAATAGTGTACATTGTCGCAACCGTCGTACTGAGCATACTTTGTAAACTTATCAAACAAACCGATTATTGCTTCTTTTACGCCGCGTATAGTAGCGTTTGCGTTCTCCTGCATAAGCACAAGTATGTTGTGTTCCGTAAAGTCGTAATGCTTAAATGTATCAAGCCTGCCCTGTAAATCTTGCTGCATACGATATGTCAGTTTAGCCGTAAATTTCGGATTGCTAAACAGCGCATACCAATAATCGTAGCGAATACGCTCTATTAAAGTGTTAATGCTTTCAAAGTCTTTACCATAAACTTTTAAAGTGAACGGTCTGTCGTATTCAGAACTTTTTATATTGTCAAAGCGCGCTTTATAAGCAATCCTAAACGCTTCATATTCTTTTACAAAAGCGATCGCGCTCTGTATATGTTCATTGTACTGCTTAACATACGCCGAAATCCAATCAAGCCCTAACTTAATAAGCTCGTGCTGTTCAGTCGGCTCGTCCGTATTTAACGTAAACGTCTCTGCCTTATCCAACTTCTCAAAAATAGCCGATGCAGATGAGTTAAAGGGAGTAGGTATATCAATCCAGACAACCGCAACATCTACATCTGTTACGCGCTCGCTGTCGTATGCCGCAAACGGCGCATCGTAAATTTTTATGACGTTTTTGTATTTATTAAGACAACTGCTTATTTCTTTTCTTGTGGGAGTATTCAGCTTCTCCAAAGTAGCCGCGTTCATAATACAAAGTATTCTGCCGCCGTAGCGTTCCTGCAAGCGTATAGCCTTAAGCAAGTGCTTGTCCGCTTCTGCAAAAGGCGGGTTCATAAAAATTAAGTCGTACTTTGTGTATGTTTCAAAGGTTAAAAAATCATCGTGAACGACAATAAAGTCCTCGCCTTTTAATGTTGCCTGTAAAGTCTTGTCAATCTCCACGCACTCGATATGACAACGAGGAAGGCGCGTATAGCTGTAAATGCTATCGTTGCCGCTGTGCTTCTTTATGTATTTAACTATATCGCCCTTGCCCGCGCTCGGTTCAAGAACCTGTATATCGTATTTGTCTTCCTGCTCAAAAACTTTCATCTGCGGCATAAAATCCGCAAAAATTTTGTCAAGAAATGATGCAGGAGTAGGGTAGAACTGATTATCATTTTCGGTATATGTTGTTACTGTTTTCATAATGTTTATAGCCTCCGTTCGCTGCCGTCAGCATTTATCTGTACGGACTTACGCAAATAAAATAGTTCCAAAAAAATAGCGGTAGCAGAACAAAATATTGTTGCTGTTCAGTCGTTATTTTTAGCAGGTAAATCAATCAGCTTGCGGAAATTTTCTTCATCCTCCGCAGGGTAGCCTTCAAACTCTACATCCCATACTATGCCCGAATTAACGCCATTTTTATAGTATGAAACGCATATACTTTTATCCTGAAAAGGGTCATTAAACAAAGCGTATTCAGAAGCCTCCGCGCCGCTTTCTTCGCCTACGCTAAAAGTCCAAATCCATTCCAAGTCAAAATGCTCAAGTATAAGTTTTTCAACTTCCGATATAGTCATAAATAATCACACCCTTTTCGGATATACACCCAAATATTTATTAAGGCTTTCAACACCTAAATAATCCAACTCGTACTGCTTGCGCTCCTGTTCAGTAAGCGCGCGGTCATATCTGATTATGTCGTAGTATTTGCCCGTCAAATCATCCGCGCGGCCTATATATCCCCAAGTCGGTTGACATCCGGGAGAGTATCCGCGCAGACGCATCCCGTACTTATATATTGCCGGTTGCAGACGTTCATTTTCAGCAATAAATTCATAGCGTGGAGTGGGTATAGTCTCGCCGTTGTCCGTTGTCGCGGTCGCCGTACAATCAATAATCGAACGGGATCTTAAATTGCGTGGTTCGGCTATTTTAATTTCAGGCGTAACTATATTCAAGCCAGACAGCGATTTCCGTTCAAGCTCATTGCTTAACGCTTCATAAGCCGCCTTTGCGCTGTCAGCGTGTATGCAAACCGCACGCTCATAATATTCTTTAACTGTAAATATATATCTGTTCATACTTTCACCGCCTCGCCGTTCTGTTCTGTTTTCCGAAAGCCCCAAAACATTTTAACAAGCCTTTCGCGGCGTTTAGATAAAGGCGCAACATAAAACTTGTTTGCGTTCGGGTTATAAATCTGCTCAAGTTTGCAAAGGCAGACAAGTTTATTGTGTGCCTCCTGCGCATTTATCGGGCAGCGGTGGAGGTGTTCCCATTCTGTCATAAAGTCGCTGTTATAGTACTTCATAATTTGTTTTCCCCCTCGTTTAATTGCTTGTGCTTTTCAAAAATGCGCCTTGTCAAATTTTTTCCGCATATATCATAAACTGCGACAAGCAAATTTATATAACTTTTTTCTGTTTGAGTCAGCCTATCGGAAAGCTGCTTTTTTTCGTCATACAAACGCCGACTGCACACACGCTCATTTTCATACGCCGTAATAAGCTGCTTTTTTGTTGCCGTTGATTTATATATCTTTTCCCCATCGTGATTAGTAAATAATTCTGCGTCCATAGTTATCTCCTTAACGCCACTTGCCGTTCAAGGCGGTCAAGGTTTACGCGCCTTATATGTTCTGTTCAGTCGCTTATCGCATACTTGCAAAACTCAATGATTGCCGCAACATTGCCTGCGCGGTAGATATTGATTGTCTGCGTGCCGTCAACATATTTATCAAAGGTCTTGCCTTCGTCATCATATATCTTAATCCACGGGCTATTAAAGCTCGCAACGCGCGTGTAGTGTGCGCCAATCTCTGCCGGTTCAGTAACTATGTACGCATAGTAACAACCGTCTGTTCCAAAGTTCAGACTTTTAACTTCTGCGCCTGCGCGAATAGTAAGGGCGGCTATGTCGCTTGCGCCTATGCTTGTGCACCCAAAATCTTTGTACGTTTTGCCCTTGTGTTTCTGTTCGCTTTTCATTGTTTGCCTCCGTTGTTGTTTTCGTCCTGTAATTCTTCTATTGTCGCAAGCCGCATTTTTGCGCTTGTAAGTTCTCTCTGCGCCTTGTGTTTTTCAGCGATAAGAAAATACCTTATTTCCGTTCTGATAAGACTTTCCGAGTGTAACGTCGTCTGTACAATTATGTTTTCGCCCTCGTCATCCCAGCAGATGGCAATATCTTTTCTGCGCTCGCCGTGGAAGTAGAGGAGAGGGAAAAGCTCTTCAGGCTTGCCGTGGACTTCGCCCTTTTCGTTTTTATGCTGTTCAAGCTGCGGATTTATAAGTATCATAACGCCTCCTTTAATATCCAAAAGTGCCGTTATTTTTAAAGTCTTCATTCCATTGAATAGCGGTCTGTTCTGCGTGTGCTCTGCTTTCGCAAACAGTACAAGTCTTTGCGTTATGCCTTTCAATGTGCGCTTTTATGTTTTCGCCTACTTGTATTGTATCGGCGGCAGCATAAAGCTTGCCACCTTCTGTATTTAAAACATATACAACGTATATTTTTTTCATAGCCTTTTAGTCCCTTTTCTGTTCAGCGGATGCGGTAGCCTATGCCTTCAGGTGTTATGGTAAAGCCTTTTCTTTTGTACCATTCGGCTACATTTCGCATAATCGTAGTTGTACCTTCGCCGTCATTGCGCGCATATTGCTGTATCACATCGCAAGCTTCGCTATAATCTGCAAGTGTCAATCTGTTACGCTTTAAATCATCCGCGCTTATCATCGCGCGCAAGGCTTTATATGCGCCCATTGCTTTTTCTGCGGTTAAATCTTTAAGTTCTCCAACAGTCAAGACTTTAAACCCTTCACTATCTCCGCAATAAGGGCAATAGTGTTCCGATGTATCTTTATCAAACTTAATTTCTAATGTGGAAAAAATAAGTCTACAATTGTTGCAACGCACATATCCCGTCATATCATTATTCGTTATTGGTTTAGGCATATAATTTTATCTCCTTTTCTGTTCAGCAATGTTTTAGCAAATAACCCCAATTCGTCTGTTCCCTCGCTGCCAATCAAACGACGTAATTATAGCATAATGCGATGCGCGGCCGTAAATTTCCAAATGCTCTTGAGCATTTTTAACGGCACTCTTTTTTGTCTGCGAAGTAGTGTAATCCGTATATACTTCACGATTCGTTTCTTTTTCAACAATTATATAGTTATAAGTCATAAATTATTCTCCTTTACGTTGCTTGCCAATCGGTCAAGACTTATGCGTATGTTTTTCTGTTCAGCGGCGGCATATCAGCCGCCGCTTGCTCCTTCTCGCTTTAATTTAAAAACTCTAAATACTCTTCTTTCGTCATTCCAAAAGCTATTGCTGCGTGGTCGTAATTTAATTCATTATTCCGTTCCCATAACTCGCCCACATATCCGCATACTGCCTTTAAAAGCTCAACTATTCTGCTCGTATCGTCCATATTTATCCTCCGTTTATCTCTGCACGGTGTCAAGCACGGGAGTATAGCCCAGCTCTGCATAATAAGCTATCGCCGTTTTGATAAAATCTGCCGCGCCTTCGCCCGCAAAGTTTACCGCCTGCATAATTGCCGCGCCGTTGTGCGATATAGTGGTATATTTCAAACTGTCCGGAATTTCCGGAAGGTTGCCGCGATATATAACGGCTTTTTCGTTTGCTATATAGAAGTAACGCTCGTTGCGTTTGCCGTTCGGTATATACTCAATCTTTGCCGCATCTTTATACTGTGCATACTTGCACGGTGTAGCCGCTATAAGCTTGCCGCGCGCTGTGTCTACCGAGCAAGTCCAGCCGTTCAGCATCAATATAGTAACCTGCTCGCCCTCCTGCAAGTTCGCTTTTGCAAGCTGTTCAGAAATCGGCGTAGGAAAGTAGAAGGGGGAAAGCTGTTTGCTCTTTGCTTTCCATTCGTCGCGGTAGTCGGCTGCGTTCTGTTCGGTCGTGGAGGTGGTAGTCATAAGCACATAACGCGCATAGCTAAAGCCTTCGGGATCTATCACGAATTGCAGCTCGCCGCCATTGTAAACCGCTATGCACTTACACAAAAATGTATGTACAGTCTTGCGCTGTTCAGCGGTTAGCTTCATATACTCGTTGTAATCCTTAAAGCGCACATCCTCGCTTGCATATCCGCCGTAGCCTTTCAGAAAATCCCAATCCTCTAAAAGATTGTCGCAGAAAAAACCGTAATCCCCAGCGTTATTAAATACTATCTTGCGTGATATTATTGCATCCGTCAAAATCTTGTCCTTGCCTGCGTGCTTTGTTATATCGTCCACAACTTCGCGCAAAGTTGACTGTTTGCCGCTCGCACTTTCAAGGCAAGTAAAGGCAATCTGTTCAGCTTCGAGCAAATCCTCAATCGTGATATGCTCGTATATCTCCGCGCTGCGCTTGTTAAATATTTCCCTCTCGCGGTCCGCCTGTTCAACCGCCGCCTTGCGTTCTGCTTCCTGCCGTATAAGTTCGGCTTCAGCTTCTGCCGCCTTGCGTTCCTTGTCTGCCTTGTCTGCCGCTTCAAATGCCGCTATGTCCTCCAACTGTTCAGCGGTCGCGGTAGTCTGTTCATACTTGCTTGCAACAACAAATCGCCCATAAAAGCCAACGTCAAAATAATCTGTCATATAGTCGCTATTATCATAATTATAGCTCTGAAGGTACGCATCAAAGTAAGCAAGCACCGCTTCAAGTGCGGGGCTGTTCTGCCAATATCCGTACATATCCGGCTCGCCCGTCCTGCGGTCTTTCATTATGCGCTCGCGGCTATATGGCGATGCTATTATTTCGCCGTTAATTGAATTGTAGCCGCTGCACCTCAAAGAAAATTTGACTTCGGGGAAACGCTCTTTCAAATGCGCGCGCACTTGCGCTGCAATTTCTTTATCTGCAAGCCGCTTCGGGTGTTCGGGAATAGTGGAGAGATCGCAACGTTCCCAAAGTGGCGCAATCCTGCGCGCCTGTGCTTTTGCCTTCAAGTTCTGCGCCTTCTGCGTGTCCGTCTGTTCGGTCTGTTCTGTCGCTTCGCCGCCAAGCTCTGCGGCTATCCTGCGCGCCGTCTCGTCGTCTCTGTGATACCAGCATTTTTTACCGCTATGCCAGCGGAAAAACGCCGCCTTCAACCTGTTCAGAATATCGGCGGAGGGCTTACCCTCAAAATAAAGCTCAATGCCTTTATTGCCGTTTGCCGTTGTTACATTCAAAACTTTACACATATTCAAAATCTCCTCAAGCTGCCTGCCGTAAGGTTCAGGACTTGCGCCTGTTCTATATTTATATTGATTCTTTTTGTCTGTTCAGTCTGCGCCATATCGCGCCCATAAATCCTTATATCGCCGCGCGCTATTGCTCCGCGCAACTCCTCGCCGGTGGTGTTATAGCGTATAGCGCGCCCATCCTCATAGCAAATAAACAAGCGCACCGCCTCAACTTTTCCGCCCTGCGGCAATTCTGCTGTAACTGCCTGTTCTATCGTTCCGCGCCCTGCGCCGTTCGCCGTTTTGATTAAATACATAATCACACCCCCAAAAGGGCGCGGCGTTCGTACTTGTCGCGGGCTATGCCCTGCGCGATCTCCGCGCGTTCGCGTTCGTTTTCGATATGTCGCCGCGCGTAGCTTGCGGCCGTGATTCTTTCGTCCAGCTCGCGCAACCGTGCTGCGCGCTGTATAAATCCGCTTGTGTCTTTCATCTGTTCAGCTCCTGCGCCCGCCTGCGCTGTTCAGCGTTCAGGGCTTACGGCAATATAAAGGAAGGGGATGCGGCAACGCTGCCGCCGTCTTGCCTCGTGTCGTTATGCAACATTTAATGCCTTTGCGTTCTGCGCTTTGCTCAAGCTATGCGCAATAAATATACCTACGCTTATATGTTCAGGCGCGTATTGTGCGCGTATATTAAAAACAATCACATTGCTATAATTTTTTAATGCTTGCAGCGTTGATGCAGATAATTTGTCCGTGCGGTATAAATAACCGTTATAAAGTCGCCCGTTTATATATGCGCGCTGTTTGCTAAATCCGTAATATGTGCATAAGTCAACAAACTTGTAAAAAGAAAGCCGAGCCTTTTTCCGTGCCATTGCCTATCCTCCTGCGGCAGCCCGCCGCCGTTCGGCGGTCGGGGCTTACGCCGTTCTGTTTTGTCAATAATTTATATAAATATATTTGCCGCCGTTCTCGTCGGAATATTCGCACGCGCTAACAACCTCGCCCGAATTATTCCGCACTATGCACCGCGCGCCGCCTTGCCCGCCGTACTCGTTGCGCAAATGCTTTTTTGCGTTCCTGCTCACGCTCTCAAACTCGCGCGCCCATCCTTGCCGGTTTGTAACATAAATTTTATATTTTTTCATCGCTTGCCCTCCGTTCTGCGGCGTATTTTGTGCGCATAGTTATATTGCATCTCGTCCATCATTGCGCAAAGCTGCGCCGCCTTCATTTTGCCGTACATTAAAGCGGATATATTATTTTTAATAATCCTTGCGCCCGTGGCGTAGTCGCAAACATAAATTGAAAGGGTGTACCCATCGGGCATTACCAAAAACTGAAAGCCCGTTAAAATCTCGTTATCGTTCACAATCACGCATTTATAAATTGTAATATAATCGCTTATATCCATAATCGCGCGGCGTTCGGTAATTGTTACCGCCTCGCCTGTTCTGCAATCTGCGGCGGGCTGCTCGCCGTATTCCCTTTGCCCTGTAACCTTGTAAAATTTCATTGCTTGCCCTCAGCATTATAATGTAATCTTTATTGATGCGCTGTCTGAAAAATCCCATTCCACGGCGCAATATTTTTTTAAAATATTATAAACCGTGTCTTTTTGCTCCGCGTTTAGGTCATGCCCTATGTAATAAATGCCGTGTTCGCGCCAATCCGTCCTATTTGCGCCATGTTCAAACCATTTTAACCAAATGCCTTTAGCGTTCTTGCCAAAACGATTTGAAATACTTGCCCATGTGCAACTTTGGCAACATTCCCCATGCGTTAAAGCAAAATCAAGTTTTGCCGCCTTTTTAATTTCTCTAAATATTATTGATAATGTCCTTCTGTTCATTTTTTGCCCTCCAAGCGCAGCCGCCGGGCGTGTAGCCCGTGCGGTCTTATGCGCGTTCTGTTCTGTCAAATTGCGCCCATTGCTACAAGCGCAAAAGAAAACGCCGCCGCCTCTCTGTCGCTCGTTATCATATCGCCGCGCAGCATCGCAAACTCGCCGACAAAATCAGAATGATTTTTTAAAAACTCATCAAAAAAATCAACCGCTTCATCATATCCTGCAACATCTCCGCGTGCATTGTATAAAAAATCATATTCTTTATTAAACTGCTTTAAAAATGCGTTAATGTTGATTTTTTGCATTTTTATCACCTCCGCGCCGCCCGCCCGCTTGCGCGGGTCGGGTCTTATGCGCTTTTATATGTTCACCGTGCGCACATACGCGCGCGCATTTTCGCTTGCGTCAAACCCTGCGGCGGCTTGTTTTGCCGCCTGTTCTGCGCTGTCGTGCGTTAAATACAACCGCGCCGCCGTCCAACAAGGGGAGGAGGTCAAAGACTGCCGCCCCGTAACCGCATAATCAATGCGGCATCCGTTCGATACTGTTTCAACCATTGCAATATATTTTCGCATTTTTTAACCCTCCCGCTGTTCAGCAGTAAACGCACGCGCCCGCGCGCCAATCAAAGATAGATATTTGCTTGCGTTCTCGTCCAACCTTCAGAGCGGCGCGCCTATCGCGGATGCGTTCGCTTATATCCACATAAGCGCGCCCGCCGTCTATCCAGATGCCGCAAAACTCAT
Source organism: uncultured Clostridia bacterium (assembly GCA_949282385.1). GTDB lineage: Bacteria > Bacillota > Clostridia > Christensenellales > Borkfalkiaceae > Coproplasma. The sequence goes on from CASDOP010000001.1 coordinate 148,194, forward strand.
CAGCGGTTAAACCTTTTAAAATTTTATTAACCGCGCGAACAATCTTTTTTGCGTTGCCCACGGTAAAAACAAAACAATCTTTTTTGCTTACTTGATAACCGCTTTTAAACTCTATCGCGTTGCCGTTGCGGTCAAGCGTTGCGCCGCCGTTCTGAATAATTTTTACAAGGTCAAGCATCTTTAAACCTCCCAGCCCCGCGCCCCGCCTTGCGGCGGTGGCGGCTTATGGGCTTTATTTTTTGCCGCGCTTGCGGCTGCTTTTAGATTTCCGCTTTTGTGTTGATTCCCTCAACCTTTTTACATACATATTATATCAAATTGATAGACAAAAGGCAAGCGTTTTTATAAAAAAATATATCAAATTGTTATAATAAATATTTATATCAGATTGATATAGCATAATTAAAAATTATATCAGTTTGATAGCTTGACAAACGCGCCGCGCCCGTGGTAGAATAAAGGCGAAAAACGCAACAGGAGGCGCAAAAAATGCCACGCAAACCCAAATACCCACCCACAGAAGGGAAAACGCCAGCGGCGCAAATAGAGGCAATGAACGCATACAGAAAGCGCAAAGGCGGAACGTCCGCCATTCAGCGCGGATTTTCGACAACATACAGCAGACAAGAAGGCGACCGCATCGCCGCAGCCTATGCCGCCGCAAGCCTAACCCCCGCGCAGATCCTCCGCGCCGTGGCCGTATGGATAGAGCAAGGCACGCACCCGGCAGCCGTTGCAAGCATAGCAAAAGATGCCGCAGCGTATGCCGCCACAAATGCCGCCATACGCGCGGAACATACAGCGGAAGAAAAATCGCAGACACACGCCGCACCAGAGCAACAGCCAGAGCCGCAGGAGCAACACGCAAGCCAAGACAAAGCATAAAAAAAGAACACGTACCAAAAACCGCCAACGCAGAAGGGGGAAAAGCAACCCGACCCCGAACGCATCGGCGGCTTTTTTATTTTTGAATGAATTTTGTACAATATTCAAAAATAAATAATGAATTTTGTACAAAAATAATTTTATGGTCAATCTCGATCCAGCAAGGAAGAAGAAAGAAAAGGGGGGACTATAGGGGGATAAGATAGATAATAGTTAAATACTTGTATGTATTATATTTTATTCTTGTATCTTATATATTACTTGTATTATCTTGTAAAGTATATCTTTTGTATTATAAATGTATTTTGTAAATTATAAGTGTTATAAGTGATATATATTAAAAGATGGTTATATTAAATGTAGTATGTAAGAATAGTAAGCATATTAAAGTAAATGTATAATGTTAAGTATAATGTTAAATATGTATGTACTATTAAAGTATGTATAAAGTAATTGTATGTATGATATTAAAGGGATGTTTATAATATTGAAGTATTTTTTAATATTAAAGGATATTTTTAATTAAAGGTATCTCTTATATTATGGCGGCTGTTCGTTCAGCGGAGTAAAGCCGCACACCATCACCGGCGCAGGCTCGACCAATCAGGCGGCGCAGCTCTCGGCGGCTGTCGTGCAGGTGTTTCCATAACTCAATATTATGTAAACGGATAAGGGAAGCGCACGCCCGGCGGGGGTATTTTTTCAGGGAGAAAGCGAGGAATGAAATTGCATAAACCGTATTGCTCATCCTCACCCATTCTTGTTCAGATAAAAAAATTAAAATTTTGAGCTAATAAAAACGTACAAAGGAAAAAAGTCGTGATAGACTATAAATGATAGTGAGCTTAGCAAAAGGCGAACCTATGCTAAAGATTAGGCGAGCTATTGATGGTGAGCGGGTGAGCGCGATATGAAAACGAGCAAAATTTACGTCTGTGAAATAGCAGAGGTAGTAAAGATAAACAAAGGCTTTGGGAACATACGAGTAATTGATTATACAAAGCAAAAGACATTAAGATTGGCGATAAAAATTCGGGACAATCTTACGGGCAGTACGCGATACCGTTTATTGATAAACGATGAAGTATTGCGAGCTGATTTTAGTGATGTTAAGGTTGCGGGAGAGACGTTTATAACGAAGGCGACTAATCTTTTAATGTTATCGAGCACTCCTATGAATTTTCCTAAGCGATTGAGCAAAGGCAAAGTTATGGCTATGGAGTACATACTAAACAACGATTTTGAAGGCGAAGTGTTTTGCGCGGCAGAGAGCAAGGGTGAGCCGTTTGCGGAGTTTTGCGGTCCGAGCAGAGGAGGGGATAAGTTATAAATGTCTGAAAGCAAAGCTACGCTGACTGATGTTATTTATTTTGAACTGAATAATTGGGAGCGTGGGAAAGATTACCCAAATGAAGAACCTTTTATTTCGTGGATGAACGACAAGGATTTTTTATCGGTGTTTGCATCGGAGGATTGGGTAAGAGAAAATCAGCTTGTAGTAAGAGCGTCGATGGCAGACATGTCGTTAAATGTATGCGTAACGGCACCGCAGGCGTGGGTAGAGAAGAATTGCCCGAACTTACTCACGGCTAAGAACTTAAAGTTTATATATCCGCCTGCGCCTGACGGTGAGCCGCCTTGCGGCAGGTACGATTATTTTGAAGAATACACGGAGCCGTATATCGGCAAAATTATTTGGAGTAAAAACAAGGAATGAAAAAGATATTTGCAGTAATTGCGGCTATGGTTATTTTAGCCGTTAGTTTTACGGGATGCGAAAGCATAAATCTAACAGATACAGAGAAAGATGTACAAAACACTCAGTCTGCGGTGAACGGACTTGTCAATAATCAACCAACGCCAACCGACATTGACTATTCGTTGGAAAGGTATAATCTTATTCGCCGCGCATATTGGGTAAACGGCCAACGCGAAAAAGCAATGGCGTTACCTTGCGGAGTTACAAAACCGCTTGGGTACATAGTATTGTTTTCGGCAAGCGGCGCGGTCATTGGCAGATTTGTTGTAGACGGCAAGGTGTCAAGCCTTAACAGTTTCTTAACCGCTAATATGGTGCAGGAAGGGCATAGTGGAAGCTATGCTCTTGAGACTGAATTGCCGGACATTGACGGTAGTTACGGCGAGAATGTGGACGGAATATTTTTCTTTACCACAGACGGCAAATATATAGAGTGGACGGGAGATTTTTTATATAGCGATATTCCGTTTGTTGTGGACGATCCGATATTAAAGGTAGAAGAATGAAAGGCAAAAAAGTTATGAAAAATTTTTTAATAGGTTTTTTACTTGCAATCGTATTGATAATTGTAGGCGCGTGCGTGTTTTTATTTGCTACGCCTACGGGTAAAGACATATACAATCAATGGATTTACAGTCTTGAAAAGGTAGATGAAAAGACTTACGAAACGCAAAAAGAAGTCGAAGGCGTTTGCCGTGCGATGATTGCAAGTTACACACAGGATAAAATGATTTACGAACAGTACAAAGATAGCGAAGTTGCAGAAGAACGCAGTTGGGCGAATAACGCAAAAATACGCGCAAACAACACAGCAGCAACTTATAACAACTATATTCTTGAGAACAGTTTTGTCTGGCAGGACAATGTTCCAAGCGACATTGCAACGGAACTGGAATATATTGAGTAAGCAAAAATTAACTGAACTAATGCAGCTTATTATATTGTAACTATAAGTACTAAGTTAGTGCCAAAAGGAAGTAAAAGTTATGGAAAATAATACTGAGCGTTACGAAAGAATTGTAAAGTTAAGCGAAAACGATATTTATAAAGAGACATTTTCAAGATTACATTTTCGTATTCAGCGAACAAATCAGCTTAACGACATTTATGTAACTGAAAATATCGGTCCGGGCAACGGCAAGCATAGGTATCAAATTATGCGAAATGGAACGCAGATAGCAGAAATACAATTTCAGGAAGGACCGCGCAATGAAGAAGGCTCAATAGCAGGCGTGTTAGACCAAGACTTACTTGAAATTGTGCGCAATCGTTTGCAGGCATTTCAGGCTGGGCCTTACGCTACGCGAGAAAATGCGTGTGCGCTTACGCATATTGAGGAGGCTCTTATGTGGATGGCAAAACGCGCCGACGACCGTGCGGAGCGCGGAGTGCTTGGGACTATGCAGAAGTGAATTATGAGCGTAGTTATTGCAATAAAAAACGGCGACCACATTGTAATGGGAGCAGATAGTCAAGTTACTTGCGGTTGGTTAAAAAGTAAAACTAATTCTAAAATATTTTTTGTTAAAGATTGCCCAAACGCTGTTATGGGTTCTGTCGGTGAATTAAGAGGAAGCCAACTTCTTCAAGTAACGCATAACTTAATTGACGAGTTGAAAATCTTAAAAAACGAAATAAATTTTGATTATTGCGTGTTATCGCTTTACGAGAAAATTTATCAAATATTTAAAGATAATCGCTTGGTTACAAAAGAAAATGGCGAGTATGTAGCTTATTTGCCAAACTCATTTATTTTTGCGTATAAAGATACTGCATTTTTAATTTATTTTGATGGAACAGTAGAGGAAATAAAAGATTACTTGGTTATTGGTTCTGGAACAGAAACAGCGCAAGCGGTTTTAGAAAATAATAAAAACAAGCAACCTGAAACGCGCATCCGCGAAGCAATAAAAGTTTGCTCCGATAAAACTTTATACGTCGACAACGACATTGTAATTTTATCAACAAAAGATAAGGCGGATAATGTATGACTAACGATGCTATAAGTTTTGAATGGACAAGCAAAATAGGCGTATCTTTTGAAAAACTTAATAAATCAATGAACCAACTAATTAAAGCAATGAAGGAGCAACTTATGATGCCAAAGGTCATAATTAAATCGGCAACTTATGAAAAGTGTGAAGTTAAAATAGAAAACGGCGACGGTATAACCGTGGAATTTACTTTTGTCCGCAAAGACATTCCTACGATTTGCAAGCAAATACTTAAAGCGGTTTTGCTGGTTGTAAGTCCAGATGAGGTCGCGCTTGGCTTATCCGCAATTACGGCCTATGCAAGCAAAGAAGTTTATTCAACGCTGACAAAAGAATACTTGATTGCGCCCGGCAAGAAGTTAATAAATATGTTTGAAAACAACGGCATAAATATTTGCCCGTTATAAAAATAGGCTGCTATGCAGCTTATATCGGCTTGTAGCTTAACAAGAAAAGCAATCGTTTTCTCTTGCGCGATGATGGGGGTGCAAGTCCGTCCAAGCCGACAATTAAGTTTTGGTATTTCCTTCAAAAAAATACTCGCTTAATATTTCTTCCCTTATCGACGGCTTTTTTAGCCACCTTAAAGCTCTGGGCGCAAGAAAACACATTCTTGCTATGCGACACGCTCCTCCAAAATTCTTGCGCCTATCTTTAAAGGGAAAATATATTTATTGGGGTATCGCCAAGCGGTAAGGCACCAGATTTTGATTCTGGTATTCGTTGGTTCAAATCCAGCTACCCCAGCCAACTCGTTACGGCTTTATGCGAGTGCGTAGATGTAATAAATAATAAGGAGTACTTCCCCTTTGGGTACGCCGCATTTGCGCAAAAATAAAGCCACTAAGCCCGTTTGTGAACGGCAAATGGGCTTTACGCTGGTGTAGCTCAATAGGCAGAGCAGCGGATTTGTAATCCGCAGGTTGTGGGTTCGATTCCCGCCATTAGCTCCATTATTCCGCTTTAGCTCAGCAGGTAGAGCAACAGACTGTTAATCTGAAGGTCGTTGGTTCAAGCCCAACAAGCGGAGCCAATTATCGGGAAGTCGCATAGTGGTAATTGCAGCGGTCTGTAAAACCGCCGTCCCAAAAGGATTTCAGTAGTTCAAATCTACTCTTCCCGACCAATTTTATAAAGATAGGTGCCACGAAGTGCTTAGGTTGACGGATGCGTCTGGCAAATTAGTAAAGCTGTGGTTAAATGGGATTTGAGAACCAGCCTTATACAGCAGGGTAGAGCAGCGGTAGCTTGTCTGGCTCATAATCAGAAGGTCGGCGGTTCGATTCCGCCCCCTGCCTCCAACTTTGTCGGTGTAGCTCAGTTGGTTAGAGCACCGCCCTTTTAAGGCGGGTGTCGGGGGTTCGAGCCCCTTCACCGACACCATTTTGTCGATATGCGATAATGGTATTCGAGCAGATTGCTAATCTGTCATACAAGTTAAATTGTATTGTAGGTTCGAGTCCTACTATCGACGCCATTTAAATTATAATATGCTACTATGGCGGAATCGGCAGACGCAAGGGACTTAAAATCCCTCGGATGAAAGTTCGTATCGGTTCAAATCCGATTAGTAGCACCATATACTGTTGTGGCGAAATGGCAAACGCGAAAGACTCAAAATCTTTTGGATAAACCCTTGCAGGTTCAAGTCCTGTCAACAGTACCACGGGCGCATTACATTTCTCTATGCCTTACGCGCCCGACATAAATAAATTTACGGCATAGAGCGAATTGCCGCCGCCATTCGGCTATAAATTTGCGGATATTAAGGGTGGCGACAACATTTTATACGCGGCGCGAATTGCCGTCGCCATTCGGGGATGCCGTAAGGCATAAAAAGTTTTAGTGTACATAGAAACTTTTATCATTGTCTCTTTTGGTCTGCGGGAAAAAGAGAGATGCCCCGCGAAAAAATGCGCAGATATATCTGATTTCCTAAGATAAAGGCAGGAGGGATTGGGTATATTGTGAGTAAAACCTGCAAGTCCGTTGCAAAGGGCGGGAGAAAGCCCTGCATTGTTTTGACCTTTATATAGGCGCAATGCGGGGCAACTCTTTATTTTTATGGCAAGATAGCTTAGATGGTGGAGCAATAGACTGAAAATCTATGGGACAACGGTTCAAGTCCGTTTCTTGCCGCCATAAATTTTATTAAAGCAGGGGACAAATTACAATGGGCAACACTTATACAGTTTATTCTGATTTTGACATTCAAAAGCACAAAAAAACTTTTATTAACTATTTAGAAGTTTTAATATTAGAAGACGGCAGCATTAAATACGCTGTGCCTTCGCATCAGATGCTTGCTGAAGAACTTTGCATTACAAAACTTAACATTACGCGCGATGAGCTTTATCTTATGACATTAAATCATTTAGGAGATTATATGGAATGGCTTTTAACGCAAACTAATTCTATTGCGTTGTGGAGCGATGGATATATTGCCGGAGACAATGGTGCCAATGCTAAGCAACTTGCAACTTTAAGAAAGTTAAAAATGAATGGACTTTATAAAGGGAAAATGCCTTTAAACAACAAAAACATTGATGTTTTTAAAGGAGTAGTTTATGGAGCATAATGAGTATGTTGATTTAGCTATAAATGTGCAACACAGTAAAGTGGCAAACAAGTTACGGTCTTTGCGACAGTTACATAAATATAGCATTGCGGCAGTTGCTTTAAAAAGCGGCGTAAAAGCTGAAATTATTTTTGACTACGAAAACGACCGTCGTAAAATAAAAAAGCGCGACATTGAAAAGCTGGCAATGACGTACGGCGTAACAGCCGAAGAAATTTTATTAGATTAAAAAATTTTTAGATAATAAAATGTTGCATAAGGCTTTTTTGTATATTATACTTAACATACAAACAAATATTGAGTAGTGCAGAAAACGGCTACTTCAAACTTTTAATTTGACTTCGTTACCCGTTTTCGCTTTTTCTCTCAATAGCCTTCGATAAAAATATTGCGTAGTGTAGAAAACAGTTACTTCGACCGAAAATCTAGGGATGTCGGTGCAATTCCGCGCCCCTGCCGCCAAATTTTGGCAGGGTAGTTTAACAGTAAAACATTAGAACAAAAACATAACTGTTTTCGCTTATTCTCGCATTATTTTATATGCTTCCGAAAAGACAACGAGATAAATTTAATTTGCGTAGTGTAGATTGCGGTTACTTCACCTGTTAAGTGAGATGTCGTAGGTTCGAGCCCTGCCGATGCGCCATAGGCGGTCGTAGCTCAGTTGGTAGAGCACTAATTGTTACCGCCGTCGCCGATTCTCGCAAATATTTTTTGTGTTCTTGTTGGTTATATACGGTAGATAAAAGGGACAGCTATTGAGTATTTACTTAATAGCTGTTTCTTTTTATAATAAATTTGCGGGGAGGGTTAATAATGAGCAAATTTAATACGACTAACACTATGAAAACCGTAAACAAAAGTGGCCACGTTGCTTATGCTATGGCGGACAAGCCTAAGCTCGTAACGCAGGTTTTAACCTCGTTTTTTAACGAGGAAAAGTATTACGGCGATAATTCAAACGAGCTTATAGCGACTGCTAAGGCTATAATTAAAAGCGATGCGCACTTTGTCGCTAATCTTGCAAGATACGCAAGGAAAGAAATGCACTTGCGTAGCGTGTCGCACGCTTTAGCTACGCTTTTGGCGCACGAAACAGAAGGCAAGCCTTACACAAAAGAAGTTATTGCCGACGTTGTTGAACGCCCCGATGACATAACTGAAATTATGGCTTGTTATTTAAATATGTACGGCAAGCCTATTGCTAATGGCTTAAAGAAGGCTTTAGCTGCGGCATTGGGAAAATTTAATGAATACCAGATTGCAAAATATAACGGCGGCAACAAAGCAGTTAAATTTAAAGATATTTTAAAACTTACTCACGTTAAACCTATAAACGATGAGCAGGACAAAATATTCAGCGAAATTATAAACGATACTTTGCCGGTTGCGGAACGCTGGGAAACGGAATTGTCAGCGAAAGGCAACACTAAGGAAGTATGGGAAAATTTAATAGACGGCAACAAGCTCGGATATATGGCTATGCTGCGCAATTTACGCAACATAATCAATGCCGCGCCTGCCAATATAGATAAGGTGTACGCTAAGCTGGCAGACAAAGAGCAGGTGCTTAAATCAAAGCAGTTGCCTTTCCGTTTCTACGCCGCATACGCGGAGGTGGCAAAACTTCCAAATGCGGGAACAAAGGTACTGGATGTGCTTGAAACGGCGATTCAGTATTCCGTAGAAAATATGCCAAAGCTAAGCGGCACTACGGTTATTGCGATTGATACCAGCGGATCTATGAGCAGCTCAATAAGCAACAAATCAACGGTTCGCTGCGTGGATATTGCAAGATTGCTTGCGGTGATGGCATCGCATATTTGCGATAATGCGATTGTGTACTCTTTTGACACCAGCATACACAAAATGCAGATAAGTACGCGCGGCGGCATAATTCAGACGGCTCAGTCAATAATGAATTGCGGCGGCGGTACTAACTTATCTTTGCCTTTAAGAGAAATTTATCAAAACGAAATAAAAGCCGACCGCTTTTTAATGTTTTCAGATAACGAAATAAATTACAGGTATGAATACACTTGCCAAACTTTGGCAGACAAATATCGTCAAACAATAAATTCAAATCTTTGGGTACACGCAATCGACTTGCAAGGTTACGGCACACAGCAATTTATTGGTTCAAAAACAAATATAATTGCCGGGTGGAACGAAAAAATCTTTGAATTTATTGCGCTTGCCGAAGAAGGTATTGACACGCAAGTTAAAAGAATTGAAAATTATCTTTAATAAATTTTAAACAAGAGCGGACTTAGAATAATTTAAGTCCGCTCTTGACATTTAATAATTAAAGTTGTAGACTATAAAAGCAATAGGCGTTTTATCTGCATTTTAGTAACATAATTTAGTAACAAAATGTGCGCTAATAGGGGATAATACAGGATAATACACAACAAAAAACGCCCTATTTTATACTAAAATTAAGTAAAAATGGGCGTTTTTTAATGTTGGCAGGGGAAACACGATTCGAACATGCAACCGACGGTTTTGGAGACCGCGACTCTACCGTTGAGCTATTCCCCTAAAAACAATAGCTTATTGATTATATAATAACATTTGACTTTAGTCAACTGTTTTTTGGAGATTTAACATGAAAAAAAGATATAAACTCGGCGTGATAGGCTGCGGTTTCATGGCTAACGCCATACTCAGAGGCGTTGTACTTTCGGATTTTCTCGGCGGAAGAAAGGTAATAGTGAGCGACCCGGACGAGACAAAACTGAATAAAGTTGAAGAGGAATTGGGCGTTAATATAACTTGCGACAACGAAGAGGTTGCCCGCAACAGCGAGTTTGTGCTTTTTGCCGTAAAGCCCCAGACTTTTTCAGAGGTTGCCGCAGGACTTAAAGAAGTCTGCCCAGACAAGGTCATCTCGATTATGGCTGGCGTCAAAAAAGCGACGATTAAAAACACGCTCGGCGTCGGAATTATCAAGGTTGCGCGTTGCATGCCCAATCTTCCATGCTCTGTCGGCAGCGGCATGATGGGGGTAGACATGTCCGATTTCAACTCTGACCCCGACGATACCGAATTCATAACAAAACTTTTCGATTGTCTCGGCTCGGTAATCAGCGTTGCGGAGAGCAAGCTGGACGCGGTTACCGGCATAAGCGGCAGCGGTCCTGCGTATGTATTTATGTTTATCGACGCACTTATCGACGCAGGTGTTAAGCAGGGGCTTACCCGCGATGAAGCGACTACGCTTGCCGTTCAGACGGTAGCAGGAGGAGCGGAAATGGTTCAAAGCAGCGATAAGCCGCTTTCCGAACTAATAATGAGCGTGTGCAGCAAGGGCGGCACTACCATTGAAGCGGTAAAAGTACTCGAAAACAACAACTTCCGCGGCATAATCAGCGATGCCGTCGCCGCGTGCGTAGCACGTTCCAAAGAGCTTTCAAAGTAATGAAGAAAGTTACTCTATATACCGACGGGGCGTGTTCGGGAAATCCCGGCGTGGGCGGTTACGGCTGCGTTCTGATGTATAACGGACACGAAAAAAGACTTTCGGGCGCGTTTGAGCAAACTACGAATAACCGAATGGAAATTTTTGCGGTAATCTGCGGCTTAAGCTGTTTGAAAGAGCCTTGCGAAGTCGAAATTTTCAGCGATTCTGCTTATACCGTTAACGCTTTCAATAACGGTTGGATATATGCGTGGGAGAAGGACGGCTGGAAAAAAGCCGACAACAAACCAGTTTTAAACGATGATTTGTGGAAGCAACTGCTCGAACTTACGCGCAAACACAAAGTTACTTTTGTCAAGGTAAAAGGGCATGCGGATAACGAATATAACAACATCTGCGATAAACTTGCCACTGACGCCGTCAAAAATTTCAATTCTCAATTATAAACGGATTAATTTAAAGATATAATATAAAGTAAATGAAGTGCGACAAAAAGACGGCTTTTGCCGTCCTGAAAGGCGCGGTAAACATTCTTACCGCAATAGTTCTCGGCGCTGTAGCGCTGTTGTTCGTCCTTTTGGGACTGAATTACAGGGGGCTTGAATTTATTGCCGATTATTATACGGTGCTTGTCTGGTCAGCGGCGGCGCTTACTTTTGTCGTGCTTGCGCTTTACGTCATATTTTTTCTTTCAAACAAGCAATCGCTTTACAGACTGTTGCTGTGCGCCATAATCTGCGCGGATATTTTTGCCGTAATATTTTACATCATCAGCGCAACTGGACTTATTCAGAAAATAACCAGCATAGAAACTCTCCAGAGCTATATAGACGGCTTCGGTCCTACTGCGGTAATTATTTTTATCGTTTTTTCTTTTCTGCAAGTCGTCGTTCTTCCCGTCCCTGGTTCGGTAACGGTTGCGGCGGGAGTTGCTCTTTTCGGACCGCTTGAATGCGCTCTTTATAGCTTTATCGGTATACTTGCAGGTTCGCTCGTTGCGTTTGCCATCGGCAGATGGATAGGTTATAAAGCCGTATGCTGGATTGTCGGCAAGGACGATATAGATAAATGGCTGGAAAAAATCAAGGGCAAAGATTACCTTATATTGTCGCTCATGTTTTTATTGCCGCTTTTCCCCGACGACGTTCTTTGCTTCGTTGCGGGATTATCTTCCATGACCTGGCCTTATTTTATTATAATGATAATAATAACCCGACTTATTTCCTGTTTTACGGTTGCTTATTCTTTAGACCTCATTCCGTTTAATACGTGGTGGGGAATAGCGATATGGATTGTAATTTTTGCGCTCGTCGCTTTAGCTTTTTACCTCGTCTGCAAGTATTCGGACAAAATCGACGCGTTCATAAAAAAGAGGTTTAAAATTAAAGGCAGAACGAAAAAATAAAACATAAAAATGCAAATAAATATCAGCGCCCGCGGAAAGAATTTCCGCGGGCGCGCTTTATTTAAAATTTGAGTGAAAAAGGTCAATTTTTGTGTCTTTTTATTTAATATTTTTGTATCAATTTATTTGATTTTTGCGCACTATATTGATAAAATTATACGTGAAGATTTTTATCTGGGAGATAGATAATGGATAAAATCAAATTGTTACAATCACGCAGGCGTGCGCTTATGGACGCAGGCAAAGGTATCCGCAAAGACATAGAAGCGGTTATCGATAGCGAAAGTTTTGTAGAACTTTCAACTTTTTCGTTCTCGAAGAGCGAATTTTATGACGATGACGCACAGGGAGAAGGCGTAGTTACGGGGTTTGCGACCGTCAACGGCTATCCTTTTTACGTCGTCGCGCAGAATGCGGCGGTGCTTTCTGGCGGCATCGGCAAGGCAAACAGCAAAAAAATTGTCAAATGTCTTGAAAGCGCAGAAAAAAATCATACGCCCGTAATTTATTTTCTTTCTTCGCTCGGCGTAAGGTACGGCGAAGGAGTGAGCGCGCTCGAAGGAATTTCGGAACTTATTCTTACGGTTGCAAGGCTAAAGGGAAGCATTGAGCAGTACCTCGTCGTCAACGGCGAAGTTTACGGACAGATCGCAATGCTGGCTGGTTTGTGCGATTTCAATTTCTTCATCGACAAAAAGAGCGTTCTCGCTGCGAACAGCCCGCTCGTAATAGGCGCTGCCGACAACCTTAACCTTAAAAAGGAGCAGGTCGGTGCAGCTTCCGCGCTTAAAAATGCTCAGCTTGCCACGTTTGCCGTAAAAGACCTTGCCGAAGTCAAAGCAAAAATAACTGCTGTATGCGATTTGATTTCCGAGAGAGTCAGCGACTGCGAAGAACTCAATGTTTCTTTGCCCGCGCTCAATAAGTCTGCAAGCGCAGAAGAACTTTTAAAAGTTTTCGATAAAGACAGCGTAATCGAACTCGGTTCGTCATACGTTCCAGAAGTAAAGTGCGTTCTTGGCAGAATTGGCGGAATTGCCGTTGCTGCAAGCATTTTTGATGCGAAAGGCGGCGTAAAGCTCGACGCGCAGATTGTCAGAAAACTTAAAGATTTTGCCGAATTCGTATGCTGCCGCGACATTCCTTATGTTACGTTCGTCAATACTCTCGGCATAAAGGAAAGCGTCAGCGTCAATGACAGCCTCGTTCTCAAGGAACTCGGCGAATATATCAACATGCTCGACTGCATGACTTCGCCCAGAATTTCTGTTATAAGCGGCAAGGCAATAGGTCTCGGCTATACCGTATTTGCTTCCAAGAGCATGGGTTACGATTTCACTTACGCATTCGCGAACGCGCAGGTTGCGCTTTTCGACAGCGTACAGGGCGCAGAAATCGAGTTTGAAAAAGTAAAGAAAATTGACAAGAGCAAGATGGCAAGCCGCTATTCTTCCGAAAACGCAGATCCAATCAATGCTGCTCACGACGGTTATATAGACGACGTCATCGAACCTGCTTTTGTAAGACAGTATCTTATAGCATCGTTGCAGATGGCTATAAATTGAGGAGGTTATCATGAATAATCTTCTGGACATTTTACCCGGTACGGGCGACAAAGCGGGAAATTATTATTTCAGCGATTTCGGCGAACCTGTCGTTTATGCGATAATAGGATTTGTGGTTGTATTTGTCGGCATAGTAATACTTATCGGTATTATTTGGTTTATTGGCTTTCTGCTTCGCAAAACCAACAATTTTGAAGCCGTCAAAAACATTTTCAAAAAGAAAAACACCGCCGTTTCACCGGTTGAAAACAATAAACAAAGCGCCGACGTCGCTTTCGACGACGGCATAACAGATGCCGAAAAAGCGGCTATAATCGCCGCGATTATGGCATTTTACGAAAGCGAAGAAGGTAAATGTCAGTTTACCGTAAGAAGAATAAAGAAATTATAAGGAGTTATGGCAATGCGTAATTTTATTGTTACTATAGACGGAAAAAGTTATTCTGTAGGAGTAGAAGAAGTGGGAGCTGCCGCATCGGCTGCACCCGTAGTTGCTGCGCCCGAAGTTAAGCCTGCAACGCCCGCGCCTGCGACCGTACAGAAAGGCGAAAAGGTTGTTTCGCCCTTCCCCGGACTTATCAAAAAACTCTCTGTTGCGGAAGGAACCGCGGTAAAGAAAGATCAGCCCATTATCGTGCTTGAAGCAATGAAGATGGACAACGAAATTACCGCACCCTGCGACGGCAAAGTATATTACAAAGTTGCCAAAGGCGCAAACGTAGAGACAGATACTTTGCTTGCTGTTATCGGCTGATGGAGGACATCTGATGCACTCATTACTTGCAGTTGATATCGTAAAGATTTTTGTAAATCTTTACGATTCGATGGGCTTTGTCAACGGTACTTGGCAGAATTACGTCATGCTTCTCGTTTCGTTTATTCTGATGTATCTTGCCATTGTCAAGAAATTTGAGCCGTTGCTTTTGTTGCCCATAGCGTTCGGTATGTTCCTTATAAATATTCCGGGAGCCGAAAGCGTTCTCTGGGGTACTTATCCCGAAGGCACGCCCATAAAAGAGCAGGCGTTCGATAACGTAGACGCAAGCTCGAGGGGACTTTTGTGGTATCTCTATTTCGGTGTGGATAAAGTCATTTATCCTCCGCTCATTTTCCTCGGAATAGGCTGTATGACCGACTTCGGTCCGCTCATTGCCAATCCCAAGAGCATGCTCATAGGCGCAGGCGCGCAGCTCGGCATATTTGTTGCGTTTATCCTTGCTGTTCTGCTAGGGTTTTCTGTTGCTGAAGCTGCTTCGATAGCAATCATCGGCGGCGCGGACGGTCCTACGGCTATTTATGTAACAAGCAAGCTCGCTTCTTCGTATATTCCCATGATAGCCATTGCGGCATATTCGTATATGGCGCTGATACCTATAATACAGAAACCTATCATGAGGGCGCTTACAACAAAAAAAGAACGCACGATAAAAATGCAGCAGCTCCGTCAGGTAAGCAAACTCGAAAAAATACTTTTCCCCATAATAGTAACTCTTGTTGTCGGAATAATTCTGCCGTCATCTATTGCACTGCTGGGCATGCTTATGCTCGGTAACCTTTTCAGAGAATCCGGAGTGGTGGAAAGACTTTCTTCACAAGCTCAGAACGGGCTTATGAATACGATTACAATCTTCCTCGGCGTATCCGTAGGTTGCAAGGCGAAGGGTGAAATTTTCTTAAGCCTTGAAACTCTGTATATTATCGGTCTCGGATTGCTTGCATTCATCATGGGTACCGTAGGCGGATTGCTCGTAGCAAAGATAATGTGCAAAGTAACCAAGGGCAAGATAAATCCTCTCATAGGTTCGGCGGGTGTTTCTGCCGTGCCGATGGCAGCGAGAATTTCCGAAGATGTGGGAAGGGAGTACGATCCGCAGAATCATCTTCTCATGCACGCCATGGGACCCAACGTTGCGGGCGTAATCGGATCAGCAATAGCTGCTGGCATATTGCTTGCATGCTTCGGCGGATATACGGACGGCACTGCCGTTACAGCTGTAATTTCTTCAATCATTGCATAATCGGGAGTATTTGACATGGAAGCTAAAAAAGTTCTTATTACTGATACAATTCTGCGCGACGCGCACCAGTCCCAGGCTGCTACGCGCATGCGCTTTGAAGATATGGAGCCCGTGCTTTCGCTCCTTGACGACATAGGTTATTATTCGTTAGAGGCATGGGGCGGAGCAACTTTTGACAGTTGCTTAAGGTTCCTCAACGAGGATCCTTGGGACAGACTGCGCAACCTCAAAAAATACCTCAAAAAGACGCCTATCCAGATGCTTTTGAGAGGTCAGAACCTTCTCGGTTACCGTCATTATGCAGATGACGTAGTTGAAAAGTTTATTGAAAAATCTATCGAAAACGGTGTTGGCGTAATACGTGTTTTCGATGCTCTTAACGACGTACGCAACCTTGAAACGTCAATGAAGGCGATAAAGAAGTACGGCGCGGGCGGAAAGTGTGTTTGCGAAGCGACTATATCTTATACGACCAGCCCCGTACACACTACTGAATATTTTGTAAAACTTGCAAAACAGCTCGAAGATATGGGCGCCGACAATATCTGCATTAAGGATATGGCAAACCTGCTTCTGCCGTTTACCGCTTACGAAATTGTTTCCAAAATCAAGGCAGAACTTAAGCCCACGACGCTCGTTCACCTGCATACTCATAATACATCGGGTACGGGCGATATGGTTAACCTCATGGCAATCCAGGCTGGTGTTGACATAGTCGACTGTGCGCTTTCGCCCCTCGGCAACGGCACTTCAAACCCTGCAACAGAACCTTTGGTTGCCGCTTTAAAAGGAACAAAATACGATACTGGCATAGATATAAACAAGTTGCTTCCCATTGTCAGCCATTTCAATGGAGTAGCGCAGAGATTGGAAAAAGAAGGCGTTCTTTCGCCCAAGGTAAGAAAGGTTGACATAAACACTCTGCTTTATCAAGTACCCGGCGGCATGCTTTCCAACCTTATGAACCAGCTTAAGCAGGCAGGAAAGGAGGATAAACTCAAAGATTGCCTTGCCGAAGTTCCCGTTGTAAGAAAGGACTGCGGTTATCCTCCGCTTGTAACGCCTTCAAGCCAGATTGTCGGCACACAGGCTGTCTGGAACGTGCTTTTGGGCAGATATAAGACAATAACTGCGCAGTACAAAGACCTTCTGCTCGGCAAATACGGTAAAGTTCCCGGAGAAGTAAACAAGGATTTGCTTGCGATATGCATGAAGGACGGCGAAAAGCCCATAACTTGCAGACCTGCAGATCTCCTTGCCGATGAAATGAAAGAGCTTACCGAAAAGGTAAAAGCAGACGGTTTCTACGAAAAGGAAGAAGACGTTCTTTCGTACGCGCTCTTCCCCGAAGTTGCGACAAACTTCTTCAAGTGGCGCAAAGCAAAAGAAATCAAGGTGGACAGCGATATGGCTGCCAACCCCGATAAAGTATATCCGGTATAAAAACTCAGGCGGCGGGAGAAAATGCTCCCGCCGTTATAAATGTAAACGGAGTTGCGATGAAAGTAGCAGTAATAGGTGCAGGTGCCGCAGGTCTTATGGCTGCATATGCAGCGGCGGCTAACGGAAACGACGTAACCGTATTTGAAAAAAATGAAAAATGCGGCAAAAAAATTTATATAACTGGCAAAGGCAGGTGCAATTTTACAAATGATGTTGCGCCTGATGAATTTTTGCTCAATGTTGTAAATAACGCCAAATTTCTTACAGGTGCAATCTATTCGTTTTCGCCGAAAAGATGTATAGAGTTTTTTGAAAACGGCGGAATGGAAGTAAAAGTTGAAAGGGGCAACAGAGCGTTTCCTCTTTCGGATAAAGCGAGCGATGTAACGCGTTGCCTCGAAAGATACTGCAAAAACGTCGGCGTAAAGTTTATTTTCAATACGAAAATCGATAATGTCAGCATTTTAAATAGTACTGTGTCAGGCATAATCGTTAAAGCTGAGTGCATTCCGTTCGATAAGGTCATTGTCTGCACCGGCGGTGTAAGTTACCCTTCCACAGGTTCTACGGGCGACGGATATAAATTTGCAGAAAGCGCGGGTCATAATACAATAAAGGCAGTCCCGGCGCTTTGCGGTCTCAATCTCAGCGGTTCGTTTTATAAAAAATTGCAGGGACTTACATTGAAAAATGTCTGTCTTACGGCAATTTATCGCGGTAAGGTCATATTCAGTCAGCTCGGTGAAATGCTGTTTACCCATTTCGGCGTTTCCGGACCGCTCGTTTTGTCCCTTTCAAGCATAATTAACAGGCTTAACATTAAGGAACTTAAAGTCTGTATAGACATTAAACCCGCTTTGAGCGAAGAGGTGCTTGACAGGCGTATCTTGCGCGATTTTGAAGAAAATTCAAATAAAAGCATATATAATTGCCTGAAAAACCTTCTTCCCGTGTCAATTATCGGGTGCATTCTGGAAAGAAGCAATATAAACGGAGAGAAGAAAGTAAATGCCGTAACGAAATCCGAACGAGCGGCGTTATTGACAACGATAAAGAATTTTGATATTATTGTTTCGTCGCTCCGCGATTTCACCGAAGCAATTGTTACTTCGGGCGGTGTCGACGTTAAGCAGATAAACCCCAAAACCATGGAAAGCAAGATTGTCAAAGGTCTTTATTTCTGCGGAGAGGTTCTCGACGTAGACGCTTTTACGGGCGGATTTAATCTTCAGATTGCTTTTGCAACAGGCTTCGCCGCGGGCAATTCCATAAAACAGCTTTAAATCTGCTTTTCCGCGTTATTCTGCCGTTATTTTAATTGATGAGCAAATTTTATTTTGCCGTCGAAAATTTCAATTAATAAATAAATTTAAGGATGTCAAAAATGAAAGCTATCAGAGGCGCAACGACGCTTGTTTCCGATACTGCCGAAGAAGTCAGAAAAAAGGTCGGCGAAATGCTTTTGCAAATCGTGAGCGAAAATAAACTGAACATGAGCGACATTATATGTATAATGTTGTCCTCAACTTCGGATATTCACAGCATTTACCCCGCCAAAGCTGCGAGAGAGGCAGGATTTTCGTCCTGTCCGCTGTATTCATCGCTTGAACCCGATATGGACGGCTCGCTTGCGCTTTGCGTGAGAGCCATGCTGCTCGTCGAAACGGATAAGCCCGTTAAACACGTCTATCTTCATAAGGCGAAGGCGCTCAGAAAGGATATCGCAAGCGTTATTAATATTGCTATTGACGGTCCCGCAGGCAGCGGTAAGAGTACAGTTGCGGCTATTATTGCCGAAAAACTCGATATCCTCAGCCTCGATACGGGAGCGATGTACAGGGCGACGGCTCTGAAATGCTTAAAAAGCGGCATAGATTATGCAGAAAAAGACCAGGTTAAGCATGCTGTCGAAAATATTAATCTTCGCGTCGAATACAAAGACGGAAAACAGCTCACTTTGCTAGACGGCGAAGACGTTTCCGGCGAAATACGCACACCGCAGATTTCCATGCTGTCGTCTTATGTTTCAAGCTATCCTTTCGTGCGCGACAAGATGGTTCAAATTCAGCGCCGCATAGCGTCTGAAGTTTCGTGCGTTCTCGACGGAAGAGACATCGGCACGAACGTTCTTCCCGACTGTCCTTTCAAATTTTATCTTACGGCTACGCCCGAAGTCAGGGCTGAGCGCAGGTTTGAACAGGACAAAATTAAGGGAACTTCCCAGACTTACGAACAAATTCTCGAAGAAATCAACGAGAGGGACAAGCAGGACAAAAACCGCGCGGTAGCACCGCTCAAATGTGCTGCTGACGCGACGGTTATCGACACGTCATACATGACTATAGAAGAAGTTGTAGCTCAGATATTGGCTAAAATTCAGGAGAAAATCTGATGACCGAAGAAGAAAGGGTTAAAAAACTCCGCAAAACGTTTGACAGGCTGAGAGTGATAGAAAAACTCATTTTCAGGCACATTTTTCCGTACAGAAAGCACGGAAACCTTAAAAGACACAATGAAGGACCGCTCATAATAATCGGCAATCACTACAGTATCTGGGATGTAATTCCCGCTGCGATGACTACAGACAGGGCAGTTCACTTTATGGCGAAGGAAGAGCTTAGCAAAGTAAACATCTGCGGAATAAACATCGGCAAGGGTGCTTTGAAATGGTTGCAGTGCATTCCCGTCAAGCGCGACGGAAGCGACGTCCAGGCGCTTAAGACTTGCATGAAATACCTTAAAAACAACGAGGTCATCAATATCTTTCCCGAAGGTACCAGAAATCATTCTTACGATAGCTTCCTGCCTTTCAAGGGCGGAGCAGCCGCTCTCGCCATTAAGATGAAAGCTCCGCTCGTTCCCGTAATCGAGGTTGAGCGCATGCGCGCTTTCCACAAAGTCGACGTCATCTACGGCGATCCGATTTATCTTACTAAATATTACGGCAAAAAACTTTCGGGTGACGAGATTGCTGAAATTGACGCATGGCTAAGGGATGTGATGATGAACATGCGCCAGGCGTTCATCGATAAATATCATCCCAAACTCAAGCCGCTCAAGCCCAAAAAGGTAAAGAAGGCTGAAAAATAATCATATGCAGATTACGATTGCAAAACACAGCGGTTTTTGTACGGGAGTGCGGCGCGCGGTTGATACCGCCATGAGCGTTCCCGCTGAAAACACATTCGTCCTCGGAGAAATCATACACAACAAACACGTCGTGGAACAAATAGAAGCCCGCGGCATAAAAACCGTAAATAACCTTGACGCCGTCCCTGACGGAGCCACGGTTATTTTTCGTTCTCACGGCGTTCCCGCTGACTATTACAGACAATGCCAGCAAAGAAACATTAATGTTATAGACTGCACCTGCGGATTTGTGCGCAACACTCAGAAAATTGTAAAAAGTCAGTACGAACAGGGCAAATTCATAATAATAGTTGGCGAAGCCGCGCATCCCGAGGTAGTTGGTTTGCTCGGGTGGTGCGCAAATTCCGCGCTCGTCGTCAACGATGAAAATTCAGATTTGACAACTGTAAAGGACAAAGACGTGTGCGTTGTGGCGCAAACTACGTTTTCAGTAGAAAAATTTGAGAAAATAATCGAAAATATTAAAAATCTGTGTGAAAAAACAGTTGCCGTTTTCAAAACTATTTGTTATACTACTTATGATCGTCAACTTGAAGCGGAACAACTTTCAAAAAAGTGTCAGGCAATGATAGTCATCGGCGGCATGAACAGCAGTAATACCAATAAGCTGTATGACATTTGCAGGACAAATTGTAAGAACGTTTTCCGTCTTTCCGGTCCGGACGATTTAGATTACGAAAAAATTAAAAATTTTAAAAGTGTAGGTATTGTTTCGGGGGCATCAACCCCGAATGCGCAAAACCGGGAGGTTCTCTTAAAGATGGAAGAAAAAAGCACAGAAGTAAATGCAACAAGTTCCATGGCGGACGTCGTTGCAAAGATTGACAGCGAATCGAAGTTCAAAAAAGGTCAGATAGTAACTGCAACCATTTCCGAAGCAACGGAAGACGGTCTTCAGATACTGCTTCCTTTTTCCAAGAAGGAAGTTCCTTTGAGCAAGGAAGAGCTTGACTGCGAAGTTTACAACGCAGCGGACTATGCCGGCAAAATCGGCGAGTCTATCGATTTGCTTGTTGTGGAGCTTAAGCCCTCTTTAAAACTTTCGCAGAAGATGATTAAAGTTCTTGCGGAAGAAGAAGCTCTCAGCGCAGAAATAGAATCCGGAAAAGAATTCCAGGTAGAATGCACGGGTTACAACAAGGGCGGACTTACCGCTACGCTCGGCACTTATTCCGTATTCGTTCCCGCAAAAGAAATCAGACCCAGCTTCGTCAAGGATCTGACCAAATACGTAGGTAAAACCCTTCGTCTCCGCGCTCTCGAAGTAAAGAGAGACAAAAAGAAGGAAATCATCGCTTCGCAGAGAGTAATTCTTCAGGAAGAGAAAGAAGCTAAGGAAGCAGCAAAGGCTGCAAAAGAGCAGGAATTCTTCGCTAATATCGCTGTAGGCGACGTAGTTGAAGGCAAAGTTGAAAGAGTAACTTCTTTCGGCGCATTCGTTTCCGTAAACGGTTTTGACTGCCTCGCTCACATTTCCGACCTTTCCTGGACGGGTGCAAAGGCAGTTACCGATGTTCTTGAAATCGGTAAAACTTATCAGTTCAAAGTTCTTAAAGTTGACACCGAAGCAAAGAAAGTTTCCATCGGTTACAAGCAGCTCCAGCCTCAGCCTTGGGATCTTGCAGCTGAAAAGTATTCCGTAGGCGAAGTCATTCACGGCAAGGTTGTCCGCATCGTTCCCTTTGGTGCTTTCGTTGAAGTTGAAAAAGGCATCGATGGTCTCGTTCACGTTTCGCAGATCAGCTACGAAAGAATTGAAACTCCCGCAACCGTTCTCAATGTAGGCGATGAAATCGACGCAAAGATTATTGCTCTCGATCCCGTTGCAAAGAAGATGAACCTTTCCATCAAGGCTGTTCTTCCCGAACCCGAAAGAAAGCCCCGCGCTGAAAAGGCAGAAGGCGAAACCCACAAGAGAGGTCGCGCTTCCAGAAAGTCTGACGACGAATATTCTGACTGGAGCGAAGGAAGTTCTATCGGAACTTCGCTCGGCGACATTCTCGCAAATGCGCAGAAAAACAACAAGTAATTGAATTAAAGCAGACCTGAATTAAGGTCTGCTTTTAATTTTTTATAAAGATATGTGTCCTAAAGAATTAATTCGGACACATATTTTTTTATACAGTTTAAGTGCGCCCGACCAAGGTTATATATATTTATGTATAACACGGAGGTTAAAAATGAAACAGGGTAATATTAAAATTTCAAGCGAAAACATGATGCCCATCATAAAAAAGTGGCTGTATTCGGATAAGGACATATTTTTAAGAGAAATTGTCGCAAACGGCGCGGACGCGATAACAAAATATAAAAAACTCGTCTCTATGGGACAGGCTGCTGAAACCGAGGGCGAAGAGTATTGCATTAAAATTTCCGTTGATAAGGACGCCAAAACGCTGACCGTTGAGGATAACGGCATCGGCATGACGGAAGAGGAAGTTGAAAAATATATAACGCAGATAGCTTTTTCGGGCGCTTCCGATTTCCTCGCAAAATACGAAAAAGCAGGCGGCGACGGCATTATAGGTCATTTCGGTTTAGGCTTTTATTCTGCCTATATGGTTTCGGAGAACGTTGAAATCATAACAAAATCTTACGACGGCAGTCCAGCTGTTCATTGGCAGTCCGACGGCAATAAAACTTATACCGTTGAGGAGAGCGACAAATCCGACCGCGGCACGAAGATTATCATGCACATAAGCGCGGACGAGAGCGAATTTCTGAACGAGAGTACAATTAAAGACCTCGTCAAAAAATACTGCTCTTTCATGCCTTACAATATCTATGTCAACTTCAAGGGCGACGGAAAGGATAAACCGCTAAACACGACTTTGCCGCTCTACGCAAAGCCCGTAAAAGATTGTACGGAAGAAGAGTATAAGGAATTTTACACGAATACATTCCTCGATTTCAATCCGCCCATATTCTGGGTACATCTCGACATGGATTATCCTTTCAGACTTAAGGGCATACTCTATTTCCCCAAGGTGAGAAACAAGGTTGAACTCGAACGCGGAAAGGTAAAACTTTATTGCAATCAGGTGTTCGTTGCCGAGAACATAAAGGAAGTTATTCCCGAATTTCTCATGCTTCTGAACGGCGTAATCGATTGTCCAGACATTCCTTTAAACGTTTCCCGTTCGTTCCTGCAGAACGACAAGCAGGTTCAGCGCATTTCAAAATACATTACAAAGAAGGTTGCGGATAAACTCGTTTCGCTCTTCAAAAACGACAGAAAGAAGTTTGAAGAATGCTGGGAAGACATCGCTAACTTTGTTAAATTCGGCTGTATTAAGGACGATGAATTCTATAATAAGGTAAAAGATATAATTATTTACAAAGATTTGGAAAATAATTATAAAAATATCAGAGAATTCCTCAACCTGCCCGAAGAAAGCGAAGATGAAAATTCGGATGAAAATAAGACCGCTGAGGACAAAAAAGATAAGAAGCCTTTGACGATTTACTATGTTTCCGACGAACAGCAGCAGGCACAGTACGTAAAGATGTTCAGGGATGCAGGGTTGAACGCCATAAAGTGCGATAACTTCATCGATCCTCACTTTATAAGTTACCTTGAATATAAATCGCCGGATAAGCTAAAATTCATGCGCATAGACGCCGATGTTGCCGGTGCGCTCAAGGGCGAAGATAAAGCCGAAGACAGCGTGCTTATTGATATTTTCAAGAACGCCATAGGCGACGAAAAGCTTACAATTAAAACGCAGGCACTCAAAAACAGCGAAGTTCCCGCAATCATAAACGTTGACGAATACATGAGAAGATACTCCGAAATGGGCAGTTTCTACGGCATGTCTGACGGCGACGTTGCAAAAACTATGATAATCAATACTTCAAACCCCGTCGTTGAAAAGATAAAGGAGCTTGAAGAAGAAAAGCAGAAGTTTGTTGCAGGTTACATCTATTCGCTGGCGCTCCTTTCGTTCAAAAAGATGACGCCCGAAGAGCTTGATAAATTTGTAGGCGACAATCTTAAACTGCTCGATAATTACGTTAAATAAATTAAATCTATAATGACCGCTTCGGCGGTCATTTTTTTTGTCCTGCAATAATATTTTAAAATATGAACCTGAATTTTCTGCCCGAAGGGCTTCTTGGCGCGATAAAATGCCTCAATCTCAATTATCTCACTGAAATAAGAATACGCAGGGGACAACCCGTAATAATCGAATACCGTGGCGAATATGAATATATAGACAGCTGCGGCACGTGCAAAAATGCCGACAGAGCCATACGGATTTACGATGTAGACGGATTGCTTAAATACGCGTTGTCCGACGGGCTTTATGCGTATGCAGAACAGCTCAAAAACTCCTTTGTAACCCTGGACGGCGGAGTGAGAATGGGCATAGCTGGAGAATATATAACTTCGGGAGGTAAAATCAGCGCTGTAAAGCACGTAACTTCCCTGAACATCCGCATCCCGCACGATATCAGGGGGTGCGCCGAGAAAATATATCGGCTTACGCAGGAAAGTAAGTTAAGCAGCATTATGATTTTTTCTCCTCCCGGTTTGGGTAAAACTACTATGCTTCGCGAGCTTGCGAGAAAGTTATCTGTAAATTATAACGTTCTCGTCGTCGACGAAAGAAATGAAATTGCCGCAGCCGATTGCGACGGCGACGGTTACGACCTGGGAGAGCGTTGCGACGTGGTGAGAGGGGGCGACAAACTAACGGCATTTTCGTCGGCAATCAGGGCAATGAAGCCACAGGTTATCATTACGGACGAGCTGTACGGCGAAACAGATCTTTCAGCAGTAAAATATGCCTGCGATTGCGGAATTAAAGTCTGCGCTTCGACGCATGTGTCGGATACGGCAAAACTGAAAGCTATGCCGTTCGAATATTTTTGCAGACTTACGGGGATAGGCAAAGAAGTCGTTGTTTATGATAAAAATTTTAATATTGTTGGCGATAGTGGCAGCCACGACGGCGATAGGCGTGCTTTTATCGTCTGAAAAAAAGAAACGGGCAAAAGTTTATAGCGAACTTTATGAATTCAACGAACGAATGCTTTTAAATCTGCGGTACGGCAAAGAACGCATTTCTCAAATTACCGCCGATTATAAATTTATCGACGACATTCTTGCCGGAAAAGAATTGCTTGCGGGCGAAGACGCAACTTTTTTAAAGGAATACGGCAAAAATCTCGGCTCGAGCGACTGTTCTTCGCAAATAGAATACCTCAGCGAAAGGCAGACATTTTTAAGAAAAATGAAGGACGAAAGCATGTCGGATTATAAAAAATACAGCTCATTATATATAAAAATAGCTCTTATGGCGGGTATTCTTATCGCTGTTTTACTTGCATGATGGATATAAGCATAATTTTTAAAATAGCCGCAGTAGGCATAATAATAACGATAGTTTGCCAGATTTTAAAAAAATCGGACAGGGACGATATAGCCACGGTCGTCAGTCTTGTCGGGCTGATTATCGTGCTTACGGTTGTGATTTCAATGATTGCGGACCTGTTCGAGCAGGTCAAGGCGCTGTTCGATATTTTCTGATGGTCGTCAAATTATGTTGCGTGGCGATTATCACAGGTGTGAGCGCGCTTGTTCTGAAAGCGCACAAGCCAGAATTCGTTCCGTTATGTCTTACAGCGGGCGGCATAATTTTAATTTTATTCGCTTTCGATTATTTTGCCGCAAGTATAAGTTTTATAAAAACTTTTACAGAACAGACGGGTATAGACAGTTCTGTCGTAAGGCTGATTTTTAAAATTATCGGCGTAGGTTACATTATAGAAATTACTGCTGGTTCGGTTAAGGATTTAGGATTTGACAGTCTGGGGGACAAGCTCATTTTATGCGGAAAATTTATTATTTTTGCAATGTCGCTGCCCATTCTTCAGGCAATGTTCAAAATTATCATGGCTCTGGTAAACATAGCATGAGGTATAAAGCGGCTATAATTGCAATCGCCGCTTCGCTTATGATATTTTTATCCTGCGGCGGTCTTGCCGCAGTTTTTGCCGCCGACGGCGAGGCTGAACTGAACCAGAATATAGACAGTATTCTTTCAGGTCTGGATTTATCCGCGCTTGACGAATATCTCAGCTCTCACGGCAACGATTTTCTTTTCAGTTTCGGCGACAATGCCAAAGAAATTATTTTATACCTTATTAACGGCAATCTCGGCGTAAATTATTCGGGGTACATACAGGAACTATGCTCGGTTTTGTTCGCCAATGTAATATCTATGATACCTTCGTTCGCGCAGATTACGGGCATATGCATATTGTGCGCTTTGGTAAAAAGCGCGGAAGGTGGACTTGTCAGCGAAAGCACCTCAAAAGTCGTGCGCCTCGCCTGTTACGCGCTTATAATTGCCATAATTGCGGCTATGCTTACAGGCATTGTTTCTTCGGCAACAGAAAGCATTAACACCGTTAGAAAACAGATAGAGATTATAACCCCAATCCTTGTAACTCTCACGATTATGGCGGGCGGAAGCAGTTCGGGCGCTATCTACCAGCCGTCCGCGCTGTTTATTTCGGGCGGTGCCGTAGAAATAGTAAGCGGAATAATTTTTCCCGCAACCATAGCCGTTCTGGTTATTAATTTTATTTCAAAACTTGCGCCTGACATATCTTTTTCAGGAACTTCAAAACTCATAAAAAGCATTCTTAAATGGATAATAGGCATAACGCTGGCGGTCTTTTCGCTCTTTTTAACCGTCCAAAGTACGGCATCGTCCATTTTTGACGGCATATTTTTCAAGGCTACCAAATATCTCGTCGGAAATTCTGTGCCGATCGTCGGCAATTACCTGTCTGCAGGAGTAGATATGATAGTGGCGGCAGGTTCGGTTATAAGAAGTTCGGTAGGCATATGCGGAATAGTGCTTTTAATTTCCGCAATAGCGCCTCCCATAATCATGTTTGCGGCATTTTCGATTATACTGAAAGTTGTTGCCGCCATTGCCGAACCTCTGGGAGAAAAAACGCTA
The DNA here is from genome assembly GCA_949282385.1 of uncultured Clostridia bacterium. Classification (GTDB taxonomy): domain Bacteria; phylum Bacillota; class Clostridia; order Christensenellales; family Borkfalkiaceae; genus Coproplasma. Next base: position 175,389 of record CASDOP010000001.1, read on the forward strand.
TACTCCATGTTTTCTGACCTTGCTTCGGATATAGAATACTTTATTGCGGGACTTTGCACGGTGGCTTTCATGTACGCGCTTGTTGTAATGATGATAATAAATTCCGCATCAAATTTTTTATGACGGCTTATATTTCGCTCGCGGCGGGGGCAGTTTTTCTCACCGTAATAGTCAGTTTTATAATTCCTAAAGGCAAATTGGGCAAAAGCATTAATTTCGTTGTCAGGGTTGCCTGCATGCTCATTCTTATCGTTCCCGTTACGGGCATATTCAATATGTCGCTCGAAGACGGCGGACAGCTTATTGTCGATTACGATTACATATGCGACGTATATTCTGACAGCCAGAGCAGGACGCTCGAGCGCATGATTGAAGAAAATCTCGGCATAGAATGCGTCTGCGAGGTCGAAATAATCTATGAAGACGGCGCTTTCAAGGAAAGCGGTGTAACAATTTTCGGAGATTTTGTCGAAAGCGACACAATAAATAAAATTCAATCATATTTGACCGAATTGGGCTATATAAATATAAACGTAAATGAAAAAATTTCTTGAACAAGTCAAAAAGAACAGAACGCTGATAATAATCATAGCTCTCGTAATCGTTCTGATACTTATAGTTATGTTATATAACGGTGCGGAGAAAAGTTCGTCGGTCAGCTCTGTCGGAGAAAAAACTCAGACGGAAATCAAATTGCAGAGCATACTCTCTTCTATAGAGGGCGTAGGGGAAAGCAACGTAATGATAACCGAGGGCAGCGAAGGAATTGAGGGAGTTGTCATTGTATGCCGTGGCGCTGACAGCATAATGACGCGCAACGACATTTTGAATGCCGTATCTACGGCGCTTAATATAGATAAAAATATCATAGCAATTTATGCTATGAATTAATAAGGAGATTTTTATGACAAAAAAGAAAAAAATCATCATTCTGTCGTCGCTCGTATTTCTGCTTGCGGTTACTGCGGTACTCAACGTTCTGCTTGTCAATAAAGATACCGCGGCAAGCGCAGACGCTGTAACGACGGCGAACTACTTTTCGACTTACCGTTCCGAAAGAACTTCGACAAGAAGCGAAGAACTTCTTCAGCTCGACAGCGTTATCGCGCTCTATGACGAAGGCAGCGAAAAATACAACCAGGCAGTCGATCTTAAGCTCCAGATTGTTGAAATCATGGAAAGCGAACTCGTGCTTGAAACAATGATTAAATCGCTAGGATTTTCGGATGCGGTCGTTTCTATCGGCATGGATTCGGATAATGTCAACGTATTCATAAATTCCGACGAACTTTCGTCGGATACGGCGCTTTCCATTTACAATCTTTTAAGGAATGAAGCGGGAGTTGCGCCGACCAACATAATAATAATGCCAGTATATTCACAAATTTAAATTTAGGTGTTGCAAAACGTCAAGTATTGTGCTATAATAATTAAGAAGCGGATAATTTCCGTCTTGGGAGAATTGTATGGCACATATCAGACCTGATTCAACACAGAAAGGCAAAATTTCTTACAATGCGGGTATTGTGAGCGGCATAGTTTCTCTGGCAGTATCCGAAGTTGACGGCGTAGAATTGCTCAACGCGAAGAATAAGGGCATAAAGCTCTTTTTCGAAAAGCAGGGTATTGTTGCAGATATAAGCGTAAAAGTGGACTATGGCTACAACGTACCTTCGCTTGCATTCCGCATACAACAGTCCATCAAACACAACGTTGAATCTATGACTAAATACAAGGTTGATAAGGTGGATGTTCACATTCAGGACGTAAATTTTCCTGAAAACGCTATTATTTAAAAAAATATCTGAAATATTCCCTTAATTGACTTAAGGGAATATTTCTATTTAAGGAAAAAATATGAGAACGGTTGCACGCGAAACACTTTTTAAAATTATTTTTGCATCACAGTTTTCCCCTGCGGACAAAGAATTCAAAGAGCATATGTACAGATTGGATAAGCTCGACGATGCGGACAAGCAGTACTGCGACAAAGTGCTTGAAATTATAAATTTGCACTCGCAGGAATTCTTTGCCCTTCTGGACGAAAAATCGCTTTCTTTCCCCGAAAAACGCATTTATCCTGCCGATAAGAGCATTATGCTCATCGCCCTTGCGGAGATATTGTATATGGACGATATACCCGTCAAAGTTTCTCTGAACGAGGCGGCTAACATAGCATCTAAATTTTCTTCCGAAAAGAGCGCTTCATTCATAACGGGCGTGCTTTCATCGGCAATAAGCGGAGGTAACAATGTTTAAGTTGATAGACGGAAAGGCTCATTCCCAGGGCATCAGACAGGAAATAAGCAAAGGCGTAGAAGATTACAAGGCTCAAACAGGCAAAGAAATAGGTCTTGCCGTCGTTCTTATCGGCGACAACAGCGCGTCAAAAGTTTATGTGCGCAACAAAATCAAAGCCTGCGAAGAAGTTGGCATAAAATCATATGCTTATTATCTTCCCGCGGAAACAACCCAGAAACAGGCGGAAGAACTTGTGTCCGACCTTGTTAACGATGACAGAATTAACGGGATTCTCGTACAGCTTCCGCTGCCCGAACATCTCAATTCAGAAGACATTCTGTCCCTCATTCCCATGAGTAAGGATGTTGACGGTTTCTGCGCAGAAAACATGGGCAGTCTCTGCATGAATAAAAAATGCCTGGTCGCCTGCACTCCGAACGGAGTTATGAAGATGCTTGAAAGGGAAGGCATAAATCCCAAGGGCAAGAAAGCCGTCGTAGTGGGGCGTTCCAACATCGTCGGCAAGCCTATGGCAATGCTGCTTCTCAATGCGGACGCAACGGTTACCGTTTGCCACAGCAAAACGCCCGATCTGAAAAAAGAATGCCTTCAGGCTGATATTCTCGTTGCGGCGATAGGCAAAGCAAAGTTTATCACAGCCGATATGGTCAAGGACGGAGCAGTCGTCATCGATGTGGGCATGGACCGCGACGAAAACGGCAAACTCTGCGGCGACGTCGATTTCGAGGGAGTAAAGGATAAATGTTCTTACATAACGCCCGTTCCCGGCGGCGTTGGTCCCATGACGATAACTATGCTTATGTATAACACGCTTGAGGCTGCAAAAAGGAGCATCTGATTTTGAGCGATTTCGATAAACGTTACGGCGATTATCTCGCGTATTTCAATAAAAGGTTAGAAGAGTTCTGCGATAAACTCGATTGTACTCCCGAAGTACTAAGGCGCAGTCTGACATACAGCCTCATGCTCGGCGGTAAACGCATTCGTCCCGTTCTGATGTTGGCTGTTGCGGACGCAATCAAGACGGATAAGGAAAGGGTGCTTGATTTCGCTCTCGCGCTTGAACTTATTCATACTTATTCGCTCATTCACGACGACCTGCCCGATATGGACAACGACGATTTCAGACGCGGACAACCGTCCAATCACAAGGTTTTCGGCGCGGCAAACGCAATTCTCGCGGGCGACGGACTGCTGAATACTGCATATTCTGTACTTTTTGACCAGTGTTTCAAAGGCAACGAATATGTTTCCGCCGCCAAATATATCTGCGATTGCGCGGGCGTCTACGGCATGATTGCAGGACAATCGGCGGATATTCTCCACGAAAATGACGAAATCGTCAGCGAAGAGGACCTTGAATTCATTTACAGCCGCAAAACGGGAAAACTTATCACTGCGGCTACCGTTACGCCCTCGATACTAAACGACGGCAAATATTTTTCCGAACTGAAAATGCTCGGCAATAAGCTTGGCTATCTTTTTCAGCTTACGGACGATATCCTCGACGTTGAGGGTGCTTTTGAAAAGACGGGCAAGAGCCTCGGCAAAGATGAAAAAGAGGGCAAGCTCACGGGCGTCAGGGTTTACGGTCTGGATAACTGTAAGCTCCGCGTAGACGTCATCGGCGACGATTGCATAAGAATTATCGACGGCATTGACGGAGACACTTCGTTTTTATACGATTTTGTAAATTTTGTAAAGACCAGACAAATCTGATATATGCTTGAAAAACAGGAAATCCCCCAACTTAAAAGCATGTCAAAAGGCGAACTTCACAGCCTGTGCGACGAACTGAGGGGCAGAATTATCGATACAGTAATGAACAACGGCGGACACCTTGCTTCAAATCTCGGCATGGTGGAACTTACCGTTGCGCTTCATTATGTGTTCGATTTTCCCTCGGATAAGATAATTTTCGACGTAGGGCATCAGTGTTATTCGCATAAACTGCTTTCAGGCAGGGCGTCAAAATTCAACACGTTAAGAAAGTTCGGCGGACTTTCCGGTTTTCCCAAAAGGGAAGAGAGCGAATACGACTGTTACAACACGGGTCATGCCGGCACATCAATTTCCGCTGCTCTCGGAATTGCCAAAGCGCGCGACATTAAGGACGAAAACTTCAACGTTATAGCCGTAATCGGTGACGGTTCGTTCAGTAACGGGCTCGTTTACGAAGCGTTCAACGGCGTCAGCGAAATGAATACCAATATTCTCATTATCCTTAACGATAACAGAATGTCTATTTCGCCCACAGTCGGCACCATGCACGAGTATCTGGAAAAACTCAGTTCGGAAAGCGAACTCAGCGCTAAAAAGCGCAGGCACGAAACGATTTTCGAGCGTTTCGGGCTTTCTTACGACGGCGTTTACGACGGCAATGACCTCGATTGCATGATTGAAAAGCTGAAAGAGGTCAAAGAAAAATTAAAAACGCGGCCCGTAATACTTCACGTGCTTACCAAAAAGGGCAAAGGTTATTCATATTGTGAGGAAAATCCTCAGGAAACGCACGGAATTTCTGCAAGCAAACAGCACCACAAGGAATATTCCGAGGTGCTGGGCAGCACTTTAACCGCGCTCGCGCAGAAAGATAAGCGCATAATTGCCGTAACCGCTGCGATGACGCCCAGCGTGGGGCTTTCGGAATTTTTTAAAAAATATCCCGAACGCTCGATAGACGCAGGCATTTGCGAAGGGCATGCGGCAGTTGTCTGCGCCGCTCTCGCAACGCAGGGCATGAAGCCTTATTATGCAGTCTATTCAACATTCCTTCAGCGCGCATTCGACGAAGTGCTTGTAGATATATGCAGCCAGAATCTGCCCGTAACCATGTGCATAGACAGGGCAGGCATTTCCGGAACGGACGGTGAAACGCACCAGGGTGCATTCGATTTGTCCTATCTCAGTCTTGTGCCCAATCTCACGGTTGCCGTGCCGAAGGATGTAGCTGAGTTCAAAAAAATGCTCGAAGCCTCGGTCGGCTTCAACTATCCGCTTGCGATAAGGTATCCTAAAGACGGACTTTGCAATTTCTCTTCCGAAGATGAAAAATGTATTTTCGGCAAATGGGAAGTGCTGAGGGAAGGCAAAGACGCGGCTATTCTCGCCTGCGGCGAGCGCATGATTTCGCTTGCCATGAAGAGCGCGGAAGCAGCTTCGCACAAAGGCGTAGAGGTAAGCGTTATCAACGCGAGATTTGTAAAGCCTCTCGATACGCAGCTTTTGACTTCGCTCGAACAGAAAAATATCGTAACGCTTGAAGATAACGCGCTCATTGGCGGGTTTGGCTCGAGCATAGACAGTTTTTTCAGCAGAAGCGGAAAAATAATAAAAAATTTTGCTTATCCCGATATTTTTATTCCCCACGGCGGCATTGCCGAGTTGACGGCGGAATACGGCATTTCCGTAGAAAGCGTCATAAATTATTTGCTTTCCGATGCGATTAGATAAATTTCTTGCAGAAAAATACGGCTCGAGGACTAAAGCTGCCTCGGCAATAAAAGACGGATTTGTCCGCGTTAACGGTAAAATCGTGCCGCCGTCATACGAATATTCCGAAAAGGAAGAATTGACTTTTTTCGAGCGCGAGCGTACATTCGTTTCTAACGGCGGATATAAGCTTGCCAAAGCTTTAGATGATTTCGGTTACGAAGTAAAGGGAAAAATTTTTGCCGACATAGGGGCGAGCACTGGCGGTTTTACCGACTGCCTTTTACAGAACGGCGCAAAAAAGGTTTACTGCATAGACGTGGGCGAAAATCAACTCGATCGCAGCCTGCTCTATAAAAATATCGTGATAATGGACAATCTGAATGCCAGAGAGCTTAAAATCGGCATGTTTGAAGAAAAGCTCGACGGTATAGTTACGGACGTCAGTTTTATCTCGCTTACTTATATACTCGATAAAGCTGCGCAAGTTATCGATGAAGGAAAGGACGTCATTGCGCTCATAAAACCGCAATTTGAGTGCGAGGGAGGCAGGGTAGGCAAAAACGGAATAGTGCGCGACGCCGCCGTTCACAAAAAAGTTATACAAAAAATTTATGATTTTGCCATATCGTGCAATCTTGCTCCGTTGTCTTTGACAAACGCCCCGATTAAGCAGGACAAGAATTTAGAATATTTAATCCTTTTCCGCAAAGGTGAGAAAAAGATAACCCCGATAAGCACACTTTTAAAGTACGTTAAATTATAAAAATTTAGCGTACTTTCTTGCATATTTGTATATTGTATGGTATAATTATTCATATGATAACGGTGGGATTATTTTATAAAAAAAAGTATTTTGAAAATACGGGCTATCCTGAAGCTGTTTCCAGGTCGCTAAGCGGAAAAAACATTAAATGCCGGACAGTTGATGACAGTTCGCAGCTCGACGGGATAGATGTTCTTGTCGTTTTCGGAGGTGACGGAACGATTCTTACCGTTGCTTCGGAATGCGCCAGAAAAGGCATAAAAATACTTGGAATTAACTACGGTCATTTGGGTTTTCTGGCTGAATTTGAGCCTGAAAAACTTGATTACGCGCTGGAGCTTTTGTGTTCGGGAAAGTACAATACGCAAAAGCGAAGCCTTTTAAAAATTAATTATTGCGGAAAGATTTATTACGCGCTAAATGACCTCGTTATCCAGCGTTGCACTTCGGGAAACGCATTTTCAAACACGGTCAATCTAGAAGCGGCAATTGACGGCTCGGTAGTTGATAATTATACAGCGGACGGGCTTATCGTAAGCACGCCGACTGGTTCTACGGCTTATTCGCTTGCGGCGGGCGGCTCGATACTTACGCCCGACATTAACGCTTTTATCATGACGCCAATCTGCGCTCATTCGTTACATTCCAGACCTGTCGTCTACAACGACAATTCGGTGCTGACTATAAACAGGCTCGATGACCGCGGAGCGCTCAATATAATCGTAGACGGCGTTGCGGAAGACTGTTTGTTCGGCGAAGGAAAAATAGAAATTTCACGCGCCGAATTCGTCCTTGAATTCATAACTTCTCCCGACAGGGATTTCTTCAATAAATTATTATTCAAACTCAACAAATGGAGCACTTAAAATGCACAGAAACGCACGACAAGCAACTATTTTAGACATCATTTCAAAAAAGGATATTGAAACGCAGGAAGAGCTTTGCGCAGAGCTCAATAAACTCAATTTCAACGTTACGCAGGCAACTATTTCCCGCGATATAAAAGATTTAAAGCTCTATAAAGTTGCAGGCACTACAAAAAAATATAAGTATGCCTACATAGAAAACGAAGGCGATGCGGTTAACAATAAAATGCGTAACCTTTTCAGAGAATGCGTTCAGAGTATAAATTCCGCAAACAATATAATTATTATTAAGACAATGCGCGGAAACGGCTCGACGGCCGGAGCGTTCGTTGATTCCCTTCAGTTTTCCGAAATAATAGGTTCTGTCGCGGGCGACGATACCGTTCTCATTGTAGTTGACAGCACGGAAGATACATCTCTCGTGGTTGACAGACTTAAAGAATACGTAAAATAATTTAATGTTAAGCAGATTATTTGTTAAAAATATTGCGCTCATCGACAGTGCAGATATAGAATTTGACGAGCGTCTGAACGTTTTATCAGGTGAAACGGGGTCGGGAAAGTCGGTAATTTTAGACTCGATAAATTTTGTTTTAGGCTCAAAGGCGGATAAATCAATGATCCGCTACGGCGAAAGCGAAGCTACCGTTAAGGCGGAATTTATCGTTTCACCGCATAGTGAGGCTGCCAGAGCAGTTTGCGAGCTCGACATAGATTGCGACGGACAGATTATCATTACCCGAAAATTCAATTCCGACGGAAGAGGCAGCATAAAAATCAACGGAAACTCTGTTACTGCTTCAATGCTTAAGAGCGTAACTTCGAAACTTGTTGACGTTCACGGTCAGAGCGAGCATTTTTTTCTGCTCAACGAGGGCAATCAGCTTAAAGTAATAGATTCTCTTTGTGCGGAAAAATCGGATAAAATCAAAGGTGAATTAGCGGTTTTATTGTCGGACAAAAAAGAAATCCGCCGCCGCATATCAACATTGGGCGGCGACGAAGCAGAAAGAGAGAGAAGGCTTGATATTCTCGATTACCAGATTAAGGAAATCGAAGGCGCACATCTTGAATGCGGCGAATATGAAAAGCTCAGAAACCGCCTCAACATGATACGCAACTCCGAAAAAATTCTTTCTGCTCTCAATATTTCGTCTGAAATACTCAGCGCCGATCAGGGTTGCATAGACCTAATTTCCACATGCAGGAGAAATTTAGCCCAAATCTGCGACATCAGCGAAGCGTACGGCAATTTATATAGCAGACTTGAAGATTTATATGCCGAAGCGGAAGATATTTCCCGCTCGCTCGCAGATGCGGCTGACGAAATCAGTTTCGACGAGAGGGAAGCGCAGAGCATTGAAGAGCGCATAGACCTCATTGAAAAACTGTTCAGAAAATACGGTGCGGACGAAGAGAGCGTTATTACATTTGCTAAAAAGGCAAACGAAGAATATCAGTCCCTCATAAACAGCGAAGAAGAACTTAAAAAACTCAATTCAAAGCTGAGTGAACTTGACGATAAAATCTTTTCGGCGTGCGTAAATCTTACAAAAATCAGAAAAGAATGCGCAAAAAAGCTTTGCGAGGGAGTTGTCTGCGAACTTAAAAGTCTTAACATAACCAACGCAGAAATGGTGGTGGATTTCAATCAATATACTCGCGACAGTGCGTCGCTCAATTCATCGTGCGGCGAAGACAGCGTTTGTTTTATGTTCTCCGCAAATAAAGGCGAACCGCTCAAACCTTTAAGCAAAGTCATTTCCGGCGGCGAAATGAGCAGGCTCATGCTTGCGATTAAGACGCGTCTGAAGGATATTAACGGCATCTCTACATACATTTTCGACGAAATAGACGCAGGAATAAGCGGAATGACGGCAGTAACCGTCGCGAAGAAATTTATCGATATTTCTTCTTCCACGCAAATTATCGCCGTTTCGCACCTGCCGCAGGTTTGCGCCGCGAGCGACTGTCAATTCCTTATTTATAAAACGGACGAGCAGTCGAAGACTGTTACCAAAGTAAAAAAACTCAGTCGCGAAGAAAAAGTTGCCGAACTTATAAGGCTCACCGGCAACATATATTCTGATGCAGCAAAGGAGCATGCCGAACAACTCATGGCTCAATTCGGTAAGTAAAATTAATAACTAAATTAATAAATCTTCCGCATATTTTGCGGGAGATTTTTTATTTATACTAATCAAATATATTTATTGAATAGAAAACGGGCGTGTGCGCAAATTAATTGTATGCTTTATTCAAAGAAGATTACAAAAGCGCTGTTAGCGCTGATTTGTGTTTTTGTATGCCTGATTTCATTCAGTTCGCTTACGGCGTATGCCGACGAGAGGGAACTGTATCTCGGCGGCTTTGCCGCAGGTTTCGTTCTGAATACTACGACGGTAGAAGTTGTAGGAATTTGCGACGTGCTGACGGACGAAGGCGTAGTCAGCCCGGCGAGAGATTGCGGAATTAAAACGGGCGATGTTATAGAAAATGTCAACGGCATAAATATAAATTCGGTTTCAGATTTAAATGCGGCTCTTTGTATACCCAAAAAGAGCAGCTCGATAGTAATTACAAGGGGCGGACAGCAGTTAAATCTTACTGCCGAACCTGTTACGGATAAAGTTTCAAGGCAAAAAAAGTTGGGCTTGCTGGTAAAAGACAGCGTAAACGGAATAGGAACGGTAACTTATATAGATAAAACAAACGGAACGTTTGCTTCGCTCGGTCATCCTGTCGCAGACCAATCGAAAAATATAATGGGCATAAACGGCGGTACGATATACACATGTGCAATATATGACGTAAAAAAAGGTCTGCGCGGCAATCCAGGTGAATTAAAGGGAAGCATAGAGAGCGATTATATGATAGGTAAGGCGTCAAAAAATTGCGAATACGGCATATTCGGTGAAATATCTTCGGATTTCAATACTTCAGATTTAAGAAAAATAAAGGCAGGAAAGATAAACGAAGTAAAAATGGGTAAAGCGAGCATTTATTCTACCGTAGAAGACAATAAAATTAAAGAATACGAAATAAGCATTGTAAAGGTAGATCCACTCAATAAGGAAAACAGAAATTTTGTAGTTAAGATAGACGACAGCGAGCTTATTGATGTATCGGGCGGAATAGTACAGGGCATGAGCGGCAGTCCGATAATGCAGAACGGCAAACTTGTAGGTGCGGTAACACATGTATTCGTAAATGACCCGACGAGGGGATACGGCATCGCGATTGAAAAAATGCTCAATTCATATTAAAAGATAAATCCTCATATATAAAATATATGAGGATTTTTGATTTAAAAAAATGCAAATTGGATAAAAATTATCTTTTTGCCTTCATTATTGCAATAATTTGCTCAATTATATGTGGCATAGTACTATTTAAAATTTCAAATTTAAATATTTACTTCTATAATTATGCCGAAATTTACGTTTACAACGTTTTTATCTTCAACAACGGAGCGCTGTTTTTCCCGCACCTGCTGGCTGAAATTTTTTATCTGTATATATTTTTATGTATTTCAAAATATACTAAATTGAAGTACCTCACGCTGATTGCATTAGTAATTCGTACGGTTTTTGCCAGCATTTACTGCGCAGTTCTGCTTACAATGTGCGGAATAAGCGGCATAACCGTTTGTCTTATTGTTTATTTGCCTTGTATTTTGATGTCGCTTGCGGCATGCTTTTGCACGGCTCAGTTTCACGAAGCCTGCGACAAGCGCTATATTCTCTTTCTGCCGTGCTTGGTGTCGGTTTTGCTGAGCATAGTTTATTTGTTATTTGTAAATCTTCTTTTCAGGATAATAATCGTTCTTGTATAAAATGAATTTTTACGACTTTGAATGTGTTTTGGCATATTTTTTAATCTTTTACACAAAATATTTGCATGAATAAGATACTTTGTTTTATAGCAGCGGCGGGGATTGTAGCAAGCGCGGCTTTTTCCGCAGCGACTAACAATAAAATCTGTGCTTCGGCGGACAGCGGCGATTTGGTCGAAGGTTGCAGAAGCTGTTGCCTTGCCGACGCGTATTCCGGTGAAGTCGTATATGAGGAAAACTCGCACGACAGAATGCCCATTGCGAGCGTCTGCAAGGTTATGACGCTTACGCTGTGTTTTGAAGCAATCGAGCAGGGCAAAATTCAGCCCGACCAGTTGATTTCTGTTTCCGAAAGAGCTGCAGGAATGGGAGGTTCTCAGGTATTTTTGCAGAGCGGTCTTGAATACCCGCTTTCCGACCTGATTAAATCAATAATAGTCTGTTCCGCAAACGACAGCTGCGTGGCAGTATCGGAAAGCATTGCGGGAAGCGAGGAGCAGTTTGTCGCAAAAATGAACGAGCGCGCCGAACAACTCGGTTGCAGAGACACGCTTTTTGCTAACTGTACGGGATTGCCTAAAGATACGCAATACTCTTGCGCGGCTGACGTAGCCATCATGTTTGCAAACCTTATAAGGCACGAGGATTATTTCAAATACAGCAAAATCTGGCTTGAAGATTTTTCTCATCCGGACGACAGAACGACGAGCATGACAAACACGAATAAGCTGATAAAAAAATATTCGTTCTGCGACGGCGGAAAGACGGGATTTACGAATGAAGCCGGCTTCTGCCTAGCGGCAACCGCAAAAAAGGATAATTTGCGATTGGTTTCCGTCGTTTTGGGCGGACAAACCAGCGATGACCGATTTACGTCCGTAGTAAATCTTTTCAACTACGGTTTCGCCAATTATAAAAACAAGATAGTTTTGGATAAAACGGTCAATCTGAATGAAAAAGCTGATGTTTTAAACGGCAAAAAAGAAGAAATAGCCATTCATCCCGAAAGAAATTGTTATGTGTTTTCCGCCAACGACGAAACGCCGGAAATAACTTTCAACGCCGAGATAGAAACTATAAAAGCGCCCGTGCGCAAGGGCGATAAGGTAGGACAGATAGAAGTTTACAAAAACGGCATAATCTGCGATACGATAAATCTTTTAGCCTCGGAAGACGCGCATAAAGCCAATTATGCCGACAATTTAAGAAAAATTGCGGGTAATTGGTGTTTGTAAGCACGCCGTCAACTATATGTTGTGTAAAATATTTGACTAAACCGACGACCTTTGGTAAAATAATATTATATTATTTTGCCAGAGGTCATTTTTAATGAACGAAAGAGAAACCCTGACCGTCAACTCGCGCGGTCATCTTGAAATAGGCGGTTGCGACGCCGTCGGTCTTGCAGAAAAATTCGGAACTCCGCTCTATGTTTTCGACGAAGCTTACATCAGACAGATGATGAGAACTTACAAACAGACGATAGACAAGGAGTACGGCGGCAAAGGAATAGTTCTTTACGCTTCAAAAGCTTTTTCGTGCAAAGCAATTTACCGCATTGCCGACAGCGAAGGGATTGGCGTGGACGTCGTTTCGGGAGGCGAGCTTTATACCGCTCTTTCAGTCGGTTTTCCTGCAGAACGGATTTTTATGCACGGCAACAATAAAACTTTTGAAGAACTCAATTACGCCGTTGAAAGCGGCGTTGGCACCATTGTTGTAGATTCTTACCGCGAAGCTGATCTGCTTGACGGCATCTGCATGCAGAAGGGCGTCAGACAGAATGTTCTGATAAGAATTAACCCCGGCGTCGAGGCGCATACTCACGCTTACGTTCAGACGGCTACTCCCGACAGCAAATTCGGTTTTTCTATAGCCGACGGAACGGCGCAAAAAATCACATCGTACGTTCTGGATAAAAAGCACCTCAACCTTAAGGGTTTCCATTGTCATATAGGATCACAGATTTTCGAAAAACAGTCTTTCGTCATCGCCGCCGAGAAAATGATGGCTTTCATCGCCTCGGTTAAAAAGAGTTTGTCCTTTACCGCCGAAGTTTTAAACATCGGCGGAGGTTTCGGCATTTATTACACCGACGAAGACCCTAAGCTGAAGCAGGAAGATTACTCCGCGTACCTTAAGGCGCTCCTCGACACCGTGAGCGCTAAAGCGGAAGAATATTCGCTTCCCCGTCCGTTCGTCGCGATTGAGCCAGGACGTTCAATAATAGGAGAGGCGGGCGTAACGCTCTACACGGTGGGCGCAATCAAGCAAATTCCTGCTCTTAAAACCTATGTTGCTATTGACGGCGGTATGTTCGACAATCCCAGATACGCGCTGTATCAGTCAAAATACACAGTTGTAGCGGCTGACAACATGAATGCGCCCTGCACTCAGAAAGTTACCATTGCAGGCAAGTGCTGCGAAAGCGGAGATATTATTGCCGTTGACGTTGCTCTTCCCGAGGTAAAGAGCGGCGATATTTTAGCCGTGCTCTCTACGGGTGCGTACAATTACTCGATGGCGAGCAATTACAACAGAAATTTTATTCCTCAATCAATACTTGTCAAAGACGGTAAAGCCCGCACGATTATAAATAAACAGACTTACGAGGACCTCGTCCGCAACGACGTAGTTCCCCAAGATTTGACTTGATGAATATAACAGACCTTATAGCATTTCTCGCATCCGCATGCGCGGTAATCTTTGTTCTCGTTCCGCACGAATGCGCGCACGCTATTGCCGCTTACTTAAACGGCGATCCGACAGCGAAAACAATGGGCAGGATTTCGCTCAATCCCGTAAAGCACTTTGACCCGATAGGGTTTTTGTGCTGCGCCCTCGTTGGATTCGGTTGGGCGAAACCCGTGCCGATTAACCCTTATAACTTTAAAAATTATAAGAAAGGAATGTTTTTCACGGCGATTGCGGGAGTTGTTGTAAACTATATGATTGCGTTTATCTTTTATGCGTTTTATGCTGCTTTCAGCAAATACGCATACGTAGAAATGGCGCTTTCAAACCGCGCGATGTTTTATTTTGCGGTATTCATCAATACATTTTTATACAACGCGTTTTTATTCAGTCTTTGCGTATTTGTCTTCAATCTGTTGCCTTTTTACCCGCTTGACGGTTTCAGGGTGATAGAAGCGCTGACGCGCCCCATTAATCCCGTCCACAGATTTTTAAGACAATACGGTCAGATTATACTTTTACTTTTAATTTTTGAAAGTTTTCTTTGCGGAATTCTTTCAAGATATGTCGAATGGGCGAACTATATCGATATTTTGGGTTATGTCTTAACTTTTGCCCGTAAAATTGTAGGATACCCCATAGTTATGGCATGGAGCTGGATTTGATATGGCGGAAAAAGATTACTCAGATTTTGAATCGGTTGTAGATTACAAGACCGTGCTCGACGACTTTGAAGGACCGCTCGATTTGCTTTTGCATCTCATAAACATTGCTCAGATTAAAATTGAGGACGTATTCGTATCCAAAGTAACCGAACAGTTCCTCGATTATATCGAATATATGAAAACACAGCCTTCGCGCGACGTCGACAAAGAGAGCGAATATCTCGCGATGGCTGCCCTTATAGTTTACATAAAGTCCAAATCAATGGTTCCCGCCGTTGAGATTGCGGGTGAAGAGATAGGTGGCGACGACGAAGAAAAACAGGCACTGATAGAACAGCTGAGGCAGAGAGAGTTTGAACTTATTAAGGAACAGACGCCCAAACTCAAGGACCTCGAAACAATCGGTTTTTATTTCAAACCGCCTTCAAAAGATTTCAGCGAAGTAAAAGTCGTTTACACCGATTTCAGCGTTACGGCAATGCTCGACGCTTTTGCAAAATTGCTTTTAAGAAACGAAAGTCTTAAATACGAAAAAGAAAACGTAAAGGAAATTCCAAAAGACGAATTTACCGTCGAAGAAAAAATTCACCATATCGGACAGATTTTGTGCGAAAAAGAAAAAGTCGAATTTGAAAGCCTGTTCACATCGTTTTCAAGGAATGAAGTCATAACTACTTTCCAGGCTCTTTTGGAAATGCTTAAGTATCAGTACATAATGGTTGAACAGCACGAAACTTTCGGTACTATAACAATAAAACGCAATCCCGACGCGGATTTAAAGGAAGTGGACATTGAACAAATTGACGAATATAATTGAGGCGATTGCTTTTGCCTCGGGCGATGCCGTTCAGGTCAGATTTATCGTCGAAAAACTCGGCTGTTCGTTAAAGGAAGTAAACGCTTCCATAGACGAACTGAAAGAAAAATATTCTGGCGACAGCGGAATTCAGCTTTTAACCTTCAACGGAAAGATACAATTCGCAACAAATCCGTCTTATAAACAACAGATTTCTTCCGTTTTGCAACCTATAAAAGAAAAGGAATTTACACGCACAATACTCGAGTGCGCGGCATTGATTGCATATAAACAGCCCGTAACAAAGGGCGAACTCGAAGAAATCAGGCAAGTCAGCTGCGACTATGCGATACATACTCTGCTTGAGCTTGAAATGATTGTTCCCTGCGGCAGAAAAGACGCAGTAGGCAAACCTATTTTATACGCGACTACTGATAACTTTTTAAAGAGATTTAAGCTCAATTCTATCGACGAACTGCCAGATTACGACGAACTTATGGCGCAGATAGCTGAAATAAACAGCTCAATTCTTGATGAAGAAGACAGCAATTATCTTTACCATAAAGACGAATATTCGGAAGAAAACGACCCCGAACTGCAGAAATCACCCGAAAAGAAAGCCGAGAAGGAGCAACCTAAAGTTACCGAAGACGGCTACGAACTACCCTCGCATCTCGGTGAAGACGAGGAAGACATAATCGAAATCAAATAAATTTTTTTTCATGTAAATTTTAAGCCCTCCGCAGCATAATGCTGCGGAGGGCTTTTTATCTCTTGCAACAGCAGTTAATAGCGTGGGCAAAAGAGGAATATTTTCTCATTCTATACAGATAATAATATCGTGAGCAATATCGTGGCGATTGCAGTAGCTTCAACTCTTGCAATTCTGCTTTTTCCAGTACACTTTACAAATTATATATATTTTAATTTTGGCGAAAAATTTGCCGGCATCAGCGTGAGGCTGTACAACTTTATAGCGATAAAACGCATCAACACAATAAGAAATGCCCCGTCAAAAATGCTCGTTGACGGTAAAGAAAAAGACTTTGACGCAAAAACGCTTATAACATCGGCAAGAATATTGTTTAACAATATTTACCTGACCAAAATTATACAGCTCGGAGATTTTGGCGCGCAAAGCGAGCTTGCATGCTCACTTTGCGCGGTGCAGAACTGTATTTCGGTAGCTTTTTACACATATTTGAAAAGCGGAGGGAACAAGGGCAAATTAAGAAATTACGGCATAATCAATCACGAGCACAAAAATATTATATATTACGCAAAAATAAGCGGTGCGACAAACCTTGTCGCGTCAATAAAAATACTCATAATTTTATTGTCGGAGAAATTGAATGAACAGATTAAAAAATAAGCAGAAAACATCAGAATTTGAAAAACCGTCGTTGCCGATAGATAAAGTTGCCAACGCGGACAACGTTATCGGTCAATCAATAATGACTGTAAGCGGCATCCAGGTAATTCCGCTGACGTCGGTAACAATAGTGAACATAGGCGGCAGCGGCGAATACGGCGACATTAAAACTTACAAAATCAATGAAGGTTTTAAACTTGCCGGAGGCAACGGCACTGTTGTTACGATTAAACCTAAAGGTTTTCTCGTGGACGACGGGAAAGGCTGCAGATTGCTTAAAATGGAGGACGAACCGCTAAATGCCATTATCGATAAGACGAGCGAACTCGTGCAAAATATTACAAATAATCAGTAAAAGTGCGCTTATTTTGTGCATAATTGCTACATTTTGCACCATTTCGGCTTCTGCTAAGAGATATGAAGCATACGCGGATGGGGCAGCGGAATGCGTTGCCGAGCTTTACACGGGGCAAATACTTCACTGCAAAAATCAAAATGTAAAATTGCCAATGGCAAGCACGACTAAAATAATGACGGCATTAATCGTGATAGAAGACTGCGACCTTGATGAAGTAATAACGGTAGCAGACGAAGCTGTAGGCACGGAAGGTTCAAGCATTTATCTTAAAAAAGGCGAAAAAATATCTGTAAAAGATCTTCTTTACGGTTTAATGCTACGCTCGGGCAACGACAGTGCAGTTGCTTTGGCAATTCATCACAGCGGAAGCACGCAAAAATTTGCAGTATGTATGAACAAGAGAGTAAAAAAGGCTGGCGCAACGTCAACAAATTTCAAAAACCCGAGCGGACTTCCCGATACAGAACACTATACGACGGCAAGCGATTTATGTAAAATCGCTTGCGAGGCAATGAAAAATCCCATTTTCAGAAAAATAGTATCAGCAGAAAGTTATACGGGTGAGTTCAGAAGTTATGTGAACAAAAATAAAATACTAAAAATGGTGGAAGGAGCAAACGGCATTAAAACAGGATATACTTTAAAAGCGGGAAGGTGTTTGGTTTCTTCTGCGGAGCGGGACGGGATGGACGTTGTAAGCGTCGTTCTGAACTGTCCTGACATGTATGAACGCAGCAAAAAATTGATTGAAAACGCTTTTAATAAATATTCCGTCGGAAAAATTGACCAGAATACTATATTTATGTGTGGCATAGTACCATGCAAAATTGAAAATGCTGGCAATTTCTTGATTGAAAAAGATAAAAAAGTTAATTACAATATCGAACAGTTCAGCGACGAAGAAAAAGCAAAAAATGACGGGGCGCAAGGAAAATTATCGATTTACTGCGGAAATGACTTGATTTTTAGCTCAAAATTATATAGTATAATTACAAAATAACTATGTAATGGTAAAAAACAATGCGCATAAATAAATTTCTTGCAGCGTGCGGCGTCGCTTCGAGACGCGATTGCGACGAACTCATTAAACAGGGACTTGTAAAAATTAACGGAAATAGAGCCGATCTCGGTTCAGAAGTCGGCGAAGACGACGAAGTTACTGTAAGCGGCAACAGAGTTAACATAAAAAAGAATGAATATTACATTCTGAACAAGCCAAAAGGTTATATTTGTTCCGTTTCCGATGATAAGGGAAGAAAAACCATAATGGATCTTTTGCCTTCTAACGCTGGAAGAATTTTCCCCGTCGGAAGGCTCGACTACGACAGCGAAGGTCTTTTAATAGTTACTACCGACGGTGAGCTCGCACAGCGCCTTACGCATCCTTCTAACGAAATCCCAAAAACCTATCTCGTAAAAGTTGAAGGAACTCTCACCGAAGCATCTTTAAATCCCATAAGAAGCGGAATTGAAATTGAAGGCGGTTACGTTACAAAAAAATGTAAAGCGCATATTGTCGAAACCAATAAAGAATTCACCAAGGTGCATATCACCATTACAGAGGGCAAAAACAGGGAAATCAGAAAAATGTTTGCCGCTATCGGAAAGGAAGTTATGCTGCTCAAGAGAATTAAAATCGGCGAGCTGACGTTAAGGGGACTTAACCGCGGCGAATGGCGCAAACTTTCCAAAGAAGAAATCGCATATCTTTCTTCGCTTTAACAATAGTGAGCAACCTGCATGAGTAAATATATTTTATTCGACCTTGACGGCACTCTCACGGATCCATTTGATGGAATAACAAATTCCGTAATTTATGCGCTAAAAAAATTCGGAATAGAGGAGAGCGACAGGGATAAATTAAAAAGTTTTATCGGTCCGCCGCTCTATAAATCTTTCATGGAGGAGTACGGTTTTTGCCGCGATGACGGCTTCAAAGCCGTTAATTATTACAGAGAATATTATTCCGAGCGCGGAATATTTGAAAATGTTCTCTATAGCGGCATTGAAGAAACGCTTAGCAACCTTTCATCCGAAGGCAAATCCCTGTTTGTCGCAACTTCAAAACCTACAGTTTTTGCCCAAAAAATTCTGCGCCATTTCGATATTGCGAAATATTTTACTTTGGTCGCTGGCGCCACATTGGATTCAACTTTGGTTGAAAAAGCAGATATAATTAATTATGCGCTGGAAAAAAGCAAAGCCGACCGCGCCGAATGCGTAATGGTGGGCGACAGAATGCACGATATTTACGGAGCAAAAGCCAACGCAATCAAGTCGGTGGGCGTGCTTTACGGGTATGGCTCTTTTAAAGAACTTACAGGAGCCGGCGCCGATGCTATTGCTGAAACTCCCGATAAAATAGTATCAGCAATACAAAAACTTTAAGGTAACTAAAATTAAAACAAGCGCCCTCCGCAAAAAAGCGGAGGGCGCAGTATTTTAAATTTATAAACTTCTCACAAGACCGATTACTTTGCCGAGTATGGAAACATCGTCAAATACAAAATCTTGCATTTCATCATTTTCGGGATGGAGAATAATCTTGCCGTCGCGTCTGAAAAAGCGCTTTACGGTAGCGCTGTCGTCAACAAGAGCGACAACAATATCGCCGTTTTCGGCGCTTTCTTGTTTTCTGACAACAATTTTATCGCCGTTATACATACCGATTTTTATCATTGAATTGCCTTTTACGGTAAGCATGAACATATCGTCGCCATTGAACATGTTGGCAGGCAAAGAAAAATAATCTTCATAATTTTCCTGCGCAAATATAGGTTCGCCTGCGGCAACAGTACCTATCAAAGGAACTTTAACCGCTTGCTGATTAATTGAAATTGCGCGGCGTTTATTTTCTCCGACTTTGCTTTTTGAAATAAGTCCTTTTTCCGCAAGCTCATTCATGATATTGAAAGCCGTGGCGGTGGAGGCTATCGAGCAAGCCTTACAAATCTCTCTGACTGTGGGAGCATATCCGTTTTCAGTAAAATATGACGATATAAATTGATAAACCTGTTCAGTTTTGTCTAGTTTTTTCATATTGCAGGTCTCCTTTTTTTAAGTATAACACATTAAAAACAAAAATGCAAACGATTGTTCCAAAAAAATTGTGCTTGTCTTTTAATTTATTTTGTTTTATAATATAACATGAAAATAACAAAAGGCAGGAAATTATAATGAGAAAGAAAGGAGAAGAGTGCGTTCTTTACGACAGAGAATGCATAGAATGCGGAGAATGCGACATTTGCGATCTGGATCCGAATAAAATATGCGATAATTGCGGAAAATGCCTGGATATAAGGGATGACGCAATTATAAAGATAGACGCTATAATTACCGATGAAAACGATAAAAATTATAGATAAAAAAGCCGCCGACATTCTCGTCGGCGGCTTTAATTTTTAAACTATTTAACGAATTTTTCGACCCTATTAAGATATTTGCAATCGACTTTTCCCTCGACGAGCAACCCGTCTTCGGCAAATTTACGCGACTTTTCGCTGACTAACGAGCCAAGTTTATAATAATCATTGATTTGGGAATAGGGAATAAGAAGATTTACTTCGACAAGTTGCTCTGCAAAACTCTTTAAAATTGCGCTTTTAAGCTCGTCGATACCCTGATTTTTCTTCGCCGAAATGTAAATGCAATCGGAGGGAAGGGCGGAAGTATCTTCGATGAGGTCGCATTTATTCAATACTTTTAAATAAGGTTTATCAAATCCGAGCGCATTGAGCGTATTCAAAGTCGTATCGAGTTGCATCTGATAATCGCCCGAAGCATCGGCGACAAACAGCGCCAAATCGCAATTCAAGGCGCTTTCGAGCGTAGACTTGAAGGCTTCCACGATGTCGTGGGGCAACTGCTGAATAAAACCTACAGTATCAACAAGAATAAAAGGCACGTTATCTATTGTAAATTTACGAGCAGTAGGGTCGAGCGTGGCAAACAACGCATTCTTTTCAAGCACGTCAGAACCTGTAAGAAGGTTCATAAGGCTGGATTTGCCCGTATTCGTGTAACCGACAAGCGCAATAATTTTTGCATCGTCCTTTATGCGCCTATCGTTATGGATTGCTCTGCGCGTTTCGGTTTCGGCAAGTTTTTTTTCGAGATACTTAATTCTCAATCTGATATGACGCCTGTCGGTTTCGAGCTGAGTTTCACCGGGACCGCGCGAACCGATACCGCCGCCAAGTCTGGAAAGGGCTGCGCCCTTGCCCTTGAGCCTGGGATAAATATACTTCAGCTGGGCAAGTTCAACCTGTATTTTACCTTCGGCTGTTACTGCGTTTCTCGCAAAAATATCGAGAATGAGGGTTGTTCTGTCGATAACTTTTCTGTCGTCAAGCGCCGCAGAAATGTTTAGCGTCTGCGAAGGGGACAGTTCGCCGTTAAAAAGGATAGTAACGCCTTCTATGCCGCTTAAAGTTGCAGCAATTTCGCGAAGTTTGCCCGAGCCGATAAAAGTAGCGGGGTTAATTTCCTTAATAGTCTGATAGTCTGAACCGCAATAAGCTCCGCCGGCACATTCTATCAAAGAAACAGCTTCGCTGTGCAGAACGCGCCAGTTATCGTCAAAAATTGGCTGTATAATGAAGATTTTTTCCTGTAAACACATTAAAATTAATCCTTTTAAGAGTTGTCGCCCGAAGATGTATCGTCTTCGCGGTGAAGTTTGACCTTACCAACGACTGAGCGCCTTGTATCTTCGCTGATTGCGGCATAATGCTTTCGCGTGGTGTTGACGTCTTTATGCCCCAGAACGTCCGCCACAACATAAATATCGCCCGTTGCCCTGTAAAGCTGCGTACCGTAAGTGCTGCGCAATTTATGGGGAGATATTTTTTTGAGCGGTGAGATGATTTTAGCGTATTTCTGAACGAGATTTTCAACCGCCCTGACGGTAATGCGCTTTTTCTGAGAGGAGAGAAAGAGTGCGTCCTTTGCACCGCAAGGAAGGTCGCATTCCTGCTTATAATCGCAGTAGCGAAGGAGGGTTTCTGCGACGTCTGCATCAAAATATAAAATGCTTTTTCCGCCGCCTTTTCGCGTTACTATAAAGGAATTATCGCTGAAATTAATATCTTCGTTATTAAGCCCTACAAGCTCGCTTATACGAATTCCCGTACCCAAAAATAAAGTTATTATGGCACTGTCGCGCGTTTTGGCGCGTTCATGAAAGGCGCGCTGACGCGCAGTAAGACCGTCGCCGCTTTCCGCAACGCTTATCATGTCGTAAACTTCACGTCCGTCGAGCCTGATAATAGGCTTTTCGTGTAGTTTCGGAGTGGCAACTTTAGCTGAATTGTCAACGCTGATAAGTCCGCGATTGAAAAAATACTTGAACATAGCGCGAACGGAAGAAAGTTTTCTTGCCTTGGCGCGGTCGTTACAAACATGAATTTTGTCGTCGTATTTGTAGCGAGAGAGGTAGGCAATATACATTTCGATGTCATTGCCGGTAAGAACTTCAAGGTCCTGAAGAGTAAAATCTTTAACGCTTTTATAAGATGTAAAACGCTTTTTTAATAAAAAATCAAAGAAAATCTTTAAATCATGCGCGTAATTTAACCTCGTCAACGTGGAGGTCTGGCTGTCGATTGCAAGAAAATAATCGCCGCAGAAAGCAGGGAGGTAATTTTCAAGCAAATTATCGATCATAACGAGATTGTTATTGTTTCTTTCGGTATAAAAATTTGAAGTTTTAGAATTATCCGCCATAATAAACCTTAAAATAAAACGCAGCAGAAAAGTAATTTGTTTTGTTGATTAAAAAGATTAAGAAGAGCAGAAGAAAAAAATACTGAAAATTTATGAAATATTCTAATTTTCAAAGCTGAAGTTTAATCGAAGCGTAGTACATAAATTTATTCGTAAAACACAGCTTTTACGAATAAATAAGTACTTTTTATATAATAGAGCACTGAAAGGTGTTTTGTCAAGCGATTAAATGCTTTAAAGTTCTTTAATTATAAATTAAAAACTTTTATACAAAATCGCCATATCGCCATAAAAAATTTGCAAGCGACATAAAATCAATTAATTTTAAATCTTTAAAATAAAATCAATTAATTTTAAATCATTAAACATGCTGCTTATTTGATTTAACAAAATTATCGCTATTTTATCTTTAAAAAACGATAAGTTTAATTGATCACAGCACAAATAATCCATTAAAGAAATCGATATAATTAAGCAAAAATATTTAAAATTTAATGATTATATAGCAAAAAATCATAATTTTTAGCAAATTTTATGTCGCTATGCAAAATTCACCTTTAAATTAAACCAATCAAATTTTATCTTTCCTATTCATGCAAATTACTTAAATGAAAAATTTAAAGAAAATTTATTTATTATGTCAGACATAGTACATAATATTTTATTAATTTTTAAATATAAATCTCAATTTATTTCGATTTTGCATTACTCTTCGCCAGAAATTTTAATATTACTCTGAACAAATAACTATTAAAAAGAGCGCACGCAGTTAGCGTGCGCTCTTTTTAATTTTAAGTTACTTTATAAGAGGTTTAAGGTCCCAAATGTTTTCTGCATATTCTTTAATGCTTCTGTCTGCCGCAAAGTATCCTGCCGCAGCAATATTTCTCAATGAAATCTGGTTCCACTTACGCTTATCTGTTGCATACAGCTTTGAAATCTCTTTCTGCGTCTTACTGTAAGAGGTGAAATCTGCCATACACATATAAGGGTCGGCTACAGGCGAACCTGTAAGCAGATAATTTGCCATATCTGCAAACGACTGACCGTTAAAGCCGATAATAAGAGCTTCGATTATTCTGCGAAGTCTGGGCGATTCATTGTAATACGTGCTTGAGCTGTAACCCGAACGCCAGATGTCGTCTACTTCGTTAGACTTAAGACCGAAAATAAAGATATTATCATCGCCGACAGCCTGAGCCATTTCTACGTTTGCGCCGTCAAGCGTTCCTATAGTTAGCGCGCCGTTAATCATGAACTTCATGTTGCCTGTACCGCTTGCTTCTTTACCAGCAAGTGAAATCTGTTCGGAAATTTCCGAAGCCGGCATAAGAATTTCAGACATCGTTACATTGTAATCTTCCATGTAAACGACATTAAGCTTTTTGTTTATCTTGCTGTCTTTTCTGATTTCTTCCGCGAGGAAATTGATGAGCTTTATTATCTGCTTCGCCATCGAATATCCGGGTGCTGCCTTTGCGCCGAAGATATACGTTTTGGGCTGCATTTCCATATCGGGATTGTCTTTCAGGTCAAGATAAGTATCAATGATATTGAGCACGTTTAAAAGCTGACGCTTGTATTCGTGCAATCTCTTTGCCTGAGTGTCGAAAAGCGTTTCGGGATCTACCTTAAAGCCCTGCTTTTTGAAAGCATAATCGGCAAATTGCTTTTTCTTTAATGCTTTAATCTCTTCAAGGCGCTTCAAAACGCTGCTATCGTTTTCAAACTGCTTGAATTTTGCAAGCTGAGCGCTGTCGTGAATGAAGCCGTCGCCGATGCATTCGGTGAGCAATGCGCTGAGTTCGGGGTTTGCCTGGCAAAGCCATCTTCTGTAAGCGATACCGTTTGTGACGTTGGTAAATTTCTGGGGGGTGAAATCATAATAATCTTTGAATATTGATTTCTTGATGATATCGCTGTGCAGTGCGGCAACGCCGTTGACGCTGTGTCCGCCGTAAACCGAAAGGTTTGCCATCTTGACGCGGCTGTGTTCGATGATCGACATGCGCGAAATCTTCGCCCATTCACCGGGGAATCTGTTCCACAGCTCTTCGCAAAGCCTTCTGTTAATTTCTTTAATTATGGAATGAATTCTAGGAACTGTCCTCTCGACCAGATCTTCCTGCCACGTTTCAAGCGCTTCGGCAAGCACAGTGTGGTTTGTATAAGCACACGTTGCCGTTGTTATCGCCCACGCTTCTTCCCATTTGTAATAATATTCATCTACGAGAATTCTCATAAGCTCGGGAATTGCCATCGCAGGATGAGTATCGTTGAGATGAATTGCTGCAAGTTTAGGCAAATCGTTGAGGTTGCCGTAT
Source organism: uncultured Clostridia bacterium (assembly GCA_949282385.1). Classification (GTDB taxonomy): domain Bacteria; phylum Bacillota; class Clostridia; order Christensenellales; family Borkfalkiaceae; genus Coproplasma. The sequence goes on from CASDOP010000001.1 coordinate 200,483, forward strand.
CTGTGTCTGTGGTCGCTGATTATATTCTGTATTGACGCCGAGCAAAGGAAATACTGCTGTTTAAGTCTTAAAGATTTACCGTTTATATGGTTATCGGCAGGATAAAGAACCTTAGTAAGCACGTCGGCATCGTTGTCTTCAGCCATTGCCTGATAATAATCGCCCTGCGAGAACAACTTCATGTTGAAGTCCTGAACGGGTTTTGCCTTCCACAGTCTGAGTACGGATACGGCTTCGCTGTCTTTGCCCGAAATCATCATGTCGTAAGCAACGGCTTCGATTTCCTGACTGCCGACATAGTTAATTTCCATGCCGTTTTCCGTCCACTTTTCCTCTACTTTTCCGCCGAAACGAACAATATAAGATTTATCCGTTCTCTGAGTAAGCCATGCTTCGCCTCCGGGAAGCCAGACATCGGGAAGCTCCGTCTGCCATCCGTCGACTATTTTTTGTTTGAAAAGTCCGTATTCGTATCTGAGCGAATAGCCCATTGCGGGGTAATTTCCCGTTGCGAGAGCGTCCATAAAGCAGGCTGCAAGTCTGCCGAGACCACCATTACCCAAACCTGCGTCAGGTTCAAGCTCGTAAAGCTCTTCCAAAGTAACGCCGTAACCGTCCTCCAGCACTTTTGCAAACGTTTCTGTCGCACTCAGGTTAAAAAGACTGTTTTTCAGCGAGCGTCCGAGCAGAAACTCCATACATAAGTAGTAGACGCGTTTAGCGCGCTTAGTTTTAACCTTCTTGGAAAAGACCTGTCTTTTCTGAAGGAGGATATCCCTCACGCTCATCACGACGGATTTATAAATCTGTTCCTTCGTCGCATCGGCAGGACTTACACCGTAGTATCTTGTAAGTTTTCCCTTTACAAGCTCCTTGACTTCCTTTTCGGTAATAGTGTTTGACATTCTATTCTCCTGTTTTGAAAAAAGTAAAATTATTTAAGCATATCCTGATACAGAGCTTCGTACTGTTTAGCCGAGTTATTCCAACTGAAATCGGTAGTAATCGCTCTGTACATCATTTTTGACCAAACGTCTTTATTTTTATAATCCGCGATAGCTTCTCTTATAACGTAAAGCATGTCGTGAGCATTATAATTAGTGAACGTATAGCCGTTCTGCTGAGGTTTGATGCTGTCGTAAAGACCGCCCGTTTCCCTTACAATGGGAATGGTTGCGTATCTGCACGCAATCATCTGCGAAAGTCCGCAAGGTTCCGATTTTGAAGGCATAAGGAAAATATCCGAGCCGGAATAAATCTTGCGCGACAAATCGTTGTTGAACATAATCTGTGCGCTCATCTTATCGGGATACCTTCTTGCAAGGTCCTTGAAGAAACCTTCATAATGAGAATCGCCCGTGCCGAGAATGACAACCTGAACGTCGCTCTGCAAAAGTTCTTCGATTACGTTTATAACGAGGTCAAGCCCCTTGTGCGATACAAGTCTGGAAATCATTGAAATGACAGGCGTATCGGCTTTCTGGGGCAGATTGAGCATTTTCTGAAGCTCACTCTTGCAGACTGCCTTGTTAGACATATCTTCAGCATTATAATTCGCAAAAATGTGGCTGTCAAGCTCTGCGTTATACCCTTTGTCATCAATTCCGTTCAAAATGCCAACAAGTTTGAATTCATTTCTCCTTATAATGGGGTCAAGACCGTGCGCAAAATAAGGATCTTTTATCTCCTGGGCATACCTGGGCGATACCGTGGAAAATCTTTCGCAGCACTCGATTGCGCCCTTCATGAGGTTGATTGAATTATTATATTCAACGAGATACTGATATTTTCCGTAAATATCGAACAGACTTGAAAGTATGTCGAGTGAGTACTGTCCCTGATATTCTATGTTGTGAATGGTGAACAGCGCCCTTATGAACTGATATTCCTGTCTGAAGCAATAATTGGTCTTGAGGTAAATAGCAGCCAGCGCAGCCTGCCAGTCGTGGCAATGCATAACTTCCGGATAGAAATTAAGGAAAGGCATAATTTCAAGCACTGCGCGCGAGAAGAAAGCAAATCTTTCGCCGTCGTCGAAATAGCCGTAACATCCCGGACGCTTGAAATAGAATTCGTTGTCGAGGAAATAGAAAATTACGCCGTCTTTTTCGTAAGAGAAAATACCGCAGTACTGATTTCTCCATGCAAGGTGAACGTAAATATTTCCGAGATACTTGAATTTGTCCCTGTATTCCTTTTTAATATCAGAATAAAGCGGAATTACAACTCTTACGTCGTAATTGCCTGTGGAAGCGAGCGCTTTGGAAAGCGAACCTATAACTTCCGCAAGTCCGCCTGTAACAATAAAAGGCGTACATTCCGAAGCGACAAACATTATTTTGCGCTTTGCGGGAACTATCGCAACTTCCTTTTGTTCTGCAGTTTTTGTTTTTCTTGCTGCCGCAGCTTTGGTTGCGGCAGCTTTTGAAGCGGCTGATTTGCTAGTTGTTTTGCTTGTAGCCATATTTTCCCCCTTTGTCGTATCAGATGTGAGTACCCTTATTTATAAAATAAGGCTTTTGTTTGCAGCCGGCAAGCGTTGTACCGCTGACAATCGAAGAATCCTTATCGCTGACGACGTACGAAAGATTGCAATCGTCCCCGATAAAGTTTTCGCTCATTATAATGCAGTTTTTGAGCGTCGTACCCTTGCCTACTTTGACGCCGCGGAAAAGAACGCAGTTTTCTACCGTTCCTTCTATGAGGCAACCGTCGTGAATGAGCGAATTCTTTACCTTTGCTGTTTCGGTAATTTTTGCGGGAGGCGCGTCGTTGACTTTGGTATAAATATCTCTGTTGCCGAAGAGTTCTTTGCGCACGTCCTTTTCAAGCAAATCCATGTTTGCCTTGAAGAACGACGAAAGAGAATCTATGCTCTGATAATAGCCGTCGAGTTTATAACCGTAAATGTTATAGTTTTTAAGTCCGGGCAGGAGTATGTCTCCAGAGAAACTCGAATATCCGCGTGCAATCGCCGTCTGTATGAGATTGAGCAGGAACGAAGTTCTTGCGACAAAAACGTTGATATAGCTCTTGCGCACGCCTTCGCACTTCTGGTTGACGTAAATTGACGTGATTTTGTCGTTTTTATCCGTGTCAAAAACCATATAAGGATTGCCGTCTGTCGTTTCATGCTCATGATAAGCGAGAGTAATGTCGGCATTGGTTTTTACATGCTGTTCTATTACTTTGCTGTAATCAAGTCTGTAAACGGCGTCGCTGTCAGCAACCACGACAAAATCCTGCTTGCATTTCCTTAAGAAAGCGGAAGCGCCCTTAAGCCCCTCGAGGCGGTTTTTGTAGAGCATTTCGCTCTCGTCGCTGTAAGGCGGAAGCAAAATGAGACCGCCTTCCTTTCTTGCAAGATCCCACTCTTTGCCCGTTCCGAGGTGGTCCATGAGAGACTGGTAATTTTTGTTGGTAATCATTCCCACGGTGGTTATGCCGGAGTTGACCATGTTGGAAAGAGCAAAGTCAACAAGACGGTAACGACCGCCGTAAGGTATTGAACCTTTAGACCTGACCTTGGTCAGTTCAGGTACGTTTTCATCATTGATGCTGGAAAAAATTACACCTACTGTCGAAGCCATTGTCATATCCTCCCTTACACGTTTTTGTCCACAATTTCGCCTGCAGGCACGCAGCCCTTGTCGCTTACGCAGATACCTCTGCCCAACACGGTTATGCCGCCCGTCTTGCCTTCGATCTTGCTTGCCTTTTCGATGACGTCGCCTACTTTCGCATCTTTACCGATAACGACCTCTTCGTCGATTATGGAGTAATTAACTTCTGCGCCCGCTTTGACGACCGTGTTGCCCATGAGTACGCAATCTTTTACCTGCGCACCCTTTTCGATGACGCAATTTGTGCCGATTACGGAATTGATTACCGTACCTTCGACGTCGCAACCGTTTGCTATAAGGGAATTAACTACAGTTCCTTCAACGTATGCGGGAGGCGCCAGAGGACTTCTGGAATGAATAACTCTTTCCGCGTCGCGGAGATCGAAGTTGGGCACTTTGCCGAGAAGGTCCATGTTTGCTTCCCACAAAGAAGTTATCGTGCCGACGTCTTTCCAGTATCCTTCAAAGCGGTAAGAATACATCTTTTCGCCTGCGTTCAGCATGTTTGGAAGAATGTTCTTGCCGAAGTCTTTTTCCGATTTGGGGTCTTTTTCGTCCAATTCGAGATACTTAAAGAGTTTGGACGCGGTAAATATGTATATACCCATGGAAGCCAGGTCACTCTTGGGCTGCTTGGGTTTTTCTTCAAATTCGTATATGCTGCCGTCGGGATTAGTGTTGAGAATACCGAACCTCGAAGCCTCTTTCATGGGAACTTTCATGCACGCAATCGTGCAGTCGGCACCCGTAGCCTTATGAGCTTCGAGCATTTTGTCGTAATCCATTTTATAGATATGGTCGCCCGAAAGAATAAGTACATATTCGGGATCATACATCTTCATGAAGCGGATATTCTGATAAATTGCGTTAGCCGTACCCTTGTACCACGAAGTATCTGTTTTAGCCTCGTAAGGCGAAAGGATGTGAACGCCGCCGAAGGTTCTGTCGAGATCCCAGGGTTGTCCGTTTCCGACATACTCGTTAAGAACGAGCGGCTGATACTGCGTAAGTACGCCGACAGTATCTATTCCAGAATTTATGCAGTTCGACAGCGGGAAGTCAATAATTCTGTATTTTGCGCCAAAGCAAACCGCAGGTTTGGCGATATTGCTTGTCAACGCGTACAGTCTGCTTCCCTGACCGCCGGCGAGTAACATTGCCACGCACTCTTTTTTTCTAAGCATAGCTTAATCCCCCAAAAATTTATTTTTCTTTTATTAAATACAGGCAAGCCAGTTTTGGAATGTCCAACGTCAATGAATTTTCCTTTCCGTGGCTTGCAATTTTTTTTGTAAAAAACACCTTTTTCTTAAGAGTTCCCTCTCCGCCAAAGGATTTTTCGTCGGTATTTAAAATTATTCTGTATTTGCCCTTATGCTGTCCGAATGTATAATTCGGTTGCATTATACCCGAAAAATTAATAACTGCGAGCAGGCAATTGCCGTCTTTATCGTATCTGTTAAATGCAAGTACGTTGTTTACCGCGTCGTCAACGACCAGCCATTCAAAACCTGACCAGTCGTTTTCCACCTCGAAAAGCGGACGCGACGTCCTGTAAATATTGTTAAGAGTTTTTACGAAATGCTGCATTTTGGCGTGTTTTTCGTAACGGGTGAGGTCAAACTCAATTTCGCCCTTATAATTCCACTCGGCAAACTGTGCGATTTCGTAACCCATGAAGTTAAGTTTTTTGCCAGGGTGAGCATACATAAATCCCAGAAGTCCGCGTTCGCCCGCGAACTTGTCCGCATACTCTCCTGGAAATTTATTTACAATAGAGCCTTTGACATGCACGACTTCGTCATGTGAAAGGGGCAGAATATATTTTTCGTTAAAAGAATACATCATAGAAAAAGTTATTTTCGTATGATGATAATGTCTGTAAAGCGGATCCTGCCGACAATAGAATAATACGTCGTTCATCCAACCCATATTCCACTTAAAATCGAATCCCAGACCGCCTTCCGCAACTTCGGAAGTTACTTTGGGATAAGACGTAGATTCCTCTGCGATAACCAGCGCGTCGGGGAATTTATCGTGGATAATTGAATTGAACTTTTTCAAAAACTCGATGGCTTCTAAATTTCGGTTGTCGCCGTAAACGTTAGTCTCCCACTCGTGAGGCTTTTTATCGTAATCGAGATAGAGCATTGACGCGACTGCGTCCACTCTCAATCCGTCTATTGCATATCTTTCAAAGAAAAAGCATGCGCTTGAAATGAGAAAACTGTCTATCTCGCCTCTGCCGAGGTCAAATTTGCGCGTCCCCCATCCTCTGTGCTCCATTTTACTCCATAACGGGCATTCATACAGAGGTTGTCCGTCAAATTCATACAGCCCGAAATCGTCTTTCGGAAAATGCGCAGGCACCCAATCAAGTATGACTTTTATTCCGTTTTCGTGAAAAGCGTTTACCAATGAAGCAAACTCTTCGGGCGTGCCAAGCCGATCCGTTACCGAAAAGTATCCCGTAACCTGATAACCCCACGAGCCATCGAACGGATATTCCGTAACAGGCATGAACTCGACGTGCGTATATCCCATTTCGGTTACGTAAGGAACGAGTTCTCTTTTAAGGTCGGAAAACTTATAGTAACTTCCGTCGGCATGTTTTTTCCAGCTCAGAAGATTGACTTCATAAATATTAACAGGCTTTTCATGCCAATCACCGCCTGAAATCCTTTTATTTACAGGCGGAAGGTCGCAGACGACGGAACAATGCGATTTTGGCAGGTCGCTTCGGTAAGCATACGGATCGCTTTTGAAAAGACGTCTGCCGTCAGTTGTTACGATTTCGTAATAATACTTATCGCCCGCTTTTGCCTTTGGAAAGCTGATTTCCCAGCTTTCGCCGTCCGACATGGCTTTCATTTGCATTTGCTGTCCGCGGCAAACGAGATTTACCGCAACAGCATGAGGCGCCCAAACTCTGAAAATATACCCGCCGTCCTGAACTTTATGACAGCCGAATATTTCATGAGCAGAACAGCTCATACCTTTATGAAATAAAACCAAATCGTCAAAGGCATTCATATCACATATGACATTTTAGCATACAGTTGTAAAATTTTCAATACTCATTTTAAAAAAAGATATATAAATTATATATATTTTGTATTATATATTTTATATTATTGTTAAATTTATGTTACCTGACTCACGAAAAATATGCCAGTCACAAATCAATCCTGTACCACATTTAGTATTTCAGACGGTGATTTGCGACAAAACTTCGCCAACCTTACCCCTTATAACGAGCAATTCGTTATCCCGAGAAACCGAAGCCGATAAATCAATAAGAACGGTACGCGCGCCCCTAAAGTTATTTGCGAGATACGCTGCAGGGTAAACCGACAAGGATGTTCCCGCAATGATAAGCAAATCCGCTCTTTCAAGCTCAGCAACCGAACTATTCCACGCCACGGGCGGAAGCGGTTCTTCATAAAGAACGACATCGGGCTTGATTATCCCTCCGCATGAACAGCGCGGTACGCCATCACAATTTTCGACGGCGTTCAAAGGATAAAATTTACCGCATTTCATGCAATGATTTGCGTGAACGCTGCCGTGCAGCTCAAACACCTTTCTGCTGCCCGCAGCCTGGTGCAGCCCGTCAATGTTCTGAGTAATAACGGCATTCAGTTTGCCTTTGCTCTCCATCTCAGCAAGTTTATAATGCGCGGCATTGGGTTTTATGCCGTGAGGTATCATCTGCCATCGATAAAATTCAAAAAACTCCTCTGTATGACTATCGAAAAAAGTCCTGCTAAGCATGTATTCGGGCGAATAATCAAATTTTTTGTTATAAAGTCCGCTTTCGCTGCGAAAATCTGGCAAACCGCTTTCAGTCGAAACTCCGGCTCCGCCGAAGAAAACTATATTTTTTGAACTTACAATCCATTCCTGCAATTTGTCAATACAATTCATAATTACTTCCGCCAATTTTTTATTATTATATATTTTTTAATAAAAATTTTCAAGACAAAAAGAATAAGTTGCTTATTGGCTAATGGAAAAACATATGATAACATTTACTAAACTTATATGGAGGAGGAAAAATTTACGAAAACTATAATAGAAAACGCCGCTTGCGGCAAAATTGAATATGAAGAAAGTTTTTGGACTGGAAAGAAAAAACTGTCTATAAACGGAGAAGAGCTTACCAAAGCAAATAAGAAAACATTTTCTTCAGCAGACGGCAGAACTTTTACTATAGAAGGAAATTACCTTGTCGGCGCTAAGCTTAACTCAGGGGAAGAAAAAATTCAACTTACTTCTCCAATAAAATGGTATGAAATTGCGTTATCTATACTTCCATTTATATTAATTTTAATTTGGGGCAATAACGAAACCCTCTGCTTAATTGTACCTGTTGTAGGCGGAGCAATCGGAGGCGTAATAAGCGCTCTGACAAGTTTTGCAAACGCCATCATCATTAAAGGTCTTAAGCCTATCTGGCTAAAAATCGCAGTTTCAATTTTAACGCTTGGTTTGACATTCCTAATATGCTATGCTATAGGGCTTGCCGTAATAAATATTTTATATTAAAAATAAAATAATTAATAAAAAAACAAGTTATTAAAATTTTAAAAGCCGCCCCGCAACAAATAGTTGCGGGGCGGCTTAAATTATTTGCCAAGCGAAGAAATTATCGCTTCTACCGTTTCGTCGAGTGTTAAATTATCGCAATCGACAGTAATATCGGCATATTTTTCATATAAAGGAACTCGTTCAGAGTACAATTCGGCAAGATTATGTACCTTACCATTCATTACGACACCGCGCAAAAATAAATCTTTGCCCGAAAGTCTTTGTTCAAGCTCTTCCAAACCCACTTTCAGATACACGATTTTACCTATAGCGCCGAGGTGAGTCATAGCCTTTTCTCCGTAAACGACGCTGCCGCCCGTTGAAATAACGCTTGTTTCCGCATCAACGGAACAATTTACCTTTTCCTCAAGCTCAATAAACCCGTCCGCGCCATAATTTTTCAACAATTCGCTTATAACGCAACCGTTCTGCCTTTGCAAAAGCAAATCGCAATCAATGTAGGCATAACCGAGTTTCTTTGCCAGAAGCACGCCGGCGGTACTTTTACCGCTTGCAGGCATGCCGATAAGTACAATATTATTCATATAACTATAATAAAATTACAAAATAACAAAGTCAATTTATTATCAATTCAAAAAATAAAAAATTATAAACATCTATGCAAATTAGATAAAGACAAAAACTTGCTAAAAAAATAATGCAAGTTAAGCATAAAAAACACCTTCCGACGACGCAGAATAAATTCAACGCTGACAGGCGTAAAAATATAGCTCTCAACAGGAATTGCGCCTTGAGCGGCGCACGAAAAACAGTGGGTATCCGCTGTTTTGTCGACAATGGATTTCTCCGACTTCCCTCCCATTAACTACAGTACTTTTAAATATAAAAACATGGCACAGACTTTTATCTGTGCCATGTTTTTGGTGCACTCAACAGGAGTTGAACCTGCATGGTCTCCCACAAGATCCTTAGTCTTGCGCGTCTGCCAATTCCGCCATGAGTGCGTGCTTTTCAAAAGCTTTTTTATTCTATAATATTTTAAATTGGATGTCAAGCTAAAATTAAAAAAATTTTAATAAAAAATTTAACTTTTTAAAGAATTTTTATTACTTAAATAACTATGTAAAATTTGCCGATTACAAATAACATTTAAGTTAATTTCAACAATAATTTGTCGATCTGAGACCTAAGATAATTTAAATCATAGTCATTATGTATGACATAGTACTTCGCAAAATTGTAATTTTCATAATTAAATTGATTATTTATTCTTGAAATCACTTCTTCTTCAGACAATTCATCGCGGCGCATTACTTCTTCTATTCTTTTTTCTTTATCGCGCAAAACGACAATCACTTCGTCGAACATATTTTCTTTTCCGTCTTCAAAAAGCAGAGGCACTTCAAAAAAACAAACATCGTCTTTGCCGCTTGAAAGAGTTAAAATTCTGTCGTAAATTGCAGGATGGGTTATACTGTTTAGCAGTTTTAGCTTTTCTGCATCTGCGAAAACAATTTGAGATAATTTTTTTCTGTTTAACCAACCGTCAGCGTTTAGTATATCACCAAATTGCCCATTTAGTTTTTCCAAAAATTCTTTATCGCGCGTCAATTCGGCGTAAATTTCGTCGCAGGAATATACAGAGTATCCCTTATCCCTCAAAATTTTAGCAACAGTTGACTTCCCGCTGCCGATACCGCCTGTAATCGCTATGATTTTATTTTGCCTCATACCAATTTTTACCGAAATGCAAATCCACTTTCAAAGGTACTTTTAAATTTGCAGCATTTTCCATTTCACGCTTTAATATTGTGGCCGCTTGTTCTTTCTCATCTTCAGGACAATCAAGCACAAGCTCGTCGTGTACCTGTAAAATTAATTTAGCCTTCAAATTTTCATTTTCAAGCGCTTTTACAACATTTATCATAGCAATTTTAATTATATCTGCGCTTGAACCCTGCAACGGCATATTCATAGCCGCACGTTCACCAAATTGTCTTATATTGTAATTGCTAGAATTTATCTCGCGGATATAGCGCTTTCTGCCCGTAAGCGTTGCAACATAACCGTTAGTTTTAGCAAAATCCACGTTTGACTGCATATATTCTTTTACAGCGCTATATGTCGCAAAATAGTTGTCGATATACTCTCTTGCAGTCTTTACGGGAATATTTATATTTCTTGCCAAACCGAAGTCGCTTATGCCGTATATTATTCCGAAATTAACAGCTTTGGCTTCCGATCTCATTTTTGGCGTAACATCCTCAAGCGGAACACCGAATATCTGGGATGCCGTAACCGCATGAATGTCCTTACCTTCGTTATATGCCTCGACAAGCTCTTTGCAACCTGAAAAATGTGCTAAAAGCCTCAATTCAATCTGTGAATAATCGGCATCGATGAGAACGTTCCCGTTTCTCGGAATAAATAGTTTGCGAAGTTCTCTGCCCTCTTCTTCTCGTATAGGAATATTCTGAAGATTGGGATTTGTACTTGAAAGTCGCCCCGTTGCCGTAACGGTTTGATTATAAGTGGTATGAACAAGTCCCGTATGGCTTTCTATGAGCGGTCTGAATCCTTCAATATAGGTAGAATAAAGTTTCTGATACTGGCGATATTTTAAAATTTTACGCACAACATCGTTTTCGTCGGCTATTTTTTCAAGTATTTCGGCGCTTGTAGAATACTTGCCGTTTTTATTCTTTTTACCGGACTTCAGACCGAGTTTTTCAAACAACACTTCGCCGAGTTGCGAAGGCGAATTTATATTGAAAGTACAACCGCACTGCTCGAAAATTTCTGCCGAAAGCGATTTAATTTTTGCCCCATATTCTTCAGAAATCTGATTAAGCGCGCTTAAATCTACCTTTACGCCGCTTCTTTCCATGCCGTACAGAATTGTAACGAGCGGAAGCTCAATTTCTTTATAAAGCCTTTCCTCTCCGTGCGAAGACAAATCGTTGCGCATTTTGCGGCTGATTTCCGCAAGCGAATAACCGCTGAAATCTTTGTCGTATCCGAATTTTTCGCACAGCTGCGCAACATCGGCATCGGCTTCGTTATAATCGATTATATAATTCATTAAAGCGACGTCGTCCGCATCGCAATCTACTTTATTGCCTTCAAAATCAACTGCATGCAGCAATTTTTTAAGGTCATAAACTACAAGTTTTTTATCTTCTGACGACAAAATTTGTCTGATAACCGCACAGAAATCTTCATAAGAAATTCCGCCAAGCAAATCACGGCTCAAAGCGACGACACATTCTCTGTCGCCGTTATAAAAATGAACGCTGTCGCCTTCAAGGCATAAACTTACGAAGCGGCTTTTGCTTAATTCATCCTGCAACTGAGCGCAATCTTCTATAATTATTCTTTCAGGATATATTACATGATTGCCTGCAACGACATGGTTCTGCTCAAAAATAGGCAAAGACAGCAAGCTCTTGAACTCGAACTGCATAAACATTTGCTTTACTTCGGAAGAAAATGTTTCCGGCACAACGCATTTATCGAGCGGAATGCTGATATCGCAGTTTCTGTCTATCGCGGCAAGCGTATAAGAAAGATAAGCCGTTTCCTTGCCTGAAACAAGTTTGTCTTTGAGCGCACCTTTTATATTTTCAATATTATTGTAAATATTATCGAGCGACCCGTATTCCTTTACTAAATTCATAGCCGTTTTTTCGCCTATGCCGGCAACTCCGGGAATATTGTCCGATTTATCGCCCATAAGCGCTTTCAAATCGACAATCTGGCAAGGTTTTAGCCCTGTTTCGCTTTCAAAATTGTCGCAATTAAGTCTGAGAAGTTCTGAAACGCCCCTCTTAGTAAAATACACATCGGTCTTTTCGTCTACAAGCTGATAGCTGTCCCTGTCCCCCGTATAAATATAGCTGTGTACGTCGTAAGCTTTTGAAAGCGTGCCGACGATGTCGTCCGCCTCAAGCCCCTCTTTCTGGCAAATAGCAATATTCATTGCAGCGAGCAGAGATTTTAACGGTTCTACCTGAGCGGCAAGCTCATCCGGCATCCCCTTCCTCGTTGCTTTATATTCTGAATACATTTTATGCCTGAATGTAGGCGCTTTAAGATCAAACGCAACAACCATATACTTCGGCTTGATGTCCCCAATTATTTTGAGCATGAGCTTTATAAAGCCGAATATTGCGTTAGTCGGTTTACCGTCTTTTGTCATAAAGACAGGGGTTGCATAAAATGCTCTGTTGAGCAGGCTGTTGCCGTCAATTAAAACCAGTTTATCCATAATTCAATAAAAATGCTTGATTTTTGATACTCGTTAATATATAATATTATTACTTGCCGCTGTGGTGGAATTGGCAGACGCGCTGGACTCAAAATCCAGTGGTAGTGATACCATACCGGTTCGACCCCGGTCAGCGGCACCAGCATTAATGCGGTAAAAACTCTGTTTTTACCGCATTTTTTATCGCTTTGCCCTTTAATTAAGCAAAAAATTAAATGTGCAAGACAGAAAACGCCTTTTAAATTTAATTTATATTATTTTAATATAATTGACCTTAAAAGTCAATAATATTCCCGCATGGGCGCATATGACCGATTATATGAATAAAAGCAGACTGCATAGCAGTCTGCTTTTAATTATTCCTCTTCGTCTTTGTTTTTCGCAAGTTTTATAATTTTTATAACCTGGCCAACAATAAAAGGCAGAGCCACGACTACAATAAGAATTATAAAGCCGTAATTAATCATAAACGTAAAAAAGTTGCCCCAGGCTGCGGAATGGTACACGCATTTGCCTACAAAATTTTCTGCAGTAACGGGATAAATGTCGTCAGACGAATTATTAATTCCTCTTGTAACGATGGAAATAGTTCCGTCGGGCAAAACATTAATTTCCTTGACGCTGTGAACGACGTTTTTGCCTCTTATTTGCGGATCGAAACCGTTACCCGCGACAAAAACTATATTATCACCCACTTCGACGTCCTCAATGGAACCGTGAGTAAAAATTATGAGGTCGCCAGGCGAAATCTCAGGTTTCATAGAATCGGTCAGAACCACGCCGAAAGAATAACCGAAAAGATTTACGTCTGTATTTTTTGAGCGAGCAATTATAACGCTTACGACGATATATGCGGTAAATGCTATGACGAGAACGGTTAAAACCGTACCCGCCACAGAAAGTATTTTTTTAAGTTTTGTCTTTGTTGCTTGTTCCATCAGATTGTTCGTCAACCGTGTTTAAGACAACGGTTGTCTTCTTGACAATTTTCTTTTTGATTTTTGTGGGTTTTTCTTCAGGGGTAACTGCGCTCAAGGACTTCTCCATTCTGGAAAGTTTAGCTTTAGCCCTCTCTTCCATGCGCTGCATGCGCTCGAGTTCTTCCCACTTAAGCCTCGTCAACATCTCGCGTCTGCGAACTATTTCGCGCTGTCTGAGTACTTCAACCTGCTTTTTGCCGTATTCGGAAAGCTCTTCCTCCCCGAAACTGTCGTCAGCCTGTTTTTCGATTAAATCGTTAAACATCTCGTCGTTAATGCGCGAAACGGTGCGGAAAAATTTATTGAAGTTAACGAGCATATTGCGCTCGACGACGATGTCGTTTTCCGTAGAAATTTTAACGATTTCATCCCTCATTCTGCGGAAATAATATTCATTTATCGCTTCGGGACCGACCTGTTCTTTGTTATCTTCGAATGTAGGTATGTAATTATAATTGGTAACGATATTATAATCTCTGTCGCTCGGTTCGCCCGCGGGAATTTGCTCGAATTTTTCGCGATTTAAAATATTTCTGTCGAACATATTTTTCAGACTTAAGCCTGCAAGATATGTTAAATCGTCGTAATAATCGCCGTCGAACGGAAGATTTTTGTCGTTGACATAGACGCTGTAACCTATGTTAGAATACGACGAAAGGAACAGCCAGAGATTGTAACAGTTGTGATAATCAACATTTTTCATCAGAAGGTTAGTCTTCTGAATGGGCGGACGAACGGGCTTAACGCCGTTAAGTTCCTTCATGAAAGGCGTAGTCTGCAAAATGCGCAGCCTGCGGCGAATTTTATCTACTCGGTCGAAGAGGTCTTTACTCTTCTTAACGCCGAGATCATCGTCGTGAGGTTCTTTAATCTGCAATTTCAAATCGAGTTTGAACTTGCTGTCGCCCATGTCGAAATCCGATTTGAGAGCAACATTGGTGAGCTGCGAAATATCCATCTTTTTTTCAAGCTCGCGGTAGCGCTGTTCAACGAACTGCGTCAGCCTGTTTACGAGGGCGCAGACAAACCTGTTTTCGTAAATGCCAATGTCCTCTTCGAGGAAAGTAACAAGCAGCTTATTAGGTCTTACATCGCCGTTTTTTTCAATGTTTCGCACATATTGCGAATGCGAAGCGAGGTTGCGGACGGTTTTTGTGGAAACCTTTCTCGCCTTTTCGACGTCGACAACCTGATTATCTTCGGTTATGAACCTTCTGGGGTTGCGAACGATTTCCTCAACGGAAACGAAAGCGTCCTCGAGCGTGAGAACCCACGTATCCTCGAGCAGAACGACTTGCGAAACCGTGTTGTGCAGCACTTCGTTTTTGCCGTTCCGTATGGCTGTAAGAAAATTGTTAAAAATATCTCCGTCTCCTACGAGACCGTCTATGAAATTTGCGAAATGCGTGTCTTTCATAATTTCACCTATAAATTCAGCCTAACCGACAAGTTAGGCTGAAAGCAAACAAAATTAAGATAACTTCTGAAGCTCTTTGACGTATTCGAGGCAGTAAACCATCTTGTTGAGACCGAATTTTTCGTCGAAGAAAGCGGAAAGTTCGGCAAGCTCTTTGCCGAGGAAAGGCAGATTGAGTGACCTGAATTTGCGCAATATTTTGGATGCGATTATGAAGTCAACGCCGCCGTATTCCGTACCGCCGCAAGCCATGTAGACGGGAACGAAAAGCGAAAGCTGCTTCATGATACGGTTACCGAAACTCGTCTTGAACTTTTCGCGAATGAAGTCGTCAAACTCCATAATAAGTCCGATAGTGTTTTCGGAAATCGAATAATCTGCCCTTGCCTTTTCAAACAGTCTTTCGAGGTAAGCATAAGTACAATTATAGCTTTCCGTGAGAGGCGCGTCGAAGTAGTCAGCCTTGGTATTGAGTTCGAGCGTAACGGCACGGTCGTAAACCTTGTCTGTTATGGAGAAAGTCGAGTCATCGTTGTTCGCCGTACCGATAAACCATACGTTCTGGGGAACGAGGAATTTACCGTAGTTGACATTTTTGGGGTCAGTGGGCTGAGGCGCGGCAATTAGGTCAATTTTCCACTCTGCCACGTCGGGCATTTCCATTATTGAAAGGAAATCTGCAAAGTAATATTCTATACGAGCAAGGTTCATTTCGTCCAGCACTATGAAGTTAGGGTCTTCGCGGAGCGAAGTTTCATAAAGGCAGGCGAGGAAATCCGTCTCGTTAAATTTCTTGGTGAATTCGTTGAAGTAACCTATAAGTTCGGCTCTGTCGCGCCACGAGGGCTGAACGGATATAATCGAAGCCGAGTTGTTGAAGAATTTTGCAAGCGCGTACGGCAGCGAGGTTTTACCGGTACCGGATATACCTTCGAGAATGAGGAGTTTAGAAGTCCCCAAACCTGCGAAAAATCTTCTTATAGTTTCTTCGGTGTAATAAAGTTTAAGCTGTGAAGCAGCAAAGAACATAAAGCGCGAAATAATCTGCGGAAGCGTAAGCATATCCTCGTCGCGCATATAAACTATGTTGGGATCTTTTTCGTATTTCAAATCAAGGTTAATAAGTTTTGTAAATCTTGAAGCGTCCACGGGAGATTTTTCCGAAGATTTGTCCTCTACCGCGTCAGCCTGATTTGGAACGCGTACTTCGCCGCTGCCAGACACATCCTGACCGAGTTTGAGGGCAAAAATTCTGCTTTTTTCCTTGACGAGTTCATCAGCCTGTTCCTTAAGGCGTGCGACCTCTTCCATGAGGACGTCCTTATCAACTTCGCGAGCGCGGAAAATTATGTACCTGCGGATAAGCTGACACAATCTGTAGCAAATGAAAAAGAGCAGCGCAATGTTTGCCGCCGATACGATTATAAGGCAAATCCAGCCCCAGACGTCGAACCCCGAGATATGTTCCCCGAGGTTTGTGAAATAGTCTATTGCGTCGCCTATAAACAGCTTATAGAACAACAGGAAAAAATTTTTAATAAAGTACCATACATTCTGCAGCCAGTTCCACAGAAATTCAACATAGTACGTTGCAAAATTAGCCATAAATTTTTACCTTGACATGCTTATTTGCGTAATCTGCCGAATAAGTTAAGTAAAAAAATTTACTCTGAAGTTTTGTTATCTGAATTGTTATTTTTTTCTCTTTCGAGTTCTGCAAGAATTTCTTGGCGCATTCTTGCCCTTTCTTCCTCTGCGGCAGCAATATCTGCCTGAAGTTTAGCCGCTCTCTGCGCGTTTCGCTCCCTTATGATAACCAGAACGAGGTTTACCGCAAAATAAATTACGACTATCAGCGACGGCAAAAGAACGAAAGTGAAGAAGCCCCAGAACGAGCCCATAAACAGAACGAAATTGCCCGCTCCGACCGATTTACTTTCGTAAACACCAATTACATTGCGGCAAAGGACGGTTTCGTTTGTACCTTCAGGGTTATTGTCGCCGTGGGTTATGTAATATCCGTTGTGAACTTCGATAATTCTGTGAGTATTCAATACATATTGATTATCGTCAGAAATTTCGTTAGTTTTAAAAGTAATTATTGTTCCGACGGACAGATTTTCTGCCTCCTCGCCTTCGACCAAATCTATTACAATAAGATCGCCCGCGCTGAACGAGTCCGCCTTATCCCCTTCCATAGAATTTGTTTCTACAGCGAGATATGCTTTGCCCAGAATTGCCGTGTAATTTTTATATCCGCTTGCGCGCGAAGTGATAATGCATACTGCAAAAAATATTGCAAATGCAATAATTATAAGCGCGACAACGTCAATTACGATATTAATAATTTTTTTTGCTTTGGGAGTTAACGCCATTAAAAAGCCTTTTTAGGATAAAAAATATACCTATATTATTTTATCACAAAAATATTGTATAATCAATAGTCAATTTAAAATAAATCGAAATACTTAAAATTTATTTAAGCGCGGAACATAAGCTCCGCGCTTAAATATGTACCGTATTATTTAATATTAATTACCTGCTGCCTGTGTAAATGTAATACTAATAGAGAAATCAGCAACATTGGCTGCATTGTTTGAATAGCAATCACTGTCGGTACCGTCATACCAGACAACGAAAGCAAAAGATACAGGCGTATTGCAGTTAATACCTGTAGCAACATTAGGGATATTGACAGTTGCTGCTTCAGAAGTTACAGATAAATCACCATCCTGCATTGCCCAGACGCCTTCACTGCTGATAAATCCGCATTTGAAGTATGTATTAGATGTATCATCGGCTATTCCACTAATATCGACTTTAGCATCGAGCCCATAAGTCTTTGCAGGATCATCGGCTTTCATTACAACCGTCATCTGATAAATAGCTACATAATTTGTAACTGTTGCACTAGCACCATTGACACCACCGCCTGCAGCAGTTACCGTACCTACAGTATCATAAGTTGCGGCTTCACCCGCAGTTCCTGTTGTAGGTTCAGTAGTCCATGTTTTAGGTATTTCGACTTTAAGTTGCGTTTGCGTATCAGTATTTTGTGAAACTTTAGCAGGTTCAAGTTTATTTGCAGTCTGTTCCTCATAATCAATGGAAACATCCGTTATATTATCAAGATTAGTCTGATGTCCTTTTGCAATATAAAGGTTGGTAGGAACAACAACCTGTACTTTCATACCCTCTGCCGATACAGATGTGTTACCAGAGAACCATGCGAAGGTGGAGCCTGCGGAGAGAGCCAAGGCTGCCACTAACGCTGCGGTTGCGCCTACAATTTTCTTTGTTGCTTTCATATTTATCTCCTTTTGTCTTCATTATTTTTTCGGCTTACGCCGAGAAAGCCAATTTTAATAAATCAATAACCCGTAAAGGTTAAACTCAATTTTGCGCGTTCGCCGTAAATTGCGTCGCTACACTGTTCGTCGTTGCCCTCAAGCCAGATTACAACGGTAAACTTTTTTGTTTCGCCTGCGGCAAAATCTATAAGTCCGTCTTCCCCAGTACGGTTAAAAATACATGTGTCCGAAGCGAAAGCCGAAGACTGGTAATTTACAGGTTGAGCATTCGCGTCGTCGTGCCAGGGGTGATTGGGGTCTTCCGCCTTTGCATACAGTGAGTAATTTCCGTCTGTAACGAGCGCGCTGTCCTCAATTATCATTACACGAAGCACATCGTCTATGTGATGGTCATATGCGTTGTCCACATACGAAATTCCGTCAAAGTCCATAGAAATATCTACATCTACCGACCTTGCAGAATTGTTTACAAGCCAAAAACTGAATGAAATGAATGTATATGAACCGCCCTCGCTGAATGCACCGTATTGCATGCCAGTCAATGTTGCAAGGTCATTGGGGATATTGAGCTGTGTATTTTCGGGATCGTAGTTAAAATTTTCGTACCCGATAGCTTCGGGGTCAAAAGTCGTTGCCGTCTGCGTACCGCTATAAGGTATGTAAAGCACAGAAGATTGTCCGCTTAAATCTTCATTCATGGTGAGCGAAAGCTGAACATCGTCTTTTTGCTGAATCCTTATAATAAAGTTTTGCGCGTTATCCGCATATACGGTAAAACCGACAAATATAAGCGAAATTGCGAGTGCAATCGGTATTACAATTTTGGACGCCCTCATCCACTTAAGGCGTTTGGACCATCTCAGTCTCACCGTAAACTCCTGAACTTATGTGCGGCGGATGACCGCTATTATTAATACTCTATAAAATAAAAAATGCCAAAACAATTCAAAATAGACTGCTTTGGCAACTGACTGCCATGCCGAAAACTTCGGTTTAGGCTCTTATAGCTTTGCGTCCCACACTTTCGCGAGGTTTGCTATTATCAATTTTCACAAAAATTTTATATTTCTTAATAATTATATCACTTAACAATATTACTTGTCAATAGTTGTTAAGCATTTTCAAATAATGTTATTAAAAAAAATTCCTGCCTGCGCCGCAGCGGTACTGCCGCGGCGCAGGCTCAGCACGGGATACGCGCGCTGTGTGCTATTTAGAGATATTCGTCATAAGGCAACGGTTTGCCGAAACGGTATCCCTGACCATAGTCAATTTTAAGGTCTTTGACAAATTTGAAGGTTATATCGTCCTCCACTCCGCTCGCAACGAGTTTGCAATTTTTCTGATTTGCAAAGCCTACAAGCGTTCCCACGACGCCGCCTATAAGGAAGTCATCCTGCGCCTGTTCTACATACTTTCTGTCGAGCTTTATCCAGTCGAACTGTATATCTTCAAGCATCTTGAGCGAGGACATTTCAAGTCCGAAATTGTCAACCGCGATTTTAAAGCCGATTTGTCTGAATTTTTCTATATTTTCCTTGACTTCGGGAACTTTATCGAAAATGGAAAACTCAACTATTTCCATGCAGATATTTGTTGCGGGTATGCGGTAATTTTTATAAACTTTTCTAAGCTCCTCCGCAAGATGACCATACATGAGCTGCTTGGGAGACAAGTTGAACGAGAATATGACATCCGCGTCTTCGGGATGATTTTTTATGTGCCTTGTCTGGTCTTTGAGCATTTCGTCGAACGCCCACACGCCTATCCAGTTTATATCGCCCGTCTGCTCCATGATAGGCAGGAATTTGTCTGGCGTGAGAATACCGAGTTCGGGGTGGTTCCAGCGCACAAGCGTTTCGTAAGCTATTGCTTTATTGTTGTTAAGGTCGAATATAGGCTGATAATAAAGTAAGAACTGCTTTTCCGCAATAGCCTGCTTGATCATTCTGTACTGCCTGTATTCCTCCGTCTGCTGTTCCGCAAGCTCGTTGGAATAGTACGAGAACATGTTAACGCCCGCTTTCGTTGCATTTGCAAGCGCGATTTCCACATTCTGCATAAGCTCGGTCGCGTCTTTGCTGAACTCGTTTTTGGTAGCTATTGCCACATTGACGGTTATCGTCGTCTTTGCGCGGCTTATGAGCGCTATCGGCTTTATTACTTCGTTTACCGACATCGTTCCCAAATTCGAAATCGTTACGGGGTCAAGTCCTTCGCCGATAAAGACCATAATTCTGTCTTCGTCGTAATTGCAAATTTTAGAACCGTGAGGAATTACGCGGATAAGTCGCTCTTTTACAGTACCCATAATATGCTTGAATTGCCTCTCGCCGAGCGATGTTTTAAGGTTTTCTGCGTCGTTAACCCGCAAGAGCAACACGGAAAATTCTGTGTCTTCGTCAGCTATCGAGTAAGCATGCGCTATCATCTGTTTGAAAAGCGTACTGTTGAGTTCGTTAATGTTGTACTTTTCAGCTATAAAGCGATTTCTGTCTTTCTTTATGCCGCGTATCAGAAAAAATACGAGCACGCCGCAAAGAATGGTTACCAGAATGACGAGAAAAATTTCTACGCCGGGCTGAAGATTGAGTTCGAGTAAAGAATAGCTCATCGGCTTATCCCCTTGTTAATTTTACGCGATAAACGCGAATTTTACTTTTTTTCGCCTGCCGCAGAGACAGTTCCTGCGTTCTTCGCCGCAGCCACAGCCTCGTAATCGAAAGTATCTATAATTTGCAAAGCCTTTTCGGGCGGCAATGACCTGCCTATAAGCCAACCCTGAATTATGTCGCAACCGAGAACCTGCAACATATCAAATTCCTGCGTAGTTTCTACTCCTTCGCAGATTGTCGTGCAATCTATTAATTTCGCAATGTTGGTAATAAATTTTATGATTGCCTGGCTGGTCTTATCCTTGCATATGCCCTGCACGAAGCCCTTATCGATTTTTATGCTCGAAACGGGCAACTTTTTGATATACAGCAGGGACGAGTATTCCGTTCCGAAATCGTCGAGATGAATAGAAATCCCGTTATCTTTCAGAATTTTAAGCTTTTCGAGAGTTTCGTCGAAGTTGCTCATCAAGAAGCTTTCTGTAATTTCAACGCACACGGAACCGGGTTTAAGGTTGTGTTTTTTGTAAATATTGAGGAATGTTTCGGTAAATCCCGCCTGCATGAGCTGCACGGGCGAAACATTAAGCGAAACGCGAACGTTTTTGTCTTCTACCTGCTTTGCAAAGCTCATGCCGGTATTGAAAATGAAATCGCCGAGCTGAACCATAGCGCCCGTTCTTTCCGCATAAGAAATGAACGAAAATGTATCTACGCTGACATCCCAATTCTTTTTGACGCGCAAAAGCGCTTCGAAACCTTCAATTCTGCCCTCTTTAATATTGTACTGAGGCTGATATTCCATCTCGAACGCGCCGTCTTCAAGCATCTTTTTAACGTCAAACTTGATGAAATATTTGGCATAAACGCTCTTCTGCGTTTCGTGATAAACGAGATAATCTGCCACCTTGGAATCGAGTACGCGCTGCAAAGCTGCCTCTGCCGCCTGCATTGCATAATCAAAATCGCCCGAGGGCATAGTCGCGTCGCACATGGCAAAGCCGCATTTCGTCTCTATCGTGAAAAGGTTATCTTCGAGTTTAATCGGCTGGTTGAGATATTCGATTACCTCGTCCATGGCAGCAACCAAACCGTTAAGCCGCTGACCGTCGGGGCAGGCGACACCTATTCTTCCCGTGTCGAGTTCATATGCAAACTCAAATTTAGTTTTAGCCCTTTCGACCAGCGAACGCTGAATTCTCAGCGACATATCCTTGCCGAAAAGCGCGCCGATTTTCTGAAGATTTATTATATAAATTATACCGATGAGCGTACGTTTGCCGCGGTGAACGAAATCGTTATAAGCGCCCGAAAGCGAAACTCTTACCTTTTCCGCCGCACCCGAAGCCCCTACAGCTGCAGGAATGTTGACCGTCGAACCGACAGAATTCTTTATTTCGTCGCCGCAGACGGAATATTTTCCGTCCGCTCTCTTGTTTACTGTGAACGAGAGAGCTTTTTGTCCGTTTGCGCCGTTTATAGTTATAAGGTTATAACCGTGATTGTCGAACTTTGAAATATCGAAATCGAGCTGGTTGAGCGAACCGAAATCCGAACGGAATTTATGATTATACTTGACGACGTTGTTGTCGCCGTCAACCGTGAAACGGTAACAATGTTTTGCGATAGACATATGCCCGCCCGCCCAATTGACGTAAAAAATGAATACGCCGAGGACGAACACGCCGCAAACTATAAGAAAAACGACTGTATTTGCAATAAGCCCGTCTATTTCCGTCTGACGAGATTGGAAATTATCCACTACGCCTATGAAATATGCACCTTCCAGGCGGGAAGCGCTGAAAATATACGGCGTGCCGTTCATTTCAAAAACACAGGGCGAGGAATACGTTATGCCGTAATCGCCAAGATTGCCCTCAAGGATCCAGCCGTCGCCCACTATTCTTCCCGAGCTTGCCTCCGTAAACAGCACGCATCCGTCGCCGTGAATGTTGCCCGCCAGGTAGTTTTTAAGCTCGAGCTGAACGCTCTCGTCGGCATACTCCGCATTCTCGCCGAGCACGGTGCGAGCGCCTTCGGCAACGTCCGCCGCAATTTCGCTGCGTTCGGCATAAACTTCGGCATAAACCTGAGATATGTAAGCATTTAAAATCAATATTCCGCACACAACCTCTATAATTATGATAAGCAAAGCGGATATGAGCGCTTTAAGCATGGTTGAGTTGTCTACTTTGCGGAAGATTTTAGATTTTCCCACAGTTTTCCTCGCTTTATCGCAATAGCTTGATTATAATAATACATTTTATATTATAACAGGCTTTTGAGCGTTGTCAAGATTGTTTTTCAAAACCGACACAACAAAAACCGCATAAAATTGTTTTAAATACAAAAAACCCGCGCAAAAAAGCGCGGGATTTGAGAATTTAATTTCAAATAAGGTCTTCAAGAATGAGTTTATCCGCCACGAGTGCGATAAATTCGGAATTTGTCGGTCTTTCGCTGCCTATGTACACGCGCACGCCGAATATGGCGTTTATGGCGTCCACCCTTCCCCTGTTCCAGGCAACTTCGATGGCATGTCTTATAGCTCTTTCAACTTTGCTCGCGCTCGTATCGAACTTTTTGCCGATATTCGGATAGAGTTCCTTGGTTACGTTATTGATTATCGAAGGATTTTCGATAGCCATTTTTATTCCCTCCCGAAGGTACTGATAACCTTTAATGTGAGGCGGAATGCCTATCGAAATGAAAATGTTGCTTATCTTCTCGTCGAGCGAAGCAACCCTGCGCTTGTCGCGCACCTCGGAAGAAACGTTGTAAGCAGGAGCTGTTTCATTGAGAATGTCGCCTATTCTCTGCGCAATGTTTTCTGCGGAAACGGGCTTTACAAAGTAGTATTTTGCCCCGCGCGCAATAGCGGAATTAACCATTTTATCGTCCCCGAAATTAGAAACGACGATAACGCTGCACGGCAACTTGTTCTGACGTATGTAATCCATCACTCCGAAACCGTCCGTTCCGCTCAGAACGAGGTTGAGAATGACAACGTCTGGCTTAAACTGATTGATAAAACTAATTCCTACGTTGCCGTTTGCGCTTACTCCGCAAACGTTGAATGAAACATCAGCGTCAAAATATGACTTTAATTCCGATAAAAAGTCCTCACTGCTGTCCAAAATTACAATATTGATGGTTTTCATATATTTTTCGCTCCGCTTGCTAATTTGTAAAATAATTATAGTATGCTATTTTGTAAAAGTAAAGCGGTTTTGTAAAAAATATAAATTATTTTCAATATTAATTTTGTACAATAATAGGTTATTTTGTCATAAATTGTCGATTAGTCCGCAGTAATCAGGTCGACGTATTCGTCGTAACTTACGTTTTTATCGAAGGTTTTGACGCCGTTAATCTCTATAATTCGGTTTGCAACGGTATTCATAAGTTCCTGGTCGTGCGAGGTGAAAAGCATGCAACCCCTGAAATTCTTCATGCCGTTATTCAATGCGGTAATGGACTCGAGATCGAGATGGTTGGTAGGCTCGTCGAAGATGAGAAAATTTCCGCCTTCAAGCATCATTTTAGCGAGCATACATCTTACCTTTTCGCCGCCCGAAAGCACCTTCGCCTGCTTAAGCGCTTCTTCGCCGGAGAACAACATTCTGCCGAGCCATCCGCGGAGATATTCTTCGTAATGGTCGGAAGAAAACTGACTGAGCCACTCGACGAGATTGAGTTCGCACCCCTGGAAAAATTCGTTGTTGTTTTCAGGGAAATATGAAGTCTGAATGGTCTTGCCCCATCTTATTACGCCTGCATCGGGCTGAACCTTGCCCATGATAACGTCGTAAAGCATGGAAATTGTAGTTGACTTATCGCTCACTATACCGATTTTTTCGTTTTTCTGCACAGTGAAAGAGATATTCGTAAAGTATCCTTTTTTGGTAAGCCCCTCCACCATAAGAATATCGTTGCCGATTTCCTTTTCGTATTTGAAATCGATATAGGGATATTTTCTGAGCGAAGGTTTGAAATCGCTTATAGTAAGTTTTTCGAGTTCTTTCTTTCTGGACGTCGCTTGTCTGGATTTTGAAGCGTTCGCCGAGAACCTTGCAATGAATTCCTGCAGCTCCTTGGCTCTTTGCTCATTCTTCTTGTTCTGATCTCTCTGCTGACGGGCAAGCAACTGGCTGGTTTCGTACCAGAAATCATAGTTGCCAGGCATCATATTTATTTTACCGTAATCAACGTCGCAGATGTGCGTGCAGACCTTATTGAGGAAGTGTCTGTTGTGCGATACGATGATTATCGTATTTTCAAAATCGAGCAGATAGTTTTCCAACCAGCGCACAGTTTTTATATCGAGGTTGTTTGTAGGTTCGTCCAGAAGGAGAATGTCGGGATTGCCGAAGAGAGCCTGCGCAAGCAGAACCTTGACTTTTCTCTTGGCATCGAGGTCAGCCATCATGGTTTCGTAAAGATCTTCGCCGATATCGAGAGCGGAAAGAAGCGTCTGGGCTTCATATTCTGCTTCCCAACCGCCGAGCTCGGCAAATTCGCTTTCAAGTTCGGATGCGCGAACGCCGTCCGCCTCGCTGAAATCTTCTTTTGCATAGAGAGCATCTTTTTCGTCCATTATCTGAACGAGCCTTTTGTGTCCGAGCATTACGGCGCGGATGACCGTTACGTTGTCGAACGCATTCTGGTTCTGCTGAAGCACGGACATTCTCTCCGTCTTGTCCATGGAAACGTCGCCCTTATTGGGTTCGACCTCGCCGCTCAAAATCTTTAAAAATGTCGATTTGCCGGCGCCGTTTGCGCCGATAATGCCGTAACAGTTGCCTTTGGTAAATTTTAAATTTACGTCTTCAAAAAGTTTTTTGCCGCCGTACTGCAAAGAAACGTTATTAACCTGTAACATTCATACCTCCGTTTATCTGGCAAACTGGCTGTTATACAGCTCGCTGTAAAAACCGCCCTGAGCTATCAGTTGGTCATGCGTGCCTTGTTCTATTATGTTTCCGTTTTTCATGACGAGAATTTTATCTGCTTCCTTAATAGTTGAAAGCCTGTGCGCAACGATAAAGCTCGTTCTTCCCTTCATCATGCTGGCAAACGCACTCTGTATGCGCATTTCCGTGCGCGTATCTATGGAGGACGTCGCCTCGTCGAGAATTAACATTGGCGGCAGGCAGAGCATTACTCTCGTTATGCAGAGAAGCTGTTTCTGTCCCTGAGAGAGATTGCCGCCATCCTCGCCTATTACGGTATCGTATCCGTCTTTAAGCTGAAGAATAAAGTTATGCGAATGAGCCGCTTTTGCCGCCGCAACCACCTCTTCGTCGGTCGCGTCGGGCTTGCCCATTACTATATTTTCCCTTATTGTGCCGCTTTTAAGCCAGGTATCCTGCAAAACCATGCCGTAATTTGCGCGAAGAGAATGACGGGTAACTTTCTGTGTGTCGTTTCCGTCAACGGTAATTCTGCCTTCGTCCGGGTCGTAAAAGCGCATAAGAAGGTTAATGAGCGTGGTTTTTCCGCAGCCCGTAGGACCTACAATGGCTATTCGCTGTCCCGCATCGGCGGAGATGTTAAGACCAGTTATGAGCTTGACTTCGGGATTATAAGAAAAACTGAGATTTTCAAACTTCACTTCTCCCTTTACGTCCTTAAGCTCTGCCGCGTCGAAAGCGTCGGGCGTCTGTGCGGGTTCGTCTATGAGTTCGCAAATTCTTGCAGCGCACGCAACCGCGTTCTGCAATTCGGTAACAACGCCGGAAATTTCGTTGAAAGGTTTCGTGTACTGGTTTGAATAGCTGAGCAGCGTTGTAAGTTTACCTACGGAAAACGCAACGGGCAGAGCCGCGGGATAAATGAGTGTGAGCGCGCCCGAGAGCGCAACCGCGGCATAAACAATGCTGTTTACAAATCGCGTGCAGGGGTTTGTGAGAGAAGAATAGAATATAGATTTGAGTGAGGCATTGGTAAGCCTTTCATTTATATCGTCAAACTTTTCTTTGTTGCATTCCTCGCGGTTAAAAGCCTTTACAACTTTGAGATTATCCGTCATCTCCTCTACAAACGCAGTCTGTTCACCGCGGATAACTGCGGCGCTTCTGAAAAGCGAGTAAGTGCGCGTTGCAATAAATTTTGCGACAAATAGAGAAAGCGGCGTTATGAAAAACACTATGAGCGCGATAATCCAGTTAAGCACGAGCATGAGAACGAGCGTGCCGAGTATCGTAAGCACGCCTGTAAACAGCTGCGTGAAACCCATTAGAAGACCGTCTGCAAACTGGTCGACGTCCGCTATATTTCTGCTGACGAGATCGCCGTACGAATGACTGTCGATATAACTTAAAGGAAGTTCCTGAATATGGCTGAACGCCGCAGATCTGATGTCCTTTACGACGCCGTAAGTTATGCGGTTGTTTATTATATTCATCAACCACTGCGCAACGCAGGTCGCGGCAATTATTGCACCTAAAAGAATGAATTTCTGCGTAATGCTTGCAAAATCGACCATCCCTGCGGAAATTATAAGGTCGATGGCATCACCGAATATTATGGGCGCGAGAAGATTGCCTGCAACGGAAACGAGCGCCAGAAACAGTGTGAGCGCAACCTGCCAGCGGTACGGTCTTAAAAGTGCGAGAATGTGACGATAAACCTGTTTTTTGGATATGTTAGCCATTGTCTGCCACCTCCTTCTCGTACTGCGAATAATGAATTTCGCGATAAAGTTCGCAATTTTCAAGCAATTCTTCGTGCGTTCCCATTCCCACGAGGTTACCTGCGTCAAGAACGAGAATTTTGTCCGCGCTTCTTATAGAGCTGGTTCGCTGCGAAACAATAAACACAGTGGGATTATAATCGAGGTTTCTTAAGTTGCTCCTCAATTTAGCGTCCGTAGCATAATCGAGCGCCGATGCGCTGTCGTCGAGAATGAGTATATCGGGACGCCTGACGAGCGCTCTCGCAATAGTGAGCCTCTGCCTCTGTCCGCCCGAGAAGTTCTTGCCTCCCTGTTCCACAACGGCGTCAAGTCCGCCGTCCTTGGAGGCAACGACATCCGAAGCGCACGCGCAATCGACGGCTTTCATGATTTCTTCATCTGTCGCATCGGGATTGCCCCACTGCATGTTATCGCGTATAGTACCCTTAAAGAGTACAGCCCTCTGCGGCACGATGCCGCAGCAATTTCTCAACTTTTTGTCGTCCGCGCACGCAACATTGACGCCGTCGACGTATATGCTGCCCGCCGTAGCTTCATAAAAATGCGGTATGAGGTTGACGAGCGTACTCTTGCCCGAACCTGTGCCGCCTATTATGCCTATCGTCTGACCCTTTTCGGCGGTAAAACTTATATCGCTCAACGCGTCGGCGCCGCCGTTCGCATAACGCGCGCACACGTTTTTGAACTCTATGTAGTGCGCGTCGTCCTTCTCGTCTCCATAAACAACCGATGGAACGGGCTGAATATCAAAAATTTCGTTAACTCTTCCCGCGCAGGCAAACGACTTGGTAACGGTTATGATGAGGTTCGCGAATTTGATTAGTTCGACGAGTATCTGCGCCATATAGTTATAAAGCGCGATAACCTCGCCCTGAGTGAGAGAACCGGAATTGACTTCAACAGCTCCGTAATAAATGAGAAGAATTGTTCCCACGTTAATGATTGCATATGTCAAAGGGTTCATCAACGCAGAAATCAAGCCGGCAAATTTCTGCGAAGAGCAGAGCGCGCCGTTTTTTGTATTGAAAGAATTGATTTCTTCCTCTTCTTTGCCGAACGCGCGCAGCACTCTAGCCCCGACCAGAGTCTGCCTCGTTGCCGCAGTAACCTTATCGAGGTTTGCCTGCGACTTTTTGTAAAGCGGTATGGTTATGAGCATAATTCCGAAAACCACGGCGCAGAGAACGGCAATGGTAATGGCGAAAATGCCGCCCGCAGCCACATTAATGCCGAATGCGAGAACCATCGCGCCGAAGACAATAAAAGGCGAGCGCATAAATAACCTTAAAACGAGGTTAACGCCCGACTGGATCTGATTGACGTCGCTCGTCATTCTCGTTATCATGCGCGAAGTGCCTATGCCGTCTATCTGCGAATAGGAAAGAGACTGTATTTTTGCAAAGAGATCGCTTCTCAGTTCCTTGGCAAAGCCTACCGCACTCTTTGCGGCAAAATACTGTGCGGAAACCGAACTTATAAGTCCCACAACGCCCAACGCAACGAGAAGAAGGCACATCCATACAACATACTGCGCACCTCTTCCTCCCGTAATGCCGTCATCTATAATAGATGCGACAATGAGCGGAACAATAAGCTCGAAGCAAGCTTCGAGCAACTTGAAAAAAGGCGCTAAAACACTTTGGATTTTGTAATGTCTTAAATATTTAAGTAGTTTTATCATTTTTAAAATTATACCAAACGTTAAATAAAAAATCAAACGTAATTCAATTCGTTTGCAATTATTGTAAGCCTTTGGTAAAATTATTTTATGGCTTACGAGTTATACCTCAAAAAAAATGAAGAAAAGCGCATTGTTGCGGGACACAGCTGGGTGTACGCAAACGAAGTTGCGCGCATTGAAAACAAAGATAAGAACGGCTCTCTCGCCACAGTTTATTCCAACGACGGAAGATATATAGGCAAGGGCTACATTAACCACGCCTCAAAAATTCTTGTTAGAATTTTTATACGCGGCAACGAAACCGACGACAGACAGCTCTATTTAAAGCGAATAAAATCCGCAGACGATTACCGCCGCAGACTGGGCTATGACAACTGCTACAGGATGGTCTTTGCAGAAGCCGACGATCTCCCCGCGCTCATTGTCGACCGTTACGGCGATGTTCTCGTAATGCAATGTCTTTCGCTCGGCATAGACCAACGCAAAGAAATGATTGCGGACTGTCTCAACGAACTGTTTTCGCCGAAAGGAATTTACGAAAGGAGCGACGTCGCCGTAAGAAAAAAGGAAGGTCTTCCCGAATATAAGGGGCTTGTTTGCGGTCAGGTTGACGATTACGTCGAAATTACCGAAAACGGCTTAAAAATGCTCGTTGACGTCAAAAACGGTCAGAAAACGGGATATTTTCTCGACCAGAAAGAAAACAGATTTGCCGTGCGCAGATACTGCAAGGGCGCAGAAGAAGTGCTTGACTGCTTCTGCAACAGCGGCGGTTTTTCCCTCAACGCGGCAACGGTTGCAAAAAACGTTACCGCCTGCGACATATCCCCCCTCGCTCTCAAAAACGTCAGCGACAACGCCGCGCTCAACGGCTTGAGCAACATAAAAACTTTGTGCGGAGACGTATTTGAATTGCTCAGGCAGTTCCGCAAAGACGGGAAAACTTTCGATACCGTCATACTCGACCCTCCCGCATTCTGCAAGAGTGCCGACCAGGTTGCGGACGCATACCGCGGATACAGAGATATAAATATTTCCGCAATGAAAATTGTAAAAAGCGGAGGTTTTCTTATAACCTGTTCATGCTCGCACTATATGACGATGCCTCTGTTTGAAAAGATGCTCATAGAGGCGGCAAGACAGTCCGGAAGAAAAGTCCGCTCTGCCGAAGTTAAAACCCAGGCGCCCGACCACCCAGCACTTTTGTGCGCCGAGGAAACTCAATACTTAAAATTTTTTGTTTTGCAGATAATCTGAATAAATTATGCGGCGCCGCAATGTTGCGGCGCCGCTTTATTAATTATTATAAAGTTTTGTGCGCGTTGAATAAAACGCATAACATCAAACTACCCAGTTGCCGTCCTTGAATACGGGAATTCTCTTACCGTCCTTTGTTATGCCCGTAATGCAAAGGTCCTTGCTGCCTATCATGAAGTCTACGTGTATCATAGAAGAATTTATGCCGAGTTTTTCGCATTCTTCGTTGGTGTAATTTTCGTAGTTTTCAAGGCAGTTGTTGAAGCCCCTGCCGAGAGCCAGATGGCAGCTTGCATTCTCGTCGAAAAGGGTGTTATAGAAGAGAATACCGGTGTTGTTTATGGGCGAATCATAAGAAATCAACGCAACCTCGCCGAGATAAGCCGCACCTTCATCCATTGCAACCATTTTCCTGAGGACGTCTTCATTCTTTTCCGCACCGACGTCAACGACTTTGCCGTCCTTGAACTCGACCCAGAAATTTTCTATAAGTTTGCCCTGATAGGATAAAGGCTTCGTGGAAACGACCTTGCCTTCGGCTCTGCCGCGCATGGGCGACGTAAACACTTCTTCGCTGGGAATATTGGGATTGAAATACACGTTTGCGCCGAGCGTAGTTTCGCCGCCGCCGCAGAAAATTGCCTTTTCGTTGAGACCTACTACAAAATCGGTGCCGTTTGCGCTCTTGTATTCGAGCGAGTCAAATCTGTAATCGTTGAGGAACTTGCAGCGACGGGCAAGATTTTCGTTGTGCTTTCTCCACTCTTCAATGGGATCTTCGCTAACGCGGGAAGTCGATAAAATTGCCTCCCACATTTTTTCTACCGCTTCATCGTCGGAAAGTCCGGGGAATACCTTGCGCGCCCATTCTTTGCCGGGAACGGCGGCAATGCACCACTGATACTTATTTTCTATGGCGTCGCGGAAAGGCTTTACGAAAGGAAAGCGCGTCATTCCCGATTTAGCTATTTTTTCGCTGTCTGTTCCTGCAAGGCCGTCGGGATCGTCGGAATCCAGCCAGATAAGGCAGGGAAGTTTATCAACTTTGTACTGCCACTCTGCTTTTTCAATGTCGGTAAACTCACTCATCGTCTCGAGCGAACGATAAATGGCGTTAACTTTGCTTACAGGCATATAAGACCATTTTACGGTAACTTTGCGTGCGCCCGCTTTATAGCACTCCTCCGTCACCATCGTAACGAATTCGGGCTGGTCAAGTCCGCACTGAATTATTACGTCTTGACCTTCCTGAACATTTATACCGCATTTCACGATAAGTTTTGCATATTTTTCTAATCTTTCTTTATTCATATCAGTTTTTTAACCCCTTTTCGCGAGATTCTTTATCGAGCTGCAACGCAACCGCCACGAGTTGTTCCTGAGGCGCGTTAGGGTTTTCATTCATAAACCACATCATATCATCGAACTCATCGTCCAGACCGAGCGTCATCAGTATCATAAAAACATTCTCCTTGCTAACTCCGCGAGAATGAAGAGCAAATCCGAGCATTTTAGCCTTATTGCTTAATTCCATAAAAAATCTCCGCTTTAATATTTTATAAGATTTTATCATTTTAAAAAAAATTTGTAAAGAATAATTGCAAACGCAGCGCAAAAACGCTTGCTTTTTTATGAGATTTTTAATAATATAATAAATGGTTGCGACCAATTGTTTCGCTCTTGCGGAGATGGCTGAGCGGTTTAAGGCGCACGATTGGAAATCGTGTTACGGTTAACCCCGTACGGAGGTTCAAATCCTCTTCTCCGCGCCAATACCCCGATATAACAAAAAGTTATATCGGGGTATTTTCTTTTGCGGAAGTTTATAGGCTTCAAGGTGAGACAAAAGACTATGCCTGCGAACGCCCAAGGTTTCTTACGAGGGCAAAACAGCGAACACCAATGTTTTTCGTGCCCGCCGTTCAAGACAGAAATCCTCTTCTCCGCGCCAAACAAACAACATCCGAAGCTACAACCAATTTTAATTGGCTGAGCGTTCTAATTTATTTTTATCAATAAAAACTCCTGTTATTGACTTTTAGCTTATATATGGTATAATAGACTAACAATATAAGGTAACTAAGCTGAGGTATATTAAGTGAGAAAAATTTGTTTTTTAATAGTTGCAACCATTCTTTGTTGTCTACTATTTACCGCCTGCAACACGAATGAAAGTAAAAGCAGTTTGGATTTTATTCCAGACAAATATCATTGTGTTGTTTCTATACCACAGGAATACGATATTGTCTACAATAATAGCGAACTTTTCGGTTCGTCTATGTTCAACGAAAACTTATTTAATGCTGATACTGTAAACGGAGAACAAAAGAATAACGGATTTATATATTATAATCTGCTTAAAAATGAGCCGTTTAAAATTGTTACACCTATCAGTATTATTCAAAATAAAAACGAAAACGGGCAAACTCTAGTCTATTGGAAATTAAATGATGCTCTTTACAAAGACGGTGATAATTATTACTCAGAAAACGAATTTTCTTGTTCGGAAGATACGCAAATAACGCCAGTATATTTTGAATTTCGTGCTGTTGGAATGCTACTGTATGAAGTAGATGAAAATGATATGCCAATCGTGCAATATAATGATATTTTTGACGATAACGGAATTATAAAAGAACAGGATGGACTTTATTATCTGTACGGAGTTTATGATTTTGAACCTTATCAACAATTCTGGCGAACTAATTTAACGATAAACAATTATGTTGTAAATCAAACAAGCGAAAAAGTTGCCGAAAACTACTATAAAGATTTTTATATAATAAATATCGAGATTAACAAAGGAAATCTGTTTAATAAAGGAAAGATTATAGTTGAAAAACTATATAAGATTGACGGACACGGATATATGACCTACGGTGCGCTGAATATCATTCGAGGCGATGATACAAGTAAATGCATATACACACTTCCTGTGGGCAATCATGAATTAAAATATACTTTCACATAAATTACAATTTATTAGCTTGTGTATAATAATGAAATATACAAAATGAAATTATAGTCTGCTATACACTTTCGCAACTGTAATTGCTGACTAAAAGACTTTATTAAATTCAGAAAATAGTCTTCAAAAGAAATCTTCAGAAGCAAATTTTTCAGAAAGTCTTAAATTTTTAGCTCACTTCAATATTTTAGACGAAAAAAAGCAGGGCAAACGCCCTGCTTTTTGTTTTATTATTCAACTACTCTTATGACTGCCGCAACTTTAGCTATATCCTCGCTCGCGTCAATGAGAGAAACTGCCTTTTTGACATTATTTTCTCTCGTTGTATGAGTTATGAATATCAGGGGAACGCAGCCGTCTTCGCCGATCTGTCCTTCCTGCGACATCTGCGCTACGCTTATGCCGCATTTTGCAAAAATAGAAGAAACCTTTGCAAGCACGCCGGGTTTGTCCTCAGCCTTGAGACGGATGTAATACGCGCTCTCGAAATTCTCGATAAACTTTGTTGAAGGCGATGCCTCTTCGGTATTTTTGAATGTCGAATACTGATAATTCGTATGAGTAGCGCAATAAATAATATCGCCTACTATTGCGCTGCCTGTGGGAAGCGCGCCAGCACCCCTGCCGTACAGCATAACGTCTTCAACGCAGTCGCCTGTAATATATACGGCGTTATAGCTATCGTTTACGCTTGCAAGGGGATGAGAATTCTTTATAAATGAGGGATGCACCCTTACTTCTATGCCATTATCGCCGTTTTTGCCCGTTGCAAGAAGTTTAAGAACGTATCCGAACTTTTTGCCGTATTCTATATCTGTAACCGAAATATCGGTTATACCCTCTCTGTAAATCTTAGAGAAAGGTATTTTAGTATGGAATGCAAGGCTGGAAAGTATAGAAAGTTTATATGCGGCATCGTAACCTTCAACATCTGCCGTAGGATTAGCTTCGGCATAACCGAGTTTCTGTGCTTCCTTTAAAACTTCCTGATAAGAAACGCCTTCGGATGACATTTTTGTGAGAATATAATTGGTAGTGCCGTTTATAATACCCATCATGGACAGTATTTTATTGCCCTGAAGGTTGTCAAGAAGCGCGCGTATTACGGGCACGCCACCTACGCAGCTTGCCTCATAGAACAGACCGCAATGATTTTTCTTTGCGGCAACTTCAAGCTCGTGATTATATTTGCAGAACAATTCCTTATTGGAAGTTACTACAGATTTGCCAGCGCGAAGACAATCGAGCACAAAAGTTTTTGCAGGCTCTACGCCGCCCATAACCTCGACAACGATGTCAACGTCGGGATTGCTGCAAATTTCCTGGATATTGCCCGCAACCTTTTCTCTTTCGACGCCGAGAGCAACCGCCTTTTCAATGTCGCGCTCAAGAACTGCCTCTACCACAATGTCGATTTTATGGTTTTTCTGATAGAACTCGCGGTGTTCTTTAAGAATTTTATAAGTACCGCCGCCGACAACGCCGAGACCGAGTATCGCAACGCCAACTTTCTTCATATTAATCCTCCGTGTTATTTAGATAATACAGATATTTCAGACCTTCGAGCGTAAGCAACTTGTCCACGCTGTCGATACAGGAAATTTCTTTAGCTATAATTTCAGAAAATCCGCCCGTCGCGACGACTTTTACGCCCTCGCACTTCATTTCGCGCTTGATTTTCTTTACAATATATTCTACCAACCCCGAAAAACCGTAAAAAATGCCTGACTGCATATTTGTTACGGTATTCGTACCGATAACTTTATCGGGACGCTCAATTTCAACCTTGGGAAGTTTTGCCGTTCCGTTTACAAGGCTGTCCAAAGAACCTTTTATTCCAGGAGCAATAACTCCGCCTATAAAACGGCTCTGCTCGTCGATCACATTGAAAGTAGTCGCCGTTCCGAAGTCTATAACAATCAGCGGATAACCATACTTTTTTGCCGCGGCGACATTATTGACAACTCTGTCTGCACCTACTTCCCTTGCGTTATCAACTTTGAGGTTCATACCCGTCTTTAAACCCGCGCCTACTATGAGCGGCTTGATTTTAAGATAGGTCTGACACATTCTTTCGAGCGTATAATCGAGGGGCGGAACGACCGACGAAATTATGCCGCCCGATATGTCGTCAGCACAAAAGCCGTTATTTTTCAGAATGCTTATCAGCTGACCGCCATACTCGTCTGAAGTCTTTTTGTGTTCGGTTGCAACCCTGAAACTAAGAACGAGGTTGTCGCCGTCAAAGAGGGCGTATTTTATATTGGTGTTGCCCACGTCGAGACAAATTATCATTTACAATCTTCCTGATTAACACATTTCTTCTTGTTTTTGGTAACAAAATACTGCTTAGAAACAACGTTGTACACCGCATTAAGCGCAGGCGCAACGATTAAATTTATAGCTAATTCGACAAAGAAATTGAACGTTACGAGCGTAATGCAGATATACACAAAGATGTTCATTGTCGATGCGTCATACATCATGTAAATAGTATCATACATGCACAAGCAGCCGAGAATGAAGAGCGCGGTATTAACCACAGGTATAAGCGCAGCTGCAACAAAAGTTGCCACATATACGTTTTTGCGCGAAATGAGCTTGAATACAAGTCCGGCAACAAATCCTGCAACGGTAACTTTAAAAAGGCAGATCAAAGTGGTAATTACGGGACTTTCAGTCCAGATAAGAACATAAAAAGGACTTAAACCTTGAATAACCTGAATAAGAACGACTATGCCGTTGCCAAGTCCGAGAATTGCGCCTGCGACTGGTCCGAGAACCAATGCGCCAAGCGCAACGGGTATAAGCGAAAAGTTTAACGAAACGGGACCGATCGTAAAACTGCCGCCAAATGCCTGTAAAACAATAACAAGTGCCAGAAGCACGCCTAACGTCGCAATATAGCGAGCGTTGAATAAGGTATTTTTCTTTACCTTTTCCATAAAAACCTCCATCGGATTTCTTAACGAATATCCGCAGAAAAAAAATTATTATACTTATGCACGGTCGGAATTAACTATTAATTTCCGCCGAAAGTACCTCTTTTAATTATACTTGTTGATTATATCATTGAAAAATCATTATGGCAAGCGATTGAACGCCGCAGTAACATTTTTTAGACAAAACAAATATTATTAAGTATAGAGAAAACTGCAAGGCACTCAAATTTTGTACATATCGCCTTGCAGAGCATTCACAGGAGGAAATATATGAATATTTTTTCGCAGTTTGGCGGCTGCAACAGCTGCCTTTGGATACTCATTCTGTTGCTCATAGCGGCGAGCTGTGCAGATAACGGGCTTGAAAGCGTGCTTTCCGGCAGTTGCACGCCCATACTTATCGCACTTATTTACACCATGTGGAAAAACGGTACGCTGAGTAACCTTTTCTGCGGTAACTGCTGCGGTTGCGGCTGCAACTGCAAATAAACAAAGGGCGGGCTGCATTAAGCAGCCCGCCTTAAATTTATTTTAAAAATTTATCTTTGTAAAAATAATATGCCACGATGGTTTTCGCATCTTTTATGCGTCCGTCGGCAACCATCTCTCCCACTTTTTCAAACGGAATGAATTCCACTCCGAGGAATTCGCCGTCGTCTAAATTCTGTCCTACAAAACTTCCGCCTTCGGCATAAAAAATATGAATAATTTCGTCCGTATATCCCGGGGTAGGATATATTCTGCAAAGCGGAATAATTTTTTCCGCCTTGTAACCCGTTTCCTCTTCGAGTTCGCGCATAGCTGAAACGTCCGCGCGCTCTCCTTCGTTGAGTTTTCCTGCAGGTATTTCATACAATTCTTCGCCGTAAAGATAACGATACTGTTTAACGAGAGCTATTTTACCCTCTTTAACGAAAAGAACAGCAGCGCCTCCGCTGTGTCTTATACACTCGCGGAAAGCGCTGCGCCCGTCAGGAAGAGAAACTTCGTCGACGTCGAGCTTTAAAATTTTTCCGTCGAAAATGCGGCGTGAAGATATTTTTTTCTCGAAAAAACTCATACGGCGCTCTCGTACTCTTCAATGCTCTCAAAAAGCGTTCCGACATTCTGGCTTACGCTGTTATTATATAATATGTAATAGTTGTAACCGCATATCAGAGCGTTTGCAAGGTCGAAATTACCTGTTTTAAGCGCCTTTGTTATTTCCGTAAGCATTTTATATCCCGCCTCTTTATCCTCGGCAGGTATTGAACTTTCCAAAATAAACTGTTTTTCCTGCGCAATGAGCAGAGAAATTGCAGAAAGCATTCCTGCTTTAGCAGAATTTGTCTGAACACTCTGCTGTTCTTCAAACACTTCTTCCTTTTGCTCTTTCTCTTCTTCAAGTTCTTTTGCAAAAACTGCTTTGATAATTTTTTCAAGGTTATCTATAATCAAATCGCAGAAAGCATAAAAACTGCCGTAAAAACTGCCGTCGTCCGAAAAATATTTCTGTAAAAACCAGTTAAAATTGATTGTATCCCTGTCAATTTCAACAAGTAGACAGAATATAAACGCGAGTTTATCCTGGGCAGATTCGGGCAAAATTACCACTCCGCGGTTATTGAAACCGTCGGAAACGTCCAGAAGACACTGAGCTTTTGCCGTAAGGTAATCAAAATCGGCAGAAACCGAAGTAAAAAGCTGATAGAGCGTGCGACTGTTGACAATAGACTTCAGAACGTCCTTTATTTTTGTCGTCGCCATAATAAATTTGCAATTTTTTACTTCTTCGCACTTATTTATAAAGTCTTTAATCTGCTGTTTTACGTCTTCCATTTTAACACCTTTCGACTGATTTTATAATATTATATCACAAAGCTCACCAAAATAAAATATTTTAAGACAAATATCTTGATTTTAAAATAATAATTATGTATAATAACAGTACTTTTCTTTACAGGAGAAAAATTATTATACTTTTATGATTAAGTCGGGCGAAACATCCATCAACAAATTAATAATACTTTTTGTTTTCGACAAAATGGAAAGCGCCCTGTCGGAAAGAACTATTGTAGACATGTGCTCCACTTCTAACGACTGGATGGGGTACATGGACTGCGTGAACGTAATCCACAAACTGCTTGACGACAATTTTATTTGCATTGTAAACGAAGACGAAGACACACTATACACCATAACACCCGACGGTCGCGAAACGCTTGCAAACTTCTTTATAAACATACCTAAAAGCATACGAGAAGAAATATCCATTTTCGTAAAGAAAAACAGCGCAAAATACAGAAACAGGCAGGAGTGCCGCTCAGACTATTTCCAGAACAAAGACGGCACATATACAGTTTTTCTTAAAATACTTGCTCCAGTACAACCCATGCTCGAGCTTAAATTTGTTGTTCCAGACAGAAAAACAGCAAATAAAATATACAAAAAATGGGAAGAAAAAGCAGCGGACGTATATTCTGTAATATACGAAAAT
The DNA here is from genome assembly GCA_949282385.1 of uncultured Clostridia bacterium. Classification (GTDB taxonomy): domain Bacteria; phylum Bacillota; class Clostridia; order Christensenellales; family Borkfalkiaceae; genus Coproplasma. The sequence goes on from CASDOP010000001.1 coordinate 239,268, forward strand.
CTCTGCGACTGACCCTATTGCTAGCAGCGTGGCTGCAAGGAGGAAAAAATGTTTACATATCAGACAAAGGGAACTTGCTCAAGGCAGATTTATTTCGAAGTCGACGAGCAAAACAGACTTCACAACGTAAAATTCGTTGGCGGCTGCAGCGGCAATCTGCAGGGCGTAAGCAGATTGGTTGAAGGAAAAGATATCGACGAGGTAGAAAAACTTCTCTCCGGTGTTCTCTGCCGCAACAACACCTCTTGCCCCGACCAGCTTTCCAAAGCCATAGCTGAATATAAAAAATCAAAAATGTCAAACGCTTAAATTTTTAAAAAGGAAAATAAAATTAAAAAATAAAAATGCCGACCGATCGGTCGGCATTTTTGTACAATTTAGCATTTTGTAGCTGATTATGTGTAGCATAGTACTACTCAAATATTTATTTTTTTAGTCAAAATAGATATTTCTGACAATTTTTTCAAATTCCGACATATCGGTTGCAAGCTGCAGATAATAGCACCTGCCAAAGTACCCGTCCTCTTTCGTGTACCTTATTATGTTAAATCCTTTATAATCCGAAACGATATTTACAAGCAATTTCAAAAAGGGCATTTCGCAATGATATGTTTCTTTTTCAAATACGAATTCAACCCACAGTCCTCTTTTAAGTTGTTCTAGCGTATAACTGTTTAAGCTCACTCCGAACGCGGGCATTTCGATTGCTTTTTCCGTCATCTTATCCCATGCTACAATAATCGCCTCATACCCGTCGCACGTTTTGTCTATTGTTGCGCACTTTCCGTCATTGTATATTTTTATCTGAGAACAACTTTTTATATAGTCTTTAATTTCCATATATTATTATTGCGGGCGCTGCAGCGCCCGCAATTCCTCTTTATTATATTATTATGCTTTAGACGAAATATATTCGTCGATCGCCTTCGCCGCAGTTTTGCCTGCGCCCATAGCAAGAATTACCGTTGCTGCGCCCGTTACCGCGTCTCCGCCGGCATAGACGCCGTCTTTTGAAGTCTTTCCGCTCTCGTCAACTATTATGCCCCCGTAATTATTTACGGCAAGACCGCTCGTCGTATTCTTTATGAGGGGATTGGGACTTGTGCCAATAGACATAATTACGCAATCGACGGGTATGACGTATTCGCTTCCAGGAATTTCAACAGGTCTGCGCCTGCCTTTTTCGTCGGGTTCGCCGAGCTGACATTTAATAACCCTTATACCCGTAACGAAGCCGTTTTTAGGGTCCCTTCTGTCATCGGGATTTCTGTAGCCGAGAATTTCTACGGGATTGTTGAGTATTTTGAACTCGATACCTTCTTCCTCTGCATGCTCAACTTCTTCCTTCCTTGCGGGAATTTCTTCCATAGAACGACGATAAACTATGTAAACGTGTTCCGCACCCAGCCTCAGAGCCGTGCGGGCAGCGTCCATCGCAACGTTTCCTCCGCCTACTACCGCAACGTTTTTTGCATGCATAACGGGCGTATGGCTGTTTTTGTTGTAAGCCTTCATGAGGTTGCTTCTGGTAAGGAACTCGTTTGCCGAGTAAACACCCTTTAAGCTCTCTCCGGGAATACCCATAAATCTGGGAAGACCCGCGCCAGATCCGATAAATACCGCCTCGTAGCCGTCTTCGAAAAGTTCGTCTATGGTCAGCGTTTTACCGACAACGACGTTAGTCTGTATCTCCACCCCGTATTTTTTAAGCGTTTCGACCTCTTTTTCTACTATTGCCTTGGGCAATCTGAATTCGGGAATACCATAAACGAGAACGCCGCCAGCCGTATGAAGAGCTTCAAATACGGTTACTTTATATCCTTTCTTTGCAAGATCGCCCGCACAGGTAAGTCCCGAAGGACCCGAGCCTATTACAGCAACTTTATGTCCGTTCGAGGGCGGAACAGCCGTTTCGCCTTTGAAATTGTTGTTGTGGTAATCCGCAACAAAGCGCTCTAGCCTGCCTATTCCGACAGGTTCAAACTTTATGCCGAGAGTGCATTTGCTTTCGCACTGCGTTTCCTGGGGGCAAACCCTGCCGCAAACCGCGGGAAGGGACGACGACTGCGAAATTACGCAATAAGCGCCCTCAAAGTCGCCCTCTTTTATTTTAGAAATAAACGAAGGAATATTAATGTTTACGGGGCATCCGTCTATGCAGGGATGATTTTTGCATTCGAGGCATCTCTTGGCTTCGGCAACGGCAATTTCGGGAGTGTAACCGAGAGCTACTTCGCTGAAATTTCTCGCCCTGATTGCAGGTTCCTGCACGGGCATTTCATTTTTATGAGGTTGAATAGCCATTACTTTACCTCCTTTTTGAAGAGATTGCAGCTCTCTTCGCGCTCATGCTTTTCAAATTCGGAATACATGGTAGCTCTTTCCATCGCCTCATCGAAGTCCACTTCGAAGCCGTCAAAATCGGGACCGTCCACGCAGGCAAACTTCGTCTTGCCGCCTACGGTAAGACGACAACCGCCGCACATGCCCGTTCCGTCAATCATGATGGGGTTCATGGAAACGGTCGTCTTTATTCCGTAAGGCTTTGTCGTGGCAACGACGAACTTCATCATGATGAGCGGTCCTATCGTTATCACTTCGTCATAGTTTTCGCCGCTCTCGATAGCTTCCTTCAACGGCACGGTTACAACGCCCTGTCTTCCGTAACTTCCGTCGTCTGTCATTATGGTAAATTTATCCGAACAAGCCCTGAATTCATCTTCGAGAATGACGAGGTCTTTATTCCTGAAACCGACTATCGAATGAACTTCCGCACCGAGTTCGTGAAATCTCTGTGCAACGGGAAGAGCTATAGCACACCCGACGCCTCCGCCGACTATGCAAACTTTTTTAACTCCTTCAGTCTTCGTGGGACAGCCGAGAGGTCCGACAAAGTCTTCTATGTACTCGCCCTCATTTTTCGCGTTGAGCGCCATAGTCGTTCCGCCTACTACCTGAAAGATAATTTTTACCGTTCCCGCATCTCTGTCGCAGCCTGCAATCGTAAGAGGAATTCTCTCTCCGTCTTTATCAACGCGAAGAATTATAAACTGCCCCGCCTGACCTTTTTTTGCAACGAGCGGAGCGCTTATATCCATCATCGTAACCGTTGGATTTAATACGCGTTTTTTTGCAATTTTATACATTTGCATCAATCTCCGTCTGATTTAATCAGTTTTCTAATGCTCTTTATGAGGTAAAGCGGAAAAGGCGCATTATAATCTTCGGTTATGCGAACCTCTCTTATAATTCCTTTCTGCGTGTTATTATGCCTGCCAAGCGGCGCAATCACCCTGTCTCCGGGTTGCGCGCCTTTAAAATCGCAGATATACCAGTATAACATTCCCTCGACGTTGGGATCGTCGGGGAACTCTACCCGCACAAAGCACATTAAATCATACATATAAGTAATTATAAATGTTTTTGTAAAAAATTGCAATAAAATAAGACTTGCATTTGAGCAAGTCTTATTTTTAATTAGCATTATCGCGCGATTATTCGTAGTCAACTACGTCAATCCATCTGTGAAGGAATTCCTCTTCATTTTTCTTTGCCGCCGTAAGTCTTGAAGCTGCGACGATTGGTATCCATTTCTGCACGTACTGCTTTGCCGTATCGCTCTTTTTGCAATAGAGATTGAGATATTTTTCGCCCAGCTTTTCCTTGCCGTTGAGATAGAACAAAAGATACGTTCTGGCTACGTCCGCAGATGAGTTGCCCTGCGTGGCGTGCGACCAGTCGATAATATAAGGCGTACCGTCGGCGGTAATTATTATGTTGCTGGGGTTGAAGTCGCCGTGGCAGAGGTTATAGTGTTTGGGAAGAGCGTCGAGCCTGGTATGGAGTTCATACCTTATCGTCGCATCAAGCCCCGTCGCGCTAATCTTTGCCTGCATTTTATCCTTGAGCTTGTTGAGCATAGGCACTTTTTTTGAAAGAACGGTGCGCTGAAGGTCGACAAACATTTCAAGATATTCATCCTCTTTTTCGGGGTGATCTTCCATCATTTTTTCTAGAGTTACGCCCTCGATATAATCCATGACAATCGACCACTTTCCGTCTACAACCTGAACGGCGCGTATTTTGGGTATGCAGAGGTCTGTTTCCTCTACGCGCGCCTGATTGAGCGCTTCGTTAAGAATATTTGCCTTTGAATAATCTGCGTCAAATTCCTTTATGGCGCAATCGCCGTCGCGATAGAGTTTTTTGCCCGGCATCTCGGCGACAAGAATTTTATCACTCATAACTTTTCCTCCTTATTTGCCGTAATAGGCGTTTAAATACATCTGCTTGATTTCGCTCATCAAAGGATAACGGGGATTTGCGCCCGTACACTGGTCGTCGAATGCCTGTTCAGTCATTTCGTCGAGGCGGTCGAGGAAATCTTTTTCGTCTATTCCGTAATCTTTGATAGTCTTTTTAATGCCGACCTTTGCTTTAAGCTCATCTATAGCTTTAATAAGATTTTCAAGGCTTTCTTCGTCGGTTTTGCCGCCAAATCCGAGGCTTTCGGCAACTTCGGCATATCTTGCAAGAGTCTTGGGATGGTCATACTGCGAGAAAGTACCCATCTTGACGGGCGTTTCGCTCGCATTAAAACGAAGAACTTCGTCTATCATGAGGGCGTTAGCCACACCGTGAGGCAGGTGATGGAACGCACCGAGTTTGTGAGCCATCGAGTGGCAGACACCAAGGAACGCGTTGGCAAAAGCCATGCCAGCCATAGTTGCGGCGTTTGCCATCTTCTCTCTCGCCTCGACGTCGTTCTGACCGTCTTCGTAAGCTCTGGGAAGATATTTGAATATCACCTTGAGAGCCTGAATTGCAAGCCCGTCGGTGTAATCCGTTGCCATCATGGACGCATAAGCTTCGAGTGCATGCGTTACGGCATCGATACCCGACGCCGCCGTAAGTCCCTTGGGCGCAGACATGTGCAGGTCGGTATCGACGATTGCCATATTGGGCATAAGTTCGTAGTCGGCAAGAGGATATTTGATACCCGTCTTTTCGTCGGTGATTACCGCAAAAGGCGTAACTTCCGAACCCGTACCCGCAGATGTGGGAATGGCAATGAAATATGCCTTTTCGCCCATCTTGGGGAATGTGTATATTCTCTTTCTTATATCGATAAAGCGCATAGCCATATCGAGGAAATCCACATCGGGATGCTCGTAAAGAACCCACATGATTTTTGCGGCGTCCATTGCCGAGCCGCCGCCGACGGCAATTATCGTATCGGGCTGGAATGCGCGCATCTGCGCAACGCCCTCCATCGCACATGCAAGCGTGGGGTCGGGAGCAACGTTGAAGAACGTAGCATGCGCAATGCCTATGTCGTCAAGTTTGTTCGTTATACATTTTGTAAATCCGCTCTGATACAAGAAACTGTCGGTTACAATGAACGCCTTTTTCTTATTCATAACGGTTTTAAGTTCGTCTAACGCGACGGGCAGACAACCCTTTTTGATGTAAACTTTTTCAGGCGCTCTGAACCAAAGCATGTTTTCTCTCCTTTCAGCCACGGTTTTGATATTCAAAAGATGTTTAATTCCTACGTTTTCGGAAACCGAGTTGCCTCCCCACGAGCCGCAACCTAGCGTGAGCGAAGGATTGAGCTTGAAATTATACAAGTCGCCTATGCCGCCGTGCGACGAGGGCGTATTTACGAGAATACGGCAGGTTTTCATCTTCGAGCTGAAATAATCGAGCTTATCCTGACATTTATTTACGTTGAGATAGACAGACGAAGTGTGTCCGTAACCTCCGTCGGCTATGAGCTGTTCAGCCTTGACAACGGCTTCTTCGAAACTTTCCGACTTATACATTGCAAGCACGGGAGAAAGTTTTTCGTGCGCGAATTCTTCGCTTATATCGACAGATTGTACTTCGCCTATAAGAATTTTAGCAGTTTTTGGAACGGAAATGCCCGAAAGTTCCGCAATTTTATATGCGCTCTGACCGACAATCTTGGCATTGAGCGAACCGTTAATTATGATAGTTTTACGAACCTTGTCAAGCTCCTCGCCCTTGAGGAAATAGCAACCGCGGTCAGCAAATTCCTTTTTGACTTTGGAATAAATTTTATCCGATACTATAACCGACTGCTCCGAAGCGCAGATCATGCCGTTATCAAATGTTTTGGAATGTATAACCGAGCTTACGGCGAGCGCAATATCGGCACTCTCGTCAATTATTGCGGGCGTGTTGCCTGCACCTACGCCGAGGGCTGGTTTGCCTGACGAATAAGCTGCTTTTACCATGCCTGGACCGCCTGTTGCCAGAATGGTGTCAGACTCTCTCATAAGAAGATTTGTCATTTCGAGCGAAGGAACGTCAATCCAGCTTATAATGCCTTCGGGCGCGCCTGCTTCCACCGCCGCTTCATAAACTACTTTGGCTGCGGCAATCGTGCTTTTCTTTGCTCTGGGATGAGGGCTTATTATACAGCCGTTCCTCGTCTTGAGGCAGATAAGAGTTTTAAAAATCGCCGTCGACGTAGGGTTAGTGGTAGGAATTACCGCGCCTATCAGACCGATAGGTTCGGCAATCTTCTTGATGCCGTAAGACTTATCTTCCTCTATAACGCCGCACGTTCTGACTGACTTATATTTATTGTAAATATACTCTGCGGCATAGTGATTTTTGATAACTTTGTCCTCAACTATGCCCATGCCCGTCTCTTCGACGGCAAGTTTGGCAAGAGCTATTCTCTGCTTGTTTGCAGCAAGCGCGCACGCAAGAAAGATTTTGTCTACCTGCTCCTGCGAGTAGGTTGCAAATTTCTTCTGCGCCTCTTTCACCCTTGCAATCTCGCACTCCAGCTTTTCAACGCTGTCGCACTGTCCGTAGGTAAATTTGAAATCCATATTGTTACTCCTGTATGGAAAAAATTAATACTGATTATTTTATGCAATTTCAAATAAATCGATAATTGCATTTATCGATAAAATTATATCAATTATAATTTTTGTGGTCAAGTTACAATCGATAAATTGATAACGAATTATTTTTATGTTTACAGATACAATATTTAGTTATTTTTTTTCAAAATATCAGGACATATTGTTACAAATATTCGTTATATAAAAAGTAAACACTTCCGCCGTAACTGAAGTGTTTACTAAATTATTTATTAAGTCTTTTTCTGCAAAAGCTCTTTTTGCCGCAATTAGGACAGGTTAAATTCCTTTTGAGAAGCGTATGCGCGCCCATAACGTAATCTTTCATAGACGGCACGAACCGCTCGCCACAGACGGGACATTCAAACACTCCCGCATCTCTGTCAAGCACGCACGCAACGCCTATGCCGAAAACGATTACAATTATTGCAAGACATATAAGAATAATCTTAATCCATAGCGGCATGGCGAGCATAAGCGCGATGAGCAAAAAGCCGACGCCCGAAATTATTGTTATCGCTCCGACTATGCAGGATAAAATAATATTCTTTTTTGCCTGCTCCCTTTGCCTCATGAGGTCAATCATGTTTTCCTCGGCGCGACTTTTATAAACTTCGCCCTCGAGCTTCTCTGCCGACAGCAACTCATTTACGCTTATTCCGAGCGCGGCGCAGAGCGGCAACATATTATCGGCGTCCGGAAGTCCGTTGCCCGTCTCCCATTTTGAAATAGTTTTGTCCGAAACCCCGAGTTTTTCAGCCAACTCGCGCTGCGTCAGACCGATCTCTTTTCTTGTATTGCGAATAAATTTACCCGTATTAATCTGGTTCATAAATTCCTCCATGCAGCCTTATTCTAACCGCAATTAAAAGGCAATACAACCCACGAACCGTAGAGTTTTAAAAAAATAGGTATTCGCGCAACAGAAAAAGCAGTTGAAGCAATTACCAGTTTTCGTGTACGCTCGCTTTTATATATTTATTGTAAATCTGAGTAACTTTATCCATCTCTGCCGCGGTCAATGCGGGAATTTCAGCCGCTTTTACGTTGCCTATAACCTGTTCTGCCCTGCTTGCTCCGGGAATTACGGCACTGACCTCATCGTGCATAAGTATCCAGCGCAGAGCGTACGGCGCAAGATCCTGCGTACTGAAAAGTTTTTTAAGCTCTTCGACCGCCCGCAATCCCGTTTCGTAATCGACGCCGGAAAAAGTTTCACCCTTATCGAACGATTCGCCGTGTCTGTTGAAATTTCTGTGGTCACGCTGTCCGAATACAGTATCTTTATTGAATTTACCAGTCAGAAGACCGCTCGCTAGCGGAACGCGGGCAAGAATGCCTATATCTCTTTCTTTGGCTTCGGGCAGCAATTTTTCGAGGGGTTTTAATCTGAACATATTGAAAATTACCTCTATGGCGGATATATTGTAATCCATAGCCTTGAGCCCCTCGCTTACTTTTTCAACGCTGACGCCGTAAGCAGCTATTTTACCCTTATTTACTATTTTGTCCAACCCCGAAAACAACTCGTCATTGCAATACACCGACGAGGGCGGACAATGCAGAAGAACCATATCCAGTTGCTCAACGCCGAGCCGCCCGAGACTGTTATCTATGAAATGTTCGACGTTTTCGGGTGTGTAACCCTCCGCAACATGGGGATTAAGTCCTCTCCCGCACTTGGTAACGACGTAAAATGCGCCTTTGTGCTTGCTTAAAAATTTACCGATAGTCAATTCACTGTTGCTCTTATTGTAAATATCTGCAGTATCAATAAGGGTTATACCGCAATCTGCAGCAGTTTCGAGAATGCGCATAGCTTCGCTTTCGTTGAACGGTTCGCCCCATTTTGTTCCGAGTTGCCACGTCCCAAGACCTATTTCGCTTACCATTCTGCCTGTCTTGCCAAATTTTCTCAAATTCATACGATTCACTCCTTTTAACGATTAAACACATTTGATTAGGATAATCTTTTACTTAATTATAATAAACTCTGCATTTTTGTCAAGATGAAGTCAATGCGCCGATATCATGACGAACACACGCTGACATATAGCAGATTTGTTTAACAATACTTTGCACATTATCTGCGAAAGCAAAACATCAGAAGCCCCGTTTCATGTGAAAGATTTAACCGACTTTGCCGCACACGCAAAAATTTTTACATATAAAAACATGACACAAACAAAAGTCTTTGCCATATTTTTGGTGCGGATAACAGGAGTTGCGCCTTTGACGGCGCGCCCCGGTGAACAGCGGGTTTCCGCTGTTCAGTTTGCTCGACTAATTTTCTGTTGTTTTACATCCGCATGCAAACCGCTCGCTCCCGCTCGCGCCTCCACCCTCAACTCCTGTTATAATCTAATTACTTCATAACAAAAATAGGACAGTAAAAACTGTCCTATTTTTGTTGGTGCGGATAACAGGAGTTGAACCTGCACGGTCGCCCACAGGAACCTGAAACCTGCGCGTCTGCCAATTCCGCCATATCCGCATAACGAAAGAAATTATAATTTAATTTATATTCAAAGTCAAGTGAATTTGCGTCGGCGGCACTAAATTTTGTGCCGCCGACAAATTTATTTATTTCATCTTCTGCTGCTTGACTTTATGGTCGATAATGTGCCGCTTTGCAAGCTCGTCCATCACGTCGGAAGGTTTAATGCCCATCTGCACCATGAGAACAAGTACGTGATAACAAAGGTCGGAAATTTCAAACACCGTTTCAGCCTTATCTCCGCCCTTGCCAGCAACGATTACTTCGGTGCATTCTTCGCCAACTTTTTTAAGAATTTTATCTATGCCCTGCTCAAAAAGGTATGTTGTGTAGGAATTCTGCGGTTTATCGCGCATTCTTCCTTCAAGAAGTTCATAAAGTCCGTCAACAGAAAACTGCGGAACGCTGTCGTTCGCATAAACAAATTCATTGAAACAGCTGTCCGTGCCGAGATGACATGCAGGTCCGTCCTTGATAACCTCTATAGTAAGCGCATCCTTGTCGCAATCGCATTTAATCGATACGATGTGCTGAAAATTACCGCTCGTTTCACCCTTGCGCCAAAGTTTTTGGCGGCTTCGCGAAAAGAAGCAGGTCTTACCCTCTTTAATGCTTATCTCAAGACTTTCGCGGTTCATATAAGCGACGGTAAGCACTTTTTTTGTATAATAATCGGTAACAACAGCGGGAATAAGCCCGTTTGCATCAAATTTAAGTTCGTCTGCATTAATCATAATCTGACCTCAATATCGTTTTGCTTCAAATATTTTTTAAGATGTTTTATATCTAATTCGCCGAAATGGAAAACGGAAGCGCCAAGCCCCGCGTCGACGTTTACGCTTTTGAAAAGCTCCAGAAAATGTTGCTCGCTGCCCGCTCCGCCGCTGGCAATAACGGGTATTGTTACGGCACTGCATATAGCGTCGAGCATTTCCAGATCGAAACCACACTTGACGCCGTCGGTATCTATACTGTTGAGAACAATCTCTCCCGCTCCGTGTTTTTGACCGAATTTTGCCCAGGAAACAGCTTCTATGTCTGTCTGAATTCTTCCACCGTGGCTGAACACAACAAATTTTCCGTCTACCCTTTTAACATCCATGGAAAGGACGACGCACTGGTCGCCATACTTTTCCGCAGCAGAATAAATCAAATCGGGATTTTTAATCGCGCCGCTGTTGACGCTTACCTTATCTGCTCCGCTTTTTAATACGCGGTCGAAATCATCCAAAGTGTTTATGCCTCCGCCGACGGTAAGGGGAATAAAAACGTTTTCGGCAACTTTTTTTAAAACATCGGAAAAAAGTTTTCGCCCTTCGGCGCTTGCGGTTATATCGTAAAATACGAGTTCGTCCGCTCCGCTGTCCGAATAAAACGCCGCAAGTTTTACGGGGTCATCAACATCTTTAAGCCCTGAAAAATTTGTGCCTTTTACAACTCTGCCGTCTCTTACGTCAAGACAGGGAATAATTCTCTTTGCAAGCATAATCAACTCTCCCCGACGGCAACAGCTTCGCGAAGGTCAATTTTTCCTTCGTAAAGCGCCTTTCCTAAAATTGCCCCGTATGCGCCTATTTCTTTAAGTTTTTGTATTTCGTTTATGTAAGTTATGCCGCCAGATGCAGTTATTTTTAACGATAATGTCTGACATAGTACTTTATAAATATCTAAATTTGTGCCTTTCAGCCCACCATCTCGGCTAATATCTGTATAAATTATATGGTTTACGCCTAAATCCTGCATTTTTTTGCAGAAGTCAATAGAATTAATATCAGTCGTATCAATCCAACCGTTAACGGCGACTTTGCCGTCCTTTGCGTCCACTCCCACCGATATTATATCGCCGTATTTTGCTACCATTTCACCGACGAAGTCGGGGTTCTCCGTTGCAACCGTCCCTAAAATGACCCGCTTAACTCCGCTGTCTGTATAGCGCCTTATTCCGTCTTCCGAGCGTATTCCGCCGCCCACCTCGACAAACATATCGAGATTTTTTACAATCTTTTCTATCGTGGCTGCATTGTCCGCATTTCCGCTCTTTGCGCCGTCGAGGTCGACGACGTGCATACAGCTTGCCCCGCACTCTTTAAAACTTAAAGCTACGTCCAACGGCGATGATGAATATTTTTTGACTTTATCGTATTCCCCGCGGGTCAGCCTTACGACCTCTCCTCCAATTATATCTATGGCTGGATAAATTAACATTTTATTCTCCGATTTCAGCAAATGCTTTTAAAATTTCAAGTCCCGTCTGCCCGCTCTTTTCGGGGTGAAACTGTGTTCCGTAAACGTTTCCGCGCGAAACGATTGCCGTTACGTCTGTTGAATAGTTAGCCGTAGCAACAAGCTCGTCGGGTTTGCTGCATACCCCGCAATACGAATGAACGAAATATACATAATCGCCGTCCGAAATATATTTTAAAAGGGCGTTATCTTTAATTTTTATATCGAGCGAATTCCAACCCATGTGCGGAATTTTTACGCCTCTGACAAACTGCGAAAGCGGTCTGACCTCTCCGCCTATAAGACCAAGACCGTCATGTTCGCCGTATTCGAACGATTTATCGAATAAAAGCTGCATGCCGAGGCATATTCCCAAAAGCGGTTTTCCGTTGTCTGCTTCAGTTTTTACGAGTTTATCAAGCCCAGATGAGCGCAGCTTTTCCGCAGCATCGCCAAATGCGCCTACACCCGGAAGAATGAGCTTGTCCGCGCTTCGAATGACCTGTTCATCTCCCGTTACGACGCTTTCGACGCCGATTTTTCTGAGCGAACAACTCAATGAAAAAAGATTTCCCACTCCGTAATCTATTATCGCAATCATTAAAGCACACCTTTGCTCGACGGAATTTTATCGCCTTCTACCTTTACGGCAGCTTTCAATGCCCTTGCACATGCCTTAAAAACACACTCTATTATGTGGTGAGTATTTTTGCCGTAAAGTTTGGCGATATGCAAAGTAATTCTCGCCTCGCGAACGAACGCAAGAAAGAACTCTTCCACAAGTTCAGTATCGAAAAGTCCTACCGCCCTGCTTCTTACCTCATCGCTTTCGTCTGTAACCTTTGCGCTGGGCAATTCGACGTCGAAATTAAGGGTAGCCCTTCCGCTTATATCTACCGCACAGAGCACCAAAGCTTCATCCATAGGGATTGTTACGTCCGCATAGCGCGCAATGCCTCTCTTGTCTCCCAGAGCCTGAAAAAAAGCCTGACCGAGGGCAATGCCTACGTCTTCCACCGTGTGGTGAAAATCAACCTGATAATCGCCCTTGCAATTGACTTTAAGTCCGAACCCGCTGTGAACGGCAAAAAGTTCAAGCATATGATTAAAAAATCCGCAGTCCGTCTTAATGTCGTACTCTCCACCGTCGAGGTCAAGACTAAGTTTAATATCCGTCTCGCGCGTTTTTCTTATTATTTCTGCCGTTCTCATTGATATTCCTCCATAATTTCAACGAGTGCGTCGATCAACGCCTTCATTTCCCCGTCCGTACCTATGGTTATTCTTATGTAGTCTTTAATTCGCTCGTCGGAAAAATGCCTGACGAGTACACCTTTCTCCTTGAGAAGCTCATAAAGTTTGCCGCCGTCGACTTTATCCGTCTTGGCAAGCACAAAATTTGCTGAGGACGGAACAACTTCAAAATTCATATCCTTGAGCCCACGACAGAGTTCCTCGCGAGTTTTTTTGATTTTGCTTACCGTCAGTAAAAAATATTCGTCGTCTTTGATGGCGTTCTTTGCAAGAAGCATCGAAAGCGTGTTGACATTATAGGGATGGAAGGAATATTTGACTTTATTCAGGTCGCAAATAAGCTCTTTATCCGCAACGATAAACCCTATTCTTCCGCCCGCGAGCGAACGCGATTTTGAAAATGTGTTAACCGCCACAATATTTTTATATCTTTTAATTAAAGGAATGACGTTGCAGTTTTCACCGAAATCGACATAAGCCTGATCGATAATGACGATATTTTCGCGGTTGTTTATAAGAATTTGTTCTATCTGACTTAAAGAAAGCGCTTTACCCGTCTGTGCATTGGGGTTTGCGAGAACGACCGTCTTTTTCGCGGCGAAATATTTTGTCTCGTCGACCGAAAAATCTTCATTAAGCGCGATATGCTCTGCGGGGCAATCATACATATTAGCAAAGACGTCGTAAAAGCCGTAAGTTACGTCGGGGTAACATACTCCGCATGAACCGTATGCCTGAAAACAGAACGCGAGCGCCTCGTCCGAACCGTTGGTTATCAGCACGTTCTCTTCGCCAACGCCGTAGTAATCCGCAACAACCTTAACGAGCGGTTTGCACTCGGGGTCGGAATAACGGTTAAGCGATTTTACGACGCTTTCGGATATGGCATTGACTGCCTTTTGCGCAGTATAATAGGGATTTTCGTTTGTATTGAGTTTCACATACCTTTTGTCCCTCGGCTGTTCGCCCGGAACATAGGGCGCTATGGCATTGATTTTTGCCGTTGCAAATTTACTCATTTTTCAGTCCTTACAGCAACGCTTTCCGCATGAGCCGTCAACCCTTCGGACATGGCGAATTCAATTATATCTTTGCTGCTCTTTTCAAGTTTTTCGCGGGTATAATATACATACTGCGTACTCTTGACAAAATCGTTCACGCCGAGCGCAGAGGCAAATTTAGCTGTACCGCTGGTAGGCAGAGTGTGATTTGTTCCCGCATAGTAATCGCCTACAGGTTCAGGAGTATTATTTCCGAGGAAAACCGATCCTGCGTTGCGTATTATTTTTAAAAGTTTAAAAGGCTCTTTGACGGCAAGTTCGAGATGTTCGGGAGCAAGCTCGTCCGAAAGCTCAGCTGCTTCATTTATGTTGTCGGTAACGATAATTTTGCAGTTATTATCTATTGAAACTCTCGCAATATCGCGCCTTGCAAGTTTTTCAAGCCTTTTTTCAAGCACAACGCTCACTTCTTCGGCAAGCTTTGCGCAATCGGTTATGAGTACCGCAGTTGCGAGCTGGTCATGCTCTGCCTGTGAAAGCAGGTCAGCCGCGACATATTCGGGGACAGCGCTTTCGTCGGCTATAATGAGTATTTCGGAAGGTCCTGCAATCATCTCTATTCCGCACACGCCGAACACGAGTTTCTTTGCCGTCTGAACGTAAATGTTGCCCGGACCTGTAATTTTGTTGACTTTTTCTATAGTCTGAGTGCCGTACGCCAACGCAGCAACCGACTGCGCGCCGCCCACTTTATATACTTCTGTAATGCCCGCAATTTTCGCCGCAACGAGTACTTCGGGTTTGATTTTGCCGTCCTTTAAAGGCGGCGTTACCATTACTATTCTTTTAACGCCAGCGATTTTTGCGGGAATAGCATTCATAAGCACCGTTGAGGGGTATGCAGCTTTACCGCCGGGCACATAAAGTCCGGCACTCTCGAGAGGCGTTACCTTCTGCCCGAGAACGCAACCGTCCTTTTTAATTTCAAAACCGTCCTTAAGCTGCGCTTTGTGAAATTCTTCTATGTTAGCCGCGGAACGGCGCAGAATATCCTTATAATCTTCGCTCACCGCCCTTTCTGCTTCCTCGAACTCATCTTTTGTAACCGCAAGACATTCCACCTTTGCACCGTCAAATTTAATGGTATATTCCTTGAGCGCTTCATCGCCGCGCTCCCTGACTTCTCTTATAATATCGTTTACGGCGGCTTCGACGGCAGTTGTATCGAGAATTGAACGGTTGAGTATTTCAGCCTTCTTTGATTTATCGTATTTTATAGGTTTAACCATTTTTCACCTCGTCAGCTATCTTGCCAGAAAGAGCAAGAATTTCTTCGTTTTTGAATTTGTAAGAAACTTTATTTGCCACCAGCCTCGCGCTTATGGGAAAAATTTCTTCAAAAACTTTTAAATTGTTTTCCTTGAGAGTTGTTCCCGTCTCTACTATGTCGACGATAACATCCGACATGCCGAGTATTGGCGCAAGCTCTATAGAACCGTTAAGTTTTATAATCTCTATATCTCTGCCAAGTTCGGAATAGTATTTTTTTGCTACGTTAACAAATTTTGTAGCTACCCTTAATGGTCTTGACGTGTCGTCGTACCAATCTGTTTTTGCCGCAACGCACATTCTGCATTTACCCATATTGAGGTTTAAAAGCTCATATACGTTGGGATGTGCTTCCTCTAAAATGTCCTTCCCGACAACGCCTATATCGGCTGCGCCGAGTTCAACGTATACTGAAACGTCAGAAGGCTTGACCCAGAAATAACTTACTCCGCCCTTTTCGTCGCGGAAAATGAGTTTTCGGCTGTTTTCGTCGTATTCCGAACATTCATATCCGACTTTTTTGAGGAGAGAGTAAACTTTTTCGCCCAATCTGCCTTTAGGCAGAGCTATATTCAGCATTTCGCAACCCCCCTCATATCAATTACTTCGCCATAACGGGTACCGCCTTCGCTTTTCGAAAGTTTAATTGTCTTACCCGCTGAGGTCAATTCCTCAGCAGTTTTCAAAGCCTCGAGAACACATTTATCGTCGTAAATTATCAGTTTATCTACAAACGCGGCATCGGGTTTGAAATACCTTTCCAGCTCGCCGAGATAGAGCGCAAAACCTATTGCTCCGCCACTCTTTTTAAGTCTTTTCAGAAGCTTGTCGTATCTTCCGCCAGAAAGAACCATTTTAGGCACTCCGCCCACGTATCCGTTAAAAATTATGCCGTTGTAATAATCGGTGTTGTTGGCGATTGAAAAATTAATATTTATTCTTTCGCCGTAACCGAGCTGTTGTAAAAGCCCGACGAGCTCTTTCATTTTGACAGCCGCGCTACGCATCTGGTCGTTGAGTGCGTTTTTATAAGCCGCCTCAACCGCTACGGCAGCGTTTCCGCCAATCGTTGACATTGCTTTAAAAGCAGTTATGTATTTTTTTTCTGCGCCTATCTCTTCAGCAAAAATTTCAAAGTCGTGCAGGTTCTTGCTCTTCAAATAAGTGTATGCGCGCTGTTTCTGCTCGTCGTCGCTGCAAAACGAGGAAATAAGTCCCTCTGTATAACCCATATGAGATAAATCAAGCACAAAGTCGTCGCTGATTGTCTGCAGAGTTTTTAAGGACATAACAATTATTTCGGCTTCGCTCGCACTGTCGACGTCGCCATAGACCTCCGCGCCCATCTGGCTGACTTCCCTGAACTCGCTTTTGTCGTCCGTCCTTCTGTAAACTTTTTCGTTGTAAAAAAGTTTATTAATTCCGCTTTCGTCGCGCGCATGACTAATAACCGAAAGCGTTACGTCGGGGCGTAATGCGAGCAATCTTCCGCCCGCTCCGCTGAACGTTATTACGTTTTTGCTTATTAAAAAGTCAATATTGCTCAGATACAGCGAATAATCTTCAAAGCAGGCAGGTTTAAATCTTTTAAAACCTCTTCCCTGATAAAGAGTGGTAAGTTCCGAAACTATTTTATCTTCCTGGCTGATAATAAGGCTCATTTATCTTCACCGCCGATAAATTTTTTGTATGCGCCTGAACCATGCGTTATAGCGCGGGAAATGCGTGAAAGCGTCGTAGAGGAAATTTCCGTTTCGGCAATAATTTCGCTGTACGTTTTTCCCTCTAAAAACAGTTTCGCGGCGTACGCACGCTGCGCCATCTGTTCAACTTCCTTGTAGGTGCAAAGATCGTCAAGGAGAGCCTTGCAGTCCTCCTCGCTTTCAAGTTTTAAAAACAGACTGTATAAAAGTTTAAGGTTATTCTCTTTCATATAACCACCTTTTGGCTTATCGTAAATTTATTATACTTTATTACACTAAAGAAGTAAAGCGTTTAGCGCAAAAAAATTGCGGAAAATATAATTTCCGCAAAATAAGCCATATCATAAAGCCGAAAACAATTACAAATTGTAAAAGCAAAGTGCTTTTCGCTCAAAGTAACAGAGCTTTTTAAAGCCCGTTGCAAGGAGAAAATCCCTCGCTTTATCATAAGAACGAAGCAAATCTGTACAAACGTGCGCGTCGCTGCCGAAAGAAACAAGCCTTCCGCCAAGTTCAAAGTAGCGCTTAAAAACGTCTTTATCGGGCAAAAAATCTCCCTGCGTTCCGACAGACGACGTGTTTAGTTCCAGACACTTTTCCCTTTGGATAATTTCTTTAAGAATGATATCGTAAATATCGGAAAAATCGCAATATTTCAGCTTTTTATTCGTCGCATTGACGTAGCGCGAGGCGTAGCCTATGTGTCCTACAATCTGATAATCAAAATCTGCTTTAACGCTATTTAAGACATCTTCGAGATAGCGGCGATAAAAAACTTCAAGCCTTTTATCACCCGGAGTAAACGGGTTTGAGGCGCATGCGCCGTAAGGCAACATATGAACACTGTCAATGACATAATCGAAAGGGCGCGAAATGACGAAGTTTTTATAAAAGTCCTCCGCCTCGCACCTGAAACCCACTTCTATTCCGTGCAGAACCCTTATGTTTTCGTTGCCTTCGACCTTAAAATAACCGTCGAGGTCGGGAAGTCCGAGACATTGCCCCTCGAGCAGAAAATCATAATCGTAATGCTCGGAAAACCCTAATATTTCTGTGCCGCAACGACTTGCGCGTTCGATATATACCGAAGGCTTTTCAGCGCTGTCGTGCGAAAAACAGGTATGAAGATGAAGGTCAATCATCGCAAATTACTTGCAGTATTTACGCTCAATAGCGGTAATTTTATCTACTCTGCGCTCGTGTCTGCCACCCTCAAACTCTGTTGTAAGGAATTTTTCAACTATTTTGAGAGCATATCCGACGCCTACAACTTTTTCGCCGAGTGCAAGCACGTTAGAGTTATTGTGCAATCGGGTAAATTCTGCGCAATACGTGTCGTGGCAATGAGCACAGCGCACGCCCGGAACTTTGTTGGCTACTATTGAAACGCCTATGCCAGTCGAGCAAACAACAATTCCGCGCTCGCACTTTCCGCTCGCCACAGCTTCAGCCGCGGGCAGGGCATAATCGGGATAATCACAGCTGTCAAAGCTGTTTGTTCCGAAATCTTCGTATTCGTAACCGTTCTGTTCGAGATATTTTATTATTTCCCTTTTAAGATTAAGACCGCCGTGGTCGCAGGCGAGTGCAATTTTCATATCAGTTCTCCTTGTCCTCAAGTATGTACTTTTTAATTATGACGTCGCAGGCGCATTCAATCGCCCTGCATGTGCGGATGTAGACATCCGTTCCGGCGCCGTACGGGTCGGGAATGTCGAAACCGCAAAGCTCTCTGACGCTGACGACGTTGCCGCAATCTTCGAGCATCTGTTTATGCGAGGTAGTCATGGTAACTACCACCTCGCTGCTTTCAATAAGTTTCTGGGTGAGCTGCCTCGGCGCAAAATTGCGCTTTACGGTATAACCGCACTCTTCAAGCGCCTTCAAGGCGTTTGGCGCGATCGTATCTTCAAGCTGTGCGTGTACGCCGCACGACAGCGCGTCCCACCACTTTATTTTATTTTGTTTTATTTTCGCGCGCAGTATCATTTCAGCCATGGGGCTGCGGCAGGTATTGCCTGTACACACGAAAAGTATCTTTTTTCTTTTCATTTCAGCCACACGCTTTGGAAAGCCTGTTCATTACGCCCACCATTACGCCGTCCTGCTTCAAAGGCGCTACGGCAATTATTATTTCTGCCACCTGCTCGCCCTCGCGCAGTTTGTCGTACAGATTGCGCGCAATTTCGCTTTCGTCAGCGCCCAATTTAAGCACATCGTTAATTTTTAATTCTTCCGCCACGCCGTCATCGCACATTATGTAAGCTTTAAGACCGCGTTTTTTGCACTCTGTATATTCCCTGAGTGCCTCAAAGCGGTCGGAATACGAATATAACCTCGTCATGCAGCGGGGAGAATAATGTTTGTATTTCATGCCCGGCGAGCGGACTTTTTCGCCCTCTACCATATGGTATTCGTCGCATTCTCCCGCCACCTGAGCTATCATGTCGCGCGTTACGAGACCGCTCCTTAATACGCAAGGCACGTCCCCCGTGCAATCGAGAACGGTACTCTCGATGCCGCCCGAACATTTGCCGCCGTCGAGTATGCAGCTTATTCTGCCGTTGAGGTCGTCGAACACGTGCTGCGCCGTAACGGGACTTACGTGTTTGGAAATATTTGCGCTGGGCGCGGCGATTGGAAGGTCGACATACTTCAAAAATTCCTGTGCGCCCTCATGCGAAGGTATGCGCACCGCAAGAGTGTCCAGCCCGCACGATACGACGGGGCTTACCTTTTTACTGCTCCTGTAAACCATGGTAAGAGGTCCGGGCAGGAACGCTTTTGCAAGTTCTTTAGAATATTCGGGAATGAAATCTACGAGCGAGGAAAGATCGTAATCTTTATGTACATGTACAATCAGTGGGTTATCTGAAGGTCTGCCTTTGATGGCATAGATACCCCTTACCGCCTCGTCATTCAATGCGTTTGCGCCGAGGCCGTAAACCGTTTCAGTCGGAAACGCCACCGCACCGCCGCTTTCTATTATTTTTTTAGCCAGAGCGAGCGAATGCCCGTCAATGTTATAAATACGAGTTTCCATTATCAGAAGGGCGCTTCCATATCGTCGGGTATGTAGTCGTCTGGCGCTCCGCCGCCCTGTTCTTGCTGATTGTCGTAGACAGGTTCGGCTATATCGTCGTCAGGTTCGGGATTGACAAACTTTGTAAGCTCGCCCTTGAAACGAAGTTTTATTCTGTCCAATCCGCCGTTTCTGTGCTTGGCGATAATGAGATCCGCCATACCCTTAACGATGTTATTCTTTTTGATTTCTTCGTCCGTAGCAGTTACGTCGGGACGGTTGATGAACATTACAATATCGGCATCCTGCTCTATCGCGCCCGATTCGCGCAAGTCGGAAAGCTGAGGCTCCTTTGTCTGCATACGCCTGAGCTGAGAGAGCGCAATGACGGGAACGTTGAGTTCCTTTGCCATTATTTTGAGTTCGCGGGTGATTTCGGCAACTTCCTGAGTACGGTTTATGTCTGAATTTTTGCTACCGCTCGACATGAGCTGTATATAGTCTATCATGACGAGGTCAAGCTGACCGTTGTTCCTTGCCTTTATCCTGCGGCACTTGGAAAGTATTTCGGCAGGCGTTACACGCGAGGAATCGTCGATGTTTATCCTGCATTTACGCATTTTTTCGCTTGCCTTGGCAATTTTTTTCCAATCGTTAGGCGTAAGTTCGCCCGAAAGCGCAGCCGACATGGAAACTCCAGCATAACTGCAGAGAAGTCTTTGAATTATCTGTATTTCGGGCATTTCGAGCGAGAAAACGGCGCAAACCTTGTCGTTGTTCAACGCCGCATTTTCGATAATGTTCATCGCTATCGAAGTTTTACCCATACCGGGGCGGGCGGCAATGACGATAAGGTCAGTCTTCTGCAGACCGTTAGTCAGCTTGTCAAGGCGGGTAAAGCCCGTCATGACGCCGCGGAACGCATCTTTGTTGTCCGAGAGAAGCTGGAACTTATTTATTACCTGGTCAATACCGTCGCTTTCGCGTATATCTTTGACAGAAGATGTATCGTTTACCTTAGAAATGGAATAAATTTGGCTTTCAGCAAACTGAACGCTCTTCAGGCTGTCGTCGCTCGTCTGCGCAAATTTTACTATTTCTTTGGCAGAACGTATCAATCTGCGGTTTACCGCGTCCCTGCGCACTATATCGAAATAATGTTCGTAATTAGCCGAAGAGGGCGTATTCTGCGTAAGTTCCGTGAGGTAAGCAACCCCTCCCGCTTTTTCGAGATTGCCCTCAGTTTCGAGCTTATCGATAAGCGTAACGAGGTCGACGGGGCGACGACTGTTATAATTCATCTTCATCGCAGAAAGAATATACCTGTGAGATTCCTGATAAAAGTCGTCCTCCGTCAGTTTTTCGAGCACGTCGGGCAATATTTCGTTGTCGATGAGCATACAACCGAGAAGCGCCTGCTCGGCGTCAAGGTTGTTGGGCATCACGTTGTTTTTATCTGCCATAATTTTAGATTTTCATAAGTTTTTCAAACTCTTTGAGCGTATTGTCGAACTCTTCCATAGCAAACTCGAAAGGCTGCTTTGTAGTGAGGTCTACGCCCGCAAGTTTAAGAAGCGATACCGGATCGGTAGACGAACCGCCTGAAAGGAATGAGAAATATGCCTTGACTGCGCTTTCGCCTTCGGTGAGTATCTTATGCGCGATATTCATTGCGGTAATTATACCCGTTGAATATTTATAAACATAGAAAGCCGTGTAGAAATGGGGAATTCTGCACCATTCGCACGAGATGTTATAATCGTGTTCTATCGCATCGCCGTAATACCTCTTTCCGAGTTCGGCATATACGGCGCAAAGATTTTCTTTCGTGAGGGGCTCACCCTTTTCCGCCATGTCGTGAGCCTTGAATTCAAACTCTGCGAACATAGTCTGTCTGTGGAGGGTTGCCCTTATAGTGTCGAGATAGTAGTTGAGAAGATACTTTTTGAGATTTTCATCCTGCGCTTCCTTGAGCATGAACTTCAAAAGCAGCACTTCGTTGACGGTACTTGCAACTTCAGCAACGAAAATCCTGTAATCTGCTTTGGCATAAGGCTGGTTATGCGCGGAGAAATATGTGTGCAGCGAATGTCCCATTTCGTGAGCAACGGTGAAAATATCGCTTATGGTGGGCTGATAGTTCAAAAGCACGTAAGGATGAACGTCGTTTACTCCTGTGGAATACGCGCCGCTGCGCTTGCCTTCGGTTTCATCAACGTCGATCCAGCGCTCGTCGTAGCCCTTTTTAAGAAGCGCCTGATATTCTTTGCCGAGAGGCGCAAGTCCCTTTATGACGTAAGCATAAGCCTCATCGTAGTTCATTTTAACTTCAACATCCGCAACAAGGGGGGCATAGACGTCGTAGAAATACAGTTTGTCGTAACCGAGTATCTTTTTTCTGTCCGCCATGTAGCGGTGCATTGCGGGGAAGCTCTTTTCAACAGACGCAAGCAGGTTATCGTATACAGACCTGTCTACATCTTCGTTGAAGAGCGCTCTTTCGAGGCAGGAGTTGAATTTATAAGCCCTGCTGAGGAACACGTCTTTCTTGACGTTGCCGTAATAGGTCGACGTGATAGTATTTATGAGGCTCTCGTATGCGCCGTAATACTTTTCATATACTTCTTTCCTCTTCTCCCTGTCGGTCGAATGAAGAACAAGTCCGTAAAGTCCGTGCGAAAGTCTGACCTTTTTGCCGTCAAGTTTGATTTCGGGCAAGGGCAGGTCGGCATTGTCTATCATGCCGAAAGTTTCCTGGAAGGTAGAAAGCGTTTCTCCCGCGTAAGCCATAAGTTTTTCTTCCGCCTCGGAAAGAATGTGGGGCTTGCGCTTTATGAGGCACTTTATCTGATAATCGTAATCGGAAAACTTTTCGTCTGAAAGGAGCGATGTGAGATATTCTTCGCTCTGCTGCGCGAGTTCAGGTTCAACGTAAGCAATTTCACCGGAATATTTGCCGAAAAGCATCTGAATTTTGCCCGTATATGCGGTATATTTGGAAATTCTCGTGTCTTCGTCGTGCTTCATGTGAGCGTAAACTGCGAGACGCTCGCAGACTTTCATGTAATTGTCGTTTGCGCGCATGAACTCAAGAAGCTGCGCCTTATCGCTAAGCTTACCTGCGTATTTCGCAAAATCCATGTGCGTCATCGCCCAGTCGTACTGCTTTTCCCACGCTTCGTCGTCGGGATAAATATCTTCAATGCGCCATTTGTTGCGCTCGGGTACTTCGTTTCTCTGCATATAATAAACTCCTGTCAGTTTTTATTTGAATGTATGGGTGCGGGAATTAAACCTCCCCTGCTGACGAATTTGCAAGCCGACTGATTGTGTACAGCCATTATGGGCGCTCTGCCGAGCAGTCCGCCGAAATTGACCTGATCGCCAACCTTTTTGCCGGGTGCGGGTATAATTCTGACTGCAGTCGTCTTGTTGTTTATCATGCCTATAGCAGCTTCGTCGGCTATTATAGCGCTAATCGTTTCAGCCGTGGTATCGCCGGGAACAGCTATCATGTCGAGACCGACCGAGCAAACGGCAGTCATCGCCTCGAGTTTGTCCAGGCAAAGAACGCCCTTTTCGGCAGCTTCTATCATGCCTATATCTTCTGAAACGGGAATGAAAGCGCCTGAAAGTCCGCCGACGCGCGAGCTTGCCATTACGCCGCCCTTTTTAACTGCGTCATTGAGCATAGCAAGGCATGCAGTAGTTCCGTGAATTCCTACGCATTCCAAGCCCATTTCTTCAAGTATCTGCGCGACGGAATCGCCGCGTTCGGGCGTGGGCGCAAGGGACAGATCGACTATGCCGAACTCTGCGCCGAGGCGCTTTGCCGCTTCGCGGGCAATAAGCTGACCTGCCCTTGTAATTTTAAACGCCGTGCGCTTGATAGTTTCGGCAAGTTCGGTTATATCTGCGTCGGGAACCGCTTCTATTGCGTGATGGACGACGCCCGGACCGGATACGCCGACGTTGATTACCGTTCCGCTTTCGCCTACACCGTGGAAAGCACCAGCCATAAAGGGGTTATCCTCCACCGCGTTGCAGAAAACGACGAGTTTTGCGCAACCGAAGCCGTCAACTTCTGCGGTTGCCGCAGCCGTCTGTTTGACTATCTGTCCCATCAGTTTTACGGCGTCCATGTTGATGCCAGATTTGGAAGAACCAACATTGACCGAAGAACAGAGCCTTTCGGTAGATGCAAGCACTTCGGGAATGCTCATTATGAATGTGCGTTCATAATCTGACATGCCCTTGTGAACGAGCGCGGAATATCCGCCCAAAAAGTCTATGCCCAGCGTTTTGGCAGCGTCGTCAAGCGCCTTGCCGATGAGAGCCGACTGCGAAGCGAAAGGCGCGCAGATGAGGCTGACGGGCGTAACCGATACGCGCTTGTTTACTATGGGAATGCCGTATTCGGCAGAAAGATCGCCCGTTACTTTTACTATATTTTCA
The DNA here is from genome assembly GCA_949282385.1 of uncultured Clostridia bacterium. Lineage (GTDB taxonomy): Bacteria > Bacillota > Clostridia > Christensenellales > Borkfalkiaceae > Coproplasma. The sequence continues at coordinate 263,651 of CASDOP010000001.1, forward strand.
GCTTTTTTGCAGACAGTGTCGTACACGCAGCGGGCAGTTTCCTTCGCAGTAGCCCTTATGCAGGGCAGGAGGGAAATACCCATTGTAACCGTGCGTATATCCAGATGTTCGCGTTCAACCATGTTTATGGTTTCTAAAATATCTGTAGAATTAAACATTTGGCACCGCCTTAAACTCTGTGCATGGCATTGAAAATGTCTTCATGCTGAATGTGAATGGACATACCTATCTCTTTGCCGAGCTTTGCGCAATCTTCGGAAAGCGCTGCAAGTTCGGTTGAAGAGTTTGTAAGATCGACCATCATTATCATCGTGAAATATTCATTCATTATCGTCTGGCTGATGTCGAGAATATTCACATCCTTTTCGGCGAGAAGAGCCGATACCTTTGCTATAATTCCGGTTTTGTCTTTTCCTACTACGGTTACAACCGCGCGCATAGTTTTATCTCCTGAGTTTATTTTATTCGCGCCCGTCAATTCAAAATATCGAAGGCACGGTATATTCAAAAAAAGTGTTCCAGCCCGTTATGAAACCTTTCATTGTCATCGACCACTCGGTAACGACGCCGACAATGTTATCTTTATCTATCATTCCGTATTTCCCCCTGCTGTCCGAACTGACGTTTCTGTTATCGCCAAGGACGAACACGCAACCTTCGGGAACGGTTACGGGGCCGTAATTATTTATAGGCAGGTCGGGAAAATTGTTCTGGGGAAGGACATAACTTTCCTCAACGTATTCTCCGTTAACGTACAAAACGCCCTCTTTTAATTCGACGCTCTGCCCCTGTTCGGCTATAAGCCTCTTTATTATTGTGTGCCACTCTCCGCTGTCGTCCTGAGCGTTTATGACAATGATGTCGCCTCTCTGCGGCGAAGCGAAAGTATCGGCATAGACATAATCGCCGCCCGCAACCTGCTTGCTTTCCGCGCCGCACAGCGTAGGCAGCATGGAATCGCCAACGACGTACACCTTTGAATAACGGGAAACGAACATGACGTAGAGCATTAAAAAAATTATGACGATTGCGAGTATAATATTTAATGCCATAAAGCCGCGGGAAGGCTTGCTTCGTCCTGCAATGGATATGGGGAATTCATTCATATCAAAGCCACATCACGTTGTTGAGCGCATAAGGTTCTTCGCATTTGAGCGTAAACATAAGTCCCGAAGGCAGACAATAGTCGGAAAGTGGTTTTCCCGCCGCGCTCTTGAAAAGTTTGCTTTCGAGCACTTCGCTCTGCCACGTGCCGCCTATGAGCGGAATTCTGAGCGAGTAAACCGTGCCGTCCGACACAGATGTCATGCAAAGTTCCAGATTGCAGTCGTTTTCAGCATAAATGTCGAATTTGAGCAAACTGCCCTCGGATGGTGAATATCTCGGACTGTTGAGGCGATAAGTCGAAAGTCCGCAAACGCAATAAATACCCTTAAGCTCGTTCTGCTTTACAATTTTAGGAAAAACCTGCTCGTTTTCAAAAAACGTACCCGCAACGGCGTGCGAACCGTAATCTGCAAGCGAAAAACAGTCAATATCGTTTCTGCTCGAGTACATTACACGACACTTGCTCTGACTGTTGCGGAATGTGCCGCTTATCTTTTTTACTGTAATTTTAGACCAAACGGTGAACCCGTTTGTATACATGACATAGCAAAGAGCGAAAAGCACGCTCGTCTTATTATAGACGTCGAGGTAAAAATCGTGCTCGGTATCGCTCACTTTACCCTTATAGCGGGCGCGTATCCAGTCGCGCACGGTGGGGTTTTTGCAATCTTCGGCCATGTAAAGACCGAAACTTTCCACAACGCCCTCGTCGTCGAACGCCGCGCGGGCTATGAGGTTATCTTCCCCGTCCACAGTTACCGTAAGCTCCGCAGGCTTGGGTATGAATACCTGTCTGAGCTTAATGTGCCTGTCGAGGAACATGAACATGTCTTTTGTGCTCTTCTGCGCTATGCAGGCATTGCTCTTGACCGAATAAGCTATAACGCTCTGGTCGGCATACTGCGGATTGATGCGCGAGAATGTATCGTATGCTCTGTCATAATCGAAGTCGGGGTCGTTGGTTGAGCAGAGCATGAGCACGGGACACTTTACGTAAGGCGCGTAAGCCTGCGAATCAATGGCGGCTATGAAGCGATGTCTTTCCTCGTCGAATGCGGGTTCAGCCGTACCGAATTTGGAATAACCTTTATACGCTCTCCAACCGACCGCACAGACGGGTACTGCGCATGAAAAATTGCCGGCATAAGCAAGTTTCCAGGCAACTTCGCCGCCGTCGCGTATTCCGACTACGCCGATTTTATCGTTCTTAACCTTTGAAGCAAGAAATTTTCTCGCATAAAGACCTATTGCCACCCACTCATACCAAGCGGTTTTGTCCGCGCCGTCGTCGGCATAATCTATATGCCTGCCCGCCAAAGCGTAGTTAGCATAAGATACCGATGCGGGATAAACCGTGTAAGTCACAAATTTAACAGCCGGGCTTTCGGCTGACTTGGCAAAATCTTCCGTCTTTTCGCTTTCTGCGGATTTTGTTGCAACTTCGGCTTCTTTTGCGCCCTTCGCGTTTAAAGGTTCGTCTTTTATATCGACTTTATCTTCCGCCCTTCCGCGAATATCCACCATAAGGGCGGAATAGCCGTTATCCACGAACATTTTTAAAAGTCGTTCGTCAACGGTTTCGTTGCTGTCGGGAATGATAAGCACGCCGTCGGAAGAAGGAAGTTCCGCATTGCACGCAAAAACGCCAAAGATGCGCACCCTGCCGTCTTCGGTCTTTCTTCCGGAAAAATTGACATACTCGTATTTAACCCCGTCAAGCGACTTTTCGCCGCCTGAAACAGCGTTTACAGGAAGACTGTCGTCGAAATCTTTCCACATGGATATTGGCGTCAGAATGGGTGTCAATATATAACTCCTTAAAGCGCGGCGGGCATAACCCGCCGCAACCGATGTATTTTTGTCTGCAATTTAAAAAATATTATTGCTTTTTTGCCCGCATAAAGTTATAATAATGTTTACTCAACGCAAGGCGACAATATTCTTTTTATATTATAGCCCTTTTATCTCAATAAATCAAGCGTTGAGCGGGAGTTTTACCAATGGCTTTTATTTCGGTTGCAGACGAACTTACCAAAAAAGGCTCGACCATAATCGAAAACAAATTCATAACGAAATACTTGCCCGTTTTAGAGTCTCGCGCGCTTAAAGTGTACCTTTTTGCGCTCTACGCATGCCAGAACGGGTTAAATTCCTACACTCCGCAGGACTTCGCGACTAAACTTGAAATGAGCGAAGACGACGTTTTAAGCTGTTTTGAATACCTTGAAGAACTTGAGCTTGCAAGCATAATTTCGCACAGCCCGCTCGAAGTTAAAATTTTAGATGCAGATAACGTTTACGGCACGCCCAAAAAGCTCAAACCCGAAAAATATTCGGCTTTCGCCTCCGCAGTTCAGTCTGTAATTACAGGCAGAATGATTTCCACTAACGAATTTATGGAATATTATTACCTGTTGGACGAATATTCTTTCGAGCAGAACGCCCTTTTGATGATAATAAGTTACTGCGTCAACCTCAAGGGCAACGACATACGCTATCAGTATATAAAAAAAGTTGCCAAAAGTTTTGCCGACGAGGGCATTACAACGGCAAAAAAGGTTGAAGAAAAGCTTTCTTCCTACACTTCTTCCACGCCCGCGCTTTCAAAAATATTTGCGGCGATAGGCGTCGCGCGCAAGCCCGACCCGGACGACAACGCGCTCTATGAAAAGTGGACGAACGAGCTCGGTTTTTCGGACGACGCAATTATATGCGCGGCAAAGCATTTTAAGGCAAAATCGGGCGAAAAAATAGACGAAGCGCTCAAAGAACTGTACAAAAACAGAAAGTTTGACGTAAAAGAAATTGAAGATTACAGCAAAGCGAAAACTTCGCTTTACGCCTGCGCTACGGAAATTGCAAAGTCGCTCGGAGTATATATGCAGAACGCCTCTCCCTACGTCGAAAATTATGTGTGCGTATGGCGCGACTACGGTTTTGAAGGCGACACGCTTAAAATCATTGCCGATTACTGCTTTATGCAGGGCAAAAACTCGTTCGAAGCAATGAACGACTTCGTCCTTTCCCTCTACGAAGAGGGAATAATAACCGAAAAAGCGGTAAGCGAAAGACTGACTGCCATAGCCGCTGACGACAAGACGATAAAGAATATTTTAAAGACCTGCGGCATGACGAGAAAGATTATCGACCCCGACAGGCAATATTTAAAGCGCTGGAAAAGCTGGGATTTTTCGGACGATATGCTTATTAAAGCGGCTGAAACCGCGCAAGGCAAAAGCAATCCCCTCGCCTACATGAACGCCGTGCTCTCATCTTGGAAAACGCAGGGCATAACCGCACCTGACGGCATAGCGCAATCGGGCGAAGCCTTCGGCGGCGAGAGCAAAAAAGCGATAATAGAGCGGCATTATTACGATTTGCGCGCGGAAGCGGCAAAAAGAGCCGAAAAAATGCAGGCTAAAGCTATGAAAGACGAGCAGTACAGCCTTGCAAAGAAAAAGTTGAATACGCTGTCCATACAGCTGGCGTTTGCGGAAGTGAGCGACGAAGAGCTTGCAAAGAAAATTTCTGACGAAATTGCCGTGCTCGAAAAGCAGGCGGACGAAAGGCTGGTTGCTCTCGGCATTTCCAAAGCCGACCTCCTGCCCCGCTACAAGTGCGAAAAATGCAAGGACACCGGCTACGACAGCCACGGCAAACAGTGCGAATGTCTGCAAAAATTCATAAGGATAAATAAATTGTAATTGCATAATTAAACAGCCGCGCAGGGTGAAAAGCCCTGCGCGGCTGTTTTTATTTTACCATATGAACTGCGCCTTTGCGATTTCTCCGTTGTCGATTAAAATATCCTGCGCGGTCATGGACTTGTTTATAACCGTAACAAAATATATCCACTCGGCAATCTCTTCGACTTCCGCCCATTTGGGCAGAAGCGTGAGCGACATTATTTTGTCCCATTTCTCTTTGTCGTTTATAACGCGCGCGTTGAGTTCCGTCAACACTCCGCCGGGCGAAAGACTATTTGCCGTCGCACCGAATGCGGCAATTCTCAAAGCAACGTTCTTCATATAGGATATAACGCCGCCCTTGCTCGCCGCGTATTCGGGAAACTCGCTTCCGTTATGCGCGCTCGCCGAGGCGATGAATAAAACGCTCTTTATACCGTCGCAAAAAGCGTACTTTTCCGTTACTCTTATCGAACCTTTAAGATTAATATCTATATCTCTTCCCGTATCCTGCACGCCCGCATTATTTATAAGGATATTTACGCCGTCTATATCGGGCAACACTCCGCAGGATATATCTGTGATAAAATGAGAATATCTGTTGTTTTCAATCGTGCTTCCGAGCAAGTCAAGCCCGACGACCTCGTGTCCCGCGGACAAAAATTTTAACGCCGCCGCTCTGCCTATTCCGCTGCTCGTTCCGCTGATTAAAACCTTCATCAAACGCTCTCCTTGCAAAGTTTTAAATACTCAAAATATTCTTCGCCGACCTTATTCTTCTTCCATCTCGCGCAAGCAGAATAACCGAAGTAGGAAAAAATCACTTCGCAGAGAAGCTCTGCAACCATGCCCGTGAGCGAACACATAACGCACTGCAGGAATGTCCAGCCGAAGAAAATATGGCTGACGATGAGCGCGAAAAGAAGATTATCGACAAACTGTCCCACCGCTGTGGATACATATGACCTTAAAAAATATGCCACTCTGCCGTCGGGGTTCTTTCTGAAAGCTCTGCCTATTCCCCAGTTGGAAAAGTTGTTTACTACCGAAGAAACTATAAATGCCGTGGTGCTTCCCAAAACGACATACCATGTGCCGCCGAAAGTATTATCTAGAGCGACATTTATCGCATCGCCGTTTTCAACGAAAGATTCGCCCCACATTCCGGGGATTATGCTGCCTATAAACAGAAGCAGACAAAACAACAGATTGATTATAATTGCAAATATAGAAAGCTCGGTCGCCGCTTTCGGACCGAAATGCTTTGTTACCATATCCATTGTCAAAAAGGCAAACCACGAAACGATAATGCCGCAGTCGAGCGCAAGCCAATCGACGGGCAAGGATATGCTCTTGTTTGCGAGCAGGTTCATTTCAAAAACAGACATTACGAATATTACCGTAACGAGCGCAGGTACGCTTTTAAGCAACAATACGAACTGATGAAATTCACTTTTGATTTTCTGACCCATAAAATCTCCTTTTAATGAGTCGCGCCACCGCCAAACAAATAAAAAATGGCGCAATTATTGCGCCATCATTTTTTCCATAGTTTTGTTTACAGACAGGATGGTCACGAACTGTCTTTGATTAAGTTATTGCAATTCTAACACCGAAAATAAGATGTTGTCAAGCAAAGACATAAACAAATTCAACTCAATAACCATATTTTTTTCTTTTTAAAACAAGCATAAATACAGTAACCGCGACAGCCATAAATTCAGCCGCAACAATCGAAAGCCATATTCCGTCTATGCCGAGCAAAAGAGGGAACGAAAGGACCGCGACAACCTGAAATACAGCCGTTCTCATAAATGAAATGAGCGCGGAAACAAGCCCGTCGTTGAGCGCAGTAAAAAATGACGAGCCGTAGATAGCAAATCCCGAAAACAAAAACGAAAAAGAATATATGAAGAATGCTCTGCAAGTCATGTCGTACAGTTCTTTGTCGTAACCCACAAAAATATTTGACAAAGTTCCCGAAAGCAATTCGGACAGTGCAAACATAAACACTGCAAGCACGCTTATTACAATGAGAGCGCGTTTTAAAATTCCCTTAAGTTCCGACCTGTTTCCCGCTCCGTAATGATAACTTATTATGGGCGCGCCGCCCACGGAAAAGCCTATAAAAAGTGCCTGGAACACTAAATTTACATACATAAGAACGCCATATGCAGCAACTCCGTTTTCACCAGCATAGTTTAGGAGCTGAAAATTATACAGCATTCCGACAAGCGACATGGAAATATTGGACATTAGTTCGGAAGAACCGTTTACGCAGGTTTTCGCAAGCGATTTGCCGTCGAAAGAAAAACGGGTAAAGCGCAAAAGACTGGAATTCGGGCATGCAAAATAAATCAAAGGTATAACGCCGCCCACAAGCTGACTTAAAGCCGTTGCAATCGCCGCACCCACAAGCCCGTAATGAAATACCGCAACGAACAGGGCATCTAAAATTATATTCGTAAGTCCCGCCGCCACAGTAACATATAAACCTAACCGGGGTTTTTCCGCAGTTGCGCACAAGCATTGAAATTCATACTGAAGAATAAATGCGGGCATCGTGCAAAGTATTATTTTTGCATAAAGGACGCTGTTTTCAAGCATCTCTCCCCTCGCACCGAGCAAATATGCAATGCTCCTCACAGAGAAAAATCCCGCAACGGTAAGCACCGCTCCGCAAACGATAGACACGGCAACTACCATGGTAAATACTTTGTTTCCCTCCTCGCGTTTGCCTTCGCCTATCATTTTAGCGATAAGAGCGCCCCCGCCCGTGCCGAACATGAACCCTACGCTGCCGAGTATCATTAAAAACGGCATTATAAAATTTACAGCCGTAAACGAGGTTTTGCCTACATAATTTGAAACAAAAAAACCGTCCACCACGCCGTAAATCGAAGTAAATACCAGCATCGTCATCGACGGAAAAGTGTATTGCAATAATTTTTTAATCGTGAAATGCTCTGAAATTTGTATCATAATAATTTAAATCATTTTAATTTTATTTAAAATCAATTAAAAATCCGACATGCGCTCCTTGAGCTGAGCTATGAATTTTTCTGTGAGCGAAAGATATATGTTTACCTCTTCCTTTGTCCATCCGTTCAACACGCTGTTTTCCGCATCAATGATTTTGCACGCCGTTTTAAGAGAATAATCTGTTCCCTTATCCGTGAGAACTACCATTTTAGACTTCCCGTCAACTGCAACAAGCCGGGTTAAACCTTCTTTTTCGAGTGAGCGCAGAGCAGAGTTAACCGTCTGTTTGTTTAGACAAGTATTTCTGCACAAGGCGGTAATAGAACAGCTTCCGCCTTCAAAACAGACGGCATAAAGTATTTTTGAAACGCTGTCAGACATTCCCAGCTTGCGCGAAGCCTCATGATAAACAGAATTTAATTCGCCCAGCAAAAAATTGTATCTTTTTAAATTATCCATATATTATTAAATTAAGTATGATTTCGTACTATTTATATAGTAAAACTAATGTGCGACAAAGTCAAGCATAATCAAAAAACATTTAATTTGCGCAACACAAAAGCCGACATTTTCAAAAGGAAAATGTCGGCTTTGTATGGAGCTGCTAACCGGATTTGAACCGGTGACCTCGTCCTTACCAAGGACGTGCTCTACCTGCTGAGCCATAGCAGCAAGCTCTTCAAATCAATTACTCGATTATTATATTTTAAATACACGGCATTGTCAAATCATTTTGACGGGAAATGTAAAAAAAATAAAGGATAAATACTTAAATAAAAAAAGCCGCCCGCAATGCGTATAAAATCGCTTACGGGCGAAAAAATTATGTAATTTTACTGTTTTTTGCGCTTTGCAACGGCAATTCTGACGCCTTTGCCCGTTTTTGACGAACGGGGCTTTGCATTAGCTTCGGAAAGTACTTCTTCAACCTCGCTTTTAATCTTTACGTCCATGCCTTCTGCCTGCTTCATCTTTACATAAGCTACTGCGCAGGGGTGCTGAAGACTTTTATCGCAATTCGCGCAGAAAGGAGCATACTGTCCGCACAAATCGTAGCCGCGCTCTGCGCTGTTTACGAATTTATCTATATCGATAACTTCCTGCAAACGCGCAAGATTGGCCTCGTTAAGAAGTGCGGGCAATTCTTTGAGCAATTCAAGGGGTGCATTTTCATTCCACATAGTCTGTTGCCTCCATCGGTATATCTGTGTTTGTGTTATTTATTATAACAAAAACAGAAGGAAAAATCAATAGTAAAATTAAATTTCTTTTACTATAAGACCCGCAAGGATTTCCTGGTACTTTTCTTTTGTGAAAGATATGCTGTCGGGCAGAGTTACCGCGGCAGTTCCAGCGGCAACGCCGCAACAGAGCACCTCGTCGAGGTCGCGCCTTTCAACCAGAGCTTTTGTCGCCGCAGCAACCATTGCGTCGCCTGCGCCTATCGTCGAGTTCATCGCCACGTTGTTGGACTTGCAATAATAGCTCTTTTTGCCGTCGGTGATTATCGCGCCGTGCTTTCCGAGCGACAAAAGAACAATTTTAGCGCCCATTTTAACAAGTTTTTTAGCGCCGTCGAGCGCGCTAAATCTGTTTTTTACATGAACGCCCAGCGTGCGCTGCAACTCTTCGACATTTGGTTTAACGAGGTCTACGCCGCACTTCAGCGCCTCAAGAAGCCTTTCCCCCTCGCTGTCGACGACCTTTACGACATTTTCGGGAATTACGGAAAGAATACGAGCATAGTAATCTGCCGTCATGCCCTTAGTTAGCCCGCCCGCAACCACTACAGCTTCGCAGTGGGGAGCTATTTCGGCAATAAGTCTGATAAGGTCGTCCTGCTTTTCAGCCGTTACCTCGCCCGATACGTCGTCAATTTCAGTGAGCATGGATTTTTCGTCGATAAATTTGTAATTTTCGCGCACTCTGCCGCTGTTCCACACAAATTTATAAGCTATTCCCTCGCGGTGAAGCTCATGCTCGAAAAGTCTGCCGTTATCTTCGTACATAAAGCCTGTAAGAAAGGTCTGCACGCCCAGACGGGCAAGTCCTACGGCAACGTTTATGCTTTTGCCCGTAAAAAATGTGTTTTTATTTATTATTTTGTGCGTCATTCCCACGGTGAGGGAATCAACTTCTATATTTACGTCTATGCACGGACTGAGACATACAGTTAAAATCATTTAATACCCCTTATTTTTAATATAAATAAAGCCGCTTTTTGTTAAAAAGCGGCTTTGAAAATCACATCGAAATCATCTGAAGCGTTTCGTACAATTCATAGTTGAATTTCTTTTTCATGCTAACCGCTTCTATAATATCCATATCTATTATTTCATTTTTATGGATTCCGACTACCCTGTTGCCCACGCCTTCGTTGAGAAGCCTTACGGCTTTGTTGCCGAACTGGGCAGCGAGCATTCTGTCCGCCATGGAAGGCGAACCGCCGCGCTGGATATGACCTATCGTTGTGGGACGAACGGAATAAGTCGTAACCGACTGAAGTTGCTTTGCAAATTCTTCCGCAGTGCATACGCCTTCGGCAACTACAACAATGTTGGAATGTTTGCCGTTAGCGCGAGAGCGGTTTATGCGCATAACTATATCGTCGAGGTCGAAAACAACTTCGGGAACGACAATGATTTCCGCTCCCGACGCTATGCCTGCGTACAGCGCTATATCGCCGCAACGCCTGCCCATAACTTCGACGACGGAAATACGTTCGTGGGACGTCATGGTATCGCGCAATTTATTTATGACGTCGATACAGGTGTTTACAGCTGTATCGAAGCCGAGAGTGTAATCGGTATATTCGAGGTCGTTGTCTATTGTGCCTGGTATACCTATAGTGGGAATGCCGTATTCTTCGGAAAGACATTTTGCGCCCCTGAACGAGCCGTCTCCGCCTATAACTACAAGCCCTTCGATCCCGCGCGCTTCAAGCGTCTTTACAGCCTTTTTCTGTCCCTCTTTGGTGAGCATTTCGAGACAGCGCGCAGTGCGGAGTTTCGTGCCGCCCCTCTGAACTATGTCGGACACAGAACGCATTTCCATGGGTATCATTTCGTCGTCGATTAGTCCCTGATAGCCTCTTTCAACGCCGTAAACTTCCATGCCGTAGTAGAGCGCCGTGCGCACTACCGATCTTATGCAGGCATTCATTCCGGGAGCATCGCCGCCGCTCGTAAGCAAGCCTATTCTCTTCATAACAGAAAAAAACCTCCGTAATTTTGCCGCCGCGCGCGGCTTTACACCGCTTGCCCCCTTACAACGCAACGACACCTTCCATCATTTCCATTTTATATTATAGCAGACTAAATTTATATTTACAACAATTTTTAGCTATAATTTTTTATTCGACGAACTTGATGTCCTTTTCAAAAATGAATGAAGACAGCTCGGCGAGCAAGCCCCTGCAATAATTAACTCCGGTAGGAAGTTTATATTTTTTCGCTCCCCTTACTATGGCGCAAACAGTGTTTCCTTCATAGTTGGAAAGCATGGAGACCATATCGTCGAAGTCCGCGTCCGAAAGCGCCGTGGCATTGAGCCAGAGTATTGGCTGCTTTTTCTTTTCCGCAGGTTTTGCGGCAGGTTTTCCACTCAGAGACTGCGTGTCGAATTCCTTCATGTCGTCGATTATAACCGAAGGCTCTTTGCCGCCCGTAAGGTCGAGTTTGCCTTTAAGCGTAACTATTTTGTCGTTGGCAACCGCCGCCTTTACTCTTTCATAAATGGCGGGGAAAGCCACGCACTCCACTGAACCGTAAACGTCTTCAACGGTAATAAAAGCCATGAACGCGCCCGTGCGCTTGGTTGTCGTGCGCCTGTATGCGGAGATTATTCCGCCCATTTCCACCGTCATGCCGTCCTGAACGGCATTATACGTTCTGTTTCCGTCCTCGTCTTCGACAAAGTCGTCGAGCATGGAACAGTTAAAGGGCATGTCCTTGAAGGCGGACATATATTTTTCAAATGGATGTCCGCTGACGTAAACGCCGAGCACCTGTTTTTCCTTTGAAAGTTTGTCCATTACTTCGTATTCGGGAATATCGGGATAATCCGCCTGTAGCTTCTCCTCCTCGATAAATTCGCCGAAAAGCGACATCTGCGCGCTGTTTTTCTGCTTGTTTATGCCTGTGGCACGCGAGTAAAGCTCGTCGTAGACGGCAAAAAGCCTCGAACGCGCAACGCCCATCGCATCGAAAGCTCCCGCAAGGATAAGTCCCTCTATAATGCGCTTGTTGACAAACGGGGCGCACCTTAAAACGAAGTCGGGAAAATCTTTGAATTCTCCGTTCTTAGTCCTCTCGGCTATAACGTCGTCTATTGCGCTCTGACCCGTACCCTTAAGCGCGGAAAGTCCGAACCTGACGCCGTCGTTTTCAACCGAGAACACCGTCCTCGACCTGTTTATGTCGGGAGGAAGCACCTTCATGCCCTTATCCTTGAGATAAAGGACGTATTTGGTTATTTCGTCGATTTTGTTTAGGCGGTTATTCAGAAGAGCGCAAATAAATTCTTTGCAGTAGTATTTTTTAAGCCATGCCGTCTGGTATGCCAGCGTTGCGTATGCCGCCGCGTGCGATTTATTGAACGCATAGGAAGCAAAGCCTTCCATGTCGGCAAAAATCTTAGCCGCAGTTTCGGCAGAAATGCCGTTCTTGACGCAGCCGACTATGGTCGAACCGTTGGTATCGCTTATGCCGCCGTTAATAAATTTATCTTTCTGCGCCATAAGCGTTTTTTTATCTTTTTTGCCCATCGCACGGCGGACGAGGTCGGCTTCGCCGAGCGAGAAACCTGCAAGGTACTGGAAAATCTGCATGACCTGTTCCTGATAGACGGGTATGCCGTAAGTAACCTTAAGTATCTTTTCCTCTTCGGGCGTATCGTAAGTTATGGGCGCGAGACCATGCTTTCTGTTGCAGAAATCGTCTATGAACCTCATGGGTCCGGGGCGATAGAGCGAAACGCCAGCTATTAGATCTTCAAGGCAGTCGGGCTTGAGCTGGCGCATGAATTTTTTCATGCCTCCCGCTTCGAGCTGGAACACGCCGTCGGTATCCCCTTCGGAAATGAGCGAATAAGCTCCCGCGTCGGTATAGCCTATTTTAGTGAAATCAACTTCGACGCCGTGATTTTCCTTGATATAATCGACGCATTTTTTTATATCGGTAAGAGTAACGAGCGCGAGGAAGTCCATTTTGAGCATTCCGAGAGCCTCTATCTCTTTGGCGACAAACTGCGTTGTTATATCTTCGCCGTTCCTCGAAAGCGGAACATTATCGGCAATCTTTTTGCGGCAGATAACGACGCCGGCTGCGTGCATGCCCGTCTGGCGCGGCATGCCTTCTATCTGCATAGCCATATCAATGACTTTGCGCAACGTCACATCTGTTTCGTAAATTTCGCAGAATTCGGAATTTCTTGCAGCCTTAAGGTCGTTAAGTTTACTTTCCGCCTCGGCTCGCTTATCGGGGTCGGCTTCCGCCTCCATTTTTGCCTGCGCGCTCTCTATCCTTTTGCCGAGCAGGTCGCCTATGGAAGTTTTGCCGTCCATTATTTTTGTCAGCCTGTCCGTTTCTGAATAAGGCACGCGCATAACGCGCCCGACGTCCTTTATCGAGTTTTTCGCCGCCATCGTGCCGAAAGTTACTATCTGGCAGACGTTTTCAGGATGATATTTCTGTCTGACGTACTCGATGGTTTCGCACCTTCTGTCCGTACAAAAGTCAATATCGAAGTCTGGCATGGACACGCGGTCGGGGTTTAAAAAACGTTCGAAAAGCAAATCGTACTGTAAAGGCTCGACATCTGTTATGCCTATGGCATAAGCTACTATAGAACTTACGCCCGAACCTCTGCCCGGTCCTACGGGTATGCCGTTGGCTTTTGACCAGTTGATGAAGTCCCAGACTATGAGGTAATATTCGGCGTAACCCATGCTGATGATGACGTTAAGTTCGTAATCAGCGCGTTCTCGCTCTCTTTTCGTGACCGTGCCGTATCTCTTTACAAGTCCTTCGTCGGTAAGTTTGCGCAGGTAATCGGGCGGAGTAGAGCCGTCGGGCGGAGTATAACCCGGAATGAGAGTATTGTCTCTTATAGGGTATCCCTTTTTATCGAGATTAAATGCGGGTTCGGTAACTTTATCCGCAATAACCCTGGTGTTCGATATTGCCTGCGGATATGCCGAAAAAAGCTTTGCCATCTCGTCGCCCGACTTGAAATAAAATTCGTTCGTATCGAATTTCATTCGCTTGGGGTCGTCGAGAGTTTTTTTCATCTGAATACACATGAGAACGTCCTGCATTTCAGATGCCTCTTTGGTGATGTAATGCACGTCGTTGGTTGCAACGATTTCTACGCCTATTTTCTGCGCAAGCGCAATCAGAAGGGGCAGAACACGCTTTTCTTCGGGAATGCCGTGGTCCTGAATTTCAATATAAAAATCTTCGCCGAACACATCTTTGAGGTAGAGAGCAAGCTCCTCTGCTCCCTGCTCGTCGCCTGCGAGCAATTTTTTGGGAATGCCGCCCGCAAGGCAGGAGGAAAGACAGATTACACCCTCGCTGTGTTCCTTTAAAACTTTGTAATCTATCTTGGGTTTATAGTAAAAGCCGTCTACAAACGCCATAGAATCGAGCTGGACGAGATTTTTGTATCCCGCTTTGTTTTTAGCAAGCAAAATGAGATGGTCGGATACGTTGGACGACTTATCGTTCATGTCGCGCGTAACGTAAAATTCGCAACCAATTATGTATTTTATGCCCGCAATCGCCGCTTTTTCGGCAAAATGAAGAGTACCGTACATGTTACCGTGGTCGGTAATGCAAACGGTATCCACTCCGTTTTTCTTGCAGTAATCTATAAGATTGTCAATTTTGCACGCACCGTCGAGAAGAGAATACTCTGTATGCACGTGCAAATGTACGAAATCTGTCATCTGTAATCCTCAGTTAAATAAAATCGGCTCGAAATATATTGTTTATAATTTTGAAACTCGGTTCTGAATAACCGACCGCAACGTTCAGTCCTGACTGAGCGTACCCGCAATATCGGCAATCTTTCTCATGCGGTGATTTAGGCAACTTTTGGTTACGTTGAGCCTGTCCGCAAGCTCCTGCATGGAAGCATTGGGGTCTGCAAGGCGCGCCTCCGCCGCCTCAAAGAGCTTTTCATTGAGCTTTTTAAGCCCTATTGTCTGTCTGATTGTTTCAATCGCCCTTATCTGTGCGACGGAAGCGCGGACGGCTTTATCGATATTGGAAACCGAACAGTTGCTCACCCTGTTGTCGTTGTTGGTCTTATCCTTGAGTTCAACAATTTTATTGAGCTTTTCAAGGCAATCGGCTACCGACATTTCGTTAAGGATGTCCGAGATGACCTCCTTGCTCTTGACGTAAACCACAGCGCTGTCCTTGCGCGCAACGAGTTTCGCGAGTATGTCAAGAGAGCATAGAATGTCGCAGAAATCGCCTGCCGTGTTTCGGTTGGAAAACACGACTTCAAAATGATAACCCGTTCGGCTGTAGCTGCCCTCGTCGGGAATTGTGCAGCTTCCGCCGCCGAGGAACGCGCCTTTAAGATAAGCGGACATGCAGCAATCGGAAGCAACAAGGTCGTCATCAATGCCGAAAACGAGAGAAACGCCGCCTGCACTCTTTTTTATGATTTTAAGTTCGCACAAAAGCTTTTCCGTATTTTCCCCGAAGCAGGAAAAAGTAAGCTTGTCCCTGCCCGAAAACCTGTCGTATTCCACGCCGACACGGGCGGGCGTAACATCGAAATGCTTTTCTAGCATATCACAAAGAAATTCCGCCGTGCGTTCGTTTTCAGTAACTATTTCAAAACCGAACTGTCCTCCGCGCGAAATTATGCTGCCGCTCGTGCGTACAAACGCCGAAAGGAATGCTTTTTTACAACAATCGCTCTCAATGCCGTTTTCTATTATTTCGTTTTTTATTTCCTCTGTAAAGTTGGACATTTTTTCACAAATTTCTGATTTTATACCGCGCGAAGCGGAAATCAGGCAACCTTCCGTCAATATTATCAATCTGTTCCAAAGGAACGCTCGCCTCGGACAAAAGCTGTTCGGCAATCTTTGTATCACCAACCCTGTCCGCCGAATGTGCGTCGGAATCTATTACGAACCTGACGCCCGTAGAAGCAATCAGATTAAGTTCTTCGGGCGAAACATGCCTCTTTTTTGTATTGATTTCGATATAAGTACCGTAATCGGCACAAACTTTCGCAACCTCTTTTAGGTCGCAGAAACACTTGTAATTGATATGCGTAAGAATATCAATAGGGTTGTTTTTTACCGCCTCGACATATGCTCTCGTTGTGTTTTCGATAACCTTTTTTGAAGGTTTTTTGCCCGCTTTGTAAGCAAGATAATTTTTGAGCATAATATTGTATGCGTCGGAAAAAGACGCGTACCTTAAAACTTCGTGTATTCCGCAAAGATAAATATCGAAAAATTCAAGGTCGCTTGCCTTCATGTCCGTGCGCCCGTCGAGCGATATTAAATTGCTCTCCATACCCATGTAAATTTTAATGCCGCAAGCCTTTTGCGCATTTTCGATTTCATCGCGCAGGCATGTCAATTTTTTTCGCTTGAGCCCGAACAGGAGATGGTTAAAACCATGGTCGGTAATAGCCAGCTCTTCAAGCCCTTTGCTCTTTGCCGCAGCCGCATTTTCAAGCACAGTATTTTTGCCGTGAGAATACGGCGTATGAGTATGATAATCAGCCGTCAGTTTCATTGAATTCTCCTATGTAAACGACCTCTTCCTGAAGTTTTATTCCCGTATTTTTATAAACAGTCGAGGCGGCGAGCGAAATAAGTTTTTTAACGTCTTCAGCGCGCGCGCCATCGTTGATTATAAAATTGCAATGCTCGCGCGAAACGTAAGCTCCGCCTATTTTTAACCCTGCAAGGTTACAATCCTGAATGAGCTTACCCGCAGACACACCAGAAGGATTTTTGAATACGCAACCGCAACTTCTGCCCTTTGGCAGAGCGCGCCGACGTTCGGCATAACATTTTATGCGCGAAGCCACTTCATCGGGCAAACTTGTCGAAACAGACAATTTTACACCTAAAATAAGGGCATTTATATCACGCATAGTACTATACTTATAGTCAAATTTACAATTTTCGTTACTTAAATTGTATTTTTTACCATTATACAGACTGACAGATATGACATTTGAATTAATGTAAATTCCTCCCGCTCCGCCATTCATGTAAGCAATTCCGCCTATAGTTGCAGGTATGCCGCAAAGGTATTCAAGACCGCCCAAACCATGCTTGAGACAGTAAGAGAGTATCTTTGAAACGGGCGTTCCCGCCGCGCAGAAAATTTCATTTTCGCCTGTTCGCACTATGCCGCAAAGTCTTTTTGTACATATCACGCTTCCGTCGTAAAAACGGTCCGAGGCGAGCACGTTTGAGCCGTTTGCAAGAATAAAAAATTTATTTTTTTCTGCTCCGCCGCTCTGTATATTGCAATAATTTTTTGCGGGGTTGAGATAGTCCCATACAGCCCTCGCTTCAACGAAATTTCTCGGAAAAAATACTTCCCTCGCCCCTCCGCCGAGACCGTATGTAGTGTATTTAGAAAACAAAAAATCATCTGCTCTGCAGGCAGATAAGTCCAAGCCCTCAAAACATTTTTTTGCGTAAATTATTCCACTTTTATATGATAACATTTTTGCGCCTTTTTTTCAATCACTTTATAAGACTTTTCACTAAATTTATATCCCCGCCCGACGCGGCGTTTTTAAGCTTTACAATATAATTTTCGCTTGCCAAGGTTGTAAGTTTATATTCGGCGTCCGTATCGGCAAGCAATTTCATTGCACCGCCATAATTTGCTTTGGGCGTAATCATGCCCAATTTATCCGCATCGTCCTGATCCAACAAAAATTCAATGAATTGCCGGGCATACTTTTCGTCTTCGCCTCCGCATAATGCGCATATGTTCTGATAGAGGTCATTGAAACTGCTTAAGGCTTTGACGCTGAAAACTTCGCCGCGCGTCGTCAGTCTGTAAATATCTCTCTGTGTACCCAAAAGATACTTGTATTTGCCGTTTATCAGCTTCAGATAAGCCGATGTCGGGCTTTCCGCGTCAGCGCCGTATAAACCTTCAAGCAACGCAGCGACAGCTACAAGATTGTCTTTCCCGCAATTTATAACAGTATTTTTCTCATCTGCGTCGGAAAATTGTGCATTTTCGCCGAGTGCAATGAGACAATAGCCTCCCCTGCACCATGTATATTCATGATAATTTTCAGGAATACAGCTTTCCAAGCCGTAAAAACCTGCGGGATACGAGATAATATCCGGCTTTACGCCCTCTTTGATGTTTTTTCGGGCAGCGTCCGCCGATACAGATACAACTCTAAAATAAATCGGTAAGCCGTCAAAGCACTGCTCCGCCTTGTCCTGAAGATATTGAGCGCGCGAACCCTTTCCGCCCTCGAAGCCATCTATCTGCCACAGTGTCAGCACCCGCATTTTTTCTTCACGCACTACATTTTCTGTCGAACACACGCTAAGAACTATAGCAATGACGATAACCGCAGACATCAAAACATATAAAACGATGCGCTTTTTGGATAACATATTTTATATTATTAAAACTATGCCGTAAAAATACATAAGGGATTATCCTCAAACGGATAATCCCCTCTGTTTACCCGTCTGAAACGCAATCTCAGAGAGGTAAACTATATTCAAAGCGCATGCGCTTGTAATCATATTTTGAGCGGCATTGAGCCTTTTATACACTATCGCCGCATTTTGGTATTAAATTTTTGCAGTAATATATGCGTTTTCATTGCCGTATTGTAAACGCTTATATTTTTTGCGCAATAAAAAAGCCGACAACCAAATTTGTCGGCTTTAAAATTTTTATAAAATTCAGTCTTCTTCCTCTTCCTCGGGAAGTTCGACGTTGTGATAAACGTTCTGAACGTCGTCGAGTTCTTCAAGCTTGTCGATCATTTTGATGAACGTCGCGAGCTTATCTTCGGGAAGCGTTATCGTGTTCTGGGGAACCATCTTTATTTCCGCCTCGAGGAAGGTTACGCCCTTATCCTCGAAATATTTGCGCACCGAAGAGAATGTTTCGGGCGTTGTGTAGACTTCGTAAACATCGTCCTGAACAACGTAGTCTTCGGCTTCTGCTTCGAGGCAATACTCCATCATAGTGTCCTCGTCGAGCGCAACAGTTCTTTCTATGATTATTACGCCCTTGTTATCGAACTGATAACCTACGCAGCCCGGCTTGCCCATCTGACCGCCGCATCTCGACATTGTAGACGAGATGTCGCCCGAAGTACGGTTTACGTTATCGGTAAGCGTCTTGATAATTACCGCAGAACCAGCAACGCCGTATCCTTCGTAGGTGAGTTCCTTGTAATCTTTGCCCGAAAGTTCGCCCGCAGCTTTTGCTATAGAACGCTTGATGTTGTCGTTGGGCATGTTTGCAGCTTTAGCCTTTGCTATTACGTCCGCAAGTTTTGAGTTCGTATCGGGATTGGGGTTGCCCTTTGCGGCAACGGCGAGCTCTCTGCCTATTTTAGTGAAAATTGCACCGCGAGCAGCGTCTGTTTTGCTCTTTTTCGCGGCTATGTTGTGCCATTTGGAATGTCCTGACATATTAATCCTCTTTAACGTTATTTTTAAGCGCGTACATCGCGATAGCCGCGGAAATAGCGGCATTTAAACTTTCGCAACTCGAGCGCATCGGTATGCTTACGGTATGACTGCCAGCCGAAATAATTTCATCGGAAAGTCCTTTACCTTCATTGCCTATGCACAGACAGAATTTCTTGGGCGGGACAAAGGAAAAAATGTTCTCGCCCTGCATATCCGCAGAAATAAGCGGAACGCCTGACAGCGCGTCAAGAACCTCTTTAGCCGAGCCTTCGTGAATTCTCACGAAGAAAATACCGCTCATGCTCGCCCTTACGACTTTTGGCGAAAAAGGGTCGGCGCAGTTGATTAGATATATATCTTCATATCCCGCCGCATTGGCTGTGCGGATAATCGTGCCGACATTGCCCGGGTCCTGAAGTCTGTCTAAAAGTATGCACCTGCCTTTTGGCGGCGCAACCTGCGTGCCGGGTATTTTTACGGTCGCTATGACGCCCTGAGGCGTCTTTTCCGAAGAAATATAGGAAAACACCTCGCGCGACACCACAACGGCGTCAGCAAAGCTGCCTGCATTTTCTTCCGTGCATATAACGGAAGTTACCTCCCCGCCCGAAGATATGCACTCGCGCACAGGTTTAAGCCCTTCGACGAGGTATTCGCCGCAGAGCTTTCTGTACTTCTTTTCAGACAGCGATGCTATTTTTTTGATGAGCGGATTGCTTTTAGAGGTAATTACCATAAACATTAAACAGGGTAGCTGCCAAAAAAGTCAACTACCCCGAATAAAACAAGATTAAACAGCTGCCTTTGCTTTTTCTGCAAGAGCTGCGAATGCTGCGGCGTCGTTGACTGCGATGTCAGCCAGAACCTTGCGGTTGAGGTTGATGCCGGCAACTTTAAGACCGTGCATGAATTTAGAATATGAAAGTCCGTTAATTCTTGCTGCTGCGTTGATACGAGCAATCCAGAGCGAACGCATGTCGCGCTTACGAAGTTTTCTTCCTGCATAAGCATAGTTGAGGGACTTCATTACGGCTTCCCTGGCTATTCTGTAAGACTTGGACTTGCTTCCGAAATATCCCTTGGAAAGGCGCAATATCTTTCTGCGCTTCTTTAAAGCGTTTACTGTTCTCTTAATACGCATATACCTTGTCCTCCTTTATGCCTTGTAAGGAATCATGTTCTTTACGGTTGATTCCTGCGTGGTCGAAACGAGCGTATTCTGGCGCAGGTTTCTCTTTCTCTTTCTGTTCTTAGTTTCCGCTTTATGGTTCTTGCCGCCGTGAGGTCTCTTCACCTTGCCGGTGGAAGTGAGCCAGAAGCGCTTTTTGGAACCGCTGTGCGATTTCTGCTTGGGCATATATTTATTCCTCCTGAAAATTTTACAGATTAAAAAATATTTTCCGCTTGCTTATGCTTTTGCGGGCGAAAGCATCATAGTGATGTTCCTGCCCTCGGCAAGAGGTTTTTTGTCCTGAACGGCTTTGCCGTCAAGCCCTGCAAAAAAGTCTTCCATGACTTTAATGCCCTGATAGGAACGCGAATTTTCGCGACCTTTCATGCGGATGGACACTTTGACCTTGTTGCCCTGCTCCAAAAACTTTAAGCACTGCTTGGTCTTTACCGCAATATCGCCTACGTCGATGGTCATGGAAAGCCTAATTTCCTTTATTTCCACAACCGTCTGGTTCTTTCGGCTTTCCTTATCCTTCTTTGCCTGTTCGTACTTGAATTTGGAATAATCCATAATTTTACATACGGGAGGCACTGCGTTGGGCGATATTTTTACGAGGTCGAGGTCGGCGTCTTCCGCCATGCGAAGAGCCTGGATGGCGCTCATTACGCCAACCATTGCGCCGTCAGCGCCGATAACTCTGACTTCTTTATCCCTGATTGCCTGATTAACTTGATAAAAATCCTTTTTTTCCATTGTCCCTCAATATCAGATTAAAAAATAATCGGGATAAGCAAAAACTTATCCCGACACAATGCAAAACGCACAATAAACGTTCAAACATTATTTGCCTGTACCGCTACGCGTACGGCGAAAGGGAATAACCTTTGCTTACCCGTATATAATACAGTATTTTTCAATCATTGTCAAATATTTTTTATCAGAAAATAACTTTTTCTTTATCTTCCTTAAGAACGGTTGCGATAAATTCGTCCTTAGACACGGTGTACTTTTCTTCAACGCCGCGCTTGTTGACGTTTACGCTGCCTTCTTCGGCTTCCTTGTCGCCGACGACGATGACGTAAGGCACTTTTTCCATCTTGGCTTCACGGATTTTATAACCGATTTTTTCGTTGCGCATGTCGCACTCGGCACGAAGCCCCGCAGCCTTGAGTTCTTCGCAAATGCTCTTTGCATAGTCAGCCGTTCTGTCGGTGATGGGAAGCACTTTGACCTGAACGGGCGCAAGCCATACGGGGAATTTGCCTGCAAAATGCTCGATAAGTATGCCGATAAACCTTTCGATTGAGCCGAAAATTGCGCGGTGTATCATTATGGGACGATGCTTCATGCCGTCCTCGCCGACATATTCGAGGTCGAAGCGCTGGGGCATCTGGAAGTCGAGCTGTATCGTGCCGCACTGCCAGGTTCTGCCTATGCTGTCCTGAAGGTGGAAGTCAATCTTGGGTCCGTAGAACGCGCCGTCGCCTTCGTTGATTTCATACTCAATTCCGAGTTCGTCCAGAGCCTTTCTCAAGGCGTCGGTTGCGAGGTTCCATTCCTCTTCAGTACCCATGCTGTCTTCGGGACGGGTGGAAAGTTCAACTTTATACTTGAAACCAAACTGCTTGTAGATTGTATCCGTAAGCCTTACAACGCCCTTTATTTCGTCCGTAATCTGCTCGGGAAGCATGAATATGTGGGCATCGTCCTGCGTAAAGCAGCGAACGCGGAACAGACCGTGGAGCTGACCGCTCTTTTCATGGCGGTGAACAAGTCCCATTTCAGCCATTCTAAGGGGCAGATCTTTATAGCTGTGGGGCGTAAGCTTATACACGAGCATACCGCCGGGGCAGTTCATGGGTTTTACCGCACAATCTTCGCCGTCGATTTTGGTCGTGTACATGTTATCCTTGTAATGTTCCCAGTGTCCGGAATTTTCCCAAAGCGTTCTGGTAAGGATTATGGGCGTCTGAATTTCCACATAGCCTTCCTTGCGGTGAAGCTCGCGCCAGTAATCGACGAGAGTATTTTTGAGCACCATGCCGTTGGGCAGGAAGAAAGGAAAGCCCTTGCCTTCGTTGAGAAGAGCAAAGAGTTTGAGTTCCTTGCCAAGCTTGATGTGGTCGCGCTTTTTAGCTTCTTCGAGCATATCGAAATAAGCCTGCATTTCGTCCTTCTTGGCAAACGCAACGCCGTAAATGCGCGTGAGCATCTTGTTCTTTTCGTTGCCGCGCCAGTAAGCGCCAGCAATTGAAACGAGCTTGAACGCCTTGATTTTACCCGTCGAAGGCAGGTGAGGTCCGCGGCAAAGGTCGGTGAATGCACCCTGCTTGTAGAAGGATATTACCGCGTCTTCGGGCAGGTCGTTTATGAGTTCAACCTTGTACTTTTCGTTGTACTTGGACATAAGTTCGATTGCTTCCGCTCTGGGAAGTTCAAACCTTGTTATGGGAGTGTTAGCCTTGATTATTTTTGCCATTTCCGCTTCGATTTTGACAAAATCTTCCTGCGTGATGGGCGTTTTGAAGTCAATATCATAATAGAAACCGTTTTCGATAACGGGACCGATTGCAAGGTTGCAGGTGGGAAAAATGTTTTTGACCGCCTGCGCGAGAACGTGCGCGCAGGTGTGGCGGTAAACTTCGAGTCCCTCCTTATCCTTGAGCGTTACTATTTCAACCTTGTCGCCCTCGGAAAGCTCCTTTGAAAGGTCGCAGAGTTCGCCGTTAACCTTTGCGGCAACGGCGCTGCGCGCAAGCCCTTCGGAAATCGCCGAAGCCGCATCCATGCAGGTTGCGTTGTCTGCGAGCGAGAGCTGATCGTTGTTTTTGAGCAATACTTTCATAAATTCCTCCTCTGCGGTTTCCCGCAGTTGCATATTTCAGATAATAAAAAATCCTTAAACCGAATAAATCGGTTTAAGGACGCAAAATTCTCTTTGCGCGGTTCCACCTTAATTGTCTAAAGACCGCTCGTTTATGCCTTGAAAAACGCAGGTGGTTTCCCTTTATCCCGGAATTTGCACGCCTCGCAGCCGAAGGGCGCGCTCTCTGAATAATCCCGCGGAGGTACTTGTCCCGCAACAGGCTCATTTATTCAACTGACGATTATATCTTATATCCTTTCGCCCCTTTTGTCAACGATTTTGCGAGCTATTCGCTTTAAAAATATTTGCCTTTCGCGCAACGAATATGTATAATTATATGGAATATTTAACAAGGAAGAAAAATATGGCATACACCAACTTTAACGCAGTTGAAAAAAAATGGACGGAATACTGGGAAAAGAACGGAACTTTCCACACCGACCTTCACGACTTTTCCAAGCCCAAATATTACGTCCTCGATATGTTTCCATACCCCTCTGGAGCGGGACTGCACGTCGGTCATCCCGAAGGATATACGGCTACGGACATAATAGCCAGAATGAAGCGCATGCAGGGATATAACGTCCTTCACCCCATCGGATTTGACAGTTTCGGTCTGCCTGCAGAGCAGTTCGCCATTAAAACGGGACACCATCCCGGCGGTTTCACGCAGGAAAATATTGCAACTTTTACCTCCCAGCTCAAAATGCTCGGTCTTTCTTACGACTGGACGCAGACAGTTTCTACTTGCGACCCCTCCTACTACAAGTGGACGCAGTGGATTTTCAAACAGCTCTGCCTGGCAGGTCTTGCTCGATATGTAGAAACGCCCGTCAACTGGTGCGAAGAACTCGGCACCGTTCTTGCCAACGACGAAATTATTGACGGCAAGAGCGAACGCGGCGGTTTCCCCGTCATTCGCAAGAACATGAAACAGTGGGTAATCGACATAAACAAGTATGCGGAACGCCTTCTTGAAGGTCTTGACGAACTTGACTGGCCCGAATCTTCCAAAATTGCCCAGCGCAACTGGATAGGCAAGTCCGTCGGTGCGGAAGTCATTTTCAAGGTTGACGGAACGGACGAACAGTTTACCGTCTTTACCACCCGTTGCGACACGCTCTTCGGCGCGACATACTGCGTGCTCGCACCCGAACACAAACTCGTTGACAAGATTACAACTCCAGACAGAAAAGAAGAAGTTGAAAATTATAAAAAGATGTGCGCGAGCAAGTCCGAACTCGAGAGAACCGAGCTTAACAAGGACAAGACAGGCGCGTTTACGGGCGCTTATGCCGTTAACCCCGTCAACGGCAACAAAATTCCCGTTTGGATTTCCGACTACGTACTCACTTCCTACGGCACGGGCGCGATAATGGCAGTTCCCGCACACGATACCCGCGACTATGAATTTGCAAAGAAATTTTCTTTGCCCATCATTCAGGTGCTCGAGGGAGGCGACATAGAGAAAGAAGCTTGGACGCAGGACGGCGTTCACATTAATTCGGGTTTCCTCGACGGACTGAACAAGCAGGACGCCATAGACAAAATGGCTGACTGGCTGACGGAACACAATTGCGGCAAGAAAGCTATTACCTATAAACTTCGCGAATGGATATTTGCACGTCAGAGATACTGGGGCGAACCCCTCCCCGTCATACACCTCGAAAACGGCGAAATCGCGCTGCTCGACGACAGCCAGCTTCCCCTTATCCTGCCAGAAATGGACGATTATAAGGCTCACGGCGGCAACGCACCCCTCGAAAACGCCAAAGAATGGGTCAACGTTACAGTAAACGGCGTTAAGGGCAAACGCGAAACAACCACAATGCCAGGCTCGGCAGGGTCGAGCTGGTACTTCCTGCGTTACTGCGATCCCCACAACGACGAAAAATTTGCAGATTACGACCTTTTGAAACACTGGATGCCCGTAGACTTCTACTGCGGAGGTAAGGAACACCTTGTAGGACACCTGCTCTATTCGAGGTTCTGGAACAACTTCCTCTACGACAAAGGTTACGTTCCCTATAAAGAACCTTTCAAAAAGCTCTTCCATCAGGGAATGATACTGGGCGAGGACGGCGAAAAGATGTCCAAGTCCAAGGGCAACGTAATTAACCCCAACGACGTAGTGCGCGACTACGGCGCGGACGTTTTGAGAATGTACGAAATGTTCATGGGTCCCGTTGCCGACACGAAACCCTGGAACACCGCAAACATCGAAGGCGTAAAGAAATTCATTGACAGAATTCACAGGCTTTACTTCGAAAGCGGCGCGATAGCCGACAAACCCAATGCAAATCTGGAAAAGATTTACAACCAGACGATTAAGAAAGTTACCGAAGACTACGGCGCGCTCAAGGTAAACACCGCCATTTCGCAGATGATGATTTTCGTCAATGCCATTTACAAGGAAATAGCAGACGGAAACTCCTTCCCCCGTGAATACGCCGAAGGACTTATAAAACTTTTAAATCCCCTTATTCCTTTCCTCACGGAAGAAATATGGAACGAAGTTTTGGGACACAGCGGCACCATGGCATACGCAAAGTGGCCAGAAGCCGACGAGAGCAAGTGCGGCGAAGAAACTTTTGAATACGCCGTACAGGTCAACAGCAGGATAAAGACAAAAATTTCCCTGCCTGCCGACCTCGCTCCCGCACAGATCGAAGAAAAAGTGAGAGCAGACAAAGAAATTATGGCTTTTACCGAGGGAAAACCCGTAAAGAAATTCATTGTCGTTCCCAAACGCCTCATCAATATTATTGTATAAATCAATCTGATTATATAATACAACGCGCCGCTGCAATGCAGCGGCGCGTTGTTTGTTCTTTATTTGCGCACATTTATTTAAGTTGCTTTATGCACACGGCATTATTTTTGCACAGCGTCGGATGCGGCATACTCTTTTAAAAGTTCTATGTATCTTTCCGCAAGAGAGGAAAGCACGGTATTGTTGCGCACTACATAGCCTATTTCCATGTAATCGTCCACGGCGAGCGGAATGGCGACTATATTATTCCAGTTGAGTTCGCCGTTAATAATGCCGCTCGAAAGAGTATAGCCGTTGAGACCGACAAGGCAATTAAAGAGCGTAGCCCTGTCCCTGACCCTGATATTTTTTGCGGCGTCGTGAAGGGAGAGAATTTCTTCCGAAAAATAGAAAGAATTGTGTTCGCCCTGCTCGAACGTCAGAAACGGATAGGGCGCAAGCTCTTCCAAAGACACACGCTTTTTATCTGCGAGCGGATGATTTTTTGCCACGAAAACGTGAGGCGCGGCAGTTATAATAGGGACGAATTTAAGGTCGTGTTCCTTTAAAACTTTTAATATTACGGCGCGGTTGAAATCGTTGAGATAAAGCACGCCCGTCTCGCTGCGCATGGCGGCGACGTCTTCTATAATTTCGTACGTCTGGGTTTCGCGCATGCGGAAATCGTATTCCTCCGCGCCCACTTCCTTTATGAGATTTATGAACGCGTCTACGGCAAACGAATAGTGCTGGCTTGATATGCAGAAATCGCGCTTTCTCTTCTTTGCGCCTATATATTTTTCTTCCAGCAGGTTCATCTGGTCTGTAACCTGCCTGGCATACGACAAAAACTCCTCGCCCTCGGGAGTCAGTTCAACACCGCGGTTTGTTCTGTTGAAGATGGTTATGTTCAGTTCGTCTTCCAACTCCCTGACCGCTTGCGTCAAACTCGGCTGCGATACGAAAAGTTTTTTTGCCGCAAGGCTTATTTTGCCCTCTTCGGCTATACATATTGCGTATTTTAACTGCTGAAAAGTCATATAAATCGTAAAAACCCGCGGCATTGAATGCCGCGGGAAAAATTTTATTATAAAGTGCCGAGAACGTCTACAAGGTCGCCTACCGTGTGGATTTCGCTGACCTTGTCATCGGGAATGGTTTTGCCTGTTTCGTCTTCGAGCGTCATGAGCATTTCAACTATGTCGAGGCTGTCTGCGCCGAGGTCTTCGATTATATTGCTGTCAAGAGTGATTTTGGAAACGGGAATATCAAGCTGCTCGGAAAGCAGTTTTGCTATCTGTTCAAACATTTATTATTCTCCTTGAATTTTATACTAAAATTTTACAATAAAGCGGGCTTACTGTCAAGCACTTTATTTAATTTGCCTGCTTTTTGACCTGTTTGAGCGAGAGACCTATGCGCTGTTTTTTGACGTCGAGAGTAATAATTACCGCCTTGACCCTCTGCCCTACCTTGAGAACGTCCGAGGGATGTTTAATATACCTGTCGCTTATTTCGGACA
The DNA here is from genome assembly GCA_949282385.1 of uncultured Clostridia bacterium. GTDB lineage: Bacteria > Bacillota > Clostridia > Christensenellales > Borkfalkiaceae > Coproplasma. The sequence goes on from CASDOP010000001.1 coordinate 291,417, forward strand.
CATGAACAAGTCCGTCCTGATGAACGCCTATATCTATGAATGCGCCGAAATCTATTACGTTGCGGACTGTTCCTTCGACTTCCATGCCGACGGATAAATCCTCTATGCCCATAATATCTCGCCTTAACTTGGGCGCAGGCAGACTGTCGCGCACGTCCCTGCCGGGTTTGATGAGTTCCTGAACTATATCGTTCATTGTAGCTTTATCAAGTCCGCAGTATGCGGCAGCTTTCTCCTCGCCAAAGGCTTTGACTTTTGCAGGAAGGTCGGAAAGTTTATTATTTTTGACGTCGTCGGTTGAATAGCCGAAGAGAGAAAGAAGTTTTTCCGCCTTATCGTAGCTTTCGGGATGGACTGCGGTATTATCGAAAATGTTCTTGCCGCCCGGCACTCTTAAAAAGCCAGCGCACTGTTCAAACGCCTTTGCGCCCAGCTTGGAAACTTTTAAAAGCTGCTTGCGCTCGGTGAACGCGCCGTTTTCTTCGCGATAAGCCACGATATTTTTGGCTATTCCCGAATTAAGTCCCGCAACATACTTCAGAAGGGACACGCTGGCAGTGTTTAAGTCTACGCCGACGGAGTTTACGCAATCTTCGAGTACGCCGCCCAGAACGCTGTCAAGGCGCTTTTTGTCCATGTCGTGCTGATACTGTCCCACGCCTATCGACTTGGGGTCGATTTTTATGAGTTCGGCAAGAGGGTCCTGCAATCTTCTGGCAATGGAAATTGCAGAACGGAGCGTTAAGTCGTAGTCGGGGAATTCTTCCACGGCGAGAGGACTTGCAGAATAAACACTGGCGCCCGCCTCGTTTACCACGGCATAACTTACGTCAGCAGTAAGTTCCTTTAAAAGTTCCGCGACAAAAATTTCGGTTTCCTTGCTTGCCGTGCCGTTGCCTATGGCAATGACGTTTACTCCGCACTTCAAAATGAGGTCTTTGACAATCTTTTTGCTTTCCTCGATTTTATTGTGGGGAGGTACGGGATAGATAACCGAAGTTGCCAGCACTTTGCCCGTTCCGTCCACAACGGCAACCTTGCAACCCGTGCGGTAGCCGGGGTCAAGCCCCATTGTAACCTTACCCTTTACGGGAGGCTGCAAAAGCAGGGGACGGAGGTTGACTTCAAACATCTTTATTGCCTGCTCTGACGCCCTGTCGGTTAAAATCGCGCGCACTTCGCGCTCTATCGAAGGTTCAATCAGCCTGTCGTAGCCGTCGTCGGCGGCTTCGGTTATTATCTTTGCGCAATCGCCGTCGGAATGAACGTATTTTGCGGCGCAAACGCGCTTTGCAAGGTCGGGATTGAAATAGATTTTAACTTTGAGGCACCCTTCCTTTTCACCCCTGTTTATGGCGAGGACGCGGTGATTTTTGATTTCAGGCACGAGTTCGGAATAATCGGCATACATCGAATATGTACCCTTTTCGTCGTCTTCAACCATTTTTACCTGCACTTCGCCGTGATTTTCAAAGAGCGTGCGCAATTTTTTGCGAAGTTCGGCGTTATCCGAAATAATTTCCGCAATTATATCCCTTGCCCCGTTTATAGCGTCCGCAACGCTGTTTACGCCCTTTTCTTCGTCAATATATTTTTCGGCTTCGGCATAAGGGTTGCCCTCCTGCGCGAGAATAAATTCTGCAAGAGGTTTCAATCCCTTTTCTGTAGCAACCGAAGCCCTCGTCTTTTTCTTCTGCTTGTACGGGCGGTAGACGTCCTCAATTTCCGTGAGAGTTGCGCACGCGTCAATCGACGCGGCAATTTCTTCTGTCATTTTGCCCTGTTCTTCTATTGCCTTGGCAACCTCTTCCTTGCGCTTTTTAAGGTTGAGAAGATATTCGTACCTGTCGGCAAAATTGCGGAGAACCTGGTCGTCGATAGCGCCCGTCATTTCCTTGCGGTAACGGGCGATGAAAGGTATGGTATTGCCCTCATCCAAAAGTTCGACAACGTTTTTTGCGTGTTCGGGGCGAAGATTGAATTCGGTTGTGAGTTGCTGTAAAATTTCCATATCCTATCTCTTTAATTTTTTAAGATTATTTTTCTGCGCGTCCGAAAGACGGAAACTTTCGCACGCTTTTGAAATCGATTTGTTGTGAGTGCGCCTGTCCAGCCTGCACTCTTTTAAATAATTAAGGGCTGTATCGTAAAACCTTACCGCCACTTCAGCCATGAGCCAGGCTGCCGCCATATGGACGTAATACTTTTTTGTATCCGCCCTTTCCAGGCAAGAAAATATTAAAGGAAGATATTCCTCGCTCATATAAAAATGGAGCAATGCGGTAAGCGCGTAACGCTGATAAAATTCTCTGCCGTCGGAAAGGTACTTTTGTATATATGTAAGGAATTCCTGTCTGTGTGAAGATATGCAATTTGCTTTAAAGCTGTCACACGTTGCCCAGTTATCTATGAGCGATACGCACTTATCCGCAAGCAAAACGAACGCGCCGTAATCTTTTTTCGAAGCGACGATAAGTTTTATAAAAGTTACTTCGTAATATTCGTCGGGAAAGGCGAATATGCCGTCGTCGCAGGCAAATTGACCTGAAAGTTTTCTCAGTTGAGGCACTCTCACGCCGATTACGTTGATTGCGGGATTGTTAAGCAGCTTTTTATGAAAATCCCTGTAATTTTCGTCAGCAAGTTGATTGAGTTGAGCCAAAAGTTGCGGATAACTCGTCATGCCACTCCTTATAGTTAAATCGGGTATTTGCGGGGCTGGTAGAACACAGCTTTTTATAGGGTATGCCTATGTCTGAAAAGTTTTTTACAAAAATTTCATAGGCTTTGCCGCCGTTTAAAATTATTTTTTGTATTGGACAGACGGAGATAAGCCATTTAACGTCGGCAACGGTAAAATTCTTTATGCTGCTGTCGTCGCTCGCATGAATTTCGCACAGCGTTACCACGTCCCAGAGAGCTATTTTTCTTTTAGTAAGGAAATCCTGCTTTTCCTTTATTGTTGAGGGGATTTTATCGCCGAAATAATTTGCAAGCGTTTTCCAGAACGCGTTTCTTGGATTTCCGTAATAAAATCCTGTATCGCGGCTTTTGACCGAGGGAAAACTGCCGAGAATTAAAAGTTTGCTGTCCGCGTTCATAAAGGGTGCAAAACCCGCTTTCATGTCCTCGCTCACAGGTGCTTGTCCGCCTTGCCGACAAGAGCTGTTGCCCTGTACTTGTCGTCGAAATTGTATTCGATAGCCTCAAAAACGTCTGAAAGAGTTACGTCGTTAATCTTTTTTACACGGTCTTCAAAGTTATAAATGTTTCCGCTGTAAATAAGCTCTTTACCGTAAAGAAGCATCTGCGAACTCGTGCTTTCCTGGGCAAAAATCTGCGAAGAAAGCATTTGTTCCTTGCCTCTTTTAAACTCGTCTTCCGTTATATCCTTTTGCTTGAGACGGGAAATACATTTATCTATAGCCTCGACGGACTGGAGGTAATTTTCGGCATTTACGCCTGCATAAATGACGAGAGAGCCTGTATCCTTATATGAAGTGAGGTATGAATAAACGGTGTATGCAAGCCCCAGCTTTTCCCTGACTTCCTGGAAAAGTCTTGAGGACATGCTTCCGCCCAATACGGAATTGACAATCATGGTTGCGTCTGCAAGGCGTTCATACCTCTTCATGGAAGGGTATGCAATGCCGATATGCACCTGCTCTATATCCTTTGTCTTCAACAAAGATTTTGATTGCAGCCTTACGTCTACGCTACGCTGTTTTCCGCAGCCTTTGGGCATATCCGAAAAATATTTTTCGACCATTTCCTGCGCTTTGTCCGCGGTTATATTGCCTGCCATGGAAATTACGATATTATCGGGCGTGTATCTTTCGGACATATAAGAGAGAATGTCCGATTTTTTGAACGAGCGGACGTTCTTTTTAGGTCCTAAAATGTTTCTTCCATAGTTCGTTTCGCCGAAGAAGGCTTTGCCCAGAATATCGAGGCAAAGGTCGTCGGGCGTGTCTTCGTTCATGGAAATTTCCTCTAAAACGACGCCTTTTTCGCGCTTTATCTCCTCCGAGGGGAAGGTTGAATGGAGGAAAATATCCGAAAGGATTTCAAACGCTTCTTCCGCGTGGACGGATGTGGATTTTGCGTAATAGCAGGTCATATCCTTGCCCGTAAACGCGTTTACCTGCGCGCCGATAGCGTCCATTTCGTCGGAAATCTGAAAAGCAGAACGCTTTTCCGTTCCCTTGAACATCATGTGCTCTATGAAGTGCGAAATTCCGTCCTCTTCGTCGCTTTCGACGCATGCGCCCGTTCCGACGATTATTCCCATTGAGACGGACATAAGTCCGCTCATGTGCTTGACTATCAGTCTTATTCCGTTGTCTAACTGTTTGTAATGTACCATTATTCTCCTAAGTTTTGCGGCACGGTTACGGCTTTAAGTCCGTTTGCCGTTATGTATCCGAGTATATCCGGAAGAGCGGAAACGCTCGCTTCCATGGGGTGCATAAGTATGAATTCGCCCGAAGAAAGCCCTTCCGTAGCCCTTTTATAAATTATTTGCGCGTCGTTGTCTCGCCAGTCTATAGTATCGCGCGACCACATTATGACTTTTAAGTTCAACGCCGCGCAAACCGAAAGCGTGTTGTCGTTGAATGCGCCCGACGGCGGCGCGAACAACGTTATTTTATTGCCGAGAATAGCTTCGATAAGTTGTATGCTTGGCTTGATTTCGTCATAATTCTGACGATAATTCATAACCGAATGGTCTTTATGAAAGTATGCGTGCGAACCTATGGCATGCCCGCGGGCGTAAATATCCCTGACGCAGTCGACATTGTCGTCCGCCCAGCTTCCGCCGAGGAAAAAGGTGGCTTTAGCCTGATATTCGTCCAGAATGTCGAGTATTTTATACACTTGAGACGTATTCTGATAGACGTTGAACATAAGCGAAACACCTTGAGGCTCGTCTTTCGCCCTGTAATATACGTTTGTGTTGTCGCCCGAAACTTCTACCGCGCCTCCGCCCGCAAAACCTACGATACAGGTTGCGGCGACTATCGCGCATAGACACACATTGACTATTATGGTTATTAATTTGCTTTTCAAAATCAGTTTGCCCCTTAATAAGATATACTATTTATATTTTATTTAAGGAGCTGACGATTTTTGCTTATTATTTTAAGGTAATTATGGTAACGCCCGTTTCACCCTCGCCATACTTGCCGAGGCGGAAACTTTTGACGTTTTTGTGCCTTTTGAGGTGCTGCGCTATTGCCGAACGGAGTTTGCCAGTACCCACGCCGTGAATTACCTTTATCTCTTCAAGGTTATCCATTACCGCCTTGTCTATAAAATTATCCACTTCGTAAAGCGCTTCCTCCACCGTCATTCCCAGCACGTTGATTTCGAGCAACGGCGACGTCGGTGCGGCGGGCATGCTCTTTTTCACCCTGACTTCCGTATTCTTTTTTGCCGGCGAGGTGCGCACAACCTGCAAATCTTGAAATTTACATCTGAGTTTTATGCTGCCGCAGGCAACCTGCGCTTCATTCTTTTTTTCATTGACTGAAAGCACGACGCCCTGCGACTGCATGGTTTTAACAAAAACTTCCGAACCCTGTTTTATGTTTTCCGCTGTCGCCTGCTTGTAATCGGTTACGGCTTCAACGCTTTCTTCCTGACCGTAAGCGGCGTCTGATAGCCTGTTTTTAAGCGTGCGCGCTTTTATGAGGTCGCTCTGGCTGAGTTCCTCTTTTTGGAAGAGTTTTTCCATTTCCGAAAGCATTTCTTCGGCGCGCGCCGTGCGCTCATTTATAATTCTTCGGCTCTCGGCTCTCGCCGTGGCGTTCAGCTTTTCTCGCTGCTTATTCAGCGCGTCTATCTGTCTGTTGACTTCGGCAAGTTTTGACTTCCACTCGTCCGAAAGCGCCTCAGCTTCCGCCAGTTTTTTCTGCGCTTCCACGCGGCTTTCTTCGGCTTTTCTTACTATATTTTCAAAGGCTTTGCCGCCCTCAGAAAGGTAACCTACGGCTTTATCCAGTATACCGCCGTCAAGTCCGAGCCTTCGGCAGATGGCGAGCGCGTTGCTCGCGCCCGGAAGTCCTATTTTAATTGAATACAGCGGCTTTAAGGTGCTTGCGTCGAATTCCATTGAAGCATTTTCTATGCCGTCAACAGAATAAGCAAACTCTTTGAGCGGCGTAAAATGCGTCGTTATAATTCCGCGGCAGCCGAGGTTCAAAAAATATTCGACTATTGCCTTTGCCAGCGCCTGACCTTCGTCGGGGTTTGTGCCGCCGCCCAGCTCGTCTATGAGAACGAGGCTGTTCTTATCCGCCTTTTTGCACATTTCTATTACGGTAGTTATGTGGCTGGAGAACGTGGAAAGGCTCTCTTCTATGCTCTGGCTGTCGCCGACATCGCAGAAAATATCGTCAAACACGCACACCGAGCTGCCCTGTGCCGCAGGGATGAAAAGTCCGCACGCCGCCATAAGACAGAAAAGCCCGCACATCTTGAGCGTTACGGTTTTACCGCCCGTATTTGCACCGCTTATCAATAAAAAGTTGTAACTGCCGCCCAGTTCAAGCGATACAGGCACAACTTTATCCTTGTCGATTAAAGGATGTCTGCCTTTTATTATGTTGATGTAACCCCTGCCGTTGACTTCGGGGCAGGTGCATTTTTTATTATAGCAATATTCCGCGCGGGCGTAAAAACTTTCGATTTCGGAAAGAATAGAAATATCGCATTCCAACTTTTCCGAAAGCATTCCCACTCTCGCCGAAAAGGTTTTTAAAATGCGCTCTATCTCTTCTCTTTCATCTATCTGGAGCGCAACGAGTTCGTTGTTGAGTTCAAGGACATATTCAGGCTCTATGAAGAAAGTTGCGCCCGACTGCGAGCGGTCGTGTACAAGTCCCTTGACATGAGATTTATGTTCCGCCTTTACGGGAATTACGTACCTGTCGCCCCTCATGGTAACTATGCCGTCCTGCAGGTACTGCGCATTTTTGCCCGAGACGTATTCGGAAAGCTTTGCCCTTATCTTTTCGTTGAGGCTTCTTATCCTCGAGCGGATGGAATAGAGCGCATCGCTGGCATAATCTGAAATTTCGTCGTCCGAAAGTATGGAAGACGTTATGTCGTCCTCGAGATTTTTATCGAAGTACAACTTTGACGCGTCGTACCTGATTTTTACGATTTCCACGTCCTCGACTGAGCTGATAGATGTATAAGCAATGCGCGCCGAACGAAGAAGGCAATTTACCTGCAAAAGTTCTCCGCAGGAAAGCGTAGATTTTTTTGAAGCTCTCTTAAGCAGATCCGTAACGTCGGGGAAGTATTCAATTTTGCCCAGCCCGTAACGATAAAGCAATTTGTCGCATTCCGCCGTGCGTGCGAGAAGATCCCTTACTTCGCCCACGTCGCACGAAGGTCTGAACGCCGAAAGCGCAGCCTTCGTTGCGTCGAGGCAGGCATATTCCGCGCATGCAGACAACACTTTATCAAGTTCGAGGCGTTTTAAACTTTTTTCGTCCATAATCACAAAACAGCGTTTTTACTGTGTCCGGAGGTGTAATTTTTAAAATATTCTTTCAATGCGCGCTCGTCGCTTAAAATTTGTGCAACTTCCGCGGCGTTTTCTATAGTTAAGTCTGCAAGAATGCCAGTAAATTTCTGCGGTGCGACAAGATTTGCGCAATTATACAATTCAAACCTGCAATCGTCGGTGCGGTAGCGCCTTAAAGCAAACTGTCTGCCCGCTTCGTCCGTGAGGGTATATCTGCCCCTCTTATCGCACGACTTGCAAGTCTTGGAAAAGGGACAATAAATAATGTCCATGACCTTTATATTTCCTGCCGAAAGGCAGAAAGTGTTGCTGCGCGCAAGTTGGCGCGCTTCGGCATGAGTAAGTTCCTTTGAAAGAGCGATATAGTCGGCTTTGATATATGACAGCGAAAGCGCATTCCCCGCATTGAACCCGCTTCCCGCAAACAGCTTTAAACCGAGCTCGCGGGCGAGGGCGACAGAATAATATCCGTCGCAATATATGCCGTCGAATGCAGCTATTGTCGGCTTTAATTGCTCTATTGTCTGCGTGCTGAGATATGGAGGAAGATAAATAAACTTTTCGCCTGAAAAAGATGAATAAGCGTCTGGATTTATATGGAAATAATCGTCGGGATGAAGTATGCCTATATCCGCCATTACGTCCCTTAAATCGGAAGCAATTACAGCAACTTTGCGATTTACCGCATTATCCTTTTCGGGAACGAAAAGTTTTTCTTTTAATTCAATCTGCGGGCGGGCTGTCAGCTTTTCGTAATATCGGGCGTAAACTTCCCTTCTGAAAGAATTCAACGCCGAGGCAGGCACGAACGGATTGCCGATTATCTGTATGTCGCCGTATTCGACTGCGAAAGGATATGCGTCAACCTTGTCGAAACATCTTACAATATCTTCGGCGGTGGCGGCTCTGTTTACCGCTTCGCCGCAAATAAAATCGGATGTATATTCTTCGCCGTCTAACCATAAGACAATTTTCTGACCGCTGACAACGCTTGCTGACAGCGTAACAGCGCGCAGTTTTTTGCCCGACAAGAGCTGCTTATTAAGGCTGGCGTCGGTAGTTATGAAAACCTTGTCGCCGTTCATGAGACGGGTTGACGAGGAAAGCACAAAACCTCCCTTATACGCCCCGCCGAAACTCGCTCCGCCGACCTCTTTGCCCGAGCGGAGAATTTTGAAAGCGTCCCCCTCGGCGCAATCGCTGTTGCCGAGGCAGATAAATTTTCCGCCTATAACCTTCACAACTCCGCAGTATTCGCCTATGTGTCCCTGCACTGCCGAAGATATAAAAGTTTTATCCTGACCGAAAGCCAGACCTTTTGTGTAATTTCCGCGGTTATAAGTTCGCCTTAAGGCGGAAAGCTCGCCGCTTGCCTGACCGCCGCCGAGTAGCTTTTTATAGTATTTCACAGCCGCAGAAACATATTCGGGACGGCGCATTCTGCCTTCTATTTTAAAGGAAGCAACTCCCGCCTTTACAAGTTCATCAACGCTTTCGCCGACAGACAAGTCAGAAAGCGAAAGTCTGTAGGCAGGGTCGGAAAAACCATCCCTGTCTATGCTGTATTTTTTGCGACATGGTTGCTTGCACCTACCGCGGTTACCGCTGTTTCCGCCCGCAAAGGACGACATATAGCATTGTCCCGAAAAACAAGTGCAGAGCGCGCCCTGTACGAAAACTTCGGTCTCTATAAAAGAAGCTATGCGCTTAATGTCGTCAAGAGGCGTTTCCCTTGAAAGAATTACGCGGCTGAAGCCGTACTCTGCGGCAAGTCGCGCGCCGTAAATATTGTTTACGCCCGACTGCGTCGAAAGATGCAGCGTTATCTGCGGACAACATTTCTTGATATATTTTCCGAGGAACATATCCTGAATAATCAGCGCGTCAGCGCCTGCGTTGTAAGCGGATACCGCGTCGCGCACGAACTGTTCCCTCTCGTCTTCCTTGACGAGAGTGTTCATGGCTACATGCACTCTCACGCCGAGGGCATGCGCATAAGCCGCAAGTTTTTTCAAGGAAGCAAAGTCGAAGTTATCGGCAGATGCTCGTGCGGAAAAACTTGTAAGACCTAAATATATTGCGTTTGCGCCGCTGTTTATCGCGGCATAAGCGCAGTTTTCATTGCCCGCAGGGGCGAGAATTTCAACCATTTATATAACCGAATTTTTTTATTACCTGCGCAATTGCGCCTTCATCGTTGGTGCATGAAATATAATCTGCGGCGTCTTTAAGCCCCTGCACGGCGTTACCCACCGCCACTCCCGTTCCAGCCGCGACAACCATGGAAAGGTCGTTGAGGTTATCTCCTGCCGCAACGGTATCTTTTATATCTATTCCGTAATGATTTGCAAGAAATCTGAGAGCGCTGCCCTTGTCGTCGCCGAGAGGCGACACTTCCACAAGCACGTCCGCGCTGCAGGTTACATCATATCTGCCCGCAAACTTTTCCGAAAGATAATAAAGCAGTTTTTGTCTGTCTTCGGGGCGGCAGAGACTGGCGATTTTCTGCCATTTTTCATCGCTCGACGAAACATATTCGGAAAGCGGCGAAGAAACGTGCTTTGCCGTTATGCCCGTTATTTTTTCGTATAATTTAAGATATTTGTTGTCCTTGGGAATGTTTGAAAAGAGGTTATCTCCGCTGTACGCGTTAATCGGCGCGCCAAGGTCTTCTAAAACCTTGCAAATTTCCGCAGCCTCAGAAGCGCTCAAACCGCCGTTGCGTATCAATTCGCCGCTCTTTATGTCGGCTATAACCGTACCCTGACAGGCAACTACGAGACCTTCAAGTCCCAAAGCGCGCACCTGAGGCAGAATTGACGCGAGCATTCTGCCCGTGCAGACGGCAAAAATACCGCCGTCCGAGATATATGAAGATATTGCGCTTTTTACCTCCGGCAACACGCGCTGGTCGGAAGTTATAAGCGTTCCGTCGAAATCGGAAACTATGAGTTTTGCATTGAGTTGCGACATTTCAGTTTGAAAAATAATCCTTTATTTTACGCGCGAGCGCAAGGCTTATGCCGGGGGTTTTGGCAAGTTCTTCAACCTCCGCGCTCATTATTTTGTCTATAGTCGAAAATTTATTCATAAGCGCAATTCTGCGCTGCTTACCAACGCCCTCTATCTTATCGAGTTCGCCGGAAAGTATATTCTTTGAATGAAGATTGCGGAAATAGGTTATGGCAAACCTGTGCGCTTCGTCCCTTATTCGCTGTATCATTCTCAGGGCATAGTCGCGGCGGGGAATTTTTATCGCATCGGCGCTGCCGCGGATAAAAATTTCTTCATCCTGCTTGGCAATAGAAATGAGGTCTATGTCGGTTACGCCCATTCTGTCGAAAATTTCCCCCACCGCAGTAAGTTGCCCCTTGCCGCCGTCGATGACGATGAGATCGGGTTTGGGAAATCTGTCTTCCTGGTCTGTGCCGAGTTTTTCCAGCCTTCTTAAAAGCACTTCCTGCAACGAAGCAAAGTCGTTCGCACCCTCGACCGTCTTTATTTTAAAGCGGCGATACTGCGATTTATCCGCTTCGCCGTCTGTAAACACGACCATTGAACCGACTTTGTCCACGCCCGAAACATTGGAAATATCGTAGCACTCCATCCTTCTCGGATAGCGCGAAAGCGAAAGCATTTCCTGCAATCTCGCGCAGGCGTTAGTCGTCATGTCGTCGCGGTGCTTAATTTTATCCACAGACTTTTCGAGGTAATCGTGCGCGTTGCGCTCAGCCATTTTTAAAAGCTGGGCTTTTACGCCCTGCTTTGCGGCGGTTATTTCGACTGTTTTGCCGAGCTTTTCCCTGAAAAATTTATCTATCAGACCGACTTCGCAATAGCCCTGCACTATTATTTCGGCAGGGGGTTCGTGCGTGGTGTAATACTGCGTTATGAACGAAGTCAGCGCTTCGGCGTCGCTCATATGAGCTTCGTCGAGGGCGAAGGAATTTCCGCCCTGCATTATGCCCTTTCTGGTAACGAGCACGCTTACCGCGGAATAGAGATTATTGGTTGCATATGCAATTATGTCTGCATCGATATATTTGTTTATCGAAGTAATTCTGCGCGCTTCGAGCTTGGAGAGCATGGCTATTTTATTTTTATAGTCCATAGCAAGCTCAAATGCTTCCGCCTCTGCCGCGGCATACATTTTGTTTTCCAGAATGCTCTGCGCATTCTTATAATCGCCGTCGAGAAAGGCGAGTGCTTTGTTGACGCGTTCGGCATACTCTTCCCTTGTTATTTTATGAGCGCAGGGCGCGGCGCACCTGCCAATATGATAATTGAGGCACTCGCGTTTGGGCTTTGAAGTAATCTGCGTTCTGCACAGCCTTATGCCGAACAGAAGCTGCGTTGCGTCGAGAATGTCTTTATAATTTATCCCGCCCATGAACGGTCCGAAATAGCGGCAACCGTCCTTTTTAATCTTTCTTGTAACGTAAAAAGACGGAAAATCTTCACGCATATCGACTTTGATATAAGGATAGGTTTTATCGTCCTTTAAAAGTATGTTGTACTTTGGCTTATGCTTTTTTATAAGGTTGTTTTCGAGCGCGAGAGCGTCGATTTCGGATGTAGTTATAATATAGTTGAAGTCGGCGATGTTTGACACCATCTGCATGACTTTTTCGGGCTTTGGGGTATTGTGAAAATACTGTCTTACGCGGTTTTTCAGCACCTTTGCCTTGCCGACGTAAATTATGTTGCCGTACTTGTCGAGCATTATATAAACGCCCGAAGAATCGGGCAGGAGTTTTAATTTTTCGCTTATTACGTCCATACTAAACCAAGTTAGATTGTAACATATTGCTCGGATTTTTGCAATATTTAGCCGCAAGAATTTTTTGGCGTAAGTAGCTTAATGACACAGAAAAACAAAAGAATTGCCCGCCCGACAAAATTGTCGGGCGGGCATAAATTTTTTAAAATTATTCGAGTTCAAAAGCGCCTGTGTAGAGCTGGTAATATTTACCTTTCTGCTCTATGAGCTGTTCATGGCTGCCGCGTTCTATGATTACGCCGTGATCAAGCACCATTATTGCGTGGCTGTTGCGGACGGTGGAAAGCCTGTGGGCGATTACGAATACCGTTCTGCCCTCCATAAGTTTATCCATGCCCTGCTCAATGAGCTTTTCTGTACGGGTATCGATGGACGAAGTTGCCTCGTCGAGAATGAGTACGGGACACTGCGAAACCATAGCTCTTGCAATAGCTAAAAGCTGCCTCTGACCCTGCGAAAGGTTAGCGCCGTCGCCCTTTATCATCGTATTGTAACCTTCGGGAAGGTGAACGATAAAGCTGTCTGCATTGGCAAGTTTAGCCGCTTTTATGCACTCTTCGTCGCTTGCGTTCAGTCTGCCGTAGCGGATATTATCCATAACCGTTCCGGTAAACAGGTGAGTATCCTGAAGAACTATGCCGAGCGAACGGCGAAGATCGGATTTTTTAATGTCCCTGATGTTTATGCCGTCGTAGGTAATCTGACCCGACTGAATATCGTAGAACCTGTTTATAAGGTTGGTTATTGTCGTCTTGCCAGCACCCGTCGAACCGACGAATGCAATTTTCTGACCGGGCTTCGCGTACAGATTTATGTTTTTAAGGATGACCTTTTCATGAGTATAGCCGAACACCACATCGTAGAAACGTATATCGCCCTTGAGAGGAATGTACTCAGCACCGCCTTCGACAGGCTTTTTCCATGCCCATTTGCCCTCTTCCATCTCGCCGTAGGTGAGAGTGATGTCGCCGCCCTCGTCTTCGGGCTTTTCGTCGACCATTTCGAATATTCTTTCCGCACCGGCAAGTGCCATTACTATCGCGCTGAACTGCTGCGATACCTGCTGCACGGGCATATTGAACTGCCTGGAATACATAAGGAAGGAAACGAGCATACCTGCCATAACGGCAACTCTGTTGGCGTTATCCGCTTCGAATACGCTGCAGAAAACAGAAAGCAGACCTGTTTCGCCGCCCAAAGCCATTATAAGCACGCCGACGAGCGCAACGAGCACGTACTGAAGATAACCGAGGTTGTTGTTTATAGGTCCCATAACAAAGGCATAAGCGTTAGCCTTGCTGCCCGCGTTGTTGAGTTCGTCGTTGAGAACTTTGAATTCCTCTCTCGCTTTCTGCTCGTGACAGAATACTTTGATGACTTTCTGACCTTCGGTCATTTCCTCGACGTAGCCGTTGAGCGCGCCGAGAGCTTTCTGGTTATTGAGGTAATATTTTGCAGATTTCCCACCGATAAACTTGGTTACAAATACTATGCCGACAAGTATTACAAGGACGACAAACAGCAATGTTACGCTGTAAATTATCATGAATACAAGCACTGCTATGAGCGTGAGTACGGAAGATAAAATCTGGGGAATTGTCTGCGTGAGCAACTGACGCATGGTATCGACGTCGTTGGTATAAAGGCTCATCAGGTCGCCGTGCGTGTGAGTGTCGAAATACTTCAAAGGAAGCGTCTGCATTTTTGCAAACATGTCGTCGCGCATCTTTTTGAGCGTACCCTGCGCGATATACATCATTATGATGTTGTACAGGAAAGACGATACCGCACCGACAAAATAAATGCAACCCATAATCAGAACATTCTGATAAATAAGGTTCATATCGGCTAACTGCTGATGCGCCATGAGTTCAGTTGTAATTATAGATACTCTCGATGCGGCTGTAACGTTTGCAACCGAGGAGAGAAGGACGAAGATTATGACGCACACCGTGGCAAATTTATTGCGCAGAAAGCTGTATTTAAGCAATCTGCCGAGCGTCTTCATGGGCGTTTTCGCCCTCTTGCCGCCATGCATTTTTCCGTGAGGTCCCGACATATTAGCCATTATCTTCACCTCCCTGAACCTGAGATTCGTAAACTTCCTTATAAATTTCGTTGGTAGCAAGCAAATCTTCGTGCTTGCCCATGCCGTCTATCCGGCCTTCATCGAGCACAATTATAAGGTCTGCGTCCTGAACGGAGGCTATACGCTGGGCGATTATTATCTTTGTCGTTTCGGGCGCGTACTTTCTGAGGTTTTCCCTTATGGTTGCGTCCGTCTTGGTATCGACAGCCGAAGTTGAGTCGTCGAAGATTATTATCTTGGGGTGCTTTAAAAGAGCGCGGGCAATGCACAGTCTCTGCTTCTGTCCGCCGGAAACGTTTACGCCGCCCTGACCGAGGTCGTATTCGTACTTGTCGGGCAAATTCTGTATAAATTCGTCCGCGCAAGCCTGCTCTGCCGCTTCGCGTATCTGCTCGTCGGTTGCCGTTTCGTCGCCCCAACGCAAGTTTTCTGCTATCGTACCTGAAAACAGCACGTTTTTCTGCAAAACCATAGCGACTTTGCTTCTCAGAGTGTCAAGATTGTAGCGCCTTACGTCCACGCCGCCGACCTTTACGCTGCCCGAGGCAACGTCGTAAAGCCTGGGAATGAGCGATACAAGCGATGTTTTGCCCGAACCCGTAGCGCCTATAATTCCCACTGTCTGTCCCGCTTTTATGTGCAGGTTGATATTTTCGAGAACGGTTACGTCCTTCTTCTGCGAGTAGCAGAAAGATACATTGTCAAAATCGATGTCGCCGTTCCTGACTTCAAAAACGGGATCTTCCGCCTTGGGAAGGGTTGTGCGTTCCTTCAAGACTTCGGTTATACGGTCTGCAGAGCCCTTGGAAAGGGAAATGAAGTTGAGGCACATCGCAACCATCATGACGCCCGTAAGTATCTGTGCGGAATACTGGATGAGCGTCTGTATCTGGCTGGGGCTGATTCTGCCCGAGATGTTGCCGACGTACATATTGGAGCCGACTGTAAGAATTATAATGTTAACTATGAACATTACGAGCATGACGCTGGGCATCATTATGGTAAGTATTCTTTCAGCTTTTACGGAATACTTGTAAACTTCGCCGCTGGCATTCTTCATTTTGGAAATTTCTCTGTCTTCCCTTACATACGACTTGACAACCCTTATAGCCGTCAGGTCTTCCTGAACGACGGAGTTGAGAAGGTCGTATTTTTTGAACATCGTTCTGAAATAGGGAACAACTTTGAACATGCAAATGGAAACAACTACGCCGAGAACCAACGCCGCGCATGCAAATATGAGCGCCATCATAGGTTCGATTATTACCGTCATTATAATCGACGAAATAAACAATATGGGCGCGCGGACAAGCATACGAATGCTCATCTGATACGCGTTCTGCACGTTGGTTACGTCCGTCGTTATACGCGTAATGAGGCTGGATGTCGAATAGTTGTCAATATTTGCAAACGAGAAGGTCTGCAGATTATTGTACATGTCTTCCCTGAGGTTATGAGCGAGACCGCAGCTTGCCACGGCAGCCAATTTACCGCCGAGCGTGCCGAAGAACAGCGCCAGCAGCGCGCAGATGATCATGAGCGAAGCACATATAATAATCGTGCTTATATTAACTTGCTCTTTGGTTCCGTCTGCAACATACTGCAACTCACCCACAATGAAAGTCATAAGAAAGGGAATTACAATTTCCATGATCGCTTCGCCCGCCATTAAAACGGGGACGATGATCGAGGGCTTTTTGTACTCCCTTACGCTTTTCATTAAGTCTTTGATCATATATATCTCCAAAAATTTATTGCTTTTTTATATGCGCTATAATCTTAAAGAGCAGCTCGCTCAGATTTGCGCGTTCTTCTTCCGTCAAAGCGTCTTCAATGATGAGGTCGGCGTTATTCATAAGTTCTTTATTCTTTTCGCACAATTCGTCGCCTTCGGGCGTAAGCGTTATGTATTTTGTTCTCGCATCCTCTTCGGACGGAGTTCTGACGATGAACGAAGAACGCTCGAGATTAGAAAGCATGGAAGAAACAGAAGAAGGACGCAAACCCGTTTCCCTTTCAACGTCGCGCTGGCAGACTTTTTCGCCGCGCATGTTTTTAATCTTCACGAATATCATTGTATGCATCTGCATTCCGTTAAGTCCGTATTCGGACAACAGCGAATCAATTTTCCTTACGAGCAATGCATGCAGGCAACACATTCTGCCGAACAAACGCTTTTTTTCCAAATCCTTTAAGCCTCTATGACAAAATAAATTAGTTTGAAATCGAAATAATTATAGTAACATAAAATTTTTTTGTCAAATGAATAGCTCAACTAAAATATGAAATCGAGGTGAAATTTTTATAATTTTACCGCCTTTTTACAATGCAACTAAAAACAGAACACACCTTTATAAAAGGTGTGTTCGGATGATGTTAAATTTTAATCATAAAGACATATATATGAAAAAAAATACAATGCCTGCGAGCAAAAACGCGCCACCGCAGATAAGCATGTAAGAATAATCGCGGCGCTTTCCGCTCTTCATTTCGCGATATTCGTAATAGGTCATTTTATCCTCTTCGCTTCGGACTTTTTTAAAAAGACTTATAAACTTTTTACCTGCAAACGAGAACATATAAAACGCTCCGTGATTTGAACAGGCAACGAGCAGTCCCGAAAATAAAACGAGCAATCCCGGTATGGAAAAGGTGTCCGCAAGCGCCATCATGACGGACTTTGCGTCAGTCTGCCAGTACAGCGAACGAAGAAATGATACTCCGACAGCGATAAGCAGACATACTGAAACTGTAACCGTATATTTTATGACAGTACTTTTCATTTAATTCAGTCTTCTGCACCCTTATTTTCCTTAGCGGAGGCAGTAGTCTTTTTTGCGGGAGCGCGGCGCGCAGTCTTCTTTTCACCTTCGGCAGGAGCTTTTTTAGCCGTACGACTTGCGCCTGTCTTGCTGCCCGAAGTCGTCTTTTTGGCGGAGGAAGAACGAGAAGATTCCGACTTTGCCGAAGTCTTTTTGGTTTCGGCGTCTGCAGACTTTGTATTCTCTGCGGCTTTTTCTTCGGATTTAGCGTACTCCTCTTTATACTTTTCGAATTCCGCGTTATTGCAGTAAACGAAATGTCCGGGAACTATTTCGCGCATGACGGGTTTGTCTACCGAATAATCATGCTCGGCAAGCGGATTATATGTGCTTCTCCTGCGTTCCTTTTCATATTTGGGATCGGGCAGGGGTATCGCCGAAAGCAAGGACTTTGTATATGGATGCAGAGGGTGAGCAAACAACTCGTCCGAAGTTGCAAGTTCAACCATTTTACCGAAATACATGACGCCTATTCTGTCCGAGAAATATTTGACGACGGAAAGATCGTGCGCAATGAAAAGCACGGTTATGCCGAATTCCGACCTTAGCTCGTTGAGAAGGTTGATTACCTGCGCCTGAATGGAAACGTCGAGCGCGGATACAGGTTCGTCGGCAATTATAAGCTCGGGACGCATGATTACAGAACGCGCTATGCCTATACGCTGGCGCTGTCCGCCCGAGAATTCGTGGGGGTATCTTCCCGCATGCTCTCTTACAAGACCGACTTTTTCAAGCACTTCATACACCTTTTCGTCGATGTATTTTTTGTCCTTGATGCCCTTGATAACCAGACCTTCGGCTATTATATCCCTTACCGTCATTCTGGGGTCGAGCGAAGCTATGGGGTCCTGGAAAATCATCTGGATTTCGTTTACCAGCCTTTCCCTGGAAGCCAGGCGCAACAAAGGTTTATATTTTTTCTCGCATGCAGCCCTTTCCTCTTCCGTCACGCACGCCGCAAGAGCCGCCTCTTTTTCGGCAGTAATTTTTGCGACCTCTCGCTTTGCGTGGTCTTTATCGCAATACTTCTGGTCGTGATTTGCCGAAGAGATAAGTTTTTTGTTCTCCTCCACGACAGCGGCGCACTTTTCGTGAGCCTGCGCCTTCAGGGTTGCATATTTTTCGTTGACGGCAGCTTCGTCCGCGCCTGCAGCAATCTCTTCTTCGCTCTGCTTTTTATATTCTTCGCAGACTTTGCGGCATTCCTCCCTCGCCTGCCTGATGGCGTTTTTGTACGAGCGGGTGCCTGCACAGATGCGCTGGTCTTTGAAATAGACGTTGCCCGACGTAATGTCGTAAAGTTTTATTATAGAGCGTCCGGTTGTCGTTTTTCCGCAACCGCTCTCACCGACCAGACCGAAAACTTCGCCCTTTTTGATTTCAAAGTTTACGTCGTCTACGGCTTTAAGCTCGCGACCGGGTCCCATCTTGAAATACTGGCAAAGGTGCTCTACTCTAAGCAGAACTTCGTTATTGTTTTCCTGCATAAATTAAACACCTCCCATCTTATTCTTCATTCTTTCAATTCTGTCGGTAATAATCTTGGGAATTTCAATCTTGGGAGCGTCCGGATGCAACAACCAGGTAGCCGCGTAATGCGTATCGGAAATTTTAAACATGGGAGGTTGCTCCTCAAAGTCGATTTCCATAGCATATTTGTTGCGCTCTGCAAACGCGTCTCCCTTGGGCGGATATATCATGTTGGGCGGAGTGCCGGGAATTGCTTCGAGCTTTTCCTTGGTATCGAGGTCGGGCATAGACGAAAGCAACGCCCATGTATAGGGATGAGCGGGCGTGTAGAATACGTCTTCCGCCGTTCCTATCTCGACAATTTTGCCCGCATACATAACGGCAACCCTGTCCGCCATGTTTGCAACGACGCCGAGGTCGTGTGTTATGAATATTACCGAAAGCTGTCTTTCTTTTTTTACTTTGTTTATGAGTTCGAGTATCTGAGACTGAATTGTAACGTCGAGCGCGGTAGTCGGTTCGTCGCAGATAAGTATATCGGGATTTGCCGAGAGAGCAATGGCTATGACTATTCTCTGTCTCATGCCGCCCGAAAATTCAAAAGGATACTGCTTGTATCTTCTCTTGGGTTCGGGAATGCCGACTTCTTCCATGAGCTTAAGCGCGCGAGCTTTAGCCATGCGCCTCGTAACCTTGTATGCTACGTCGCTCGCCTTGGCTTTGAGGTAATCAATCATCTCTACTGCCTTTGCGTCAAAGTCATGCGCGTCGCCTTTGGCAATTTCGTTGACAAAATTTTCCTTAACCTTGCTAATTATGGCACATATATCGGCTTTTGCATTATCAAGATCTACAAGGTTTTTGCCTGCGACTTTCCAGTCGGGAGTTTTTCCCTTTGCCACTTTTCTTTCGTATGCGGCTGTCTGTTTAGCAAAGCGCTTTTCTTCTATGCGGTTGCGCCTAATTCCGTTATAATAGAGCGAAATTGCAGCCTTAATGCTCGAAGCGAAGGTATATGCATAGTTATCCTTATGAATTTCAAGCCTGTCGATAGCTTTGGTTATAAGCTGAATGAGTTTTCTGGAAGTTTTGTAAACTTCGCTCCTCTTGAGCATATCGCCTTCGAAGATATGCATGACTTCATTGATATAATCTACGGCTGTCTGCTTGTTTGCTAGTCCTTCTTCATGCGATTTTATCAGCGCACTCTTCGTGCTCGCGATGAAATCGAGCATAAAGTTGTCGTCAAGATATTTTCTGAGGAAAACGTTAAGCTCTTCAACGCTCAAATCGGGCAGAGGCTCCTCAGAGAAAGTCAGATAATAACCCATTGCAAAGAAATTGGGCATGGGATATTCCAGAGCTTCGGCTATTATTTCGCGTATTGCAGTGAGCTGATCGCGAATGTCGGAGCCTTTCATCTCCATAACTTTGCGGCTCTTTTTTCCGACGATGCGGCAAGCGAAATCAAGCGCAGCTTCGGGCAGGGAAAGTTTTACGTACTGCTTTATTTTTTCTATTGCAGCCATAAGTTCGCCTGCGCGCGAATTAATAACATATTTGTGAACGCTTCCTTCGGCAAGTTTTAAAATTTCCTTGACCTCCGAAGGCAAATCCGTAACCGCATTCTTTTCTATCTCGAAAAGCAGGTTATCTGTTTCGTAGAGGCATTCGGAAGCGTTATTTTTTGCTCTGTCGTAAGCTCCCTCGAGTTCGAGATGTTTATATTCAAACTTATCGAAATCGCGGCATTTTCTGGCATTCTGCTCTGCAATCTGCTTGTCTCCGCCGGCAATGGCGGCATCCATATTGACATTGAGCAGCTTAAGCGTGCTGTTGAAATCTTTTCTCGCTTCTTTCTGACTGAGTTTGCCGTTTATAAGCATTGCCTCGGTCATCTGTTTGCCTATGCGCATTATGGGGTTAAGCGATGACAGAGGGTCCTGGAAAATCATGGCGATTTTATCGCCGCGGATTTTATGGAAACCGTCTTCGCCTATCTTCATGAGATCCTGACCGTCGTAGACAATCTCTCCGCCCTCTTTAATCGCGTTGGCGGCAAGTATGCCCATGATGGCGCGCGTGGTTACGGACTTACCCGAACCGGATTCGCCGACTATGGCGAGCGTTTCTCCCTTATAAAGGTCAAAATTTATGTTGCGCACAGCCTGAACTTTGCCGTTTGCCGTTCGGAAAGATATAACAAGATTTTTTACGGAAAGTTTTACTTCTTTATTTTCCATATCAGTCCTCCGAACCGCGCAGCGAAGGATTGAATGCATCGCGCAATCCATTGCCGAATAAGTTGAATGAAACCATAAGTAAGCCTATGAACAATGCCGGGAACAATACTACATGGGGGAAATCAACCATTACCTTCTGACCTGCCGAGAGCATTGCGCCGACAGAAGATGTTGTAGGGCTGTCAAGGTTGATTATGCCGAGGTATGTCAGTGAAGTTTCGCTGAATATAACTCCGGGTATGATAAGCACGCACGAGGTTATAAGCGTGCCGAGTGAATTGGGGAATATATGTTTCCAGATTAGTCTTCTGTCCCTTGCACCGAGCGTTCTAGCTGCAAGAACATATTCCTGGTTCTTATAACGATAGAACTGCATACGGGTTGTGCTTGCTATGCCTATCCAACCCGTAAGAATAAAGGCATAGATCAACGCAGGAATTACACCGACAACCGGCGTAAGATGCAGGTTGAACAAAACGGTTACAACCAGTGTGGGCAGACCGCTTAAAATATCGGAAATGCGTTCCATCGTAAGATCGACAGCGCCGCCGTAGTAACCTTCGATTGCACCGTAAATTGCGCCGATGAAGAGGTTGATTGCCGATACCGCAACCGCGAACAGCATGGAGAAACGAGCGCCGCTCGCCAATCTGGTGAACACATCGTAACCCTTTGAATCCGTACCGAACACAAAGCTTGGCTCAAAGCCGTATTTATAAATGAAATAGTTGTAAGGTTCTACCCTGACTTTATAGTTATAACCTGTCGAAGCCGTGCCTGTACGCTGCGCATAGCTCCAGCCGTTGGCTTCGTCGCCGTTAACGTAAGGGTCATCGGGAAGGCGCATTACGCTCGTATAATCATCTTTCAAACCCTCAGCTACGGCATAAGTATAGTAAGCGGGTATAAGCTCGCCGTTATCGAGTTCGGGATTACCCTTTCTGTCGCAGACATACCAGACGCTGTCGTTCTGTATGAGAGCAAGATTGTTATTGACGTAAGGCAGAATTACCTGCATATTGTTTTCGTCCTGCCAATCCATAAGAGCCTGATACTCTTGCGCGGTAAACGTCTTTGTAAAACCTTTGATCGCACGGTAAGTGTCAACCTTTATAGTATAACGACTTCCCACTTTTTTGGTTTCATAGATAACCTGATAGCCCCTCTCCTGCTGCATACCCAAATAACGGTAATAGTTTGCGGCGGAAAGTTCTTCCTCTACCTCTGTACCGTCCCAGAAGCCCGTGCCTTCCATTATGGAAAGCTTGGGCAGAAGCGTCTGGTACTGTCCTACGTCGGTATCGTTGCCGTAAGCGCTAGTATATTTGTCGCTTATGCAATAAGGTCCTACTATTGCAAAAATAACCAAAATAAGAATTATTATAGCGGCAATAACTGAGCCTTTATTTTTGCAAAAACGCCTGAAAGCGTCCTTAAAATAACCTACGGGCTTGGTTTCGAGCTTTTTATCGTGGGATAAATCGCGCTTAGTTACAAATTGAAATTTTTCCTTAGGAATGCTATTTATATTTTCCATATTACTTCGCCCCCATTCTTATTCTCGGGTCAATGATGCCATAGCTGATGTCTATGACAATATTGGCTGTCAGGCCGAGTAATATATAGAACGCCGACAACAACATGAAGAAGTTGTAATCGGGATATGTTCCTGTTATAGACTGAATATAAAGCTGACCTACGCCGGGTATCGAGAACATCTGCTCGAGTATAAGCGAGCCAGACATTATGCTTACAAATTCGCCTAAAATCATAGGGAAAATAGGCACCATCGCGTTTCTCATCGCGTGGCGCAGAGTTGCCTGTCCGCGAGTAAGTCCCTTTGTGCGCGCAAGCAACATATATTCGCTTGTCAAAACTTCGGTAAGTTCTGCTCGAGTATAGCGCGCAAAACCTGCTATAGAAGAGAAAGACAAACTCAGAATTGCGGGTATCATACTTTCAAAACCCGTCCAGCTGAACGGTCCGTTTACGGCGTTCATCGTAGGCGAGAACCACTTGAGCTCAACGCACATCAAAATCTGAACAAGAAAGCCGTAAATAAAAGAAGGTACGGATACGAATACCATAACGCCCGTTGAAATTAGGTGGTCCTGCCACTTATTCTTTTTGATAGCGGCGATAATGCCGAGACCGAGACCAACGGGTATGCTGATTAATATAGAATATAAATTGACACCGACGGTAAATGGAAGTTTGCTGGTGAAAATGCTCCATACTTCCTGTCCGACATATATTGTTTCTCCTACGCCGAAGTCACCCTGGAATGCGTAAAAGAGGAAATAAACATATTGTTCAAGGATGGGCGTTGTTACGTATTCGCCAGCCTCATTTATATACATCTGATGTAACTGCACCCTTCTGCGCAAAATCAGCTCAGTATCTTTACCAAGTTGTTGTATGGGCGTATTTGGAAGCAGTTTGACCAGAACAAAACATATCGTTATTAAAATAAAGGCCGTGATAAGCATCAGCCCTATTCTTTTTAAGATGTATTTAAAAATATACATGCGGTGTCCTGCCTTTAATAAAATCAACGACATAGCGGAGTGTAAACACCCCGCTACGTCATTAATTCTTAATGATTTACTGTTGTAAAAGAGTATTTATTTATCAGGTATAGTTGAGTTCGCCGCCGTTGTCGTTGACGTACTTAGCCCATTCAGCGTCGTCCATGGTATAAGTCATATACTTGACGCCGCCGCGGCCTACACCGTAGATATATTCTTCGGTATAGAATTCGATACGCATACCCTTGAGCGAAGCAGATGCCTGAACGCCGACGGGGATCATGTCGTACTGCTGAAGAACTGCGTTTTCAACTGCCGCGAGAACTGCAAGACGTACTGAAGGATCTGCAGCAACGCCTGCGTTGATAGTAACCTTATCGGTTGTAGGCTGACCGTCAACTACTACGGTTGCGGAAATATTGCCGCCCTGAAGAGCAGTTTTACCCCAATCGTAAACGCTTGCGCGGAGAATCTGACCGTTAATTTCAACGTCGCACATGGTTGTTTTTGTATCCCAACCCGGGTCATACTGATAATCTTCGGATACATATGCTTCCATGAGGTTGTAGGGGTCAAGCGCACTGCCCGTCCAACCTACGCCGAAGAGAACGTCTACCTGGTTATTCTGGAGATATTCAGCGAAAGACGTTGAACCGAGAACCTGCGACTGCTTGAATACGAGGTGACCTTCAAAAGGAGTACCAGCAACAGCATTCGTCCAAGTAGCAACAAGGAAGTTATAACCATTGTTATAGTATTCATGCTCTGCAGGCTTACCTATAACTATCTGAACTTCCCAGTTGTCGCCTTCGGGAAGCATGCCGCTTTCAACCGCTTCATTATAAGCCTGAGTAAACAAAGTCTTTGCGCCTGAAGGATCGTAACCCGTAATACTGCTTATTGCTTCATCGATGGTTGCATACTCTTTGCCGGGTCCGATATCGTCTGAAAGTCCCCAGAAGTCTACGAGAACCTGCTTAGCTTCGTCGGTAGTTCTGTAAGAAATACCGTTTTCGGGGTCGGATACGATCTGGTTAGTGAACAGCGAAAGTGCGGGGCTGCTCATGGGGTCAAGGGTCTGCGCATATGCCCAACGGTCAATGGAGAACGAAAGAGCCTGACGGAATTCCTTGATGGTAAGTACGGTCTTGTTAACTACATTTCCGCTCGTTGCGGGAGTAGCTGCCTCCTGAGCTGCCGTAAGTCCTTCTGTATCGGGGTTAAGAGCAACAAACCACGTGCTTTCGCCTTCGGTGAAGTAGGTATATTCACTGGACTGATAATCATCCATATCGGCAGCCTGAAGTCCGTAAGAGTCAAGTTTGCCTGCTTTGAATTCGCTGAGACGAATAGAGCTGTCGGTAATCTGTCTTATGGAGATGTTGGTCGTCTGATACTGTCCTTCGTATGCGGGATCGCTGTAACCGTACCAGTAAGGGTTCTTTTCGAATTCTACAACGGAGTCCTGAACATAGGAAGAAATTCTGTAAGGACCAAAACCTACATAAGTTTCTTTGCTTGTACCATAGCTGTTGGAATAAGCGCCCTGGTTGTTGGAAATGCAGCTCTTGTAAGTTTCGGGATGTACAAGAGAAAGCGCACCCGTAAGGCTGTAGTTAAGATAGAAACCGCTGAGAGAGGATTCCAAAATTACATCAAGAGTGTAATCGTCAACAGCTTTTATACCTACGTTGCTGAAATCAAATTCAGGCCATGTGGAACCGAAGAAGCACATTTCCTGCCATTCAGCATATGCATAGTTAATGTCGCCGTCAGCGCCGACGTAGTTATCAGAACTCTCGCATGCAGCGGCATATTCTTCCGCAGTGCCATATCCGTGAAGCATAGCGATTACATCCATTACCATTTCGAGTCCGGCCTGGTCAAGTTTGATGTAGCCGTCTTCATCTGCCTTAGCGGCAAATTCTTCCCAACCGTCTATCTCGAAATAACCGGCGCCGTAATAGTCGTTAAGACCGTTGGAACCCCAGTTACCGCCGGTGGTTAAATTGATAGCTATATCTTTGCCGTCGAGCTGAAGAACGTTGTTTGCGCCTGCAACGAGGTCAGCGATGTCAAAATATTCCTCTGGACCATAGTTTGCGGATACCATTGCAGAATATGCATAAGTGTTTGCCTTTGCATACTGTTCGGCGCCGACTATTGTGAACTGTCCGCCGTAATATGAGTCGGCACGATAGTTTGCCGCATCGGGATTGAGAAGAAGCTTCATCGATTCAACAAAGTCGTCTGCCGTAATCTCGTCGCCGTTATCAAACTTAAGGTCGTGGCGAAGTTCAATTCTTATTGCCTTCCAGGTATCGCCCGAAGTAATACCCCACTTGGTATCGCTTACATACTGAGAAGTTACATCCTGAGGCATTTCGGACGCCATTGCGGGAACGATTACGTAACCGTCTTTGGTATCGTTATAGTCGAAGGTGTAAAGTCCGTCTTCGGTATAACCTAAGATGTCATTGGACGCGTCGGACGTATAAGTGTGTACGTTCCAGTTGTCCGCCAGGTCAGCTGTCGCCATGCGATAAGTATACTTACCCGACGAGTTGCCGTCGTCTCCGCAAGCCGTAAGGCCGAAAGCGACAGAACCGGTCATAAGGCAAGCAACCGCGCAAGCGGCAACTTTCTTAATTCTGTGTGCCATTTTTTAGCAACCCTCCATAAAATAAAATTTTGTTGTCTCCTCGACAACTATTTTTACTATTGATTTTAATTTGATATCGTTCTATGTATAATTGTGAATAGGAGCACAAAAATATCAAAAAATATTCAAATCAATTACTTTATTATAATACTAATTTACATCTTTTTTGTCAATAGGTTTTCGACTGCTTATTTTATTTTTAGCATTATTAAATTTAATAATCGCAATAAAACAATCTTATAATAAACACATTGTCGCAAAACTCGCAGATATTTGTCAAAATTAATAAGATTTAGCAAATTTAAGCAATATCTTAAATTTATACAGCGCAAATTAATAACAATTCAAAATCTACGCACTTAAAAATCGATTTATGAAACGCACAAAACTCTTATTCGGAAAGAACATTAAGTCAACAAAAAAGCGGCACATTATGTGCCGCTTTTAAAATGGTGACCCTGCCGGGAATCGAACCCGGGATTGAGCCTTGAGAGGGCTCCGTCTTAACCGCTTGACCACAAGGCCGTATTTACTTTGCCGATTGATTATATCATACCTCGTTTTTGTTTGCAAGCAAAAATGCGGCAATACGACAATTATTTTTTACGACAGAATGCGCGCCGAACGGCGCGCATTCCGATAGAGAGAATATGAAAAAAGTTAAGTGTAGGTAATAGTCTTTAAAAAAATGCTCTTCGCAACTTTTGTAAAGATTGTATACCTCCATTGTGTTAATTTTATGATAAAAAAATGTTTTTTATCTGTATTTTTCAAATATGCGTTCGGCGACTTTAAGACCGTCTGCGGCTGACGAAGTTATACCGCCAGAATACCCGCTGCCCTCGCCGCACGGATAAAGTCCTTCCATGCTGACGCTTTGACCGCTATCATTCCTTACAATCCTTACAGGTGATGAAAAGCGCGTTTCTACGCCCGTCATGACAGCGTCGGGACAAGCAAAGCCTTTCAACCTTCTATCCATATCTGGTATTGCCGCTTTCAAAGCTTGGGTAACTACAGGCGGCAGAACTTCCTTAAGCGGCGCGCACTTTATGCCTGCGGCATATGTGGGTTGCACTTCGCCGAAAGAGGAAGAAAATTTATCCGCAGCAAAATCGCCGTAAGTCTGGGCGGGAGCGCTATAGTTACCTCCGCCGAGAGCAAACGCTTTTTGCTCTATATCTCTCTGGAAACGAACGCCGGCAAACAGGTCGTCGCCGCCGAAATCGCTCCTCCTCATCTGCACCATGATCGCGGAATTGGAATTAATTCCGTCTCGGGCATAAAGACTCATGCCGTTGACGACAACTCCGCCCTGTTCGCTCGCCGCAGGTATGACGACGCCGCCGGGACACATGCAAAACGTGAACACAGTGCGTTCGTGCGCATGCGAAACGAGCTTATAGTCAGCCGTAGGCAAAAGTTTATAATTTTTGCCATACTGGGCAAGCCCTATTTCCGACGCGAGATGTTCAATCCTTACGCCTACGGCAAAATCACGAGGTTCCATATAAACGCCGCTTCTGTCGAGCATTTCGAATGTATCGCGCGCAGAATGCCCTATCGCAAACACTGCATCGTCGCAGATAAAATCGCAACATTTGCCCGATTTTTTGGTAAGTTTAAGCCCTTTAAGTCTGCCCTGTCTGCAGATAAGCCCGTCAACTCTCGTATCAAACATGACAGTTCCGCCGTTTTCGAGAATAAATTTTCGCATGTTGCGCAGAACGTCGTAGAGTTTATCGCTGCCGATATGAGGTTTATTTAGATATAAAATCTCTTCGGGCGCGCCGAAACGCGCGAAAATTCTGAGAACGTCCCTGTTTAGCCCGTCGTGCGTCTGCGTGTTGAGCTTGCCGTCCGAAAACGCGCCTGCGCCGCCCTCGCCGAACTGCACGTTGCTTTCGGTATCGAGTTTTCCCTCGCGGCAAAACCTTTCGCAAGCAATTTTGCGTTCCTCTACCGCTTGTCCGCGCTCGATTAGAAAAGGTTTAAAACCGTGTTCGATTAATCTTATTGCGCACATAAGCCCCGCAGGTCCGCCGCCGACTACGGCAACGACGGGGTTGCTCTTTATGCGTTCAGGTTGAGGCGCGGAAACGTTTTCCTCCTGCGAAGAGCAAGCTACCGAATATACCCAGAAAATATTGTTTTTATCGCGCGCGTCGAGCGATTTTTTGATAATTTCAAAAAATTTTACGGGCGCGCCGAGTTGTTTTTCAACAATCTTTAAAAGGCGCGATTGGGGCGCGAGGACGGAAAGTTTTATGTTGTCTATACGCTTAATCATAATTCCTCCGCTATTTTCTGTCCTACGCGCACGCCGCTTGCAAACGCCCATAAAAGGTTATATCCGCCGCAATCGCCGTCCACGTCGAGATATTCCCCAGTAAAATACAAATCCTTACAAATCTTACTTTCAAGGTTTTTAGTTATCTGCGAGCAATCAACGCCGCCGCGCGTCGTCTGAGCATAGTCAAACCCGAGCGACCCCGTTACGGGAAGGGTAAAATCTTTGACGGTGCGGACAATATCTTCAATATTGCCGTGCGCGCGCTTTATAATCGCTCTGCCTATCTGGTTGTGGAGAGTACCTGAAAGCAGTTCGCTTTCCGGGTATCCCAAACGCTGTTTGTTTTTTATATCCTCCGCTATTCTCTCTTCGGCGACGCCGGGGAGAAATTCGATATGCACGATTACGCCTCTTTTATCCGCAACAACGGATGAAAGTGAAAACACCGCATTGCCCGAAATGCCGTAATCGGTAAAAATTAAATCTCCTTTGCTCTCGCCTATCGTTCTTCCATCACATTCCGCGCGCAGGGTGCAGCCGACGCGAATGCCTTTTAACGTCTTTATGAAAGTCGTATCCGTTTTCAGCTGCACGAGCGACGGATAAAGCGTCGTTATTTTATGCCCCAGACTTTCGGCAAGCGAATATGCCGTGCCGTCGGTGCCGAACTGCTTTTGCGCCTTTCCGCCGCAAGCTAAAACGACGCGGTCGGCATAAATCTCTTTCCCGTTTGAAAGCGCGAGCTTAAAACCCTTTGAAACGCGGGTAACTTTTGTTCCCGCAATAAGCTCGGCGTTGAGAGCGTTAAGCTCACTCAAAAGACTGTCCGTAAGTGCAGAAGCCTGTCTGCCCGCAGGATAAATTCTGCCCTCTTCGTCGCAAGTGAGTATGCAGTTGAAAATCGATGCTGGAAGGTTGTAGTTTCCGCCTATAATGGCGTTGGCAAGCTCTGCTCCGCCGCCGTGATAATTTTTTGCGGTTAAATTTATATTGGACACATTGCCCTGGCCGTTGCCGGTGGCGGCTAATTTTTTGCCGAAACGCTCACAAGCGTCTATGACGCACACCTTTGCCCCGCTTTTAAGCCTCTTTAAAGCGAGCGCGCAGGTAAGCCCCGAAGCGCCGCCTCCGACTATTGCCACATCGTACTTTATCATAAGTTCATTTTATAATAAAGCGATGAAGTTGTCAATCGCTTAACTTTGCGAGCAGCTCCTTAAATACGGCAAGGTGCAGCTTTTCGTCCTCCAGAATGCGCTCTATTATGCACTTTACTTTATCGTTCCTCAACCGTTCAATCATGCGTTCGTAGGAGCTGATTGCCTGTTTTTCGGCGATAATGTCGTCTTCGAGCATATTTTTGAGCGAACACGAGTAACTGACGAATTTGGCAGAATAGAAATTGAACGCCGCAGGCGGGAATGCCGTGTAGACGGGCTGCGCGCCGAGGGCATAAATCGTGTTGCCGAGCAGCTTTAAATGCGTCATTTCCGCTATGGCTATCTGCTCTATAATGCTTGCATATTCCTCTTTGTTTTTGTTTTCAAAATTTATCGCGTGGTAAATATACTGCAAAGTCGCCGTCAGCTCTCCCGCGGAAGCCGCATATGCTGGCGAAATTATGTGCAGAGCGCGGCAATCGGGCGTGATGCCCTCGGTTGTGGGATAAGGTTTATCTACGATGAGAGGTTTGGGCATAAAAAAAGCACTCCTTTTAAAAATACTCGTACTTACAAAGTATTCCTAAGGCGTGCTTTTTGTTAAATCATTGAACTAAATGCCGTTCATTTAAAATTTTTCTGAAGTCCGTCAATCGATTTTTAAAATTTTTTTAAGAAACTGACCAGTATAGCTTTGAGGTACTTTTGCGACCTCTTCTGGCGTACCAGCGGCAACTATCGTGCCGCCGCCCGAACCGCCCTCGGGACCGAGGTCTATAATATAGTCAGCCGTCTTTATGACGTCGAGGTTGTGTTCGATTACGAGAACTGTGTTGCCGCCCTCCCTGAGCCTCGCGAGTATGCCGACGAGTTTTTCCACGTCGTAGCTGTGAAGTCCCGTAGTGGGCTCATCGAGAATATAGAATGTTTTGCCCGTAGAGCGCTTGGAAAGCTCGGTTGCGAGTTTTACCCTCTGCGCCTCACCGCCCGAAAGCGTTGTTGAACTCTGACCGAGTTTTATATATCCCAGTCCAACGTCGCAGAGCGTTTTTACCTTGTTATAAATCGAGGACACGGGTTTGAAGAATTCCGCCGCCTCCTCGCAGGTCATATCAAGAACGTCGGATATTGATTTACCCTTATACTTTACCTCCAGCGTTTCTCTGTTATAACGCTTGCCTCCGCAGACTTCGCAGGGGACGAAAATATCTGGCAAAAAGTGCATGGCTATCTGCAAAATGCCGTCGCCCTGACAATGTTCGCACCTGCCGCCCGCGACGTTGAAAGAAAATCTGCCCGATTTATAGCCCCTTTCCTTGGCGTCGGGCGTTGCCGCGAACAAATCGCGTATATACTGGAACACACCCGTGTAGGTTGCGGGGTTGGAGCGGGGCGTTCTGCCTATGGGCTGCTGGTCTATCGCGATTACCTTGTCGAAATATTCAAGCCCCTCAAACCTTTGAGCGTTACCGAGGCGCTGACGCGCTCCGTTGAGATTGTTTGCAAGGTATGGATAAACTATTTCGTTGACAAAGCTCGATTTGCCGCTTCCCGAAACGCCCGTAACGGCGGTTATAAGTCCCGCGGGTATGCTTATATCGATATTTTTGAGGTTATTCTGCCTGCAGCCGTAAACTTTGAGCCATCTGCCGTCGGGCTGTTTGCGGAAGGCGGGAATTTCTATCTTTCTTCTGCCCGCAAGGAAATCGCCCGTTATAGATTTAGGCTCGTTCATAATATCCTGCTGCGTGCCGCAAGCCACCACTTGTCCGCCGTGAACGCCCGCCATCGGACCTATATCGACGATATAATCCGCCGCGCGGATGGTATCTTCGTCATGTTCTACGACTATTAAAGTGTTGCCTATATCGCGCAGACCTTTAAGCGAAGCCAAAAGTTTTTCATTGTCGCGCTGGTGAAGTCCTATCGAAGGCTCGTCGAGGATATACAAAACGCCCGTCAGCGCGCTGCCTATCTGCGTTGCAAGCCTTATGCGCTGGCTTTCGCCGCCCGAAAGGGTTGAAGCGCTGCGCGACAGAGTGAGATAGCCAAGTCCAACGTTTTCGAGGAAACTTATACGGTTATCTATTTCCTTTATTATGCTGTCGGCAATCATGTGCTCGGTTTTGCCGAAAAAGGAAAAATCCGAAAACTTTTTAAGCTCGTCGACAGACATGTCGCAGACTTCGGCTATATTCTTTCCGCCTACGGTTACTGCGAGAGCTTCCTTTTTGAGCCTCTTGCCGTGGCAGCAGGGACATTCGGAGGTACGCATGTAGCGCTCTATATCCCACTTGACGCTTTCGGACTGCGTCTGATTGTAGCGCCTTTGCAAATTTGCGGCAAAGCCTTCCCATGCAGTTTTATAGCTGCCCGAAAATCTGTATGCGTTGTATTCAAGCTCTATCTTCTCGCCGCCGTTGCCCCACATAAGCATATCGTAAATACCCTCGGGAAGATCCTTTACGGGGACATCAAGAGAGAACCCGTAGACGGTGGAAAGCGACTTGAGATACATCTGCGTCATTGCGGAGGAATCGAGGTTCCAGCCGCTTATTTTAATTGCGCCCTCGCGCAGAGTTTTGTTTTTATCGGGACATATGAGGTCGGGGTCTACCGACTGTTTGAAGCCAAGCCCCGAACATTCGGGACATGCGCCCCAAGGGGTGTTGAACGAGAAAAGACGGGGTTCAATTTCCTCTATCGATATGCCGCAGTCCGGGCAGGCGTACTTGGAAGAAAACAGCTCCTCTTTGTCGCCGCTCTCGATAACAACCAGACCGTCGGCAAGTTTTAAGGCATTTTCGAGGCTGTCGGTAAGCCTTTTTATTATGCCGTCTTTTATCACCAACCTGTCAATTATGACTGAAATATTGTGCCTTATGTTCTTTTCGAGGCGTATTTCTTCCTGCAGGTCGTAGACTATGCCGTCGACTTTGACCCTGCCGTAGCCGCTCTTTTTGTACGAGGCAAGCTCTTTGACGAACTCGCCCTTTTTGCCGCGGACGACGGGAGCTTCGACCATTATCTTGCTGCCTGCGGGCATGAGCATTACCCTGTCCGCTATTTCGTCCACGGACTGGCGGCGTATTTCTCTGCCGCACTTGGGGCAATGGGGAACGCCCACCCTGGCAAAGAGCAGACGGAAATAGTCGTAAATTTCGGTTACCGTTCCGACCGTCGAACGGGGGTTGTGCGAAGTCGTCTTCTGGTCTATGGAAATTGCGGGCGAAAGTCCGTCTATAAGCTCTACGTCGGGCTTTTCCATCTGACCGAGGAACTGCCTGGCGTAAGACGAAAGGCTCTCGATATACCTCCTCTGTCCCTCGGCAAAAATAGTATCGAAAGCCAGCGTTGACTTGCCGCTTCCCGAAAGTCCCGTAAATACCGTCAGCGTGTTGCGCGGTATGTGAACGTCGATATTTTTTAAGTTATTTTCCTTTGCGCCCTTTACAAAAATTTCTTCTTTCATGATTTCTTTGCCTGCATAAGTCGCTTTTTAAGCTGCGAAATGGTATCGCGTATCTCTATCGCCCTCTCGAAATCGAGCTGGGCGGACGCAACTTTCATAAGCGCTTTGAGTTTTTCTATCTCGGCGGGAATGTCCTTTACCTTTATATCTTCGCCCGCCTTCTTCTTGGTAGTTATGCCGAGGTCTATTTTTACCTCTTTTATTATCGTTTTGGGAATTATGCCGTGTTCTTTGTTGTATGCGTCCTGTATTGTGCGGCGGCGTTCGGTTTCATCGATTGCCCTGCGCATGCTGCCCGTTATTACGTCGGCATACATTATAACTCTGCCCTCGGCGTTTCGCGCCGCTCTGCCTATAGTCTGCACGAGCGCCGTTTCGCTCCTCAAAAAGCCCTCTTTGTCGGCATCGAGTATTGCGACGAGTTTAACTTCGGGCAAGTCAAGTCCCTCCCTGAGGAGGTTGATGCCGCAGAGTATGTCGAATTCTCCCGAGCGCAGACCGTTGATTATGTCTATTCTCTCGAGCGCGTCTATGTCCGAGTGCATATAGCGCACTTTAAGTCCGTGCTCTTTGAGGTAGTCGGTGAGGCTTTCCGCCATTTTCTTGGTCATGGTGGTAACGAGCACCCTGCCTCCGCCGCCGACGACGGTGTTTATTTCGCCGAGAAGATTGTCTATCTGTCCCTTTGTGGGGCGGACGTCTATGACAGGGTCCAGAAGTCCCGTGGGACGGATGAGCTGTTCGACAACCTGCCCAGCCTGTTCAAGCTCGTAAGGCGCGGGCGTTGCCGAAACGCAGATGAGCTGAGGTATTCGCTCGTCGAATTCCTCGAACGTAAGCGGACGGTTATCGTAAGCCGATTTGAGGCGGAAACCGTAGTTTACGAGGTTATCCTTTCTCGAACGGTCGCCGTGATACATAGCGCGTATCTGCGGAATGGTCATGTGACTCTCGTCGATGAACACAAGGAATTTACCCGCGGGGAAATAATCCAAAAGGGTAAAAGACGGCTCGCCAGGCGCTCTTCCGTCGAAGTAACGCGAATAATTTTCCACGCCCGAGCAATAGCCTATTTCCCTCATCATTTCAAGGTCGTAAGTAGTGCGCTGTTCGAGCCTCTGCGCCTCCAAAAGTTTTCCCTCGTCGCGGAAGGCTTTGACCTCGTTTTTCATGTCACACTCTATCATGGAAAGCGCGGCCTGCATCTTTTCGCTGCCTACCGCGTACTGGCTGGCAGGAAAAATGAGGACGTGCTTAAGCTCGGAAATAACCGTACCCGTGAGCGCTTCCTCTTCGCATATTCTGTCTATTTCGTCGCCGAAAAATTCTACCCTTATGGCAATTTCCGAGTTTGACGCGGGGAAAATTTCTACCGTATCCCCCCTGACGCGGAAGGACGAACGCTGAAAATCTATGTCCCTGCGCTGGTACTGTATTTCCACAAGCCTTCTCAAAAGCGCGTCGCGCTCCATCTCCATTCCGGGGCGGAGCGATATGGCAAGGCGGAAATATTCTTCGGGCGCTCCCAGACCGTATATGCACGAAACCGAAGCGACGACTATTACATCCTCCCTCTCGCCGAGAGAGCTTGTGGCAGAGTTGCGCAGCTTGTCTATTTCGTCGTTGAGGCTCATATCCTTTTCGATATAGGTATCTGTAGAGGGAATATAACTTTCGGGCTGATAATAATCGTAATACGAAACGAAGTATTCCACCCTGTTTTCGGGGAAAAACTCCTTGAATTCGTTGCATAGCTGAGCGGCGAGCGTCTTGTTGTGCGCGATTACGAGCGTGGGACGGTTGACGTTCTTAATGACGTTTGCCATGGTAAAAGTCTTGCCCGAGCCCGTAACGCCGACGAGCACCTGCGTGCGGATGCCGTCTTTTACGCCCTCCGTAAGTTTTTCTATCGCCTGCGGCTGGTCGCCCGTGGGATTAAATTTTGAATGAAGTCTGAATTCCATATAATTAAAACGTATGTTTTTTATGTATTGTACACCACGCTGCGGACGGCTGTCAAGCACGAACGGAAAATAAAGCGGACAATAGTATCATAAAAGGCAACATAACCGCAAACAGGTCAAAATCAATCGCGGCAAATATCCCTTATTACCTCTCCCGCAATTAAAAGTCCCGCAATCGACGGAACGAACGAACAGCTTGCGGGAACGGGTCTGCCCGTCGCGGGGCGTACTTCTTCCGTCAAAGATTTTACGGGAGTTTCGTCCGAATATACGACTTTTAAACTCTTTACGCCCTCTTTTTTCAAGAGCGAGCGCATTACGCGCGCCAGCGGACAGACGGAAGTCGAATAAATATCGGCGACTTTTAGCTTTTCGGGATGCAATTTATTGCCCGTACCCATGCAGGATATAATTTTTACTCCTGCCTCCTGCGCCCTTAAGACAAGGTCGACTTTGGCGGAGACGGTATCTATGGCGTCGACGATGTAGTCGTAATGAGAAAAATCAAATTTTTCAGCCGTTTCGGGATTATAAAAAATATTATGCGTCAGCACCTTCGCCGCAGGATTTATGGCAAGGACGCGTTCCCTCGCAACCTCGGTTTTATACCTTCCCACATTATCGGAAAGTGCGAGTATCTGGCGGTTGATGTTGGTTATGTCTATCGTATCGGCGTCTGTAAGATCGAACGCGCCTATTCCGCCGCGGGCGAGAGCTTCGAGGCAGTAACCGCCCACTCCACCCAGACCGAAAATTGCAACGCGGGCGTTTTGTAATTTTTCCATTGCCTGCTCGCCCAAAAGCGCGGCAGTGCGACTGAATGCCTGTTTCATGCCTTAATTATAGCACCTTTTACAATTAAATCAAACCAAAAAGCCGCCCGCAGATTGCGGGCGGCTTTTTAAAATAATTTCTGACCGCGTTATACCTCGTCGGGACGGGACGAAACTTCGGGGAAATCGACGTAAAATATCGAACCCTTGCCCTCTTCCGACCGCACTCCGAAATCGAATGAGTGAGCCTGAAGAATTATTTTTACTATGTTAAGTCCCAACCCCGTGCCTTTTACGGGACGGTTGTGGGTATCCTTTGAACGATAATATCTGTCCCAGATATGGCTTCGTTCCTCTTCGCTTATGCCCTTGCCCGTGTCCCTGACGGCAAAGCGTATGCGGTTTTCTTCGGGAACGTATTTGAGCGAAACATATACGCTCTTGTCGTCGCCCGTATAGTTGACCGCATTGGATATGAGGTTGTAAATAACCTGACCTATCTTCTCCTCGTCTGCAAGCGTGTACATATCGGCATC
This sequence comes from uncultured Clostridia bacterium, assembly GCA_949282385.1. Taxonomy (GTDB): domain Bacteria; phylum Bacillota; class Clostridia; order Christensenellales; family Borkfalkiaceae; genus Coproplasma. Next base: position 327,746 of record CASDOP010000001.1, read on the forward strand.
TATGTCTACGTAAAATTTGTAGTCCGCCGTCTGCTGGAGATAATCGAACTTGTTCATTATGCTGTAGGTGAATTCTGTCAGGTTGAAAACCTTTTTATTGAGTTCGGAAAGTCCCGCGCTGACTTTTGAGGCATTGAGAATGTCGTTTACAAGTCCCGTAAGTCTGTCCGCCTCGTCTATTATAACTTTGAGATGCTGAGACCTTTTTACGGGGTCGTTGCCCGAAATTTCCTCTATCATTGAGGCGTAAGCCTTTATCATAGTCAGCGGCGTGCGCAAATCGTGGGATACGTTAGCCAAAAGTTCCTTCTGGAATTCTTCGCTCTTTTTCATTTCGTCCTTGGCGTAATTGAGCGTATCCGAGAGCTGAGCTATTTCCTGATATTCCGCAGAGGCGAACTTTACCGAATAATCGCCCTCCGCCATGCGCGCAGCCGTACCCGACATATTTTTTATGGGACGCGAAATGCGCTGCGCAAGCAGGTAGGATATCACAAAGGATATGACTATTGCCACGGCAGCGATGACGATTATATAAATCTGCATGCTGCGCACGGAACTTACTATTATGCTGAGAGGATAGCGCACGAACAGGTAATACTGCTGACGGTTGAACACAACGCAGGAAGCATAGTTGAGCATATTGCCGTCGTGATAAATGACGGCGCGTTTATCCGTCCACCCGTTAACCCTAGAACACATATCGCCGACGACGCTTTCCCAATCGGACGGCGTTTCCGCCGTGGCAATGTACGCTTCGCCGTCGAAACTTACCAAAAACGCTTCTATGCCCTCCGATATGGCGTAGCCGTTCATAATTCTTATAACGTCTTGTTCAGGCATATTGACTTTGCCGTCCACAAACGCCGTAAGATTGTTTCCTATAGAAGTTATATGATTTTTTGCCTGCGCAGAATAAGCGTTGCTCAAAACGCCGTAGCATACCAACGATACTACGGCTATGAGAATGACTGTGAAAAAAGCAAAGTACCGCCAGAGCAGTATATTCATGCTTTTAATTTTTCTTAAAGGCAAATCAGACTTCAAATTTATATCCCAGTCCGCGGAGCGTAACGATAAATTTGCGGTACTGCTTGAGGTTTGCGCGCAACATCTTTATGTGCGTATCCACCGTGCGGTCGTCGCCGTAAAAATCGAAGCCCCATACGTCATACAATAATTTCTCTCGCGTGAGAGCTATGCCCTTGTTCTTTATAAAGTAAAAGAGTATTTCGTATTCCTTAGGCGTAAGCTCTGCCTTTTCCCCGTCGACGTAGACGTTTCTTCCCGCCATGTCCACGGTAAGTCCTTCAAAAGTTACGACGTCCGTATTCGCGTTTTCCGCAGCACTGCGGCGCTTGGTTACGGCGTTAATCCTCGCCATTACTTCCTTGGGCGAAAAAGGTTTTGTTACATAATCGTCAACGCCTATTTCGAAACCGAAAAGTTTGTCGTATTCTTCCCCCCTCGCCGAAAGCATTATGACGGGGATGTCCTTGGTCTTTTTTATTTCCTTTACCGCGGAAAATCCGTCCAGCTTAGGCATCATGACGTCCATGAGAATGACGTCGTAATCGTTGTCGCGGCACATCCTGACGGCTTCCATTCCGTCGGTAGCCTCAAAGGCTTCGTTGCCCTCGAACTCAACGTACTCTTTAAGCACGTTCCTTATCATGTCCTCATCGTCTACTATAAGCACTTTCATAATGCCGTCTCCTTAAGCGGGGATTTGTTATGTCTTTATTATAACCCTATTTGTGTAAATATAAATGCTTTATAATGAAATAATTGTGAAACTTGATATAATTTTTATTATTTTTTGCAAATTGCGCTTGACAAACGCGTTGAGAGGCAATATAATAACAATACAAACAAATGTTTATTGCGGTATAATTCGGGTTTAAACCGCAAAAAATTTGTATGTTGAGAGGTTTACGTTATGTTTGACGCGGAGAGATTGGAAACACTTACCGAAAGCGCAAAGTATGACGTATCCTGTTCTTCGTCCGGTTCAAAACGGGTTAACAAGGACGGAGGGCTTGGAAATGCTTCCGTCGGAGGAATATGCCACTCCTTTACCCCCGACGGAAGATGTATTTCCCTGCTCAAAATACTGATGAGCAACGAATGCATTTACAACTGCGAATACTGCCCAAACAGGGCGGAAGCAGACGTCAGGCGCGCTCGGGCAACGCCCGAAGAAATATGCGAGCTGACAATAAATTTTTACAAGCGAAATTATATTGAAGGACTGTTCCTCTCTTCCGCGGTCTTCGACACGCCGAACAGGACGATGGAAATGCTGACGAGCACCGTCATAATGCTGAGGAAAGAATACAACTTCAACGGATATATACACCTCAAAGGCATACCGCACGCCGACGACGAACTGTGTCTGCGCGCCGCGAAATATGTTGACAGAATGAGCTACAACATAGAATTGCCGAGCGAAAAATCTTTGAAACTTCTCGCGCCGCAAAAGACAAGAGAAAGCCTTATCACGCCCATGAAAAAGCTGTATGCGGCTACTCTTTACGACAGGGAAAACAAAATCGCGGCAAAACAGCGTTCCATTCCAGCGGGACAGACGACACAGATGATTATAGGCGCTTCGCCCGAACGCGACGGGCAGATATTGCGTCTTACGCAGGCGCTTTACAGAAACATGGGACTGAAGAGAGTTTATTACTCTTCATATATCCCCGTAGTCAGAAGCGCAAAACTGCCCGACAAGGCGGAGGGACTGCTGCGCGAACACAGGCTGTATCAGGCGGACTGGCTGCTCAGGTTTTACGGTTTCGACATAGAGGAACTGTGCGGCGACGATGAAAATCTTTCGCCCGAATACGACCCCAAATGCGCATGGGCGCTTAAAAACATGCACCTCTTCCCCGTTGAAATCAACACCGCGCCGCTCGAAATGCTGCTGCGCGTGCCGGGTATAGGCGCGCGGGGAGCTTACCGCATAGTTGAGGCGAGAAAATTTGCCGCTCTCGACTTCGATAATCTCAAAAAAATGCGCATAATACTCAAAAGGGCAAAGCACTTTATTACCTGCAAAGGCAAATTTTACGGCGCGGAGGGTGAAAAAATGATAAAGGCGTCGCTCATGCTGTGCGACGGAATGCAAAACGCCGAGCAACTTTCGCTGTTTTCCTCCCCTGCCGAAGGCTTTTCCGCCCTGAGCGGTGAACTATGACTTTTTATCTCGTGGACGGCAGCACAGACTGCTTTTATACCGCCGTTTTCGACGGATATTCAGACAATCAGGCTATAATTTCGAGCAATTCAGACGTGCAGCTCGAGCTTGGCTGCGTTATCAAGGAAGTCACACCTCAGACAGATAAGGCTGCCCGCGTCAAAAAAAAGATAGGCGAATACGATGGCAGAGCGCTCGGCGATATCGACCTCATTCTGCGCTCGGGCGAAAGCGGCAAGGAACAGGCCGCTTTGGAATATATAAGGCTGATTATAAAACACAGGCAACCCGTGCGCACCATGACAAACATACCCGCCGTAATGGAAGCAAACGACATACGCGCACGAGTTACGGGGGAAATTCATAAGTATCACGGATTTCTGCGTTTTATGGAAAATCAGAGCGGCGTGCTGTACGCCCCCTATTCGCCCGTGGCAGACATAACCGACCTCGTCGCGCCACACTTTGCCAAGCGCTTCGGCAACCAGAAATTTGTCATTCACGACGTCAGAAGAAAGATTGCCGCAATGTACGACGGCGAACAGATTGTTGTATGTATGGCAGGCGGCGCGGAAATTTATCTTTCCGAATACGAAAAGACCTTTGAAGAGCTGTGGAAACTTTACTATAAATCGGTAAACATCGCCGAGCGACCGCACGAAAAGCAGATGAAAGGCTACATGCCCGTGCGGTACTGGAAATTTATGCCCGAAAAATACGACGGCGGCTCTTTTCCTCAATAATGCGCCCAAAAACGACCACGGCTGCAGAACATAATTTGCAGACTTGCGGAAAGATAAATCCGCCCCTTCGCGGAAGCTTTAGCATTAATTTGCTTCGCGCAGGCGTTTTACCGCTTAAACTACGCGAACATTTTCGACCGCAGTCGCACAAGCGTATTTAACAATGCGACCTTGCCAACTCTTAACATAAACTTGTCAACGCCTTTCGGCGAAGACAGCCCTTAAAATAAAAAATCCCCCGTCTACACGGGGGATTTTTTTACTTTTTGACAGATTTGAGCTGTTCGTCGATTTTATCGAAAAATGAAGAAAGATAATTGTTTTTGATTTCTTCCAACTTGCCTTCGTCGGCTGCCGTCGTAAGCGAGCGGTCGATAGGCACTTTGACAACGTTTGATATACCGTTTTCGAGCGCGATTGCGTCTACTTTACTCTCGCCGAACACAGAAATTTTTCTGCCGCAGTCGGGGCATTCGATATAACTCATATTTTCGACTATACCGAGTATGGGTACGTTCATCATAGCCGCCATATTGACAGCCTTTTTGACTATCATTCCTACGAGATCCTGAGGCGTGGTTACTATTATTATACCGTCGAGAGGAATGCTCTGGAATATGGTCAGAGGCACGTCCCCCGTTCCGGGCGGCATGTCGATAAACATATAGTCTACGCCCTGCCAGATCACGTCCGTCCAGAACTGAAGCACCGTACCGGATATGAGCGAACCGCGCCATACTACGGGCTCATCTTCCTTTTCAAGCAGAACGTTCATGGACATAACCTGTATGCCGTCTTTTGACAAAACGGGAAGAATTCCCGCTTCGCTGCCCATTGCGCGTGAGTGTATGCCGAACATCTTGGGAATGGAAGGTCCGGTTATATCTGCGTCCATAAGCGCCGTAACGTAACCTTTGTTCTGCGAAGCCGAAGCGAGCATGGCGCTGGTCATCGATTTGCCGACGCCGCCCTTACCAGATACAACGGCTATTACCCTCTTTATGTCGCTCATCGCGTGAGGCTTTTTAAGAAAACTTTTAGGATCGCGCGACGAACAGTTCTCTCCGCAGGAGGAACAATCGTGGTTGCAATTTTCAGACATAAATTTCTCCTTTAAAAAACAATATCATTTTATGTTATGGTGCTTTGTTTGTCAAGTTATTTGCAAACGCAGTAAAATTTACTTGCAAATTATTGCTCCTTTTGCTATAATCTTTTTGCTGCGCTAAGTGGGGAGTCAGCGGTGCCCTGTACCTGCAATCCGCTACAGCAGGACCGAATTTCCCCTCTCGGCTTCCCGAGTGGAAGGCTGCGCCGTACAAGGAGTGTTGATAACAAGGTCTTATGCAACCGACAGCTGCGAACCGTGTCAGGATAGGGATATAGCAGCACTAAACAGTTTAGTCGGTGTGCCATAAGGTTGCTTTGCAGTAGCCACCTATACGGTTTACGCTTCGGCTTTGGTCGACAAAAGGGGATGCGCAGTTTTTTTGAAAATTATGCGGCAGACGGAATTATTCGTCTGCCGCTTTTACGTTTTTTACGGTGTGCGTGCAGAACAACTCCGCCTTACACCCTGCTATTTTCCATAAAACAATTTAAATGCGGCGCGTTAATTTAACGCGCCGCATATATTTTAATTTAAGGGTTAATGCACCGAATATATTCATTATGCTTATCTGTTGAACATAATTTTTTCCGAATTGAACATTACGGCAAGCAATACCGCAAGCAGCGCCGCGGCTACTATATTTACCGCTACGGTTATACCGAACGCGAGAGCGGACATCGTTCCCGAAAGCACGGTTGAAATGCACAACGAGCTGTTGAGAACGGGAACAAAATACAGCCCGACAGACGCCGACGGAACGAACATGGAAACGAGCGCGCACACCATGACGAGAACCATTACAGGCACAATGAGCGAGTTTGCCTCCTTTACCGTTCTGGAATATGCCGAAATTACCGCGAGCAGCGAAACGAGCACGAGCACGGTAGATATTACGACGAGGAAAATGAGAAGGTAATCGGTAAATGCGTAGAGAGATATCGTAAGCCCCGATACTCCGCTCAAAAGATTGGGAAGCGAAAGCATGAGACCTATAAAGCTCGATATACCGCTCAGCATGGATATTACCGAAAGCGATATGATTTTGCCCGCCGCAAGGTGCGACCTCTTTACGGGAGTTACGAGCAGAGTCGCTATAGTGCCGCGCTCCTTCTCGCCCGCTATGCTCTCCAGAACGACAGACACGCAGCCCGAGAACATGAGCATAATCAGCACCATAGGCACTATGGAAGATACCACCTGCAGCGCTACCGAAGTACTGTCGGCGAGGTCGTAAACTTCGTCCGTCCCTCCGTTTACGTCGAAGAGATTTGAAAGGCTCTCTTCGTACGCGTTGAGCAGACCGACGATTGCTTCGTATGCCGCGAGCGACTGCGTTTCGGAAGAATTGTAAAATATGCTGACGTTGGGAACGACTGTATGGTCGCTGCCCATAACTTTTTCGTCGAAGTCGGCAGGGAACACGACGTATAAATCGAGATTTCCCTTCGCAACCATGTCCTTTGCCGTCTGTTCGTCGTCAATACCGTCCACAAGCACGAACGCAGGGGACGCGATTGCCTGCTGCATGGAAGCAGGCATATTTACAACGCATATCTGCGGCGTCTGAACGCCCGACGAAACTATGGACGAGGTTACGCTTCCTATCACCGAATACACGGCGTATATGAGAAAGCCCGGCAACAGAATTGTCATTAAAAAAAGTCGCGCGTCGCCGAAAAAACGGCGGAATTCTTTTTTGATTATGGTAAGAACGGTACTCATTGCTGCCCTCCAGCTGCCGCAGAATACAACTCGAAAAATCTGTCCTCGAGACTAATTCCGTCGGTAAGTGCGGAAAGCGTATCGAGAGCGACCAGCTTTCCGTCTATTATTACGCCCACTCTGTCGCACAGCTTTTCGGCGAGGGAAAATATGTGCGTGGACAAAATGACTGTTTTACCCTCCTCGCGCAGTTCGCAGAGGTAATCGGTAACCGTCTTTGCCGTGATTACGTCAAGACCGTTAGTCGGCTCGTCGAAGATTATAAACTCGGGTTCATGCACGACCGAAACGACGAGCGAAACTTTCTGCTTCATGCCCGTGGAGAGATTTGCCATCTTTACCTGGGCGAATTTATCTATGCCGAAGCTCGAAAAAAGGCGGGCTTTGCGCTCTTCGCGCACTTCCTTTGGTATGCGATAAAGCTCAGAAAAGAAATCAAAAAGGTAATCGGGCGTGAAGAAATCTTCAAGCTTCAATTCGCTCGTGAGAAAACCTATCTTTCCTCGCACGGAATAAGGTTCGCGTATAATGCTCTTCCCGTCGATAAAGGCGTCGCCCTCGTCAGGCTTTATGAGCGTGGCGAGCATTCTGAGCGTCGTCGTCTTACCAGCCCCGTTAGGTCCCAAAAGACCGAAAATTTCGCCCTTGAACGCCGTGAACGATATATCGTTTACAGCCGTTTTAAACTTGACGCCCTTTTCGAGTTTCTGCTGTTTTAAAGAAAGTCTGAATGTCTTTTTGAGATGTTCAACTCTTAAAATTTCAGTTTGTTCCATAAATCTCCATATAGTTATGCCTTAACTGAATGCAATAAAAATGCACCTGCAATTATTGTACTATAACTCAATTATCATTGTAAAGCAAATTTTTAAAACGCGGAATTATGTCAATATTCAGCATATTGAAATCACAGCCGTTTTGGGTTTAGGCTAAACCCGACTTTGATTACATTTTAACCTAAAACAGATTAAATGTCAAGGGCAAAGTTTATGTGGTGATATAATTTATTTTAGCTTACGAGGTTTATGCGATGATATATACTAAAATACGTGACCTGCGCGAGGACAGAGACCTCAACCAGACACAGGTTGCTACAATACTGGGAATGTCTCAGACGGGATATTCTAAATATGAGACCGGCGAAAACGACATACCTACTGAAATACTTATCAAACTTGCTGATTTTTACGGCGTAAGCATAGACTTCCTTCTCGGACAAACGAATAACCCTAAAAGAAACAAATAATGAAAAAGCGGCGGCACTTAAATGCCGCCGCTTATATATTGGTGTATTATAACAAAAAACGGCGGATTTTTCCGCCGTTTTTGACAGTTATTTATTAAAATAAGTTGCAGCAATAGAGGACTATGCAGGTTATTGCAAGCAGTATAAGATAGAGGCTGAACCACTTGTAATTTGCTTTTTTGATTACACCGAGCATAACCTTTATTGCAAACAGTCCCGACAGCGCGGAAACGATGAAGCCGAGAGCTATGCACCACCCTATCTGCGAGCCTGCAGCCGTGAACGAAGCCGAGAGCGAACCGTCCGCCGCACCCTTTACGAGCGATACGGCGAAGCTGCCGAGTATGACGGGTATGCTCATGAGGAAAGAAAATTTAGACGTATCTTCCGCCGTTCCGCCCATAAACGTTCCCACGCATATGGTTGAACCGCTTCTGGAAATACCGGGAAGCAAAGCCACGACTTGAGCAAAACCCATGGGAAGAGTTGTGCGGAGGCTTAAAGGATATGTGCGCTTTCTGCGTTTTGCATAAATTTCGGTAACAAACAGCAAAACCGCGGTTATCGTAAAGAATACTGCAAGCAAAATGCCTACATACCGGCTTCCGTTGACATTCTCTTCGATATAGTCGTCGAGTAACAATCCCGCTATTCCCGCAGGAATTGTGGCAAGTACGAGATACAAAAGCGTTTTAAAGGGCTTTTTGAACAGGTCTATTATATCTCTGCGGAATACGAAGCACACCGCAACGAGCGTTCCGACATGAAGTATTATGTTGAAAAACATTTCCGCATCGCCGAGATTTACTCCCAACACGCGCTGCAGAAACAGAAGGTGTCCGCTTGAGGATACAGGCAGGAATTCGGTAAGTCCCTGGGTAAGCCCCAGCACTATCGCTTGCCAGATTTCCATAGAAATTCTCCCGTTTTATTTATGCGTCGAGTTCAAGAAGATCCTTGTAAGCATCTTCGTAGAGCGTTATCGTCGAGCCGCCGAACGCATCTATTATGAGAGTGCGGCGGTTTGTGGTTATGTTGGTGAGCACAGTATCCTTTATCCAATTATAATAAAGGTTCTGGAAAGTGCCTTCCGCTTTTACGGATGCCTCTGTCCAGTCAACCCGGTCTCCCATTACCGCTCCGCCCTTAATATCGAAGGTTGCGGTTACATAGATTAAGTGCCAGCCATAGTCGCCCGCGCACACATAATATGTGCCTGCGCCTTCGGCAATGGCTTGCTTTGCCGCATATTCAAATTCCTTGATATAGCTCGTATCGTATGCCGATACGCTGTAGCCGATATATTCGGAAAGAACGCCCGTATCGGTCGTGTACGCGTACTGAAGTTCGTTTACAGCGGAGAGCGCCTTATACTGGTCGCTGTCCTTTTTGAAGAGCGAACTTATTGTAGTATCCGAAAGATTAACCTTGCCTGTAGCATAGATGAAACGCGCATAGTCAATCTCTTTGTCTGCCTCGTCCTCGCTGTAGCGAGTGTCTTCGGTATAGTAATCGTCGGGCGAAGTTACTTTATAATAATTATTTTTAGAGTAGCTTGCCGTTCCGTCGCCGAGGACAAAATTAATATATGCGGTGAACTCGTCGAGCATGTCGTCTATACTGAGTTTGTTGGGAATAAGCGTATAAGAATCGTCCGCATTCTCCCTTACGGAACCGTTATAGGAATAAAGACCCGTATATTTATCGAGTTCTTCGTATCTGTCCGAATGAAGAAGATTATTTTCGAAGAAAAGATAATTTCTGCCGCTGTCTTTGCCGTAATATTCAATGGACGTTTCGGACGCATTGAAGGAATAATCTGTTACGCCGTTGAACCATGCAGAACGCTGGTCGGTAGTCGTTATGTCGGCAAGAAGATCCTTTCTCATGAAGTAGTACTCGGCAGAAGTATCCTCGCTGTCGATATAAATAGACTGCGCCGCGCTGAAAGGCAGAAGTATGTTGTACACGTAACCGTAAGTGCCGCCCTCAGTGCCTTCGGTTGCGGGTGCGTATAAAATGAACGACGTATCGGAAAGATTGCCCATAGTCGTATCGAACGAAGACGTTGTATTTGAAATTTCCTGTGCGGCGAGGTCGCTTTCGTATCTGTCCTTAAGGAATACATACTCATTTTCGGAATTCTTTTCGTCGATGAGCGCTTCCTGCGTGAGCGAATAACGCTCGAGATACTCGTTTATGACCTGCTGCTGAAGTCTCGTGAGGTATTCGTCCTGAATATACGAAACGGAAAGCACGTCAGCGGTATCGTCGCTGTCTAAAATAAGATAGTTGTTTTTGAGATTTGCTATAAACGAAGCGTAAGCACGCTTGCGGGTTTCGCGCGTCGAGCCTTCGATTTCGTCGTCCTTGTACGCGCCGCTGTCGTCTATGAGATAGCCTTCGTAACCGGTATAAATGCCGTAATTGAGCTTGCCGTTTTCGAGAGGAAGATAATTTTCTCTTTCGGTATCGGCATTCGAAGGCGTTGTGCGGGAATCTGTGCCGGTTTCCTCATCCTCGCCGTCGATTATAGACTGTTCTAGAGAATCGATGGAGCTGTTGATGCTGTAATAGAGATCGTATTTTGCGAGAAGCACTCTGTCGCTTTCAACGCCGTCTACTTCGCTTGTTTCTCCCTGAAGAAGGAATTCGTACCTTTCGACATCCGTTTCAAAAGCGTTGAAAGTCTGAAGTATGTCGACATCTTCCGCGCTCTTTTCCTTGAGCAGAGCGAGAGTTGAATACTGCGAAACGACTTCGTTGGTTGTAAGAGAATCGACGAGCATATTAAATACGTCGGCATAAGAATAACCCGACTGAATATATGTCGAACCGATGTTGACGAAGGACGCAATGAGATCGCGCTTTATGATGTTTGCGGGCTTTATTGCCGAAACAAAATCGCCGAGTCCTTCCTTTTCTATATTTTCGCTTCCTGTAATATCGACGGTTGCGATGGTCTGGCGCATATCTTCATCGTTGAGCGTGGATACGAGCGAGCAGCCCGAAAAAGCTACCGATAAAGTTATTGCAGCCGCCATTGCGCCGCAGACAAGTTTTTTACTTTTCATCTGAATTATCTCCGATTAGGCAACGTCGCTTTGCCGCGACATTTTTACAACACGTTACAATTATACGATATTTCAAGTATTATAGCAAACAAATTTTATTAATTTTGCGTGAAACTTGCCGCAAATTTTAAAAAATTAGTCATTGCAAGCATTGTTTTTGCCGCCGTGGACGACGGTTTGAATATGAGCGAAGGCGCTTTTGCCATAGAAATGGTAACTTTGCCTTTATATTTATCGAGAGCCGAAGTAAGACGCACATCTCGCAGAGAATTGACGGACGGAAGTTCTATGCAGCCTTCCTGACTGTCCACGCTTATCTTCTTTACGTTGAAGCGCGAAGCGAACGCCTTCAATACCGCGATTATGAGCAGGTTAAGCACTTCGTCTGGCATCTGACCGTAGTTTTCCTCTATAGAGGAACATACCCTCTTGTAATCCGGAACCGAACGAATTTCGGCAATCTGCTTGTATGCGTCCAGCCTGCCCGCGCTGCTTTCGATATATGCTTCGGGAATGTACGCCGTAGCCTTGATGTCAAGCTCGGCGGAGAACTGATTTTCGCCCGTGAGTTCTTCCTTGAGCAGCTTGGAATACAGCTCGTAGCCGACTTTGTCCATATGCCCGTGCTGTTCTGCGCCCAGAACGTTGCCAGCGCCCCTTATTTCGAGGTCGCGCATGGCTATCTTGAAGCCCGAACCGAGTTCGGTGAACTGCATTATCGCTTTAAGCCTTTCCGCAGCGTCAGACGTCATGACTTTGTCCGCGCGGAACGTAAAGTAAGCCTGGGCAAGGCGCGAACCTCTGCCCACTCTTCCGCGCAGCTGGTAAAGTTGCGATATGCCCAGTCTGTCGGCGTCGATGACGATTATAGTGTTTGCGTTGGGCAGATCTATGCCGTTTTCGATTATCGTCGTGGTTACGAGCACATTCTTTTCGCCGCGATAAAAGGCAAAAACGTTGCCTTCGAGAGTGTTTTTATCCATTCTGCCGTGCGCGTAGGTAATCTTTGCCTCCGGCACCAGTTCGCCAATTTTTCCCGCAAAGGCAGATATTGTTTCCACCCTGTTATACAGTACGAAAACCTGACCTCCGCGGGAAATTTCGCGCAAAATTGAGTCGCGTATGAGCGCGGGGGTTTCCTCCACTACATACGTCTGCACGGGCAGGCGCTTTTTGGGCGGCGTGTTTATGGTGCTTATATCCCTTATCCCCGCGAGCGACATGTGAAGCGTGCGGGGGATTGGCGTAGCCGTCATAGTCAGGCAGTCCACGTCGTTTTTGATGTGTTTTATCTTTTCCTTGTGTTCGACGCCGAAACGCTGTTCCTCGTCGAGCACGAGAAGACCGAGGTCGTAAAATTTAACATCGTCGGAGAGCAGTCTGTGCGTGCCTATTATAACGTCCACTTCGCCCTTTGCAAGCCTTGCGAGCGTCTTCGCCTGCTCTGCCGGCGACTTGAAGCGGTTGAGTTTTTCGACGGTAACGCCGAAATCGGCGAAACGGCGGAGCGCCGTCTGGTAATGCTGCTCGGAAAGTATAGTGCTGGGACACATGAACGCCGCCTGCTTTCCGCCGAGCACGCACAGATATATAGCGCGCAGCGCGACTTCCGTCTTGCCGTAGCCGACGTCGCCGCACAGCAGCCTGTCCATGACTTTTTCAGAACACATATCCTTTTTGATTTCTTCTATGCTGGCGAGTTGATCGGGCGTTTCGTCGTATTCAAAGGCGTTCTCGAACTCCTCCATCATGACGGCGTTTTCGGGAAAACGGTAGCCGCGCTTCTGAGAGCGCTCGGCATACAGTTCCTTGAGGTCAAAGGCAAGTTTTTTTATCGACTGGCGGACGCGCTCTTTCACCCTTTCAAATTCCGCTCCGCCTATTTTGGAGAGCGTCGGGTTGCCCTCGCCCGTATATTTGGACAGTATATCCATCTGCTCGACGGGTACATACAAAACGTCGCCGCCCTTGTATTCGATGGCGATATATTCCTTTATACCGTCGGTCGTTTCAATCTTTTTCGTTCCCGTAATTCTGCCTATGCCGTGCTTTTCGTGTACGGCATAATCACCTATTTCGGGCGAAGTGAACATATCCCCCCTGCGGCGGCGGATATGTTTTCTTATCGACTTGGTATATATATCTCCGCTGCCGACGACGGCGAGCTTTGCTTCGTGCAGTATAAAACCCTTTGCGAGTTCTTCGCTGCTGAGGCACACGCCCGTTGCGGCGGTAAGAATGTCGGGAACGGGACGGCTGCCGATATACGCGTCCCCCAGCGCTTCGGCAAGTTTTTCATACCTCTTTGCGTTGCCCGTGAATATGATTATGCGATAGCCGTTCGCCAGCCAGTTTTTTACGTCCTCTATGAGCATGGGAACGGAATTTAGGTAAGACGGCGTAGGCGTCGAATGAACGTTGTAAGTCTTTAAAGGTCGGAAAAACTGCGTGGACGAAGTGAACGTCTGCAAAGCGAGGTTGCGGAACGCCGAAACAGAGCTTATAAAATTTTCTTCGGTTATAAACTGATTGAGACTGAAGGAAAAAACTTCGCCTCCTTTTTTAAGACCTTCGTATCTTTCTTTATGCTCCCTTTCGAGCGCGGTGAGCCTGTCCGAAATCATCTTGCACTCGTCGAGAACGATGAGCGCGTCCTTGCCTATCGCGTCGAAAACAGTCCTCGCGGAGGACAGCAACGGAAAGACGAAAGAAGCTCCGCTGAACGGCGCGCCCGAAGCAATTTTTTCCTCTATTTCTTCCGCTATGGCGTGAGAGCGTACGGACGCTTCGCGGTCGGGACATTCCTTAAGCCCTCTTTTTAGAGCAGAAAAAACCTTTTCCCTGTCCTCTTCCGCTATAAAACAATCTGTCGCCGCAATAAGCGTAACGGCGTTTATATCCTCGAGCCTGTCGCCGCTCACGCTGTCGTAAGGGCGTATTCTTTCGACAGTGTCGCCGAAAAAGTCTATGCGGACGGGATTTTCCGCACCTACGGGGAAAATATCCAAAATATCGCCGCGGACGGCAAACGTTCCCGCGGTCTCTGCGGCATATTCGCGGGTGTATCCCATAGAAACGAGCTTGGTCGGCATGGACTGATAATCGTAATCGCAACCGACTTGTATGTCTATGAAAGGCAATTTTTCGGGCAGGAGCTGAAGCGCCGCCTCGACGTCGCAGACTATGAACTGCGCGCCGCTCTGTATGTCATGCAGCGCCTTTACCCTGCGGAAAAGCGCATCTTTCGACACGGCGTCCTTGTACATGAGAACGTCGTCCTTGGCGACAAGGCGGGCGCATTTTTTGCCCGAAAGCACGCTTATCGCCTCATACGCTTTATCGGCAGAAACGGGGTCGGCGGTTATATAAAGCATCCTCCCCTGCGTGAGCGAGGCGGTGAGATATTTCTGACTGTCGGACACGCCGAAAACCGCCGTCGGCGCGCCGAGAGATATGTCGGCTCCGATGGCGGGATAACTGCCTTTTAAATTTTCGTAGGTAAAGAAATTTGCCTTCATTTAATATGCTTTGCGCCCGTAAAATATACGAACGCGGATAAAATTAACCGTTGTATCTGGTCATTACGTTTTCTACGCTTTCGCCCTTGCAGAGAGCTATCGCGGCGTCCGCCGCTCTGCCGCAGGCGGAAATGAAAAGCTCGTAATCCTGCGGACGAACCTCGGCGAGGACATAATTTATTATGGGAATGCTGACTTCGGGGTCGCGGATGCCTATGCGTATGCGGACGAAGTCGCTAACTCCCGTTTCGGCTATGACAGAACGCATGCCGTTATGCGTGCCTGCGCTGCCCGAAGGGCGTATGCGGACGTGTCCCTTGGGGATGTCGTAATCGTCGTAAATCACGATGAGGTCGGCAGAGGTTGCTTTGTACTTTGCGAGAAGCTGTTTTACCGCCCTGCCCGAATTGTTCATGTAGGTTACGGGGCGGGCGATTATGACCTTTTCGCCGCCGATGTTGGCTTCGGCAACAACGCTTTCGCACTCCTTCTTTTTGAACTTGACGCCCAAAGAGGAAGCGACGTCGCCTGCCGCCATATAGCCCATGTTGTGAAATGTTTTTGCGTATTTTTCTTCGGGATTGCCCAATCCCACAATTATTTTCATAGCGTATTTTTCCAAAAACAAAGCCACAGACGCGCTGTGGCTTTTGTACTGCGTTGAATTTTAGTCGTAAATCTTGGACATAGGTTTGTCCATGTAAACGTTTTCGATTGCCGAAGCAAAGATGTTTGCCGTCGAAATCATTCTGAATATGGGAAGTCTCTTTTCCTCGGGAATGTTGATAGTATCGAGAATGGCAAGTTCGGAAATGGGCGAAGACGCAAGTCTTTCGATTGCGGGACCGGAAAGAACGCCGTGCGAGCAGCAAGCGTAAATTTCTTTCGCTCCTGCCTCTTTGAGAGCCTTGGCGCCCTGAACAATGGTGCCTGCGGTGTCTATCATGTCGTCGACCATGAGGCAATTTTTGCCTTCGACGTCGCCGATGATATTCATAACTTCCATGACGTTAGCCTTGGGACGGCGCTTATCGATGATTGCCATCTTTACATCCATGCGAGCGGCAACCTTTCTTGCCCTGGCAACCGAACCGATGTCTGGCGATACGACGACGAAATTTTCGTCCGTCTTGGGTTTGAAATAGTTGTAGAGTGTGGGACCGCCTACGAGATTATCGAGGGGAATATCGAAAAAGCCCTGTATCTGAAGGCAATGCAAGTCCATAGTGAGCACTCTGTCCGCGCCTGCCGAAGTGAGAAGGTTTGCAACGAGTTTTGCGGTTATGGGCTCGCGCGAGCGAGCCTTTCTGTCCTGACGGGCATAACCGAAATAGGGAATAACTGCGGTAATTCTGCCTGCAGACGCTCTCTTTGCCGCATCGATCATGATGAGCAGTTCCATCAGGTTGGTGTTTACCGGCGCAGACGTAGACTGAACGAGGAAGACGTCCTTGCCGCGGATGGATTCGTCGTAGCGCACGTAAATTTCGCCGTCGGAAAAGTGGGTGAGTTCCATCTCTCCGAGCGTGGTGTTGAGCTTGGACGCAATCGCCTCCGCCAACGGTCTGTTTGAGTTACCGGAAAAAATTTTGATTTCGCTGCCGTGATTTATCATTGAAGTTTTATTGCCTCCGATTTCTGCTTTCGTTATATCGGCTTTTCGCCTTTTTTTACGCGTCGGCTTTTCCGCCTCCGCGATAACGGTCTTTTTCCTTGCAAGATTATTTTATAATTTATGACGGGCAAAGTCAACACTAAATGAGGAAAATTACATTTATATTTAAAATGTTTTTAATTTTCCTTTTTGCGTTTCTCCCGCTCTCTCATGGACGAAAAAAAGTCGGAAAGGATTTTTTTGCACTCTTCCTGCATAATTCCGCCCTCAACCTCTATTTTATGGTTCAAAAGATTGGCTTCGGCAATCTCTTTCGTAAGAGAACGCCCCTTATCTTCGTACGCGCCGAAATAAATCTTTTTTATGCGCGCGTTGAGCGCCGCGCCCATGCACATGGGGCAGGGTTCGAGCGTTACGTACAGCTCGCATTCGGGAATGCGCCAGCTTTTAAGTTTTTTGCACGCCTTTTCTATCGCCTCGACTTCCGCGTGCGCCGTGGCAATCTGTCTGCCCGTGCGCCTGTTGTGTCCGCGGGAAATGACCTTGCCGTCGAGCACGACGACTGCGCCTATAGGCACTTCGCCCTCTTCAAATGCTTTCTGCGCGCACTTGAGCGCGCTTACCATAAACTTATTTTTCATATCGTTCAAAAAAATATTTCAGCGCGCAAAAACAGCTTCTTAAATGGTACAACCTCTTTATGGGGTGTTTAAGTCTGTCTGAGCCGCACTCTATCGTATATGACGGTATGCCCAGCTTTTGTATGCACCAGTCCTTGTATCCGCCAGCGCTTCCTCTTATTTTTACTGCGGGATAACCCGTAGCCCGAGAGAGAATTTCCGCCCCCTCTTTATCGCCCTTGCCGTCAAATTCCCAATAAATTTCTCCGCCCTTGGTATGAAAGGAAAAGGTTACGAACGGCGAAACTTTGCGCGTAAACGCGGCGAGCGCCGCACTCTCGCTCTCAGAAAAAGGCTTATCGCCTATACAGTTTTCGCTTCCGCGCTCCCTGACGTTTTTTACTCCGCTCCCCCAGTCTGCATCGAAATTGACGTTTAAATCCACGCCGCGGGCATTGGCTTTCCACAGCGGCTGTCGGCTCTGGCTTATGACGGCGCCGTCGGGATTTGAAAGCGGTATTATCCAGCCGCCGCACGGCACGCCTTTTTTTATGTGCTTTATTGCAAGATGTGCGGTTATCCATTCCCTGCCGTGAATGGCGTAGACGGATATGAACTGTCTGCCGAACGGACTGCCGACATGAAAGGCAAATATCGCCCTGCCTTCGCCCGAATAGCCGATTATGCACTTCTTTTTTCTGTATCCGTCGTAAAAACGAGCAATTTTATCGTATATCACACGATATTATATTATTTTGCTAACGGCGATATACGGCTCGGCTGCGATATACAATGCGACGATATGCGGTCAACATGCGATATACAATGCGGCATAGGATATGTGCGCGGCTGTAATATGCGGCGAGAAAAAGGCGCAAAAGAAAATTTTATTTTATATGCCTGCCGAGGCTGGATTTATCCGGTATATGCCAAAGGCAATTTTTTAATTTACTTGTGGTATTCCCCTCCGCCGTTTATCATGAACGAACGGTAAATCTGTTCGCAGAGTATCACCCTCATAAGCTGATGGGGGAAAGTCATGTCGGAAAAAGAAAGTTTAAAATCGCTTGCGTTTTTGACTTCGTCCGAAAGACCGCAGGAAGAACCGATTATAAACGTAATTTCCTGCCCCCTGTCGCACAGACCGCGAACGGTATTTGCAAGTTCTGTGCTGGAAAGTTTTTTGCCCTCTATGCAGAGAGCTATTTTATAACCCGCCGCAGACGAGAGAATTGCTTTGCCCTCTTCAGAAAGATTTTTGCCTTCGGCAAGTTCCTTAACGGTAAATTTGCAGAAGCGCGAAAGCCTCTTTGCATATTCGGCAACCGCCTGACGGTAAAATTCTTCCTTTATTTTGCCTACGCAGACAACGTTTACCTTTATCATAAGCCAAAAAGTCCCAGTATCCAGATGAGCGCCATGACGAAAATTCCCGCAAAGCCCCAGACGAAAAAGCCCTTTACCTCCTCTTTGGTCTGCTCCTTTTCGGTGCGGACGAGCGGCTTTTTGTCGAGCAAGAGCCATACCACCGCCCCGACGAGGCAGAGAGCGGATAAAACTATTATCAGAATTTCCGCCCAGAGCGCGATATTAAGTCCGCCCGCGTCCGTAGTGAGGTTGAATGCCGTGAACGCTAAAATTACGGCGTTGTTGAGAAAATGCACGATTACGGCGGGTATTACAGAACCCGAACGGGCGGTTAAGAGCGCGAAAAGGCAACCGCATATGAACTGGTATATAGTCTGCTCCACCGAACCGTGATAGAGCGCGAAGATAAATCCCGTCAGAAGCACCGCCCTTACCGTTCCTGCTCCCGACTGCGCGTTGTGAAAGGCTATGCCGCGGAAAACAAACTCCTCTGCAAGCGCGGGAATGACCGCTATTACGACGATTGCGCCGAAAAGTCCCCAGCCTTCGAGCGAGGGAAGCGAACTTTCGCGCGGTGTATAGCCGCACAGCTCGAGAAGGGAAATAAGCGCGCCGTTCAGATAGCTCAAAGAAAAAAGCAGACCGAAAATGAGCAAAAGGGCGATGAGGTAATATTTTGCTCCGCACTTTGCGGGCGCAACCTGCTTAATGCTCATTTTGCCCTGATAAAGACAAAATGCCGAGGCGCAGACTATGGCTATCGGCGAGCAGAGATAGTTGACGTAAAGCACGCCGTCCCCCGTCGCGCCCGAGGCGGAAATTATTAAGGATATTATCAGGCTGACGACGACGTAAAACGCCACCGTTACTGAAAAAGTCATGCCCGCCTTGCTTGCGTTCAGATTATCACCGAGCTTCAAATTCATGCGATAATTATACAGCATTTTTGATATTTAGTAAATTAAATGTTTTACTTTTGAATTAAAAAGTAATAAAATTTTACTTATGAGAACGGTCGATACGAAAGAGATTGAAGAAAAGATTTATAACATGGCTCTCGAAGCGGGCGTTTCGCTGACGGACAGTTGCAAAAAGGCGCTTTCCGCGGCGAGCGAAAGCGAAACCAGACCTGCCGCAAAATTTGCCCTTGACACCCTTATAGAAAATTATAAGGTTGCCGAGAGCAGAAAAATGCCCGTCTGCCAGGATACGGGCATGGCGGTCGTCATTTTAGAGATAGGTCAGGACGTAAAGCTTGAGGGCAAGTGGCTCGAAACCGCCGTAAACGACGGCATCAGGCGCGCATACCAGGACGGTTATTTCCGCAAATCGGTGTGCGACCCCATAACGAGAGTAAACACGGGCGACAACACGCCCGCAGTAATACATACGCGCATAGTCGAAGGCGACAAAATCAACATTACATACATGCCAAAGGGTTTCGGAAGCGAGAACATGAGCAGAGTTTTCATGCTTAAGCCCGCCCAGGGCGTTGAGGGAATAATCGACGCGATTGTTACGACTGTGAAGGAAGCGGGTTCCCGCCCCTGTCCTCCCGTTTATGTGGGAGTGGGCATAGGCGGAAGTTTCGATACCTGTACATTCCTTGCAAAAACCGCCATAGCGCGCGACCCTGGTACGCACAACGCACGCCCCGACATAGCAGACATCGAGCGCCGCGCTACCGAAAGGATAAACGCGCTCGGCATCGGGTGCCAGGGTTTCCACGGCGATACGACGACGCTCGGCGTGAGCTGCGAATGGGCACCCACGCACATTGCAGGTCTGCCAGTAGCTATTAATATTCAATGCCACTGCATACGCTGCCGCAAGGAGGTGCTGTAATGAAAAGACTTACTCTCCCTCTGTCCGAAAATGACGTAAAAGAACTTAAAGCGGGCGACAGCGTGCTGCTTACGGGCGTAATTTTAACTGCTCGCGACTGCGCGCACAAGCGCATGAAAGAAATTACTCAAAGGGGCGAAAAGCTGCCCTTCGACATTAAGGACGCATACATCTACTATGCAGGTCCCTGCCCCGCGAAGCCCGGCATGGCGAGCGGAAGCTGCGGTCCCACCACTTCTTCGAGAATGGACGTTTATGCCCCCGACCTCCTCGACAGCGGTCTGGGAGGAATGATAGGCAAGGGCGAAATGAGCAACGAGGTGCGTCAGGCGATAAAGCGCAACACGCGCGTTTACTTTGCGGCGATAGGCGGCGCGGGCGCGCTGTATGCCGACTGCATTAAAAAAAGTCAATGCATAGCCTTCCCCGACCTGCTTTCCGAGGCGGTTTACAGACTCGAAGTCGTAGATTTCCCCGCCGTAGTCGCGTTCGACTGCTACGGTGCTTCGATTTACGACTGATTTTTGGTTGACACAGATAAAAATTGAATGTATAATTGCAATAACGGCTTTGACCGGGACAGACGTGAGCGAAAAACGGCTATCAGAGAGGGCAGTTCAGCGGCTGAAAGACCGCCCGAGGCGTTGCACACGGTATTCACCCGCGAGTCGGACGCATGAAATCTTTTTGAGTGTAATGCGCCCCGTTCCCTTGCGTAAAAAGGAAAATTGAGACGGCTATTCGCCGTGAAATCGGGTGGTACCGAGAAAAGGAAAAACTTTCTCCCCGTGTCGCAGGACACGGGGCTATTTTTATATAAAAGAGAGGATGACATGATACAGGACAAAATTGACCAGCTCAAAGAAAAAATCGACAAAACCGTCGCCGACATCAAGTCAAGCAAGACGCTTACAGAAATAAAAATGGCGTTTCTTGGCAAGCACGGCGAAATTTCCGAGCTTATGAAGAACATGCGCGAAGTTCCCCCCGAACAGCGCCCCGAGGTAGGAAAAATTATTAACGCCCTCCGCGACTGGGCGAACGCGCGCTTCGACGAAATCGAAGCCAACGTAAAAAAGAACGAACTCGACGAACTTTACAAGGCTGAAAAAATAGACGTAACCATGCCCGGAGTAAAGCACGAAACGGGCGCGTTCCATCCCAACACTCTGGTAAGAAAGGAACTTATCGAAACTTTCTCGGGCATGGGATTTGAAATTTTCGAAGGTCCGGAAATCGAAAACGACTATTACAATTTCACGGCGCTAAACACGCCCAAGGACCACCCTGCAAGGGATATGCAGGATACCTTTTATATAACCGACGAACTGCTGCTGCGCACCCAGACTTCGGCGGGACAGATAAGGGTTATGGAAAACAAGAAACCTCCCATCAAAATCCTTTCGCCCGGCAAAGTTTACCGAAGCGACGACGACGCGACGCACTCGCCCATGTTCTCGCAGATGGAAGGTCTAGTTGTGGACAAGGGCATTACTTTATGCGACCTTAAAGGCATGCTCGACGTGTTCGCCAAAAAAACTTTCGGCGAAAACGTTAAAACCCGCCTCCGCCCTTCCTACTTCCCCTTCACCGAACCTTCGGTTGAAGTTGACGTTAGCTGCTTTGAATGCGGCGGCAAGGGCTGCCGCCTCTGCAAAGGCACGGGCTGGATAGAAGTACTCGGCGCTGGCATGGTAAACAGGCACGTGCTCGAAGGCTGCGGCATTGACCCCGACGTTTACACGGGCTTTGCTTTCGGCATGGGCATAGAGAGAATTGCCATGCTCAAGTACGGCATTAACAACATGAAGCTGCTTTTCGAAAGCGACACGAGATTTTTAAAGCAGTTCAAAGATTGAGGAGATTAAAATGAAAGCACCTTTAAGTTGGCTCAGAGATTATGTTGATATAGACGTATCTGCCGAAGAACTGCAGAAAAAACTGTTCGGTTGCGGTTTCGAGGTGGAAGAACTCATTCAGGTAGGCAAAGATATTTCAGGCGTGGTCGTAGGCGAAGTTTTAAGCTGCGAACCCGTAGAAGGCACTCATCTGCACGTATGCAACGTCGATTGCGGAAAACACGGAACTTTTCAGATTTGCTGCGGCGCAGACAACGTTGAAAAGGGCATAAAAGCCCCCGTAGCCCTCGTCGGCGCAACTGTATATGCGACCGAAAAAGACCACGTTACTATAAGCGGCGTAATGACAATCAAAAAAGGCAAGCTGCGCGGCATAGAGTCGTTCGGCATGCTCTGCTCGGGCGTGGAAATAGGCGTCAACGGCGATATGTTCGACGGCGGCGACTACAACGGACTTTTAATTCTTCCCAACGAATGGAAGAACGGCGAGGACGTAAAACCCCTGCTCGGTCTGGACGATTACATCTTCGACATCGCAGTTACCGCAAACCGCCCCGACTGCCAGAGCATTTTAGGCATCGCACGCGAAGTGGCAGCCGTTCTCGGCAAACCGCTCAAAGAACCCGACTATTCGTATAAGGCAGCATGCACGGGCGAACCCGTAAAAGTGAGCGTTCTCGCGCCCGATATCTGCCCCAGATACATCGCGCACTACGTCAAGGATATTAAAATAGCTCCCTCTCCCCTCTGGATGAGGAAGAGACTTTCGCTCTGCGGACTGCGCTCTATAAATAACGTCGTGGACATCACCAACTTCGTTCTTCTCGAAATGGGACAGCCCATGCACGCATTCAATCTCGACGCTCTGAGCGGAAGAGAGATTGTCGTCCGCCGCGCAAAGGACGGCGAGGAAATAACCACTCTCGACGACAAAAAATTCAAGCTCAACAGCGAAAACCTCGTTATTTGCGACGGCGACAAGCCCGCAGCTCTTGCGGGAATTATGGGCGGATTGAACAGCGAAATCGAAAACGACACCAAAGAGCTTTTATTTGAAGCGGCAAAATTCGCCCGCGACAGCATAAGAAAGACTTCGCGCTCGCTCGGTCAGCATTCCGATTCCTCCGCCATGTTTGAAAAGGGCGTTTGCGAATACACTACCGAAAAGGCGATGGACAGAGCGCTCAACCTCATTCAGACGCTCGGCTGCGGCACTATAACCGACGTTCGCACGGACGTTAAGACGGAATTTTCGCACGACGGCGCAAAGCAAATGGTTGTAAGCGTGGGCAAAATCAACGCGCTCCTCGGTATTACCGTTCCCACGGACGTTATGTTCGATATTCTCAAAAGGCTCGGCTTCGGCGTTTGCGTAAAAGGCGACGAAATGACGCTTGAAGTTCCTCCCTACCGCGAGGATGTGGACGGTTATCCCGACATAGCCGAAGAAGTTATAAGAATGTACGGCTACGAACACATTGAGGGAACGTTTATGCCCTCTGCATCTGTTACAAACGGCGGATACAACGACGAGCAGAAAGCAGAAAACGCGTTGAAGCGCGTACTTGTAGATCAGGGACTTTACGAAATTTCTACCTACTCGTTCTATTCGGAAAAGGACCTCGACACGCTTCGCTTCCCCCAGGACGCGCCAGAAAGAAAGTTCATTAAGATAAAGAACCCCATAGGCGAGGACCTCTCGGTTATGCGCACCACGCTCGCACCCTCCATGCTGTCCGCGGCGGTAAGAAACCTTAAGCGCGGCAACCTCGACGGAAAGTTGTTTGAAATAGCTAACGTATATATTCCCGAAAGTCTGCCCCTTACAAACTTCCCCGAAGAACAAAAGAGGCTGTGCATAGGCATGTTCGGCAACTGCACTTTCTATGACCTTAAGGGTACTATTGAATGCGTTGCCGAGAGCATTAACGCAAAGTTTGAATTCGTTCCCGCGACAAAGCCCTTCCTCCACCCGGGAATTTGCGCAGAAATTCTGTGCGGTGAAAAAGTTATAGGTTATGCGGGAAGACTTGACCCTGCAATTTCCGACGAACTCGCGCTCGAAAGAAAAGTGTTCATTGCCGAACTCGATTATTCGGCGGTTATGGCTTGCGCAAATCCTTTCAGGTACAAACCTTTGCCCAAGTTCCCCGAAGTTTCGCGCGACCTCGCACTCGTAGCCGATATGGACGTTACGTGCGGTCAGATCGAAAAGCATATTTATGCCGCATGCAAGTATGTTACCGACGTAAAACTCTTTGATATTTATGTTGGCGCACAGATAGGCGAGGGCAAAAAGAGCATGGCTTTTACGGTTACGTTCACACCCGCCGACGAGGCGATAACGCCCGAAAAGTGCGACGGTTACGTAAAGAAGATTTTAGGCAACCTTTCGCACAACCTCAACATCGTTTTGAGATAAATTTAAAATATAATTGTTGCGCGCCCGCGGCTTGAGCCGCGGGCGCGCTTTTTCTATATTTCTTTTATTTTGTCTTGAAAGCGAGGATTCATCCCCTTTATCTAATGCGCATTAAGTTTGCAAAGAGCCGAATCTTTTTAATCGGGCGCGAGAGAGCTGCCGCCGAGCAAGCCGCCCTGAAGGTAGACGTCGGGAATTTTGCCGTTTATTATGCTTTCGCATATCATAACTTCCGCAGAAGCCGTAACGGTATTCGTGCGAGCGGAAAGCACTACGGTTATCTGCGTAAGCACTTCAAGGTAAACTGTGTGAAGCGTCTGGTTTACGCCGGCTTGCCTGAACGAGGACACAAAGCTGCATTCTACAGAAACTACGGGAATTATTTTTACGTTGACTTTGTCGCCGAAGCCCGCTATCGCCTCTATGCCGGTAAACGCGCCGAGAGGCACTTCCAACCCTCCCTCGCTCATTTCTGTAAGCTTCGTCTGCGTGAGGTACGCTGTTTTGCGGGCAATATTGTTTATGGTTACGCTGTCCGAACTGATAGAAATGACATCGCCCGCTTCATCGTATTTAACGTCAACCAAATCGTCGTAGCGTATACCGCTAAGCGTTTGGGATACGGCATAATCTACTGCGGCGGTATTCATGGCGCGCATCTGCGCAGAGCTTACCGAAATTATGACTTTTGTGGCATTATCGAAAAAAATAATGACGACGACTGCTACGGCAAGCAGAATAACAAATATTATCAATTTAGTTTTGAGGCGCATTCTGCGTTTTCTCATACTGCATTATATGATTTTTACATCGACTTATAAACCAGAACGCGCATATTGCGCATAAATTTTATACATACTTGGGTAAAAGGACTATTTATGCAGATACAGAATACTTTGCGCGGACACACGCTTTTTTTCGATAAAAAACCTGTAATCACGGCGACGGGTACGATCGCAGGACCAAAGGAGTGCGCAGGGATTGTGGGCAACTTTGTCGACAAGGCGCTTTCCGACGACATGTTCGGCGAGAGCACGTTTGAAAAAGCCGAATGCAAAATGCTTTCCTACGCCATAGATACCGCCATTAAAAACGCCTCGCTTGACAGAAACCAGATGGACGTGCTCGTATCGGGCGACCTTCTCAACCAGATAATTTCCGCTTCATTCGCGGCGAGAGATTTTTCCGTGCCGTTTTTAGGAGTTTACAGCGCATGTTCGACTATGTCGCAGAGCATAATGCTTTCAGCCGCGCTCGTAAATGCGGGATATATCAATAATGCTGTTGCGGCTACGGGAAGCCACTTTGCCTCGGCGGAAAGGCAATACCGCTATCCGCTCGAGCAGGGTACTACCCGCCCTCCCCAATCGCAATGGACGGTTACGGGCGCAGGTGCGTGCGTGATAAGAAACAAGGGCGAGGGCGTAAAAATAGTTAACGCCACCATGGGCAGAGTTATCGATTACGGCGTTACCGACGTAAACAACATGGGTGCGGCTATGGCACCCGCCTGCGCGCATACGCTCATTCAGCACTTCCGCGACACGAACACCCAACCAGAAGATTACGACCTTATCCTTTCCGGCGATTTGGGTGCGCTGGGAAGCAGACTTTTAAAAGATTTGTGCTGGGAAAAGGGTTTTGACATATCTTCCAACCATGTAGACTGCGGGGAAATTATTTACAAAGTGATAGAAGACGAATTTCAGGGCGGAAGCGGCGCAGGCTGCAGCGCAGTAGTATTCAATTCCTATGTTTTTTCAAAATTGCAGGCAAAAATGTTTAAACGCGTACTGTTTGCCGCAACGGGCGCGCTGCTTTCAACAGTTTCTTCCGGGCAGGGAGAATCCATTCCCTGCATAAGCCATGCGGTACAGCTGGAGGTCTGATATGGCAGAAGGTTACGTCGATATTATACTTATGTTCATAAAGGCGTTCGCCGTAGGCGGACTTATATGCACCATAGCGCAGATAATCATAAACATTACAAACATCACGGCGGGCAAAATTCTAGTATATTTCATGCTTGCAGGCGTAGCGCTTACCGCCCTCGGACTGTATCAGCCGATTGTGGAATTTGCCGGCGCGGGCGCGACTGTTCCCATCAGCGGCTTCGGCTATCTGCTTGCGAGCGGCGCGATGAAAGGCGCGGAGCGCGGATTTTTTTATGCCGTAACAGGCTCATTAGCCGCGGCGAGCGCGGGCGTTACCGCCGCCGTAGTTTTTTCTTTCATTATGGCGCTTATCTCTCACGCGAAAACCAAACCAAACTGAGCTTTTAAAGGCACAAAAAAAGCGGACTGAATGTCCGCTTTTTATATTAATATTCAGATTGCTTTCTGCCTACATAAGTTTACTTTCTGTCTACAGAAGTGCCGTCCTTTCTTATGACGTCGTGCGCGCCGCCTTCAACGATACTCGTAGAGGATACGAGCGTAAGTTTTGCTTTTTCCTGTAATTCCTTAATTGTAAGGGCGCCGCAGTTGCACATCGTAGATTTGATTTTGTTCGTAGTCATTTCCACATTGCTCTTCAAAGAACCTGCATAAGGCACATAGCTGTCTACGCCTTCTTCGAAGGAAAGTTTTTTTGCGCCACCGAGATCATAACGCTGCCAGTTTCTCGCACGGTTGGAACCTTCGCCCCAATATTCTTTGACATAGTTGCCGTTTACCATGAGTTTCTGCGTGGGGCTTTCGTCGAAACGAGCAAAATATCTGCCGAGCATTACAAAGTCTGCGCCCATTGCGAGAGCTAAAGTAATGTGATGGTCGTGAACTATGCCGCCGTCGGAACATACGGGAACATAAATGCCCGTCTTTTTATAATATTCGTCGCGCGCGGCGCATACTTCGATAAGTGCGGTTGCCTGTCCGCGACCTATACCCTTGGTTTCGCGAGTGATGCATATCGAGCCGCCGCCTATGCCGACTTTGACGAAGTCCGCACCGCTTTCGACAAGGAACATAAAGCCGTCCCTGTCCACGACGTTGCCCGCGCCGACCTTGACTTTATCGCCGTACTTTGCGCGGATATAATCGAGAGTTCTCTTCTGCCATTCGGAAAAGCCTTCGGAAGAGTCTATGCAGAGCACGTCCACTCCCGCTTCGATGAGTGCGGGAACTCTTTCCTCATAGTCGCGGGTGTTGATGCCTGCGCCGACGATATAACGCTTTTTGTCGTCGAGCAGTTCGTTGGGGTTGCCCTTATGCTCGTCGTAGTCCTTTCTGAAAACAAAGTACTGCATGTTGCCCTTATCGTCGACTATGGGAAGGGCGTTGAGCTTATGAGCCCAGATAATGTCGTTCGCCTCGCTGAGCGTAGTGCCGACTTTTGCGGTTATAAGCTCCGAAAGGGGCGTCATGAATTTTTTGACGAGAGTAGTTTTTTCCATGCGGCTGACGCGGTAATCGCGGCTTGTAACTATGCCGACAAGTTTGCCGTTAGCCTTGCCGTCCTCGGTAACTGCGACGGTGGAATGCCCCGTCTTTTCCTTGAGGGCGAGTACGTCCGCAAGAGTTGAATCGGGGGAAATGTTGGAGTCGCTGACAACGAAACCTGCCTTGTAAGCCTTGACCTTGGCAACCATTGCAGCTTCGTCCTCTACAGACTGCGAACCATAAATGAAAGATACGCCGCCGCACTTTGCGAGAGCGAGAGCGAGGTCTGAACCCGAAACCGACTGCATTATTGCAGATACCATGGGAATATTCATCTCTATTGCGGGTTTTTCGCCCTTTCTGAACTTTACGAGGGGCGTTTTAAGCGATACGTTGGCAGGAATATGCTCGCTTGAAGAATAGCCGGGAATGAGAAGATATTCGTTAAATGTATGCGAAGGTTCGTTGATGTAAGTTGCCATGAAGTACTCTCCTTAATTTATTAACTTTAAACTTATGTACGATTATTAATTTAAGATTATATCACATAATAAGGCGAATTTCAAGTAATAGAGTAAAAAAGCATTAA
This sequence comes from uncultured Clostridia bacterium, assembly GCA_949282385.1. GTDB lineage: Bacteria > Bacillota > Clostridia > Christensenellales > Borkfalkiaceae > Coproplasma. The sequence goes on from CASDOP010000001.1 coordinate 356,057, forward strand.
AAGTTGTTATATTTATTGAAAATAACAAACATTCTGATTGAATTTAACGCTTGCAGGCGTAAGCGAAGTTGCGTTTGCCGAATATCGCACATGCTCCTTTTGAATTTGACGCCCGCAATGCATTCAGCAAAGCTCAGACCCGACATCCGAACTTAAATAATCGCGCAAAACGCCTTTTTCTATGCCGCCGTAGTTGATTACCGCCGTCTTTTCGTACCCTTCGAGCGGCTCGGACATATAATCGGAAAGGCACTTAAGTCTTATTCCTACGCTCTCCGCCCTATCCTTTATGTATTCGTCCGACGGAGCGTCGGGAAATTTTACCGTCAAGTGCAGCCCGCTGCCCGTATCGTTTACTTCGGTTGCGAACGGCAGGCGCGATATTGCTTGAATAAGTTCCTGGCGCACTACGCGATAGTAATTTTTTAATCTGTTTATATGTCTTTCAAAGTAACCGCCGCCTATCATAGCCGCCAGAGCTTTCTGCTCGAACAGCGGCACGACGTTGGCGCTTTTGCCGAAAAGCTGCTCAAAAATCTTCAACAGCTCGTGCGGAAGAACCATGTAGCCTATTCTCATGGACGGGGCGAGCGTCTTGGAAAAGGTGTTAATGTAAATAACTCTGTCGGGGCAAAGACCGAGCATGCTCTGCAGCGGTTTGCCGCTTAAGCGGAATTCGCTGTCGTAATCGTCCTCGATAATGTATGCGCCCTTCTCCCTCGCCCATTTTATGAGGCGTATTCTCGCCGCGACGGGCATTACCGCGCCCGTGGGGTACTGGTGGGAAGGAGATATATGCAGCGCATCTGCGCCTGATTTTTCCACTTCCGCGCAATCTATGCCATCCGAACGTACGGGAATGAAGGCGCACTTTGCGCCGTTAAGACGATAAGCCGAAGAAATTTTGCCATAGCCCGGATTTTCAACGGCGAACAGTTTGTCCCTGCCGAGAAGCTGAACGACTATGCCGTAGAGATATTCAGCGCCCGCGCCGACGACTATTGTATCGGCGTCGACGGAAACTCCGCGCACTCTGTAGAGGTATGCGGCTATCTGACTGCGCAAAGACGCGTCGCCGCAAGCGGGGACGCGCTCGAGAAGATGTTCTCCCTCTCCCGACAAAACCGAGCGCATGAGCCTTGCCCATACCGAAAAGGGAAAAAGCACGGCTGGCGGCGACCCCGAAACGAGGTCCAGACAATAGTGCTTTTTTTGCTGTTCTTCGGGCGATTTGCGTGGAGAATAAACTCTTTCCCCGACATTTGCATCCGCAACGAAGTAGCCGCTGCGTTGGCGGGAATAGATGTAGCCTTCCGCAAGAAGCTGTTCGTATGCCGTCTGCACCGTCATTACGCTGACGCCTAAATTCTGGGCAAGCGCGCGCTTTGAGGGAAGCTTTTCGCCGCAGGCAATCTTGCCCTTCAATATATCCTCGCGTATGGCGCTGTACAGCGAATAATATTTATTTTTATCGCCAAGTTCATATGTTAGCATAACTTTACCTTTTTTATTTTAGCACAAGACATAATTTTTGGCAACTGATACTTAAAAGACTTACAATTTGGCAATACCAGATTTACCCTGTGCGAAAAAGCGAAAGTGCAATTAATTTTATATTCGGCAAAAAAATATAACGGCTGACGTTTATGCAAGCGGGCTAATATACAATATAAAGCACTCGATAATGAAGAAAAAAAGCTGCGGGCGCAGAATTCTGCGCCCGCAGCAAATTTATTTTTTATAATTTTTCTGCAATCTTTTTAAGGAATTCCCTGCTGTCCAGCTTTACGGGAGTAATTCCTTCGCGGCGGAACATGGGAACGAGGTCGCCCGTCATATAGCCGCTTTCAATCGTCGAAATAGTAGCCTTTTCGAGCTTTGCGGCAAAATCGCAAAGCGCTTTATTGCCGTCGAGTTCGCCCCTCTTCGCGAGAGCGCCCGTCCACGCCCAGATGGTTGCGACAGAGTTCGTGGAAGTAATTTCGCCCTTGAGGTGTCTGTAATAGTGTCTGGTAACCGTGCCGTGAGCGGCTTCAAACTCATATTTTCCGTCGGGCGATACGAGTACGGAACTCATCATGCCGAGCGAGCCGTATGCCGTTGCTACCATGTCGCTCATAACGTCGCCGTCATAGTTCTTGCATGCCCAGAGCACTCCGCCTTCGCTGCGCATTATGCGAGCCACGACGTCGTCGATGAGAGTATACATGAACTCGATGCCGAGCTTAGAAAAGCGTTCGGCATATTCGGCATTGTATATGTCGTTGAAGATGTCCTTGAAACGGTGGTCGTACGTCTTGGAAATGGTATCCTTTGCGCCGAACCAGACGGATATTTTATGCTCGAGAGCATAATTGAAGCAGCTGCGTGCAAAGGAAGCTATGGAACTGTCCAGATTATGCACGCCCTGAACTATGCCGTCTGACGAAAACTCGTGAATGCAGCTGCGGCGGATTTCCTTGCCGTCCTTATCGCATACGACGAGATAAGCGCTCTGTCCCTTTTCCACTCTGTCCTCGACCGAGTTATAAATGTCGCCGTAGGCGTGGCGGGCAAGCACGATGGGCTTTTTCCAACCGGGAACGTAGGGCGTTATGCCCTGCGCGAGTATGGGTGCGCGGAAGACGGTGCCGTCCAGAATGCGGCGGATCGTGCCGTTGGGGCTCTTCCACATCTTTTTGAGCTTATATTCTTCCACCCTCTGCGCATTGGGCGTGATGGTTGCGCATTTTACGGCAACCCCCCACTTTTTGGTAGCTTCGGCGGCGGCTACGGTAACTTTATCGTCCGTTTTGTCGCGTTCGGGCAAGCCGAGGTCGTAATATTCGGTCTTGAGTTCGACGTAAGGTTCTATGAGTATTTCCTTTATCCAACGCCAGAGAACGCGCGTCATTTCGTCGCCGTCCATCTCTACGATGGGATTGGTCATGCGTATTTTTTCCATCAGGCACTCCTATTTTAAATAAGGTTATTTACCTGATTATTTTACTATATCGGAGCCGATCTTGCAACTGTTTGACACAAAATTATTGATTATGCCCGTGTTAATGACCAACTTTTGCCTTTCGCGCGTTTTGCGCTTTTCGGCATCGTCGACGAGCGACATCAAAATATCGTAAAACGCATTCCAACCCGTTGAAAGAAGGTAATACGAAAGCGAACCCGGGACTGTATTTACCTCCGACAGCCAGACGGTATCGCCCTCTAAAATATAATCGAAGCGCACTATGCCGTTCACTCCGAGAGCGTCATAGACATATCTCGTGGTTTTGCGTATCTCGCCCGAAATTTCTTTTTCGAGGTTAGCCGGAAAAACCCTCTCGCCGCCGCCAGAATATTTGTCGTCGTAGCTCAAAATCGCTCCGCCGCTCATTACCTCTTCGCACGGTGAAATTATAATTTCGTCGCCCGTGCGGTAGGCGGCACAGTTGATTTCCCGCCTGTCTTTAACGAACCTTTCTATAATTACAGAACTGTCGAGCTCGAACGCCGCCGAAAGGGCGGATTTAAGCCCCTCTTCGTCGTCGGCGCGCACGACGCCTATGCTCGAGCCGAGCGTGCTGGGTTTTACCATTACTGGAAATTCGCAGTCAAGCTCTTCGTCAGCGCTCTTTACAAGCGTGAAAGGCAGAGTGCGCACTCCAAGCCCCTTAAGCGCTATTTTTGTGAGGTATTTGTTTATGAATAGCGCGCTTTCAAACGAGGACGCAGACGCAAGCGGAATGTCGAAGCAATCGCACAGTCCGCTTATGCCTCCCCCTTCGCCCCAGCCGCCATGACAGCAATTTATCGCGCAGCGCACTTTTAAAGTGCGCTTTATTCTGCCGCGCGGTGAAAGGATATGAACGCTCTTCGGCGAAAAAGCCGCGCTTTCGGAACGGGGAAGCGCGCCGTTTTTATACGCCTTTATGTCGGCAAGGTCGCCGCCCGCATGAAAAGCGCCGTCCTGCGTTATATAGACGGGCAGGACGTTTTCGCCCCTATTCGAAAGTACGTTGCAAGTCATTGTACCCGTCATTACAGATATTTCGTTTTCGCCCGAAACGCCGCCGAAAAAGACGACAATAGCTCCGTCAGCCATAAAAAAACACCTCCGCAAGAAAATTTTCCGCTTTGGTGTTTTATGTTTTTCGGTATGTAAGTTAATTATAGATGTCGGGCAAATCGTTTAAAAATAGTACGGTATCGCCCTTGCCGACTATCTTCGCAAGCTCGCCTTCGGCGTCGAAGAGCGTTTTTACGACTGTGACTTTTAAAGGATCGCCGCCCGCGTCAAGGTAACCTTGTTTTACATAGCCTACCAGAGTGTCGCCGACCAGAATTATGTGATCAAGCCCGACGAGTTTTGCACCGAGCGCGGCGTTTTCGTCAATGTCGAGCACGCCGAGTTCGACAAGCCCCGGCGTAACGATAATTTTTGCTCCGCCGAAGGTTTTGAGGACGTTTATAGCCGCCTCCGCGCCCTTCACGTTTGCGTTGTAGCCGTCGTCGATTATGTTTATGCCGCCGCTCTTTATCAGTTGCAGGCGATGTTCTATGTAATCGAGATTGCCTATTGCCGAGCAGATGTCTTCCGCTCCGACGCCCATTTCGTAGGCGCAGAGCGCGCATAAACCTATATTGTGCGCAGAATGTTCGCCCAGAAGTTTTGTGCGGACCTTATACTTATTTCCGCCCAGCGAAAGAGTGAAAGTAGTTCCGTCGCAGTCGCACTCAACGTCGCTCACGCAGTCGCACTTAACCTTTGCGCAATCGTAATTTTCAAACAGCGAAAAGCAATCTTCTGCTATGAACGCGCACTCTTTCGTGGCTTCAAGAATTTCCCCCTTGCCAGAAATTATATTTTCCATGGTATGGAAACTTTCGAGGTGCTGGGGGCATATGCCCGTAATAAGCGAATAATCGGGAGGGCATATTTCGCAAAGCTGAGCTATATCCCCGACGTGGCGCGCACCCATTTCGGCTATGAATATATCAAACTTTTCCAGGTCGTTGGAATTTATCGTCATGGAAATGCCGAGCGGCGTGTTGTGCGAGCGGGGAGTTGAAAGCACCTTATACTTCGGCGAAAGGAGCTGCGCGAGAATTTTCTTCGTGCTGGTCTTGCCGTAGCTGCCCGTTATGCCTATTATTTTAAGGTCGGGGGCGGAAGCAAGTTTTGCTTTAGCCTTTTTAATATAAGAAGCATTGCGGGGCACTTCGTAAATCTTTATGAGGCTGTTTGAAAGGCACACGAGCGGAATGAGCAGCAAAGGCAGAACTGCCAGAGGCACATACCTCATTGCCGTAAACAGCGCGTTGCCGTAACAATAGTCGGCAAAGTTCAAAAGAGTTACAAAAAGATAGGAAACTATCGCGCACACAAGCCACACGGAAGCCATGAGCCTGCCGAACCTGGGCGTGAGCGTTGCGGGACTGCGAAGCGAAAGCCTGCTGTCTGCGTAAATATACAAAACATAGAAGATTACAAAACCTGCAAGACTGATTACAGCCGCCCACTCTCCGAGGAATGAAAAAGCAAGCGAAAGAACGCCCGAAGTCAAAAAACAACATATGGCGAGCAGAAGATGCCTGCCGACGGTGAGGTTATTTTTCTTGCGCGTCCACTCGATAAGTTTTTTATTTGAATAGAGGCAGGACTGCAGAATGCCAAGAAGTTTTGCAGACGACAAAAGCATTGCCAGCGAGAAAAACAGGGCAATCGCGACGCATTCTATTGTCTTGTCTACAGATATGAATATTCCCATTTATTCCTCCGTAAGGAATTTTAAAACGATATCGTTGAAAGTTTTTGCGTTTTCGCAAAAACAGAAATGCCCGCCTTCAATCACCTCGAGACGGCTGTCGGCTATGCAGTCGGAAAAGATTTTTCCTTCCTCTTCCGCGGGCGTAACTTTATCCTCTTTGCCGTAAACGAGAAGGGTGCGGCAATCAATTCTGCGCGCGTACGCGCGCGCATCTTCATTGACTATTTTTTTGTAGCTCTGCCGCATAATCGGGGACAGAGCACGATATTCTTCGCTGCCGAAATGACTTTCCGCAAAGGACGGAAAAAACTTTTTTACAAACCTGTAAGCGGCAACCTTACGGCGGTAGGCTTTTGTTCTTTGCTTTACAAGCCCCGCCCCGCCCGTTATCACGAGTTTATCTGCCAGACAATCTTTACAAAGCAGTCTGAACGCCACTCTCGCGCCGAACGAATGGGCGATTATGTGCGGAGCAGACGAACAGGTGTAAGATATAAATTTTTTCAGCCAGTCGGCGTAATCGCCTACCGACCAGGCACTCTCTATGGGCGCGGAACGCCCGAACCCCGGGAAATCGGGGATTATGACTTTAAATCCCGCGTCCGAAAAAAATTTTTTCTGATAGTAGAACGACCGTCCGTCCGACATGTAGCCGTGCAGAAAAATAATCTCTTTCCCTCTGCCCGAAACGTCGCAACCGACATATCTGCCGTCAATTAAAATAGAGCCGTTCCCCCTCCGAAATTTTTATTTGAGAGAGTATTTCATGACGAGGCAATCCTCGCCGTCCGAATAGTAACGGGTGCGGGCATAGCAACCCTTAAAGCCGCATTTTAAGTACATAGCCATTGCGGGCGCGTTGGACACGCGGACTTCGAGAAATATCTTTTCCGCGCCCTTTTCCGCGGCGCATTTTTTAAGTTCTTCTATGAGTTTTGTGCCCGTTCCTCCCCTGCGGTACTGTTCGGAAACGAAAACATTTTCTATATCGGCGGTGTCGACCGCAACGGTTATGCCGCCGAACCCGACGATTTCGTCATCCTCCGTAGCAACGAAGCCCGAAAACGCACCGTTTTCGTAGCAGGACGCAAAGACGCGGTAGCTCCACAAATCTGTTGAAAAACACTGTTTTTCAAGTTCGGAAAGAGCGAGAATATCTTCAAAGCGCCAGGGGCGTATGGTCATTTTCTCGCCTCCTCCGCCTGGCTTTTGCGGACATAGAGCGCGTGAACGGTATCCGTAAGATTATCCGAGAGGGCGCACACCGCATTGAAAAGGCAATCGCCCGCGTTAAGTTTTGTATAATTTTCGAGCGGCAGCTCTTCGAAGCCGTAGACGGGAACGCCGAGTGAATTTATATAATCGCCCGATACGTAGCAGGGCGAAATATTTACTTTTTTATCCGCGCCGTAGCCGCACAGATAATACATGCCGTGCATGGCGTCTATGGCGACGGCGAAGTTGCCGCAACTATCTACATTGTATGCAATGAGGTCGAACGAAGTTACGCCGAGCAGTTTTTTGCCAGAGGCAAAAGCCATGCCTTTGGCGGCGGATATGCCTATTCTTATTCCCGTAAACGAACCCGGACCCGTAACGGCGGCAAAAAAGTCGCAATCCTGCGGCTTCATGCCCGCCTGCTTCAACGCTTCGTCTATTTCTCCCATGAGTATGACGGAATGTTTCATGGCGCACTCGTCCGTATAACGACGCACAATTTTATCGCCTCGCCTGGCTATGACCGTAAGATGTTTCGACGAAGTGTCCACAGCCAGAAAATCAGTCATACTCTATCATCCTCGCGTTTTCGGAAATTTTGGATATGGTAACTTTTTTGTAGTTTTGGGGAAGAACGTCTTGAATGTTGCTCGCCCATTCGATGAGGCATATTCCGTCGGCATAGAAGTAATCACACAGTCCTAAAGCCTCTGCCTGTTCGCCACAACTTAAGCGGTAACAATCGTAATGGTACAGTTTGCCGCCGTAATCGTTCATATAGGCATATGTGGGCGAGGTGATCTCATCGGTTATTCCCAAACCGAGAGCCACGCCCTTGGCAAAGACCGTTTTGCCCGCGCCCATATCGCCTTCCAGCACAACCACGTCGCCGCCCTTCAACGATTTTGCATATTGTTCGGCAAAGCGCAACGTCTGCTCTTCGCCCCGAGAAATAAAACTTGCCATACGCTTATATTATAACGCGCAAGGCAAGTTTTTGCAATAATATACAGTTGTTTTTTTAAATGAATGATTTATCGCGAGGGTAAATCAGATTGCGTCGTAAAGGAAATATCTCAAAAGTATTGCCGCAATAACGGCGAGAAGAATGACAGAGAGAATTATGATTACTTTTATGTTTGTATTTCTCGTCTGTTCCGCCGTTCTTTCCTTCTTGGGGGAAAGTTTTGCGTTGAGCCTGTTGATTACTACCGATATATGCTTATATACGGGCAGAACGACGAGAGCGGCTATGATACATCTGAGCGCATTGAAAGGAAGCACCGCGCACCACAGATAGTAAGTATAGAAGTTTTCTACCGTTACTTCAGTTCTGAAAAGTTCGCTCATTATTGTGAGCATTATGTTCCAGTTGCCGCCGAAGAACAGTTGAAGATACAGCGGAACGAGCACCAGCCAGTTTGCCAGAATGCCTACTGCCGTTGAGCAGACCGAGCCGACCACAAGTCCGACGAGCGCGCCTTTGAATGTGCGGTGATACTTATAGATAAGTCCCGCGGGGACTACGAGAGCGCATCCGAGCAGCAGGTCGGCGAAGTCGCCTACGAACATCGTAGAAGTACCCGTGAGCAGAAGTTCGAGAAGAATTTTAACTCCCACTATTATCGCGCCTGACAGAGGACCGAGCGCAAAAGTACCGATGAGCGCAGGGATGTCAGAAAGGTTGATTTCGAGCCAGCTGGGAAAGATGGGCAACGAAAATTTTAAAATGTAAAGAATTGTTGCGATAGCGGAAAATATTGCAATTACCGCTATGCGGGTAGAGTTGAGATACTTTGCTCTTCCCGCAACGTTTGTCTGTTCCATATAAGAACTCCTTAAAAAATATTTTTAAAGATATTCTTTGTAATTCAATCGCCCCGAAAACGATATGTTTTCGGGGCGATTGAAAGCCGTTCGCAAATAAATACGCCCCGCAAAAAATGCGGGGCGAAAGCATGCTTTAACTGCTTGATTAATTCTTTTTCCATCCGGACTATACCGTCGGTTTCGGATTTACACCGAATCGGGAAAGCTGAAAAACAGCTTTCGTCGCAGACTTATGTACTTTGATACAATCACTGCCGGTGAGGAATTTCGCCTCGCCCCAAAGAATAACTTTAAATTGTAATTTTATTATATATGCGCAAACGGCGCATGTCAATTATTTTGAAGCGCCGTTTTTAATATATGCTATATAATATTAATTACTCGCCCGACCTGTCGAATATTACCATGAACGCGCCCTTGAAAAGTATTTTTGTATCCAACCAGAGCGACTGATTTTTTATATATTCGATGTCAAGCTCCACCCACTTATCAAAACTTACCGAATTGCGGTTTTTCTGTATCTGCCAGAGGCACAAAAGTCCGCCTTTGACATCCAGCCTGTGCATCTGATAGGACGTGTACTGCTCGACCTCCATGGGTATGGGAGGGCGGGGGCCGACTACGGACATTGTACCGTTAAGTATATTGAAAAGCTGGGGAAGTTCGTCGAGGGAAAGTTTTCTGAGTACCCGTCCCACCTTTGTTATGCGGGGGTCGTTCTTTATCTTGAAGACGGGACCGTCCGCTTCGTTAAGTCCTGCGTCTATGAGACTTTGCTTCTGCCCTTCTGCGCCCACGCACATGGTGCGTATTTTGTAGCAGTTGAATATCTTTCCGTCCTTGCCCACTCTCTTCGAAACATATATGGGATTGGAAAAGTCTTCCAGCCACTTTATGAGCATAATTATGAGGATCAGCCACGAAAAGACAAGTATGACCGCGAGCGAAGAAAGTATATCGAACGTCCTCTTGGAAAACAGGTACAGCCCGTACCTTGCGCCTGACTTTCTTATAGGCACATACTCCTCTCTGCCGACGCAGCGCATACAGCCTTTGCTTTCCTGCACGAAAGACATCGGCGCGGGCAACGCCGCCGCATCCGCAGCCGCTTGCTCTTCCGCCGCTTCTACGATATCTTTATTAAGTTTTTCAGCATCGTCGGGCGAATTTAAGCTTTCGCACGATGTTTGTTTGTTTTCTTCGATCATTTGTTGATTGCTAAGACGGCAAACGCCGTCGTCATTTATTACAGTTTTATTTTATCATAAACTTCGTCGGGCTTGCAATAAAATGAATGGATATTTTTAACTTTTTTTCATGCAGACTCGTTACATATAGTTTGCGTTTCCCGACGGGAAATTATATAAGGTAATATATTCTATAATCGTTGCCGCTATACTAAAAAAATTAAAGACTTTCACACAGCTTTAAAGCCTCGGATATTACCTTGTCCATATCGTAATACTTATATCTGCCCAGCCTGCCGCCGAAGTAGACGCCTTCAAGTTTTTCCGCCTCCGCAAGATAGCGCGCGCTGAGCGCGTCGTTCCTCTCGTCGTTAATCGGATAATAGGGTTCGGAACCCTTGTCCGAGCAGGGATATTCCCTTGTTATTACGGTTTTATCCGAAGTGCAATCGCGCCCTTCAAAATGTCTGTGCTCTATAATTCTCGTATAGGGTACTTCATATTCCGTATAGTTGACGACTGCGTTGCCCTGATAGTTGGCACAATCGAGAACCTCGCTTTCAAAGCGAAGACTGCGGTACTCGAGCACGCCGAACTTATAGCCGAAATACGCATCGAGCTGACCGGTATATATTACCTTATCCGCCTGAGCTTCAAGTTCCTTTCTGTGAGCGAAAAAGTCGCAGCCGAGGCGCACTTCCGAGCCTTTCAATAATTTTTCTATTATAGCCGTATATCCGCCGACGGGTATGCCCTGATACCTGTCGGAAAAATAGTTGTTGTCGTATGTAAGACGGACGGGCAATCTCTTTATTATGAATGCGGGAAGCTGGCTGCAAGGCCTGCCCCACTGCTTTGCCGTGTAACCTTTTACCAGTTTTTCGTATATCGTTCTGCCGACTAAATTTATCGCCTGCTCTTCGAGGTTGGACGGATTTTCCACGTTTTCCGTGCGCCGTTCCTCCTCTATCTTTTCAAGAGCCTGCGCAGGCGTCTTTACGCCCCAAAGCTTGGAAAAGGTGTTCATGTTGAAGGGAAGATTGTAAAGTTCGTCCTTATATATAGCTATGGGACTGTTGACGAAATTGTTGAACTCCGCAAAAGAATTGACATAGTCCCACACCTTTTTGTCCGAAGTATGAAAAATGTGCGCGCCGTAGACGTGGACGTTTATTCCCTCCACGTTTTCGGTATATACGTTTCCGCCTATATGAGTGCGCTTGTCTATGACGAGGCACTTTTTGCCTTTTGCCGTAAGCTCGTGCGCGCAGACCGCGCCGAAAAGTCCGCTTCCGACTATGAGATAATCGTACATGCTGTTTACCTTTGATTTTTTCAGGTTTTGATGCCTATCATTCTTAAAACCTTTCGCACGGCGGTGGAAAATTTGTTTTCGCCCACTATGTGAACGGGATAGCATTTTACCCTGCAATCATTCTTTTTGAGGTACACGGCGAACAAAAATTCGCCGAGGTAGCCGTAAAAACGGCGCTGAACGCTGTTGTAGCCCGTAAGGTCGACATGCTTTTCAAGTTCGTCGAGTATGGAAAACAACCATGAGTAATATTCGTCCCACTTCTCTTTGGTGCATATGAACATATTGAGAAGGTGCGTCTTTCTGCCCGACATAATTTCGTCGAACGATGAGAGATACTGCGGGCAGACGTCGGAAATGACTGTGCGAAGGGCGTCAAGGTCGGTTTCGCGCAGCACCTCTTCGAGAAAGTGTTCCCTTATCGTCTTGACCGTCTTATACTCTTTGGTGGTGATGAAATCGTATTTTGTTAAGAGTTTTTCGGCTTTTTCCGCCGTTATGTAGTGCTTTACGGACGAGGAAAAACGGTTTGTCGTGAGAAATCTTCTGTAATGCGCCAGCCCGACGATGTTGTTCGTCTTATCGTTTTTCCATATCCAGTAAGCGGCGGTAAGTTCGCAATAGTTTTCGTTTTTGAGCGAAATATTGTCGCTGCCGAGAGCATCGTTGAGCGGGCAGAAAACCTCGTTTTTTGCCGCGTTTACCTGAAAATATTCGTAATTTTCAGGCAAGGGGTTGGAACAGGGTTTATGCGTTACGACATAGACTTTCATGTTACTTTTCCTTTTTGTGCGCCTTGTAAATATCGTAATAGGGCTTTTGCTTAAGCCCCTGCTTGTGTCCGAGATAAGATATAAGTTTGCGGGGAAGAAGCTTTTTTAATACGCGCTTATAGAGGGGTACGTTTTTGTTGTCGTTCCAGCTGCCGTAGCAGTGATGTTCGGCATAGCCGCCCCCGCTCTTTTTGTTTATCTGGTAGCGCTCGAAATAGTCCTTTGGGTAAATTTCTATTCCGCCGTCGAGCGACTGTCTTCTGCCGTTTAACCTGAATTTGGGATAATTCTTTAAAAAATAGCCCGTTATCCAGTCGTTGCTGACCGTGAAATCGCCCTTTTCTTCGTAATCTCTTTCGAGCTGAGCCAGCCAGTCGAGCATTATCGGGTTGCCCTTTTCGCTGCCGATGAGCGCAGTACCCATGGAGGAATCTATGAAAAAGCCCATGAACATGGTGCAGTTTAAAAATCCGTCGAGATTTTTGAACAGTTCCACGTCCGTATCGATGTAAATTCCGCCGAAACGATAGAGCACGGTAAAGCGGAAATAATCGCTGAGAAAGCCGTACTTTTTCCTCGCGATGGCGTCCCTTACGAACAGACTGTCGTCGAGATAGGGCGCAAACGCTTCGTCATCCCACAGAATAACCTGATAGTCGGGATGAAGTTTTTTCCAACCCTCTATGTAACTTTTCTGGTCTTCGGGCATCTGCCCCTTGCCGAGCCAGCAGGCATGTATGGTTTTAGGTATCATATCGATTTAAAAAATATAGCCGAAAATCAGCTTGAGTTGCGCAAAAATATTTCTTCTTTTTGCAAAATTTACGCCCCAGCGCTCCGCACAAACTTTATAATGCCTTTTGAAAAGTCTGTAACTTTTGCCGATATAGTCGCTCTTCCACGGCTTCCAGTTGGCGTAGTGAACTATTGCCGCCTCCCTTTCGCCTTTATGGAAAAATGCGTCCGAAATGCTCTTGTAAGTAGTGTGATAGTTGAACTTTTCTTCTAAAATCGTGCAGTCCGAAGCGTAAAAATGATTTAAAATATCCTGGTCGTGCCAGCGTATGTCGCCGCCGTTTTGACGGATATAGTCTATCATGTCCCCGAGCGGAACTATTTTGTCCGAATGGAAAAAATCGAACATTATCACGCCCGAGTTGAAATAGGTATATTCCCCGCCCGCAATCTTTTTTGCGTGGTCGCGCCTTTTGGCGTTGATTTTAAGGTCGGCAACGGCGGAAATAAATGTTGAATACTGCCTTTTAAACAGTTCGCCTATGTCGCCCTTTACGATTATGTCGCAATCGAGGTAAAGCACCTTGCCGCCCGTCTTAATGTAGTAAGGAATGAGCAGTTTGTCGTAAGCCGTATAGGCGTTGTCGTAGCTCATTTTGGGCAGACCTTCGAACACGCTTTCGTCGACGTCGTAGAAAGTTATGTCGCTGCCAAGTTGGGTTACAACGCCGCTTATATATTCCTTTTCCTCGTCCGTAAGCGAGTTTGTAAAAAGGTGAACGCTGAACTTAAGGTCGGGATTGCTCGTTGCGACGGAATAAAAGGTTACGACGAACTGACCTTTGTATCGCGAGTTGATTACGAATGCTAAATCGAGGTTATTGTTCGGCATCTTCTTTCAGTCCTTTGAAAAGGTTAAGCACGTTCTGCCTGAATTTTGAAAATGTGAACAGTTCCTCCACCCTGTTTGCGGCGTTTTTGCCGAGGCGGGAACGCAGCTTTTTATCCTCACCGAGCTTCATGATAGCTTGGGCGAATGCATGAGAATTGCGGTTTTCCACCTCCAATCCCGTAACGTCGCGGAGGTTGACGAAGTTTACTCCGCTGCCCTCTATCGTGAACGTAACGGCTGGCTTGCCGAAGGACATAGCCTCCGCAAGCGCAAGCCCGAACGCTTCGTTTTTGGTTATCGAGGGGAAACAATATATGTCGCAGGCGGACATATAAGCCTTTAATTCCTCGTCGGATATTCTTCCGAGGAACTTAATCTTTTTATCGTTTGCAGCAAGGCGTTTGAGTTTTTCGGTAAGCTCGCCCTCTCCGCCGAGATATACCGCATACCCGTCGCCGAGCATGGACGAAGCCTCTATGAGGTATTCGTATCCCTTATATTCCACATGTCTGCCTATGGCGAAGCAAATTATTTTATCCTTGTTTTCTTCGCGTATGCGCTTTGCTATGGAAATCGAATTTTTGTCTTCCCTGAGGCGCTCTTCGTTTATGCAGCTGGGAATAACCGTGCATTTTTGTTTATAGCGCGAAAGGAAAGGACTGCTCTGCATATAGTTGGGCGAAGTGGTTATTATGCGGCAGGCTCTCTTTAAAAGTTTTTCCGTCTGATTATTGAAAAATTTGCCGAGAAGTTTCTGCTTTGTAATATCGAGATGCCACCATAAAACGAGCTTGCAATCGGGATACTTTTTGAGCTGTTTCAAAAGCAGGTGTGCGACAAACGGGTTGGGGTAGTGGAAAACCACGGTGTCGGGTCTGAATTGCGCAAACTGCTTTTTGAGCAGCCTTTCATAGGAAAATGAAAGAGACTGCGAAAAAACTTTCGCAAAGCAATCCGCCCTGACGACATCCACTCCGTCCACCTTGTCGGTTTTGTCGCCGCGCTCGTGTCCGAAGCATATTACGCGCTGTTCCGTACCTTCGGGAACGGAATTGATTATGTCCCTGGCGGTCTGTTCTATGCCGCCTATGTGGGGATGCATGTAGTTGGGAATATGTAAAATTTTCATAACGCTCCGAAAAAGTTCTCTTCCAGCATGAGGCACAGAGCGTGGTACACGGGAAGATGCAATTCCTGAATTTTGTAAGTTTCGCGGCAAGGCACTCTTATCGCGCAGTCGGCAAAAGAAGCGATTTTTCCTCCGCCCTCGCCCGTAAGCGCGATGATTTTAAGCCCCTTGGCTTTTGCCGTTACCGCCGCCTGAACGACGTTTTCCGAGTTGCCCGACGTGCTTATGCCCATAAAGGCATCGCCCTCCCTGCCGTAGCCGTAAACCTGCTGCGCAAAAGTCAGCGTGCCGCCGCCCTCGACGTCGTTGATGTACGCCGTGTTGAGGCTCTGGGCGTCGGTAAGAGCTATTGCGGGCAGCGCGCCCTGCAACTTTTTGCTTAGCGTTTCGGCGCGGGTCGGGTCAATCGCGGCAAGTCTTTTTACGAACTCCCCGTCCGCGGGTCGGGGAAGAACGAAAGACTTCATGAGTTCGCCCACTATATGCTGGGCGTCGGCGCAGCTTCCGCCGTTGCCGGCTATCAGCAGTTTGCCTCCGCCTGCGAAACTCTGCGAAAGTATTTCGTACGCCTTACATATATCGTCGGCGCAGGCGAGGAGCGCGGGATAGCGCTCGGTCAAAGTATTGAGATGCTTTTGTACTTTATTGTTCATGGTTCAGTTTAAAATTTTATTTATGCAATCGCAAATATCGCTGCCCTCTATGTCCGCGAGGGGATTTGTGCCGATTATCGCCGTTCGGCAACCGCCGTTTCTGCCACAGAGAACGTCGTTTTCGCCGTCGCCCACCATCCAGCTTGAAGAGAGGTCTATGTTGAAGTCCTCCGCCGCCTTGAAGAGCATTCCCGCCTTGGGTTTGCGGCAATCGCAATCAATTTTGTATTCCGTCCTCTCGCCTGCAAACCCCTTGTGCGGGTGATGGGGGCAATAATATATGCCGTCGAGGTAAGCGCCGTCCCTGCCCAAAAGCGTCTGCATTTTGGCGTGGATAAGCGCAAGCTCCTCCTCGCTGACTTCGCCCCTCGCGATGACGGGCTGATTTGTTACGACTATGGCGAGATAACCGCTGTCGTTAATGCGCCTGATAGCCTCGCTCGCGCCGTCTTCAAGAACGAAATCGTTTATGTCCGTCAGAAAGCCGACATACTTGTTGATTGTGCCGTCCCTGTCGAGAAAAATTGCCTTCTGTTTGTTTTTGAGATTGCGAGCCTGCACCCTGCCTTGGGCAAAATCGCGGCAGACTGCAAAGTATCTGTCGGGCGTGCCCATGTCCTTTATATATTCGGGACTGTCGTAGGCAAACATTTTCCCGCTGCCCGAAAGAGGTTTTAAAAGCTGCCTGTCCAAATCGACTTTTTCGCAGGAAGGATTATCCGACAAAATTTCGGGCGAAATGATGTGAACGCCGGCGTTCACCCTGTTTTCGTAATAAGAAGAACGGTCGTCCTCCTTGGTAAGCCATTTTATTACGCAGCCGTTTTTGTCCGTAACAACAAGTCCGCTGTCATACGGGTGGCTGTTAGGATGGGTGAAAAGCGTTACAAGTCCGCCCTTCTGACGGTGATAGGAAATAAATCTTTCGAAATCTATGTCGAAGAGCGCGTCGGCGTTGAGAAGAAGAAAATCGCCGTCCAGCCTGTCCTTTATTTTATAAAGCGCCCCTGCGCTGCCGAGGGGCTGACTTTCGATGTAATATTCAATGTTTACGCCCAGGCGACTGCCGTCGCCGAAGTAATCGGTTATGACGCTTGCAAGGTGTCCCACAGTTATTATAAGGTCGGTTATGCCCTGGGAAGCGAGGCATTCTATCTGACGCTCGAGCACGGGCTTGCCGCATACGTCTATCATGGGCTTGGGAATGTCGCTCGCGACCGAGCTTATTCTCGTTCCCTTGCCCCCCGCCGCGATTACCGCCTTCATGATTTTTCCCTGCTGACGGCGACGTCGTAACTTTCGGGAGAATAATAAACGACTTTCGAACCGCCGTTTTCAAACTCGAAGGGAACGTGTAAAAGTCCGTTCATGGCGCGCATAACGCTCACCCTGTTTTCGGGACGAACGTAAAAGAGAAGAAAACCTCCACCGCCCGCTCCGAGCAGTTTTCCGCCGAGCGCACCCGCTTTTATGCCTTTTTCGTAAAGTCCGTCTATGCTGTCCGTTGAAATTTTTGCACCCGTCTGACGCTTGAGTTTCCACGTTTCGTCGAGAAGTCTGCCGAAATCGTCGATGTCGGACGAACGGCTGACGAGTATTTTTTCCGCCTCGTCCACAAGGCAGAGCATTTCTTTCAGCTGCGCGGTTTTATCCTTGATGTGCGCGGATGTTTCCTGCTGTATCTGCGCGGAAAGGCGGGTGAAACCCGTGAAAAAAAGCAAAAGACTGCCGTTGAGCGCCCTCTTCTTTTCGGGCGAAATGATGAGCCTTTCAACTTCGTAGCCGTCGGCAGAAAAATTAATGCGGTTGAAACCGCCGAAAGAAGCGGCTATCTGGTCCTGCCAGCCTCCCGCTTCGTCGCACAGCGTGCGCTCGAGATAAATGGCTTCGTCCGCAAGTTTGCGCTTGTCCGCATACTGACCTTTCAGGCAATGGAAGGCATGCAAAAGCCCGACAGCGAAAGAACTGCTCGTTCCCAATCCCGTGCGGGCAGGCAAATCTGCCTCGTACGTTATGCGCAGTTCGTGCATGTCGAGCATTTTCATGGCATTGCGCACCAAAGGATGCTCAATGTCGTCCAGACGGTTTACGCGCTCCGTTCTCGCATAGCACACTTCGGTGGTATAGTCGAAAAACGGAGGCAGATGTCTGACGTTGACGTAACAATATTTATCGAAGGTGGTGGAAAGGACAGCGCCGCCGTTTTCGTTGAAAAACTTTGGCATGTCCGTTCCGCCGCCGAAAAAGCTCATTCTGAAAGGCGTTTTTGTTATTATCATCTCACACCCTTAAAATTACTTCGCGCCGTCGCGCCTTATAACCTCTATAACCGTCTTGAAAATTATTTTAAGGTCGAAAAGTATGCTGCAATGGTCGACATAATACAGCTCTTTTTGCTGTCTTTCGCCCGTTTCATAGACGGTATTGCTTCTGCCGCTCGCAGCCCACCAGCCTATAAGCCCGGGCTTAACCGACACAAGCTTTTCGGCGTATTCGCCGTATTTTGACTTGAGTTCGTCCTCAACGAGCGGTCTGGGACCGACAAAGGAAATTCTGCCGACGAACACGTCCCAGAACTGGGGCAGCTCGTCAAGCGAAGTGCGGCGCAAAAATCCGCCCAGAGGCGTAATTCTCGGGTCGCGGTCAACTTTGTATTCTCTCTTGTACTCTTCGAGCTGTTCGGGCGTGAGGCAATCTTCTATCTTATCTGCATTTTCGCGCATGCTGCGGAATTTGGATATGTAAATAGTCTTTCCGCCCTTACCCACGCGCTTGTGCTTGTAGATAACCTTGCCGCCGTCGCTGAGTTTTACCGCCAAGGTGAGAATAAAAAACAACCAGCAGAAAACCAGCATGACGAGCGCCGACACTATAATATCTGTCGAACGCTTGAAAAATCTGTATAATGCGTAGGAAAAAGTTTTTTGTCTGGACGGCGGATTTACATCGCCCCAGCCGACAGTGTTCACTTCGCTCGCAACTTGCTCTTGCGAAGCACAACTATCCTTTTCGCTTTCTGAATTTTCCGTATCTTCTATCCCTTCAGACGAAGGTTGAGACATTTCATCGTCGTTGTACGGCAGGGCAGATGCTGCGGCGCAGTCTGACAGCGCCTCCTCCCTTTCCTGTGTAGTAACCGTCTTCATTTATAATCTCTCACAAATTTTAGCATAAGGGGTTGAATGCACGCGCGCATTATCCCCGATAATACTGCTTATAGTGTACCACACATAAAGAACAATAACAAGTGTTTTTTTAAATAAAGTTTTTAAGCGGCGCAATATTAGATTAAATTAACCGTTTTTTTGCTGAAAAACGATAAAAAAAACGGCGGCGCGCCAATGTTTTAAAGCGCGCCGCCGTCGACGTTCGGATTATTTTTTTAACTTTTTGCCGAACAAGGTTGTATTGTTTTACTTGTCGGCGGGACAAAAAATTAATTTATTGCTCCCTATTTATTCCTTACTTTACAGGAATTTTAATTACGGAATTCCTTACAATAGATACAAATTATTGGTTTTGTCCATCGTCCGCTCCTTCGGGTTTTTCGCAATACGTTTTAACCGTGCGTTCTATTGCCTCAAGAACGTCGTCGTATCCCTGTCTCGTTTGGGATGACGTAACGATGATGTCGCCCTTTCCGCAGCCGAAAGATAATGCTATTTTATCTACTGACGCCGGAACTTTGGAGCGCGGGAGTTTATCTGCCTTTGTAGCAATGACGGTAAAGGGAATGAGGTTGTAATAGAGATACGCAATCATGCTCTTGTCGTCTTCGGTGGGTTCGTGGCGCACGTCGCACAGCGCGAAAACGCGGGAAATTTTTTGTTTTTCCGCAAAAAAATCGTCGAGCATTTTTGCCCATTTGACCTTTTCCTGCTTGCTTACTTTTGCAAAGCCGTACCCAGGAAGGTCGGCGAGAATGAAAGTGCCGAAATCAAAATAATTGATAAGGCGCGTTCTTCCCGGCTGCTGGGAAACTCTTGCAAGTTTTTTTCTGCCTGCAAGCATGTTTATAAAACTGCTCTTGCCGACGTTTGAGCGTCCGCTCACGGCAATTATCGGTTTATCTGCGCTTAAAAACTGAGATTTACTCGCTGCGCTCGTTATAAATTCGGCTTTTGTTATTTTCATGGCTTAAAGATTTACTATCGCCGTTCTGAACACGGTGTCTACGTCCGAAACGGGAATGAAATTTATTTTATTTTTAAGGCTCTGAGGAATTTCTTCAAGGTCCTTTTCGTTGTCCTTGGGAATTATTACGTCGCGTATGCCTATGCGGTATGCGGCGAGAGCTTTTTCCTTAAGTCCGCCTATCGGCAGGACTTTGCCGCGAAGGGTAATTTCGCCCGTCATGGCAACAGAACTCTTTACGGGCTTATGCGTGAACGCGGAAAGTATAGCCGTTGCCATGGTAATGCCCGCCGAAGGTCCGTCCTTAGGCGTTGCGCCCTCGGGAACGTGGATGTGAATGTCGGTTTTTTCAAACTCCTCTTCGGGTATGCCGTATTCGTCCGAATTCGCCCTGATGTAGCTTATCGCCGCGCGGGCGCTCTCCTTCATTACGTCGCCCAGCTTGCCCGTGAGAAGCACTTCGCCCTTGCCGTGCATTGCCGAAACTTCTATTGTGAGCGTCGTGCCGCCGACTGCCGTCCATGCAAGACCCGTGGCAGCGCCAACCTGATCCTTTTCGAGCATGCCGTCGCGCTCGTACCTAGCCGCGCCGAGCATATCGGCAAGGCTTTCGCGGGAAACTTTTATCTTTTTCTTTTTGCCCTTCGCCTTTGAAACGGCTGCCTTTCGGCATACAGCGTCTATCATGCGCTCGAGTTCGCGCACGCCTGCCTCGCGGGTGTAACTTTCTATTATGCCGTCAATGCCGTCTTCGTCAAAGGCAATATCCTTTTCCGAAAGTCCGTTTGCCTGCCTGCGCTTGGGAACGAGGTATCGCTTTGCTATTTCCCTCTTTTCTTCCTGCGTGTAGCCCTCTATGCGGATAAGTTCCATTCTGTCGAGAAGAGGCTCGGGAATGGTTTCCACGCTGTTTGCCGTGGTTATGAACAGTACCTTAGAAAGGTCGTAAGGCACTTCGAGGTATCTGTCGCGGAATGTGTTGTTCTGCGCGGGATCGAGCACCTCTAAAAGCGCGCTGGCGGGATCGCCGCGCATCGCGTCGGATGAAAGTTTATCTATTTCATCGAGCAGGAAAACGGGATTGACAGAACCCGCATTCTTGAGCGCGGCTATAATTCTGCCCGGCATTGCGCCGACGTATGTCTTTCTGTGTCCCCTGATTTCGGCTTCGTCGCGCACGCCGCCTAAAGACATTCTGACAAATTTTCTGCCAAGAGCGCGTGCAACCGACGTTGCGATGGAAGTTTTGCCCACTCCCGGAGGACCGACAAAACACAGAACGGGCGCGTTGAGCGAATTTGTCAGCTTGAGCACGGCAAGATATTCAGTAATCCTCGATTTGATTTTTTCCAGACCGTAATGGTCCTCATTGAGAATTTTTACAGCGTCGTCGAGGTTCTGCGTGTCTTCCGTCGCGTTGTTCCACTCGAGATCGAGAAGCCAGTCGATGTAGGTGCGAAGCACATTGTAATCGGGCGAAGAGGACTGCATGCGGGACATTCTGGAAAGCTCTTTGAGAGCTTTTTCCTCGATTTCTTCGGGCATGTGCTTGTCCTTAATTTTCTTTTCGAGCATTGCCTGCTCATCCTCGTCATCACCAAGCTCTGCATGTATCGCCTTGAGCTGCTCGCGAAGATAATATTCTTTCTGATTTTTTTCTATGTTCTGCCTTACGGCGCTCTGAATTTTACGCTCGAGACGGGCAATTTCAAGCTCGTCGTTGAGCTTTTTGTCGAGCGCGGAGAACATATCGACCAGTTTGACGTTCTGATAGATTTCCTGCTGCTCGGCGCACTTGAGTTGCAGACCTTCGAGCGCGATGTAGATAAATTGCTCGGGGTCGGTGCATGCGTCTATGCGCTGCGCGCCGTCCTTGGAAAAACGCGTATCCGACTGGGCTATGTCGTGAAGTATGCCCTTTGCCGTTCTGAAATACGCCTCTTCGAACGCGGGATCGGTATGCTCGACGGGCATTCTTTCCACGGTTGCGTGAAGAGCGCCGTCCTGTTCGTAAACCGACAGCGCGCGTGCGCGGTAAAGACCGCGGCAGGTTATGCGCAGTCTGTCGCCTGAAATGGGCGCAACGCGCTCAATGCGCGCGACTGTGCCGACATCGTAGAGGTCTTCGGGCGTAACGTCGTTGAGCGCAGGGTCGGTCTGGGCGCAGATAAATACCGTTCTGTCCGCGTCGGTAGCCGTGCGGATGGCGTAAAGAGTTGCCATTCTGCCCGCGTCGAAGCCCGTAGATATATTGGGGAATACCACCTTGTCGCGCAGGGCGACGAGGGGAAGCTGTGTTCTTTCGTTTGCCATAATGCACCCCTTCTTCCGCCAGCGCGAAGCGAGGCGGAATTTTGCCTTTTAAATACAGTATCGGGGAAAAGCAAATTTAAACGCTTTTCCCCTTAAAGTCCGTTTGGTTGCCGTATATTGCGGCATTAATTGAGTTTTTTAAGTTATGCCGAACGCTTGTAAATTATTGTAGGTTCAGCTTTTCCGCTTATGCAGTCGCGGGTGATAATCACTTCTTCGACGTCGCGCTCGGAAGGTATTTTATACATGACGGACGTCATGAAACTTTCGATAATCGTCCTTAATCCTCTCGCGCCCGTCTTGAGCTTTATCGCGGTATTGGCTATTTCCTTTACCGCCGCGTCGTCGACGGTGAGCTTTACTCCGTCGAGAGCGATGAGCTTCTGGTACTGCTTGATGATGGCATTCTTGGGTTTGGTAAGAATGTTGACGAGCGCGTCTTCGTCGAGGGGATGAAGCGCCACAACAATTGGCACTCGCCCTACAAATTCGGGTATGAGACCGAACTTGGTCAAATCCTGAGGCTTGACGTCGGCAAGCATTTCGTATACGCCCTCGCCGTCGTCCTTCTTGACGTCGCCGCCGAAGCCGAGGGTTGAGGTATCTTTGCGGGCGCGGACGATTTTATCCAGTCCGACAAACGCTCCGCCGCAGATGAAAAGAATATTTGTCGTATCAATTCTGAGGCATTCCTGCTGGGGATGCTTTCTGCCGCCCTGGGGAGGAACGTTTGCAACCGTGCTTTCGATTATCTTTAACAGAGCCTGCTGTACGCCTTCGCCCGACACGTCGCGGGTTATGGATACGTTTTCGCCTTTGCGCGCAATTTTATCGATTTCGTCGATGTAAATTATGCCGCGCTGCGCCCTCGCCATGTCGTAATCGGCGTTCTGTATGAGTTTGAGGAGGATATTTTCGACGTCTTCGCCGACGTAGCCTGCCTCAGTCAAAGTAGTTGCGTCCGTAGTGGCGAAAGGCACGTTGAGTATTTTAGCCAGCGTGCGAGCGAGCAGCGTTTTGCCGCAGCCCGTAGGACCTAAAAGAAGAATGTTGCTCTTTTCGATTTCGACGTCGGAAAGGTCGTCTTCCTGATGCTTGCCGATATTGTTTATGCGCTTGTAGTGATTATAAACGGCGACCGAAAGCACCCTCTTGGCTTCGTCCTGACCGACGATGTATTTATCGAGCTCGGCTTTTATTTCCGCCGGCTTTTTGAGGGGAACGGGCTCGGTAACGTTATCTTCGGTATCCTTAATCATATCTTCGCATATTTCTACGCATTCATTGCAGATATATGCGCCGTTCTGTCCCGAAATAAGCCTTTTGACGAGATCTTCCGGCTTACCGCAGAACGAACAAAACCTGTGTTGTTCTTTCATTGTATCTCCGTTTAGGAGGCAGCGCCTCCCGTGGTTTTTATATTTATTTTGCCCGATTATTATCTTTTATAAAACACTTTATCGATAAGTCCGTAATCGAGCGCTTCCTGTGCGGAAAGGAAATTGTCCCTGTCGGTGTCCTTTTCTATGGTTTCGACGGGTTTTCCCGAATTTTCCGCGAGGATTTTATTGAGTTTAGCCTTTGTCTTTAAAATGTGTTCGGCTGCGATTTTGATGTCGCTCGCCTGTCCCTGCGCCCCACCGAGAGGCTGGTGTATCATAATTTCGCTGTTGGGAAGCGCATAGCGCTTGCCCTTGGCGCCGCTCGAAAGGAGGAATGCGCCCATGGACGCCGCCATGCCTATACAGATTGTGGAAACGTCGCACTTTACGTAGTTCATCGTGTCGTAAATTGCAAGTCCTGCCGAAACTGAACCGCCGGGGCTGTTGATGTAGAGCGAAATATCCTTTGAAGGGTCTTTTGCCTCGAGGTAAATGAGCTGAGCCACTACCGTGTTTGCCGTGGCGTCGTCTATTTCGCCGCTCAAAAATATAATTCTGTCTTCCAGCAGTCTGGAATAAATATCGTAGGAACGTTCGCCGCGCGATGTCTGCTCGACGATGTAGGGCACGAGTGCCGCTCTTTCATTTTGCATTTTTATGCCTCCTTATTACGGCTTGCGCCGTTTATGAAAAGGGGGCGACCTTTATTTAAGCCGCCCCGCAAGGGTTTTATCCCACAGCCAAAGATGGCTTTATTCGGTCATGTTGTTGTTTTCTTCGAGGAATGCGAAGAGTTTGGTTACAACTATGTCGTTGGTGATGTATTCTGCCTGACGGGGGTCGATGCCCTTCTTGTATTCTTCAGCCGTCTTGCCGACAGATGCTGCCTGCTCTGCAATCTTTGCGTCGATTTCTTCCGCAGTTGCGGCAATCTTTTCTTCCCTTATTATCTTATCGATAACGAGCTGGGAAAGAACACGGGAACGGGACTGCTCTGCAAACTGCGAACGGAACTGTTCCATCGTCTGACCCATGTACTTGAGGTATTCTTCGAGCTTGATGCCCTGATACATGAGACGATAGCTGAAATCCTGCACCATTGCGTCGATTTCGCGCTGAACCATTGCATCGGGAATTTCGCATTCCGCCGTCTTGCAGATGGCTTGAATTATTGAATTTTCGGTTTCGTCGCGTCCGCGGCTTGCAGCCTGCTTTTCAAGGCGCTCTTTAACCTTTGCGGAATAATCTGCAACCGTTTCGCTGCCGGTGTGCTTCTTTACGTATTCATCTGTGAGTTCGGGAAGTTCTTTGCCGGTAATCTTGTTGAGGTGAATGGCAAATACTGCTTCCTTGCCGCGAAGGTTTTCTGCCTGATAATCTTCGGGGAACTTTACGGTGATGTCCTTCTTGTCGCCGATGCTCATGCCGCATACCTGGTCTTCAAAACCGGGAATGAACGAACCCGAGCCGAGAACGAGGTCATATTCTTCCGCTGTGCCGCCTGCAAACTTTTCGCCGTCTACAGAACCCGAGAAGTCGATGTTTACGGTGTCGCCGTTTGCGCATGCGCGGTCGGTTACTTCAACTTTTTTAGCTTCTCTGTCGAGAATTTTGCCAACTTCGTTATTTATTTCCTCTTCGGAAACGGTATAAACGTACTTTTTGATGTCAAGACCCTTATAGGAACCGATTTTTACGTCGGGCTTTACTGGAACGGTAGCCGTCATGATTACTTTTTCTTCCGTGATGTCGTCAACCGACAGGTCAGGATCGCCTACCGCGGTGAAATTTTCCTTCTCCTTTTCGAGAATGGAAGGATAATGCTCGGAATAGAGCACGTTGAACGCTTCGTCGAAAAATACAGCTTTGCCGTAATAATTTTCAACTACGGCTTTGGGAGCCTTGCCCTTTCTGAATCCGGGAACGGCAAACTTGCCGCGCGTTCTCTTGTAAGCCTCGCCTACCGCGTTGTCCCACTCCTCCTTTGAAAATTCGATAGTGAGTTTTACGGTGCTCTTTTCAGCCGCCTGTGAAGTGTACTTCATTTTTATTCTCCTAAAAACATTGGTAATAATTTCAACTTACTTATTTTAACACAAGTATTTTATTTTGAAAAGCGTTTTGACGACGCTTTAATTATTTTACAATTAAAAATTTTTAATATATAATGTTTTAAAAATCTTAAAGGAGCGGTAAATGCCGCAGGACGCTTACACTCTCCGCCGCGTAGCAGAAGAACTTGAAAATCTGCTTGTCGGCGGCAAAATTTCCAAAATAAATATGCCCGAACGCGACGAGCTTACTTTAATTATATACACCCGTTGCGGCTCGGTTAAACTTGAAATTTCATGTTCGGCGAAAAATAACAGGATAAGTCTTTCCGAAACGGAAAAACCTAATCCTCAGGTTGCGCCGAATTTTTGCATGCTTTTGAGAAAACATCTGCAAAACGCCCAGATTACAGCCGTCGGTCAGGTGGGTTCGGAGCGCATAATTAAAATAGATTTTGACTGCATTTCCGACTTTTCTGACAGCAAAATGTCGCTGTACTGCGAAATTATGGGCAAATATTCGAATATTATTCTCGTTGAAAAGGGAATAATTTTAGGCTCGGTAAAACAGACGACGCTCGAAGAAAACGCAAAGCGCATACTCTTTTCGGGCGCTAAATACACCCTGCCCGCCCCGCAGGACAAAGCCGACCCTTCGTCCCTCGATGAAATCAGCAAAGCTTTTGAAAACAAGACGGGCGAAGCGGCAAAATTCATAAGCTCTGCCGTCGGCGGCATTGCCTACTCCACCGCGCTGGAGATGACCGAAACTTACGGCGAGGACATTACCGCCGAACAGGTTTACGAATATTTCAACGGCGACGGGTACGCGCCGTGCATAGTTTTCGACGTCAACGGCGAACCCAAAGATTTTAAAGTGAGAAGCTGCGACGGCGGCGCAAAGCGCTATGCCGACCTTCTTTCGGCGCAGAAAGATTACTACGCTGCCGTTTACAAAAAACAGACCTTTGAAGACACGAAGAGAAAACTTTTCTCCGCACTGCACTCGGCGGTAAAGAAAACCGAAAAGCGCTTAGGGCAGATCGAAAGCAAACTTCTGGAATGCGACAGCGCAGAGAGCGTCAAGCTCAAAGGCGAACTGATAACCGCCAATATTTACAGGCTCGAACGCGGCATGACGAGTTTTAACGCAGTCAACTACTACGACGAAAATTTGCAGGAAATAAACATTCTTCTCGACAGGCAGCTTACCCCCGCGCAGAACGCGCAGAAGTATTACAGGCAGTACGCAAAACTCAAAAGAACGCTTGCAATACTTTCCGACCAGCGCGAGGAAACGAGGCAGAAATACGACTATCTCAACTCGATTAACTCAAGCATATGTGCCGCCGAATGTATTGAAGACCTCAAAGAAATAAACGACGAACTCGCCGCGGAAGGACTTATTAAAGTTGTTGCCGACAAAAAGAAAAAGGCGACGCCAGCGCTGCCTTTCAGGCAATATTCCTTTATGGGTTTTACCATATTCGCGGGCAGAAACAACGTGCAGAACGACAGGCTGATAAAGAGCCTTTCAACCGAAGATTTATGGCTGCACGCGAGGCGCTTCCACTCCTCGCACGTGGGCATAATTTCGGACGGAAAAACCATACCCGACGAAGTAATTTTAAAAGCCGCGGAAATCTGCGCGTACTATTCCGAGGCGCGCGACAACGACAAGGTTACTATCGATTTCACTAAAAGAAAGTGCGTAAAAAAACCTCCCAGATCGCACCCCGGTTTTACGACTTACAGCGAATACAATTCTATCAACGTGGCGCCTTGCGCCCACAGGGAACTGAGCAATGAAGAAAAATAAAAACAATCACAACCAAACTGCAAACGACGAAATCGCGGACGAAAGTAAAAATATTGACAAAAACCCCGACAATGCCGAACCCGACGGAAACAAAACGGCGTTTTACTGCGCTATCGTCGCGCTGGCGATTTCTGCCATAACTTTTATACTCGCGTTCATGCCCTTCCCCTTTTCTGGCGGAGTTTACTTTCTGATAGCTTCCGCCCTCTGCAGCCTTGCCTGCGCGTCTTTTCTGAACGTGCAGAAAAGGCACGGCGTACTGAACGGGTGCAAGGCGGTGCGCATATGCGCATACGTTCTTTTTGCCGCCGTAATTCTGGTTTTTGTCGGCGCGGCGATTTATGCGGGCATAAAATGAGTATAATTGCACACTTTTTGCCGCATTATTTATAGTGTGGAAGAATTGTGCAGGCTGATTAACGACAAAATTTATTCCTCTACCCGCGAAGGCTACGGCATTTTTTACGAGGACGAACTTTTAGACGTTCTGCCCGAAAGCGAACGAACGCGCGAAACGCTCGAAGCCGTGCTTAAAAAGCTGACCAAGGGCGGCTATGCGGACGTGAAATATGCGAAGGGCAACGCATTCTGCATAATCGGGCTGAAAGTTTACGAACCCGAGGACAGCCAACCCGCCGAAGCTCCGCCTGAGCAGGACGAGCCTTTGCAGAAAGATTTGAAGAAAAAATTGCTGCGAGCAATTTTTTTTGCCTCGTTCGCGGGAGGAGCCTTGGGAAGTTTTATTTTCGGACTGATTGCGCATGCTTTCTAAATATGAGAGCGACGTGATGAGCGCCGTTTACAGCCTGTGCGACGGGACGGACGGTTGCCTCGTTTCGTCCACAGAAATTCTTTCCGTTCTTCCGCACAGAAAAAAATTTACGCCCGACGGCATAGACGAAGTGCTCTGCGCGCTGCATTCGGACGGATACTTCGACCTGATAACTTCCAGCCGCAAAGGAGAAAAAATGTACGTCATCAACCTCAAAGAGAGCGGCATGAACTTCCTGCGAGAAAGGCGGCAGCGACAGCGCGACGCCGCTTTCAGAATTGCTTTAGCTTTAGTCGGAGCCGTAGCTACATTTGTATTCGGTCTTATACTCAAAGCCATTACGGGCGGCTGACAATAACCCATGCAGTCTGTTGTGCAGACTGCATTTTTGTTGTCTTGAAACTGTTTTCGGGTTGCCTTTAATAAAACTTAATGGTATAATCGTTTATATGGAAAAAGAAAAGTTCAAAAAAGGTCTTATAAGACGATTTATTCCCTATTACAGACCGCATTTAAAGCTGTTTATCGCCGATATAATCTGCGCGACGCTCATTTCTGCGTTCAACCTGATATATCCCTACGTTACCGGCGAAATAATAAACAATTACGTTCCCAACAAGCTGCTCGTGTGGCTGATTGTGAGCGCAATCGCGCTTATGGTATTTTACATAATAAAAGCGGGGCTTAATTATTTCCTTCAGTACTGGGGACATGTTGTGGGACTGCGCATACAGAAAACGCTGAGAAGCGAACTCTTTAACCACCTCGAGGCTATGCCGCTTTCGTATTTCGACGAAAACAAGACGGGCGTTATCATGAGCAGACTGACAAACGATTTGTTTGAAATTTCAGAACTCGCCCACCACGGTCCCGAAGACGTTTTGCTTTCCATAGTAACCCTATTGGGCGCATTAGCCGTAATGTTCACTTACAACGTTTACTTAACGCTCATAATTCTCGCGCTCGTGCCTCTCATAATCGTTTATACTTGCATAATGCGCAAAAAATTCATTGACGTTTACGACGAAATGCGCGTTGTTCAAGGCGAGATAAACAGCGACGTGGAGAGCGCCGTTTCTGGCATAAGGGTTGCGAGGGCATATGTTGCCGAGGACCACGAAAGAGTGAAATTCGAACACGGCAACGAGGCTTTTGCAAACTGCAAGGCAAAGCAGTACAAAGTTATGGGGCAGTACTACTCCTCCATGCGTTTCCTGCTCGACTTCATGTATTTCGCCGTCATTCTCGCGGGCGGTCTGTTCTTCTACTTCGACATGATTAACGCGGGCGAATTCACCGCGTTCGTTCTGTACGTTTCGACTTTCAGCAACCCAATATGGACGCTGACGACGATTTATGAACAAATTCAGCAGGGACTTACGGGGTTTAACAGGTTCTGCGACATTATGGACAGACCTACCGAACCCGAAAATCCCGACGCGACCGACTGCGGCAGGCTTAAAGGAAACATCGTTTTCGACAACGTAAGTTTCAGTTACAAGAACGAAGAAAATTCGCCCAAAGTGATTTCCGACTTTTCCTGCAATATTCCCGCAGGCAAGACAATAGCGCTCGTCGGACCGTCGGGCGGCGGAAAAACCACCCTTTGCCATTTAATTCCGAGGTTTTACGAAATCGACGATGGCAGCATTTCCATAGACGGCAAGGACATACGCGACGTAACGAGGAAATCTTTGCGCAGCAATATAGGCATTGTGCAGCAGGACGTATTCCTCTTCAACGGCAGCATAAGGGAAAACATCGCTTACGGCGACTTCAACGCGAGCGAGCAGGACATTATCGAGGCGGCTAAGCGCGCCAACATTCACGATTACGTCATGAGCCTGCCCGAAGGCTACGACACCAACGTGGGCGAGCGCGGCATTAAACTTTCGGGCGGACAGAAACAGCGCATTTCGATTGCGAGGGCATTTTTGAAAAATCCCCCCATACTCATTCTCGACGAAGCGACGAGCGCGCTGGACAACGCGACTGAAATGCTCATTCAGGACGCACTCAACTCCCTTTCGCAGGGCAGAACGACGATAGTCGTTGCGCACAGGCTTTCCACCGTAAAGAACGCCGACGAAATAATCGTCGTAACCCCAGGAGGCATTGCCGAGCGCGGCACGCACGAACAGCTTATTGCTTTGGGCGGCATTTACAAGGAACTTTACAACTATCAGTTCAAAAACCTTTAAAAATAAAATTTTGCTCGATGAGCGAACAAAAAAACAGCCGTGCGCTTTGTCGCACGGCTGTTTTTTTTAATTATCTTGCTTATGCAAAAGACGGCAATCAGTGCTTGTTGCAGAAAGCGAGCATGGAAAGGTGCATAGAATAGAGGTCTGCCTTGGAAATGATTTCGTAAGGCGCGTGCATGGAAAGCACGGGAACGCCCATATCGAGAGTATCTATGCCGAGGTTGGCGATGAATTTTGCAACGGTGCCGCCTCCGCCGATGTCTATTCTGCCGAGTTCGCCCGTCTGGTAAATTACGCCGTTATCTTCGAGAGCGTCGCGGACGTAGCCCACCATCTCTGCGCTGGCGTCGTTGGTAGAAGCCTTGCCGCGTGCGCCGTGATACTTTGTTACGGACGCGCCGCAGGAAATGAAAGACGAGTTTCTCTTTTCGTAAACAGAGGCATATTCAGGGTCGAACGCCGCGCAGACGTCTGCGGATATGCACTTTGAATTGTACCTTACGCGGATGGGATCAGCCCCCAGCTGAGACGCGAGACTGTCGATGAGGTCGAGTATAACTCTCGACTGCATGCCCGTTACGCCGTCGCTGCCCGTTTCTTCCTTGTCGGCGAAAATCGCCATTATTGTATCCTTGCCGTCGCTTTCAAAAAGCGCCGTCATTTCGGGATATGCGCACACCTTGTCGTCGTGTCCGTATGCGGAAATCAACGCTCTGTCAAAGCCGACGTCGCGTGGTTTGCCTGCGGGAACGAAGCAAAGTTCGGAAGACTGGAAGTCTATTTCGGTTATGCCGTACTTTGCGTTGAGGAGCTTGAGAACCGCCGCTTTGACGCCCTCCTTTTCCTCGTCGCCGTCGGGAATGGCGCCGACGATCGCATTGAGGCTTTCGCCCGAAATAGCTTTGGCTATGGTTTTTTCGTTCTGTTCCTGCGAAAGGTGGGGAAGCAGGTCGGTGATATAGAAAATGGGGTCGTTTTCATCCTCGCCGACGTTTATCTGCAATCTCTTGCCGCCCTTAAGAACTACTACGCCTTCGAGCGCGAGGGCAATTGTAGGCCACTGGTACTTCTTAATTCCGCCGTAATAATGCGTCTTAAAGAATGCCATGCCCGCTTCCTCGTACAGGGGATTGGGTTTTAAGTCGAGGCGGGGACTGTCTACGTGCGCAGCCATAATTTTTATGCCGCACTTTTCTATGTCGTTGGTGCCGACCTTGATTATGAATATGTTTTTATCGCGGTTGACGAAGAAAAGTTTGTCCCCCGCCTTTATCTTGTCGCCGAAGGAATAGGGTTTATAGCCGCGCTCGAGGCAGAGCTTTGCAGCCGTTGCGCACGCGCCCCTTTCCGTCTTAGACGTGAACAAGAATTTTTTGTATTCTTCAGCATATCCGAAGATTTTCTTTTTCTGCTCTTTGTCTGCTTCTTTGAATGCATTTTTTCTGATATATTCGTATTGCATGATGTATTCTCCTTTCGGTGAGATATTATATATCGCCCCCGACGTTTTGTCAATAGCAAAGGCGCTGGCATATCGATATTTTTTTATTTAAAATTTTAAGTATTTTCGCTCTTTTTTATTTACTATTCGCGCGTTTTATTATATAATTGTATGCGTATGAGAAAACCACGCAGCGTTACCAAGCGCATTGCCACGGACGCGCTATTCACCGCGCTCGGGCTGATTACATTCCTAATCGAAAATCTCTTTCCGCCCCTCATTATTCCGGGAGCGAAAATGGGACTTTCCAATATTTTTTCCCTCGCTGCGCTCATACTCTTCGGACCTGTAGACGCCTTTGCCGTAGTAGCCGCGAGAACGCTGCTCGGTTCGGTATTCGCGGGCAACGTTTCGGCGCTTATTTATTCCTTTACGGGCGGGATGACCGCCATGGCGGTTTCTTCCGTTCTCGTATGCCTGGTTTATCCCCGCGTTTCGATTATGTCCGTAAGCGTAGTCGCCGCGGTTTCGCACAACATCATGCAGAACATCATGTTCGTTGTGATTACTCAGTCCCCTATAGTGTTCAGTTACATGCCCTATCTGGCGCTTTTAGGTCTGCTTTCAGGCGCGATAGTCGGCGCGGCGGTAATGCTCATTTTCAAGCGCGTGCCGCTCAACGTCTACCGCAAAGCCCTGGGCGAATTCAGCGAAGGTAAATCCGAAAAAATTGCCGCTTCCGAAGGCGGCGAAACATCCTCGGTTGCCGACAACGGAATATCTTCGGCTTGCGACGATGAAAATTCTTCAAAAGTCGCAGGCGCAACATCTTTCCCGCCCGACGACGAGCGGCAAAACGGGCAATAAAATTAGTCTGAGCCGCGCGAGAGAGAATAATTTCTTTCCCGTGCGACGATATATATTCACGTAAATTACGTGGAAAAAAGCAAATTAATCGGAGGTTAAATTTGAAAGCTGTTAAAGGTAAAATCTTCTTTGGCGGCGTGCATGTGCGCGACGAAAAACAACTCGCGTGCGACAAGCCGACGGAAGTGCTTCCCTCTCCTTCTCAGATAGCCGTTTGCACGCATCAGTCTTTGGGCAAGCCCGCGACCGTTTGCGTTGAAAAGGGGCAGAAGGTCAAGGAAGGTCAACTCATTGCTTCGGCGGACGGAGTTATTTCTTCCAACGTCTTTGCGAGCATTTCGGGCGAAGTTAAAGACATCGTAGAAATGCCTGCCGCATCGGGCGTTAAGGAAACTTACGTTATAATCGCCGCCGACGGCAGCGCGGACAAGCAGTACATGCCGCCGCTCGCAGAAAACGCGGACGCGCAGGCAATAGTTGCGCGCATAAAGGACGCGGGCATAGTAGGTCTCGGCGGAGCGGGCTTCCCCACCGCCGTAAAGGTAACGCCCAAAGTCAAGGTGGACACGCTCATACTCAACGGAGCGGAGTGCGAGCCTTACCTCACCTGCGACCACAGGCTTATGATAGAACATACTGACGAAATCGTTAGAGGCGCAAGATACATTGCCAGAGTTCTCGGCGACGTTCAGATTGTTATAGGCATTGAGGGAAACAAGCCCGACTGCATTGCCGCTTTTGAAAAATACGACGATGTTAAGGTTGTTAAACTTGCAAAGCACTACCCCGTGGGCAGCGAAAAGCACCTTATTTACGCAGTTTCGGGCAGAAAAGTCGGCATTGGCAAACTTCCCGCAGACGTCGGCACGATTGTGCAGAACGTGGGAACGGCTTTTGCCGTTTGCCAGGCGGTAGAACTCGGCAAGCCCCTTTATGAAAGGTGTCTCACCGTTTCGGGCAGAGCCGTAAAAGAACCCAAAAACCTTTGGGTTAAAGTCGGCACGAGCATAAAGGACATAGTAGATTACTGCGGAGGCGAAGCCTGCGAACCCAAAAAGGTTATTACGGGCGGACCCATGACGGGCGTTGCTCTCGCCAATTACGACAGCTACGTCAACAAGACGACGGGCGGCGTAATTTTAATGACCGAAAAGGAAGCCGACACAATGCGTCCCACCGCCTGTCTCAACTGCGGCAAGTGCGCAGACGTATGCCCCATGCACCTCATGCCCATGCAGACGGCGTTCTATTCGGCTGCGGGAGATTTCAAGACAGCCGCTAAACTCGGCAACACGATGTGCTGCATAGAGTGCGGCGCATGCGAGTATATCTGCCCCGCAAAACGCCCCCTCATTCAGGCTATAAGAAAAACCAAAGCCGCCGTTCGCGCGGGTAAGGCTTAAGGAGGTTAAAAGAATATGGACAACAGCATAGTTATTTCCACCCCTCCCCACTTAAAGTCCCGCCGTACCACTAAAGGCATTATGCTTGACGTTGTAATCGCTCTGCTTCCCGCGGCGATTGCAGGCATAGTGTTCTTCGGCTGGCAGGCGCTCGTGATCGAATTAGTTTCGGTTGCTTCCGCCGTTGCGGCAGAATTCGTTTATTACTTCATATATAACGGCGGATTTAAGAATAAATGCAAAAACGCCCTCGGCGTTTGCGTAAACTGGGTTAAACAGTTCGATTTTACCTCCGTCGTAACAGGTCTGATCCTCGCGCTCATTCTTCCTTCCACTGTAAAATGGTACGAAGTTATTATCGGCGCGGTATTCGCGATAGTCATTGTAAAGATGCTCTTCGGCGGTACGGGCAGAAACCTCGTCAACCCCGCCGCAGCGGGACGCGTTATGATGTTCCTGAGCTTCTCACTCACGACTTACATCGCGGCTAACTTTGAACCCATTCTTCTCGAAAGTCAGCTCTTTACGGGCGCGACGCACCTTTCGGGCTACCTCCTTCAGGGTCAGGCGGGTGCAAGAATTGAATGGCTCGACCTCTTCCTCGGCACGGGCGTTGCGGGCTGCATAGGCGAAACCTGCAAACTCGCGCTCATCGTAGGATACCTCTACCTCGTAATAAGAAAGGTAATAAAATGGTGGCAGCCACTCCTCTACATCGCGCTTTCGGCTTTCCTTTCGGTTTGCCTTGCCGCTACCGTTGAGGGCGCTTCGTTCGATATTTCGCTCTTCATAGACTACGCTCTTTCGGGCGGTCTGATGTTCGGCGCAATTTTCATGGCTACAGACTATGTAACCTCGCCCAAGGGCGTTTACGGTCAGCTCGTTTACTACATCGCGCTCGCCGTTCTCACGTCGCTCCTCCGTTTCTATACCAAAATCGAAGTCGTATCCTTCGTAATACTTCTCATGAACCTCGTCGTTCCTCTCATCGACACATATATCGTAAGAAAGCCTTTCGGCTATAAAAGAGAAAAAAAGCAGAAGGAGGACAAATAAATGACGGCTAAAGAATTCTTTAAAAGCACGGCGTTTAAGTGCATATGCGTGCTGCTTTCGATAGTGCTTGTCTGCGGCATACTCCTCACCATCTGCAACGCGCTGTTTGCAGTCAGCGACCAGGAAAGACTTGACAGAGCAATTTCAAAGATATACGGCGAAACCGTTGAATACGACCCCAACGAAGAAGTTGACGCCGATTATTCCTCGACGGCACTATATACTATAAATCAGGTTTATCCCCTTAAAGGTTCGCATGACGGCGAATACCTGCTTAATATTACAGGCAACGGCGGTTACGGCGGCGGCACAGTTACATGCTGGGTTGTTGCCAACGTTAAAGACGGAGACTTCGACGGCATAAGCAAAGTAACCATAGACAGCAACTCCGGTCAGTCGTATATAGCCAAAATAGGCAGCGGCGACCTGCAGGCGCTTATCAATCAGCAGGAAAACAGCGAATTTACTTCGTTCACCACATCCGGCATTTCGACGGGCGCAACATTCTCGCTCAATGCAATTACTAACTGCATGAACGGCGCAACCGAATACGTAAAAGCCGTTTACTGCGGATATGTTTCGCCTTACGCCGATTATGAATATACCGATTACATTGACGACGCAACTACCTTCACCGTATCCGGAACTGAAGTAACCTATCAGATAAAGACAAAGGTCTGCGGTCCTGCCAATGCGTTTGAAATTTCTGTTACGGTAGGCGAAAACGGAACTATAACGGCTTACAGCATAACCGTAAACGGTTCGACGAGCGGCTTCGGCTCGAAGATGCATCCTTCCATTCTCAATTCTGCGCTGTTTATAAACAAGGGACTTGACGACATGCTGGCTCTGTTCAACGATCCCGACAGCACGACTTTGACAAAGGACGACCTCAAGACGGACAGCGTTGACGGTTCTCAGTTGGTTACGGGAGCTTCCGAAAGCGATGGTTCCAACGCGGGTTATTCCAACTTTGTATGTATCTATGCCTCGTTGTTTGCTTCCGCAAACTATGAACTTGCACTTTCGGACTATGCCGAAGGAGGTAACTCATAATGAATAAGTATAAGAAAATTACGTTGGACGGCATAATCTTTTCCAACCCGACGTTTATGCTCGTCCTGGGCACCTGCCCTACTTTAGGTCTTATCTCCTCGGCGCTTTCCGCCCTCGAAATGGGACTTGCAGTCATTGTAATTCTTACCCTCAGCAACATAATAATTTCTGCGCTGAGAAAGATTATTCCCAACGAAGTGCGCATACCCTGCTACATCGTTGTAATCGCTACGCTCGTTACTCTCATAAGAATGGTGCTGGATAAATTCCTGCCCGACGTATACGAAGCGCTCGGCGGCTTCCTCGCTCTCATAGTCGTTAACTGCATTATCCTCGGCAGAGCCGAAGCTTTTGCCAACAAGCACAACGTTGCGGAGAGCGCTCTGGACGGCGTTGCAAACGGCATAGGATTTACCATGGCGCTGACGATTATGGGTATCATATGCGAATTCCTCGGCAGCGGCAGCCTGTTCGGTTATCAGATTATGGACTTCAGCATCGGTCTGTTCGCTACGCCCGCAGGTTCGTTCATAGTTTACGGACTTTCGATTTGCGCATTCACGGCTATAATAGATACTTTCGAGCGCGCAAAGCGCGTTAAGAGCAATAAAATTGCTCGCGAAAACCTTTTAGGTCAGAATTCAGAACCCCAGACGGTTGAGGAGGGCAACGCATAATGGCTACGTTTATTGCAATAGTTCTCGCCGCTGTATTGACGAACAACTTTATCACCGTCAAGACATACGGTATCTGCCCCTTCCTCGGGGTTTCCAAAAAGACTTCATCCGCGCTCGGCATGGGCGTCGCCGTTACCATAGTCATGGTACTCGCTACGGCGGTAACATATCCCATTTACGAATATGTTATGGTGCCTTTGAATTTCGCTTTCCTTGAAATTATCGTCTTCATCTTCATCATAGCTTCGCTCGTGCAGATGCTTGAAAAGATAATTCAGAAACTTTCCCCTTCGCTCTACAACGCAATGGGCGTGTACCTCCCCCTCATCACTACCAACTGCGCCGTACTCGGCGTATGCGAACTGGTTATAGGCGATATGTCCGCGTTCCTCGAAGGCGCGACGATGAACTACGGCTGGGCTGTACTCTATGCGCTTTTCGCAGGCATAGGCTTCACGCTCATCATGGTTATCATGAGCGGTCTGAGAGAAAAGCTCAATCATGTGAAAGTTGCCAAGTACCTCAACGGTTTCCCCGTCTCCATGGTTACGGCTTCGTTCATCTGCATGGCTTTCATGGTATTCACCTATATTGTGTAAGGAGGTAAAAAAATATGAATAATTTACTCGTTTCACTCGGACAGGTTACCTCCGAAACATGGAAAACTTTAGGCATTGTCGTAGGCATTCTTTTCGGCATAGCTCTCGTGATTGTAATCGCCATTTTGGTAGTAGGTAAACTTTTTAAAGTCAACATGGACGAAAAAGTTACCAAAATACTTGAAAACCTTGCAGGCGCGAACTGCGGCGGTTGCGGATGCAGCGGCTGCGCGGGCTTTGCACAAAAGCTTGCCTGCGGAAGCGCAGACCTCTCCGCATGCCACGTTACCTCTCCCGAAAAGAAAGCTGAAATAGCTGCTCTTTTGGGCGTTGAACTCAAGGAAGAAGAACCCGAAGTTGCAATAGTAAAGTGCAACGGCGGCGCAGAAAATGCCGTTACGGCGTTTGAGTACAACGGCAACATGACTTGCGCTGCATGCGCGTCTCTGCTCGGCGGTAACAAGGTATGCAAGGACGCCTGCCTCGGCTGCGGCGACTGCGCTGCCGTCTGCCCCGAAGGAGCTATTACAGTCAGCGGCAAGCTCGCAAAGGTTAACCCCGATAAGTGCATTAACTGCGGCGCGTGCATTCAGGCATGCCCCAAGCACATTATCGAGAGAATACCCGTCAAGGCTCCCGTTTACGTTGCATGCTCCTCCCACTGCAAAGCCAAGGAAGTTATGGCAGGTTGCAAGGTCGGTTGCATAGGCTGCGGAATGTGCGCTAAAAAGTGCCCTCACGGCGCAATCACTATGGTCAATAATTTGCCTGTATTCGATTACAGCAAATGCACGGGTTGCAAGACGTGCGTTGCCGTCTGCCCCAGACACATCATCCTTGAAAGATAAAATTTTAACAGCTTTTACGCCCCGCATTATGCGGGGCATTGTTTGTGCCGTTTTGCAACGCAATTTTTATGCTTATAAACTGCGATACGCGGCTTCATTGCAAATTGATTTTTTCCGTCGCGTTAAGTGTTTGGCTGCGCTTGGAAGTTGCGAAAATATGGTTTCAAGGCATAAAATTACGCGCCGCGGCTATGCCGCGGCGCATTGATTTGCAATGTTTGATTTATATGAAAATGCGCGCCGCGGCATAGCCGCGGCGCGCATTGATCTTTCGTAATATATTAATTTATCTGACTGTCGCTTACATAATCTGTCTGCACAATCATTTCGTGCGTGGCGCAGATTATCGGCAGCGAAGCGTTGGAACTTATGACGGGCGAATGAACGCAGTCGAGAGCGGGACAATTAGCTTCAGTAACATCTACCGTGTAGTTGTTTTTATCTATGACGATTATGTTGTAATCGCCCTCATGCTTACCGTAAAACGTAACTGTAAGCGTATCCGAGGTATCTTCGTTGACTACAATAACTCTGTCGTTTATAACCTCGTAGGTGTCCGTAATAAAGTTATAGGTAAATACCTTTTCCGCCTCGTCAGCAAATCCGCGCACTACTGAAACAGAGGTTATGCGCGAACTGTCGCGCGGAAACACGAATATGCCGAACAGAACGACTATGACCGCTGCAAGCAGTAAATATATCAAAAGGTCCAACAGTTTAAAACCTTTATCTTTTTTTACATATTCTACCCGCTTTAATGACATGTTACAAAACTATTTTTCCGTCTTCTACAGTATTGATTATTGCACCCGAAAGCACTGTAAGCTCGCCCGCGCAATTTGTTATTATATCCGTGCAAGTTCCGTCGGCGTTGCGCATCATAATAACAACTTTCATATCCGTAAGATTGTCGTTGATGAATTCAACCGCCCTTTCTTTGCCCATTGCAGATATTGCCGTTGTTATGGCGTCGTCCTGCGCAGCCGTTCTGCCTATGACAGTGCAGGAAGCTACCCGCGTCTGAATGGGCATGCCCGTCATGGGATTTATTATATGGCAATAAGTCGTGTCGCCTACGGAATAAGCCTTTTCATAGTCCCCGCTGGTCGAAAGGCATACAGAGGAAAGCATTATGCTTGCAAAACTTGAATAACCCATTGTGTAAGGATCGCTTATCGACATGTTCCACTGACCGTTTGTGCTTTGGTCGCGCGAACCCTTTATTGCATAGCTCGACCTGCCGAACTCGAAGTAGCCGTATTCGAAGCCGTATTCGGACATCATGGCATTGACCTTATCTACGGCATAACCCTTGCCTATACCGCCCAAATCGAGAGCGAGAGAGTACTCTTCGCCTTCGAGCCCTTGTACTGTATATTGCGGCTTGATAACGTAATAACTGTCTTCGTTCTGCCCGATTTGTATTTCGCCGAAGTGAGATGCAAGATCGCGGAAAATTGCCACATAATACTCGTCAGGCTCCGTGCCGCGCGTTACGTATTTGGTATTGCCTACGTTTACCACTCTGTCATAAGGCATGCGCGTAGAAATATCTGCATAACCGGTATATTCGTTAAAGCGGGGCGTGAAACCGTACAAATCAACAGAGTAATATACGGCAGGGTTATAATAGCCGCCTGTAAGCTCGTAGCAGTCGATGGCGAGGCTCAATACCTCATATGTGAGCGAGTCGATTTCTATAGTTTCTCCTGCCTCCGCAGCGTTGAAACGCGAAATACACGAAGTGCTTACGGATGTGGAAAGAGAATTTTCAAGCTGATTGAGATAAGCCTTTACTTCGTCGCTCAGGCTTCGCAGTTTATCGTTATTTTCCTGAAGATTAAAATTATCTGTAACGACGAGAGACGCCGTGGTATTGAATTTTGAATAAGTTGCCCTGAGCGATGAGTATTCGGTTTGAGTGCCGCCGCCGCTTCCACCTGAATTTCCGCCTGATATTTGGGAATTGAGACCTTCGACAGCGCAGGAACAGAGCGAAAATGCCGTTATCGCCGACAATGCAATGCACGTAACTGCAAAAATTTTTTTCATATATTTATTATATCTTTTTTTTGAGCATTAATCAAGCCCGCCGCGAGGCGGGCTTAAATTTTCAGTAATTTATCACTATTTATGCGTTTGCGAGCGCAAGATTGTAATTGGAAGTTGCAAAGAGCGCAGCGCTGAGGCAGAGGTAATTGGACTTGGTTGCACCGGTAGTTATGTTGTTAGAAACATAATTATCGTTTGTTCCGATTTCGCCGTTTTCGCCGATAATCGAAGCGAAGAACGCTGCGTCCTTACCGACAAAGCCTGTAAATATTTTATCCGTATACCTCGAAGCTGTAGAGCCGTCGATAACGATTTCATAAGTATCTATCTTGCCGTCGGTTACGGCTACTTTAATCTCGAAAGAACCAGCTCTTCCGTTACCCTTAGTAACAATATCGTATGTAACGGTACTGCCCTCAACGGTGAAAGTGGTGTCTGCCAGTTCTATCATGGAAGTTGCGTTCCAGCCTTCGTAGAATTTTGCAACGAGGGCATTCTGTACGGCAAGAAGAAGTCTGCCCGATCCCTGCGTTGCACCCGTTATTACGAGGGACGCATCGGATACGGAAGAAGGTATGCTGTCATTAGTGGTTACAGTAACAGCAAGCAGTTCTTCTACCGTCTTGCCCTTATATGCTTTAAGCAGGTCAGCAATTCCGTTGTTCCATATATCTTTATTCGTCCAGCTGTCGGTTACTTCTACATAATCGCTGTTGGCTATGCCTACCGCCTCTACCACATTGCCGTTGAGTACAACCCTGACGGCTATGCCGTAATCGGGAGCGGTTGAATCCCATGCGTTGGGATAGTGATATTCGCCTTCGTAAACCTCGTAGCCAAGGCCTGAAAGAGCGTCCTGCACGGCAAGGAGCAGTCTACCCGAGCCCTGCGTTGCGCCCGTTATCATGAGCGAGCTGTCGGAAACCTTTGAAGGAACGCTGTTTGCCGTAGTTACATCGACAGCGAGAATTTCGGCTATCGTCTTGCCCTTATATGCTTTAAGCAGGTCAGCAATTCCGTTATTCCATATTTCTTTATTCGTCCAGCTGTCGGTTACTTCTACATAATCACTGTTGGCTATGCCTACCGCCTCTATCACGCCGTCTTTAACGACTACCTTTACGGCTATACGTAGCCGAGACCCGAGAATGCGTTCTGCACGGCAAGGAGCAATCTGCCCGAACCCTGCGTTGCGCCCGTTATCGTGAGCGAGCTGTCGGAAACCTTAGAAGGAACGCTGTTAGTGGTAGTTACGTCTGTTGCAAGAATTTCGGCTATTGTTCTTCCCTTATATGCTTCGAGAAGACCTGCTATGCCGTTATTCCATACATCTTTATTCGTCCAGCTGTCGGTTACTTCTACATAATCACTGTTGGCTATGCCTACCGCCTCTATCACGCCGTCTTTAACGACTACCTTTACGGCTATA
>CASDOP010000002.1 GCA_949282385.1 uncultured Clostridia bacterium
TGGCTCAGCATTAGCCAACAAGTGTTTTTAATTTATTCTTTCTAAAATTGCCGTGCAGAGTTCTTTTATTGAACTTTGTGCGGCTTTTTTTGTTTCAGGTAAAAACGGTATTTCGCCGTTCTGCATGCTCTCGTAAACTGCAAGCTGCCTGCATAATACATTGCCCATAAGCCTTAGCTCAAAGCTTTGCTTACGCTTAGTCTCTTTCTCCATATATTGATTCCTAAACAATCCTAGAATTTCTTGTTTTTTATTATAATACTAGAATTTATAGTTTGTCAATACATTTTCTAGAAATTCTTGTAAAATAAAACAAAAGGGACAAATTATGAACACTAGATTAAAAGAACTTAGACTTGAAAAAGGATTAAGGCAAAAAGATGTTGCGGAAAAAATTGGAGTTTGTACAGCTTCATATGGATTTTATGAAAATTGGATAAATAAACCTGACCCCGAGACATTGATAAAACTAGCCGAACTTTATGATGTAAGTATCGACTATTTATTAGGTGTTACAGACGATTTTGGTGTAAAAATAAATCGAGGTTCAGACCTTACAAATCAAGAACGCGCAATTATAGAAAAATTCCGGGCGTTGCCGTCCGGAAGTAAAGCTCTGATATTAAAAATGCTCGATATTAAAGAAACTGAGGAGATAAAGAAAACAAATCAAAACAACAGCTGATATTGTTCCCGCGTTCGTCGTGTGTTAAAATTGAAGCACTTACACTTTAGGAGGGTGCCGCAATGACGAACGCCGAAATACTAGAACGGCTGAGCGACTATGCGGCTGGACTTTTTGCATTGTGCAACGATATAGCCGCGGATATTGATAATTACGAAAACCGCGCGCAGCTTCTGCGCGCGGAATTTTTATCCAGGATTAAAAATCAATATCAAACAAATACAGAAAGTCAAAGCGTTCTTTTGCCTGAAATTAAAAAGGAGAAGATAAAAAGAATGCTTATAAATTTAGATCTGAAAGGCAGCGTACGACGTCGTAATGACGGTCTTTTAGAACTGCGCGTCTGGATTGACGGTAAACGCTGCTCTTTCTATGGTAAATCTGAAGAGGAGGTAATTTCAAAATTTAAACGAAGTCGTCGTAAAAGCAAGAAGCAAGCTACGCAATCTGACAATTTAAGTAAAACCAACTCGGGTCCGATGTTACATTCCTGGCTTGATAAATGGGTTGTTACTTACAAGGAAAATAATGTTGCCGAACGGAGTTATGCCGCAATTCTTTCCTGTATAAAAGTGCGCATAAAACCAAACTTTCCGGATTGTCTTTTGCATGAGCTCACACCACTTGCAATAGAGGAGAACCTTAAGAAGATTGACAGTTCGCGCATGCGTAAATACAGTTATCAAATTTTGAACGAAGCATATAAAAAAGCCATGCAGCTGCGATTTATTTCCGAAAACCCCTTCGCTCTGGTTGACGTTCCCAGACACAAAGTACAGAAAGGTGAACCATTGACTTGTGCGGAGCAGGAAGAACTGAAAGCAGCACTCGAAGGCACTCCATACAAGTATTATTTTTTATTTCTACTTTACAGTGGTTGCCGCCGAAGCGAAGGTCTGGCCGCACGATGGGAAGATGTCGACTTCGAAAACAAGCGCTTTTTTGTACGCGGAACAAAAACCGCCCTTTCAAAAAGCGTTATTCCGCTTTTTAAAAATCTTGCAAAAATTCTGTTGGAAATTTATCCCGGAGAGGGCGCGCACGGTTTAATATTCACTTTCACGGAACACCAGGTAGAAATTGCATTTAAGAAGGTTTGCCCTAAACACCGCATACACGATTTAAGGCATACATTTGCAACTAACTGTCTTGAGTCCGGAGTTGACTTAAAAGCAGTGCAAACTTGGTTGCGGCATTCAAATATAGGAATAACCGCAGATACTTACGCGCACGC
Source organism: uncultured Clostridia bacterium (assembly GCA_949282385.1). Taxonomy (GTDB): domain Bacteria; phylum Bacillota; class Clostridia; order Christensenellales; family Borkfalkiaceae; genus Coproplasma. The sequence continues at coordinate 1,920 of CASDOP010000002.1, forward strand.
GACAAATAAATTCCTCATGCAAGAAGCGGAAAAAGTCGACCATGACGACGATTAATTACCCCACTATTTACCCCAGCAATTATATTTACGCAAAAAAAATGGGCTATATTCTGTGTCCCTCATTGCATAAAAACACAAAATATAGCCATGGCGCAGAGAAGAGGATTCGAACCTCCGTACGTGTTCCCACGTAACACGATTTCGAGTCGTGCGCATTCGACCACTCTGCCATCTCTGCACGACTTAATTATTTTATAACATACTTTAAAAAATTTCAAGCATTTTTGCCCGAATAAAAGCAACATTATTTATTTTTATTGATTATCGCTATTGTTATTAATTATTTTGCAGTATGCGCCTGAGCTGTTAGTTCAATTTGATTGACATATTCTCTGCGGGAATATATAATATTTTGTATATTTATAAATTTTTGAAGGTAAAAAATGTTAACGTTAGACAAGGTGTATCATGCACACTACGTGCTTAAAGATGCAATAAGACAGACAGATATGATATATTCGCCCGTACTTTCCGAAGAAAGCGGCTGCGAAGTTTACCTTAAAACCGAAAATTTGCAGATTACAGGATCGTTCAAAGTACGCGGAGCTTACTATAAAATTTCGCAACTCACCGAAGACGAAAAAAAGCGCGGAGTTGTTGCCTGCTCTGCAGGAAATCACGCGCAGGGCGTCGCTCTCGCTTCCAAAAAGTTCGGCATAAAATCTATAATCTGCATGCCCGACGGCGCGCCCATATCCAAAGTTGAAGCGACAAAAAGTTACGGTGCTGAAGTTGTTCTCGTTCCCGGAGTTTACGACGACGCACATAATTACGCCGAACAGCTCAGAGAAGAAAAAGGTTATACCTTTATTCATCCGTTCGACGATGCCGACGTAATTGCAGGTCAGGGCACTATTGGTCTTGAAATTATAGATCAACTTAAGGACGTGGACGCCATCGTCGTTCCCATCGGCGGCGGCGGACTTGCTTCGGGCGTGGCTTTCGCAGTTAAATCGCTTAACCCCAAGGTTAAAGTTTACGGCGTGCAGTCTTCGGGCGCTCCCTCCATGCTCAATTCCGTCGAACACAAAATAATTGAATGCCTCCCCTCCGTTTACACCATTGCGGACGGCATAGCCGTTAAAGAACCGGGAAAACTTACTTTCGATTTGTGTTCCAAATATCTTGACAAGATAGTTTCAGTTACCGACGACCAGGTTTCGGCAGCCATACTCGCGCTTATCGAAAAGCAGAAAATGATTGCCGAAGGCGCAGGCGCTGTAGGACTTGCAGCAGTTATGTTCGGTAAAATTCCCGATATTAAGGACAAAAAAGTCGTTTGCCTCATTTCAGGCGGCAACATTGACGTTACGATCCTTTCGCGCGTTATAAACCGCGGACTTCTCATGAGCGGAAGACAGTGCTCGCTCACGCTCGAACTTTTAGATAAGCCCGGACAGCTCGTCGGCGTTTCTACCGTGATAGCTCAATGCGGAGGCAACGTTACCGCCGTCCTTCACGAAAGGACAAACGAAGGCAGCGCCGTCAACGGATGCTACCTTAAACTGCAGATAGAAACGCGCGACGCAAAACACATCAACGAAATCAAGCGCAAACTTGCAGAAAACGGATTTAAAGTTTTATAAGGAGATAATAATGAAAACTGTAAGCACTCCCCTTGCTCCCGCGGCAATCGGACCTTATTCTCAGGCAAAAATATGCGGTAACCTTGTTTTCACTTCGGGACAAATTCCCGCCGATCCAGAAACAGGCAAAATAACCGCCCAGAATATCACGGAGCAGACGCACCGCGCGTGCATGAACGTTAAAGCTCTGCTCGAGGCGGCAGGCTCTTCCATCGAAAAGGTTGTTAAAACTGTATGCTTCCTTGCAGATATTGCAGATTTTGCACAGTTCAACGAAGTTTATAAAGAATATTTCGTATCCTGCCCTGCGCGCAGCTGCGTGGCGGTAAAAGATATTCCCAAGGGATGCCTTGTCGAAATCGAGGCAATCGCCGAACTTTAATTTAATAATTTAATCAGAGGTAAATATGAAAACTGCCATAGTTACAGACAGCAACAGCGGAATAACGCAGAGCCAAGCAAAAGAATTGGGCGTTTACGTTGTACCCATGCCCGTACTTATCGACGGCGAACAATATTTTGAAGATATTTCACTCACTCAGGACCAGTTTTACGAAAAACTCAAGGCGGATGCACAGGTTTCCACTTCCCAACCCAGCGCTTACGACGTTGGCGAAATGTGGACAGACCTTTTGAAGGATTATGACAACATAGTTTACATCCCCATGTCCTCCGCGCTCTCCGAAACCTGCAACACGTTAGCTCATCTCGCAAACACTCAGTTTTCAGGAAAAGTTTTCGTCGTTGACAATAAACGCATTTCTATAACCATGCGCCAGAGCGTAATAGATGCGCTCAACATGGTGAAAGACGGTAAGTCTGCCGAAGAAATCGTTGAATTCCTTACCGCAACAGGCGATAAATCGAGCATTTACATTATGGTCGATACACTCAAATACCTTAAAAAGGGCGGTCGCATTACCCCCGCCGTTGCGGCAATAGGCACTCTCCTCAAAATCAAACCCGTTCTTCAGATACACGGCGGCAAGCTCGACCAGTTTGCAAAGGTGAGAAAGATAGCCGACGCGAAGACGACCATGATTAACGCAATCAGACACGACCTCGATACGCAATTTTCCGATTTGCGCGCCGCAGGCAAGATGACGCTTGCCGTCGCACATACGCAAAATCCCGAAGAAGCAGAAATTTTCAAAAACGAAATTATTTCGGCTTTCCCGGACATCGAATTTACTTTTACCGAATGTCTTTCTCTAAGCATTGCCTGCCATACGGGTCCCGGAACTCTCGCAGTCGCTACTACCGTAAAATATTAAAACTATGAAAATCCGTACTTCTCTGTACGGATTTTCAATATTGACATAACAAACTATTTAATATATAATATAGATAGCACAATAAATTAATCTTACCGAAGAGGGAATATATGAGCGTAAAGATAGTTACAGACAGCAACTGCGGTTATTCAGTCGAAGAAGCCGAGGCATTAGGCATAGAAATACAGCCCACGCCCGTTATCATTAACGACACAAAATATTTTGAAGAAGAAAATCTTACAAAAGCACAGTTTTACGAGTTTTTGCAGAGCGACGGGACTACGGTATCGACGTCCCAGCCCAACCCTTACGACGTTGCCGAAAGATGGCGCAGAATTTTGAAAGATTACGACGAAATTCTTTACATGCCCCTTTCGAGCGGACTTTCCGAAACGGCGCTAACGATAAAACACATGGCGGAAACCGAACCCGAGTTTATAGGTAAAGTTTACGCCCTTGACAATCACAGAGTATCTGTTACGCAGAAACAGGGCGTTATAGATGCAATGAAAATGATTAAAGAAGGCAAGAGCGCAAAGGAAATTTATGACTGGCTGACGGCAACCGCGCACACTTCCTCCATTTATATCGCACTCAGCACGCTCAAATATCTCAAAAAGAGCGGTCGCCTTACGCCTGCGGCTGCAGCGATAGGAACTCTGCTTAAAATTAAGCCCGTACTTCAAATTCACGGCGAAAGACTGGATAAATATGCACAGGTGCGCAAGGCAAGCGACGCAAGGGACGCCATGATAAACGCAATCAGGAACGACCTTGAAAATAACTTTGCCGACGCTTACAAAGCGGGAAAAATGACCGTTTGCGTGGCTCACACCAACTGCGAAAAGGAAGCGAACGAATTCGCCGAACAGGTTAAAGCGGCATTCCCCGACGTCGAATTTACCTTTAACGATCCCCTTTCCCTCAGCGTAGCGGTTCACATAGGACCAGGCGCTCTCGCTGTTGCGACCGTAATCAAATACTGATAAATTTTAAGCCCGACGCATCGCGTCGGGCTTATTTATTTGAAAACATAAATAGCGTTTGCCAATTAAAAGAGCGTTTTGTGCGTGCGCTCGCCGAGATTGATGCCGTTATAAATCATTCCTATGACAAGACTGTTAGTCATCAGATAGCACCAAAGCAAAAAGATTATTACCGTTGCGGCAGCTCCGTAAAGTTGCGTAGGGTCGGAATAAGCGAGATAAATACTGAATGCCTGTCCGAAAATAACCCAGAGCATTACGGTAAGCATGCTGCCGCCCGCCGCTTTTGAAAATGTCAGTTTATACGGGCAAGCAAAGAGATTTAAAAGCACGCAGGCAAAAAACGCCGTTATGCTCAAAAGCGCAAAACTTAAAAGCTGACTGAGCCAATAAGGGAAAAGCCTGTCGAAGACATAATTTCCCGCAATAAGCAATGACGTCGCTACCGCAACGCACATTATTAGCGCAACTACTACTATTGCAGACGACAAGCGCAATTTTATTCCGCCCTTTGCTTTATCGCTCTCGTAAATAATTTCTCCGCTTCTTCTGAGATGATAAAAAAAGTTTGTGGAAGAATAAAGCGAAGTTATTATAAGTATTGCTCCCGCCCCCTTCGCCGCACCCTGCGCCGATTGTCTGAGATATTCCAAGAGCGGTTCTACCGCTTCAAAATAGGGATTGGAAATTATGCTCTGCAAATCGAAATTGCCCAGGATAAGCGTCAGCCAGAGCATAAACGGAGCTATGCTCATCAATAAAAAATATACGAGCGTGCCAGCTATGGTTGAATACCTTTTGTCCGAGTATAATTTGTAGTATTCAATCAGATGCCTCATGACAATTATTTTCTGCAAATCGGCGTTACCTATTCAGACATGAAAAATACTAAATTTTAATGGCGCGGCATTAATGCCGCGCCCGCGAAGCTGTTGGTTAATCTGAATAAGAACTGCCGTAGCATGAGCCAAAGCCGCCGCAACTTTCGTTGCAATGCGAACAACCGCAACCAAGTTTATACTGCGACGCGTAATAAGCGTCATAGCATGAGTTGCAGCACCGACTTCCGCAGAGGACGTTTAAAATGCCCGCAAAGCAGCAACCGCTCCTTTTGAAACATCCGCAACTTGAACGCCCGCAGCATGAATTATTACGGCTGCATCCGCCGCAGGAATTGCAATTCGAGCATCCGCAGCAATTAAATGAATTACAACACATTTATGTCTTCATCCTCGGTAATGTATTATAAATCAAAGGTTTTCCCCCTTAACTTATAATTCATTATATGAAAAAGCGCAGTTGCATGTGCAACTGCGCTTTATAAAACTTACTTTAATTATTCGCCGAAATATCTCTTGAGAAGACCTGCAAAACCTGCGCCGTGGCGAGCTTCGTCCTTAGCCATTTCGTGAACGGTATCGTGAACGGCGTCAAGATTAAGCTGCTTTGCCCTCTTTGCGATTGCGAGTTTACCTTCGCATGCGCCTGCTTCCGCTGCTGCGCGGAGTTCGAGGTTCTTCTTGGTCGAAGGCGTTACTACCTCGCCGAGAAGTTCTGCAAATTTAGCTGCATGTTCTGCTTCTTCCAATGCGTAGCGCTTGAATGCTTCCGCAACTTCGGGATAACCTTCGCGTTCTGCAACTCTGCTCATAGCGAGATACATACCGACTTCGGTGCATTCGCCCTGGAAATGAGCGTGAAGTCCGTCCATTATTTCCTTATCGTCACATACGCCGCCGCCGACTACGTGCTCGCAGGCAAACTTCGTCTTTTCCTCAACGGGAACAAATTTGGTTGCCTTGCATACGGGGCATACTTCTACGTCATCGGCTACTATTTCGCCGCAAACTGCACATCTTTTCATAAATTATAACACTCCTTAATGTTTGATTTATTGTAGCTTTATTCTATCATATTTAAGATTAAATATCAATAGTATTTGACAACTTTTTTGTGAAAACGAGATAAAATTTTTTTATACTTTAAAAATCATATTTGAAAGGTCTGTATAATTCAGTGCAAAAACGTCAGCCCCGACCTCCTTCAACGCGCTTTGAGGACGATAACCCCAGAGAACGCTTATGCAGTCAGTACCCGCATTTTTCGCCGTCATGACATCCGTTTCGCCGTCGCCGACAAAAACACATTCAGAAGGCATTACTCCCCAGCTATCCATGAGTGCAAGAGTAGCCGAGGGATCGGGTTTTAAAGGCGCGCCGACTTTCTGTCCTATTATGTAATCAAACCTGAAGTCGCCAAGATATTTTTTACAGACGTTTTTGGTTGCATCGTCAGGCTTATTGGTAACTATGGCAGTTTTTATATCGCCTGAACTCAATCTTTCGAGAAATTGTTTTTCGCCGTCGTAAAGGCTGGTAAGATTATTGTCGCATGCGGCGAAAAGTTTGAGATAGAGCAAATAAATTTCCTGCGTGTGCCGCGAAAATTCAGGCGGAACGGCGCGTTCGATAAGTTTTTTTGCGCCGTTTCCTATAAATTTTATAGTCTGCTCCAAAGTTATGGGCGGGCAACCGAAATGAGCCAGAGCCTCGTTGACGGTTTTACAGATGTCTGGCGAAGTATCCAAAAGCGTACCGTCGAGGTCAAAAATTATTGCTTTATACATATTACATTTTATCGGGAACACCTATGCCGAGCAAAGACAAGGCATTTTTAAGCGTGCGCAACGTTGCGCTTGTGAGAGCCAGTCTGAACTGCTTTGCGCTTCCTTCCGCGGTAAGAATTTTGCAATCGAAATAAAACTTATTAAATTTCTGGGCAAGATCAACCGCATAGCGCGCGATATAACAAGGTTCGTACTTTTCGGCAGCTTCCCTGACGGTTTCGGGGAAGGACGAAAGCGTTCTTATAACCTCAAATTCTTCGTCACCGACGGCAATATCCTCGGGCAAGTTAAAATCGGTTGCTCCCGCTTTTTCGAGCACGGAATTTGCGCGCGCGCATGTGTACTGAACGTAAACGCTCGTCTCGCCCTCAAACGATAGAACCTTATCGTATGAAAAAGTAATATCTTTAATCTTATTATTGTAGAGAGCGCCGAAAATAACCGCTCCTATGCCGACTTTCTCGGCAATTTCTTCTTTATTCTCGAGGTCGGGATTTTTTTCGCAGACTATGGCATAAGCCTTTTCAACGCACTTCGAAATGACATCTTCGAGCCAGACGACTTTGCCCTTGCGCGTAGACATTGCGCCGTCTTCGAGCGAAACCATGCCGTAAGCGACATGGACGAGGTCCTTCGCCCACTCTTTACCCATAAGCTCGAGCACTTTAAAGAACTGTTTGAAGTGCAAATTCTGCTGATATGCTACGACATAGAGACACTTATAAAAATCATATGTCTTTTTGCGGTAAATTGCAGCGGCTATATCGCGCGTAGCGTACAGCGAAGCGCCGTCCGAACGAAGTATAAGGCAAGGCGGCATTCCGTATTCTTCCAGATCGACGATCTGCGCGCCGTTACTCTCCTTTAACAGACCTTTTTCTTTAAGTTCGTCGATGACGGGCTGCATTTTGTCTGTATAAAAGCGTTCTCCAGCATAGCTGTCGAACCTGACGTCGAGGCGCTTATATATTTTATCTACATACGCAAGCGTCAGCGATTTGAACCACTCGAAAAGGTCGTTAGCCTCTTTATCGCCGCTTTCGATAAGGCGGAAATATTCGCGGGCTTCCTTTTCCATCTGCTCGTCTGCACACTCGTTGAAGCGGACATACAAATCGTTTACGGCGTGAATTCCGCCCTCTTCGACCGTCTTTTTGTCGCCCCAGTGCTTATATGCGCTTATAAGCTTGCCGAACTGCGTGCCGTAATCGCCGAGATGGTTTATGCCGACCGCCTTATAGCCGAGGAAATTATAAATTTTATACAGCGCGCTGCCGAGGACGGTAGTTGAAAGGTGTCCTATATGGAAAGGCTTTGCAATATTTACTGACGAATAGTCTATGCATACCACTTTGCCCGCACCGACGTCGGACGAGCCGTATTTTTCTCCCTTTCGGGCAATTTCTTCGAGCGTTTCGCGCGCAAGCCCGACCTTGTTAATCTTAAAATTGAGATAACCGTTTACAGGAGTAATTTCACATATAACGTCGTCCGCAACAATCGTTTTTGCGAGCGTTTCGGCTATCTGAACGGGACTTTTTCTGAGTACTTTTGCAAACCTGAAGCAAGGCAGAGCGTAATCGCCCATGCTGAAATCGGGAGGTAGAGTTATTGCCGAAGCGACTTCATCCTCGCTCACGCCGTCGACCTTGATTTTCTGCGCTATATATTTTTTATAATCCATAATAAATTCCTCTTTTTATACTCAAAGTTTATCATAAATTAAATATTTTGGCAAATTAAAGTTTGCTAAAACGCCAAATTTGTAATATAATTATAGTCGCAATAAATTTTGGAGATTTTTTATGAAATTAGGTGTCGTCGGTCTTCCCAACGTAGGCAAATCGACATTATTCAACGCTATAACTCATGCAGGCGCAGAGGCGGCAAACTACCCCTTCTGCACGATAGAACCAAACGTGGGCGTGGTTGCCGTTCCCGATGAAAGACTGGACAAACTCGCAGCTCTTTACGACAGCAAAAAGATTACTCCCGCAATAGTCGAATTTGTTGACATTGCAGGTCTCGTCAAAGGCGCTTCGCGCGGCGAAGGTCTGGGCAACAAGTTCCTTTCACATATACGCGAATGCGACGCCATCGTGCATGTCGTGCGCTGCTTCGAGGACGCAAACATCACCCATGTCAGCGATAAAATCGACCCCGTAGACGACATAACGACGATAACGCTCGAGCTCATTCTTGCCGACATAGAAACCGTTGCAAAGCGCATGGACAGAATACGCAACAGCGCGCGCGGAGGCTCAAATAAGGAAGCAGCGGCAGAGTTCGCTTTTCTCGAAAAGCTGGATAAATTCCTTGCAGAAGAAAAACCTGCAAGACTTTTCAGCTGCACGGAGAGCGAACAGCCGTTTATGGACAACCTCTTCCTGCTCACAGCAAAGCCCGTGATTTATGCGGCTAACATTTCCGAATTCGATATGGGCAAGGACGAAAACACCCTTCCCCTCGTTGTTAAAGTTAAGGAATATGCCGCGAAAGAAGGCAGCGAAGTAATGGTAATATGCGCAAAGACCGAAGAAGAACTTGCTCAGCTCCCTCCCGAAGAAAGCGCATTGTTTCTCGAAGAATTGGGTCTTAAAGAGAGCGGACTTAACATTCTGATTAAAAAGAGCTATTCACTGCTCGGACTTATATCCTACCTTACGGCAGGCGAAAAAGAAACGAGAGCCTGGACAATCAAAAACGGTACGAAAGCTCCGCAGGCTGCGGGCGTTATACACACCGACTTTGAAAAAGGCTTTATAAGAGCCGAGGTCGTAGACTGGCAGACATTGCTCGAGTGCGGCGGACTTGTAGGCGCGCGCGAAAAAGGCAAAGTGCGCTCTGAAGGCAAGGACTATGTAGTAAAAGACGGCGATGTCATACTCTTCCGCTTCAATGTTTAAAACAATAAAATCAACAACAGGCGGCGGCGCGAAAATCGCGCCGCCGCTTCTCATTTTTTACCGAAAAAATAAAAGCGCTTCATTGCGAAGCGCTTTTTTTATTAAATTACTTTAATTCGGCGAAATACTTGATAGTTCTTACCATCTGGGAAGTGTAAGAATTCTCGTTGTCGTACCAGGATACAACCTTAACGAGCGTAGTGCCGTCGCCCATGGGCATGCACTTCGTCTGGGTTGCGTCGAAGAGCGAACCATAGGTCATGCCGATAATATCGGAAGATACGATTTCTTCTTCTGTGTAGCCGTAGGAAGCGGAAGCTGCTGCCTTCATTGCTGCGTTTACGGTGGTAGCGTCTACGTCGCCTTCGCATACTGCGATAAGCTGGGTAAGCGAACCGGTGGGAACGGGAACGCGCTGTGCGCAACCGTCAAGAACGCCCTTGAGTTCGGGAATAACGAGACCGATTGCCTTTGCCGCGCCGGTCGAATTGGGAACGATGTTTACAGCTGCCGCTCTTGCACGTCTGAGGTCGCCCTTGCGGTGAGGTCCGTCGAGAACCATCTGGTCGCCGGTATATGCGTGGATGGTGGTCATGTAACCCTTCTTGATTTTGCAGAGTTTGTTGAGGGTGTCTGCCATGGGTGCGAGGCAGTTAGTCGTGCAGCTTGCTGCAGAGATAACCGTATCGGTAGCCTTGAGGGTCTTTTCGTTTACGCTGTAAACGATTGTAGGAAGGTCGTTGCCTGCGGGTGCGGAAATAACGCACTTCTTTGCGCCTGCGGTGATGTGAGCGGAAGCCTTTTCCTTGGAAGTATAGAAACCTGTGCATTCGAGAACGACGTCAACGCCTACTTCCTTCCAGGGAAGGTTTGCAGCGTCCTTTTCTGCATAGATCTTGATTGTCTTTCCGTTTACGGTAATGCTGTCGTCGCCTGCGACAACGCTGTCAGCATACTTATATCTGCCCTGAGCAGAGTCATACTTCAGGAGATGAGCCAGCATCTTGGGGCTGGTAAGATCGTTGATTGCTACGATTTCATAGCCTTCTGCATCAAACATCTGTCTGAACGCAAGGCGTCCGATACGACCGAAACCGTTGATAGCAACTTTAACATTTGCCATAATTTATTAATCCTCCGAATTAAAAAATTGATTTCTTTTAACGAGTATAATTATATCAAATCTGTTTTTTCAAGTCAACAATTATTTTCCTGTTTTACTGCAAAAGTATTTTCTTTGATTAAATTTGCATTCTTTCAAAACAGCCTGCATTACATGATGATGTGCAATTTTATGGCAATTATTTTTAAAATGCACTTGAAATTTTAACACAAAACAATTATACTTAATATGTAGGTTATTATTTACCGAAAATTATTATTTTCTTAATATATCGGAGGTTTTTATGGGTTTAGTTACAGCAAAGGAAATGCTTGATAAAGCGCTCAAAGGAAAATATGCGGTAGGTCAGTTCAACATCAACAATCTTGAATGGACAAAGAGCATTCTGCAGACCGCTCAGGAACTTAACGCTCCCGTCATTCTCGGCGTTTCCGAAGGTGCAGGCAAATACATGACGGGCTTCAAAACTGTTGCCGCTATGGTTAAAGCAATGATAGAGGAACTCAAAATAACCGTTCCCGTTGCCCTCCACCTCGACCATGGTACATATGAAGGCTGCTATAAGTGCATAAAAGCGGGTTTCTCCTCTATAATGTTCGACGGTTCACACTTCCCCATCGACGAAAACGTTGCCAAAACTACCGAACTCGTACACGTATGCAATCAGCTCGGTCTCAGCCTTGAAGCGGAAGTCGGCGCAATCGGCGGCGAAGAGGACGGCGTTATAGGCAAAGGCGAATGCGCAGACCCCGAAGAATGCAAAAAGATCGCCGACCTTGGCGTAACAATGCTTGCCGCTGGCATAGGCAACATTCACGGCAAATATCCCGCCAACTGGCCCGGACTTTCCTTTGAAACTCTTGCGGCTGTAAAAGAAAAAGTCGGCGACATGCCCCTCGTTCTTCACGGCGGCACGGGTATACCCACGGACCAGATTAAAAAGGCAATTTCGCTCGGAGTTGCAAAGATAAACGTAAACACCGAATGTCAGCTTGCTTTCCAGGAAGCTACGCGCAAATACGTTGAAGAAGGCAAAGACCTCGTAGGCAAGGGCTTCGACCCCAGAAAACTGCTCGCTCCCGGCGCGCAGGCTATAAAGGATACGGTTAAACAGAAGATGGAAATCTTCGGCTGCATAGGCAAAGCTTAATATTTAAGGATATTTAAGGCGTCGCAAAAGCGACGCCTTTTTATGTATGATAAAATTTTAAATTTTGCGCATACTTTGCTTATGAAAAAAGCATCGGCATGCGCATTATTTATTTGCGCTCTTGCATTTATTTTTGCCTGCGCATTTACTACAGACCCCGCTTCTTCGCTGAAAAGCCTTACAAAACCATATGCCGCGACATATGAATGCACGCGTGCAACGCTTGGCGACAAAGATCTTTTGGAAGATTATGATTATTTTAAAATAATAATATCGGACACGGATACGCTCACTTTGGAAATGCGTAAGTCCGGCGGGAAAAAGAGCATTTTTAAATGTCCTTGCTCATATGACGAAAAGACAGGTTGTCTTACCGCGGAAGCAGGCATTCTCGGGTTCAGTTATAAGCAAAAAACAAAAATAGAAAACGGAAAATTTGTCATTTCAATGCCCATCCTTTCAAAGCAACTCACAATGCTGTTTGAACAACAATAATAAAAATCGGCGGAAAATAATTTTCCGCCGATTTTAAATTTCATTTTTTAAATCTTCCCGTTATTTCTTCAACACCCTCTGTGTCTATTTTTGTAAAAATCGCACCCTCGGGAGAAACTTTGCCTTCTGTTCCGCCATCGACTGCGCTGTCCGACATTACCTCGTCCATGGTTACCTGACCGTTGCCGCGCATAAGACGATAGGTTTCTTCATCGTAAAAAGCTATATCGTATTCCATTTTCGCCAGATTTTTATCCGCGTATGCCTCTTCGAGGGCTTTTTCGTCCTCATAGCTTTTACGGCGCCGTTTGACCGTAAAATAAATAAAAAATCCTAAAAGCGCCGCAAACACCACCGCTGAACAAATCATTACTATATAACATGCTTCCATAAATTAATATTACTACCAAAACTCATAAAAGTCAACTTTTAAATTGATTTATTCGGCGCAGTGTTGTATAATAGACATAAGAATAAGTAACAAGGTGGAAATTATGGCTATTGACAAAAGAATTATCAAAACACAAAAAGCTATAAAAGAAGCATTTATGTTGCTAACCATGGATAAGGAAATAGAAAAAATTACCGTATCCGACATTGCCGAAAAGGCGTTTATCAACCGTTCGACGTTTTATCTTCACTATAACGATGCAAGGGACGTAATGCAGGATATTGAGCGCGAAATGGGCGACAACATCTACACCTGCATTGAAAATTTCGATACTGATAAGCCGTATGAAAGCACTTACTATCTATTACTAAGCCTGACAAATGCAATAGATAAGGATAAAACTTTCAAGAATTTTTTCCTTCATTCCAAGTGCTCGGAATACCTCACGTCGAAAATTAAAAAAATATTCGTCGAAAAGGGCATGGAAAGCGCGCTGAACAGAAAAAATCTAGATGATACAACTGATCTGAAGTTGGCGCTTACATACATTACTTCGGGAATTATAGATACTTATGTAAGATGGGCTGACAGCGAAAACTGTGCCGTTTCGCTTGACGGTCTTTGCCGCAAAATCAGCGTGCTGACAGAAAGAACCATACAAAAACTTAAAGAGTTATATTAATTTTATTTAATCAGCTGGGCGCCGATATATATCGGCGCCCAGCTTTTTCATAATTCTGTAAACAATTAAATATAATAATGCTATGAAAAAAATTATGTTTTGCGGCGGAGGCAGCGCGGGACACGTAATTCCCAACATTGCGCTGTGCGACCAGCTTAAAGGACAATTTGAAATCAGTTATATCGGCACGGACGGCATTGAAAGCAATATCTGCAAAAGTAAAAATATAAAATATTACGAGTTCGAAGGGGCAAAACTCGTTAGGGGAAAAGTACTTTGCAACCTCGGCATTCCGTCGAAGCTGAGAAAAAGCATCAGGCAATGCAGAGAAATTTTAAAAACCGCAGCTCCCGATTTGTTGTTTTGCAAAGGCGGATATGTTTCATACCCTCCCGCCGTTGCGGCCAAAGAGCTTGGCATACCAGTCCTGACGCACGAATCGGATATAAGTATGGGGCTAGCAAACAAACTTATTGCTCACAAATGCCGAAGAGTGCTTACAGCGTTCCCTTCAACCGCTTCAAAACTGAAAAACGGCGTATATACAGGCACGCCGCTTCGCACCGACCTTTTCGGCAGAGACAGAATAATGGCAAAGCGTGCCTTCGGTTGCGATCTGCGCCCCACAGTACTGGTTTTTGGCGGCGGTTCGGGGTCTGCGGCGATAAACAGGGCGCTGCGCGGCTGTATTGCAGAACTTTGCCGAAACTATAATATTTTGCACATTTGCGGAAAGGGCAACACCGTTTATTCAAGCCTTTACGGATACAAGCAATTAGAGTTTGCCGAAGATATGGGCGAAGTTTACGCGTGCGCAGATTATGCTGTTTCACGCTGCGGCGCAAACGCCGCGAACGAACTTATCGCGCTTAAAATACCAACCCTGTTTATTCCTCTCGAAAACGGCGCAAGCCGTGGCGACCAGGTGGAAAATGCCGAATATTTTAAAAACCGCGGGCTGTGCAGGGTTCTTAAAGAAAGTCAACTTAGCCCCGCCTCGCTTAAAAATGAGCTTGACGCGCTTATCGCCGATAAAAAATTAAAAACCGCGCTTAAAGAAAACGTCTTTAACCGCGGCAATGAAAGAATTATTCAGGAAATACAGAGCGCCTTAAAGCAGCCCTTCGATTAAAATTTTAAGTCCTATTCCGACGAGGATTAATCCGCCGAATACTCTCGCGAGCGAAGTTTTGCGCTGAAACAACTTGCCCACTCTCGTTCCGAGGAATGTACCCACAACGGACAAAATAAATGTGGTTACGCCTATTATAGCGGTATAGCCCCAGACGGTAACTTCTGTAACGCCGTCGGCATACATTGCTATCATGCCTATGCCCACAGCGAGCGCGTCTATGCTTGTAGCAACGCCCTGAACGGTAACTTCGAGCATGGAAAACCGTTTATCCGAAAGTTGCTCTTCGGGATGACGCATTTCTTTTACGGCATCGAATATCATTTTGCCTCCTACAAATGCGAGAAGCAAAAATGCTACCCAATGGTCAAACATATCGATAAAACTCGTATTTATTACTTTGGAAAGACCGAATGCCACAAAGAAACCGATAAGCGGCATTACCATCTGGAATATGCCGAATGTTCCCGCAATGACGCTGCCCTTCCGCTTATTGAGGTCAGTATAACACATTCCGTCGCAAATCGACACAGCGAATGCATCCATCGAAAGCGAAACACCGATAAGAAAAATTGATAAAATAAGTTCCCAGGTCCACATACTCTCTGTTGCTGCCGTAAATATTTATTAA
This sequence comes from uncultured Clostridia bacterium, assembly GCA_949282385.1. Taxonomy (GTDB): domain Bacteria; phylum Bacillota; class Clostridia; order Christensenellales; family Borkfalkiaceae; genus Coproplasma. The sequence goes on from CASDOP010000002.1 coordinate 16,962, forward strand.
TCTGCACGGCAATCGCCGACAGAAAAATATTTAAATAAGTTAAAGTCCGTCTTAAAAGGCGGACTTTTTATGGTTGAGGTGACGGGACTTGAACCCACGACCTTCTGGTCCCTAACCAGACGCGCTACCAAACTGCGCTACACCTCAATATTTCGATTTGACTTTAATTATTATACTTAAAAATATTTGAAATGCCAACTGATTTTGCATACAATTTTTAAAAAATTTAATATTTTTTTTGTAATAACTATAAACCTGTTTTTACTACAAAAATTATAACGCTGAAAACAGTCCGACGGGCTGTTTTGTCGGCGGTAGTTTCCGCCGACTTACCTCCCCTCGACTACCGCAACGCTTTGAATTTCAAAAAAAGCAGCACCCCGAAATGGCGCTGCTTTTTTTGGAGCAGGCGACGGGAGTCGAACCCGCCGAAATCAGCTTGGGAAGCTGACGCCATACCGATAGGCGACGCCTGCATTGATTTGTAATTAATATAGCACATCGGGGGCAAAAAGAAAAGTCTATTTTGCGTATAAATAAAAAAATATTGTCAATAAATATTTTAAGGAGTACGATATGAACCCTTTCAAAGAAAAATGCAGAAGTCTTGAAAAAAATTTTTTACCAATAAAAAAACTTTATCCTAAGAGTTATAACAAAAATACTACTTCGCCCTACACAAAGACACGCGTCATACTTATGAACGGCACGGAGTTTGAAAGCGCATGGTTTATGCATCAGTTTGCGCGCCATTGCTCAATGCCCGAAATTCTTGAAGCCCTGGCAATCGTCAGACGTCAGGAACAGCAACAGCAAAAACGCATAAGCTGCCTGAAGCCTATTAACGAAAGCATTCTTGAAACAACTATCGGGTACGAACAGCTCGCAGTTGACCTAACCGCCGCCCTTGCACGCAACGAAAAGGATGAAAACAATATAAAAGCACTTAATTTTGCCCTTTTGGAAGATTTTGACCACCTTTACAGATATGCCAATCTTTTAAAAATGGACAAGGGCATTGAAGCTGACACTCTTGTAGGCAAAATGACTGAAATTATGCCGGGACGCCCTACTATGGCAGAACATCGCTTCCCTTCGGACGATTTAAAGCCGCATATGGACGGACCGTCTTCCAATTTATACTCCAAATTAGTTGCCTCCACCATTACCGCCGCCGAGCAACAGACAATGAACTACTACATGAACATTGCTCAGTGGTATAAAAATGACTTAGGCAGAAAACTTTATGCCGAAATTGCCATGATAGAAGAAGCGCACGTAACGCAGTACGAAAGCCTCAAAGACCCCTCAATGTCATGGCTGGAACAATGGGTAATGCACGAATACTGCGAATGTTGGTTATATTACTCCGCTTATGAAGACGAAAGCGACGATGCCATTAAAAAAATATGGAACGAACACTTCAAAATGGAAATATGCCACCTCAAGACTGCAGCCTCTCTCCTTAAAAAATATGAAAACAAATCTTACGACTGCGTTGTCGGCGACGGCGAATTTCCCAAACTTTTAAAACTGGGAAGCAACAAAGATTACGTACGCCGCGTATTGGGAAGCACAATAACCCTCACCGCAGACGGAACGGATTACAAAGATATTGCCCGCATACCGTCCGACCACAGATTTTTCGATTACCAGAAATTTATGTGCGATACCGATAAAAACGCTTCGCACCTTGTAATTGACAAGGCGATAAAAAAGTTTGGTTCGGATTATCGCTATCAGGAAAGCGAACATCCCGTAAGGCAGCTTCGCAGCCGCACGCAGGATAACACGGAAATTGCTCGCACAAAATAGCAAAAAGCAGACAATTTATTTGTCTGCTTTTTTATTAAGCTGTTTTTCAGCCTTTTTATTTTCTTTTATAAATTTTTTTAACTGAACAAACATATAATCTTCGCCTTTTTCGGCAAGCATGGTCAAGAAGTATTCAAGGTCGCGGCAGGTCTCTCGGTTCATGCCCTGCTTATGCGTTCTCGTATTGAAATACTGCAGAGGCGACGACGTCGTATAACTTTCTTTGAGATAAATTTTGCTTGCCGCAATGCGATCACACACCATTTCACCGAAATAGACCGCAGGCATTTTTACGAATACGAAGTCGTTGTTTGCTCCGCTGTCCACCCAATATTCGAAATGATGCTTATTCCTGCCCTTATGGTGCAGCCATGCGGCTGAATAGCCGAAAAGCTCCCTTTCCTTTGCCTGCGGACTTCTGTTTCCCTGATAATACCTAGCGCCCGGAATAAATTCGGAAGGCAGGTATTTCGATAAATCGTGCAGCAGCCCCCGCCATATCAGTCCCGCTTTGAAACAGTGAAGCATGACTTTATGTCTGTGCCTTGTTATAGTTATAAAATGCCTGAAAATTTTCATCGGATTTGTATTTCCATGCCGTCGTAAGCAGCCACAACGCCGTATTCTTTTTCTATCTTTGCGAGGTTTTCCGCCGAAGGATGACAGTTGTGCGAAAAATGAGTTATAACGCTTATAGTTTTATCTCCCGATATGCCTGCAGCCGTCAGCCTTTCGCGCACATTCTCAACGTCGGCAATGCCCATATGTCGCGCCGTTAAATTGCCGCAAGAACTTCCGAAAGTGCAATCGTACGCAATGACGTCGGCGCGGGCGCAACATTTTTTGAGGTAAGAGATTGCCTCGTCCGTTACATTGCCCGTATCGTAGAGATGAAGATAGCCTTTACCGCCCTTTTCTATATAAAACAGCAGAGCGTCTTCCTTAAGGGAATGTTGCGCAGGTATAACCGACACGCTGTATTCGCCCGCTTCGAACTGCGAAAAGGGTTTTACGGTATTAATTCTGACATGCGGGGCAACAACTTCTTTCATCTCGCGCGCAGTACATTCTGCAAATACTTTTGCGACCTCGTTGTTGCCGTAAATATTGAGCAAATCTTCGTCCAGAGAGGCATATTTATACCCGCGAAGAATAAAATCGTGGGCATAAAAATGGTCCATATGAGAATGTGTAACGAGGATGTGCTTGAGCGCAGACAGATTTACGCCGAAACGCACGGCATGATAGTATGCCTCAGGCGGGAAATCTATTGAAAGGTCGCCGTCGATAATGACCTGCGAACGAGTGCGCATCATGGCTGTCCCGCCTTTGCGGGCTTGTCTGCAGAAATCGCAGTTGCAGAACATTGCAGGCACGCCCTCCGCCGCACCCGTACCGAGAAAAGAAATTTTCATAAATACAGTAATAAGCAGGGCGAAAAATTCGCCCTGCAATCAGATTTCATAAATTATTGTAACAGGTCCGTCATTGAACTGCTCTATTTTCATGTCGGCGCCGAACACTCCCTTTTTTACGGTAATGCCGAGCGCGGACAGTTTTTCTCCGCACAGTTCGTACAACTTTTTTGCCCTGTCAGGCTGTTCTGCGAGAGTAAAACTCGGTCTGTTTCCGTGCGAACAGTCGCCATAAAGGGTGAACTGCGAAATAAGCATAACTTCCCCGCCGACGTCTTTTACGGAAAGGTTCATCTTGCCGTTTTCGTCCTCGAATATGCGGAGACGGGAAATTTTGCCCGCCATCTGCTCGCATGCGTTTTCGCAATCGCCGACTTTTACGCCGAGATAGACGGCAAGTCCGAAAGGTATTTCGGACACCGTCTGACCGTCAACAGAGAGGCGGACAGAGCGCACCCTCTGAATTACAGCTTTCACTTTTATTACTTGCCGACTCTCGACATGTACTCGCCGCTGCGGGTATCGATGCGGATAACTTCGCCTTCTTCTATGAACATGGGAACCTGAATGGTTGCGCCAGTTTCTACAACTGCGTTCTTCATTGCGTTGGTTGCCGTGTTGCCCTTTACGCCGGGTTCGCACTCAACTATCTTGAGCTCGACAAAGTTTTCGGGTTCAACCGAGAACGCGCTGCCGTGAAGGAATTTGATGGTAACCATATCGTTCTCTTTGATGTACTTGAGTGCATCTTCTACCTGATCGAGATTGAGAGTTATCATTTCAAAGGTATCGGGATCCATGAAATAATAGAACTCGCCGTCGGTATAAGAATAGGTCATCTTTCTCGTTTCCACCTGAGCCGTTTCGAGCTTTGCGGTGGGGTTGAAGGTTATATCCGAAAGAACCTGTCCCGTAACAACATTTTTGATGGTAGCGCGAACGAACGCCGCTCCTTTGCCGGGCTTGACGTGCTGGAAATCGGTTACCGTGTAAACGCCCTTTCCGTTATATTCAAACGTAACGCCCTTTCTGATATCGCCTGCTAAAATCGATGCCATATTATATATTCTCCTGTTAAATTATTGCCTGAAAATTTATTTATAAAACGATGAGGTTCTTGTCGCTGTCGGTGAGGCTTATAACCTTTCCCTGCTGCAAAGTAACCGTATCTTCTATTCTGATGCCGAATTCACCCTCGAAGTATACTCCCGGTTCGTCCGAGAAAACCATTCCGTCCGAAAACGGCTTATCGTCGCTGTTGGGCGAAAGGTTGGGGTATTCGTGTATGTTTATGCCTATTCCGTGTCCCAGAGAATGGGTGAAATATTTGTCAAGCCCGTACTTTTTAAGGCAATCGCGCGCTATTGCGTCGCCTTCTTTGCCCGTCATGCCCGCCTTAAACTTTTCCTTGACAAGCATGTGAGCTTCAAGCACGTGCGAATAAGCCTTTTTGAATTCTTCGTGTTTTTTGTCGTCTCCGAAGAGGAACGTTCTGGTACAGTCAGAGCAATATCCGCCTATCTTGCAACCGAAGTCGATTAATATTATGTCGCCGAAGCGAAGTTTCGTACCGTCTGTTTCGTGATGAGGCACGCTGGCGTTTGCGCCGAATGCACAGATGGTAGAAAAACTCGTCCCCGAAGCGCCGTGTTGGCGCATGAGATATTCCAAGAGAGCTGCGACTTCGTTTTCGCTCATTCCTTCCTTAATTTGAGGAACAAGCTCGTTGAACGCCTTGTCCGTAGCGACGCACGCAGCCTTGATATTGGCAAGTTCATCCGCGCTTTTAACAGCCATGCTGTCCTTGAACGCCGCCATGCTGTCGACAAGTTCAAAGCCGTTTGCGCTTAAGGAAAGATATTCGTTGGCGGAAATTCTGTCCATGGGAACGCCGATTGTCTTATAATCTTTCAAAAGCTCGGCAAGCTTTACGCCCCTGGGATATTCGAGAACTTCGTATCCTTTTGCCGTATTCTTGCGGGCAGCTTCCAAATAGCGGCTGTCCGTATAAAACTTTGCGCTTTTGCCGTCGGCAATTACCACTCCGAACGAGCTTTCAAAGCCTGTGAGGTAAAATCTTAAATCGTCCTGCGTTGTTACGAGAGCATCCGCTCCCACCGCAGAAAAAATCTTTTCTGAACGTAAATTCATATACTACATTCTACCAAAATTATGTTTATCTGTCAACAGTATTAAAATAAATGTCTTTCATGGCGCGGGCGTCCTCTGCCTGGGTGCCGTCCGATTCGCTGACGATGTAAGGTTCGAGTTTAAGCTCGTGCAGAGCCAGGGAAAGCGGTTCAAACTCAGGACCGTACACGGTATCAGCAAAAGTTAAGTGTTTAACCTCGCCCTTTCCTCCGTACATAATCTTTGAAAAATGAACGTGAAAGTTTTTAACTCTTTCGTAACCAAGCTCCGAAATCATGTATTCGAGCCTTGTCTTATAATCTTCGACCGTCTTTAAACTTCCCTGCTCCCTCGCGTTGAGATGTCCGAAGTCTATCGCAGGGAGAAAGATTTTATCTATCTTGCAGAATTCTACAACTTCTTCCAAAGTGCCTATCTGCGCGACTTTGCCCATTGTTTCGGGGCAATATATGAGGTCGTCAAGCCCTCTTTCGTAAATTTCGTCGCGGAGGATTTTAAGCCTGTCCGACGTTCTCGAAACGGCTTCCTCCCTTGTTGCTTTGCCCTGCGCTGCGGGGTGGAAAACAAGTCTTTTTCCGCCGAAATGCTTTAAATACACCGCACTTTTTATGACGTAGCCGTAAGATTTAGCCGCCGCTTCATCGTCGGGATTTGCAAAATTTATGAAATAGGGCGCATGAACGCTTATTTCCTTATCTGCGGCGGCAAACGCGCCGCCTATTTCCATTGCTTTATCCGCGGAAAGAGTTATGCCCCTGCCAAAAGAATACTCAAAACAATCCAGCCCGAATTTATCAAGGTATTCAGGTGCCTGAACGGTGTGTTTGTATCCCATCGCGTAAAAACTTGCGCTGTTTCCGCTAGGTCCGAATTTAATCATTTTATTCCGTAACTTTATTTTCTTCCTGCTCTACGACGGTTTCAACGACGCTTGTCGTATCGTCTTCCGCCGCCGCGCATTCGCTTACGCACGAAGCGTTTGTTTCGCCTTCTTCGCCGTTTTCCGAAATCTGTTCAGCCGACTGCTCTTCAACAACCTCTTCAGTCTGTTCGGTTGCAGGCTGTACCTGTTCCTCGGTTATTGTGCCGCTTTCGGCTTCCTGCGCCTGTACATCGGTTTCCGAAACCTCTGCCTGAACTACATCTTCGGACTTAACTTCTTCCGAAACTTTTTCGGTATCGTCGGCTTTTGCATCGTCGACTGGCTCATCGGCGCAATTTTCGCACTCTTCCTCGGGCAAGAGATAAGCCTGACCGTAACGGGCTGCAAATTCTTCGTCCGAGAGGTCAAGCGCTGCTTTATCTTCCGAAAGCTGAGCAGCAAGCTCGTCGGGGCTTGTAAATTTCTTTATGCCGCGCATAAAGCAAATGAAGCAAACTCTTATTTCCTTGCCGTACAAGTCGCCCGAAAAATCTTTGATATGCGCCTCGAGCACTTCTCTTTTATCTTCAAAAGTAGGGCAGGTTCCGTAGTTTGCTATGGCGGAATACTGCTGATCGTCTATGGTAACGAGTACTTTATAAACACCCTTTCTTACGGGATACTTCCATTCGGGGTAAACTATATTGACCGTAGGAAAACCGAGTATCTGCGTTCCCCTGTGAGCGCCCTCGACCACCTGTCCGTCGAGATAGAAAGGCTCGCCGAGAAGGGCGTTGGCGCGCGTAACGTCGCCGCTGTCAAGGCAGCTTTTAACGAGTGTGGTAGAAATTTTTTCGCCATCGTAAAGGACATCTTTCAAGGGCATGTACCACACGCCGTTTTCCTCGTCCTCGGCAAAATTTTTGAGCGTGGATGACTTACCCTTCGCGCCCTTGCCGAAGCGGAAATCTTTGCCGCTCATATAGGCTTTTACGTTGATTTTATCTTCGATTGCGGCAAGAAAATCGAGGGGCGCAATATCTTTGAATTCAGGCGTAAAGTCTATTGCGAGAACAAACTTAACATTGTATTTTTCAAGCATTTTAACGCGCTCTTCAAAAGAATACAAGGTTTTGCCGCCCTTGCCGTCCCTGAACATCATTACGCCGAGGTCGAGACCGTTAATCTTGGCTTGCAACTTAGCTTTTTTGAAAAGTTCCCTATGCCCTTGGTGAATGGCATCGAAACAACCGAGCACTATGAGCGAAGGGAAAGCGTATTCGTCTTTGCCGAATTCAATGATTTCTAACATAATTTGGTTCTCACTTTTAAACTGCCGCTCTCCACTGTGCCGAGACCGTAGAAAGCGCCGTCTTCATTGTAAATTTTATATAGACCGTCCGCCTCATCGACGGAAACGGATATGCCGTTGAAGAGTTTCTTTGCATCAGCGCCCTTCGGGTAAATATCTTTGAAAGGCAGTACGCTCTGCGTGGGAATGATGTAATCGGATATGTTTTCTTCGTTAAGCTCTGAAGAATTTACCGCATTTTCTATGGAAAAAACGCCGCTCGAAGTCCTTACAAGCGCGCTCATCGCCGCCACGGTGCCGAGTTTTGCGGCAATGTCTCTGCCGAGCGAGCGTATGTAAGTACCTCCTCCGCACTCTATTTCAAACGAGAACTCGCCATAATCTTCTTCGCTCAACAATTTTATAGAATAAATTGTTACTTCCTTGGGCGCTAATTCAAAATCTACGCCTGCACGGGCAAGTTTGTATCCCCTTACCCCGTTTATGCTTTTTGCGCTGTATCTCGGCGGAGTTTGCATAATTTTGCCGACAAATTGCGGTAAAATCTGCTCTATTTCGCTCAAAGAAGGTATTCTTCCTCCGTCTGAAAGTCGATTGCCCGTAATATCTAGAGTGTCGTAACCGACGCCGAATTTAAACTTTGCGCGATAAACCTTGTGCTTATCGAGAAAGTAATCGAACAGTCTGCATGCATTGCCTATGCCGACGGGCAGAACGCCGCTCGCCATGGGGTCGAGCGTACCCATATGCCCGCACGGACTATGGGTGAGGCGCTTGATAATTGCGACCTCCCTTGCCGAGCTTACTCCCTGCGCTTTGTTTATGTTGATAAATCCCGTCATAACTGTTTGTACACGGCGTAAGTCAGTCTTTCGATTACCTCTTCGTATTCACCGAAAAGCATGCAGCCGCTGGCAAGAATGTGCCCTCCGCCGCCGAATTCTGAAGCAACCGCATTGACGTTTACGCGTTTGCTGCGGAGCGAAGCCTTGTATTGCCCCTTTTTAACTTCCATCAGCGCTATGGAAACTTCTACGCCGTCTATTGAAAGCGGATAATCTACAAATCCTTCCGTCTGGCTCTTTTCCGTGCCTGTAATTTCAAAATCTTTCTGCGTTACTGTGAGGAAAACAAGTCTGTCCTCGAGGCAGAACCTCATTCCCGAAAGTACGCGGGCATACAGAATAGCGCGGTTTTTTGTCTGCTTGGTGAACATTGCATAGCCTGTAGACGAAAAATCTGCACCTGCGGCACGGAGCGAGGAAGCTACCGCAAACGTCTTTGCGGAAACGTCGCTGTGCGAAAAATTACCGCTGTCTGTAAGCAAGCCCATTGCGAGCAAATCGGCAATTTCCTTAGTCATGTCAAAACCTGCCGCAGAAAGCACTTCGGGCATAATTTCGCACGTTGCCGTGCAATCGCACACATAATTCAGCTTGGCGAATTTGTCGTTGGATATGTGATGGTCTATGTTTATCGTGTTGCCCTTGAATTTTCTGAATGCAGCCGCGAACACGCCCATTCTCGTAACGTCTGCGCAATCGACGCTTATCATGAGGTCAAATGCCGACGCATCGTTAAGTTGCGTTTCAACAGTCTGCATGGCGGGAAAAATACACAGTCTTTCGGGAGGGGCTTCCTCGCAGAAAAGGCAGGCATTTTTTCCTGCATTGCGCATGGCGACAGCCAAAGCAAGTCCGCTGCCGAGAGCGTCGCCGTCGGGACGAACGTGGCAGAAAATCGCCGCATTGCGCGATGAATTAAGTTTTTCAGCAATCTTTGATAGAACGCCTTCAGTCATCGTGCTTGTCCTGTTTTTCAAGGTCTTCTATTATTTTGTCTATCTTTGCGCCGTATTCCATGCTTCCGTCAAGAATAAACGAAAGATACGGCACGGTGCGCAGATGAAGCACCTGCGCGAGTTCGTGTCGGATAAAGCCCGCATTCTGCTTGAGGATTTCAAAACTTGCCTGCTTGCGCGCTTCATCCTTGTCGAATATGCTTACGTAAATTTTTGCAGTTTTCAGGTCGGGAGCAACGTCTGCCTGGGTTACGCTGATTATAGCGCTCAACTCGGGGTATCTGTTGCGCAACTGTCTGGATATGACGGAGTAAATCTCCTCCCTGAACTGACTTGCCAGCCTCTCGCCTCTCAATCCTTTCATATTTCAATCCTTATTTTGCGGGTATCTGCTCTATCATATAGCATTCGATCACGTCGCCGACGCGAATATCGTTAAATCCTTCGATGGCGCAACCGCATTCGTAACCGTAGTTGACTTCCTTGACGTCGTCCTTGAAGCGCTTGAGCTGTTGAACGTTGCCTTCGACGATGAGCACGTCGTCGCGGTAAATACGAAGTTTGCCACCGCGAACGATCTTGCCGTCTTTAACGTAACAACCTGCAATATTTCCGACACCCGTAATTTTGAACGTCTGGCGCACTTCGCACTTGCCCATATATACTTCCTGGTATTTGGGTGCGAGCATGCCCTTGAGCGCAGCTTCTATATCGTCGAGCAGGTCGTATATTATGCGATACATTCTGATGTCGACTTTGCTTCTTTCAGCCGTAGCTTTCGCCTTTGCGTCGGGACGAACGTTGAAGCCGAGAATTATAGCATTGGAAGAATCTGCGAGCATAACGTCTGATTCGGTTATTGCGCCTGCACCGCTGTGAATGACTTTGACCTGAACTTCCTCATTGGAAAGCTTGACGACAGACTGCTTGACTGCTTCGACAGAGCCCTGAACGTCGCCCTTGATGATGAGGTTAAGCGTCTTCATGTTGCCTTCCGCAATCTTTCCGAAAACTTCGTCGAGCGAAATCTTGGAAGCCGCCTTGACCATTGCATCGGATTCCTTTCTCTTGCGCTCTTCTATGACCGATTTCATGAGCTGCTGAGATACGGCATACATGTTGTCGCCCGCATTGGGTACCTGTTCGAAACCGAGGACGTAAACCGCCGAAGAAGGACCTGCCTCCTTTACCGTTCTGCCCTTATCGTCTATCATAGAGCGCACTCTGCCCGTTATCGTGCCTGAAATAATATTGTCGCCTGTGTGAAGAGTACCATTCTGAATGAGTACCGTCGCAACGGGACCTTTGCCCTTATCGAGCTGCGCTTCGATTATCGCTCCGCGAGCCTCTCTTGCAGGGTTTGCGAGCAATTCTTTCATCTCCGCTACGAGCAGGATATTTTCGAGAAGGTCGTTTATGCCTTCGCCCGTCTTGCACGAAATGGGACAAACGGGCGTATCTCCGCCCCATTCTTCGGGAACGAGACCGTAGTTTGTAAGGTCCTGCTTTACCTTTTCGGGATTTGCTCCCGCTTTATCCATCTTGTTTATTGCAACTATTATAGAAACTTTTGCCGCCTTGGCATGATTTATAGCCTCGATTGTCTGGGGCATGATGCCGTCGTCAGCCGCTACGACAAGGATAACTATGTCGGTAACCTGCGCTCCGCGCGCTCTCATAGCCGTGAACGCTTCATGTCCTGGAGTATCGATAAACGTAATGTTTTTGCCGCTTACGGTAACCGAATATGCGCCGATATGCTGGGTTATGCCGCCCGCTTCGCCTGCGGCTACGTTCTGGCGACGGATGTAGTCGAGAAGGGAAGTCTTGCCGTGGTCGACGTGTCCCATAACCGTAACGACGGGCGCGCGGGGAACGAGACTTTCGATTTCTTCAACTGTATCCGCCTGCTTTTCGGAAAGAATTTCTTCCGCCGTCTTTTCGGGCTTATATTCGAGCTCTATGCCCATTCCTGCGGCGATGAGCGCGGCGGTATCGTAATCGATGGATTCGTTTACCGTCTTCATTATGCCCTCTTTAAAGAGCTTTTTGGTTATTTCCACTGCGGTAATTCCGAGTTTTTCGGAAAGCACCTTAAGGGGAATTTCATCCGTAGTTACGACCGCGTGGTCGATTTTTACAGCCTGAGTATTCTGCTGCTTTTTGTCCTTCTTTACGCGCAGTTTTCTGTAGCCGCTCTTATCCTCGTCGAAATCGTCTATGCCGGGACCCTGGCTCCTTGCGAGCGCGCGCTTGGAAGGCGCGCGGCGCTCTTTTTCGACATAAGTTTTTTCAAACGACTGCTTTTTCTTGTCCGCGCCGAAATTTTTGTTTGCGGGTTTTGCAGGCTGAGCCGATGCAGCGGGCGCGGAAGAAAATCTTGCACCCTGCTGGGGACGGGACTGATTTAAAGGACGATTGCCCTGCTGGGGACGCGCACCCTGCTGCGCGGTATTGCGCGCAGGACGGTCCGAACGGTTTCTCGCGTCCGTATTGACAAAAGTTTTGGGAGCGGAAGAACCTTCCCTTGCAAAATTTGCGCGGGGCTGGCTTGCTTCGCGCATATTTTCCTTTGCTGGTTTTTCCCTGGCTTCGGAAGGCTTGGTTTCAACTTCTTCAACCTGCTTTTCTGCGGGTTTTGTAAGCTCTTTTTCCTTTTCTTTGGCTGCCTTTTCCTTAGCGGCTTCCTCGGCTGCGCGGGCAGCTTCTTCCGCCGCGCGTTTTGCCGCTTCCTCTGCCTGTTTCTGTTCCTGAGCGAGGCGCTGCTCCTCCTCGAGTTTTTTAGCCGCCATTGCGGCGTCGAGGTCGGAAAGCTGCTTTAAAATATTCTGCACGCTCTTTTCCGCAGCAGAAACTTTTTTGCCAAGCTCGTTTATTCCTCCGCCCGACAGCATCTTCCCGATTTCTTCAATATTTACATACTTATTTGCCATACTTACTCTTTTACGCCTCCGGCATATATTTCATATTCTTCACAGGCATTCGCCACAATCGCGTTTGCCAGACCTTCGTCCCTGACAGCCGCCAGCTTGCAGCCTGGTTTGTTTACGGCGGTCTCTAGTCCGCACCTGCATATCATGAGCGGACAATTAAATTTCTTTTTGTATTTCAAAGCGACCTTGAAACAGTTTTCCGAACCGGTCGAGCATACGATTATCAGATACACTCCGCGTCTTAGGACGTCTATCGCGCCCGCTCCGAGAGAAATCTTTCTCGCTTTAACGCAAAATCCGATAAAGGTTTCTACCTTATTTTTTGCCAAGGTATTCCTCCTCGATGGCTGCGTAGACCTCTTCTCCCACTTCGCAGGAAAAAACTTTATTTATAAGACGCTGTTTTCTCAGCTTCTTTATACATTCCTCGTTGTCGCAGATATATGCGCCCCTGCCCGAAACCTTGCCAGAAAAGTCAATAAATATCTTACCTTCGGCATTTCTGACAATGCGTAGCATATCTTTTTTCTGCTTGAGTTCCCTGCAGGCTATACACTGCCTTAAGGGTATTTTTTTAACTTTTGGCATTTTACTCCGCGTCCTGTTCCCCTTCGTTTTCAGACTGAACGTAACCGAGTTTTTCCGCTGCGGAAAGGCTCTTGACGTCTATCTTCCAACCGGTAAGTCTCACTGCGAGGCGGGCATTCTGTCCGTCCTTGCCTATTGCAAGCGAAAGTTTATCGTCGGGAACTACTGCCATTGCGGTCTTTTCGCCTTCGAGCTGAGTTACGGAAAGAACTTTTGCGGGCGAAAGAGCCTTTGCTATAAATTCGAGGGGATTTTCGCTCCAGGGAATAATATCTATCTTTTCGCCGTGAAGCTCTTCTACAACCGCGTTTACCCTCGCGCCCTTGTTGCCGACGCATGCGCCGATGGCATCCACTCTGGGATCTTCCGACCAGATAGCCATTTTGGTTCTGGCGCCGGCTTCGCGGCTGATTTCCTTAATGACTACAGTACCCTGTTTGATTTCGGGAACTTCTTCTTCGAAAAGTTTTCTGACTAAGCCTGCGGACGAACGGCTGACGAGCACCTGCGCGCCCTTGAAACCGCTCTTTACGCGCTTTACGAAAACTTTGATTTTATCGTTTACCTTGTACTCTTCGCCTGCAACCTGGTCGGAAGGAAGCATTATGCCCTCAACCTGACCTTTGCCGAGTTCGACGTAGACGTTTTTCGCGTCGAGCTTGCGTACCGTGCCGACAAGAAGCTCTCCTTCCTTGTTGGAAAACTCGCTCATGGCAGCGTCGCGCTCGGTTTCGTGTATTTTTTGAAGAATTACCTGCTTTGCCGTCTGCGCCGCAATTCTGGAAAAATCCTTAGGTATGAATTTTTCCCTTACGACATCGCCGACCTTATAGCTCTTTTTGATATTTTTGGCGTCTTCGAGAGAAATCTGAGTTTCCCTGTCTTCAACCTCTTCGACAACTTCCCTGACGGTATAGAACTCTATGTTTCCCTTTTCGGGTACGAGCTTAAGTTCTACCGAGCCTGCAGCGCCCTGCTTTTTGCACGCCGATACGAGCGCGTTCTGAAGCGCGTCGAGAAATACCTGCTGGGGAATGCCCTTTTCCTTTTCAAGGTCTGCAAGTGCCGCAAAAATATCGTCTTTCATTTTTTTTATTCTCCTGAAAATATTGTGTGTTTTATGCGGGTGTAAACGCCGCCCGCGGAGCGGATTACTCGAATTTTATTGCTTTGTTTATCTTTGCTATTCTGTTGCGCTGTATCTTTATAGTTTCCTTTGAGGTTTTTATTTCGACTGCATTTTCATCGAACGAAACAAGTTCGCCCTCAAGGAATTTTTTGCCCTTTATGGGAGCGTACAGCTTTACTTCCACATCCTTGCCGACGTTGCGCTCGAAATCTCTCTGCGTTTTGAAGGGACGGTCAAGTCCGGGGCTGGATACGTTGAGGGTGTAAGGCACGTCGAAAGTGGGATCGAATTCGTCTATGGGTTCCATTATCGCATTGTGGAACGCTTCGCAGGTGTCGAGATCTATGCCGTTTTCTGTTTCGATAAAGATTGTAAGCGTCTTGTCTTTATCCGAAAACTCAATATCGACAATCTCTATTCCCATAGGCGTCGCATAGCCTTCAAGGAAAGTTTTAAGCTCGGAAAGAGGTTTGATATTCATTTTATCCCCTTTTATAGCAATATTGAGTGCCCTTTGTCAAGGCACTCAATGCTTATAAAGTATTAAGTATAGTTTGATTATAACACAGTCGTCGCATTTTTGCAAGCATTACATATACTTTGGCAGCGATTTTTTTAATTTTATGAGTTCAATAAAGATTTTTGCCGTAACAAGAGCGTCGTCCACAGCCCTGTGGTGATTGAACGTTATGCCGAAATGGTCTGCCACCGTGTTGAGCTTGTAGTTGGAAAGGAACAACAGCTCCTGGGAAAGAGGAATTGTATCGTAAAGTTTCCTTTCGAGCTGATAACCGAGCTGCGAACAATAGTAATCGACGAATTTGAAGTCGAAACCCGCAATGTTGTGTCCGACAAGGATTGCGCCCTGGCAGAACTTGAAAAAGTCGGGCATGACCTGCTCGTAAGTGGGAGCGTTTTCGACCATTTCGGGCGTTATTCCAGTAAGTTTTATTATTTCATCAGACAATTTCTTTTGGGGATTGACGAAAGTGGAAAAACTTTCGTTGATTTCTCCGCCTGAAACTTTGTAAGCGCCAATTTCAATTATTCTGTCCATATTTCCCGCCGAAGGCGAGCTGTTCAGTCCCGTCGTTTCGAGGTCGAAAACCACGAAAGTATTATTTTTAAGACATTCGGGAAGTTCGGGACGGGTAAAGATATCCGTCTGGGAAAAATCGGAATAGGGCTGAGGGAATACAGCCGTATAATATTTTGGCGCGGGCTTGGAAGCTCGTTTTACAGGCACGAAGCCCTGAGGAACTTTGCCGTAATCGATATATTTAGCCGTAAAACGGACGGCGCCGTTGAAAATTTCGGTTTTGCCCGAGCAAACAATGCTGTCGCCTATGTTGATTTTGCGGATTTTTTCGATAGTTGAAACGCGGGGGAAATAAGTAAATCTGAGCATGGCGGTCGTGTCCGAAAGGGTAAAGGAAAAATAAGTTTTTTCCTGATTATCCTTTTTACGGTTATACTTGCGCTCTTCCATAGCTTCGACCGTTCCGCACACTACGACGTTTTCGCTTTCGAAATTTACGTCGCTCATGTAAACGGCGTCTTCGGGAACGGTATCGCCCTCTATGCGCACATAATCGCACACTTTGAACGTGCGCACGGGTATGACGTATTCCAGATTTTCTTTTTCTTCTTCCACTTCTATGCTTTCTATCTTCTTATCGCTCTTTACGCATCTGCCCGTAAATTCTCCGCAGAAACTTCTGCCAAGTTCGGAAATGATTTTTTCCGCAACGCCCTCGGAAACTACTGTGTTGGCTATTACCGACACGGTGAAATCGAAGCCGCTCTGCGTTCTTACCACCTTCACGTCGTCCTGCGAAACGAGGCAGGCGAGCGCCTTATTGCTCTGCTCTAATACCTGCATTATTCTGCGCGCCACCATGCCTTCGTCGGGCGTGAGCTTTGATATTGTAAGATTGCACTCGAACTCTTCAGGCACGAACTGTCTGGCGATGTTATTGGCTTTTTTTTCATCCTCGGTCGTGTACGGGGTATCGGTTACAAGACTGACCGTTACCACGTGTCCCGCCCTCTCAAGGCTGACTTTGGATAAAACCGCCGAGCCGAACGACGGTATCGCATGTATTTTTTGAATAAATTCAGTCATTTATCAACTCTTCTATCCTTGATAGGAATATTTCTTCGGCGTTTGCCGCGGGAATTTTTTCAATTATCTGTCCGTTTCTGAAAATGACGCAGTACTCCTGCGAACCAGCAATGCCTATGTCGCAATCTTTCGCCTCGCCGGGTCCGTTTACAACGCAGCCCATTACTGCAATTTTTAAAGGTTTTCTTATATTTTCCACGCGCTCGGTTACTTTTTTTGCCAGCTCCATGGAATTCCACATGCACCTGCCGCAAGTCGGGCAGGAAATTACGTCTGCAAAATATTCGTCAAGCCCCACAGCGCGGAGAATTCTGCGAGCGGCGATAACCTCCCTCACGGGATCGCCCGTAATGGAGACGCGCATGGTGTCGCCTATGCCGTCGAGAAGAAGCGAGCCGAGAGCAGCCGAAGATTTGACGACAGCCATTTCCTCCGTTCCCGCTTCGGTTACGCCTATGTGCAGGGGATAATCGCAGCGCGACGCGAGCAGTCTGTACGATTTCACCGTAAGCGGCACCGACGAAGCCTTAACCGATATGACTATGTCCTGCACGCCCTCTTTTTCAAGTATGGCAACGTTTTTAAGCGCGCTTTCCACGAGCGAATACTCGTTTTTGCCGTATTTTTGCAGAAATTCTTTTTCCACGCTGCCCGTATTCGCTCCGACGCGCACGCATATTTTATGCGCTTTTATGCAGTCGGCGACAGCCCTCACGGCATTTTCGTCGCCGATGTTGCCGGGGTTAATTCTCACCTTGTCGCAGCCGTTTTCGATGGCGGAAACGGCAAGTTTGTATGAAAAATGTATGTCGGCGACGAGAGGAATTTTTATTGCATCCTTTATGCTCTTTATAGCTTTTGCGTCGTTTTCGTCGAGAACTGACACCCTGACTATATCGCAACCGACGTTTTCGAGCGATTTTATCTGCGCGACGGTAGAAGCGACGTCGGAAGTCTTTGTCGTACACATCGATTGAATTTTTACGCTTTCACCTCCGCCGACGAGTACTCCCCCGACGGAAACACACCTTGTTTTAATATTCATCGCAATAAATTTAAGGCAGTTTTCACTGCCTTTGAAAAATTTTATTTTTTGTTTTCCATCATCTTCTGAAGCTCTGCCATGAAGGATGAAATATCGGTAAACGACCTGTAAACGCTGGCGTATCTGACATAGGCAACTTCGTCGAGAGCCTTAAGCTCTTCCATTACCATTTCGCCGATAACTTTGGAGGAAATTTCCTGTTCCATAGAGTTATATACGCGCTTTGTTATGTTGTCCACGACCTCGTCTATCTTGCTCATGGAAACGGGACGCTTTTCGCACGCTTTGACGATGCCGTTTTTAATCTTGCCCGCGTCGAACGCCTGGCGCGTGCCGTTGGCTTTGACCACGAGAACGGGAGTATCTTCGATGGTTTCGTAAGTAGTGAAGCGTTTGCCGCACCTTACGCACTCCCTCCTGCGGCGGATTGTTCTGCCTTCATCCGCCGAACGACTGTCGATAACCTTGCTGTCTTCATAGCCGCAGTATAAACACTTCATAATTTTACCTTTTTGCGTTTTCTCTTATTATACCACTAAATATTGTACTTGTAAAGAATTTTAACCGAAAATGCGGGCATAAACGCCGTTTATGCCCGCAATCTGCTTTTGTATATAAAAATTATCTGAAATATTTTACGCCGCTTTCAAAAATCTTCATGTCGTAATTTCCGCGAACGTTTTTATAGAGGTTTTCTCCCGTTCTTTCGGAATGTCCCATTTTGCCGAATACTCTGCCGTCGGGCGAGGTTATACCCTCTATCGCCCACATGCTGCCGTTGGGGTTGTAAGGACTTACCATTGTGGGAGTGCCTTCGAGGTCTACGTACTGCGTGGCAATCTGACCGCCTGCGCGCATCTTTTCAAGTTCCGCCTCGTTTGCGACTATCTTGCCTTCGCCGTGAGAGACGGGAACGGTATATACTTCGCCAACCTTGCAAGCCGAAAGCCAAGGGCTTAAATTTGACGCAACTTTTATGCCCACCATGGTTGAAACATGGCGGGAAATATTGTTGTATGTGAGTGTGGGCGACTGAGCCGTGAGCGGGCTGACCTTGCCGTAAGGCACGAGGCCGAGCTTTATGAGCGCCTGGAAACCGTTGCAAATGCCGAGGATAAGTCCGTCGCGGCATTCGAGAAGTTTCATAACCCTCTCTGCGATTGCAGGGTTCTTGAACGTCGTAGCTATGAATTTGCCCGAGCCGTCGGGTTCGTCGCCGCCCGAGAAACCGCCGGGGAACGCAATTATGTTTGCCCTGTCAACAGCCTTTATTATTGCCTGAACGCTTTCCTCTATGTCGGCGGGAGTGCGGTTTTTGATTACGAGAATTTCAGGCTCTGCGCCTGCAAGACGGAACGCTCTCGCCGTGTCGAGTTCGCAGTTGGTGCCGGGGAATGCCGGAATAAACACGCGGGGACGCGCGAGTTTGGTTGCAATATTCGTATATTTTGCTCCGCCCGTATAAGAGCAGTCGGGAACAATTCCCTCCGCGGGAGCAACGCTGGGGAACACGCCCTCGAGTTTGGATATATAAGAATTGAGTGCGCGCGCTTCGCTTACTTTCTGTCCCGCGCAGGCAAAGCCGCATTCCGTCGTCTGACCGAGGCAGACGCTTTCTATATCGCCGAGCGTTTTTATGTCTTCGCATGCGACGATAATGTCGCCGTAGCGCTCTGCAAAGAGATGAGCGGCGTCGCATTCAAAATTAAACCCGAGTCCGTTGCCGAGACAGCTCTTGACAACTGCAGAAACTGCGCCGCCGTTTTCCACTACAGTTGCAAAATCTATATTGCCGCACTTGATGTTTGCGTGTACCGCCGTATAAAGTTTTTTGAGATATTCGAAGTCGGGAACAAAACTTTCATCCTTCTTCATGGGAAGAAGATAGAGCTTTACTCCCTTCTTTTCAAGCACGTTGGTGATGAGCGCGGAAGCCTTTGCGGGAGCGAGAGCGAAGGAAATGAGCGTGGGCGGAACGTCTATGTATTCAAAAGTACCGCTCATGCTGTCCTTGCCGCCTATTGCGCCGAGACCTAAATTAATCTGCGCATAGAGCGCGCCGAGCAGCGCCGCAAGCGGAACGCCCCACCTCTTTTTATCGTCCCTGAGACGCATAAAGAATTCCTGTAAAGTAAGGCGGATATCTTTATAGTCCGCGCCTGCCGCAACAACTTTTGCAACAGATGTGATTATCGAATATATAGCGCCCGTGAAAGGCGAAGACGACATAAGGTCGGGGCTGTAGCCGTAAGCGGATACCGTGCAGTCGTCCGTTTCGCCGCCGACGACTTTTGCCGCCATGGCAATGACGGGCGTAAGCTGGTATTTTCCGCCGAAAGGCATATATACGGAACGCGCGCCGATAGTCGAG
The DNA here is from genome assembly GCA_949282385.1 of uncultured Clostridia bacterium. GTDB lineage: Bacteria > Bacillota > Clostridia > Christensenellales > Borkfalkiaceae > Coproplasma. Next base: position 36,509 of record CASDOP010000002.1, read on the forward strand.
TCGAACATCTCGCAAAGACCCTTTTTCGAGCAGACGTTGAGGCGCGAAAGAGTTTGAGAAAGTTCTTTTGAAAAATCTGCAACTTCGGGAACTTTGAAAAAGTTAGTGACGTTATCGTTTATTTCCGCTTCGGTAACCTGCTTTACGCCGTTTGTATCAAGGAAGTCCCTCGAAATATCAACGATAACTTTTCCGCGGTGATACATCTTCATCCTTCTGTCGTCGGTTACAGTTGCGACGGGCGTTGCGGAAAGGTTTTCCTGTGCTGCGAGCGCAATGAAATCTTCGACGTCGGCAGCGTTAACCACTACCGCCATTCTTTCCTGAGATTCCGAGATTGCAAGTTCTGTTCCCGAAAGTCCTTCGTATTTTTTGGGAACTTTGTCAAGCTCTATTACGAGACCGTCGGCGAGTTCGCCTATCGCTACGGACACGCCGCCTGCGCCGAAGTCGTTACATTTTTTGATTTTGCGCGTAACTTCCTTATTGAGGAAAAGACGCTGAAGTTTGCGCTCGGTGAGAGCGTTGCCCTTCTGCACCTCCGCTCCGCAGGTCTGCACGGACTTTTCGTCGTGAGCTTTGGACGAACCCGTCGCGCCGCCGCAGCCGTCTCTGCCCGTTTCGCCGCCGAGGAGAATTATAACATCCCCCTTGCAGGGTTTTGCGCGGTAAATCATATCGGACACAGCACCGCCGACAACATAGCCTGTTTCCAGCCTCTTCGCCTTGTAACCGCTGTGGTAAACTTCGTCTACCTGACCTGTCGCAAGACCTATCTGGTTGCCGTAAGACGAGAAACCCGAAGCCGCCGTCTTTGTAATAACTCGCTGGGGAAGTTTGCCCTTAAGCGTTGCGTCGAGGCTCTCCGTAGGGTCTGCGCAGCCCGTTACGCGCATCGACTGAATGACGTAAGTTCTGCCCGAAAGGGGGTCGCGTATCGCGCCGCCGAGGCATGTAGCCGCGCCGCCGAAAGGCTCAATTTCGGTAGGGTGGTTGTGCGTTTCGTTCTTGAACATGACGGTATAGCTCTGCTTCTTTCCGTCGAGAATGGCGTCTATCTTTATAGAGCAGGCGTTTATTTCGTCGGACTCGTCAAGGTTGTTTAACAATCCTTCCTTTTTGAGTTTTTTGACCGCAATGGTGGCAATATCCATAAGGCAGGGATATTTGTCCGGTCTGTTCGCGTACATTTCGGCAAACAGATTGCGGTAGAGCGAGAGCGCTGCGTTAATATGAGGGTTGTCCGAATGAACGGTTATGTCGCTTATTTCCGTCGCGAAAGTCGTATGACGGCAATGGTCGGACCAATAAGTGTCGATTACCCTTATTTCCGTTTCGGTGGGATTGCGCTTTTCGCCCTTGTAGTAGTCGCGAACGAATACGAGGTCTGCGACCGTCATAGCAAGTCCCATCTTTGCATGATATGCGGCTATTTGCTCGTCGCTCATGTCAGTAAAGCCCGCAACTTCCTTCACGTCGTCCGCGCGAACTGCAACGTGAGCGAGCGAAGCAGGTTTTTCGAGCGAAACCTCCTCGCTTTCGACGGGGTTAATGAGGTGTTTTTTGATTTTGGAAAGCTGCTCTTCGTTTACGCCCTTGACGGCATAGACGTTTGCGCACTTTATCAAGGGGCGCTCCTTCTGCGTGAGAAGCTGAACGCACTGCGCCGCGCTGTCTGCGCGCTGGTCGTACTGACCCGTGAGATATGCTATGGCGAAAACGCTGTAATCTGCCGGTAATTTTACCTCTTCGAGGTAAACGTTATCAACGGGGGGTTCGGAAAAGACCGAAGGCACTGCCGCTTCAAACTCCTCGCGGCTGATGTTTTCCACGTCGTAACGTATGAGCTGGCGGACATCCTCAACGTCTATTTTGAGAAGATTTTTTATATCCTCCGCTACCTTTTTCGCCTGTAAATTGTCCTTTTTTTCTACAAAAATTCTGTATATCATATTTTAACCTTCGCGGTACTTGATGCCTATATCCTTGCGATACTGCATGCCTTCCCAACTGATATTTGAAACTGCTGCGTAAGCTTTTTTCCTTGCCTCTTCGACGTCGGCGCCCTTTGCAACGACGCCGAGAACTCTGCCGCCATTGGTTACGAGCTTGCCGTCCTTGACGGCGGTACCCGCATGAACGAGCATACAATCGCCCACGTCGCCTATAGTTATTTCCTTGCCCTTCGCATAGTGCAGAGGATAACCGCCGCTGGCGAGAACGACGCATACGCACGCGCCCTCTTCCCATTCTATCTTTATATCCGCAAGTTTTCCGTCTGTTACAGCTTCGAATATGTCCATTATATCCGTCTTGAGCATGGGCAGAACCACCTGCGTTTCGGGATCGCCGAAGCGGGCGTTGTATTCAACCACCCTCATGCCCTTGTCGGTGCGCATAAGTCCGAAGTAAAGGCAGCCTTTGAACGTTCTTCCCTCGGCATTCATGGCGTTCATCGTGGGAAGCATTATCTTTTGGTAAACTTCGTCTGCGATTTCCTTAGTCCAGAACGGGCAGGGAGAAAACGTTCCCATGCCGCCCGTATTCAGTCCCGTATCGCCGTCGCCCGCACGCTTATGATCGCAGGAAGTAATCATGGGAACGATTGTCTTGCCGTCGGTGAACGCAAGCACGGACACTTCTTCGCCGGGATTATATTTAAGTCCCTGCATGCATTCTTCGATGACGATCTTCTCTCCCGCACGACCGAAAGCCTTATCGAGCATTATTTCTTTAAGCCCTTCTTCAGCTTCTTTCAGCGTCTTACAAATAAGGACTCCCTTACCGAGTGCAAGTCCGTCGGCTTTAAGAACTATGGGCGCACCCTTTGAACGCACGTATTCGAGCGCATCGCCGTAATTGGTAAAGGTTGCGCTCTCCGCCGTGGGAATGCCGTATTTTTTCATGAGTTCTTTTGCAAAAGCCTTGCTTGCTTCTATTATCGCTGCATTTTTGCGCGGTCCGAAGCAGCGTTTGCCTATACTTTCAAGCCCGTCCACAAGACCCGCAGCAAGAGGGTCGTCAGGCGCTACGACATAATAATCTATCTGGGGATTGGCAAGCGCGAACGCTTTGACCGCCTCGACATCCATATAATCGACGTCTACGTTTTGGGCTATCTGCGCCGTGCCTGCATTGCCCTTCATGCAATATAATTTGTCAACTCTGCGGCTCTTTTTTAAAGCGAGCAATATAGCATGCTCTCTGCCGCCGTTGCCTATAACGAGTACGTTCATCTGTCTTTTCCCGATTTATCAGTGTTTGAAATGTCTGTCGCCTACAAATACCATTGCAATGCCTGCCGCATTGCATGCCTCGACCGAAGCCTTGTCCTGAATGGAGCCGCCCGGCTGAATTATCGCGGTTATGCCCGCCTTTATGCACTCTTCCACGCAATCGGGGAAGGGGAAGAACGCATCCGACGCCATAACCGAACCTTTTGCCTCTTCGCCTGCGTGGGCAATAGCCTGCTGCGCAGCCCAGATGCGGTTGGTCTGTCCCATGCCGATGCCCGTCGTTCTGCCCTGTTTGCCGATAACTATAGCGTTCGACTTGGTATGTTTTACTACCTTCCACGCAAACTTAAGGGCTTCTACTTCTTCAGCCGTGGGTGCGCGGTCGGTAACTACGCCCAGACCGTAAACCGTTCTCGTTTTACCCGAAGTGAGTACCTTTTCTTCGACTTCAGCCTTGTTTTTGAAGAGATTTTCGTCCTCGTTGTGAAGAAGCGTGCTGTCATACTGCTGAACAAGCAGACCGCCGTAAACCTTTTTCATATCGTATGCGTCTTTCGCTCTGGGAGCGGAGATGTTTTCTATCTGAAGAAGGCGGATGTTTTTCTTTGCTTCGAGAATTTCGAGCGCTTCCTTGGAATAGGAAGGCGCCATGACGATTTCAATGAATATTTTATTGATTTCCGCTGCAGTAGCCGCGTCGACCTCGCCGTTTATCGCAAGTATTCCGCCGAATACAGAAACGGGGTCGGAATTGTAAGCGCGGAGATATGCCTCGTGTATGCTCTCGCCAGTGCCTACGCCGCAGGGATTTGCATGCTTGCATGCGACTACTGCGGGAGTTGTGCCGAATTCTTTCAAAAGTTCGAGAGCGCCGTTCGCGTCGTTTATGTTGTTGTAGGAAAGTTCCTTTCCCCAGAGCTGTTTTGCAGACGAAAGCGAACCGGGACGAATGAATTCTTCGTTATAGAACACCGCCTGCTGCTGGGGATTTTCGCCGTAGCGCATATCCTGAGCCTTTTCGTATGCGAAAGTTACGCTGTCGGGGAAAGTTATGCCGAGCTGACTTGCAAGATAATTGGAAATAAGACTGTCGTAAACGGCGGTATGCGCGAAAACCTTGTACTGAAGGCATTTCTTCGTTTCCAATGTTACGCCGCCTGCGCGAAGTTCGGAAAGAACTTTTTCATAGTCCTTGGGATCTACGATGACTGCAACGTCCTGATAGTTTTTGGCTGCCGCCCTTATCATGGTAGGTCCGCCGATGTCGATATTTTCAACGCACTCTGCAAAATCTGCGCCCTTTGCCAAAGTTGCCTTGAAGGGATACAGATTGACGCACACTACGTCTATAGTGTTTATGTTAAGTTCCTCGAGCTGCTTCATATGCTCGGGATTGGAGCGCATGGCGAGAAGTCCCGCATGCACGTTGGGATGGAGAGTTTTTACTCTGCCGTCGAGGCACTCGGGGAAGCCAGTAATTTCGGATATGCCGATTACTTTAAGTCCCGCGTCTTTGAGCGCCTTTGCCGTGCCGCCCGTAGAGATTATTTCAAAACCGCATTCTGCAAGTCCCTTGCAGAAGTCAACTATGCCAGCTTTATCCGAAACGCTGACAAGCGCTCTCTTCTTCATTTCCATGCTGATAACTCCTTTAACTGAAAGTAAATTAAAATTTATAGTAATATTAAGGTAAAAAACTGCAATTATTCGTCGGCTTGTACCTTTACAACTTCATTATTATCGTTCTTTTCTTTACGGCAGACGCCAAAAAGCATGTATCCGAGAATACATACAATGACAAGAAACATTGCAAAAGGCGTAATAAGCGACGACATAGTAAGCGAATATAATGTGAAATGAGGTGCATAACTGTCAGTTATACGTATCGGAAACAGACCCTTTACGTAGTCAATATAAGCCGAACTGGTTAATTCGGCATCTTCAGCTAAAAATGAGTGCCAATGACTGACAGCTAACGAAATAAGAACAATAAATACAACCAAAACCGCCAGCGCTACGCAGGATAAAATAATTTTTATGTTTTTATTTTTAACCGAATAGGCAAACAGTGCATCTACAGAACCAACAACACCAAAAACAGCTCCTGTGATTAAAAATATAGCCATTGGTTTCTGAATATCGTCATATATATTTTTGTATGATGCATAAACTTTGACAACAGTATCGTAGTTAAACAACTCAATCGCAGAATATATAAGCGCAAAACAGGTTATGAATGCTGCAAAAACCGCAAACGCAAAAATTATATCTATAATTTTATGACCTTTCATCACATACCCCCTGAAATATTAATTTTAATCGATTACGGTAACTTTTCTGCCGTCTTTTTTAACTTTACCTTCGCACAGCTTCTTTACGCAGAAAGGCAACAGCTCGTGTTCGACTTCGAGAATGCGGGACTGCAGACTTTCGGCAGTGTCTCCGTCCTCGACCTCCACCGCTCTCTGCGCGATGATTGCGCCGCCGTCAGGTACTTCGTTGACAAAATGCACCGTGCAGCCCGAAATTTTAGCACCGTAATCTATTACGGCCTGATGCACTTTTAGACCGTAATAGCCGCTGCCGCAGAACGCCGGTATGAGCGAGGGATGAATGTTGATAATTCTGTCCTCAAACGCCTTGATAAATGAGGAAGGTATTATCTTGAGCCAGCCTGCGAGAACTATGTAATCGACGCCACGCATATTGAGCGTGAATTCAAGTTTTTTATACAGCTCCTCAAGGTCGGGATAATCCTTTTTTGCATAAACTTCTGCGGGAATGGAGTGTTTTTTTGCTCGCTCTATAGCGCCTATGCCATCTTTCGAGGCAATGAGGCAGACAATCTCGCAGAAAGACTGTTTTTCGTTCGCGTCTATAATCGACTGAAAATCGGTTCCGCCTCCGCTGGCGAATACCGCAATTCGCTTCATCAAACCAGTTTCACCCCGCTGCCCTTGCAGGTCTTGCCTATTATGCAGCAATCTTCGCCCGTAGAGCGAAGCTGTTCCATAGCCGCTTCCGCATCCTTCTTGGCTACGCAGACGACCATGCCTATGCCCATATTGAAGGTGTTGTATGCCTGCTCCTTCTTTATGCCCGCTTTTTTCTGCATAATGGAGAATATTGCGGGTACTTCGTATGACTTGGTATTTATTCTGCAACCTATTCCCTCGGGGAAAATGCGGGGGATGTTTTCAATGAAGCCGCCGCCCGTTATATGCGCTATACCCTTTACCTTGACCTTTTCTATAAGGGCGAGGATGGAATTTACATATATTTTGGTGGGCGTAAGGAGAACGTCGATGGGTTTTGCGCCGAGACGCTCGTCATATTTTTCAAGCTCTTCCATGTTCTCGCCCCACAACTTGCGCACGAGGGAATAACCGTTGGAATGAACGCCGCTCGACTTTATGCCGATAAGCACGTCGCCCGACTTGATTTTTTTGCCGTTGATTACTTTTTTCTTATCGACGACGCCGACGGCAAAACCGGCGATGTCGTATTCGCCGTCCGCATAAAAACCGGGCATTTCGGCAGTTTCGCCGCCTATAAGCGCTGCGCCGCACTGACGGCAGCCTTCGGCTACGCCAGAAACGACGGTTGCAACTACTTCGGGAGAAAGTCTGCCCGTTGCGAAATAGTCGAGGAAAAAGAGAGGTTTTGCACCCTGGCAGACTATGTCGTTGACGCACATAGCTACCGCGTCGATACCTATTGTATCGTGTCTGCCCGAAACGAATGCGTATTTGAGCTTTGTTCCCACGCCGTCTGTACCCGAAACGAGAACGGGTTCCTTATAGCCCTTGGGCATGCTGAAAAAGCCGCCGAACGAGCCTATGTCGCCGAGTACGTTTTCATTATAAGTGGATTTTACGTGGTCGCGCATGAGCTTTACGGCTTCATAGCCTCTTTCAACGTCTACGCCGCTGTCTTTATACGATATTGCCATTTTATTTTCTCCTGTAATTTATTCGAGTTTGAGTTTGTCCGCTTCGTAACCGTCGAGCGGATAGGGATATTTGCCGTTGAAACAGCCGAGACAGAAATCAACTTTCGCGCTCTTGCAGGTTTCAACGAGTTGCTCTATCGAAAGATACCTCACGCTGTCCGCGCCGAGGCTTTCGCAAATCTGGTCTTCGTCTTTATAAGCGCCTATCAGCTGGCTGTATGTCTGTATGTCGATGCCGAGATGACAGGGATGCTTTATTATGGGCGAACAGATGCGGATATGTACTTCCGCCGCGCCCGCGTCGCGAAGCATTTTTACAATCTTGCGCATGGTCGTGCCTCGGACGATGGAGTCGTCTATGATTATAACGCGCTTGCCGTAGATATTGGCGCGCAGCGCGTTCATCTTTACGTTGAGGCTGTTTTCCCTCTGCCTCTGGTCGGGCTGAATGAACGTTCTGCCGACGTACCTGTTCTTTGCGAGCGCTTCTACGAAAGGTATTCCGCTCTCCTCGGCATAGCCTCTGGCGGCTACGTTTGCGGAATCGGGAACGCCCGAAACGAGGTCGGCTTCGACGGGATAGTACCTTGCAAGCAACTTGCCCGCCTCCTTTCTCGCTTCATACACGCTGCAACCGTCGAGAACGGAGTCGTGGCGAGCGAAATAGACGTATTCGAATATGCACATGCTGCTCTTTTTCGGCAGGTTTTCCATCATATATGAATGAACGCCCGTACTGTCTATGACGACGATTTCGCCGGGCTTGACGTCGCGAAGATAATTTGCCCCGACCGCGTCGAGAGCGCAGGTTTCGCTAGCGACTATATAATCGTCGACGTCCGTGCCTATACATAAAGGTCTTATGCCGTGAGGGTCGCGCACCGCTATGAGTTTATCCGTCGTCATTATGACGAGCGCGTACGAACCTTTAAATTTGGGGCAAGCCTTTTTAACGCCCTCCAGAATGTCCCCGTCCGACAGGCTGTTTATCATTACCGCCATGACTTCGGAATCTATCGTGGTCTGGAATACGGCGTTATTTTTGATCATTTCGTCGCGCAACTGTCTGGTATTTGTAAGATTGCCGTTGTGCGCGAGCGCCATTTTGCCGCACTTTCCCGTAAATACGACGGGCTGCGCGTTAAGAAGCTGACTTGCGCCCGTAGTAGAATAACGGACGTGTCCTATGGCGATGTCGCCTTCGGGAAGTTTATCGAGGTTGCCGTGCGAAAAAACATCGGGCACCAACCCCATTCCCTTATAGTAGGTTATTTTATCTGCGTAAGATACGGCTATGCCCGCACTCTCCTGTCCGCGGTGCTGAAGGGCATATAAGCCGTAATAACACGTGTACGCAACTTTTCTGTTTTCCTGGGAATATACGCCGAATACGCCGCATTCCTCATGAATTTCGCTTTGAAATTCGTCCATAAATTCTCCTGAAAGAAAAATTTACTCCTTGCCCGTCCAACAATACGTGCAGAGTTTGCAGGGTTCTATGCCGATAGCTTCGATAAGTCCTTCGAGGGACTGGAATTCGAGAGATTCGAACTTGAATTTATCGCATATCGACTTGCGCATGGCTCTGCCGCGCTCCGTGCGGGCGTCGCTGTATTCTTCGATATATTTTATCGCTTCCTCACCCTCAAGTTCCGCCATAGTGCGGCGTGTAATAAGATCCATATCGCCCGACGAACGCGAGAAATTGAGGTATTTGCAACCGTACATTATGGGAGGGCAAGCCGAACGCATGTGTACGGCTTTGGCTCCGTGGGAATATAAAAATTCAACCGTTTCGCGAAGCTGCGTTCCGCGCACTATGGAATCGTCGACAAGCAGCAGCCTGTTGCCCGCGATAAGTTCGTGTACGGGTATGAGCTTCATTTTGGCGACTTTGTTTCTTTCCGACTGGTTTACGGGCATGAAGCTGCGCGACCATGTAGGCGTATATTTTATGTAGGGACGGGCAAAAGGTATTTTGCTCGCGTTTGCATAACCTATCGCGTGGGGAGTTCCCGAATCGGGTACGCCGCCTATGAGATCAATCTGGCTCACATCGTGCATTTTTGCGTCTTCGCGGGCAAAAATTGCACCGTTTCTGCAACGCATAACTTCTACGTTTACACCCTCGTATGTGGACGTGGGATAGCCGTAATATGACCACAAAAACGAGCAGATGCGCATCTCTTTGCCGGGTGCGGCAAGCTGCGTAACGCCGTCGGCGGATATTTCCGCGATCTCGCCCGGTCCAAGCTCCTTATAGTCCTCATAGCCGAGTTTTTTGTATGCGAAACTTTCAAACGATACGCAATAACCGTCTTCGCCCTTGCCTATAAGAATGGGCAATCTGCCCAGCTTGTCCCTCGCCGCGATGAGCGTGCCTTTATCCGTCAGCAAAAGAATAGACGCCGTGCCGACAATGTTGTCCTGGGCATAGCGTATGCCTTCGACATAGCTGTTCTGCGTGTTTATGAGGGCGGCGATAAGCTCGTTTGAGTTTACCTTGCTGCCCGTCATGGCATCGAAATAGCCGCCGCGAGAGAGAATTTTTTGCATAATCTCTTCGGCGTTATTTACTATGCCTATGGTGCATATGGCGTACTTGCCCAGCCTAGACACCATCAGAAGCGGCTGGGGGTCGGTGTCGCTTATGCAGCCTATTGCGGCATTTCCGCTCATTTCCGAAAAAATATGCTCGAATTTGGTGCGGAAAGGCGCATTTTCGATATTGTGAATTTCGCGCTGGAGACCTATGGCTTTATCGTATGCAGCCATGCCGCCGCGCTTTGTACCGAGATGAGAATGATAGTCCGTGCCGAGAAATGTATCGAACACGGCGCTGCTCTTTTTTACCGAACCGAAAAATCCGCCCATCCCGTATTATTCTCCCGTAAGGCGCTTGAAGACTTCGTTGTAAGCGTCTTCGACGCCGCCGAGGTCGCGACGGAACCTGTCCTTATCAAGGCTGGTGTGCTTGGTCGTATCCCATGTGCCTGCTTCCCAGAAACGGCAGGTGTCGGGAGAAATTTCGTCTGCAAGGACAATCTGACCCTTATATCTGCCGAATTCGAGCTTGAAGTCGATAAGGTCGATGTTGAGCTGTTTGAAGAACGCCTTGAGCGCGTCGTTTACGGCGAACGCCATGTTCTTTATAGTTTCTATTTCTTCCTTTGTTGCAAGATTGAGAGCGAGTGCGTGATAAGTATTTATGAGGGGATCGCCCAGCTCGTCGTTCTTATAAGAGAACTCTATTGTGGGAGCGGAAAGAAGCGTGCCTTCCGCAACGCCGTATTTCTTGGAAAAGCTGCCTGCGGCAACGTTCCTTATTATTACTTCGAGGGGAACTATCTGAACCTTTTTGACGACGGTGTTTCTGTCGTCTATCTGTTCTACGAAATGAGTGGGAATGCCCTTCTTTTCGAGCATAGCCATCATCATGTTGCTCATCTTGTTGTTGATGACGCCCTTACCTGCTATCGTACCCTTTTTAAGTCCGTTGAACGCGGTTGCGTCATCCTTGTAAGATACTATTACATAGTCGGGATTTTCGGTTGCAAAAACCTTTTTTGCCTTTCCTTCGTAAAGCTGTTCCTTCTTTTCCATAGTTATTTGGCATCTCCTTAAGATTTTTATTTGAAATTAATTTACCCGCAGGTACACTGCGGGTATATAGATTAGCAAAGATTTTTAAGTTCCTGTTGAAGGGCGCAATCGTCCTCATTAATTTTCTGGCGCATTTTTCGCTTGTATTCGGTCAGCTTTTCGGCAATTTCAGGGTATTTTACGCCCAAAATCTGTGCAGCGAGAAGACCGGCGTTTTCTCCGCCGTTCACTCCGACCGTCGCAACGGGTATGCCCGAAGGCATCTGCACTATAGAAAGCAGACTGTCCAATCCGCCCATCATGTCCGTCTTTACGGGAAGACCTATAACGGGCAAAGTCGTATAAGCGGCTATCACGCCGCCGAGGTGCGCAGCCTTGCCTGCAGCGCAGATAATTACCTCTACTCCGTTATTTTTAGCGTCAGCCGCAAAGGCGTGTGCCTCCTCCGGCGTTCTGTGCGCGGAAATAACGCGCACTTCTGTTTCTATTCCGAAAGACGAAAGCGCGGTTATGGCAGGTTTTACTACGGGTAAATCTGATTTTGACCCCATGAGAATTGCTACTTTAGGCATAATCAATCTCCTGTATCAATCGTAAAATTAGTGACATACTTAAAGTATGGTATTGCTGTATATTATTTTTACGGTATATATACTCGCCATCAATTTTTATTCCGTGATGCTGCTGTTGTGGCAGAAAAACGAATACCTGAGCGACGAGAGCAAACTTAACAGCGGCGACGGAAGGCTGATACTTTCCGCACTGCTGGGCGGAGCAATAGGAATTTACGTTGCGATGTTCATAACTAAATTCAAGCTGAAGAACATGCTGTTTATGATACTCATGCCCGTGATAGGCGCGCTCAACATCTGGTTTTTCGTCCTTGCCTACCGTTCGGGCTTCACTTTCGTTGTATTATGACACTACATTTATAATCTGCATTATGATTATAACACAATATATGGCAAAAATAAAAATGTTTGAACATATTTTTTTTGCAAATTAAACGACAAAATTTTAACTTATGCGTCAATAAAAGGTTGACAAAACGACAACCCCCTGTGCGCACGCCGCATTTTCGGCGTGCGCACAGGAGGTTATTAGATAATTTTTTAAATTGTGTCCAATAACTTTTAATCACTGCATGAGCGCGGATATAAGTCTTTCGCGGAGGGCGGAACCCGCTCCGAACTGAGAAAAAGGCTCGTTTTTTTCGTCGAAAATTATTTTTCCCTCGCGAAGAACGATAATTCTGTCCGAAATATAGAGCGCTTCGTCCGCATCGTGAGTTACGAACACCGCCGTTCTCCCTCCGCACGAGCGCACTTCGCGGAAGGCGTCCATAATGTCCTTTTTGAGCCTTAAATCGAGCGACGAAAAGGGTTCGTCCATGAGGACAGCGTCGCTTTCGTACACGAACGCACGGGCAATTGCCACCCTCTGCGCCTGTCCGCCCGAAAGCGCTACGGGATAACTCTGCGCCTTGTCTGCGAGGTTGACGCGGCGCAACATATCCATAATCTTATCTTCGTCATTGCAGACAAGTTTTAAATTGCCTTTTACCGTGAGATTGGGTACGAGCCGCGGCTGCTGGAATATATACGAACAACTTACTTTATCGGCATAACCTTCGTATTCGGTAAGTCCCGCGATTACGTTTAAAAGCGTGGTTTTGCCCGCTCCGCTTCCGCCGAGTATGCAGGTAACTTTACCCTCCTCTATTTCGAGATTGAAATTTTCAAAGACCGCCACGTCCTTGTATCTCTTGGTTAAATTTTCAATTCGCATCCCTTCCCTCCTTTATCTTCCATCTTCCGACAAGTTTTTTGAGGAAATAAGAAAGAAGTTCCAAAATCAGACCGAGCAGTATGCACATTGCAGTCAGAGCGGCAAAGAGCGGCATTTCGGCAAAGAGGCGAGCCTGCTGCATCATTCCGCCCAGACTGTTGAGCGTGTATGAAAGCACTTCGGCGGAAACCATTACTTTCAGTCCGAGAGAAAGTCCCGCGCCGACCTGCGCAACTATTTCGGGCGCTATGGCGGGAAGAATTATTTTTGTAAGTTTATCCTTCGTGCCGACGCGGTAGAGTTTTGCCATTTCGAGGACGTCGCCGTCCACGCCGTCGATTGCAGCCATCATCTGAGAATAGAGCATGGGGAAAGCAACGAGCGCGGTAACTACAGACGGCGCAACACGGGCATTCGTCCATATGAGCAACATCAGAGTTATCGCCATTGTCGGAAGAGTGCGTATGACCGAGATTATGCAGGCAAAAGTCGTCCTGAACTGTGCGCATACGGCTGAAATCGCGGCAAATACCGCCGCGAGAACGAATGAGATTACGAACGATAAGAGCGTTCGGGACAGCGTAGCCCACAGAACGGAATAAAATTTGCCGTTTGCGAACAGCGCGAAAAACTGCGCGAGCGTGTCGCCTATCGCAGGCACGATATATTCATTTTTTACCGCCACGCAGGCTATGTGCCAAGCGAGTATTAAAATACCCGCCGCGGCGACTGCCCACAGGGCATTGGATTTCAGAATTTTTTTGACAGTGTTCACTTTCAGCTTACCGTTTCGTAAGGAATGCCGTATTTATTGAGTATTATTTTGAGCGTGATGCCGGGAACGTTTGCAAGGTTGATTACGCCCACCGTCTTACCCTTGAGCAACGAAAGATTGTCCTTTGTGAGGGTTTCGCCGTCCTTCGAAAGAATATAAAGGTTGCCATTTGTTACCGTGCCGAGCATTTTGTATTTTGCTCCGCTTCCGAGCAGCTTGCTCGCGGCGTTTACGGGCAGAATGCATATGTCCGCGGCGGGATTTTCGCCGCATACCATCGCGCTTAATACATTTATATTGTTAGACACGATATTGTAAACTACCGAAGTCTGCGAAAAGGTGTTTTCTTCAGCCATGAGTTTTGCAAGCGCGAGGGCGGGAGCGCCGTCTGGCGCATAGACCGAAACCGTCGACGACGCAGACGCCGTGCCGAGGCTCGTACAGAAAAAGCTGTCAGAAACTTCGCCGACCGAGGAAGGTTCTACCTCTGCCATTTCGGCAAGGAAAGAGGTCACCCTCTCCTTATCTTCATTTGCATAAACTAAATTTATGCCACTGTTTGCTATGACCTGAGAAGTAAGATTTTTTGCGTTGAACGTGGACGTAGTTCCGTCGGGAAGGTGAGATGCTACAGCGTCAATAACCGTCTGTGCGGGGGCGGTTTCAAGCCAGCTTTCGTTTGCCTCAACCTCTTCGAGAAATGCCTTTAAAAATGCGGGGTTGCTCTCTATAAGCTCATTTTTTGCTACAATTACCGCCTGGGGATAGCCGTTATCCGAGCCGTAAAGCTGCTGAAGATCGCCCGAAAATTTCAGCCCGACTGCATTCGCACGTGCAGTTGCCACAGGCTCTGCAACGACATAATAATCCACGTCGAGCAAACCGACGACAGTGCCATCCTGTATGCCGAGCAGACTGACTTTGTCCGTTGAAGTTTCTCCGCCGCACGCCGTAAAGCTGATTGCCGTAAGCGCGGCAACGCAAACAGCCGCGAGCGCTTTTAAGATTTTTTTCATATTTGCTCCTTTCGGCGTCAGGAAAACCCTTCCGCCTCAAAAAATTTTATTTCTTATTATTTAATTATTGAAGATTTTTGCTCATGAGCGTCTTTGCGGTAACTCCGCTTATCATGCCTATTTTGCCAGTTACTGTATTTATGATTTCCGCGGGCGCATCTATTATCACGCAGATTACCGAAACGCCGCGCTCCTTATACGGTACGCCCATTCTGCCCACAACGTATTCGCCGTATTCGGTGAGAACGCCGTTGATTTTGGGACTTTGCTCCCTGTCCTCTATTATCAGGGATATAACCGCAAGCCGTTTTTCGGACATAAAAAAACCTCCCTTCCGACCGAAAGAGAGCGCAGAAACAAGGCGCGCGCATATAGCGGCGTCTATTACCTTTTGCCCTTGGCTTTCAGGCGGACCTTTAAGTTCAGGTGCTTTAAATTTAGCACACGCCCCGAAAAAATGCAAGCGTTTGCATAACCTGACGATAATTTTACATACTGATAACATGAAAGCGAAGTTATTGAAATTAATTTGTTTATCGGCATTGTGCGTACTGCCCGTATGTGCCTGCAGTTCAGGTCAGACGGGCGGCGGTCAGAACCTTAACGGAACGCCCGACACGCGCATTGTACTATCCGAGCAATCGGAAGAAAATTCACAGAATGAATGTCCCCCTTGCCCCGATTGCGGCAAGGACGACTGCCATGAACATCACCACCACAAGCACCCCAGACCTCAGCCCCGCGAAAGTCAGAGCGGATACGCGCCCTCGCTGCTTATGCCCAGGTTCGACAAGGACAAACATATGCCTCATACGCCCCTGCCCGCGCCCGACGGCGAGCATAGACCGAGCATTCTGCCCGCACCCATGCCCGACGGCGAGCATAAGCCGAGTATTCTGCCCACACCCGAAAACAACGACCAATAAAAAGAGCAAAAATAAGACCGCCCGCATTCGCATGCGGGCGGTCCTGAATTTTTTATTATTGTTTGTTGTAATTGATGAGGCAACCGCTTAAAATAATCTTCTTCTCGTCCTTTGTAAGCTGTCCCAAAGTGAGGTAAATATCCTTTACTTTGCCGTCTGAGATATGCTTTGCGCGAATGACGGGGTCGTCCTCCTTTACATAGCCGACAATGTTTTCTATGTAGACGTAGTCGCCCACTTTGAAGTCGAAACCTTTGCAAATCAAGGGAAGCATGCCCCAGTTGATGAGGTTGGAACGATAGCGCTTGGTGGCGTATTCGAGCGCAATGTTTGCAACGCCGCCGAGAACGCGCTGGCAGGAAGCCGCCTGTTCGCGCGCAGAGCCGTCGCCGGGTTTCTTTGCCACTACGCAGCTGCCGTACATGGTATCGCGGGAAATCTTTATGCCGACTTCCGAAAGTACTTTTTCGGGAAGCGTGCCGTGCTCGCGCCTGTATTCTTCGTCCGCTTTTACGGCTTTAGCCCTCTTTACATATTCGGGGTCTTTTCTCGAAAGCGCAAATTCTGCAAGGCGCAGGGGATTTGAGCGGTACGACGAAGTTTCGCCCGAAGGAATAAGCTCGTCCGTGGTAGTTACGGGGTCGGAAATTACCGACACGGCTTTTATGAGGATGTTCTTGCTCATGGGTATCTGTTCGGGCCAGTCGGCAATGTTGTTGCCGTAAACAAGCTCGGCAGAGCTGTCGGGTTTGAGCGCTCCGCGATATACCCTGTTTTCGTAAATCGTCTTATCGAAGTAATACTTTTTGATTTTTCTCGTGAAGTATTCGCCCTCAGAAGCGGGAGTAAGAACGCCGCCGTTGGCTGCGGTTGCGGCAATAGAACGGGCGTCCATGAGAGCGACGGAAGCGAGCTGCTGTTCGCCGAGTTTGGAACCTTCCCTGTTTTCAAAATTGCGCGTGGTGTGGCGTATGGAGAAGCCGTTATCGGCAGGCGTATCGCCCGCGCCGAAGCAAGGTCCGCAGAATGCCGTTTTTACGATTGCGCCGCTCTGCATGAGCGCGGAAACATAGCCGTTATCGGCAAGGCACTTGAACACGGGCTGACTCTGGGGATATACGCTCAAAGAGAATTCGCCGTATCCGCAGCTTCTGCCGCGGAGAATTTCCGAAGCTTCTGCAATATTTTCATACGTGCCGCCCGCACAGCCTGCTATTATGCCCTGGCTGACGTGAATGCCGTCGTCCTTGATTTTATCGAGCAATCTGAAAGGCTTTTTATTGCCCTTGAGCCTGTTGCCCGCTTCCTCCACTTCGCCCAGAATATCGCGGGCGTTTTCAATAACTTCCCTTATGGTGAACGCGTTGGAGGGATGGAAAGGCAGAGCTATCATGGGCTCAACCCTCGAAAGGTCTATAACTACCGCGCCGTCGTAATATGCGGGTTCTGCGGGATGAAGTTCCTTGAATGCCTCCTCTCTGCCGTGAAGAACAAAATATTCCCTCGTCTGTTCATCTGTTTCCCATACGGACGAAAGGCACGCCGTTTCGGTCGTCATGACGTCGATGCCGCAGCGATAGTCCATGGAAAGGTTCTTTATGCCGGGACCGACAAATTCGAGAATTTTATTCTTTGCAAAACCGTTTTTGAAAGTCGCGCCGACGAGAGCTATGGCTACGTCGTGAGGACCTACGCCGGGCTTGAGCTTTCCCTTGAGGTAAACGGCTATTACTTCGGGTCTAGCGACGTCGTAAGTCTGGTTGAGGAGCTGTTTTACAAGCTCGGGACCGCCTTCGCCTATCGCCATAGTGCCGAGCGCGCCGTACCTTGTATGGCTATCCGAGCCGAGTATCATTTTGCCGCAGCCCGCCTCCATTTCGCGCATGTACTGGTGAATTACCGCGAGATGAGGGGGAACGTAATTTCCGCCGTACTTTTTGGCTGCGGACAGACCGAACATGTGGTCGTCCTCGTTTATCGTGCCGCCCACCGCACACAGTGAATTGTGACAGTTGGTAAGCGTATAAGAAACGGGGAATTTTTTAAGTCCCGACGCCTTTGCCGTCTGAATTATGCCGACATATGTAATGTCGTGCGAAGCGAGCGCATCAAACTTTATTTTGAGATTTTCGTCGCTGCCCGCATTGTGCGATGAAAGAATTCCATACGCAATAGTACCCTTCATTGCGGCATGTTTCTGTCCGTCCCTGAAAAACGCAACGCCTTCGCGCAGAAGTTTGCCCTGCGAATAATAAACGCCGCCTCTTATCAACTTAATCATAGTCATTTTCTCCGGAATTATTTGTTTTTCGCCTTATATTTTACTATATAAACAAAATTTTTTCAACTATTGAAGGGCAATAAAATTAAAATATCCCTCTTTTAAAGTTGCCTTTTTGCCCCCGCGCATTTATAATTAAAGCATGAAAAAATTCAAGTATAAATTTTCCCGCCTGATTTACTTTCTTATTGCGGCAGGACTCGTCCTCTCCCTGGTCGGTTTCGGATTAAATCTCTATGTCTGCATAAAAAACGGAATATCTTCCGCCGTCAACCCCGTTTATCCGATTATTCAGTACACGCTGATGTTTGCCGTTACCGTTGCTCTGTTCGTAATACTTACGAGCATACTCGTTTCGAGCTATTATTCCGTCAACGACGAAATTTTTATTACGAGTTTCGGCATTATAAAGAGCAAATACCGCATAAAGGACATTGAAACAATTGAGCTGGACAGAAACACGAACAAACTTTCCGTGTACTTTGAAAACGACACGTTCGTCGTGATAGTCGTCAAGGAAGAATGGTATTCGCAGTTCGTTCAGGCAATTCTGGACGTAAATCCTAAAATAGAATATTCGATAAAGTCAAAGGAAAATACACCAGGCGACAAGGAAGACAAAAAATAATGAAATAAGACAAGAACCGCGCGGACGAAATCGTCCGCGCGGTTTGATTTTTGCATTATTTATTGTTTTGCGCGCTTTTTGTGCGCCAGCTTTTTGATGGAAGTGCGGTGTTCCTCTCCCCCCATCAGCCTGTAAAGATTTGCCCTGTGAGCAATCCAGGTGAGAAGATTGAAAGCGAGAAGAACCATAAAAGTAACTATGACCCAAGTACTTTCGATGACCGCCTGATAGCGCAGAAAATATATTATGCCCTGCCAGATTGTAAACGAGGAAACGCCGATGAGCGAAGCCATAGAACCCCACTCGAACACATAAATATACAGCACGATACCCAGTAGAAGGGCTATAGCGAGCGGTATGAACCAGGCAACTTCACACGAAATGCCGCAGGTGAAAACGCCCAGCGTGGTAGCTATGCCCTTGCCGCCCCTGAACTTCATCGTAACGGGGAAAATATGCCCTATGACGGCGAAAAGTCCGAAAAGGTAGCGCGCGAAATCGCTTACAAGGAATGTAGTTCCCTCGAAGTTCATTCCGCTGAATATGAGGTAGCCGCACATAACGGGTATAATGCCCTTGAACGCGTCGCAGAAAAAGTTTATAAGTCCGATTTTAAGACCGAAAGTGCGCGACATGTTCATTGTTCCGGGGTTGCCGCTTCCTTCATGCCTTATATCCTTGTGCTTGATTTTAGATATGAGCACGGCGAAATTGAAACAGCCCAAAAAATAGCTGACAACAGCCCCGAGCACGAACCAATACCAGCTGGAGGCAAAAGAAATAAACATTTTCAGTTCTCCTTTTTCTCTCTCGTAACAATTCTTATGGGCGTACCCGAAAAATTGAAGCACTTGCGCAGAGTATTTTCAAGGAAGCGTTCGTAAGAAAAGTGCAACAGGTCTGTGGAATTGACGAAAAGCACGAACGTGGGCGGCGCGACGGATACCTGCGAGGAATAATAAACCCTCAGCCTTCTGCCGTTGTATGAAGGCGGTTCGTTGGCGCGGACGGTATCCGATATGACGTCGTTGAGTGTACCCGTGGGAACGCGGAAGTGCGCGTTGGCATACACTTCGTCCACCATGTTCATTATTCTTTCGGTGCGCTGTCCCGTCTTTGCGGAAACATACACCGATTTGAAATAATCCATAAATTTGAGGTCTTCTTTGAGTTTTTCTTCAAACTTGTTGACCGTGTGGGTATCCTTTTCTATCAGATCCCACTTGTTCATGACAATAACGGAGGGCTTGCCCTGCTCGTCGACATAGCCTATTATTTTGGTATCCTGCTCGGTAAGTCCTTCGGTACTGTCTACTACCAGAAGGCAGACGTCCGCGCGGCGGACGGCGTCGAACGCGCGCATTACCGAATAATACTCCACGTCGTCCTCCACTTTGGACTTTTTGCGTATGCCAGCAGTATCGATTATGGTGTACTTTCTTCCGTCGTAAGTGAAAGCCGTATCAATCGCGTCGCGCGTCGTTCCCGCGATGTCGGTTACTATAGAACGCTCGAAGCCTAAAAGTTTGTTTACAAGGCTGCTCTTTCCCGCATTGGGCTTGCCGACGACGGCTATTTTTATGCTGTCGTCCTCCTCGTTTTCGTACTTACCAAACCAGCTTACAGCCTCGTCTAGGACGTCGCCGATACCCGTGGAATGTTCGCTCGATACGGGATAAGGTTCGCCGAGACCCAAGGAATAGAATTCAAAAATTTTATCTTCCGAATATTCGTCTATCTTGTTGACGACGAGTATTACGGGTTTTTTCGATCGGCGAAGCATGTCCGCGACGTCGTAGTCTGAAGTGGTAAGTCCCTCCCTTCCGTCGACGAAAAAGAGGATGACCTGAGCGGTGTCTATTGCGACTTCCGCCTGTTTTTTAATCTCCTTCCACATGGTGTCTTCCGACTTGATTTCTATACCGCCCGTATCCACGAGAGTGAACGCCTTTCCGCGCCACTCGGCGTCGGCATAGAGCCTGTCGCGCGTAACGCCCGGACGGTCTTCGGTGATAGAAACCTTTCTGCCCACCACCTTATTGAAAAAAGTGCTTTTGCCGACATTGGGTCTGCCGACTATAGCAATGAGGGGATTTGCCATAAATTTAACCTTTAAATGCTTTTATTTCAACTGCATTATAACTTAAAAGGCGAAAATTGTAAAGAAAAAAAACAGCCCGCTTTGAGCAAGCCGTTTTATTTATGCAATTAAAATTAAAAGCGGTTCGCCTGAGCGAACCGCTTTGCAATTATAATGTGAAACCGATACCGATTATGCCGCAGATGTAAAGAACGAGCGAAGCATAGAAAATTATTTTCCATGTGCGGGACTTACCCTTTACGAAGTTGTAAGCGGGGATAGCTACAGCTATGAGAAGAGCGACCATGGAGATCATGCTGCATATGCCCATGAGGGTATTTGCCCAGATTATCGTTACGCCGCAGATTTCGAGCAGTTTGACGAAGAAGCCGATGAACATGGCAACGCCGGAGAGCACTATGCCCCAGAATGCGCAAAGCGTGGGGATGCTGTAAGTTCTCGTTCTCGTAGTAGTCTTGGTTTTTGTTGTTCTCTTTGCCATAATAATTCTCCTTATTAAAATTTTAACGCGCTGACGGTTCAATACCTTACGGCACTCAAATCGAAGGCGAGTTTTTTAAGAATTTCACAAAAATAATCGGGCAACGGCGCGGTGAACGCCATTCTTTCGCCCGTTCTCGGATGGGTAAGTTCCAGCCTGCAGGCATGAAGCAGCTGCCCTTCGAGCGCGAACTTCTGCTTTTTTATGCCGTAAACATCGTCCCCCACCACGGGATGTCCAATATATCTTGCATGCACCCTTATCTGGTGCGTTCTGCCCGTACGAAGGGAAAAACGGCAAAGGGTGTAACCTGCGCTGCGCTGTTCTACGGCATAATCCGTAACGGCAAGTTTGCCTTTAGACGGTTCAACCACCGCCATTTTCGTTCTGTCGGCGGGATTGCGCCCTATATATGTGGTTATAGTACCGCTTTCATCCTTTAAATTACCCTCAAGCAGGGCAAGATACTGCCTTTTGCAGGTCTTTTCGGCTATCTGTGCGGAAAGCGATACATGCGCTGCGTCGTTCTTTGCGACAACTAAAAGACCTGAAGTGTTTTTATCTATTCTGTGTACTATGCCGGGGCGGAGTTCGCCGCCTATGCCGCTGAGATTTTTTAAATGATATAACAGCGCATTTACGAGAGTACCGTCGGGCGTGCCGTTGCCTATATGTACGGTAAGCCCCTGTTGTTTGTTGATTACGGCTATATCGTCATCCTCATAAACTATATCTATGGGGATATTTTCGGGCTTTACGCCGTATTCTTTTGGATCGGGAAGCGTGCAGATTATTTCATCGCCGACAGACACTCCTTGGGAGGCTTTTGCCTGCCTGCCGTTAATTATAACTTCGCCGCCGTCAAACAATTTTTTGACTGCCGAACGCGTTAAATCGCCCAAAAGTTCGCAAAGACATGCGTCGGCGCGGCGGTATTCTTTATCCGCGCGAAAGATGTGTTCACGCATCGGTTTCGCCGCCGTCGGGTTTATCGGAATTTATTTCGGCGTTGTCGGCGTTTTCAGTCCACTCGCTTTGCTCTTCGCCGCCTGCTTCCTTTTCGGCTACATCTTTGCCCCGAGAATTATCCCGTTCTCTCGCAGCTTTTGCCGAAGCAGTGAGAGGTATGAGCGCCCAGTCGTTGAGAAAGAGAAAATCAACAATGGCGGCGATTACGCCGAAAACTATAAAGAAATCGGCAAAGTTGCAGCATGCGCTTGTAAACAGCATGTTTACCCACACAAAATCGCGCACATAGCCGTATACCAGACGGTCGTACAGATTGCCGACCGCGCCCGCAACTATCAGGGCTATAGCGATTTTAAGCACGACAAATCTTTCGGGTAAAAATGCGAACGCCGTGCAAAGAGCCAAGATAAGCACGACGGATATGGTTACGAGGAAAATTCTGCCCCATACCACGCCCGCAAACATGGAAAAAGCCGAGCCTGTGTTTTTATGTCCGCTTTCGACCCAGATAAAATTTTCTATAACGACGAAATTCCAGCTGTCGGCAACTTCGTAATGCTTCAATAAAAGGTCTGTAACGAGCAACACGGCGAAAACAACTATCGCGATTATGCTCACTATTCCGAAATGCAGTTTGAATTTTTTGTCTGCCATAATTAAATTATAACACAGTACTCGCGCAAACAAAAGTATTTTATGTAAGATTTTTAAAAAATTAAGGGTGCAACCGACAGTTGCACCCCGATTAATCGGATAATCCCAGACTTATTAAAATTGCCTTGTCTACCTTGTTCATGGTATCGAAAGAAAGTTCGCCTATTTTTTCGCGCAGACGGCGCTTATCCAGCGTGCGAAGCTGCTCTAACAGTATGACGCTGTCTTTGTTCAGTCCGTACAAATTGGACGGCAGTTCGATATGCGTAGGCAACTTTGCCTTGTTTATCTTGCTGGTAACCGCAGCCGCTATTATCGTCGGCGAAAATTTGTTGCCCACGTCGTTCTGCACGACGAGTACGGGTCTTATTCCTCCCTGCTCGCTTCCCACTACGGGGGACAAATCGGCATAGTAAAGTTCTCCTCTCCTGATCATATAAACCTCCGGAGGCGTAATTGCCCTGCGGCAGTTATACTATATTATATGTAGCCGCCTCGCTTTTATTGTTGACAGCGAGGCGGCGTTTTATACACATTTATCCGATTATATTCTTTATTGTAAGAGGCATTTTTTCAAGTATATCCGTTGCAACGGCGCAATAATCTGTCTTTTCGGCGGATACCGCCTCCGCCGCACAGCCGAGGACGTAGGCTCCGCAAAGAGCCGCATCCGTAAGCGAAAGTCCGCGAGCCGCGCTTCCGCATATCAAGCCTGTAAGCATGTCTCCGCTTCCGCCCTTTGAAAGAGCGGTGCTTCCGCGAAGGTTGAGATAAGTTTTTTTGCCGTCCGTAATTATCGTCGCCGCGCCCTTTAAAAGCACGGTTACGCCGTAATCGCAGGCAAATGCCTTTGCGCAGCCTATCGGGTCTGAAAGTATTTCATCAACTCCAAGCCCCGTAAGGCGGGAAAATTCTTTGACGTGCGGAGTTATCAGAACGCTGCATGAAGCGTCCTTGAGGACGTCTTTGCCGAAAGCCGAAAGGGCGTTCAGACCGTCGGCGTCGATTATAAACTTGCCTTTATAGGACGAAAGTATTGATTTTATTTTTTTGTAAAGCCTCTCGTCCGCGCCGCAGCCCGAACCGAGAGCAATCGCGGAAGAGGACAAATCGACGTCTTCGGCAAAAATTACCTGGGGCAGATAACTGACCAGCGCGTCGCGCACCGCAACGGGACAAGCCGCCCTGACGTAGCCGCAACCCGAGCGCGCAGCCGCCGAAAGGCACAGAGCCGCTGCACCTATATATTTTTCACTGCCCGCCATTATGCACGCCGAGCCGTAAGTACCCTTATGCGAATTGGTCTTTCTTCGGGGGAAAAACGCCCTTACATCCTCGTCGGTGAACGCGCAGGCGTATTCGCCGTTTGCCTGTATGCCTATATCTGCTCTTGTTACCGCTCCGCTGTAATCGGGACCGTCGCCCAGAACGTGTCCCAACTTGTATTCCGCAACAGCGACCGTGCGGTCTGCCTTTACGGCTGTACCCATTACCCTGCCGTTGTCGCCGTTGATGCCGCTCGCTATGTCGGCAGAAAGAACGAAAGCGCCGCTTTCGTTTATTGCCTTTATCATATCGGCGAACTCACCGCTCACCTCGCGGGAAAGTCCCGTGCCGAAAATGCAGTCGACTATAATATCGCCATCAATTTTATGAGTATATTCTCCCTCGTACAGACTTTTTGCCCACTGACAGTCGGGCGAAAGTCTGCCCTCCGCCGCAAAGACGGCAACGAGATAGCCGCGCATGCGCAACGCTTGCGCGCAGATATATCCGTCGCCGCCGTTGTTGCCCGTTCCGCAGACTACGGTAATTTTTTTGCCGTACTCTTCTGCGGCTTTTGCAACCTCGTCGGCTATGGCTTCGCCCGCCCTCTTCATGAGCTGACGCGAAGGAACGCCGAGTTCTTTTATCGTGTATTCGTCTGCCGAACGCATTTCGGCATTTGTCAGAAATTTTATCATAAAAGCCTCAAAGATACTTCGGCGCTGCTTATTTTCTGCACTTCGCCGTTTATCCGACATATCAGCATGCCGTTTTCGTCAACGTCGAGCGCGACCGCCTGCAAACTTTCTTCACCCCGTTTGAGGCAAACGCTCTGCCCGAACCAATTTATATATGACCTGTAATCGTCGCAGGAATACTCTTTTTCAAGGCAGGAAAGCAGCACTTTCAAAACTTTTTTATATCTGACTTTGTCTTTCGCCTCGGCAGAGAGCGTTGTGGCAATGTCATTCAGCTCTTCAGGCAATTTGTTGCAGACGTTAAGACCTATTCCCACCACCGAGCGGCAGGAACCGTCGGGCAAAATGACATTTTCGATAAGCGTTCCGCTTATCTTTTTTCCGCCGACCAGAACATCGTTAGACCATCTTATCACAGGTTCGCAACCGAAAAACTGCACCGTGCGGCAGACGGCAACGCAGCTGTCTTTGAGGATGGAAAAAAGTTGCGACGGCGCGCTAGCCGTCCTGACGAGCGAAAGGTAAATTCCGCCCTTATCGGAAGCGAAACTTCTGCCCTTTGTGCCCTTTCCGCCCGTCTGCATTTTTGCTACGACTACCGTTTTGTCAGGCAAATGGCGTGCTTTGCAGTAATCGTTTGTAGAACTTACTTTTTTAAGTTTTATTACCCTGAATTTTGTCTTTTCAGTCTTCATTCTGACCGCCCAGCTTATTTACCGCCTCTCGGGCTTTGTCGTAGCCGTACCCGCGGGAGAGAAGATACCTTAAGGTTTTTGCAAGATTTTCCCTTGTCGCGCTCTTGCCTCGCATATATTTTTGCGCGAGAGCGAAAACTTCTTCCTCGCTCTCCTCGCTCTCTTCCATAACTTCGTCTATAGCATTTCTGTCTGCGCCTTTAGCAATGAGCGCTGAACGCATGGCGAGCTTGCCCTTGCCCTTTACGGTATTTACGTACGCCCTGCAATAGGCGTAATCGTCGATATAGCCGTAACCTTCGAGCTTTGTAATGACATAATCGACCACGGCAGGCGTATAGCCCTTGGACGAGAGAAAATCGCTCATCTGCTTTTTCGTCTTGAGCGTGGCGGAAAGATGGTTCATCGCCTTTTCAATCGCCTGAACCTTTTCGCTTTCGAGCTGAATTTCGTCCAGCCGTTCTTTTTCCACCGTCATTCCCGCTTTAAGGCGGTATTTTATGGCGACTTCTATTTTAAGTCCGCAATAAAATCTGCCGTCGATATAGACGGAACAGCGCGTTTTATCCTTTTGTTGTTGTTCTATGGACGTAATCTGAGACATATTGTTATTATATTTTAACACTGCTTGTCCGATTTTGTCAATCGCGCGATTGACATCGCCGTTTGCGGAGAGTATAATTGAATGTATCAATTAAAAAGAAGGTAATTTATTATGTCTGCTAATCTTGACTGGGGCAACCTCGGTTTCGGCTATATCAAGACGCCTTACCGCTACGTTGCCGATTATAAAGACGGAAAATGGGGTGAAGGCAAAATTACGGAGGACGACAAAGTCGTTCTTTCGGAATGCGCAGGCGTGTTGCAGTATTCGCAGTCTGCTTTTGAAGGACTTAAAGCCTACACCACAAGAGACGGCAGAATAGTAACCTTCCGCCCCGACCTCAACGGCGAAAGGCTCGAAAATTCGGCTGCCAGACTGGAAATGCCCGTCTTCCCCAAGGAAAAATTCCTCGAAGCCGTCGATATGGTAGTTTCCGCAAACAAGGAGTACGTCCCCCCCTACGGCAGCGGAGCGACTTTATACATAAGACCTTATATGTTCGGCTCTTCCCCCGTTATAGGCGTCAAACCTGCGGAAGAGTATCAGTTCAGAATGTTCTGCACTCCCGTAGGTCCTTACTTTAAGGGAGGCGTCAAACCCATAACCATAAGAGTGAGCGATTTCGACAGAGCCGCTCCCCACGGCACGGGACACATAAAGGCGGGACTTAACTACGCGATGAGCCTGCACGCCATAGTCGACGCGCACAAAAACGGTTTTGACGAAAACATGTACCTCGACCCCGCTTCGAGAACTTACGTCGAAGAAACGGGCGGAGCAAACTTCCTCTTTATCACCAAGGACGGCAAGGTGGTAACGCCCAAGTCGGACAGCATTCTGCCCTCCATTACGAGGCGCTCGCTCTGCTACGTTGCCGAACATTACCTCGGTCTCACCGTCGAACACAGACCCGTTAAATTTTCCGAAGTCAGGGACTTCGCCGAATGCGGTCTCTGCGGCACGGCGGCAGTCATTTCGCCCGTCGGTAAAATTTACGACCACGGCAATGAAATCTGCTTCCCTTCCGGCATGAACGTGATGGGTCCCGTAACCAAAAAGCTTTACGATACTCTCACCGGCATTCAGGCAGGAAACATTCCCGCTCCCGACGGCTGGATAAGAGAGATAAAGTAATACAATTTTTGTTGAGTTGAGATTATTTTCGGGCGCGCGGCATTTCTGCCGCGCGCCCCTTTATTTTATCTGCAAACAGGCATTTTGCCCATAAAAAAATATAAAACGCCCGACGCATTTACTTTTCGGTGCGTTTTTTTATGCTTTCGTATTTATTTTTCGTTGCCATTCCTCCGCGGATGTGCCGCTCGGAAAGATTTTTGGACAATACCTTTTTTACTTCTTCATACAGTCCTGCGTCTATGCATGCGAGCCGCTCCGTAACGTCTTTGTGTACCGTTGACTTGCTGACGCCGAAGTGCGCGGCTGCCGCGCGCACGGTCGAGCCGCTTGCGACGATGTATTCCCCCTCTGTGATTACTCTTTTTACTATATATTCCCACATAAAACATTTTCCCTCCGCCCTGCAGGGCTTATGATAGACTATGCCGAGCGATTTGCCTTTATGCAGAATTATGTCGTAACATGAACAAAACCCGTCGATTTTCTGCGAAAACCGACGGGTTTTTTGTGATTTTGTAATTATTTTTGTTCGACTTTAAGTCCCCAGCAGCGGCGGCGCTTGACGAGCTGCCTGTCGAAATTCTTCCAGAGGTTCTGGACGTTTAGGTTTGTTTCAAGCTCGGGACCCGTTTCGAGGTACTTTACGCCCCTTGCAATAAGTCCTTCGAGAATGTGGTGCATGATTATTGCAACAGTACCCTTGTTTGAATGTTCGTGCTTGACGCCTATGCTCATCATATCTGCGACTTCGCAATGGTTCATAGCCTTTATGTAAGGCAACAGACCGCGGGGGAAAATGTTGCCGCGCGCCTTCTGAAGAACTTTGAGCATTGAAGGCATTACAAAGCCGTAAGCCACGACGTGGTCGTCCTTTAAAATAACCGCTGCAAATTCAGGCACGAGAACCTGGTATATGGTTGCCATTTCCCTCATCTTCTGCTTATCGTTGAGCGGGCTGGTGCCGTAGAGGTGCGCAAAACTTTCGTCCAGCACGTCGAGACATTCCATTATGTATCTGTCGAGAGATTTTTTGTCCTTTTTCAGCAGCGTTTTTACATCGAGAATTTCGTAGCCGCCCCTCTTTTTTATAGCTTCGGCGAGGCGGGCAAGGCGGGGATCCATCTCCGAAGGCACTGCCATGCGGTAACAGTTCCAATCCACTACTTTGTATGCGCCTAACTTTTTCATGTGTTCGACATAGTAGGGATAATTGTAAATTTCTATGTATGTACTGTCCTTATCGAAACCGTCGATGAGCATGCCCTCTTCGTTGAGGTCGGAAAAGGATATGGGACCGATGATTTCGTCCATGCCGAGTTCCCTCGCCCAGTCGAAAAGTTTATCGAAAAGAGCTTTCGTGACTTCAAAATCGTCTATAACGTCGAAGCGCGTGAAGCGAAGCTGCTTAAGTCCCGTTTTGTTGTTGGAACCTCTGTGCCATATACCGGCTATTCTGCCAGCAATTTTTCCGTCCTTGTAGGCGAGGAACATCTTGCAGTCGGCAAAGCGGAAAGCGTCGTTGACGTTGGGGTCGAATTCGGCGAATTCGTCCGCATATAAATTGGGCGCGGCGTATTTGTTGCCTTTATACAAATCTATGAGAAATTTGAAAAACTGCTTTTTGCCACGTTTGCCGGATACCTGTTTAACTTCTATCATATTCTCTTCAATCTCCGTTTGGATATATACTGATTTTATCACCTGCAATACATTTTGTCAAATTATGTCGAAAAACGCAGAGATAAAATAAAATAAAAAATTCCCGCTATCGGGCGGGAATTTTAATTATTTATCAGTTTTTATCGTCGGAACGGAAAATGAGATTATCATCCTTGACGTCTATGGTTACGGTTTCGCCGTTAAGCACTCTGCCTGCGAGAATTTCGTCGGACAATCTGTCCTCCACCCTGCGCTGAACCACCCTCTTGAGGGGGCGTGCGCCGTATTCGTCGCTGTAGCCTTCGTCTATTAGTTTATCCATAGCCTCCGGCGTTATTTCGAGAGTGATGTTCCTGTCCTTGAGCCTTTCGCGCAGACCGTCGATTATCTTATAGCATATTTTGCCCGTCTCTTCCTTGGTGAGCTTGCGGAAAATTATTATATCGTCCACCCTGTTGAGGAACTCGGGTTTGAAAGACTGGCGAAGAGCATCCATAATGTTATCCTTCATGTCGTCGTAGCCGTCGCTCTGCTCTCC
The DNA here is from genome assembly GCA_949282385.1 of uncultured Clostridia bacterium. Lineage (GTDB taxonomy): Bacteria > Bacillota > Clostridia > Christensenellales > Borkfalkiaceae > Coproplasma. The sequence continues at coordinate 65,516 of CASDOP010000002.1, forward strand.
CCCTCCGAAGCCGAAGCTGGTCATCTTTTTAATCTGGCTCGCACCGACGTTGGAAGTCATTATGATTATCGTATTTTTGAAATTGATAAGCCTGCCCTTGCTGTCGGTAAGTCTGCCGTCGTCGAGTATCTGCAAAAGAATATTGAAGACGTCGGGATGAGCTTTTTCTATTTCGTCGAACAGAACGACGGAATAAGGCTTTCTTCTGACCCTTTCGGTGAGCTGACCGCCGCTGTTTTCTTCGTAGCCGATATATCCCGGAGGCGCACCGATGAGTTTTGACACGGTGTGCTTTTCCATATATTCCGACATATCCAGCCTTATCATAAGTTTTTCGTCGCCGAACATTTCCTCGGCGAGCGCTTTGGCAAGGTCGGTTTTGCCCACGCCAGTAGGTCCGACGAATATGAACGAGCCTATGGGTTTGTTTGCTTCGTTAAGTCCCGCCCTCGCACGCCTTATTGCGCGGCAAACGGCGGAAACCGCCTCCTCCTGTCCGACTATCCTCTTGTGCAGATTGTCTTCGAGGTGAAGGAGCTTTTCGCTCTCCTGCTCTGTAAGCCTCAAAACGGGTACGCCCGTCCAGCCGCTGACGATTTTTGCGATTTCGTCGCTGCCTATCGTGGGAATAGCTGCGTGGTTGCCAGGACGCCATTCGGAACCTATCGATTTGATTTTTGCCTGAACGTCGTTGATTTCATCGACGAGTTTCTGCGCCTGCGTGTAATTTTCGCCGCGGGCAGCCTTTGTCTTTTCCATATTCAGGCGCTTTAACTTTTCCTCAAGTTCCTTAAGCTCTGCGGGGGAATTGTAACTGTCCAGACGGGCGCGCGAAGCCGCTTCGTCTATAAGGTCGATTGCCTTATCGGGAAGGTATCTGTCGGTTATATATCTGTCCGAAAGCGTCGCGGCAGCTATTATCGCCTCGTCGGATATGACGACTTTGTGGTGAGCTTCGTATTTGTCGCGCAGTCCGCGGAGAATTTCTATCGTGTCTTCGACAGTCGGCTCGTCTACCTGTACGGGGGTGAAACGGCGCTCGAGAGCGGCGTCCTTTTCGATATATTTGCGGTATTCTTCGAGCGTGGTCGCGCCTATCGTCTGCAATTCGCCGCGAGCGAGCATGGGCTTTAAAATATTAGCCGCGTCCATGTTGCTTTCGGTTGAAGAACCTGCTCCGACGATGTTATGAATTTCGTCTATGAAAAGAATGATGTTGCCGTTAGTTTTTATGCTGTCGATAGCGTTTTTTAGCCTTTCTTCGAAATCGCCCCTGTATTTCGAGCCTGCAACCATGCCTGCAAGGTCGAGAGAAAAGACTATTTTGCCCTTGAGAAGGTCGGGAACCTGGTTGTTTACTATTGCCTGAGCAAGTCCTTCCACTACCGCCGACTTGCCTACGCCCGGTTCGCCTATCAGCACGGGATTGTTCTTGGTTCGGCGGGACAGAACCTGGATTATTTTGTCTATTTCCTTTTTTCTGCCTATGACGGGGTCGATTTTGCCCTCGCTCGCCTTCTGAGTGAGGTTGGTGCCGTACTTGGCAAGGTCGGAATCGAGACTTTCGGGCTTATACTTGCCGTATTCGTTCTTCGGAAGGCGGGAAGACGATTTTTTCTGCCTGGGCGAAGAATTTTCTTCAAAGAAGCTTTCTATCGATGAATTGAATGGCGACATAAAATCGTCCTCGCCATCATTATCCTCGTTGCTTATGAGCATTTCGAGGCGGGAAGCGAGTTTTGTGAGATTTGCACCTATCGCGCGCAGTATGCGCATGGCAAGGCATTCGGGAGCTTCCATTACTGCATAGAGAAGATGTTCCGTTCCGGCAAGAGCGTTGTCGCCTCCGTAATCTATGGCTATTTCGACCGCGCGCTCGAGCATGTGCTTGGTACGGGGCGTAAAGCCGTCTATAGTCGAATTGCGGTCGGCTGAATTTATGAGATAGTGTCTGAATTCGGCTTCGTTGACTTCGCAGGCGTTGAGTACCCTGAACGCCGTGCATTCTGGCGTGGCGAGCATGGAATAAACTATATGCTCGCTTCCTATGTACGAAGTGCCAAGCCCGTCTGCAATTTCCTGCGAACGCGCTATGACGTACTGAAGATTTTGTGAAAATCTTTTATTATCCATTGTCTGCACCTCCTTTAGTGCGGTGTGGGCAAGAAGCGCGTTATTTTATGCTCTTGCGTATATGCGCGGATACATACTCCGCGCGGAAACTGTCCCTCTCGTCGGCGGTAAGTTTTCTGCCTGCGAGGTGGTTGATGTTTGATGGTTTCATCTTTATCATAAGTTCGTCTACCCGACTTATTCCGTCCGACGAAAAATAGCCGAGGCATATGCCGAGTTTGAGGTTGGCGCACAGCTTTTCGAATTCCGCGCTGTCGAGCATGACGCAATTTGTGAGTATGCCGTACGAGCGCATGCATCTGTCTTTAATTCTCACGGCGTCCGCGCCCGTAAGAAGTTTCTCCCTCTCCGCCGCCTCCATCTGCGCGACGCGCCCGACGACCTGCTCGACCTGTGAAAGTATTTCTTCCTCGGTTACTCCCAGAGTTACTTCGTTGGAAAGCTGATACATGTACCCTTCCGCCTGGCTGCCCTCGCCGTACATTCCCCTGACGGTAAGTCCCAGCCTGTTCGCGCTGGAAATTATTCTGGGAATATAGTTAGCCATGGTGAGCGCGGGAAGAAAGAGCATTACGGAAGCCCTTAAGCCCGTGCCGAGGTTGGTGGGACATGCCGTGAGATAGCCGAGCTGTTCATCGTACGCAAACTGCAAAGAGCGGGCAATTATGTTGTCTTTCTGCGACATGGTGGCATAAGCCGAACGCAGAGAATAGCCTTTTTCTATGCACTGTTCGCGGAGGTGGTCCTCCTCGTTTATCATTATAGATATATTCTGTTTTTCGTTTATGACTACGGCGGAATAGTGAGGTCGCTTGAGAAGCAAGGGGCTTACAAGGTGATTTTCAACTAAGTTTAAAGCCTCCTCCTCGGCGATGCCGTCCATATAATACAGTCTGAATTCGTCTATCTTATTTATCGCAGAGGAAACCGCCCTTATTATTTCCTTTGCCTGCTTATCGTTTTTGAGCCTCGCGGGGAAGGGATATGAATTGAGGTTTCTGGCAAGGCGTATGCGCGAAGACACAACCGTGTTTTCAAGATTTTCAGTCATTCGCGCCCCCTCCCATAATTCTGCGTTTGATGGCTGTCATCTGCCTGTTCAGTCTGTCGGCAGCATGGAAGTCTCCGCGCGTGAGCGCCGCTTCGAGCTGATCCTGCAAATCTTTGAGGCGTATTCTGAGGTCGTGTTCGGAAGAATGGTCGCCCCCCTCCTTGCCGACGTGCTTGGTTTTGCCCTGGATGCGGGCTATGTAAGGCAATATTTCATCCTTGAAAACGTCGTAACAGCTGGGGCAACCCATAAGTCCCGTCTTTTCGTAATCTTCAAAGCTCATGCCGCACAGCGAGCAGACCTTCTGCCCCTTGCGGCGCGGATTGTCGAAAAGTCCGTTGAAAAGCGCGTTCATAACAGTGTTTTCAAACTCGCCGTATTTTTTCGCATAACATTTTTCGCACAGATGTACGGCTACAGTTTCGCCGTTTACGGTGTCTATGAAATTGACCGTTGCAGGGTTTTTACCGCAATCCTGGCAGGTAATTGGCATTTTTACTCCGTTAATTAAAATACTTCACATAATATTATAAAGCAATTTTGAAATTAGTAAACAGTTTTTTGCACTTTGTCAATTTTTAAGTTACAAGCCGCATTTTGCGCTCAATTTTAATTGAAAAATTAACGAGCTTATGTTATACTCGTTATGATTGAAAATGCTCGTGCGCCGATTTCCTTATCAAGGACGGCGTTCATAAAATTTTGGAGGAACAAGTAATGCAATATTCAAAAGACGTTGAAAACATGATTTGCGTTGCCAAGGGCGTTTCCGGAAGATTTGAACACGGCCCCGCTCCCATACCCGAGGAAGGTCAGTGGATTCAGGCAAAGGAAATCAAGGACATCAAAGGTCTTACCCACGGCGTGGGCTGGTGCGCACCCCAGCAGGGCGCGTGCAAGCTGACCCTTAACGTAAAGGACGGTATCATTCAGGAAGCACTCGTCGAAACCATCGGTTGCTCAGGCATGACCCACTCTGCAGCTATGGCTGCAGAAATTCTGCCCCATAAAACCATACTCGAAGCGCTCAACACCGACCTCGTGTGCGACGCAATCAATACCGCTATGAGAGAACTCTTCCTGCAGATAGTTTACGGCAGGTCGCAGTCGGCTTTCTCGGACGACGGTCTGGTTATCGGCGCAGGTCTCGAAGACCTCGGCAAAGGTCTGCGTTCGCAGGTCGGTACCATGTACGGCACCGCTGCAAAGGGCGTAAGATACCTCGAAATGGCAGAAGGCTATGTTCTTTCGATGGCTCTCGACAAGAACAACGAAGTCTGCGGATATAAATTCGTTTCGCTCGGCAAAATGACCGACTTCATCAAGAAGGGGCTTACCCCCGACGAAGCATACGCTAAATCTATCGGCACTTACGGCAGATACAGCAAAGAACAGGGCGCCGTTAAGTACATTGACCCCAGAAACGACAAGGAGGTTGACTGATTATTATGGCACTTTTTGAAGGTTATGAGAGAAGAGAAGCCAAAATTCTCGGCGTTCTGAAAGAATACGGCATTAACTCCATCGAAGAATGCAGGGACATCACCCTTGCAAAGGGCGTTGACTGCGATAAAATCGTGCGCGGCACGCAGCCTATCTGCTTCGAAAACGCAGTCTGGGCTTACACCGTCGGCGCGGCAATCGCTATTAAGAAAGGCTGCACCAAAGCCGCTGACGCAGCAGCAGCCATAGGTATCGGTCTGCAGAGCTTCTGCATTCCTGGTTCGGTTGCTGAAAACAGAAAAGTAGGTCTCGGACACGGCAACCTCGGCGCAATGCTCCTTTCCGAAGATACGGACTGCTTCTGCTTCCTCGCAGGACACGAGAGCTTTGCAGCAGCCGAAGGCGCTATCAAAATTGCCGAAAATGCTAACAAAGTGCGCGTTAAGCCTTTGAGAGTTATCCTCAACGGTCTCGGCAAGGACGCGGCTTACATCATTTCCAGAATAAACGGTTTCACTTATTGCAGAACTCAGTTCGACCCCTACACCGAAACGGTTAAAGTGGTTGACACGGTCTCCTTCTCCGACGGTCCCCGCGCAAAGGTAAAGTGCTACGGCGCAGACAACGTTCCCGAAGGCGTTGCAATTATGAAACTCGAAAACGTTTCCGTTTCCATAACGGGCAACTCCACCAACCCCACCCGCTTCCAGCACCCCGTTGCAGGCACTTACAAAAAATGGTGCGTTGAAAACGGCGTTAAGTACTTCTCGGTTGCTTCCGGCGGCGGCACGGGCAGAACGCTCCACCCCGACAACATGGCTGCCGGTCCTGCAAGCTACGGCATGACCGATACGATGGGCAGAATGCACTCCGACGCGCAGTTCGCAGGTTCCTCCTCCGTTCCCGCTCACGTCGAGATGATGGGTCTTATCGGTATGGGCAACAACCCCATGGTCGGCGCAACGGTTGCCGTTGCAGTTGCAATTCAGGAAGGTATGAACAAGTAATTTTTATACAATATATAGTATATTATATATTAAGCAACTCATCATATAGTGGTCTTTTCGGAGGCCACTATATTTTTATTATTAGTTGATTTTTTGTACCGCGTCCACGTCCCGTCAACATTTAAATGAAAATGTTGACGCAAAAACTGAACTAACACACTTAAAAATGTGGACGGGAAAGCTTTCCCGTCCACATTTTGCGCTTTAATATGCTATTAACAACAAATTGCATCAATATTAACAAAATTACATGGAGAGCAATCTCAATATAACACTAAAGGAGACTTTATGTCAGAGTTTACAGACGAAAATCAGACCTGTCCCACCGTGGCTTACCAGCTATCATCGGTATGCGTACCCGTTACCGTAACGCCCTATGCAAAAGCAGGCTCAACGGTTACGAAATGTTGTGCAAAACCAGTTGTAACTGCGGGAAAATATATTTGCGACGGCGTTAAAAACGGGCAGTGCGTGTTTACGATAAGTCAGGATATTTGCGTTGAAGTACCCGTAGAATTCGGCGCAGTAGCAAACGTGGGCGACGCTTATGTGGGCTGCAACGGCGCAAAGCGGACGACATCTGCTCCGATTGCGCTATTGCAAACAGCGACGCGACAAATTCCGCAACAGACGCAGTCAATTGACCCATAGCCGAAACACGGCGGTTCAATCTGAATTTATTTAAGTCTGATTGAACAACAAACTGCCCTCTCCTGTATCGGAGAGGGCAGTAATGTTTTGATTTTTGCAGAGCGGAAGGCAACTTCCGCTCTGCTTTAATTACTCAATACAAAGTTTTACCGCTCTGTATGGAATTGGTTGATTAATAGTAACACCATATTTACGCAGGACTAAGCGTAGCAACTCCAAGTTCTACATTAGTATCACCCTTGCTTATGGTATGTGAACCGCTTTCAACAACAACAGTTACCATACCATCATCATTAACTTTATACTCTAAGCCGTCGACATTGACCATTCTGCCTTTGCTACGACTTGAGAAGTACAAATTAAGCGTCATCCTACTTGAGGTAACAAAAGTTATGCTTGTTTTATTACCCGATTCCATCTTCAATGCCTTATCAAAAGTTGTACCATTGTAAGAACCAGATTGAGTTGTAACACTACCACTCCAAGTAAAGCCATTAGATGAACCTGTACTTGTATTGAAGAACACTTCTACAGTCTTGCTTGCTTCATTTTCATATTTTGTCAATATTGACTGATATGTGGTCTTTTCAGTATCTGTAAGAAGGTCATCAGCAACCTGACTGTCAAGAGCATTGTATGCATTTACAATATTTGCAAGATCATTTAACTTTGCATTATTTAAATCAAAGTCTGCAAGGTCTGCCTTGAAGTCATAAACTGCAAGAACGCCTTCGAGATATGCCAAGCCGTTAGTTACCTTGTCATAGCGGTCGCCGCCGACTTCGGTCATCTGTTCCTGATCGAGCAGTCTGTATGCGTCGTAAGCTTCAACATACTTATCATATGCCTGCTGTACTGCCGACTGGTCGGTAACATCGATTGCCGTCGTTGCGGTAAGAGCGTCGATGAGTTTTTGAACGTTAGTAACTTCATACTGTTCGAACGCAGTTTCTGCGTCTACGAGGACATTATAGTTGGTTACGTCTTCCTGCTGTGCAGTTGAAAGTGCGTTGTATGCAGTGCGTGCTTCATTGATTACAGCAAAGCTGTTTTCGGTTACTTCGCCTATGTTATTGATAAGCGCGATAACATTAGATACCTTTGCGTTGCCAATCTGTTCTTCTGCATTGGTGAGCTTGGTTACGAGCGAAGAGCTGAACGAAGCCTTTTCGGATGCAGTGAGCGCATCATATGCCTTTCTTGCCGCAACAACAGCCTCTTCAGCGCTGAGATCTACAGGCAACTCGATTGCGTTGATTGCATCGATCGCAGCCTGAACGCGAGCTTCGGAAGAAGCGCCTGTATCTTCGAACTTAATCGAGCTGATGGTGAATTCCTTATCCTTGATACCAGATGCTATTATGTAAGTACCAGCGGGAAGTACGACTGTTACGCTGCCGTTAATCTTGCCTGCATAGAGAGTACCGTCGCTGCCGATAAGTTCGCCTGCCGCTGCGCCGCTTCCTGAGCCGGAAAGAGTTATCTGAGCTTCGCTTGTAAGCGTGAAGGTTACAAGCTGTCCCTTACCCTTTACAGTACCGCCTGACGTACCGGAAATGTTGGTGAATGCAAGACCGTTTACGTACTGAACGGAAGTCGTCTTGGTTACCTGCGAAAGGTCTACGGTAAGTCCGCCGTCGCCTACAGATACGCTCTGGGTAGGATTAATCTCGTTCATATCTACAGATGCGTTGTAATGTCCGTTAGAGCCTGCAGTTTCAATAACTTCTCTGCGCGCCGTTACAGAGTCGGTTACGTAGTAATCATTGAGATAGAACAGAGTTGAGCTTGTATCGAACTTGCTGTAGTCTGTGCCGTTGTATGCGCAGTTGTTTGAAACTGCTGCATTTCTGTCAGTTACCTGCGAAGGTATGTCGTCATAGCAAGCATAGAATGTGTTGCCATAGAACTTGATCGTACCGCCGCTGCCTGAAACTATGTTCTTGCAGCCATCGAAGTAGTTGTTTTCAACGAACAGATAGCTATTAGCTCTGGGCGAAATTACATAAGAGAGCGTTGCTCCGGGTTCGCCGTAGATGTAGTTGTTATAGAAGTGGATGTTTGCCTGTCTTGCGAGAGGTATACGAGAACCGCAGTTCTTCCACATGTTGTGGTGCATGGTTATGTTATACTGCAACGACGAGTCGGAAGAGCCGATAAGGTTGGTCTTGTGGCATCCTTCGAGGTAGTTGTATGCGAAAGTATAATAGTAACCGCGCTTGAAGTCGCACGAACCGTCACCTTCTGCCTTATCGCTTTCAGCGGGCTTGCCGCAGAAGCCGGGCATGAACGTGTTGTTGTGGACCCAGCAACGCTGTACGGGAACGGTGATTACAGAACCTTCCTGAATACCTTCCATACCGATTGCGTCTTCGGGATAGTTGGCAAAGGTTATGTTGCGTACTTCAAAGCTTTCGCCTTCATGTACGCCATAATCAGTCATATCACCTGTTGCAGCAATCACATGGAAGCCCCAACCGAAGATCTGGGAATCTTCGCCGATACCTTCGATTGTAAGGTTATAAACGTCGGTCATACGAGCCATACGTCCGTTGTCGCCTACCGAACCGCCGTTTTCGGTGCTGTCGTATGCAGTAAGACCGGAAATTTCGCTCTGTGCGCCGTCGCTTGCAACTTCTGCATTGACCTTGCCTACAATTCTTATTGCTACTGCGCCGTAATCGTCGCATGCAGCCTTGATACCGTAAGTCTCTTTATCGGTGTACTGTCTGTTGTTGAGGAAGTAACCTATGCTCTTATCCGTGCCTGCCTCGAAATATTTATCGATGCTTACAGAGGAAAGAGATTTGGTTGCGTCGCTGTAAACATATGCGTCGTTAGAAATATTGTTCTTATTCTCGTCGGTAACATAGATAACGAGTGCGCCGTCCTTGAGCGTGCCGTCGTCATCGTATGCACCTATACCGTTAGTATAGTTGAAGTGTGCATAACCCGAACGGTCATATGCTTCAACATTTATGTCTTCAAGGACAACGTCCTTATTTGCTATTAATATCTTGAGGTCATACTTGTCAGGGGAAATACCGATTACGTCAACCCTTACCTGACCGTCTACTACTCTTATCTGCTGGCTTGCTACATCGTACCACGTATTAGCGTTTGCTACGCTGTACTGTGCAGTAATGCCGCTTGCATCGGAAGTCTTGAGTACTGCATACATGCTTTCGTTGTATGCGCCGTAAGCATCGATATTGTCAAGCACGGACGTATCGATATGATAACCGCATACCGTGCAGGTATCTTCTGCATTGAAGCTGTGTTCGGCTCTCGTGCTTTCGTCTACTTCGCCGCATCTGGTGCAGGTCTTATAGTGCGTGACGCTGTCATACTCCCAAGCGCCGAGGTTGTGTCCGAGAGCATTGGTAACTATATCGATCTCATTGGTTTCAGTAGTTGCGTCAGCGTTGAGATAGTACTTGTCGCACGCGGTGCAATACCAGTATTCGACATTGCCCTGAGCCGTGCAGGTTGCAGCAACTGCCGCATGATGTTCGAGCGTATGAGCGCTGAGCGCTTCTATATCAGCTTCGGTGAGAACCTGGGTGCAAGCTGAATCCTTGAACATCGTTCCGCAACTGTCGCAAATATAATATTTGGTAAGATCAGAACCCGTGCATGCGCCTTTGATAGCAACTTCGCGAGCCGAGTGGGTGTGTCCTTCTATGTAGCCGCAAACCGAGCAAGCTCCGCCTGCGCCGTTGGTGTCGTGTGCGGCAAATTCAAGTTTTTCGCCGCAGCCGTTGAGGCAGACATGCCAATGACCAGTTTCGTCATAGGACCATGCAGTGCTTGCGCTGTGTCCCGTTGCTGGAACTATGGTTTGTTCAAGGGTTATTTCGTTCTTGCCCTCTGCGTCGGAATAGTACTTGCCGCAATCGGGGTCAGAACACTGCCAGTAAGCAATATTGCCTGCTTCCGTACAGGTTGCAGCCTGAGCATCCTCTACGAGTGCGAGAGTGCATATATGAGGTGCGTAATATTCTGTTGCTTTAAGGTTAGTAATTTTTGCTGAGTTTACAGTTACAATGGTATAAGTGCCTGCGGGCAACTTATCAACCGATACAGATGTAGCGGTCTTTGAAAGCACGGTAACAGGATATACAACCGTACCGTCGGCAGCAGTTATCGAAACAGTAACTTCTTTCGTACTCGAACCGGAAACAGCCGTGAAACTTATACCGTTTTCGTCGCCGGAAAGAACAACAGTAATACTTTTACCCTGTGAATTTACCATAGATGAACCATCATGGTAAACGCCTGCATCAACAGTGAATATATCAACCGTTATTGCCTCAGTAGTTTTATTCGTACTGCTTGTGCAACCGGGTGCCTTAGAAGCGAATTCTACATAATTGAAATTATGGGTTATGGTTTCGCCATCGGGGGTTTCCGTGCTTGCGTCTTCTACGGTTACGACGCAGGTTGCTGTCTTATTGCCGTCTGCCGTGGTTACCGTAATGGTTGCTTCGCCTGCTTTGAGAGTGGTTACCTTGCCGTTGCTGTCTACGGTTGCAACTGCAGTGTTGTCAGACTTCCAGCTTACGGCTTTATTGGTTGCGTTTGCAGGAGCAACGGTTGCTGTAAGGGTGAATACATCGCCCGTTTCAACCGTTATAGTAGCTCTGTTGAGCGATACGCCCGATACGGAAACGGTAGCTGCCGTTACGGTTACAACGCAGGTTGCTGTCTTGTTGCCGTCTGCCGTGGTTACCGTTATGGTTGCCTGTCCTGCCTTGACTGCAGTAACTTTACCGTTGTTATCTACGGTAGCGACTGCGGTATTGTCGGATTTCCAGGTTACATCCTTATTGGTAGCGTCCGAAGGAGTTACAGTAGCTGTAAGCGTTTCGTTCTGTCCTTCGGTGAGGCTCAATGTATTTTTATTGAGAGATACGTTGGCTACGGAAACAACGTCGGAGCTTACGGTTACAACGCAGGTTGCCGACTTGTTGCCGTCTGCCGTGGTTACCGTTATGGTTGCCTGTCCTGCAGCATGCGCGGTTACCGTACCGTTGTTATCTACGGTTGCAACTGCCGTATTGTCGGACTGCCAGGATACAGATTTATTGGTAGCACTGGAAGGAGCTACGGTCGCAACGAGAGTGAGCGTGCCGTCTATAGCCAATTCAGCAGTTTCACGGTCGAGCGTAACGCCCGTAACGTTTACTACGGGTGCCGTAACGGTTACGGTGCAGGTATCTTTGAATGCGCCGTCTGTCGTGGTTACGGTAATTACGGTTGTGCCTGCGCCCTTTGCGGTTACTTTACCGTTGCTTTCTACAGACGCAACGGAAGGATCGCTTGAACTCCAGCTTACAGTATTGGTCGTAGCATTTGCGGGTTCAACTGTAGCAGTAAGAGTTTCGCTGCCGCCTACCACCATAGACAGAGTATTTTTGTTGAGCGATACGCCTGTAACGGATACAACGTTATCGCTTACTGTTACGGTGCAGGTTGCGGTTTTATTGCCGTCTGCCGTCGTAACGGTGATAACGGCAGTACCTGCCGCCTTAGCCGTAACAACGCCGCCAGAAACAGTTGCAACAGTTTCGTTGTTTGATGACCAGGATACAGCCTTGTTTGTAGCGTCGGAAGGCTCAACGGTTGCAGTCAGGTTGAGAGTTCCGCCTACTTTGACCGAAGCGGTCGACTGATTAAGGCTTACGCCTGTAACTTTAATATCAACGATGGGTGTACCGTATCCGCAGGTTACGCAGACACCGTTTTCAAACGAATGCGCTGCGACATCCGTCTTATCGCCGCAACGAGAGCATTCATGCCAATGGTTATCGGCGTCGAATGTCCATTCGTTTTCCCATACATGTCCGAGAGCGTGGATGACGAGGTCGTCAGCGGAAAGAACTTCCCTGTCGCCGTTTGCATCATAGTAGTTTCTGTCACAGCCGTCGCAGTGCCAGTACTCTATGTTACCGTCGTCTTCGCACGTTGCGTCAACAGCGAGAATGTGCGACATTTTGTGATTGTGTCCCTCTTCGGGGGTTGCGCACGCAGCCGTGAACACAATCATGAACGCCATTATCGCAGCTAAAAACGCAATAAAGGTCTTTTTCATACATTCCTCCAACAGTTTTATTAAAACGTATGCAAAAAATAATATTGACAAAATTCAACAATTATATTTGTAACGTTTAACATCCGATTAAAATAATGGTAAATTTAACTTAATTTGTCAAAATTAATTGTATTTTATTACGTTTCGCAAATAAATAACAAATTCTGCACCATTATTACAACAATCATAACACATGAAAATTGAAAAATCAACAAAATTTTATATTTATTCACAAATTAACACAAATTTTTTTATTGCTTGTCCTCACGGCAAAAACAAAATTCTTATACAATAAATTATAATAATATCAACTTTCATATTCCTTATTTAATGAAAAAATATTATTTTATCTGAAGCATTCAGAATTAAAATCAAAATCTGACTACAAAGTTTAACCGTCAGCAATTTAAAATATCATTGACGTTTCTCGCGCTATATTTTTTTTAAAGAACTAAATGTGTTGATTGGTTTTTTTAATCTTTAGGTGAAAAGTAAAAATAATGATGCAATATGTTTTAAACATAAAAGCAACTTTATGTTATTGAAAAGCAAAAAATAAATTCAGACCTGCCCACACTCTTTGACTGAATTGATAAACCTATTCTTTTTTCAACACTAAAATATAACTATATAACGCAATTAAAAAAACATTTAATGACAAACTGAATGAAACAATCATTTAACGGAAAATTTTATTTTTGCCTTATGATTGCTCTGCCTCAATTTTGTGAGCGGTTGCATGCTTATATGTTCACATATATGACTGAACAAATATAAATGCAAGAAGTGTTTACACTATAAATTTATATATTTGTGTTAATTATCTTATATTTTATTTAATACAGCACATACAGATATTACAGATAATACAGGTAAGGAAAGTAAGTATTTTTATTGTTTTTTTTAAGATTAAAAAAATCCGCGGCGGAAAACCGCCGCGGATTTATTAATAACAAAAAAACATCAATGCATGAAACGCTTTAACATTTTATACTTTTTGTCCGTATAAGGCTGATAACGCACGGGCATATCTATCTTGGTTGATTTATTTACTATAGATTTTTTATGAGTGAAGCACATAAAGCCTTCCTCGCCGTGATATGAACCCATACCGCTTTCGCCCACTCCGCCAAAGCCCATTTCGGTTGTGGCGAGATGAATTATCGTGTCGTTGACGCAGCCTCCGCCGAACTGACACATTTCCGTTACCCTTTCCACCGCCTTTTTATCTTCTGAAAACATATAAAGCGCCAGCGGGTGAGGATGTGAATTTATATCGTCTATTAACGAGCCAAGGTCTTCAAAAGTCATTACAGGAAGTATCGGACCGAAAATCTCTTCGCCCATAACGGCGTCTTCTCGGGTTACGTTGTCCATTATCGTTGGCGATATGCGCAAACTCTCTTCGTCCGTCTGTCCGCCGAAGCATACTTTATTTTCGTCTATGAGCGAAACTATTCTGTCGAAGTGCTTTTTGCTTATAATCTTTCCGTAATCTGCATTTTCCAAAGGATATTCGCCGTACTGACTGACAATTTCTCTTTCAATCGCCTCAACGAGTTTATTTTTCATGCTCTTATGCGCGATAATATAGTCGGGCGCGACGCAGGTTTGTCCGCAGTTGAGGAACTTTCCGAACACTATTCGCCTTGCAGCAATGTCTATTTTTGCGCTTTCGTCCACTATGCAGGGGCTTTTGCCGCCAAGCTCCAAAGTTACGGGTATAAGCCTTTCGGCTGCCTTTCGCATGACTTCCTTGCCTACGGCTACGCTGCCGGTGAAGAAAATTTTATCGAAAGGCATATCGAGAAGCTGCGCGTTTTCCGCCCTGCCGCCGAGCACCGTAGTTACATGCTCGGGCGCAAAAGCTTGCGAAATTATTTCGGACAATAGCTTGCTCGTTGCGGGCGAGTATGCCGAAGGCTTGGCGATAACCGTATTTCCCGCCGCGACCGCGTCGACCACGGGGTCGAGCGTGAGCATGAAAGGATAATTCCAGGGGCTCATGACGAGGACGCAGCCGTAAGGACATTTTTTGACGTAACTTCTCGCCTTAAACTGCGATAAGGGCGTGGGAACGCCTTTTTCTCTGGCAAGCTCGGGCAAGCGGTTTATCATATAATTGATTTCGGAAAGCGTCATGCCTATTTCGCTCATGTAACTTTCCGTGCCGCTCTTTCCGAGGTCTTCCTTGAGAGCCGCAAAGATGTCCTCCGTGCGGCTGACGATGACAGATTTAAGTTTTTTGAGCGCTTCTATCCTGAATTTTACCGGAAGCGTGGCTCCCATTCGGAAATATGCGCGCTGTTTTTCGAGTATTTCTATCATTTTGTTTACTCCATTATGTCGTAATATATATTTTCAAGCGCCTTCGCATTCATAAGCACGGGTACGGGATAGAGGGGATTTGCCTCCCTGTCCGCATGCAGCGAAAGCTCTTTTATGTCCTTTTCGTCTACACGAAGTTTTTTGGGTATGTTCATCGAGCGGTTGAGCTGCTCGACGAATTCTATGAATTTTTCTGCCGCAACTTCATCCTGACAAGTTGCGTCGCAGACGCCGCTTTTGCGCGAAAGGTCGGCGAGCTTGCGGCGGTCGGATGAGCCGTATCTCTTTAAGACATACGGCAGAATGACGGCGTTAGCAAGTCCGTGAGGCGTGTTGTATTTTCCGCCGAGCGAATGGGCAACTGCGTGAACATAGCCGACATACGAAATCGTGAACGCAAGCCCCGCGCAATACGCCGCATACTGCATACGACTGCGCGCATGAAGATTGTCGCCGTGTTCGTACGCCTCGAAGAGATTATACCTTATTATTTTTACAGCCTCGACCGCCAGAGCGCGCGTCTGCGCCGTCGTCGAACGACCTATGTATGCTTCAACCGCGTGCGTAAGCGCGTCCATTCCCGTCGTTGCCGTAACAGATTTGGGAAGTCCTGCCGTCATCGCGGGATCGAGTATAGCATAATGAGGCGCGAGACAGAAAGAAATTATGGTGAATTTATCGCGCGTTTTTTCCTCGGTTATTACGGCGGCAATAGTCGTTTCGCTGCCAGTACCCGCCGTTGTAGGCACGGCAATGAACAGCGGCAATCTTCCGAAAACTTTTAACACGCCGCGCATCTGCTTCAAGGTCTTTTTGGGCTTTATTATGAGTGCGCCCGCGGCTTTGGCGCAGTCCATCGCGCTTCCTCCGCCGACGGCTATAATACAGTCGCAGCCCTCGTTTTTATACATTTCCGCTGCCGCAATGACGTTTGTATCGGTAGGGTTTGCCACCGTATCCGAATACACCGCGCAGGAAATGCCGTTATTTTGAAGCGTCTTTATGAGATTGTCGCACAGACCTATGGCATAAATATTTTTATCCGTAACAATGAGCGCTTTGGCGCGTTGTTTTGATTTTAAAAGCAATGCCGCATCCTCGCTGCCCGAAAGCGGTTTGGGCTGGCGATAGGGCAAAAGAGGCAAAACAAGTCTGAAAGCAGATTGGTATGCGCGGCAATACAGCCTTTTAATTACATTCATCTGCGGTTTCACCGCCCTTTCGCCGCTTTCGGAAGCCCTTATGACGGAAAGTGAAAGCACATACTGCGAAAGATAGTAAAAGACAAGGCAAAGTATGCCGAACACCCATGCTCCGCCCGCAAAATTGCGTATTGTAAGGAATAAATCGGAAATAAAAAACATAGCCGCGCCAGCGAATACGCACGCGCGCGTGCTTTTATCCATATTGAAATCGAGGGCGACGCCTATAGCTCTGCCGAGCATATAGCAGATTATGACCGCATACACGATTACCGCGGGAACGAGCTGATCGAAATCGTATTCGGGGTAAAGGAACATGAACGAAAGCGACGCCGCAACGAGCGCGGCGAACGGCAATATGGTGCGCCAGCCGACATAACTCAAAGAGCGGAAAGCACTTATAAACATAATATGCCCCAAAGCAAACAGCGCCATACCTGCAACAAAGTTAAACTCAAGGCTGACGTCGCCGGCAAAGCACAGCGCCGCTGCAGCGAGCATCAAGTATCTGAAAGAAGGATAGCCGTTTTTATTTAGTTTTACAGTAAAGTAAACAAATGAAGCCGTGCCGAGAAGAAAAACCGCGCTGGCGACAGCCTTGAGCGCGACAGAACCGACGGCAATATAGACCGCAACCACAGCCGCGAGAACGACGGGATATATTGCGCGGACAAGTATATATAATTTATTGTAATTATTCACTGTTACCTCCGTTGCCGCATGCGCGGCATGCGCGAATTTGCGAGAAAGACATATCGTCTGTCCCGAATATAGATTAACACAAGGCGGCCAGGTTGTCAATGCCGACCTCGCTTTATTACAGGCGTTCAGAGCGCCGGACAAGATGAAATAAGCGCCCGTCCGATTGTAAAAAAACGGACGGGCGCGAAAGTTGCAAATACTTATATTCAACGCGATTGACGCATTAATATGCCCTTGCGAATATTACAGTGTGCTTTGAAGGTTTGCCGCATACAGCGCATTTTTCGTGCGTGTTCTGCTCGGTCATTATTCTGGCGCTTGCTGCGGTTTCCGCCTTGATTGCGTCCTCGCATTCGCGGCAGCCGCACCAGCCCGCGCGGACGAATTTTCCGCCGTCTACGGCAGCAAGTATTCCTGCCATGTCTTCGGCGTCGGTTATGCGCTCGTCGCGGCGCGCACGCGCGCTTTCGAGCATGTCTTTCTGTACTGTTTCAAGCAGCGAACTAACCTGTCCGACGACGTCGTCGAGAGCATAAAAATCTTTGGTGCAGGTATCCCTTCTGAACAGCACGACTTTGCCGTTTTCGAGGTCCCTCGGTCCCACTTCTATTCTGACGGGAACGCCGCGCATTTCCCACTCGTTGAACTTCCAGCCGGGGGAGTTGTCGCTGTCGTCCAGCTCTACCCTCATGCCTGCGGCTTCAAGTTTTGCCTTTATGTCTGCGCACGCCTCCATTACGCCGCCTTTTTTTGCCGCGATGGGAACTATGACCGCCTGTACAGGCGCTACAACGGGTGGAAGCACAAGTCCGCGCTTGTCGCCGTGAGCCATTATGAGCGCGCCTATAAGTCTTGTGGAAACACCCCAGCTCGTGGTGTAGCCCAGCTTCTGCGTGCCGTCCTTATCGAGGAATTTTATGTCGAACGCCTTGGCAAAGTTCTGTCCGAGATAGTGCGAAGTACCCGCCTGAAGGGACTTGCCGTCCTTCATCATGGCTTCCATGCCGAAAGTGGCAACGGCGCCGGCAAACTTTTCCTTTTCCGTCTTTCTGCCAGTGAGAACGGGAATTGCAAGGCAGTTTTCGGCAAATTCTTTGTAAACGCCCAGCATTTTAAGCGTTTCTTCCATTGCCTCTTCCTCGGTTGCGTGGACGGTGTGTCCCTCCTGCCAGAGGAATTCGGATGTTCTTAAAAAAGGTCTGGTGGTCTTTTCCCAACGCATGACGTTTGCCCACTGGTTGATTAAAATGGGCAAATCGCGGTAGGACTGAAGCCACTTGGAATACATATTGCCTATTATCGTTTCGGAAGTGGGACGGATTGCGAGGGGTTCTGCGAGTTCTTCGCCGCCTGCGTGCGTAACAACCGCAACTTCGGGCGCGAAACCTTCGACGTGCTCCGCTTCCTTTGTGAAGAACGACATGGGTATGAGCAACGGGAAATATGCGTTTTTGTGTCCCGTCGCCTTGAAGCGCTTGTCGAGTTCTTTTTGAATATTTTCCCAGATTGCATAGCCGTAAGGACGGATGACCATCGTGCCTCTTACGGGTCCGTAGTCGACGAGCTGCGTCTTTATAACGACGTCGGTGTACCACTTGGGAAAATCGACGTCTATATCTGCTATCTGTTCGACGAAGTTCTGGGCGTTTTCTTTTGCCATAATGCTCTCCTGAAACTGTTATTACCGAATTATTATAGCATACCGCGCACAGATACGCAAAATATTTGAGGGGCATTTTGTAAAACTTTAAAGTTTTAAAAGTAACATAAACTCCGCGGATATAGTTGTCAATGGGCGATTAATATTGTATAATTGTTGCGTATGGACTATGAAAAACTGAAAAGACTTAAAAGCGGCAGCGACGTGCGCGGAGTTGCCGTGGCTTCCGAAGGGAAGAATATCACGCTGACGGACGAAGCCGTTTATTGCATAGTTCGCGGCTTTATCGAATGGCTGAAAAACAAAAACATTGCGCCTGAAGCAATCGCCGTGGGACACGATGTGAGAATTTCTTCCGACCGCATAGAAAAAAAGGTTACGGAGGCGATAAACGACGCGGGACTCAACGCCGCGCTGTGCGGACTTTGCTCCACTCCGTCGATGTTCATGCTGCTGAAATCTGGAAAAGGCAATTGCGGCGCTTCGATAATGATTACCGCCTCCCACCTGCCTTACGACAGAAACGGACTTAAATTTTTTACGCCCGACGGCGGTCCCGACGGCAGCGATATTGACGAAATTTTAAGGCTTGCTTCCGCCGAATGGCAAAAAGCCAACGTGCGGACGAAGAATTTTACTCTCGACTACATGCCCGACTACTGCTTGTCGCTCGTTGAAAAAGTCAGGGCGGCATGCGGAGAGGACTATCCCCTCAAGGGCAAAAAGATTATCGTGGACGCGGGCAACGGCGCGGGCGGATTTTTCGCCGACAGCGTATTGAAGCCCCTCGGCGCGGACACGCAAGGCAGCATATTTTTGCAGCCGGACGGGACTTTCCCCAACCATATACCTAATCCAGAGGACAAGACTGCAATAGGTTTTTTGCAGAGAGCGGTGCTTGAAAGCAAGGCTGACCTCGGCATAATTTTCGATACCGACGTAGACAGGGCGGGCGCCGTGGACGACGAAGGAAACGAAATTAACAGAAACGACCTTATCGCCCTCGCTTCCGCAATGGTGCTTAAAGAAAAGGGCGGCACCGTCGTAACAGACAGCGTTACGAGCGACGGACTGACTGCTTTTATTCAAAAGCTGGGCGGAAAGCACGTGCGCTTCAAGCGCGGGTACAAAAACGTTATAAACGAAGCGCAGAGGCGCTGCGATGCGGGAGAATTTTGTCCGCTTGCAGCCGAAACGAGCGGACACGTGGCATTTTACGACAATTACTTCCTCGACGACGGAGCTTACCTCGTTACGAGAATACTTATCTGCCTCGCCGAGCAAACTAAGGCGGGAAAGAAACTTAAAAGTCTGATTGAAGAACTTCCCCGCCCCCTCGAAGAGGATGAAGTGAGAATAACTTTCCTGCCCGAAGTGAGAGATTTCAGGGCGGAAGGCAATAAAATTATTGAAAACATTAAAGCCGAGGCGGAAAAAGACGATAAAATGCGCCTCGCTCCCGACAACTACGAGGGAGTTAAAGTCAGCTTCCCCGAAGACGACGGCGACGGCTGGTTCCTTGTGCGCATGAGCGTTCACGACCCCGTAATGCCCATTAACTTTGAAAGCAACAAAAAGGGCGGAAACAAAGCGATTGCAAAAAAACTTTCAGCTCTGCTTTCTCCCTTTGCTTCTTTAGACAAGACAAATCTTGATAAATTCATACAAAAGATCTGACCCACCCAATTAAGTACGGCGGGAAAAGATTTCAAATAAAAGGAGAAATTTTAAAATGTCCGTTGAGCAGAAAAGCGTAGACACAATCAGAATTCTTTCGGCTGAGGCTATCGAAAAAGCCAAGTCGGGACACCCCGGCATTTGCATGGGCGCAGCTCCCATAGGATATGAGCTGTTTGCAAGACACCTCAACTTCAGTTACCGCAACCCCGCATGGGATAACAGAGACAGGTTCGTCCTCTCCGCAGGACACGGCTCCATGATGCTTTATTCGCTGCTGCACCTGTTCGGTTACGACGTTACCATGGAAGACATTGTCAACTTCCGCCAGCTCGGTTCGCGCACGCCCGGTCATCCCGAATACGGCAAGACAGCAGGCGTCGAAACGTCTACGGGTCCCCTCGGTCAGGGCGTCGGCAACGCGGTAGGTTTCGCCGTTGCGGAAGCTCACCTCGCCGCTCTGTTCAACAGACCCGGTTTCCCCGTCGTTGACCACTACACCTATGTTCTTACTGGCGACGGATGCCTCGAAGAGGGCATTGGCTACGAAGCATGCTCATTTGCAGGCACGCAGAAACTGGGAAAACTCATTCTTCTTTACGACTGCAACGACATCACCATTGAAGGCAATATGAAAAACACCTTCTCCGAGGACGTCGCAACGAGATTTATCGCCCAGGGCTGGCAGGTGCTGCGCGTAAACGACGCAAACAACCTCTTCACCCTCGGCGACGCGATAGAAAAAGCTAAAAAGGAAACCGAAAGACCTACCATTATCATCTGCAAGTCGGTCATTGGCTACGGTTCTCCCCTCGCAGGTTCTGCCGATTGCCACGGCGCGCCCATAGGCGAGGCTAATATTGCCGCAACAAAGGAAAAACTCGGCTGGACGGAAGCGCCCTTCACCGTTCCCGAAGACGTTAAAAAGCACTGCCTCGACCTGGCAGAAGAACGCTCCGCAAAAGAGCGCGAATGGAACGAACTCTTCGCCGAATACGAAAAAGCTTACCCCGTTCTCGCCGCAGAATACAGGCGCTTTATGAGCGGCATTGAGCCCGACTGGGATGAAGTTAAAAATCAGCTTCCCGCATTCGACAAGCCCGAAGCAACCCGTTCGTGCGGCGGCAAGGTACTCAACGCAATAGCTAAAAATCTTCCCAACGTAATGAGCGGCTCGGCAGACCTCGCTCCCTCGACCAAAACCGAACTCAAGGGCTGCGAATACTTCTCGCCCGAACACAGGGAAGGTTGTAACATACACTTCGGCATACGCGAACACGCCATGGCTGCAATATGCAACGGCATTCAGCTGCACGGCGGACTTAAGGCTGTATGCTCTACTTTCTTCTCCTTCGTCGACTACATGAAAGCTGGTGTGAGAATGACGGCGCTCATGCAGCTGCCCGTCGTTTACGTGATGACGCACGACTCCATAGGCGTGGGCGAAGACGGTCCTACCCACCAGCCCATGGAACAGCTCCTCATGATGCGCTCCATACCAGGCATTAACGTTTATCGTCCCTGCGACGGTACGGAAACATACGCAGCTTTCAAGGCGGCTTTCACGCAGAAGCGTCCTACCGTAATAGTTGAAACGAGGCAGAATTTGCCCGCTTACGAACATGACAGCGACAGCGCGCTCAAGGGTGCATACGTCCTTGCAGACTGCGAGGGCACGCCCGACGTTCTGCTCATTGCCAGCGGTTCGGAAGTAGAACTTTGCATGAAGGCAAAGGACATTCTCGCAGCCGAAGGCATAAAGTCGAGAGTGATTTCGATGGCGTGCATTGAAGAATTCGAGCGCCAGAGCGAAGAATACCGCGACAGCGTAATTCTGAAGGACGTCAAGGCGAGAGTGTGCGTTGAAGCGGCTTCGCACTACAGCTGGTACCGCTACAGCCGCGACTTCGGCGAAGTTATTGCCATGACGGGCTTCGGCACTTCGGGTCCCGCAAAGCAGCTCTTCGAATATTTCGGCTTCACGGCTGAAAACGTTGCCGAAAAGGCAAAGCGTTCGATTGAAAACGTAAAGCTCGGAAGATTTTCGCACTGATATGAATATAGATTGGGACGCAAAAAGCTACTCGGAACATTTTTCGTTCGTTCCGCAATACGGCAGAGACTTAATTGAACTTCTTGACGGAAAAAAACTGAAAATACTTGATCTCGGGTGCGGCGGCGGAAATCTGACAAAAGAAATTTGCGACCGCGGACACGAGGTTACAGGTATCGATTTGTCCCAGAACCAGATTGAGTTTGCAAAAAAATGCTATCCCGAAATAAAGTTCTTTGTAAGCGACGCCTTGGCGCTGGATTTTGACCAAGAATTTGATGCGGTTATTTCCAACGCGGTTCTGCACTGGATAGACGAACGCAATCAGCCGCTTGCGGCAAAAAATGTTTTGAACTGCCTTAAAAAAGGCGGGCAGTTCGTCTTTGAAATGGGCGGCGCAGGAAACAACGCGCTCATTCACGGCGAACTTGAAAGACAATTTGCCAAGCGCGGTCTTAAATATGAAATGGCATTCTTTTTTCCCTCTGTCGGACAGTACTCTTCCCTTCTCGAAGGCGTCGGGTTCAAAGTAGTTTATGCTTTGCTATTCGACAGACCAACTCCGCTCGAAGGTGAAAACGGACTGAAAGATTGGATGGATACTTTTGTAAAAGCGCCGTTTTACGGATTGGACAAGTCTATTTCCGATGATATAAAATTGTGCGCGCAAACAGCTCTGAAAGACAAACTTTACCGAAACGGCGTATGGTATGCCGACTATGTGAGATTGCGAATGAAAGCTGTTAAGTTCTGACGATGAATTTTATCTGTCGCAGAAATAAATAAAGCGGCGGCTGACCAAAGCAGGTCAGCCGCCGCTTTTGTCTGTATTTATATTTGTTAAACAATTTACCGTGCGGTTCGACGCCGAATTAATTTTTGGCTGTAACTGTAAAACGGCTGACCGGGCGGTCAGCCGTTTTTTTATTTGTCGCTATGCGCGGCGAGGTGTTCGCGGGCGGTTGCAAGCATTAATTTTATGCGGTTTTCCTGATTGACTTTTGTTGCGGACGGGTCGTAGTCTACCGCGACGATGTTTTCGTCCGCGTACATGTTCTTGAGCGTTCGTATAGCGCCCTTGCCCGCTATGTGGTTGGGCAGGCAACCGAAAGGCTGGGCGCAGACGATATTTTCCGTACCCGTTTCGGCGAGCGCCGCCATTTCTGCGGGAATGAGCCAGCCTTCGCCCATCTTTACGCCCTGATTGAGCACCTTATCCGCACAGGCGCGAAGGTGCTCGAAGTCGTGGATAGGTTCAAACGTTCCCTCCTTTTTGAACTGCGCGATTATCTTTTTCTGCATGCCGTGCAGAATTTTATAAAGAATTTTATTTGCCGTATAGAAAATGCCCTTTCTGCCGTAGAAACGCTGGTCGTTTATGTTGTTGACTATGCAATAAAGCACGAAGTCCATGAGGGCGGGAACGACGGGTTCGCAATCTTCGGAAAGCAGAAAATCTTCGAGGTGGTTGTTGCCCAGATAGGAATACTTGACGTAAATTTCGCCGACTATGCCCACCTTTACCTTCTTTACGTCTCTGCGCTCAACCTCGGCAAAGCGGGATATTATAGCCTTGTTTATGCGCTTATACTTCTTATATCCGCCATTTTTATACGCGTCCAGCACGATTGACATTACGTCGGCGCGCGCTTTGTCGGTTGCGCCCTCCTGCTTTTCGTACGGCTTGGTCTGGTTATAACACCACATTATGCTGTCGCCGTAGAATATGGCGTATGCGAGCTTAAGCAAAAGCTTTAAACCTATTTTGAAAGAGGAATCTTTTTCCAGTCCCGAAAAGTTGAGCGACACGACGGGTACGTTGGGAAATTCCGCGTGCAAAGCCTTTCTTATCAGCGCGACGTAGTTCGACGCCCTGCAACCGCCGCCCGACTGAGATATTAAAACGGCGGTATGGTCGGGGTCATATTTTCCGCTCTTGAGAGCGTCTATGTACTGTCCGACTACGCACAGGCAGGGATAGCAGGTATCGTTGTGAACATGCTTCAATCCCTCGTCGATGACGACGCGGGTATCGTTTTTGAGCACTTCCACATCGTAGCCTTCCATCTTTAAAAGCTGTTCGATTATTGCAAAGTGCCAGGGCAGCATGTCGGGAATGAGAATTTTATAGCTGCTCTTGTATTCGTCCTTCCACTTGGGATAGTTTTCGCGATAATCTACCGTGATTTTATCTTCCATATCATACCTTGTTGCGCTTCGCCTCTTCTATGGCGGCGAGCATGCTGCGGAGACGTATTTTTACTACGCCGAGATTGTTGATTTCGTCTATCTTTATCTGCGTATAGAGTTTTCCGTTCTTTTCGAGTATGGCACGCACCTGGTCGGTCGTTATAGCGTCTATGCCGCATCCGAAGGACACGAGCTGAACGAGATTGACGTTTTCCGTGCGCGAAGCGAACTCTGCCGCCCTGTAAAGACGGGCGTGGTAAGTCCACTGGTTGAGAACGTTTACCTTTACCATGTTGCCCTTGTCGTAGACAGCGTCTTCCGAGAGAACAGCCATGTTGAGCGAGGTCAAAAGCTTGTTTATGCCGTGGTTGATTTCGTTGTCGAGGTGATAAGGTCTGCCTGCGAGAATTATTGCCTGCTTGCCCTGTTCCGCGGCTTTTTTGAGTATTTCGTCGCCCTTGGCGCACACGTCCTTTCTGTACTTTTCCATGCGGGCAAAACCTTCGTCGAGCGCGGCGGAAATATCCTTTTTGCGCACGCCGAGGCGCTTGCCCAAAAGGGCGTACAGCTTGCCTTCGGTATTCTTCCTCTCGTTGAGGTCGAGATAGGGCATTAAGAAATTTTCATCCGTCAGCCTTTCGTTGTTTGCCTTTAAAAGTTCGGGATAGTACGCAACTACGGGGCAGTTATAGTGATTTACCGAATCGTGTTCGTCAAGATTGTAACTTTCGCAGGGCAGGAAAATGAAGTCCACATCGCTGTCCAGAAGGCTTTCGATGTGTCCGTGCATGAGCTTTGCGGGATAGCAAGCCGTATCAGACGCAACCGTGTGCTGTCCCTTGAAATAGAGGTTTCTGGAAGATTTTTCGGACAACACTGCCTGACAGCCCAGCTTTTCAAAAAAGCCAGCCCACAGAGGAAGCTGCTCGTACATGCCGAGCTGAAGCGGAAGCCCCACCCTCGCGCGGTGCGACGAGGCGTTCGCGCCCGTAACGGTATTCAAAAGGCGCTCCTGCTTGTATGTATATATGTCAAGCTCCGAAGATACTGGTTTAAGCCCCGCGCCGCGCTCGCACTTGTTGCCAGATATGAATTTCGTGCCGTCGCCGAAGGTTATTATGTTGACGTTGCAATTGGAAGTGCAGCCGTGGCAATTTATCGAGCGGGATGTATAAGAAAAGTTTTCCAGCTCTTCCCTTCTTGCAGTCGTGCTTTCGCCGCGCATGTTCTCCTTGGCGAAAAGAGCCGCGCCGAATGCGCCCATAAGCCCTGCAATGCCCGGTCTTATGACGTTTTTGCCCGTTTCCTTTTCAAATGCGCGCAGAACGGCGTCGTTTAAAAATGTGCCGCCCTGAACGACGATATTTTCGCCAAGTTCGTCGGCGGAAGCCGCTCTTATTACCTTATATATGGCGTTCTTTACTATGGACGAGGACAGTCCCGCAGATATGTCAGGCACTGTTGCGCCCTCTTTCTGCGCCTGTTTTACCGCGCTGTTCATGAAAACCGTGCAGCGCGAGCCTAATTCAACGGGGTGGGCAGCGAAAAGTCCCTCGTGTGCGAATTTATCTATTTCCATGCCCATGGCGCGGGCAAAAGTCTGAATGAACGAGCCGCAACCTGAAGAGCAAGCCTCGTTGAGCATGATGGAATCTATCGCGCCGTTCTTGATTTTGAAGCACTTTATGTCCTGTCCGCCGATGTCTATTATGAAATCGACTTTCGGATTGAAATGAAGCGCGGCTTTGAAGTGGGCGACAGTTTCGACTATGCCGAAATCTGCCTTTATGCCCGCCTTTATTAGGTCTTCGCCATAGCCCGTAACCGCGCTGCCCTTTATTTTTACCCTGCCGCCCGTGAGAGCGTAAATTTCCTTTAATTTATCTATTACAATGTCGAGCGGCTGTCCGTTGTTGGACTGGTAATGCGAATAAAGTATGCGGCAATCGGGCGTTATGAGTATGAGTTTCGTAGTGGTCGAACCCGAGTCTATGCCGAGATATGCGTCGCCGCTGTAGGTGCTTATTTCGCAGAACTTGAGGTCGGTTGCGCGGTGGCGCGCGACGAACTGCGTGTACTCTTCTTTGCCCGAAAAGAGCGGTTCGCCCGTTACTATCTCGTCGCTGTCGCGAACGTTGGAAAGCTTCTGCATTATGGAGGAAAGGCTTTGAGCCTTGATACCGACGGAGTGAAGCGCCGCGCCTATAGCCATGAAGCAGGGTGCGTCCTCGGGGAAGATTGCGTCCCCTTCGGAAAGTTTTAACGTGGTTATGAAAGCCTTTCTGAGGGCTTTGAGGAAGAAAAGCGGTCCGCCCAGAAACAGCACTTTGCCCTTTATCTTTCTGCCCTGCGCGAGACCTGAAACGGTCTGGTCTACGACTGCCTGAAAAATCGAAGCGGCGATGTCTTCCTTCTTTGCGCCCTGGTTTATGAGGGGCTGAATATCCGACTTTGCGAATACGCCGCAGCGCGAAGCTATGGGATATACCCTCTCCGCCTTCAAAGCGAGTTCGTCCATCTGCGGCACGGTGATATTGAGAAGGGTTGCCATCTGGTCGATGAAAGCGCCCGTGCCGCCCGCGCAGCTGCCGTTCATGCGCTGTTCTGCTCCGCCGGTTATGAATATGATTTTTGCGTCCTCGCCGCCGAGTTCTATGGCTGCGTCGGCGTCGGGATAGTACTTTCTTATCGCTATGTAGGCAGCCTGAACTTCCTGAACGAAATTAATTCCGCTGCGCTGCGAAAGTCCCAGTCCCGCGCTGCCCGTTATGGACACGCTGTAATCGCCGGGGCAGGTTTTTAAAACTTTTTCCAGCTCTGAAAGCACGGTCTGCCTGACCTGCGCGAAATGGCGGACGTAAGATTTATAAATAATGTTTGAATTTTCGTCGATTGCAACAACTTTGACCGTCGTTGAACCGACATCGATACCCATTAATTTGGACATTGTTTACCTGTATAAATTTTTCGACATTTTATTTCAATTTTAATTATATCACAAAATAAGGCAAAAACACAATTTTTTTTTGCGCCGCGCACTTTTTTTATAAATGTGAAAATTATATAAAATGCGCCCGAGCGGGCTTTACCGCCCGCTCGGGCGCATTCAAGAAAGCTTTGAAAAGGCTTTACTTATTGACTTTGAATTTCGTTACGACGACCGTTTCGTCAAGGTATTCAAACGCGTCGTTTCTGGCTATGCCTATAAAATCTTTGCCGAAAACGTCGAATATGTTGCCCGAAAGAGTGAATTCGGGCAAAGTTGCAGTAAGTTTGCCGTCCTCGTATATATATGCGAGCATTACGGGCAATCCCAAGTCGCCGCTTGGCGTCATGTCGCCGCCCGAAGTGAGCGCAACGTAAATGGCTTTGCCTTTGACAAGCTCCTTTAAGCTGTCGCAGGTGATATATGTTTTTGTATCGGAAACGGAGAACGACGGAACGCCGTCGAACCTGTCCGAAACGTTGCCCGAAAGAGGCAGGTTGAAATTTGACGCGGAGCGCTTGTAGGTGAACAGTCCGCATATTTCTCCGTGCCTTATAAGGAAGAATTTGTCCCCCTGACAAACCGTGCCTTCGGCATCGAAGAAAGGAATGTTCATTTTATTGCCCACGGTGCGGTCTACCGCAACGTTCAGACCCGAAGCAAAAACCTGCTGACCGAGCTTGCCGTTGAAGATGCTCGCTCCCGAAAGATATTTTTCGGCTATGACGTCGGGGAGCGCATACTGTATTATGTCCGCAGAGATTATGACGGGTACGTCCTGAGGGATTTCCTCTTTCACGCGGTAGACTGAAAGCAATTTGTCGACGTCGCGGCAGATTGCGTCCTCGTCATAATAATTCTGATACGTTCCGTAACCTAAATCCATGATGTTCGCGCTTTCCGCCGCCTTTATCGTAAGCGATATGACAATACTGTCCGATTTGAAATCGTAGGACGTATTGAGGCTGTTGGTGTAGGTTATATGGCAATTTTCGGTATTGATTTTATTTGAAAAGATGAAATCGGGATGAGCTTCGGAAAGTCTTTTTACAAGACTGCGGCAGGAGAAAACCATTTCGCTTCCGTCTATAATCTTGCATGAAGCGTCTTCGTTGCGAACGACGTCCGCAGTAAGGTTGCAGGGATAGGGAACGCCCTGCGAAAGGTTTTCCTTTGCGGCGCAAAGAAGCTCGCCGTCGTCGCCCTCGCCTATTCTTCCCGCTATTCCTATTTTACCGTCGTCGTAAACCCTGACGACCGTCTTGAGGTCGTTGCTCACGCGCAGCGATTCCACGGCGCTGTTGGCTACGTTTATGCTGTATGAAATTGTTTCGGATACTATTTTTTCGTGTTCCATAATCTGCACCTCAATTAACTGACGTTCATGCGCGAAATGCTTACATACGGTCCGCCAAAGCCGACGTTAAGGGGATATTGCTCCATCTTGCCGCATCCGCCGCTGACGAAGGAGAAAATTTCAACCTTGTCCGAAAGCCCGTCTATTAAATTGAGCGTTTCGAACACGTTGCCCGTTATGACTGCTATCTTTACGGGATCGCCTATCTTTCCGTCGACAATTTCGTACGCCAGCGAAGGCGCTATCGTGAACGTGCTCATGCCCGAGCCGTGCTTTAAATCTTTTATGAAATAGCCGTGCTTTATGCCCGCGAACAGCTCTTCCTTTGTCTTGTCGCCGCCGTCTATGACGGTCGTCGTCATGCGTACGATGGGTTCGAAGTCGCAGCTTATCGCGCGGGCGTTGCCCGTTGCTTCTTCGCAGAGGTCGGCAGCCGTCGTTGCGCTGTGCAGTCTGCCAGTGAGAACGCCGTCCTTTATAAGGTAAACCTTGCCTGCCTTGTTGCCCTCGTCGTCGTAGGGAACGTAGCCGGAGCCGAAGTCAAGTCCGCTGTCGTATATGGAAAGAATATCCGTGCCGACCTTCTTTCCGAGCACCCACTCGCGGCGCATGGTCTCGTCGCCTATCATGAAGTCAGCTTCAGACTTGTGCCCGAAACTTTCGTGCGCGAACACGCCCGCTACTATGGGCGCGAGAATGACGGGATATACGCCCGCCTCTACGGGCTTGGCGTTGAGAAGATAATTTACGCTCTCGTCCACCATGCCCTTCACCTCTTCGTCTGTTACGCCGAGTTGGCTGAATTTGTAGCCCGAACGCTGAAGGGAATTATCGAAAGTATTTTCTCCGTTGCCGAGTGCTATGCCGTAAATCGCGCCGCAGAGCTGGAAATCGTACTTTATATCTGCGCCCTTGGACGAAATGAATTCGTAAACGCTGTATCTGTCCACATATTTAGCAACGGTCATCTTCACGTATTCCGACTTGAGCGCTTCGAACCTGTCGGTAAGCAGTTTATGCTTTTCGCTCATGGGGACGTCCTTTACGCACTCGCCCTCGAAATTTGAAAGTTTTTTGGTATGAACCTGGAAATTTTTGACTATGGGGTGTTCGTAAATTTTTAAGTTGGGCGTGGCGTTTTTGTAGAGCGCTTCAAGCTCGCTTTGAATATCGTCGAGCTTATAAGTTGAAGCATAGTACCACATGGTGCCGTCGAACACGCGGATGAATGCCTTTTTGACGGTGGACGACTTGCTCTCTTCGAGCGCGCCGTTCATGTAGCGCACCGAAGTGGAAAATCTTTCCTCTATCCTGACGTCGGCATAGAAACCTTGTCTGAACCTTATCATATTACTCCTTTAAAGGGCAGAAAAAAATGCCCGGTTATTGAATTTATTATACAACAGCGCTGATAAAATTGCAATACGACTTACAAAAAAAGGCGAAATATGCGCAAAATCAAGTCTTATACGCACGTTTTCTGAACTTACAATCGTTTTATATGGCATATACGCGCGCCGCGAGAGCGGCGCGTAAGCGGCGAAATCCACCTTACGCGGTCGTTTTCATGACACATGCGCGCGCCGCGAGAGCGGCGCGCTTGATTTTTATGACTTGCTGAAGCAGTCTGACTGAAGTAAAAATGGCGCTTAAATTTTGCTGAGACAATTCCGTAAGACAACAAATTGCGCTTAAAGCTCCGCTCGGGTTATCTATGCGGGACAATTCGGGTTATCTATGCGGGACAAAATTGACAGAGAAATAAAAAAATTCCGCGGCATGCCGCGGAAATGAAAAAAGCGAATCCGAGATTAATCTGTAAGCCGAGTTCTGTCTGGTGCGGTTATCTATCTAGTCTTGCAGTCGCCTGCAAGCTCAAGCGATGTTGACGGACGCAAACGGACGAGCAGCCCTGACGTTTAGGTCAGTCTGCGCCCCAATCTTGCATCGGGTGGGGTTTAATTGGCTGGCGGCGTTACCGTCGCCACGGTGAGCTCTTACCTCGCCATTCCAACCTTACAAACTGAAAGTTTGCGGTATATTTCTGTTCACTTTCCTTGAAGTCGCCTTCACCTGCCGTTAGCAGGCACCCTGCTCTGCGATGCTCGGACTTTCCTCACGCAATTTTCATTGCCCGCAACCGCACGATTAACTCGAATCCGCAAATTATTTTACCACCTTTTTGCAATTTATGCAAAAGTATTTATTTACTTTTATTGCTTTTTGCGCAAAAATATTTTAAAATATATGCGGATGATTTTGCACAGGAGTTTAAAATGAAGAAAACTAAAATTATATGCACCCTCGGTCCTTCCAGCGAAGACGAAGAAGTACTTTCAAAAATGATTGACGCAGGCATGAACGTTGCCAGACTTAACTTTTCGCACGGAACGCACGAAGAACACCTTAAAAAAATTGAAACCATAAAGAAAGTCAGGGATAAAAAGAAAGTTCCCCTGCCCATCTTACTCGACACCAAAGGTCCCGAATTCAGAATAAGAACTTTCAAAGACGGGAAAATCACATTAAACGACGGCGATCCCTTCACTTTCACCACGGAAGAAATTGAAGGCGATCAGACCAAAGTTTCCGTTTCATTCAAAAACATATGCAAACAGATGAAACCCGGGGACAAAATTCTGCTCAATAACGGTCTGATGATTTTTGAAGTCGTAAGCGTTAAAGACCCCGAAGTCGTCTGCAAAACTTTAGTCGGCGGCGTGCTTTCCAACAGAAAATCCATGTTCTTCCCCGACAAGGAACTCGACATGGTTTACCTTTCCGAACAGGACAAGGACGACCTTAAATTCGGCGTTGAACAGGGCGTTGACTTCGTTGCTTGTTCCTTCGTTTCCAAGGCGCAGGACGTTATAGACGTAAGAAACTGGCTCCGTCAGTGCGGCGATACCAAAGACGAGATTGAAATTATAGCAAAAATCGAAAGCCGCGCGGGCGTGAAGAACCTTGAAGCGATTATGGAAGCCAGCAACGGCATAATGGTTGCCCGCGGCGACCTCGGCGTAGAAGTGCCTTACGAAGAGCTGCCCGCCATTCAGAAACATATAATCAATTCCTGCAGAATTCACGGCAAACGCTCCATAACGGCTACGGAAATGCTCGAATCGATGATAAACCAGCCCCGCCCCACCCGTGCGGAAATTTCGGACGTTGCAAACGCGGTTTACGACGGCTCTTCCGCCATTATGCTCTCTGGCGAAACTGCTGCGGGACATTATCCCGTTGAAGCAGTTAAAGCCATGTCAAGAATTGCAAAACAGGCGGAAGCTAATACGGAATACATCGCTTACATCAAGGACAGCGATTATCACATAAAGAACCTCGCGCAGGCGCTCTCGCACTCGGCTTGCACGCTCGCACAGGATATAGGCGCAAAAGTCATTGTCGTATGCACAAGAACGGGCGCTACCGCGAGAACGGTTTCGAGATTCAGACCGATGATTGACATTATTGGCATGACGACGGACGAAAAGGCATACCGCAAACTCGGACTTTCGTGGGGCGTTATTCCCGTAATGAGCGAAGAATTCTACTCGGTAGACGTACTCTTCCACTACGCAAAGCGCGCAGCGATAGAGTCAGGTCTCGTCAAAAAGGGCGATAAGATAGTTCTTACCGGCGGCACGCCCAACGGCAAGAGCGGCAACTCCAACCTCATCAACGTTGAAACCATTCAGTAATTTATAATTTTCCCCGCCGCCTACCGCTGCGGGGAATTTTTTATACAAAATCTGTATTTGTGAGCAAAATGAGAGATAAAATGAGCAAAAAGGTGAAAAATATTTTAACTTGCCGCGGGCATGCAAACTTTTATTGCGCCCGTGTTGCATTTTTTTGATTTGTATGCTATACTATGTATAAGTCTGCTGTGTGCGTGGTATGGGAAATTCGTAATCCACAATGTAATTCAGGGAGCGATACGTTCGCGGAAATAGGCAAGGTCTGTTTAATTACGGAAAGTCCGAATAATTTTCGCCTCGGCGCACCCACCTGCGAGAAGCGGGTTAATACTTTTTCATAACACGGCATAAGCGGATTTTTTATGTCTGATAATCGCCGCAAGGCGGTTTATTATAAATGTTACCCGCGGTATATCTGAGAGAGCAGGGTAACTTTTAAGCCCGCGGCTGCAAGCCGCGGGCGCTCTTTTTTTATTTTTCGCCTCTTTAAAAATTTATGGCTGCAAGCCGCGACCATTTATTTTGCGAGCGGCGGCGTAAACACTTGATTTTTGCGCGTTTTTAAAGTAAAATCTATGTCGTAATCGATTTATCGGAGGTTTTTTATGCAGGAAATGACAGGCGTCATCAAAAGGACCTCTACTCCCTACTCTGAATTTTGCAATCACGTGGGCGAGCAGGTAACCATTAAAGGCGCCATTCACAATATAAGAGACATGAGCGACTTCGCTTTTATAATAGTAAGAACGGCGAGAGAGCTTATCCAGTGCGTCTATTCGCCCGAATTTTCGGACTACAGACTTACTGAGGACGTAGTTGAACAGTGCTCTGCCAAGGTAACGGGCAAAGTCGTAAAGAGCCAGACGCGCGACGGAAGCGACAGATACGAACTGCAGATCAGCAACATCGAAGTTCTTTCCGTTCCCGCAGCCATTCCGCCCGTTGTTATATCCAAAAAGCAGGTAAACTGCGATCTGAGCGTAAACCTCGACTACCGCCCCGTAACGCTGCGCAACCCCAGGGAACGCGCCGTTTTCAAAATTCAGGAAGGCATTCAGCGCGGCTTCAGAGAATACCTTATGAGCCAGAATTTCACCGAAATTCATACGCCCAAAATCAACTTTGCCGGCGCAGAAGGCGGCACGAACGTGTTCAAGCTCGATTATTTCGGCAAAACCGTATTCCTCGCGCAGAGCCCCCAGCTCTATAAGCAGGCGCTCGTACCCGTGTACGAAAGAGTGTTTGAAATTGGTCCCGTTTTCAGAGCCGAACACCACGACACTTCAAGACACCTCAACGAATATATTTCGATGGACTTCGAGATGGGCTTTATCGAAAGCTTTACCGACATTATGAATATGGAGACGGGCGTTTTGAAGTACATCATGAAGCTTCTGAAGGAAGAATACGCGCCCGAAATTGAGCTTTTAAAGGTGGAAATTCCCGAAATTACCACTATTCCCTGCGTGCGCTTCAAGGACGCGAAGGAAATGTGCGTCAAAAAGCTCAAGAACATAACCGACATGAAGGACTTCGAGCCCGAAGAAGAAGCATTCCTCGGCAAATGGGCAAAACAGCAGTTCAACTCCGACTTCCTGTTCGTTACCCACTACCTGAGCGCAAAGCGCCCCTTCTACACGATGGACGACCCCGAAGACCCCGAAGTTACCCTTTCTTTCGACCTTCTCTTCCGCGGAATTGAGATTACCTCGGGCGGACAGAGAATTCACGACTACAACATGCAGGTTGAAAAGATGAAAAAGTTGGGCATGAACCCCGACGACTTCGACACATACCTCATGCTGCACAAGTACGGCGCCCCCCCTCACGGCGGTCTAGGGTTAGGTCTTGAAAGACTTACCATGCACCTTTTGGGCTTCAAGAACGTGCGCTATGCCGCAATGTTCCCCAGAGATATAAACAGAGTTACCCCTTAAAGATAAAAAAAATTATCCCCGTCCTTTTCGGACGGGGTTTTTTTATTTATTCTTGAGCCACCGCAGCAGAATGCCGTTTGCGGCGAACAATTCAATGCGCGCAAATATCAAGCTTACTTAATGCGTGCAGTTTTTTGCCTGCATGAAATGTTAAATAACTTTTAAAGCAATATCTAAATAAAATATATTTAGTAAGTAATTCCTTACTTTCCTTATCTTATGAAGTTTGTCATGACCTTTTTGACGATTACGGGTTTTTCCAGCTCCGTTCCCTTGGCTTTTTCCAGAAGTTTTAAAAGCCATGCCATGTTGGAGCCGATAGCGCGCATTACGCTTACGCCTTCCTCGTCCTTTAAAACGTCCTCCGCCTTGCTGCCGTGAACCATGTTCCAGTACGTTGCGGGAACCTGTATCATAGAAGATATGCCTATGTATTTGTTGAGGACGTCGTAAGAGGCGGTCGTTCCCGCCCTTCTCGCCGAAACGACGCTTGCGGCGGGTTTGAACTTCATGTATGTGCCGTAGGCATAAAAAAGTCTGTCGAGCACGGAAATCATTGCTCCCGCGGGAGATGCGTAGTGTACGGGCGAACCGAATATGTAGCCGTCGTATTCTTTTACCATTTCGCCGAGTTTATTGACGACGTCGTCATCGAAAATGCACTTGCCGTTCTTGCGGCAGTTAAGGCAGCCTATGCAGGAATGAACCGCGCCGTTGCCTATCCAGAATATAGTGCTTTCCACGCCCTGCGATGCCAATTCTTCGGCTATTATTTTTAAAGCGGCGTCCGTGCAACCGTGTTCGTGCGGACTGCCGTTTATCATTAGAACTTTCATATAATACTCCTTTTTTTATAATATTTTACTACCCGAAAGGCGTTATGTCAATATCGTGCGGAGCAAAACGGAAGCTGAACAACGGTATTGATAAATAACGTCAGAGCAAAAGTAGCGCAGACGCGATATGCCGACACCATTCGGAGCAAAAGTAGCGCAGACATTATTAAAAACTGCGGGCGCGGCTTTTTAGCCGCGCCCGAATATTTTAAAACTCCCGCAGTTTTTCCGCCGCGCGGAGCACATTAAATATCATATGCCCGCGCTTTAAGATTATTACTGCTTTTTAACCTTTATACAAAAATCTGTGGCAGTTTTCGCATTCGACAACTCTGCCCGACGAAGCCGCTTCCTTTTCAGCAATGGAAAGCGCCGTGCCGCACATGGGGCAGATGTCCGCATTGAGCTTGCACAGTATGGGGAAAACCCTTTCGCTGCGCTTTGCCTGATATTTTTTGAGCACTTCTTCGTCGATGTCCTTGGAAAGTTTTTTAAGTTCCGCAGTTATTCTGTCAACTTCGGACTGCCTTTCTTCCTTATACTTTTTGAATGCGTCCTGCAGAACGGGATATTCCTTCTGCGCGGAAATTACCTTCTTTTTGAGGTTCTGGTATTCTTCCGAAGTTTCCTTTGCAGTTGCCGTGAGCGTCGCTATTTCGCCCTTGAGCGCTTTGAAAGAATCGGCGAGCGTCTGCGCGCTGCGCTTGTAGAAAGATATGTCGTTGCCCGCTTCGACGAGCTTGTCGAGGTTATCGAAATCTTTGAGCGTTTCGTTGAGTTCGGCATATTTCTTTTCGAGGCGGTCGATGAGCGATTTTATTTCGCTGGCTTTGCTTTCGAGCTGGTCGAGCTTTTCAGACGCCTTTGTGAGGAAGTTGCGCGTCTGAACGTACTTTTTGCGCTCGTCGCTTGAAGATATTTCCTGTTCGAGCTTTAAAAGTCTGCTGTCTTCCTCCTGATATTTTAAAAGTTTTTCAACCTGGGACATAATTTTTCTCCTTTTATTACAAAAGTTGCTCGTCGATATAGACGTATGCAGGCACGCCCAGCTCGGGAATGAGCTTTTGCGCCATGCGGGTAAAGCCGTAAACTTCGGATGCGTAGTGCGTCATCTGGACGACGTTTACTCCGTTGTAATACAGACCTGTTATCATGTGATGGGCGAAATCTGCGGAAACTATTACGTCCGCTCCGCCTTCGATTGCAAAACCGCCCGCACTTTCGTCGGCGCCCGCGCCGCAGAACGACGCAACTTTCTTTATGCGCCTTGTCGGGTCGCCGTATGCAAAAATACGCTTGGTATTGAACGTTTTGCCTATTTTTTTGACAAAATCGCTGAATTTTATTTCGGGTATTTCGTAAAGCCTGCCGTAGCCGCCGACGGAGAGTTTATCCATTATCTCAGCCTGCGTTCCGCCAAGACCTTTCATGAGAAAGTAATCTATGCCCTCTTCGGCGCTGTCGAAATTGAGATGCATGGATATGACGCCAATTCCGTTTTTTATGCACGTTACGAGCGCGCGGGAAATGAGGTCGTTTGACGGGGTTATTCTTTTTTGTCCGTGATAGATTGCGGGGTGATGGGTAACTATGAGATTACAGCCGCGCTTTACCGCCTCTTCCGCCGCGGCGGGAGTGAAATCGAGCGAGAAAAGCACGCCCGTTATTTCGCCCTCGTTTTCGACGAGTACGCCGCTGTTGTCGTAATGATTATATCTCGCGCACAGCTCGTCGCTGAGCGCGACGGGCGCGCAGACGCGCTCTATCGCTTCAAATGCGTCTTTAAGTTTCACCCTCATATACCCCCGTTATGAATTGTAACCTATTTTCGAGCAGGCGCCTGTTTTCTTCGAGCATGCTGCCCGAAAGATAACCGCGGATTTTTTCCGCCTCTTCGGAAAGATATTCCTTAAGGACGGGATTTTTTAAGCTGTCCCTGCCGAAAGCGAGCTGGGCGGAATTGTATTTTTCGCTTCCGCCGCTTTTTCTGCCCTTTATTATGAAATAATATTTTCCGTCTGCGAAAATATTATCTTCCTCTATTGCGCAGCCGCTGTTTATGAGGTATTCGCGCACCTTGGGAAGATTGCTCATGGGCTGAAAGACAAACTTTGGCGGTATGCCGCTTTGGTTGAGAATTTTTATTATTTCTTCGCCGCCCATGCCCGCTATCAGAACGAGGTCAGCGCCTTCAACGCCCGTAAGACCGTCGCAGCAGACGGCGTTCACCCTGCCATCTTCGCAGTAATCTTTCAACAGCGTGCGCGCCTTGTTGAGGCTCTTTTCGCTTATGTCGGAAATTATTGCGCGGTCGCAGAGATTATTTTTAAGCATGTACTGCGTGCAGTAGCCGTGGTCGCAACCGACGTCGGCAAACACGCCGCACCTTTCAAGCCTCGAACAGATCTGAGATATTCTGTCCATCAGGTATCGAGGAAATCTTTAAGGTGCTTGGAGCGCGAAGGATGGCGCAGCTTTCTTAAAGCCTTTGCCTCTATCTGGCGTATACGCTCCCTGGTTACGTTGAATTCCTTGCCGACTTCTTCGAGCGTGCGGGGACGTCCGTCGTCCACGCCGTAGCGCAGACGAAGCACCTTTTCCTCTCTGGGCGTAAGGCTGTTGAGTACGGACAGAAGCGTTTCCTTGAGCATGGTTGAAGAAACGCTGTCCGAGGGCGTAACCGCCCTGTCGTCTTCGATGAAGTCGCCGAGGTGGGAGTCTTCCTCTTCGCCTATGGGCGTTTCGAGCGAGACGGGATCCTGCGCGATTTTCTGAATTTCGCGCACGCGCTCTTCGGAAATGTTCATTTCCTGCGCAATCTCTGCGGGCGTCGGTTCTCTGCCGTATTTCTGCAGGAGAATGCGCGAAACTCTTGTGAGTTTATTGATTGTTTCGACCATATGCACGGGGATACGGATGGTACGCGCCTGGTCTGCTATGGCGCGGGTTATAGCCTGTCTTATCCACCACGTTGCATAGGTTGAGAATTTGAAGCCCTTCTGGTAGTCGAATTTTTCGACGGCTTTCATAAGTCCGAGGTTGCCTTCCTGTATGAGGTCGAGGAAGAGCATGCCGCGTCCGACATACCTCTTTGCGATGGAAACGACCAGCCTTAAGTTTGCTTCGGAAAGTTTCTTTTTTGCTTCCTCGTCGCCTTCCTGCATCTTGCGGGCAAGCTCTATTTCGTCGTCGGCGGAAAGAAGAGGCACTCTGCCTATATCCTTTAAATACATCTTGACGGGGTCGTCCAGACCTATGTCGGAAAGCGCCTGTTCGTAGAGTTCGTTGTCCCTTTCAGCCTCGTCGATTATCTGTATGCCCGCCTCGGCTATGGACTTATACACGAAATCCATCTGCGTGGGCGTGGTTTCGTATTTTTCCATGATGTCGCAGAGGTTGTTTGTCGTTATCGAGCCTTTGTTGGAAAAGTCGTCGATAATCTTTTTGAGTATTTCGTTTAATTTCTGGTCGGATAAATTCATTTAACGTACCCCGTTTTTTAGTTTTTCCTTTTGTTTGAAAAGTTCGCTCAACCGCGCGGCGCATTCCCTTCTTTGCTCTACGTCTGTAAGAGAAGCAGCCTTTGCCGTGAGCGCGCTTATTTGTTCGTCTATGTAATCTGTCTTCAACCTCACAACGCTGTCGGCAAAGTACTTCGCCGCGACGTCGCCCGAAAGTTTGTCGCCGTCGGAATAGTCGAGTATGCGCGTGAGTTCCTCAAACTCGGGCGTGTTTTCTTCAAAAAATTCGAAAATCTCGCTGAGGTGTATCTGTTCGCCCATAAGCCTTTTGCTCATTACGTACTTTGCGAGTATGAGGTGTATGGGATTGATGAAAGGAACGGACGATATATCGGTATCGGCGGTATAGTCCGCGCCGAAAAGATAACTTACTATGACGAAGCGAGAAGCCTTGAGCGATGCGTTGGCGTTGTCCGCCCTGTCCTCGTGCTTGTCAGATTTTATTTCCATCTGGCTGGGCAGAGAATTGAGGTCGCGGTTTAAACTTTCGTAAGTTATGCCCGTTTTGTCCCTCAGTTTCTTTAAAAGTTCTTCCTGCTCCGCCGAGCTGTCCGCCGTCTTTATAATCTTTATCGCGTCCGCAACATATCGGCGCTTATATTCCGTTTTGGTAAGGTCCGCGCCTTCGCCGAGCACGGAAAGTTTATAATCTATGAGCGGCATAGCCGCGTCCAGGCACGCCCTGTAACCTTCCTCCCCGCGCTGTTTGATTACGTCGTCCGGGTCAAGTCCTTCGGGCAGGGGAACAACCTTTACGTTAAGCCCTTCGCCCTTTAAAATTTCAAGACCGCGCATGTTGGCTTTTTTGCCCGCCGTGTCGCCGTCGTAAGAGATAAGCACCGTGTCGGTGTACCTCTTTATAAGGCGCGCCTGGTCCTGCGTGAGCGATGTTCCCATGCTTGCGACGACGTTTTTGAAGCCCGCAGAATAGAGAGATATTGTATCCATATAGCCTTCGACCATTATTACTTCCTTAATAGTCTGGCTGCGCTTGAGCTTTTTTAAAAGGTTTATGTTATACAGCGTCTTGCTCTTGTTGAAAACTATGGTTTCCTTGGTGTTTTTGTACTTGGCAAAGTCGGTCTTTTTGAGTACCCTGCCGCCGAAAGCTATAACTTCGTCCAACGCGTTTATTATGGGAAAAATCAGTCTGCCGCCCTGCGCGTCAACAAGTCTGCCTTCGACTTCGTTCACCGTGCCGCTGTCGAGCATGTCCTGCTTTGTATAGCCCTTGGAAAGAAGATATTTAGGCAGGTCGTAAAAGTTGAGGCTTGCGCCCAGACCGAACGAGCGCACCACCCTTGAGGGGATTTTTCTGTTGAGTATGTACTGTATGTGCGCGTCGGCTTTGCCCGAATTGAGGTT
This sequence comes from uncultured Clostridia bacterium, assembly GCA_949282385.1. Taxonomy (GTDB): domain Bacteria; phylum Bacillota; class Clostridia; order Christensenellales; family Borkfalkiaceae; genus Coproplasma. The sequence continues at coordinate 105,407 of CASDOP010000002.1, forward strand.
ATCGAGGTAAAAGTGGGCGCAATCGTTGAGAAGTTTTAAAATGGTATCCCTTTTGCGCTTTGCTTCCGCCGTGGTGCGATTGTCGAAATCGGTCTGCGGCATGGGAAGGTTTGCCCGCTCGGCGAGCAGTTTGACCGTATCCATGAAGTCCAGACTTTCCATTTCCGACACGAGTTTTATGACGTCGCCCGAAGCTCCGCAACCGAAACAGTGATAGAACTGCCCGCTCTCGTTGACAGAAAAGGACGCAGTTTTTTCGTGATGAAAGGGGCAGCACGCCCAATAGCTTGCGCCCTTTTTTTCAAGTGTGAAATAGCCGCTCGCGACTTCGACGATATTCAGTTTATCTTTAAGCGTTCTTAAAAATTCCTGGTCCATTGCGCCCTGCGGCTCTCCTTTTTATGCGCGGAAAGGCTTTAATTGAGCCCGTCGACAAAAGTCCAGCCGCGCGGTACGAATATAGAATTGAACACCTTGACCGCGTACCTGTCCGTCATGGACGAAATGTAGTCGCACACGACCTGTTCGCGGGGGTATGTATTCATCAGTTTAAGATAGGTTTCGGGCAGTTTTTCGGGGTATTTTATAAAATAATCGTACATCGCCGAAAGCATTCTTTCTGCCTTTTCTTCCTCTCCCATGGCGTACTTTGTGCGATATACCCGCTCGAACATGAACGCCCTCAATTTGTCGCTCGCCTGCCGCACTTCCTCGCCCATGACAACGTACGGCTTGTCCGCGCTGTTGCGCCAGACGGAGGTTATTGCCGTGTTTATTCTCTGACCCGAAGTAGAACCGAGAACTTTTATTATTTCTTCGGGAACGTCCTGCGCGGTGAGAACGCCCGCGCGGATGGCGTCGTTGAGGTCGTGATTTATGTATGCCACTCTGTCGGCTATGCACACGCACTTGCCTTCCAAAGTCGAGGGCTTGTCCTCGTTTTTGTGATTATTGTGATTGACTATGCCGTCGCGCACTTCGTTGGTGAGGTTGAGACCGCGCCCGTCTTTTTCGAGTACGTCCACCACCCTCAAAGACTGTTCGTTGTGGCGGAAACCGCCGGGGGCGAGTTTATTTAGTATACGCTCTCCGCTGTGTCCGAACGGCGTATGCCCAAGGTCGTGTCCCAGAGCTATCGCTTCGGCGAGGTCCTCGTTGAGGCGCAGGGAACGCGCAAGCGAACGCGCTATCTGCGACACGTCGAGCGTGTGGGTAAGTCTTGTTACGTAATGGTCGCCTTCGGGCGAAAAAAAGACCTGCGTCTTGTTTTTGAGACGCACGAAAGATTTGCAGTAAATTATTCTGTCCCTGTCAAGCTGAAAGGGCGTGCGCATGGCGCACGGCTGCTCTTCAAAAAGCCTTCCCGAGCTGTTTTCGGACAATGTTGCATACGGCGAAAGCGTTTGTTTTTCGCGTTCCTGTATCATCCGTCGTATCGATTTTTCCATTACTACACCTTATATACGAAAAAAATATGCGTTTTCCTTTATTGCACAAAAAAATTTTTAAATTTTTTCTGCCGTATCGCGTAAAACTCGCCATTTTGCGCTTCGAGCGGGCAAATAAGATAAAATTTATTCGTTATTTTGCAAAGCCGCCGCCCACGGAGATGACTTCGCCCGTGATATAGCCGCTTTCCGCGGCGAAAAGGCAGGCTTCGGCAACGTCGTCGCCGCTGCCGAGTCTTCCGAGAGGTATTCTGTCGATCAGCTCTTCCATCTCGTCCCGAGTGAAATCTGCGTTCATCTGCGTATCTATGACGCCGGGTGAAATGCAGTTTACCGTTATGCGCGAGGGGGCAAGCTCTTTTGCGAGAGCCTTGGTGAAGGCAATTACCCCACCCTTGGTGGCGGAATACGCCACTTCGCAGCTTGCGCCCACTTCGCCCCAGATCGAGGCGATGTTGACTATCGCTCCGCCGCCGTAACTTATCATGCTGCGCGCCACCTCGCGGCTGCAGAGAAATACGCCGCGAAGGTTTACGCCCATAATCTCCTCCCAATCGGCGAGGGTTGTATCCTGTATTACGTTTATCTTTGAAATTCCCGCGTTGTTGACAAGCACGTCTATTTTGCCGTATATGCGGAAAATTTCCGAAAACATTGCCTTAACCTGACCCTCGTCCGACACGTCGGCGCGCATGAGTACGGGGCAATAATCCTGCTCGTTAAACTCGTTCTGCGCGGCGAGAGCCGCTTCCTCGTCGTGGCAATAATTGAGTATTACTTCGTAGCCGGCGCGCAGAAATCTTTCGGCGATTGCCTTGCCTATTCCGCGCGTTCCACCCGTTATGAGTACAGTCTTCATCTGAGCGCAATCTCCATTATTTTTTGCGCTATCCCGGCGGGCGTCAGCGCGTCGGTATCGATTATATAATCTGCCGCCTGCTCGTAAACAGCCGAACGCGCAGCCGAAATGGAGCGGACTTTCTGTTCGAGATCGCCCTGAAGCAGGGGGCGCGAAGTATCGCCGCAAATGCGGGAAATTATAGTTTCGGGCTGTGTGCGGAGGTAAAATATTTTTCCGTTCTTTTTAAGCTCGGTTACGTTTGCCGCGCGAAGCACGCAGCCGCCTCCGAGCGATATTACCGCATTTTTGCAGCGCGAAGAAACGTCCTTTACCACCTCGCTTTCCATATCGCGGAAGCGCTCTTCGCCGAAGTCGGCAAAAATTTTATTTATTTCGCCGTGGCGCTTTACTATCTCTTCGTCCGTATCCGTCCACTCGAGAGAGTAAGCCCCGTGCAGTTCGGCGGCGACTGTAGTCTTGCCGCTGCCCATCATTCCGCATAGTACTATATTCATAATTTGAAGCTCTCCGCGGCGAGGATATAGCTGTTTTTGCCGAAGCCTGCGATTACGCCCTTGCATACTGCGGAAATAACCGACTTGTGGCGGAATTCGTCGCGGGCATGCACGTTGGACATATGCACCTCAACGACGGGAATATCCACCGAGGATATTGCGTCGCGTATGGCGTAGCTGTAGTGCGTGAACGCGCCTGCGTTTAAAATTATTGCGTCGCAGTCGGCATTGTGTATGGCTGTGCAGATTTCGCCTTCTATATTGCTCTGGAAGAACTGACATTCGTCATCTTTGAAGTGAGCTTTTATTTCAGCGTTTATGTCTTCGAGGGTCTGCGTGCCGTAAACGCCCTTTTCGCGCCTGCCCGTCATGTTGAGATTTACTCCGTTTATAAAAAGAAATTTCATTGCTTACGCCTCCGTTATATACTTTTGGAAAAGCTCTTTTGCCTGCGCGTCGTCGGGCTGTGCTCCGAAATAGATGCACTCTGCAAAGTATGCCTGATAAAAGAGCATTGCCTGACCGTTTATCGTCTTTTTGCCGAGGCTGCGGGCAATTCTTAAGAACTCGCTCTCGGCAGGAACATATATGAGATCCACGGCTGTCTGCGTGCGGCAAAGCACGTCTTCGCCGACGGGGGAAACGCCCACCGTCTTGTGCATGCCCACGCCCGTGGCGTTGATTATGAGGTAATAATCTTCAGGCGCTACCTCGTCTATCGCAGTTATGCCCTTGCACTCTGCGGCGAGAGATGACGCGCTCTGAGAGTTGCGGTCGTACACATACACATGCGCGCCCGCTTCGGCAAGCTTTTTGGCAACCGCCCTGCCCGCGCCGCCCGCGCCGAGCAGCAACACGTCTTTGCCTGCCGCGTCCACTCCGTTGTTCCTGAGCATGAGCATGAAGCCCGCGCCGTCCGTGTTGTGCCCCGACATATCGCTCTTTAAAACGGTATTGACCGCGCCGAAAAGCTGCGCGTCGCCCACGATTTTTTTGAGGCGGGGCATTATGCTGAGCTTATAAGGTATGGTGACGTTGAAGCCGTCGTAATTTTTTATGACGTAGTCTATGCGATTTTCAAACTCGCCTTCGGGTATGGAAATTTTATCGTAAGAAATTTCGTTGCCCATGTTCTTCGCTATAAACGAGTGCATTTTTGGGCTGTCCGATGCGGACACGTCCTTGCCTATGACTGCTAACTTCATAATTTTCTCCTCTTTCATTCCTTTTTCCGCAAGGCTGTCGCGGCAACGCGCGATGTAACGGGCGTATTCTTCGAGCGGAAGTTTTATTTCCGCGCTCTCGCCCTCGCTCATGGGAACTATCACGGAAACCGTCGTTGCGGCGGTGTTCTTTTTATCGTATTTTGCAAAATACGCCGCCTTTTCCGCATCGGGGTAGGCGGGAATTTTACCTATGACTTTTTTGATTAACTTTTCTATGTTATCGGCATATTTGCCCGTACATATGCCCATGCTGCGGGCAATGTACAGCTCGTAATACATGCCGATGAGAACGAACTCGCCGTGAGATTTTCTGCGGTAATAAAGTTCGAACGCATGCCCCGTGGTATGACCTAAATTGAGCGTCTTTCTTCTGCCGCCGACGTCGCGTTCGTCCGCGCGCACCACTTCCGCCTTGTGGGATATGCAGTCGAAAGTTATGTCTTCCAGAAACTTCATGTCCTTGAGATGGGCGCGGTTTCTGACGAGGCTTTTATATATATCCTTATCGAGCGCGCCGTACTTGACTATTTCTCCCAGACCGCAGCGTATTTCTCGCTTGGGAAGCGTGGCGAGAAAGAGGGGGTCTACTATTACTTCGCCCGGCTGATAGAAAGTGCCTACGACGTTTTTTACGCCCTTGAAGTCGACCGCCGTCTTGCCGCCGACCGAACTGTCTACCTGCGACAAGAGCGTTGTGGGTATCTGCACGAGATTGACGCCGCGCATATAGAGCGAAGCGGCAAGTCCCGCGACGTCGCCCACCACTCCGCCGCCGAGTGCGACCACCGTGGAAGAACGGGTTACGCCGTTTTCGAGCATGGCAGAAAGTATTTTAAACAGCTGAACGTGATTTTTGCTGCCCTCGCCAGCGGGCATGACATACACATAATTTGTGCCGAAAGTTTCCTCTATCAGGCGGGCATAAATTTTATGCACGTTGCTGTCGGTTATTATAAAGAGTTTTTTGTCCCTGAGATGCTGCGTTCTCTCCGCGAACGCGCCTTCGCCGCAGTAAATTATGCTGTCGCACGAAGCAGTTTTCAGTGTTATGCTTTTCATATTACGGCAAGCGGTCGTACCGCTCTTTCACCTCCGCCATGTTGTCGCCGCCAAGCCGCGCGGAAACGACTTCCGCAAGCGCGCTCGCCGCGACGCATTCGAGTATTATTTCGCAGGCGCATACCGCAGCCACGTCGCTGCGTTCGCCTGCAGCCGTCGCCTGTTCGCCCGTTTCGTAATCGATGGTTCTGAGTCCCTTCATGAGGGTGGGTATGGGCTTCATCGCCGCGCGCAGAATTATATCTTCGCCGTTGGACATGCCGCCCTCTATTCCGCCCGCATTGTTGCTGCCGCGGAAAATTTTGCCGTTTTCCATAAAAATTTCGTCGTGAACTTCCGACCCGGGACGGCGCGCAGCTTCAAATCCCAGCCCGACTTCTACGCCCTTTATTGCCTGCACGCTCATGAGCGCGCCGCATAAAATGCCGTCGAGCTTGGTGGAGTACTGCATGCAGCTGCCGAAACCGCTTTTAAGTCCGCTTATTCTTATTTCTATTATGCCGCCTGCCGTGTTGCCTTCGGCTTTGAGCTTGTCTATAAGCTCCATCGCCCGCTTTTCCGCACTTTCGTCAAGCATGAAAAGGGGATGCGCTTTAGCTGCTGAAAGTTCGTCGAAGGAATATTTTCCTCCGTCCTCTATGCCGCACACGCTCTCCACGCGACCTGAAATTTTTATGCCGAGCTGAGCGAGATACTGCATGGCAATCGCTCCGCCCGCTACCCTTACCGCCGTTTCTCTGGCGCTTGCGCGCTCTAAAATGTTGCGCGCGTCGGTCTGGGCGTATTTGATTACGCCCGTAAGATCTGCGTGTCCCGGACGAACGCGGGTAAGCCTTCTCTGCGTAACGTCCGCGCCCTCGGGCGCCATTACGGGCTGCCAGTTGGCGTAGTCGCGGTTTTCTATTTCAAATGCCAGCGGACTGCCGAGCGTCAGCCTGTTCCTTACGCCCGAAAGAATTATTACTCTGTCGCGCTCGATTTTTTGCCTGCCGCCTCTGCCGTAGCCGCCCTGACGGAGAGCGAGATATTCGTTTATATTTTGCTCGTCTACGGGCATATTGGAAGGCAGACCTTCGATTATTCCCAAAAGCGCCTTGCCGTGAGATTCGCCTGCGGTTGTGAATTTCATATATTCTCCTTAAAGGACGGAATATCCGTCGTTTGTTACCCTTATTGTTATATTGCCCCTGTTCTGCGTTATGAGAGGTTCTTTTACCTGCCTGCAGACGTCCGAAAGCGCCTGTGCCGAAGGACAATCGGAATAGTTTGAGCCTACCGACAAAACTGCCGCGGAAGGACTTAAAATTTCGTACCACTCCGCGCAAGTGCAGAGCGAGCTGCCGTGTCCCGCAACCTGAACGACGTCGCAATCGCCGAGGTTGACGCTGTAGCCGCCAATCGGCGCATACTTATCGCCAACCGCCGTCATCATGGCATAGTCGTTAAGAATAGTTTGCAGAGCCTCCCTACCCGCCGAAGAAGTAAACACAAAGTCCGTACCCGCATAAGAAAGCCAGATTACCGCGCTCGCATTGAGGATGTTTTTCTCCGTCGCACTTTGGTTCAAAGCCGCATAAAAGCCTTCGGGATTTTCGGAAAGCCCGGGCGAAAGAAAGGTGAGAAAGTAACCGTATTCGTTGCTGTAAATGCCCTCGCCGTACTGCGATACGAGCATGTTTACGCCCTTTTTTGTCGCCTCGGAATAAAAATTGCGGTACTCTTCGGTTATGTAAGTATTATTGACGAAAGGCGCATAGACCGCGCCCACGGTTTTATATTTTATTATTTCGGCAAGTCCGCCGCAATGCTCGGCGCGGACGGACGAACAGATTAAATAATCAATTCTGTCCGCTCCCCTCGAATTGAGCAGGCGCAGAAGAGAAAGCGTGTTGCCGTAAGAGCCGTCGCCGCCGTCTATAAGCGCGACCTTTCCGTCGGGAAGCTCTATGAGTATCGCGTCGCCGTAACCTACGTCCGCATATGTTACCGTGAGGACGCCTTTCTCCCTGTCCTCCGCGACGACCATGTATGCGGTGAGATATTTGACGGGTATGAAAATATTTGTAACGAGCAGGCTGACAAATATGACCAGCACCGCCGCCGCAGAAATTATTGCGGCGAGTTTTCCCTTGGTAAGTTTTTTGCGCTTGTCTGCACCCACTTTATAAAAATCAATCCCCGCTTATAATTATACAGAATATATTATACAATACCAACGCGGCTTTGTAAACGAAAACCCGCAGGTTTTTGGCTTAACCTGCGGGTTTTTTGAGCATTTTATGCAATTAATCGTTGTAGTCGACCTCCACGTCTCCTATGCCGCGGAATACTCTGCCCGACACTATCTGCGAGCGCAGTTTTTCGGGTGCGGAAATGAGAATTAAACCCTTGCAACCGACGAAGCACTGTCTGCCGAGTTTTGTAACCGTTGCGGGAATATCTATCCTCTTGAGCGAAACGCAGTTGAGGAACGCGACGTCGCAGATTTCCTCTAAAGCGGCGGGAAAGTTAAATTCCGTAAGCGAGGTGCAATCGGCAAATGTCCAGTTGGATATGCGCGAAATGCCGTCGGGCAGGTGTATACTCTTAAGGCTTTCGCAGTGTGAGAACGCGCCGTCCTGAATTGCCGTTACGCTTTCGGGAATGATTATTTCCTTGAGGGAAACGCAGAAATCGAACACCCTCCTCGAGAGTGTTGTGAGCGTCGAAGGCAATATCACTTTTTCCAGCGCGCTGCAGGCATGGAATGCGCCCGCCCCGATAAATTCAAGACCTTCGGGAAGAACCAACTCCGTCAGAGAAGAGCAATTTGCGAAAGCAACTTCGTCTATCATTTTGAGCGACGAGGGCAGGTTTATTTTTGTAAGTTTTTCGCACCATGCAAACGCCGCCGAAGAGATTGAATTAAGTCCTTCGGGAAGAACGACTTCCGTTACCGAGGTATTGGAAAAGGCGTTGGCGCCTATCGAAGTTATAAAGTCCGGCACTTCCGCACGCTCTCCGTCGCCTATGTACTTGACGAGCGTCGTTTCGTCGATGAGGAAGTCGGTTATGTTGAGAAGTTCGCGCTTGCGCTCTATCGAAAGTTCCTCGGGGGGAAGAACTTTGGGCGCGCAGGCGTCTATTTTTTCGCGCAGCGTTTCCAAAGGCATCTGAGCCGCGTCGTCGGGAAGGGGACGAAAACTTACGCTGTCCTCTTCAATTTCTTCGGAATATTCGCGCTCTTCGGTAACCTCCATAAGGAGCGTGGACGCCCCGACGACTTTGCCGACGCGCACCGACTGCGCGTCGTCGCTTTCGGCGAGCAGGTTGTCCCAATCGTCGCCGTAATCGCTGTCGTCAAATTCCGCCTCCAGACCGTTGGAAGCATAGAAACGGAAATAAATTTTATCCGGGTCGGAGAAAATTTTTCTTAAATTTACACGCCTGAAAAGTGCGCCGGGAATGAGGACTTCGGTAAGATTGTCGCAGCCGTGGAACGCCCTGTTGCCTATTCTCACCAGCTTATAGGGCGTGGCAATTTTTTTCAGGGTTTTGTTGTCCCTGAAAGCGTCGGGCGCAATGCGCTTTATGTATGAAGGCACGCTTACTACCGCGTCTTCGCCGTTATACTTTATCAAAGTGCCGTCTTCTACCTGAAAATCGGCGGGATTGTTCTGTGACATATTTTCCCCTCGCAAAATTTTACCTTTTTTTATTTTATCACACTATTTGCAATTTGTAAACAGCACAGATTAAATTGAGCGTAAAAAAAAGCGCGCACGCCCGCAAAACGGGCGTGCGCGCGCATTTTTCAGGAATTTTTCCGCCGATTTTTTCCCGGCTTATGCGTTTTGTCAGAACGATTCGTGTATGGTGCGCGAAATTACGTCGTCCTGCTGTTCCTTGGTGAGTTTGTTGAAGTTGACAGCATAACCCGATACCCTTACCGTGAGCTGGGGATACTTTTCGGGATGAGCCTGCGCGTCGAGCAGAGTATCTCTGTCGAACACGTTTACGTTTAAATGATGTCCGCCGTCCGCAACGTATGCGTCGAGCATGTTTACAAGGTTATCTACTCTTGACATAATTTTTTCTCCTTTATAAATTTATCAGTCGTCTTTGCCGAGCGAAGCGGGCGTTATCGAGAATGTGTTTGATATGCCGTCGCGCGAATAATCATAGGGAAGTTTTGCCACCGATTCGAGCGATGCGAGAGCGCCGTTGCTGTCTCTGCCGTGCATGGGGTTTGCGCCGGGCGCGAGGGGCTGTCCCGCCCTTCTGCCGTCGGGCGTGTTGCCCGTCTTTTTGCCGTACACGACGTTGGAAGTTATAGTCAGTATGGACATGGTGGGAACGCTATCGCGGTAGGTATAGTGGCTCTTGACCTTGTTCATGAAGGTCTTTACGAGCCATACGGCGATTTCATCCGCCCTGTCGTCGTTGTTGCCGTACTTGGGATAATCGCCCTCTATTTTAAAATCTACGGCTATGCCCTCTTCGTTGCGCACGGGATAGACCTTTGCATACTTGATTGCGGAGAGCGAGTCAGCCGCGCAGGAAAGTCCCGCAATGCCCGTAGCAAAGAAACGGCGCACCTTTGTATCGTGCAGAGCCATTTCGAGCGCTTCGTAGCTGTACTTGTCGTGCATGTAATGAATGAGGTTGAGCGTGTTTACGTAAAGTCCCGCAAGCCAGTCCATCATCTGCTCGTACTTGGTTATAACTTCGTTGTAATCGAGAGGACCGTCGCCCGAAACGGGAGCAAACATGGGCGAAACCTGGAGGGCTTTGCCCGTCTTTTTGTCCTTTGTAATTTCGTCCTTGCCGCCGTTGATTGCGTAAAGCAGGCACTTTGCAAGGTTTGCCCTCGCGCCGAAGAACTGCATGTCCTTGCCGACGCGCATGCAGCTTACGCAGCAGGCTATGCAATAATCGTCGCCCATTTCGGGACGCATGAGGTCGTCACTTTCGTACTGTATGGCGGAAGTATCTATGGAAGTCTTCGCGCAGAACTTTTTGAAGCCTGCGGGAAGATTTTTCGACCACAGAACGGTGAGGTTGGGTTCGGGCGCGGGACCTAAATTTTTGAGCGTATGCAGAATTCTGAACGAATTTTTGGTTACGAGCGTTCTGCCGTCCACGCCCATGCCGCCTATGGATTCTGTTACCCAGGTAGGATCGCCCGAGAACAGCTCGTTATATTCCTTTATGCGCATGAACTTGACTATTCTCAGCTTCATGACGAACTGGTCAATGAGTTCCTGCGCTTCCTTTTCGGTGAGGATGCCGCGCTTTATATCCCTTTCGATGTAAATATCGAGGAAAGTAGAGTTTCTGCCTATCGACATCGCCGCGCCGTTCTGGTCCTTTATCGCGCCGAGATAGCCGAAATAGAGAGCCTGAATAGCTTCCTGAGCGGTCTCTGCGGGACGGGATATGTCCTTGCCGTAGCTTGCCGCCATTTCTTTGAGTGCGGCGAGAGCCTTAATCTGCTCGGAAAGTTCTTCTCTGTCGCGTATCTTGTCGGGCGTCATGTCGCCGTCCATATTGAGCTTATCCCTCTGCTTGCAGGCAATGAGATAGTCTATGCCGTAGAGCGCAACTCTGCGATAGTCGCCGACTATTCTGCCTCTGCCGTAAGTATCGGGAAGTCCCGTGAGAATGTGAGCGGTGCGCGCGCGGCGCATTTCGGGCGTGTACGCGTCGTAAACGCCGTCGTTGTGCGTCTTGCGGTATTTGGTGAAAATTTCCTTTACCTGCGGATCGATTTCATAGCCGTACATGTTGAGCGCCTGTTCAGCCATCTTTATGCCGCCGAAAGGCTGCAATGAACGCTTGAAGGGTTCGTCCGTCTGAAGTCCGACTATCTTTTCGAGTTCCTTATCTATATAGCCCGCCTTGTGGCTGGTGAGCGTGGATACGATTTTGTTATCCGCCTTTAAAACGCCGCCTGCGGCGCGCTCCTTCGCGGAAAGTTCGAGTATTTCGTTCCACAGTTTTTTCGTAGCTTCGGTGGGACCTTCGAGGAAGCTGTCGTCCCCCTCGTAAGGCGTATAGTTGCGCTGTATGAAATCCCTGACGTTAACTTCGTCGTCGCTCCATAATCCGGGGACAAAGCCCTCCCATGCCTTGTTTGTCATAATTTACCTCTCATATATTCTTCTGTCTTTGCCTCTGCCCACAGGGAGAGTATTTCTTCGGGCTGGTAACCCGAGCATTTTGCAATTATTGTTTCGCCGTCGCATATCGCAACGGTGGGTATGCGCTCGACCTTAAATTTGCTCACGGCTTCGGGCGAGCTTTCTATGTCTATGCGCTCGAAATCCATACCCATGCTTTGGGCTACGGCGTATGCCTGCCTTGCCATTGCGTGGCAGCTCGCGCAGGAATCGCCGCTTATTTCTACAATTTTGAATTTTTTATTCATATTTTTAATATCTCCCTCGCGTTGAGCACCCTTTCCCTTTCGGGCGGTTTTACTCCCTTTAAAGGATAATCTATGCCGAGTTTTTCGTACTTTACCGCGCCCATCGTGTGATAGGGCAGAACTTCGACCTTTTTTACGTTTTTAAGCGTTTTTATAAAGGAAGAAAGCTCCTTTAAGTATCCGTCGTCGTCCGTTATGCCCGGAACGAGAACGTGGCGTATCCATACGGGCTTGTCCGTATCCGAAAGATAGCGGGCAAACGCAAGTATATTTTTGTTTGAATGTCCCGTGAGGCGCTTATGCCTTTCGTCGATTATATGCTTTATGTCGAGCAACACGAGGTCGGTTACCGACAGAAGACCGTCGAACTTATGCTTATCATTTTCGTCGAACATCACGCCCGAGGTATCAAGAGCGGTGTGTATGCCGCTTTTTTTCAATACGGAGAAAAGTTCCTTGACGAACTCCGACTGAAGCATAGGCTCGCCGCCCGAAACGGTTACGCCCCCTCCGCCCGTAAAATAGCTCTTGTATCTGAGCGCTTTTGAGGCGACTTCTTGCGGAGTGTACGCCTCTCCCGCGCCAACAGTCCAAGTGTCGGGATTGTGGCAGTAAAGGCAGCGCATGGGACAACCCTGCATGAACACGACGAAGCGTATTCCCGGTCCGTCCACCGTGCCGAACGTTTCAAACGAATGTATGTAACCCGTCATGCACGCCTCCCGCGAAAAAAATAAGGGCAATTTACCCCGTATATGATAAATTTGCCCAGACGAACGACATCCTAACGCCATCCGCACTCCCTTGCGGTTATCCGCTTATATTCGTCGGTCATGCGGCGGCTCTTTCAAAGTCAATCGTATTGTATCATTAAATTAAAGTTATGTCAATAAGTTTTTCACTAAATGTTGAATGAAAAATTTTTACAGCGCACAATATATTGTGTTATAAAGTAAAATTTATACAAAATAATAAATAAGTCCCACAGCCACCCCGGAAAACACTCCGAACACTATTATAGCGCCCGCCACGGTGAACATTTTTGCCGCCATGCCGTATATCCAGCCTTCGGTTTTGAACTCTATCGCGGGAGATGCGACCGAATTGGCAAAGCCCGTTATCGGCACTATAGAACCGGCGCCAGCGTACCTGCCTATGCGGTCGTACACGCCCAATCCCGTGAGCAGACAGCCTATAAAAATCAGAACGACGGATACGCTGCCCGCAAGCACGTCGCCCGTAAGCCCCGCAAATTCGAACATATATCTTATGAACTGACCTATGCTGCATATAAGTCCGCCCACGCCGAAAGCCGCGAGACAATTTTTGAAATGCTTTGTTTTCGGCTCGCGGCTCTTTACGTATTCCAGGTAATTGCGGTTGTAATTTTCCCTGTGCTTACCTGTCATTTTTTTCGCCTCCCTGTTTGGGCGGCTTTATAAAACTTTCCCGCTCGTCGCGGCGGGTAAGATCTATCTCTCGCCTCATACCGATATTTTGGGCAGTAAGGCGGATATTTATACCTAACCGAAGGCTATATCGAGTATCATCATGAGCGCGAAGCCCGCAACCGTTCCTAAGGTTGCCTTTATTTTGCCGCCCGCAAAACTCTGCGGAATAAGCTCCGAGCTGACGACGGCGAGCATCGCACCCGCCGAAAACGCCAGCGCGAAGGGAAGCGCCTGACTTATGAAACTGACGGCGAGCGCGCCGACCAGACCTGCGACTATTTCCACCGCGCCGGAAAGCTGACCTATGAAAAAGCTGTTGAAGTGCGAAAAGCCGTTCGCCCTTAACGGAAAGGCGACGCACATGCCCTCGGGAAAGTTCTGTATGCCTATGCCGATGGCGAGCATGAGCGCGGAAATAATTCCGTCGCCGCCCGCTAGAGCAGCGAACGCAACGCCCACAGCCATGCCTTCGGGTATGTTGTGTATGGTTACGGCGACGCAGGTTACCGCGCCCGAACGCGCGCTTTTGTCGCCCGAAAACAGGTTAAGTTTTTCTACGGCTATGTCCGTTACGACAATGAGAAGTCCGCCCGCGATGAAGCCCGAAGTTAAAGTTATGTATGAATATTCCCCTCCACTCTCGAGCGCGGGAAGAAGCAGCGAAAAAAAGGACGAAGCCATCATTATGCCCGCGGCGGCCGACATCATGAAGCCGAACGCCGAGCCGTTTACTTTTTTGCAGATGAACACAAGCGCCGCGCCCGCAGCCGTCATCGCCCACGTGAAAGTGCAGGCGAGCGCAGCCTGTTGCCAGCTCTGCAAACCGACAAACCAATCCAAAATTTTATCCCCCGTAAAAAGCGTATTATACTCCAATCTATGCCGTCCGTGCCATCGGATGACACAAAAAAATATCGGATGTTTCGCTGTTCGTCGGGGGATATGTGCCGTCCTATCGCAATTTTGCCGACTTACAAAAAAACAGCCGCCGCGCATTTGAAATGCGCGGCGGCGAAAAATTTATGACTTTTCAATGAGGTTATTCAAGCGGCTGAAGGTCGTGATTTATATATTTGTTGAAAGTTATCGTGTAGCCGTTGGTTTCGACGGGTTGGGAAGTTTCTGCAAGCGAAAAGCGAGAAGACTTGTCGAGGTCGCAGAAAAATCTGTCCGCGCCTCCAACCGCGTTTACTTTGGTTACGAGAACGCACTCGCAATAGGGCAAAAGCATGGAATAGATGAGCGCGCCGCCTATTACGTATATGCTGTCCGAAGGGTATTTTTTAAGCTCGGACATGAGCTGTTCGCGGCTGCGGACGGTTATTCTGTCGTCGCTTTCGGGCAGAGATTTGCTAAGAACGATGTTGGTTCTGTTTTTGAGCGGCTTGCCGCCCGGGAAAGATTTTAATGTGTTCGCGCCCATAACTACGACGTTGCCCGTCGTTGTGTTTTTAAAAAATTTCATGTCGGCGGGAAGAGAAAACATCAAAGTATTATCCCTGCCTATGCCCCACTGCTCGTCTACCTGAACTATGGCTTTCATATTTTACCTCATTCCGCAACGGGAATTGTATATTTTTTATCGTTACACTTGTAGTCGACCAGTTTAAAACTGTCCACCGTGAAGTCGTAAAAATTCTTTATGTCGGGGTCAACTTCCAGCCTGGGCGCGGGATACATTGGCATTTTTATGATCTCTTCGACTATGGGTATATGCCTGTCGTAAATGTGCGCGTCGGCTATGACGTGAACGAGTTCGCCCGCCTTTAGTCCGCTTACCTGCGCGAGCATGATTAAAAGCACGGCGTACTGCGCGACGTTCCAGTTGTTTGCCGTAAGCATGTCGTTTGAACGCTGGTTCAGAATGCCGTTGAGCCTGTCGCCCGAAACGTTGAAGGTCATCGAATATGCGCAAGGATATAAATTCATTTCGTGCAGGTCGGCAAAATTATAGATATTTGTCATAATTCTGCGGCTCGCGGGGTTGTTTTTAAGGTCGTAAATCACCCTGTCCACCTGATCGAAATCGCCCTCTTTATAGTGGTGCTTTATGCCCAGCTGATAGCCGTACGCCTTGCCGATAGAGCCGTTTTCATCCGCCCACTGGTCCCATATTTTGGAATGAAGGTCGCGGACGTTGTTGCTCTTTTTCTGCCATATCCAAAGCAATTCGTCTATAGCTGTTTTTAGCGCCGTGCGGCGCACGGTCAGAATGGGAAATTCTTGAGAAAGATCGTATCTGTTGACTATTCCGAATTTTTTTACCGTGTGCGCGGGCGTGCCGTCGCTCCATCTCGGGCGAACAGGAAGGTTTGTGTCCCACACGCCGTTAGTCATTATATCCTTCATGTTAGCGACAAAAATTTCATCAGCCCTGCTCATTGGTGTTCTCCGTAATTTTTAAATATTTTACCACACAAAATTGCGCCCGTCAAATTTAAAACGCGTCCTTTTGCGCGTCTTTGCGCATTTTGCCGTTCATCTTTAATTTAAGCGACTGCGGAAGCAACCGCGACAGCGCCACTGCAATTTTGTTCGCGCCGCCCAAAACAACTTTTCTTTTGCCCTTATCGCAGGCATTTAAAGCCTTTTCAGCTATAAATTGAGGCTGTTTTGCGGCAATTCTGCCCCAGACGCCCTGATTTTTTATATATTCGCACACGTCGGGGCGGGTATATACCGCGCCCGGAAGCACGGCGGTTACGGTTATGTTTTTGCCCCTGCACTCCTCGCTTAAAGCGCAGGAAAAACTTGTGAGCGCGCCCTTCGCCGCCGCATATACGGCAAAATACGGCATTGGCATTTCGCCGCACACCGAGGATATGTTAATTATGCGCAGCTTATCCGCCCTGCGGTTTATACAGAACAGCGAAAGCGACGCCGCAGCCTCGAAATTTATGCGTATCTGAAAGGTCAGCTTTTGCTCGTCGTAGAGGCAAAATTCTTTCTGAATATCCGCGCCCGCTACGTTTATGAGGCGACAAAAGGACAGCCCCTCCGTTTGCGCGAACAGCTTTTCGCGCTCGGACGAGCGAGTGAGGTCGCAGGCATAGATTTTGATTTCGGCGTCGGGCTTTACGGAGAGAAGATATTGCCTTAGCGTTTGGAGTTTTTCGCCGCTCCTGCCCGTAAGAAAGAGATTTTCTCCCCTGCAAAGGCACTCGAGGGCGAACGCTCTGCCTATAACTCCCGTCGCGCCGCTTATAAGCGTGTAGTCCATGCAACGATTATACCACGGCTCAGGCGATTTGTACACATTCTTTATGAAAATTGCGCATTTATTACGCAATCGCACAACGCAATCTGTAATGCGCGTACGTCGCGGGCATAGACGAAGCCGACTGAAAGTTCGTCCGCTTTGGAGAGAATGTAATCGAGATCGGCGCGGATTGGCGAAGAAAAACTGCTCTTTGCGAGCGCGCGCAGCGGCAATACCGCCGCAGCGACAAGCTCCCTCGCGCTCTGCTGGCTTATCCGTCCTTTATCGAGATAATTTGCCGTTTCGTACATGATTTCAGCCGTCTGGCAGAGCGTGTTGAGGCAGCCGTAAATTTCTTCAGCAGACTGCGCATTTCCATCAGATAAGTCGTAGCCGTTGACTGCAATGTCGAGAACGGTACATTCCAGACCGCTGTCCTTAAGAGAAGAACAGACCGACTGCGCCTCCTCCTTTTGGTAATAGCAGGCGAAAGTTATGTAATATTTACCCTCGCAACTTATGATATAGCCTGCGCCGCCCAGGCTCTGCACCGCCGAGGACACGGACGATGCGGAATGAGCGTCGTCCTGCGTTTTATAGCACACAAAATAAAAACTTGCACTAAAATTGAGCCTCTTCCCGCCGCATGAACAGGCGAAGAAGACTATTGTTACGCATGCGGCAAGACAGAGCAACACAAAACATTTTACCTTTTTGTTCATACGCTATTATTATATTGAGCGGCGCAAAGCTATATAATTTTTTGCGCGGTATTTTCAAGGAAGTATACATAATTTAATGAATTTTAAATTAAAAGCGCAGCTACAAATCATCGTTAGTTTAAATGCAAAAGGGCGGCGCAATCGCGAGATTGCGCCGCCCTATTAATTTAATTTTTTAAGCTACGGGAACGACGTTGCAGGACACGTCGACGTTTACGCTCTGACTGTAGGACGCGTCGGAATATTTTATGCCGTAAATCGTAAGCTCTTCAAGCGTTATGATCTTCTGACTGCCAACGCCACTCACATTCAGCGCTGCGACGGACGAACCCGACTTGCCTATCGAAGCGCCGCCGACGGACGAAGTTATGAGTATGTCGCACCAGCTCGCATTGACAGTAAACGAACCGACGCTGTGTCCGCACAGGTCAAATTCTTTGGAAAAGTTGCTGTAAGGATAGAGCGTGATCGAACCTTCGATGTCAGCGCTGAGGCGTATGGTATCCGCGTAATTGGCAAAATCATATATGTCGTCCGCACTTTCGGCGTACAGCACCACCTTTCCGCTTCCGCTGTACAGCGAAGAACTTCTTAAAGTATTTTCGCCGTCGATTATTATCTCGCCGTTGTTTACCACCTTGAACCCCTTTAACTTTTCGCCGTCGCGGAAGTTTAATTTGTAAGAACCGATATTTAGTACCGTGTTGGAACATACGATTATGGTTATGACATTGTAAGTATCGTTCACCGCGGTTATATCGGCAGTCATCGTAACCGTGCTGTAATTGCAAAGCTGCGATCCGCTGCGCACGTTGGCGAGAGCGGCGATAAGCTCTTCCGCCGTCGATACTTCCGCGCTGCCGCCGCGCACTTCGTATTCATCTACTTTCACTCCGAAATATTTAGTCGAGAATGTTGGCACGGAAGAAATTATTTTCGCCTTGTTGTCGGGCAGGGAAATTTCACGCCAGTTTTCGTAATTGACGCTGTAATCCTGATTGGTCAGGACATATGTGCCGTCGTAAATGGTTATCTTAGGTTTAGGCGTACCCTGTTCGTCGTATATCGCGAAAGGATCGGAAATCGACGATACGAGCGTGGATATGTCGCGACGAACGTAAATTACGCCCTCTCCCTCTATGCCTTCGGTCTGCGCGTTGAGATAGAGCGTTCCGTTATTTATTATGCGCGAACCTGAAGCAGTTTCTATGACGTTTTCCTCTGCATAATTGACGAACGAGCCGTTAATTTCCAGCTGTCCGACCACATAGAAAGAGGGTGATTTATTGACGAGGCTGACGCCTTCGGCAACAATCAATTTTTGCCACGAGCTTATGTGTATTTCCTGCGTCAGTTCCATATCGGCGATAAGGGTGAGTTCGCCGTAGTTGTTGTCTTCCAACTTCGAAAGGTCTGCAATAGCAGTAATTTCGTAAGGCGCGCGCTCGACGGTATAGTCTAAAGACAGGCTGCCTTTATACAGCTTGCTGCCGCCGTTGAAAGTTATTATTACTTCGTATGCGCCCGCGTCCACAGGTCTGCCGCTCAAAGGCGTTCCGTCGCTTCTTGCGTAGCTTACGCTGTAGGTAGCGTAAGGCACGTTTGACGCTTTAAAGACCAATGAGGCATACTGCGACTTACCGTCGTAGACGACGCTCGATTGTTCAAGCGAAACGTCCTCCTCCGTTATCTGACTGCGCACGACTACTCCGCCCTCGAACATGGCAGGGGCTTGGTCGGTATAGAGTTTTCCCTCTATCTGAACGGTCTTATCCGACTGCATCTGCGCATCGTCATAGTTAAATATTTCGCCGACGCAATCCGTCTGTCCGAAATTGGAAAAACTGCCTTTATTAATAAAGGTGCCGCCGTTTGCGAAGTTTTCGTTGTTGACAAACTGTCCCTCGTTGGTCATCTCGCCGGAATTTTTCCACGAGCCGTTGTTTTCGCAATTTCCCTCAAGCCGAGCGCTGCCTTCGACGATTACGCTGCCGCAATTTATCATGTTGCCGCTGTGCAGCATTGCACCCGTAACAGAAAGAGTGCCGTAGACGGTTATGTCGCCTTTAATCGCATTTCCGCTCGTCTGTTCGACAACGACGGTGAGGTAGTCGGGAATTGTAATGTCATCTTCAACCGCGCGGGAAAGATTTGCTATTGTAATTTTATAGCAACTCTCGGAACTTATAGCCTTCTTCAGCGAAGCCTCGTCATACACGGCAATCTCCGCTCGGTCGATGGTGAAGTTTACTGTCTGCTCGCCCGTAAAATAGCGCGAATATTTGTCCATCGTTACTTTTACGGAAGCCTCTCCCGCATATAAGTTATCGAAGTATGAGTATGAATACTCGTTTGACTGATTTATCTTCTGACCTTCAGAAAAAACGCTTACATCTGGACAAACGGCTCCACCCGTATACGTTGCGGAATAAAACGACAGGATTATATCGCTCGCGGCTAACGGGCGGCGGTTATAGCAGGCGGACATTTTTCCGCTGCCGCTCACCTCGCCGTCGCTGTAAAAAGCAGAAGACGCCACAGAAAAATTCACATTGCCGCTGTTTTCGAACGCGCCGCAGTTGAAAAATACGGTTTCGTCCCGCATGAAAATTTTTCCCGCATTGAAAAAAGAACCGTAGCTGTAGACTTCGCACTTTTCGCCGTCGGATTTCTGCGATATGATTATCTCCCCCTCGTTGGTAACCGTTCCGTTATTAATAAAGGAGAAACCTGCGCAATCGAGAGTGCATACAGAAGATATTGTAACGCTCTCGCCCTCAGCTATTTCAATATCCGAGCGCAGACTGACGGAAGAATAGTTGCCGCTCGATGCGTAGCGTTCAAGCTCGGAGAAAGAAGTTACCATCTGTTCTTCGTCCGAGGGAAGAATTTCAAAATTGATAATGAGGCTGCCCGTAAAAGATGAAGAAGGTTTTGCCGTTACCTTTGCCGAGGCAATACCTGCGTTGACGTTGTTTGAATACTCAATATCGAAATTGGTGTCCGAAGCCGTACCCGTTGACTGCGCGACGCGTCCGCCGTCGTACGTAATGACGAAAGCCCGCGTTTTTGGCGTGCCGTCATAGACGGGATCGGGATCGGAAGACAAACGGTAGCCTATGAGTGGCGAAGTCAGATCCGTCTTTCCCGCTGCGCTTCCTACGCCGCCTCCGATACTGCCTAAAGAACCTTCACAAGCGCATAAAAGCGCCGCCGCACAACTTATTACGGTAAGGGTAATCAGAGTTGCAATAAACTTTTTCATATTCTCCCTGCCTTATGCGAGCATTCTTGCCGCGTTGTTCTGTAATTTTATTGTAACAGAAATTTACGAAAAATCAATATGCAAATATTATTAATAATTTCCAAACTGCCTGCATTATCCTTTTTTTTCAATCCGCAGTTGACGCCTTTCCGTCCGAATTGGCAATATTTTAAAACCAGACTTTTGTCGCCACGCAAAACATTTTTTGCGGGGACCCCGACTTTTTAATCAGCAGGGTGTACAGTTCGAATTTTGATTTGTTACATGCAAAAAATGCCTCAACCGAAAGGTTGAGGCGTTTTTTGGAGCTACTGACCGCATTCGTAAGGAGCGCAGCGACGGAATAGCGATTGTTACGCTCTGCGTCAATCGCGTCACTTTATTTCGTCTATGGGCAGTAGCGAGTAAAAGAGCCGATTTGTTGATGACAAATCGGCTTATAATGGAGCTACTGACCGCATTCGTAAGGAGCGCAGCGACGGAATAGCGATTGCTACGCTATGCGTCAATCGCGTCACGTTATTTCGTCTATGGGCAGTAGCGAGTAAAAGAGCCGATTTGTCATAGGCAAATCGGCTTATAATGGAGCTACTGACCGCATTCGAACTGGTGACCTTTTGTCGCCCCGCAAAAACATTTTTTGCGGGGACCCCGACCTTTTAATCAGCAGGGTGTACAGTTCGAATATGACAAACAAATCAACAAAAAAGCGGGAAGGCAAAAGCCTTCCCGCTTTTTGTGGAGCTACTGACCAGATTCGAACTGGTGACCTGCTGATTACGAATCAGCTGCTCTACCGGCTGAGCCACAGTAGCATACATTAAATATTTTTCTCAAAGCATTATCTATTATAACAAAATTTTTTATAAAAGCAAGCGTTTTTGCGATAGCCTTTTTAAAAAATAATGCAAAGGCGCAAACTATTTTTTCTGACACGCCTAATTGGCAAAAAAATGCACAATATATTTATATGAACAGAAATATCACCGCGTTTACCGCTTTTATGCTGCTGTTTGCAGCCATAGTGATGAATTTGTTTTATATGTTGCCACATTCCGACATCACCCTCGCCGAGGCAGACACGCACACGATGGAAAAATGCGTTTACTTAACTTTTGACGACGGTCCGAGCGACAGGGTTACGCCGAAAATTCTCGATACCCTCAAACTGAACGGCATAAAGGCGACGTTTTTTATTGTGGGAAACAGCGCGGAAAGGAGAAAAAACATAATTGAACGCATGCACCAAGAAGGGCACACGATAGGCGTACACTCTTACACCCACGACTACAAGGAAATTTATTCCGACCCGCACGCGCTGATTGAAGACATTGAAAAATGCAACGACCTGATTGAAGAAATAACGGGCGAAAGAAGCAACATTTACCGCTTCCCCGGCGGCAGTTACGGCTTGAGGGAAGAACTTATAAACACCGTTACAGCCGCAGGTTACAGGTACGTTGACTGGAACGCCTCCGTGCGCGACGCGGAACTTATAAATCCCACGCCGTCGCAACTTCTCAACGCCGCAAAGACATCATCTTCCGACCATAACAATATTGTGCTTTTGTGCCACGACAGCACCACTAAAATTACAACGGCGACGGCGCTCGAAGACATTATTTCATATTACCGCATGAACGGCTATACATTTTGCTGCTTTTAAAAAATATGCCCGCCCGCTTTTAAAAAAAGCGGGCGGGCAAAGCTATTTACAAATAAATCAGTCTACGCCGTACTGTTTGCGATATGCGTACATACTTTCAAGGAATTCCTTACCCTCTATAATTCCGTCTTCGATTGCCTTGATAATGTCTGACATAGTTACTATGGAGTAAACTTTTATGCCGAAATCGCGGTAAACTTCCTGAACGGCAGAAAGGTCGGAGGTGAGACCTTTTTCCATTCTGTCTACGGAAATGACCATACCCGCAACCTCTGCCTTTGCCTGAGCTTCGAGCTTGGGAAGAATTTCCCTCAATGCCTTGCCGCTCGTCATGACGTCTTCGACAATGAGCACCTTTTCGCCGTCTTCTATCTGTTTGCCCACGAAAAGTCCGCCTTCGCCGTGGTCCTTGACTTCCTTGCGGTCGAAGCAATAGCTCATGTCTATGCCGTGATTGTTATAGAGCGCAACCGCCGTTGTAACGGCAAGGGGTATGCCCTTGTATGCGGGACCGACGAGCGTCTGCGCGTCAATTTTATTGTCGGCTATGCATGCGGCGTAGTATTCGCCGAGTTTTGCGAGCTGTGCGCCCGTCTTATAGTTGCCCGTGTTGATGAAATAGGGCGCTATTCTGCCGCTCTTTAAAGTAAAGCTGCCGAACTTCAGAACGCCGCTTTCCACCATGAATTTTATGAATTGCTGTTTGTATGTGAGAGCCATAATTTTTTTACCTCTTTTTGTCAGTTTAATTTAAGGGTATCGACTATTTCGTTTATATCGCCTATGCCGTGCTTATCGAGCCAGGTGTTCATTTCGCTTATTATAACGGGCATTGCATCGGCTCTTGTAAAGTTTGCCGTGCCTACCTGCACCGCCTTTGCGCCCGCCATCATAAACTCTATCGCGTCCGTACCCGAAGATATGCCGCCCATGCCTATGACGGGGATTTTAACGGCGTGAGCCGCCTCGTACACCATGCGAAGGGCAATAGGCTTTATGCCCGCGCCCGAAACGCCGCCCGTATTGTTTGCGATTATCGGCTTGCGCCTTTCTATGTCTATGACCATGCCCGTAAAGGTATTGACGAGAGAAATGCAGTCCGCTCCGCCTTCCTGCGCTGCCTGCGCGTTTACGGGAATGCTCTCTACATTGGGCGAGAGTTTGACGATTAAAGGCGTCTTTTTAAGCTGATCTTTGGTTATGGAAGTAACCTCCCTGATATTTTCGGGTTTGATGCCGAGAGCCATGCCGCCCGCGCGGACGTTGGGGCAAGAGATGTTAAGTTCCACCATATCGACGAGACCGTCAAGTCTTTTGCAGATTGCCGCATAATCTTCGAGCGTTCTGCCCGCCACATTGGCGATTATTGCTATGCCCTTGCTCTTTAAAAAATCGAGGTCGTCTTTTATAAACTTTTCAACGCCGGGGTTCTGCAAACCGACGGCGTTTAATATGACGCTGTCGCCTTCGGCTATGCGAGGCACGGGATTGCCGAGGCGGGGCTCTACGGTAAGTCCTTTAGTAGAAATTCCGCCTATTTGGGATATGTCGTAAACTTCGTTAAATTCCCTGCCGAAGCCGTAAGTCCCGCTCGCCGCGATTACGGGATTTTTGAAGTTTACTCCGCAAATATTTACGCTTAAATTAGCCATTTATGTATTTTCTCCGTTTTTACGCCCTGACCTGCTGTTGGAAATGAGCGCATAAAGTCTGTTATGTGCCTTTTCGACATCAGCCACAAAGCGACATTTAAGCACTGTACCGTCTTTCAGCCTTATGATAAGTCTGCCGAACGAATAGAAAATTCTTCTTCCGACACCGCATCTGTATTCTACTGCATATATATCATCCAACAGAAAGCATTTGCCGCAGAAAAAAAACTTGTTGCCCGTTGCCACAACCACCTCTCTCGGCGTACGAATTATCTGTACAAGCTGATATATGTCATAGCACAGTATTCCCGCAAAAAAGACGACAAATAACCAGAATATCAAATCAAACGTGTGTAATTCTGTACCTAACGAGGATATTCTGTTGTTAACGACGACCAGCACTATTATAAAACAAGACACAAAAATTAAAGTGAATACCATCTGCCACGCCATTGCAGTGCTTCTTACGGCAATCACCTCTGTTTCGTCGTTCTCATTTATTCCTGTCATAATTCAACTGTATTTATATCGAAAACGGGTCCGTCCTTGCAGACGCGGGCGTTTGCGCCGTCGCTCTTTTTGCATACGCACACGAGGCACGCGCCTATGCCGCAACCCATTCTCTCCTCGAGCGAGACGAGGCAGGGCGCGGTTATGCCGTTTTCTTTGAGCTGCGCCTTGAGCGCGCGCAACATTACGGGAGGTCCGCAGGCGATTATTATATCCGCCTTGACCTTGTCCCTTTCCGCCATGTATGCCGCGACCGCGTTGGTCTTTTCGCCTATGCTGCCGTCGTCGGTAACTATTTTGAGATACTTTGAAGCATTCTTAAAATCTTCCGTCAGGCAGGCGTACTGCTTGCCGCGGAAACCTATGTATGAATAGTAATTTTTGCCCTTTACGCTCTCGATTACGGACAAAAGGGGGAAAATACCCACTCCGCCGCCGATTACAACGATGTTTTTTGCGCTTTCGGGGAGAACAAAGCCGTTGCCGAGGGGAAGCAGAACTTCAAGCTCGTCGCCCCTTTCGGCGCGCGCGAGGCATTCCGTACCCTCACCCTTAACCTGATAGCAGAAAGTTACGTCGGCACCGACAACCCTCATTATGCCGAATGGACGCTTTAAAAGTTTGGCTTTGTTGCCCGTGGACACGTTGAGAAACTGTCCGCCGCGCGCCTGAACCTCTTCGGGGAGCGTCAGCGTCATGGCGTATATGCCCTGCGCTATGCATTCGTTTGATTTTACTTTTGCCTTTAACTCTTTCATTATCTGCCCATTTTACCGATTGCCGAAAGGAGATCCTGCTGCATGTCCAGACATGCTGCTCTGGCAGCTTCGGCGTATCCCATGCCGCTGTACTGCGGCTTTTTGTATGCGCAGATTATTCCGCGCGAATTGTTGACTATGCCACCCAGACCGTGCTCGTCGAAGCAGCACTTGAGCATCTGTGCGTTGCCGCCCTGCGCGCCGTAGCCGGGAATGAGGAAGAACGTGTTTTTGAGCTGTTTGCGAAGGCGCTCCGCTTCCTCGGGATGAGTTGCGCCCACTACCGCGCCGACATCCGAATAGCCGTATTTGCCTATGCTGTCCTTGCCCCACTGGGCGACGAGGTCACCCATTCTCTCATACAGGAACTGACCGTTTTCGAGCTTTAAATTCTGCAGTTCGCCCGACGAAGGGTTGGATGTTTTTACGAGCACGAAAATGCCCTTGTCGTTGTGTTTGCAATCTTCGACGAAAGGCGCGATGCCGTCCGTGCCGAGGTAGCCGTTGACGGTGAGCATGTCTGCGGGGAACGCCTTGGTCTTTTTGCCGTTGATGTCGGTCGCGCCGAGGTATGCCTTGGAATAGCAGCCCGCGGTAGAACCTATATCGTTGCGCTTGCAGTCGGCAATGACGTACATGCCTCTGCCGTTGGCGTAATTGACAGTATAATCGAAGGCGCGAAGTCCCTCGAAGCCGTACATTTCGTAATATGCAACCTGAATTTTGACTGCGGGAACTATGTCGCACACTTTATCGATTATGTTCATGTTGAACTCGATAATCTTTTCCGCAACGCCTTCGAATGTTGCCATTCCTTCGCGCATTTCTTCGGGAAGGTAATTAAAATCTGTGTCAAGTCCCACGCAGGTGGGGTTCTGCATTTCAATTATTCTGTCGATAAGATTGTCAATCATGATTATATTCCCTCTTATTTATTTTCATATTTTATTTGTCCGTCTACGAGCGTGGCGCAAACTTTGCCGTACACTTTATAGCCGTTGAAAGGCGTGTTTTTTCCCTTGGAAAGGAATTTTTCGCCGTCGATTTCGTAACTTTGTTCAAGGTCTACTATCGCGAGGTCTGCAACGCCGCCCACCTTGATTTCGCCGCCCTCAAGCGATAAAGTTTCTGCGGGGTTGTAACTCATTTTTTTCATGAGCTCGGGCAGCGTCATTATTCCGCTCTTTACAAGATAGGTATAGCTGAGCGCAAAGCTCGTTTCTATGCCGCTCATGCCGAACGCCGCGAGGTTGTATTCCACCTCTTTATCCTTTTTGGAATGGGGCGCGTGGTCGGTTACTATGCAGTCGAGCGTGCCGTCCTTAAGTCCTTCTATTATGGCAAGTCTGTCCTTTTCTTCCCTGACGGGAGGGCTGACTTTTGTGTATGTGTCGAAATCGGTTATTATGTCGTCGGTCAGGATGAAGTAATGAGGGCAGGTTTCCGCCGTTACCTTTATGCCGCGCTTTTTTGCGTCCCTTATTATCTCTACGCCCGAATAGGTTGAAACGTGGCAGATATGCACGGGAACATCGAGGCTCTGAGCAAGGCAGATGTCGCGGCAGATCATTATGTCCTCCACCGCCCTGAGCTGTCCTTTAAGTCCGCACAGCGTGGAATTATAACCTTCGTTGACAACTCCGCCGTCCACGAGCGTTCTGTCCTCGCAGTGGCAGAGGCATTTGAGGTTGAAATCGGACGCGTATTCCATTGCAAGGCGCATTATGTTGGAATTCATGACAGACTTGCCGTCGTCCGAAAGCGCAACCGCGCCCGCTTTTGCCATTTTGCCTATATCGGAAAGGCTTTCGCCCTGCTCGCCCTTGGTTATCGCGCCGATGGGACGCACCTTGCACAAGCCGACTTCCTTTGCCCTTTCAACAATATATCTCACAACGACCGCGTTGTCGCACACGGGGTTTGTGTTGGGCATGCAGCAGACCTGCGTAACTCCGCCCGCAACCGCCGCGAGCGAACCCGAGGCGATATCTTCCTTTCCTTCAAATCCCGGTTCGCGCAGGTGAACGTGCATGTCGATTATGCCGGGAATTACCGTCTTTCCCGCCGCGTCTATAACTTTGTCCGCCTTGCCGAGGTTTTCGCCTATGGCGGCTATTTTATCGTCTTCTATGAGCAGGTCGCATTTTCTGACTTCGTCTTTGAGAACGACGCTGCCGTTTTTTATCAGAGTTTTCATAATGCGTGTTTCTCCCTGTATTCGTTGAGAAGTGTGAGCGCCGCCATGCGCACGCACAGACCCGAAGTAACCTGGTTTTCTATGCGGCTGGACGCGCCGTCGATGAGCGAGGACGTAAGTTCTATGCCGCGGTTTACGGGACCGGGGTGAAGAATTATCGCGTCCTTCGCCGCGCCCTTTAAAAGCTCGTCCTTTACGCCGTAGAACGCCGAGTACTCCGAGAGCGAAGGGAAAAGTCCGCCCGACTGGCGCTCGAGCTGTATTCTCAGTCCCATCACGGCGTTTGCACCCTCGATCGCTTCCTCGCGAGAGTGCGCGACATGCGCGCCGAGCTTTTCAAACTCGGAAGGAATGAGCGTTCTGGGTGCGTAAACCCAGACTTCCGCGCCCATCGTTTTAAGTCCGAATGCGTTGGACTTTGCCACTCTGCTGTGCTTGATGTCGCCCAGAATTGCAACTTTAAGTCCTTTAAATCCGCCGAACTCTTCCTTCATGGTAAGCATGTCCAAAAGCGCCTGCGTGGGGTGTTCGTTCATGCCGTCGCCGCCGTTTAAAACGGATGCGTTTACAGTCTTTGCAAGCAGGTGAGGCGCGCCCGCCATGGGGTGGCGGATTGCTATAAAATCGGTGCAGAGCGCGTCGAGCGTCTTGCCCGTATCTATGAGCGTTTCGCCCTTCTGCACCGAGCTTGACGAAGCAGAAATGTTAACTTCGTGCGCGCCGAGCAGTTTGCCCGCAAGCTCGAACGATGTGCGAGTGCGGGTGCTGTTTTCGTAAAACAGCGTAACGAGCGTCTTGCCGTGAAGAAGGTCAAACTTCTTCTTGCCCGCAAGCACTTTCCTTTTGTAGTCGGCAGCGAGAGAAAGTATGCTTTCAATCTCTTCCGCCGAAAGGTTTCTCAGTCCCAACAAATCTTTTGAATTCAACATGTGTGTTCCCTTTGAATATTAAAAAAAAAGCGGAAGCATTACCAAATTGAAATTGGTAAATTATCCGCCTGCAATGTTGCCTTATTTGAAGTTGTTTGTCTTTTGAAAACAGCCATTTATTTTCCGCCGAAAAACACTTTATTTCTTTAAGAGTATATCACAGACTGCTTTTAAAGTAAAGAAAAAAATCAAAAAAATTATAAAATTCTTTGAAGCGCAAAGTTTACTTTGTCGCATGAAGCAAGAATGTATTCGATGCCGTTTTTTACGTGCCTGAAAGGAAAGAAAACTTCGCCGTGGAGATGACCGAAAACGACCTTGTCCGCTCGGGCATTTTCAAAGAGTTCTGTGAACAGAGTGGGTTGAAGCCTGAGTCCCATGGGAGGGTAATGTATCATGACGATAAGCCTGTCCCCGTCCCGACGGATTTTATCGACTTCGGCAAAGCAAAGTTTAAACCTTTCCGCCTCGCGGCGATAGAGCTTTTCATCCCGCTCGGTGTAGTCGGCGCTGCCCGGACACGTCCAGCCGCGCGAACCGCAGATGACGACGTCCTCTATCTTTATGCAGTCGTTCTGCAGGAAGTAAAATGTGTCGTCCGGCGCAGCGCGGCGGAGCTTGGTTATGCCGTTCCACCAGTAATCGTGATTGCCGCGGATGAACACTTTTTTCCCCGGAAGCTCCTTTAAACTTTCAAGGTCGTAAAGCCCTTCTTCGAGAGTAATTCCCCAGCTGATGTCGCCGCAGACGAGAACTGTATCCTCGGGCGAAACCTTGTCCGACCAATCCTTTTTTATCTTTTCGAAATGCCCCTCCCAGTTTGAACCGAAAATGTCCATAGGCTTATTCTTCAGACCCGAAAGGTGCAGATCGCTTATAGCAAAAACCTTCATGTCTTTATTTTAGCACATTTTTTTTATCTTTTAAAGCATTTTTGCGCCTTGCCTTAATAATAGACATATTATTATAAATATGTTTATTAACTTGGCAATTATGTCTGACATAATACTACATATCGGTTGCAAAAACGATTATTCGGGCGGCGGAACGGGTAGTTCCGCCGCCCGATGCGAGTTTTTATTTGCAGTTATTGCAGCTCTTGCCCTGGGGATACAAAGGCAGCTCGAAAAAGCCTGCGCACACTTCCTGAGAATAATCCTGTGCGGGAGGAATTGCGCAGTAGCCGTAAGCGGGAACGAGAATTTCCACGTCTATGGCTATCTTTAAAATCACGGTTATGCAG
This sequence comes from uncultured Clostridia bacterium, assembly GCA_949282385.1. GTDB lineage: Bacteria > Bacillota > Clostridia > Christensenellales > Borkfalkiaceae > Coproplasma. Next base: position 134,497 of record CASDOP010000002.1, read on the forward strand.
GCGTTGACCGTAAACGTGTTGTTATCCGCGTTGAACTTGCCCTCGGCGCAGACGGCGGAAACTTCTGCCGTTACCTTGTAGGGCATTATGGACGGCGCGGGTACATACAAAAGAACGTCCTGCGAAACCGATATGGTTGCCTGTGCCACTCCCTCCGTTCCGTTGGCGTCGGTGTACGCCACTTCAACGGGTATGGACACCGTCGCCTGCACGCGGGCGCAGCCGGGTTTATCCGTCTGCCTGTCGACGCTGAGCGACGTTATGGTGCCTGCCGACGAAGTGGAACGCGCACTTATGAAAGTGAGCGGGTATGTAGGGTTGGCGGGCGTCATATCCGTGAGCGTGAGAGTGTAATTTTCTATCTGTATCTGCTTTATGCAGGCGTCAAATATTTTCTGCGCCTGAATGCATACTTTTTCGCATAGCCCGTTGAGCGGATTTCCGCTTATCGTGCCGGGACACTGCGTTGACTGAAAATTGGAAAAAAATGACATTTTAACCTCCGTAAAACCTGTTCAGACAGGGTTACTTTATTCTATGAATTCTCCGCGCTTTTTGACAACCAGAAAATCTTTCGGGTAGGGTAGATAATTCCGCCGTTGAGCTCGCGAAGAGCGCCTTTGTCGCAACCGACGGCGCTGGCAACAGATGAAAAATCATCCCCGACCTCCGCAATATAGACGTTGCAGGGAAATTTTGTTAAAGGTACAATCTGTCCCTCGCATGAAAAGCTGACAGGGCAGGAAAAAAGCTCCTCCGCGGCGCGTGCCGTCATGCCCTTTTTAATGCGCAGAAAAAGCGGTCTGTCCGCAATGAGTGTAAACATTTTATACATTATATGCGCGATTACGCGCTCTTTGTTCATATTCCGCGCCCGAAATTTGTAGAATAAAGCGTAATGGCAACAAATATTTATAAATCCGCCGCACAGGTTACGGTGTTTTCGACAATAGAAAAAACCCTTTCTTTCGTATACAGAATTATCCTCTCGCGCGCCATAGGCGCAGAGGGCATGGGAATTTACCAGATTTGTCTTTCGGTTTTCGCGGTGTTCCTCACCGCGGCGTCGAGCGGAATTCCCGTCACGGTTTCGCGGATGATAGCAAAACAGAGCGCGACAGGCTCGGAAATGGGCAAGCACGCCGTGGTTTCGGCGGGCGTTGTCTGCACGCTCGCATTTACCGTTCCCGCCGCTATAATTATTTTTTTCGGGCGCAACCTTTTATCCTTTCTCTTCCCCGACGAAAGCAGTCTTGACATTTTTATCCTTCTTCTGCCCGGACTTATACTCACCTCCGTCTACGCCGTGATGAGGGGTACTTTCTGGGGAAACAAACAATTTTTGCCGTACAGCATAATAGAGCTTGCCGAAGACAGCGTTATGGTTATACTCGGCAGCGTGCTGATATTTTTTGCGTCCACCCCAACGGAAGGCGCGTACTTCGCGACGATTGCGGTGCTCGTTTCGTACATCTTTTCTTTCATCGTTTCTGTGGGCTGGTACCTGCACAAGGGCGGCAAATTCGTCAATCCCAAAAAATATGTGCGCCCCCTGCTCGGCTCCGCAATGCCCATTACCGCCATGCGCACCTCCACTTCCCTTTTAAATTCGGTAGTGGCGACCTTTTTGCCCGCCCTGCTGATAAGCGCGTGCGGCATGACCAATTCCGAAGCGTTAGCAGTCTACGGCGCGGTTACGGGAATGAGCCTGCCCGTATTGTTTACGCCGGGTTCGCTGATAGGCTCGATTTCCGTAGTGGCTGCCCCCGAAATGAGCGAAAATTTTTATGCGGGCAGAACTAAAAAATTGCGCTCCGACATAGAAAAAACGCTTAAATCTTCCGTACTCATCGCCGCCGTGCTGATACCGCTTTTATTCACTCTCGGGGACGACATAGGCGTGCTGCTTTACGACAACGCCTTCAGCGGCGCGGTGATAACAAGTTTTTCGTTCATGCTGCTGCCCATGTCGGTTTCCATGATGACGACGACGGTGCTCAATTCCATGAACTGCGAGGTAAAGACGCTCATTTACTTTTTTGCGGGCGCGCTCGCCATGCTCGCGTGCATTTTCGCACTCACTCCGGCAATAGGCATATATTCCTACATGGCGGGACTGACGGCGAGTTATCTGATTACTTCCGCACTCAATTTAAGACTGCTCGGCAAAATGTGCCGTGGCGTGCGGTGGAAGAAGTACGCGCTGCTGTGCGCATGCGCGGCTGCGGCGGGAAGCCTGTTCGGAAAGTTGCTTTCGGGCATGACTTCGTCAATCCTTCCGCCTGCGGCAAATCTGTTCGTGTGCGGCGGGGCGGTAGCCGCGTTTATTGCCGTTGCATTTTTTGCGCTGGGACTGTTGCACGCGAATGAAATAAAGGCTTTACTTCTTCGCAGAAGGAAGGGCGGAAAAAGCCGTGAAAACGGAAAGCGCAATGAGAAAAAAGCCGAAGAGCTTTCTTAAAAGAGCGGCGGGCAGGAACATCGCAAAAAGTCCGCCGAAAGCTGAAGTTGCCGCGGCGGGCAGGATTATCCACAGCAGTCCGTCCGTTTTTATCAGACCGTGTTTTTTGTGAACGGACAGCGAAAATGCCGCCATAGGCAGGAAAGAAATGAGGTTTGCCGCCTGCGCGACGTGCTGACCTACGCCGCACAGCAGCGTCAAAACGGGTATGAGGACGGTGCCTCCGCCCATGCCCATTCCGCCCAAAAGCCCCGAAAAAAATCCCGCGGCGATGAATATAAGAAAGGACATCAGCCCACCGCCATTCTTATGCCCGCAGCGAGCATTGCGGCGGCAAAGACGAACTTTATCCAGAAAACGGACAACCCCGAAAGAAGTTTTGCCCCTATTATGCCGCCCGCCGCGTTGCCTATCGCGGCGGGTATTACCACGGAGGCGTCAAAATACCCGCCTATAACGTACGCAGCCGCGCTGACGGCGCAGACGGGCGCGATTACCGCGATTGCCGTAGCGTGCGCCTGCTTCTGGGGATAGCCGATTAAGCCCGACAGCACGGGAACGGCTATCATTCCACCGCCGCCTCCGAACAGTCCGTTGACCGCGCCGGTAAGCATGCCCGCCGCCACAGACTTATGTGTGTTCACTTTGACAGACTTTTCTTTCATACGTTTTAAGTTTGAGCAGATTGCGCGCAATTATTTAATTTTTTACCGCATTTTCACGCAGAAATAGTTGCTTAAAAGGTCGAATTATATTAAAATGTAAAAGTACGGTCGTGCGCGCACGCATTTCGCGCGCATACACTTACAACCAAATCTTTGCAACTTTTTTTAAGGAAACGAATATGAGCAGTAAATTCAGATCGAAAAAATCCGCATACAGGTCGGCTCTGTGCAGTCTCGCCGCAATAGCAACATCCTGCGTGATGTTGGCTTCGGCTTGCTCGCAGGCAACGTCTTCCACCGACAAAGACGAAGACAGCGCCGTAACCCGCGTGGACGAACAGGTTCTGGCAAACGGCAACTTTGAATACTTTGACGACAACGACGGAACCTACCTTATAAGCTCGCCGAACAACTGGTCGGCTTCTTCGGGCAGCGGCGTCGACAAGTCCGCCTCGATGTCCGGCATTATCGGCACGAGCTACGACGCATGGGCAAAACTTACTGACGCTTCCCTCCCCGAAACGCTGTGGAAGAACAACGCGCTCGACACCGAGGACGAGAACTACGTTGACTACAACGGACTTTCGCCCGAAGATTTGCCCTTTGCCAATCCCGCAGCGGCAATAGTCGAGAATGAAAACGACGACAAGGACGACGATTCCGACGATTACGTCATAAGCGATAACCCCGAGGACGCGGCTTACATTTCCAATCCCTACACTCACCTCTACCGTTGGGGCGAAAAGGACGGCAAAGCCGCGCTTTACGACAATAACGGCAACGAAGTTGAATACTGGACGGACGACGACGGCAAATATTACACGTCTTCGGACATGACGAAAGACAGCCTTGTGGAAACCAACGTTCTCATGATCCACAACTACGTCGAGGACAACAAGCAAGGTTCGGAAACTTACTACTCATCTTCCACCACGCTCACGCTCGAAGCTAACACCGCAGGCAAGTTCAGCGTTTGGGTTAAAACGAGCGACCTTTACTTCGGCAGCAACAACGACACACGCACCGAAGTGCAGGACCAGCGCGGCGCGTATATAACCGTAAACCAGACCGTCGGCGGCAACTCGATTGACAAGTTCAGCATTACCAACATCAACACGCAGAAGCTCAACGCTTACGACGAGCAGAGCGGCACGTGGGAAAAAGGCAACAACGGCTGGGTTGAATATACAATTTACGTCAGCGCTTGCAACTACGCGACGACTACCGTAACCATTACCGTAGGTCTCGGACAGGCTTCCAACTACACTGTAGAAGGTTACGCGTTCTTCGACGACATGTCGTTCGAAAAGTATTTCGACTATAACGAGATGGTCGAAGGAGCGGGCGGTCAGTCGGCTTTCGATACGCAGACAGACGGCACGACGTGCGACCTTTCGAGCGAAGCAGAGGACAAGATTTTCCGCGTGGACAGGGAAATTTTTAACCAGACGGGTTCCTCCTCGCAGATTTTTGAACACTTCAGCGGCAGACAGCAGTTCTACATTGACCTCGCCTCCGAAGCATACGAAAATCCCCTCGCCTTCAGCGCGTCCAACCTTACGGCCGGTCTCACTGTTGACGCCGACAACTATATCTGCAGCAACAACAATTCCGACATAAATTATATCGGCGATATAACCAACTCGACCTACGCAAACACTTATCTTCCCTCCGAGATGTCTTCAATCAACCTCGCGGAAGACGTTCTGGCTAACCTTACGGTAACCTCGTCCTCTTCCTGGTCGAGCAATATCGGCGGAAATTATCAGACGATTATAGACGACGCTCTGCGCTCGGCGGCAGACCTGCCCGGCGCTTCCGCGGACGGAGCAAGCACTCTGCTCATGCTCAGCTCGAGAGGCGCGGCTTACGAGAGCGTGATTTACGACCAGAGCAATCCCCTCTTCACCGTAGGCGGCGGAGAATACAAGATTGTTTCTTTCTGGATTAAAACCAACGACATGGGCGGAAGCACCGCGGCTACCGTAACCGTAAGACAGCACGGCAAGGACAGCAATTCTTCCAACTTTACCGTAGATTCCACGACGGTTGACGCAGTTACCATAAACGACAAGGAAGACGTTTACAACGGCTGGGTTCAGTGCTTTGCACTCGTTTCCAACACTACGGAAACCGAACAGCAGTTTGAAATTGTTGTAAACTTCGGCAACACCACTATTAAGGGCACGACTTCCGCTTCCTACCGCGGCGGTTGGGTAGCTGTAAGCAATCTTTCTTACATCGACGTCAGCGAAACGGCTTACGGCTATGCCGATACGGAAACGCGCGCCGCTTCCATTGAAATTAACGAAGCGTCCGAAACCGAAGGAAGCAAGTTCGATTCGACTTTCGGCAACGGAAAGGAAATTGAAACTTCACCCGCGCGTCCTTCCAACTACAACGGCGTGAACGGAAACTCGGCTTCCGTAAAGGATACAGTAACTCAACCTACCGATTTCGATAAGCTCAACGACAATGCTTACGCAGGTCTTATTAATAAAGATTACTTCGAAGCATACAAAACTTATTTTGCCGACCTTCTTACAAGACTGGACGCAAGCAGCCCCCTCAACGCCCTCTTCGGACAGAACTCCGCATGGGACAGCGTTATCGGCTCTACCACGCAGCAGCCCCTGCTCATCGTCAACACGGTAAGAGAAATCGCTAACCAGTCGGATATTTACAACTACGGCTTCTACGCCAATTCCGCAAGCGTTTCCTCCGATACCTACCTCGCAGTAAGCGTTAAAGTCAAGGTATCCGAAGGCGCATATGCGACCGTTTACCTCGTAGACACCGACACTAAGCGCACGCTTTCGTTTGAAACTCCCGAATACACCTTCTGGTACGACAACGACGGCAACGTTCTCAAGGGCGAACCCGACGAAGACGCAACCAGACCTCAGCAGCGCGAAAACATTGCGTATAAGCTGCGCGCAGACGGTCTTTACGAAGACGAAGACGGCAACCTGTACGCCAACATCTATAACCTCGAACACGAGTACTATGACGAACGCGCAACTTACTACGACGAAGACGGCAACAGCGTAGCGTTCGACTACATCGACGAAGACAAAATATACTACGCAGACGCAGCTAAAACGGCTTATGCTCCCCACTACCTCGTAACAAGCGACGGCACGAGAGTTTACAGCTACGTTTCAGGTCTCGGCAGCGACAGAGTTTACAACTACTTTGTAAATAACGCCGTCGACACCTCGCTCAGCGTAAAGGGCTTCGATACTTCCGTCGCTCAGCCCAGATACACGTCATCTTCCGTTCAGCAGTCGCCTTACTCATTCACTATCGACGCGATTGCAAATCCTTCGCTCGCAAACAAGTGGATTACGGTAAACTTCTTCATCCATACTGGAAACCAGGCTCTTCCTTACAGACTGGAAGTATGGAGCGGTTCGAGAGATACCTTGCTCGCAAACGACAAGGTTGTTGACGGAAGCTATGTATTGTTTGATTACAGCACGGTTTCGTTGGACGAAAGCACCTATACTTCGCTCGTTTCCCATTACTCCGACGAAATTATAAGAAATTACCAGAATGAACTCATCGCGGCGGACAGCAACATTCAGTTTGCCTCCGATGAGGAAAACATCGCTTATTATGAAAAGCTCGCTGCCGAAAAGGGCGTAAGCGTAAATTCTTACAACTACTCGGCTCAGTATTACACCTATACGCTTTACGATTCGCAGTCCTACGTACCCTTCAACGAGAACACGGCTGCCGAAGACGAAAGAGGTTACAACTATGTTTACGGCGACTATGCGGAAAGCCTTGCAGTGCTTAAGGTTGAAGACCTTGCATCGAGCGGCTCGCTTGCGATGAACATGTTCATCGATTACTCGACCGTGAACAAAGATATTTCCATTACCTCCACTTCCGACGTCGAAGAAGAAGAAACGACTTCGCCTGCCGCAGACGCAACCAACGTTTGGCTGTTGGTATCTTCGATAGTTCTCGTTGTCGCAATATTGGTTGCAATAGGCGCGCTCGTTACGAGAGATATTCTCAAGAAGAGAAAGTTCAGAAAGACTGCCGGCAAAAATACGTTCAACTTCAAGAAGAACAAGCGCTATGTAAGATCTTACGTCAAGGAACACGGCGAAACCAAACTCGACGAAAAGATTGACGACGCCGAAAATTCTGAAAGCGCCGAAGCTCAGGGCGAAAGCGCCGAAGGCGAACAGCTCGCAGACGAACAGACTTCCGTAAGCGAAACTGCCGACGAGCAGAGCGGCGCGGCGGAAGAAAGCGCATCGGACGAAACTCAGACTTCGCAAACCGAAGACAAGTCCGACGGCGACAAGAACAACTGATAATAATCGGTAAACAAAAAAAGCGGGATTAAATTCCCGCTTTTTTTTATTGTCTACGCTTTGCGCGCCGCGCATGTCAGTTAAATAAAATAGTCGCGTTATGCTCTGCGTGCAAATTTATTGACAAACGCTGTCTTTCGCTTTTTCAGCGCTTGCATATTTGCGTGGCTGACTTGTTGGGCGTGAGAGCGAAGCTGTGCTTTGGTTGTCAATCAATTGAGCAATCGGAAATGAATTTCGCTTTTTTGTCGCTTACTCTCTGCGCGGCGCACAAAAATTATAAAATTTTGTCTGCGAAGAGAGAGGCGATTTCAATAAACAGACATAAGCGGTTGCGCGGGCGCAAAAAAATGCAGTTGATGAGCCGCGCGCCGCCCGAAATTCGGGCGGCGCGCGGCTTATTTAATGCTTTATTTTAATGTTGTGTTCAAATAGAATTTCTGTGCGTTAAGGGCATTTCTCTGCGGCAAATCGGCTGACAAACTAAAGTTATTCAATATCACCGCATTAAGCCGCAAAAAAGTGTGAAAAGTTAAATTCTTATGCCCTTGGGCAAGTGATTTTTGGCAACGCCGTTGACGCACTTGCACCAGCCGAGCGGAAATCCTCTGTGGGTAACCACTTTCCAACCCGAAAAACTCTCGTCACATTGAAAAGTTTCGCCCGAAAGGTATTTTAAAGCCGTATTATAATCGACTTCGGCGCAATCGGCATTGTGCGGCGAAAGACACATGGCGAGCGCGTGGTCGGGCTCAAACCTGCCGCCCGTTACTTCGCCGAGGCAGATGCCTGCGCGCAGCGTCTGCACGGAAATATCGGGCATGCCGTCGGTCAGACTGTAGAATGTTGAGCCGACCGCGTGGACGTTTTTGGGCAAAAATTTTATATTTTTTTTAAAAAATTCCTGCATTACGGCTATCGCCTTTTTATCGGCGCACGGCTTGAGCAGGCGAACATCCCGCCTCTCCCCGCCGCTCTTTTTCATGAGCGCGGCATAATGTCCCTCACCCATGTCCCTATGGGGGTAAATTCTGCGCTCTTCAACGAGCGAAAATTCTTGGTGAGAGGACAAAAACGAGCGCACCTGCCATTCGTCTTCTTCCTCCGAAAAAGTGCATGTAGAATAGACCATGCTGCCGTCTTTTGCCAGCATTTTTGCCGCGCTTTCTAAAATTTTTGACTGCCTTTCGGCGCATGCGCGGACGTTCTGCAAGCTCCATTCCTGCACGGCTTCGGGCTGTTTGCGGAACATTCCCTCGCCCGAGCAGGGAGCGTCTACGAGGATTTTATCGAAGTAACCTTCAAAAATCTGCGCGAGTTTATCAGGTTCGGCGCAGGTTACGACGGCATTGGTTATTCCCAGCCTTTCGACGTTGCGCGAAAGGATTTTAGCCCTCGAAAAATTGATTTCGTTGAGGACGATAATTCCCTCGCCCCGCATAGCCTGAGCCATCTGCGTACCCTTGCCGCCCGGAGCCGAACAAAGGTCAAGCACTCTTTCGCCGCCCCTGACTTCAAGCAGTGGCGCGGCGCACATTGCGGAAGGTTCCTGCACATAGTAAAGCCCCGCCGCGTGAAAGACGTTTTTGCCCGGTTTTTCGTCCCGAACGTAAAAACCGTTGCTCTCCCACGGGACGGGCTGCATTTCAAACAGTCCGAGCGAAGAAAATTCGGACGCATTCAGTTTTAATGTGTTTACGCGCACGCCCCTGTACGGCGGGAGGTTATAAGAGGCTAAAAAATCTTCCGCCTCATCGCCCAGCCGTGAGCGCATGCGCAAAACAAATTCTTCAGGCAAATCAATCATAGAGCAAACTTTTAAGCTGCGATAAATTTATTATCTTCATGTCGTGAAGCTGTCTTGCGTTTCTTGTGCGAACGGTATCGTCCTCGTCTTCGCAGACATAAATCGTGCAATTTTCGAGCTTCTGCGAATACACCGCGCCCTGCTCGAAAATTCTGCCCACAAGCTCTTCGGAAATGTCTATGTCGTCCTCGATAAGTCTGGAAAAGGTAAAAACTTCGCCAAAGAGAGGTCCGCTCTTCTTCTTGCGCCTGCGGCTTAAATATATATAAAACTCCGCGCGATTGCGGCTGCGCCTTTCGCGCGCTTCGTTGCGCTCTTTTTCGTACCGTTCAAAGCTTTCGGAAGTGGGTTTTTGCACGCTGTGTCCGATTATCCTGCCGCGGCGTATGCCCAGAACTTTTTCCAGCCCGAAAACGTCGGTTTTATGCTTTGCGCACAGTTCTTCGACTACCTTCATGGTGGCGTAAGCGTCGTCCGCTGCGCAATGCTGCGTGAATTTTACGTTGAGGTCGGCGGTTATGTACTCCAGACCGAACTGCCGCGTGAAATCTCCGACGGACGTCATGTACATTATCTGACTGTCAAGAAATTCAAAATTGAAGGGCGGCAGATTGAACCTTATCGTTTCGAGGTCGAGATACTTGACGTCGTTCAAAATGGCATGCCCGAAAATAAGGTTATTTTTATCCTCCAAAAGCTGTTTGATGAAGGGATATTCCTCGGTGAAAGGCGGGTGCTTTTTGAATTCGCCGTAGTCGTACGGAAGCTCAAGACCATGCTCTCCCTTCCTGTCGGTTAAATGAAATCCGCCCTTGGGATTGATGAGTATGTCGCGCTTTTCGATTATATTGAATTGTTCGTCGCAGACGACGTAGCCGAATGCGCATATCTTGGCTATGGTTTTATGCACGCTTGCGCATTCTATATCGAAAAAGACTAAATTCATATAATAAATTATAGCAGGTCGCGCGTCTTTTAGCAACCTTTGCGGATAGCAATTTGCAAATACGCGCGCATTTGACTATGTTAAAATACAAAGAGCCGCCGCGCGTTTTTTTACGCGCGGCGGCGAAATGCAAATTTATTTTACTTTTTGGGAACGATTTTATCCTTACCGCCCATGTACTTTCTGAGTACTTCGGGAATGAACACGGAACCGTCTTCCTGAAGGTGGTTTTCGAGGAAAGCTATGAGCATTCTGGGAGGAGCGACGACGGTATTGTTGAGCGTGTGAGCGAACACGTTTTTGCCCGTTGCGCTGTCCTTATACTTTATGCCCAGTCTTCTTGCCTGAGCGTCCGTGAGGTTGGAACAGCTGCCCACTTCGAAATAACCCTTGCGGCGGGGGCTCCACGCCTCTACGTCAAGACTGCGGTACTTGAGGTCTGCAAGGTCGCCCGAGCAGCACACGAGCGTGCGCACTGGAATACCCATGGAAACGAAAAGTTCAACCGTGTACGACCACATCTTTTCGTACCACGCGTCGCTGTCTTCGGGCTTGCAGATAACTATCATTTCCTGCTTTTCAAACTGGTGAATGCGGTATATTCCGCGCTCTTCTATGCCGTGAGCGCCCTTTTCCTTGCGGAAGCAGGGCGAATATGACGTGAGGGTTAAAGGCAGGTCGCTTTCGGGTATGACCGTGTTCATGAAACGACCTATCATGGAATGTTCGCTCGTGCCGATGAGATAGAGGTCTTCGCCCTCAATCTTGTACATCATGCCTTCCATTTCCTCGAAGGACATAACGCCCGACACCACGTCGCTCCTTATCATGAAAGGAGGTATGCAATAGGTGAAGCCTTTATCTATCATAAAGTCGCGGGCATAGGTGAGAACTGCCGAATGCAGCCTTGCCACGTCGCCTACGAGATAGTAAAAGCCGTTGCCGCTCGTCCTGCGCGCCGCGTCCAGATCGATGCCGCCGAGTTTTTCGAGTATATCGAGATGATAAGGCACTTCGAAGGGCTTTTCCTTTGCCTCGAGGTAGGTATTCCACTGCACGTTGCAGCTGTCATCCTTGCCGATAGGAACGTCGTCCGCAATTATATTGGGAATTGACATCATGCGCTTTTTAAGCTCGGCTTCGGTTTCCGCCGTTTCCGCCTCAATCTGCGCGATGCGCTCGTTATTCTGCTTGGAAAGTTCCTTGACCTTTTCGCCCTCTTCCTTTTTGCCTTCGCGCATGAGTGCGCCTATCTGCTTGGCGTAATTGTTGCGCTCTGCGCGGCGGGCGTCGCCTTCCTGCTGAAGAGCGCGGCGGCGTTCGTCGAGAGCGAGAATTTCGTCAACGAGGGGAAGTTTTTTATCCTGGAATTTTTTTCTGATATTTTCCCTTACAAGCTCGGGATTTGTCCTTAAAAGATTGATGTCTATCATAAAATTACCACTTTTGCCTTTAATTTGTAAGCTTGAAAACATTATACGCCAAAAAAACGTTTATTGCAAACGAAAAAGCAAATTTTAATTGAAAAATTGACAGCGTTATGATATACTTATTATAAAGTAGTTTTTAACCTTGAAATCATAAATGATAAACAGGAAAAGAAATGAGCAAAATTTACTTTAAATCAACAAGACCGCAGCCCGAAAATTCTGCAGAAGACGAACAGACCGCCGTACAGGAAGAAAACGTCTTAAAAGAAGTAACGGCTAAAGCTGCGGACGAGACGGCTGCTGCCGACGCCGCCGTTGCGGAAGCTCCCCCCGAAAGGGAAAAAAGCGGAGAAAAATCACCCTCGCCCAGAAAGCGCCAGACGGCAAAGCCGCGAGCATCTTCAGAGGCGGCAAAAACCGTAACCGCAGACGAACAGCCCGCAAAGGTCGGGGAAGAAAAAAGTTATTCCGACGTAGACCGCAAAGCGACTTCCTCCACCGCCTTTGACCTGACCGAAGACGAACAGTCTTCTGAGAGCGCGACCGCGGGCGATACCTCGTTCAGGTTCAAACAGGGTGAAGGTTTCAACAAGGAAAAAATTGTGCGCTATTTCAAGCGCCATCCCAAAAAACAGATTAATTCCAAGGTTGAAAGATTTTCGCCAGAACTCGACAAAGGTCTCACCCAGAAGCAGGTAGAAAAGAGATTTACGCAGTTTCTCTTCAACGACACGAATAAAAAATATTCCAAGTCGTACACCAGCATTATCGTGGGAAACGTTTGCACTTTCTTCAACCTTTTGTGTCTGTGCGCGTTTATCGCCCTGCTGCTTGCGGGAACGCAGGGCTGGACCAACTACCTGGTTATTATTATAACTTCGGCGAACATCATAATAGGCGTCATTCAGGAAATCCGTTCAAAAATTTCCATAGATAAACTGTCCATTATGGCTTCGGCGACGTGTAAAGTCGTGCGAGACGGGGAAGTCGTTGAAATTCCCTCAGCCGAAATCGTGCTGGACGACATCATTATCCTCGAACTCGGCAACCAGGTGCCTGCCGACTGCATTTTAGCCGAAGGGCAGGTTGAAGTTAACGAAAGCCTTCTTACAGGCGAGAGCATTGCCATTAAAAAAGGTCCCGGCGACATTTTATACGCGGGCAGCTTCATCGCCTCGGGCAGCGGAAAGTTCAGGGTGGAAAAAGTAGGCAGGGAAACTTACCTCGAAAAACTGACCGCCAAGGCTAAAAAATACCGCAGACCTAATTCCGAACTGATGAATTCGACCAAGCTCATAATAAAAGCCGTAGCTTTCCTCATCGTTCCCATTGCGATAGGTATGTTCTTCGTAACGTACAACGCGGCTTTCGACGCAAGCACGTCGAGCGCATTCGATTATATTTTCAGCAAGGAAATCAACAACGCCATTCAGCGCACCTGCACCGTTGTTATAGGCATGATACCTTCGGGCATGATGCTGCTTACTTCCATGGCTCTCGCCGTGGGCGTTTTGCGACTTGCAAAGAACAATACTCTCGTGCAGGATTTGTATTCGCTGGAAATGCTCGCGAGGGTAAACGTTCTGTGCCTCGATAAGACGGGTACGATAACCGACGGGCGCATGAGAGTTGCCGACTGCGTTATTTTAAACACCGTGGGCGATTACTCGCTCAACGACATTATGGGCAGCATGCTCGCCTCGCTCGACGACAACAACCAGACTTCGATTGCGCTGAACAATCACTTCGGACACAGCGACGTTTTGTCGCCGATAACCAAAATACCATTCTCTTCCAAGAGAAAACTTTCGGCAGTTACGTTTGAGGATGTCGGAACGTTCTGCATGGGCGCGCCCGAATTCGTGCTTAAACCCATGCCGGCAAAGGTTGACAGAATTGTAAAACAGTATGCCCAGATGGGACTGAGAGTTATTGTGCTTGCACACTCCTCCACGCCCATCGTCGGCGACAAACTGCCCGCGCTTTTAAAGCCCGTTGCAATAATTTCCATTGCTGACAACATCCGCGAAGACGCCGTGGATACGATTAAATGGTTCAGGCAGAACGACGTTGCCGTTAAGGTAATTTCGGGCGACAACCCCGTTACCGTTTCGGAAGTCGCAAAGCGCGCAGGCATAGAAAACGCAGATAAGTTTATATCGCTCGAAGGTCTCAACGACAAGGAAGTTGAGAGCATTGCAAACAAATACACCGTGTTCGGACGAGTTACTCCCGAGCAGAAAGCCGTGCTTGTGCGCTCCATAAAGAGCGAGGGAAACACGGTTGCCATGACGGGCGACGGCGTAAACGACATTCTCGCGCTTAAGGAAGCCGACTGCGCAATTTCGGTTGCTTCGGGCAGCGAGGCGGCGAGAAACGTCAGCCATCTCGTGCTTATGGACAACAACTTTGCTTCCATGCCCAAGGTAGTCGGCGAAGGTCGAAGAGTTATAAATAATATCAAAAACTCATCCTCCCTCTACCTCATGAAGACGCTGTTTACAGCCATTCTCGCCGTGATATGTATGGTTATACTCAAGCAGCCATATCTGTTCATGCCGAGCAACATGCTGCTTTTGGAAGTGTGCGTTATAGGCATACCTTCGTTCATGCTCTCGCTGCAGCCCAACAAGGAACGCGTACAGGGCAAGTTCATCACTCACGTTATGAGCCGAAGTATTCCCGGCGCATTGCTTATGATTTGCTGCGTCATGGCGATGTACATAGTGTACGCCTTCAACCAGGCTTCCTACGCTATGTATTATGTGCCTATGTGCATGATGGCGCTGACGTTCTCGGGACTTGTTATGCTCTACCGCGTCTGCCAGCCGTTCAACGGCTACAGACTTGTGCTGTTCGCTTCTATGGTTGCCGTAACCGCCGTCGCGCTGTGCGTGCCTACGCTTGCCGATATGCTCTATCCCAACTGGTCTTCGCTTACGTGGGATTACACAAAACTGCTCATACTCGCCGTTGCAATCGAAGCGGCATTCCCGCTTTCCAACAGCCTTATCAAGCTGATGCAGATACTTCTTCCCTCATCTACGGGCAAGAAACCGCAGGTACTTGAAATCGAAAGGACTAAAACCTCACAGTAAATACTGCAAACGAAATGTTGTTTAAAAACTCAATCAAGAACGCCGCGCCCGACAATTTTTGTCGGGCGCGGCTTATTTTTTGCCTATGCGCAATCTCATGCCTGCATTACCCTCGCCGATATATACGCTGCGTCAAGCGGGCGCAACGACGGACTTTTTTGACTGCATACGGCACAGCACCTCAGAAATTTAGCGGGCAGCAATAGGTAACAAGCACAAGCGGCAGCATGTACGATGCGCGGGCATTAGCCAGAGAAAAAGCGCGTTAAGTTACCGCCGAAAAAGCGCGGTCGGGGACAGGTGAAAGCGCAGGCGCATATGTTCGGGACAGGCGAAAAAGCTCGGACAAGCTTATTAAAAACTCGGGCGGCATGCGCAGTCGCGTGGGCACTCGCACACCAGGCACAATCCGTTGCGGCGGGCGAAATGAACACAAGCGAAAGCAGGTACGAAAGTGCGGGCAGTTACCAGAGCAAAAGCCCGTTAAATTACCGCCGAAGTTGGGCGGGCGACAGCAGGCGCAATGCACGGGCAATAGCCAGAGCAAAAGCTCGTTAAGTTACCGCCGAAATTGGGCGGGCGGCATACGCGATTGCGCGGGCGCGTATGCACGGACAGGCGAAAAAACTCGAGCGGCATGCGCAGTCGAGTGGGCACTCGCACACCAGGCACAATCCGTTGCGGCGGGCGAAATGAACACAAGCGACAGCAGGTACGAAAGTGCGGGCAGTTACCAGAGCAAAAGCCCGTTAAATTACCGCCGAAGTTGGGCGGGCGACAGCAGGCACAATGCGCGGGCAATTACCGCCTGAAAATTAAAGCGGATAACAGACACAAAAAAACTTCCGCGAATTTTCGCGGAAGTTTTTGCAAGTTGTTAAATTATTCTTCTTCGTTTACTTCTGAAGCGTCCTCTGCGACGGTTTCTTCGGGAGCCTGAGTTTCGACTTCGTCGTCGCGTTCGGTAACGGCGACGGTTGCGACTTTGCCGTCCTTGAGGCGCATTAAGCGCACGCCCTTGGTAGCTCTGCCTATCGTGCTGATGTCCGAGCAATGCATTCTTATTATCGTTCCGCCGTCGGAGATAATCATTATGTCGTCATCGTCCGTAACCTGCTTGAGGTTGACGAGATTGCCCGTAACTTCGTTGAACACGCCCGCCTTTATTCCCTTGCCTGCTCTGCCCTGAAGACGGTAATCTTCCAGCCTGGAGCGCTTTCCGTAGCCGTTGGCGGCAACGGTCAGTATATCCTTTTCGGGATCGATGACGAGCATGTCGACAAGTCCGTCTTCCTCGCCGTCGAGCGTCATGGCGCGAACGCCTGCGGTATCTCTGCCCATGGGACGGATGTCGCTTTCGGCAAACCTTATGCACTTGCCGCCGCGGGAAGCTATCATAATTTCGTCGTTGCCCGTGGTGAACTGAACGGATATGAGTTCGTCGCCCTCGTTGAGCTTTATGGCAATCTTGCCGTTGCGGTTAATGCGGGCGAATTCTTCGACCTTGGTCTTTTTAATCTGTCCCTTTCGCGTTGCGAACGCTATATATCCTTCGGCATCAGCCTTGACGGGGATGAGCGCGTTTATCTTTTCATCCTGCGCAATCTGTACTATATTCACAATCGCTCTGCCGCGCGCCGTGCGGGCGGCTTCGGGGATGTGGTAACCTTTTACCGAATATACCTTGCCGAGGCTGGAGAACAGCAATATGTCGTCGTGCGAGGAGCAGACGAACATGCTCTCCACAAAGTCCTCCTCCTTGGGTTTGTGAGCCGTTATGCCCATGCCTCCGCGGTGCTGTGCCTTGTATTCGGCGATGGGAAGGCGCTTGATGTAGCCCGAATGCGTGAGCGAGATGACAACCTGCTCTTCGGGAATGAGGTCGGCGTCCTCTATGTCGCCGTAGTCCACGGCGATTTCTGTCTTTCTTTCGGAAGGATACTTGCGCTTGATTTCCTGAAGGTCGGTCTTTATTATTTCGAGAACGCGGCTTTCGTTTGCAAGTATGTCCTTATAATCGGCTATTGCCGCCTCGAGAGAGGCGAGTTCTTCGTTGAGCTTATCTACTTCGAGATGGGACAGTCTGTACAGTCTGAGTTCGGCAACAGCCGTAGCCTGACGTTCATCCAGCTCGAAGTTTGCCGTCAGCTTCTGGACGCAGTCATTTTTATCGACCGCGTTCTTGCACACTTCGACGACTTCGTCGATTGACGCCTGAGCTATGACAAGTCCGCGCAGTATATGCGCGCGCTCCTCCGTCTTTGCAAGGTCGTACTTGGTGCGGCGGGTGATTATATCCTTCTGATGTTCGAGGTAGTAATATATGAATTCCTTGAGGTTGAGTATCTTGGGCGCACCATCCACGAGGGCGAGCATTATAAGACCGTCGGAAATCTGCAGGTTGGTGTGCTTGTAAAGGAGGTTAAGCACAACCTGCGCGTTGGCGTCCTTTTTGACCTCGATGACGATTCTCATGCCGTCGCGGTCGCTCTCTTCGCGTATATCCGAAATGCCCTCTATCTTCTTGTCCTTGACGAGGTCTGCTATACTTTCAATAAGTTTAGCCTTGTTGACCTGATAGGGAATTTCCGTTACGATTATTCGCGTGCGCGTCTGGTTGCCGCTCTGGTAATCCTCAATTTCGCAGCGGGAGCGGATTATTATAGAGCCGCGTCCCGTTCTGTAAGCCTTTCTTATTCCGCTTCTGCCCATTATCATGGCGCCCGTAGGGAAGTCGGGAGCGGGAATGTAATTCATAAGCTCGTCGACTTCGATGTCGGGATTGTCTATCATGGCGCAGACACCGTCTATAACCTCGCCGAGGTTGTGGGGCGGTATGTTGGTCGCCATGCCGACGGCGATGCCGTCAGAGCCGTTTACGAGCATGTTGGGGAAGCGCGAGGGAAGCACGGTGGGCTGCATGCCCGTATCATCGAAAGTGGGATAGAAATCTACCGTTTCCTTGTCGAGGTCGCGGAGCATTTCCGCCGAGATTTTGGAAAGGCGGGCTTCGGTGTATCTCATCGCCGCGGCGGGGTCGCCGTCGACCGAGCCGAAGTTGCCGTGTCCTTCGACGAGGGGCATATTTATGGTGAAGTCCTGCGCAAGTCTGACGAGCGCGTCGTACACCGAGCTGTCGCCGTGGGGGTGATATTTACCGAGGCAGTCGCCGACGATACGCGCGCATTTACGGAAGGCTTTATCCGAATACAATCCGAGTTCGTGCATCGAATAGAGTATTCTTCTGTGAACGGGTTTTAAACCGTCGCGCACGTCGGGTATGGCGCGCGAGACGTTGACCGCCATTGCGTAGGCTATGAATGATTTTTTAAGCTCTTCGTCCACCTCGACGTCGAGCATTTTGGTCATTGCGAGGGTCTTGACGAATTCCTCGGTAAGTTCGGGGCTGGTCTGCTTTTTAGCCATCTTTTATTAACCCTCCTTATACGTCCAGCTCTTCGACGAGCTTGGCGTTGTCTTCTATGAACTGACGCCTCAGTTCGGGCTGTTCGCCCATGAGTATGCCGAACATTTTGTCCGCTTCCACCGCGTCCTGAACGTTAATTCTCACAAGGGTGCGCTTTGCGGGGTCCATAGTCGTTTCCCACAGCTGTTCCTTGTTCATTTCGCCCAGACCTTTATAGCGCTGAAGCTCGAACTTCTGTCCTTCGTGCGCCGCGCGGAAATCTTCGAGCGCCTTGTCGTCGTAGAGGTATTCCTCCTCTATGCCTTTGCCCGATACCTTGTAAAGAGGGGGCTGAGCCGCGTAGACGTGTCCGTTTTCGACGAGGGGACGCATATAGCGGAAGAAGAAAGTCAAAAGAAGTATTCTTATGTGCGAGCCGTCGACATCGGCATCGGTCATTATAATTATTCTGTCGTAGCGCAGCTTGCTTTCGTCGAAGTTGTCCTGTATGCCGCAGCCGAAGGCGGTTATCATCGCCTTGATTTCCTCGTTTTCGAGAACGCGGTTTATTCTTACCTTTTCGACGTTGAGTATCTTGCCCCTCAAGGGAAGAATTGCCTGGAACCTTCTGTCCCTGCCCTGCTTTGCCGTGCCGCCCGCCGAGTCGCCCTCGACGATGTAAATTTCGCAAAGCTCGGGGCGCTTATCCGAACAGTCGGCAAGTTTGCCGGGAAGTTTTGTGCTTTCCAAAACGCCCTTTCTGCGCGTTTCTTCCCTTGCAAGCCTTGCGGCGTCGCGGGCGCGCTGGGCGGTTATGCAGCGAAGAACGAGTTCGCGCGTTTCTGCGGGATGTTCTTCGAGATATGTGCCGAATTTATCCACGACGGCTTTCTGCACGAAGCCGCGGACGTATGTCGAGCAGAGTTTGCTCTTGGTCTGGCTTTCGTACTGCGCGTCCGCAATCTTTACGGATACGACCGCCGTTATGCCC
Source organism: uncultured Clostridia bacterium (assembly GCA_949282385.1). Classification (GTDB taxonomy): domain Bacteria; phylum Bacillota; class Clostridia; order Christensenellales; family Borkfalkiaceae; genus Coproplasma. Next base: position 153,632 of record CASDOP010000002.1, read on the forward strand.
TCGCGAACGTCCTCGCCCGAAAGCTTGTCGTTTTCCTTTAAGATGTTCAGCCTGTGTCCCGCGTCGTTGATTACCTTGGTGAGCGCAGCCTTGAAACCTTCGAGGTGAGTGCCGCCGTCAGGCTGACGGATATTGTTTGAGAAGGGGAAAATCTGTTCGGTATATCCGTCGTTGTACTGAATGGCGACTTCGAGGAATTTATCGTCCCCCTCGCTGTCTTCAAAATAGACAGGCGAAGCGAACAGCACGTTCTTGCCCTTATTTATATCCTCTATAAAGTGAACGACGCCGCCTTCATAGCAGAAGGTATCGCTGCGGACGTTGCCGCCGCGATAGTCTGCAAGGGTGAGAGTTAAGCCCTTGTTGAGATAGGAAAGCTCGCGAAGGAGCGTCTTTAAAGTATCGTAATTGAAATCTACCGTCTCGAACATGGTTGCGTCGGGATGGAAGGTTATGGAAGTACCCGTCTCGGCGGTATCGCCGACAATCTTCAAAGGTTCTTCGGGTACGCCGCAATGATATACCTGCCTGAAGACGTGTCCGTTCTGGCAGACTTCGGCAACTAAAGTATCCGAAAGAGCGTTGACGCACGAAACGCCCACGCCGTGAAGTCCCGAAGATATTTTATATCCCCCAGCCTTGTTGCCGCCGCCGAACTTGCCGCCCGCGTTGAGGTTGGTCAAAGCCAGCTCTACGCCGCTTATTCCTTCCTCTTCGTTAATTCCCGTGGGAATGCCTCGGCCGTTGTCCTTTACCATGCAACTGCCGTCTTCGGTTATGACGACTTCTATCTTGTCGCAGTAACCTGCAAGCGCTTCGTCTATCGAGTTATCGATGACTTCTCTTACGAGAGTGTGCAGTCCGCGCTCGTCAGTCGGTCCGATATACATGCCGGGATGTTCCCTGACGGGTTCGAGACCTTTCAATGCTTTAAGACTGTTAGCGTCGTAATTTGAATTGATTTTTTCGGGCATTTTTTGTCCTCGCAGATGATTAGAATTTTTATTTTATTTATTATACCATATTATAATAAATAAAGCAAGAATTTGAAGCATTTTTTCTGCTTTCGGCGAATACGCCTGTAGTTTTACAATGGTATAGAACAGTAAAAGAACTGCTCTATACCGTTTTTTTATTGTTCTAATATGGGCGGCGGCATTACGTAAAGAGGTTAATGTATGGACTATGTAAAACTAACAATCGACAACACTCGAGGACAGTATCCTGATTATGAAAGAAAAATTTTAAATGTTACCATTGATAAATCATGGTATGAGGATTGTATCGGTAACGATGGAAAAATATCAATGAACGATGTTCTTGATTATGCTGATAATATTGAATAATTATTTAATTTTTAGTGAGGTATCGAAACAATGAAAAACGGAACGGACAAGTACATTGAAACGGTCGCATATCTCGGAAAGTTATACGACTACATAAACGCCGAACTGTTCGGCGGTGAGCTTGACAAACCTGTAATCACCGTACAGCGCGATGAACGCAACAAAACAAATGGTTGGTGGTCGGTTAAAAAGGTTTGGAAATGGGTTGAATTACAGCCACGCACTTGTTTAGGTTGTGAGATGGTTGACGAGTGCATGGAAGAGGCTGAT
>CASDOP010000003.1 GCA_949282385.1 uncultured Clostridia bacterium
AGTCCAGCAATTCGCCTTCGCCACTGGTGTTCCTCCTAATATCTACGCATTCCACCGCTACACTAGGAATTCCAATTGCCCCTCCTGCACTCAAGTCCGACAGTTTTAGTAGTAGTTCCGAGGTTGAGCCCCGGGGTTACGCTACTAACTTGCCAAACCACCTACGCACCCTTTACGCCCAGTCATTCCGGATAACGCTCGCCTCCTACGTATTACCGCGGCTGCTGGCACGTAGTTAGCCGAGGCTTATTCCTAAGGTACCGTCACTTTCTTCTTCCCTTAGAAAAGAACTTTACAATCCGAAGACCTTCATCATTCACGCGGCGTTGCTGGTTCAGAGTTTCCTCCATTGACCAATATTCCCCACTGCTGCCTCCCGTAGGAGTTTGGGCCGTGTCTCAGTCCCAATGTGGCCGATCACCCTCTCAGGTCGGCTACTGATCGTCGCCTTGGGCTCATCCATATCCGATAAATCTTTGATCATTAAAAGATGCCCTAAAATGATATTATGCGGTATTATCAGTCGTTTCCAACTGTTATCCCCCAGATATGGGCAGATTGCTCACGCGTTACTCACCCGTCCGCCATGTAGTAAACTACATTCGACTTGCATGTGTTAAGCACGCCGCCAGCGTTCATCCTGAGCCAGAATCAAACTCTTGAGTTTAATTTGTATAAAACACAAACTTTAAAAAGTTCGTGGCTCTATCTCGACTATTTAGTCATTATCTTTGCTGACTTTGCTTTGTGGTACTAATGTACTTCAAAGTTATTGACAGAAACTTTTTATCAAATTCGATAAATTAAATCGTTTCCTTCTATTCAATTTTTAAACTGCATTTACCGAACTTCGTTCGGCGCTCTGTCGCGAGAGCTTTTCCATATTAACATATTTGTTAATACTTTGTCAAGCATTTTTTAAAACTTTTTTAAAAAGTTTTTTTGTTCCGCTCGGCTTGTCCGTTGGACATTTCCTTGCGACAGCTTGACTATCATATCACACTTGTTAATACTTTGTCAAGCATTTTTTAAAACTTTTTTGAAAGTTTTTTATTTTGTTTCGCTTGGCTTACCAGTGAAAGGTATTTCCTTGCGACAGCTTGGCTATCATATCACATCAGTTAATATTTTGTCAAGCATTTTTCAAAACTTTTTTAAGTTTATTTAATGCTTTTTTGTTGCCCCGTGAGCGCATTTTTAAGTACCGCTCCGTAACACAGCTCGTTTATAATATCAGCATTTATGCCTCAAGTCAACATTATACCAAACTTTTCGACATTTTTTTATTTTGGATAATACATATAAGATTTTGTTAATTTCTAACACAATTTATGCCCTTATACAGCCTTTTCGCCGCCCCGCGCGCTTTTGCTTGCATTGCTTTTCGTTTTAATATATTATATAAGCATGAAACACGACATATTTAAAACTTTGAGGATTATATTCTGTCTGCTCGCCGTCGCATGTTGCGCCGTAATGATTTTCGTATTTGCCTACTTCGATTGGTGGTGGGGCGTGATGTGCGCGGTATGCGCCGTTCTATTTACCCTGCTCATGCTTCTGTTCAAGAGATTGCAGAGCGACTGCGAAGCCGAACAGGAAAAAACTCAAACCAAAGATTTTATAAATTCAGACAATTAAATTATGCGGGCTGCGGCGCATGTGCGCCGCAGCCCGTATGTTATCGCCCGCATATGTATTTATATTATGATTATATACGCGTGCGTGCGCACGCACATGCGCGCGCATACAAATAGTTTTGGCTCGGGGGCGCAATCTGCGCCCCCGAGCCTTAATTTTCAGAAAAATCTCTGGGACTGAATGTAATAGCCCCAGCGCGTCGCCGAAATCAATTCTATCTTTGCATAGTCTGACGCCGTATGCAGAATGTAATTGTTGCCGAGGTAAAGAGCGACGTGCCCGATGCGCTCAACCCCCGTATTGTTTTTGCGCGAAGAGTTTGTAAAGAACATAAGGTCGCCGCGCCTGAGCGCCCCGACGACGGTCTGACCCTGCACAACCTGAGTGCGCGTGGTTACCTGAAGATTTACGTCCGCGCCCTTTTTGAAAATATACTGCATGAGCGACGAGCAGTCGAACGCCTTTTCACTGAAGCCGGAAAGAAGCACACCCTTGCCGTTATGATAGCGCGTCGCGCCGTAAACGTATTTTACACCCATAAAGCGCGTGCCGTAATTTATTACGCTTTCGACCTCGTCTGAAGACTGTTCAAATTCGACGAGCAGACAGTAATCTTTATAGATGTACGCCTCCATACCTTTGTAATAAGTCTTATACCAGTTACCGACCGTACCCTCGAGCGAATACAGCGTATTCTTTTCCGCAACGCCGAGAGAGTTGAAGCCCGTACCCGCTCCGCTGCGTATATTGACGCCGTCCGACGCCATTTTTATGTAAGTAACGTGATTTATGAGCGGCTGTTCGTTTTCGGGCAAATCTTCGGGAGGGTTCAACGGAGCGTCGGGCAGCACCGTTTCCTCCCCTTCGGTTATTCCGCCGTCGCCCGCATCGCCGCCCGTCGGTACCGTCGCGCAACCGGCAAAAGTCATCGCGGACAAAATCGCCAGCGCGCACAGCCATTTGCTATTGCGTTTCATATGTATCCTCCTGATTTTATTTGTATAATAATTATACATCAGGCGCGCAAAAGGCGCAATGCAAACATTTTTCCATAAATGGGAAAGCGCGCCAACGCTACAAAGCGTTGGCGCGCTTAAATTAAATCGATCAGTCTTCGACGCCTTCGTTAAGTTTTGCAAGCAATGCGTCGAGGTCGTTGCCGTGAACGAAAACCGCTTCTTCGATGGTTTCGCCGTGTGCCATGGCGCAACCGAGGCAGTGCATGCCTACAGCCTGAAGAATTGCGGCGCTGTTGGGATTTATTTTGAGGCAATCTGCTATAAGAGTGTCTTTGGTTATCTTAGCCATAAATGGTATCTCCGTGTTTAATATTTTGTAAATACAGTATAACACAACGCGCGACTTTTTACAAACATTTTTATGCCGACTTTAAAAAAATATGCGCACGACGCGCGTGCGCATATATTAATCTGAAAAGTTATTCTTCTTCCTCTTCATGTTCTCTGGGAGCAACGGTAACCTGAAGTTCGGTTATGCGTCTGAACTCAGTCCTGGTTACGGTTATCGTCAGATTTTCGTAAACAAGAATGTCGTTCGCCGCGGGAACTTTGCCGAGCATATCCATTACCCAGCCGCCGACGGTCTGACTGTCGCATTCTATGTCGCCAAGGTAGAAATAATCCGCAAAATCATTGACGGAAACGCTGCCCAGCACCTTGAACTCGCTTTCTCCTATCTGGGAAATATCCGAAAGCACTTCGTCGTGTTCGTCCCAGATTTCGCCAACAAGTTCTTCGAGGATGTCCTCCATAGTAACAATGCCTATGACGTCGCCGAATTCGCCCGAAACGACAGCCATGTGAGACTTCGATTTCTGAAGCTGCTTGAGTACGTCGGAAATCTTTGCCGTCGCAACGACGAATACTGCAGGTTTTACAACCTTTTCTATGCTGAAGTTCTTTTCGTCGCGCTGTTTGATGAAATCTTTTTCGTGAAGAATGCCAACAATATGGTCAATCGTGTCTCTGTACACAGGCAAACGCGAAAAACGCGTTTCGAGGAAAATGTTGCACACCTCTTCTACGGGCGTAGCAATATCCACCGCGACCACATCGACTCTGGGGATAAGTATATCCTTTATTTCGAGGTCGTTGAACTCTATCGCACTCTTGATAAGCTCGGATTCCTGGGCGTTGATGCCGCCTTCGTGTTCGGCTTCGTCGACAATGTTCATGAGTTCGTCGTCTGTAATTGTGCTGTCTTCCTTGCTCTTGAATATCTTATTGAGCAACTTTTTCCAAAGCGAGAAAAAGAAATTTATCGGCAACAAGATATAAGCAAACGCATTTATTATGGGCGCCGAGAATGAAGCAAAAGTTTCGGGATATTCTTTCGCAAGGCTCTTGGGTGATATTTCGCCGAAGACGAGAACGAGAATAGTCAACGCAACAGTCGAAAGAACGGACGCAAGGTCCGAATTGCCGTTACACCACTGGATAAACAGCAACGTACCCATTGACGACGCCAAAATGTTGACTATGTTATTACCTATAAGAATGGTCGACAGCAACCTGTCATAGTTGTTGACGAGCTTCAATATAAGCTTCGCCCTTTTATTGCCGTCTTCCGCTTTTGTCTTTATACGCACTTTATTGAGCGTAGTAAACGCCGTCTCGGTTGCCGAAAAATACGCCGACAACACAAGACAGACAAGTATGATTATTATTAAAACTATCTGATTCATAAAACTCCTCCAATTTATTTAAGCAACAGTGAAACAAATGCCGTTCCGCTTTACAAATTGAGAGGAGGTCTTTCCAAAACGAAGTGTGCGCGCAATCTCAATTCCTTGCACACGCAACTTGGCTTAGATGGGTCGTCCATATATCCCCCTTATTTAAAAATTTTTTATATTATATCATTTATTTAATCTAATTGCAAGCGTTATAACGCATTATTTTGCTTTTAACACGCCTACAATAGTTTAAAACAACTTAATTTGCCAATTTTTCGCAATTACTCACGTCGTTGCCGGAGCGAAGTATTTTCATAGCGCCCCGATAAGCAAAAACAAAATATACAATTTCCGCTACGGCGGTTATCGTCCACGAAACGGGATAAAGCAGGTATAAAAGCGTCGTCGTTCCGCCTAACGGGAAGATAACGTAAACCCAGAAAATTCTGAAAACGCATGAACCGAGCATAACTATTATCGTCGGAACGAGCGTCTTGTTCAGACCGCGGGCGGCAGAAATCGTTCCGTCCATGAACGCGGAAATCGCATATGAAAGGCACATTACCTGCAGCCTCTTAATTCCCGCCTCTATGACGAGCGGATCGCCCGTAAACAACGAAAGAAAGGCATTGCCGAAAAAGAGCAGCAAAAACCCGAAAACCAGACCGAAAACAAAAGCATAACCGACGCTGACAAAATAGCAACGGAGTATTCTGTCGCGCTTGCCTGCGCCGTAGTTCTGACCGATGAAGCTCGTGCCTGCGGTATAGAATGCCGCCATTATTTCGAAAACGAGAGTATCGGCATTGACCGCTGCGGTGTTACCCTCCACCACCGTCTTGTCGAACGAGTTTATGCCCGACTGAATAAAGAGGTTTGCCGCCTGAAAGACGGCGTTCTGAACGCCGGCGGGAACACCCAAAAGGAGTATGCGCTTTGCTATGAGCTTATCCGCCTTAAAACAGCCGCGCCTGAGCTTGTAAGATCTGTCCGACCTGAATAGCGCAATGACTATCAGTACCGCCGACAACCATTGCGAAACCGACGAAGCCGTAGCCACGCCAGCGACAGACATTTTGCATACGATGACGAAAAACAGGTTTAAAACAACGTTGGTAACGCCCGCCACAGCGAGGAAAATGAGCGGCTTTTTCGTATCGCCGTCGGCGGAGAACACGCCGTTTCCGCAGTTATAAACAGACGTCGCAACAGAACCACTGAAGTAAATATATACATATAAAAGCGCGCCGTCCATGAATTCGGATTTCGTACCCATGGCAGTGAGGACGGGACGCGCGAGAGCTATCGCGGCGACGGAAACGACCGCGCCGAACGCAATGCTCACGAGGAACGCCGTGTGCGAAGCGCGGGAAACGCCGTCGTCGTCCCCTGCTCCTATTCGCTGGGCAACTATGGAATTTATTCCAGTTCCAAGACCTATAAGAAGTCCGGTAAAGAGCGCGACGTAAGTCGTTGTAGAACCTACCGCGCCAAGCGCATCGGGTGTACCGAAGCGACCGACCACGGCGACGTCCGACATATTGAAAAGAACCTGCAGCACGTTTGAAAGCATGAGCGGCAGGCTGAACATGAACATATTTTTAAGGAGCGAACCCTGCGTAAGCGAAAGCGTGCGCGCGCGGCGGACAGATGACATAAAACGTTAACCTCTTTATATACTCAATGTAGTATAACATTTTAAATTTTTATGTCAACACTAATTGCACCTGAAAGCGACAGATTTTATACAATTATAAAATTATGCAATCAATTTTTATTTTAAATTGTCGCCAAAAAGTATTTGACAAAATGTAATTGATTTAGTAAAATAATTAGGCTGTTCGGGAAAGTCCGTGCAGTAAATTGAATTTGCACCGTTAGCTCAACTGGATAGAGCGTTGGTCTACGGAACCAAAGGCTAGGGATTCGAACTCCTTACGGTGCACCACAAAAACGACGAAAGGCATGTACCTTTCGTCGTTTTTGTTTTGTAGCTAATCGGAGGCGAGTTGCGTAGCGGCGCAAAAAATCTGTCTGTTGTTTTGAAAAAACGTATGCGCCGCCCGCTCGCGCGAGCGAAGCGACGCTTTGCCGAGAGGTCCCCTTGGTGGGTTTCGGCAAAACTCCTTACGGTGCACCACAAAAACGACGAAAGGCATGCACCTTTCGCCGTTTTTGTTTTGTAGCTAATCGGAGACGAGTTGCGTAGCGGCGCACCTTACTGGCGCAATTACCTTATCATAAACACAATAATAATTTCTTTGACTTATTGAAATTTTAACTTTGCGTGTTATAATGAACTTATAGATTATTATGGAGTTATCATTATGAAAATTTTAGTTACGGGCGGAACAGTGTTTGTCAGCAAATATATAACTGAATGCTCCATAAAAAATTATAATGAAATTTATGCGTGGTGGTACAAATGAAAATTTTTACAATTTGCGGAAGCATGCGCTTTTCTGCACAGATGAAAGAAATTGCCAAAAAGCTTGAAATTGAAAACGGCTATTGCGTATTGCAACCCATTTATTGTGACGGCAACACACTCAATGCAGAGCAACTTAAAAGCCTTGCGGCGGCGCATTATAAAAAAATAGATATTTCAGATGGTATTTATGTCGTAAATGTCGGAGGGTATATAGGAAAATCGGTCAGCGAAGAAATAGACTATGCTCGCTCGCACAACAAAGAAATTTTATTTCACGAACAACAATGACAGACAATTGGCGAATTCAAAATAAATAATTAATTCTGAAAGCATGCATAACGCCTTGGACATTACGCAAAAGAAACAAATTAATCATTAATTACAATAAAATATTGCGGCGGGCGAATTTTTAAATTCGCCCGCCGCCTGTTTGTTTTTAGATTTATTATTAAAACTTAAATCAACCCGATAAGCACTACGGATACCGCTATCGCGCCGCCCAGACACAAGAACCATATAATCAGAGCTATCCAGCCGATTGTCCGCTTGTTCAGCTTCATCTGGTAGATTATAAAAATGAGCGCGCCGACAAGACCCTGCACAAGAATGGCAAGTCCGCAAAGAAATGCAATTATTGTTCCCAATAAATACAAAAGTCCTGCAAGTTCAAATTCTATTTTCGTTGCACAGAATACGCCGCCGAACACGAACAGCGCAACTACAACGGCAGATAATACAGCCTGTATTATGCCGCGCACGCCCAGACTTACGCTGGTTTCTTTCTGCGCTTCGTCTGCTTTGATTTTATTATATTTTCTGTCAGCCTTTTCCCAGAAACGAATGATATTTCCCAGCCATGTTCTTGCCATAAACGCTCCTCCTTACTATTTTGTATTAAAATTATACCATACAAAAAAGTCAAGGTCAATAGTGCATTTTACGCAAAATTTCAAACTTTCAGAAGCAAAAAATTTTAAAGCACATAAATATTTATACAAATGTTGATAACTTTATACATAATTAGATGTAAGCGCCCGAGAAAATGCCTGAAATTTAGCGATTTTTGTCGGTTTTTTGATAAATTGTTGATAACTTTTTATAAATGTTTGTTTTTTATTCATTCCGAAAATAAAATTGTGCACAACTTTTTGTTGATAAACGGGCTGTTTTTTGCAGAAAACGGCATTTTTTAAGCAGTTATCAACAATGCGCGAGCGGTCGCAAAGCCGTTTTTCGCGCAACGTTTTATATTATGCAATGCCGCGCCAAACGAAAAAGCGCCCGCGGAAAAACTCCGCGGGCGCGTAAATTATAAAAAGAAATTTATTGTTTGTCTATCTGTCTGCCGTAAATAGCCGAAACGTTTGAAGAATACTTTTGCATGTTTTCGCACGATTTCAAAGGCACGCTGTCCTCGAAATCTGAAAGTTTTTTGAGCTGGTCGCGCGAAAGTTTGGTGGGAATGTCTATCTGCACGTCAACATACAGATTGCCGGTGCCGTTGACCGTTCTGACGCCCTTTCCCCTTATGCAGAAACGCGTGCCGCTCGCCGTGCCTGCGGGGACTGAAAGTTCTATGGTATCGTCTATTGCGGGAACCTGAATTTTTCCGCCGACCACAGCCGTTCTGTACGATATGGGAACGGTAACGAAGAGGTCTCTGTCCTCCCTTCTGAGCAACTTATGCGGTTCTATCTGAAAATAGATATATAAATCGCCCGGCTCGCCGCCCTGAACCGCCTGACCGAAACCGCGCTTGCGCATGGAGCTGTCCTTATCTACGCCCGCGGGGATATTTATTGTAAAGCGCGTCTGGTTGCGCAATACGCCCGTACCCTTGCAGTCGGGACATTTTTCAATTATATTTTTACCCGTACCCTTGCAGTCGGGGCAGACGCCCACCTGAATGGTTCTGCCGAAGATGGTATCCTGCTGATATTTAACCCTGCCGCTGCCGCCGCATTTTGCGCACTTTTTGAAAGCCGTTCCGCCCTTTGCGCCCGTACCGCTGCACGTGCGGCAAGGCTCATTGCGGAAATAGCTTACCTCTTTGGTACAGCCCTTTATGGCGTCGAGGAAAGAGAGCCTTATGGTCTGCTCGATATTTGCTCCGCGCGCGGGGCTTTGCCTCTGCGCTCCGCCGAAACCGCCGCCGAACATAGACGAGAATATATCGCCTATGTCGCCGAAACCGCCCGAGAAGGGGTTTCCGCCCGAGAAAGGATTGCCGCCGCCGAAACCGCCCATGCCGGGATGTTCAAGCTCGTAATCGTACTGCTTGCGCTTCTGTTCGTCGGAAAGCACGGCATTGGCTTCGTTTATCTCCTTGAACTTTTCAGCCGCGGCTGCGTCGCCGGGATGAAAGTCGGGGTGATACTGCTTTGCGAGCTTTCTGTAAGCCGATTTTATTTCGTCCTGCGTGGCGGTCTTGGACACGCCAAGCACTTCGTAATAATTTTTCTTGTTCTCTGTTGCCATAATCTTTTATAAACCGTCATAGCAGCGCGCGGGCAATTCCGCGCGCTGCCTGAAAACTTAAATTACTTTATCAGTTGTGCTGATTGAATTCGGTATCGTCGCCGTTGCCGCCGTTCGAAGGATTGCCTGCGGCGCCCTGTGCCTGCTGGTACATCTTTGCAACTACGGGCTGAACGTCGCGCGTGAGTTTTTCGTAAGCTTCCTTAATGCGGTTGTCGTCGCCGCTTTCAAGTTCGGTCTTTGCGGAAGCTATTGCGTCTTCAACCGTCTTCTTGTCTTCTTCGGACAATTTGTCGCCCGCTTCCTTAACCGTCTTTTCGAGGCTGTCTATCATGCCCTCGAGGTTGTTCTTGTTATCAACGGCTTCCTTGCGCTTCTTGTCTTCCTCAGCATACTTTTCGGCGTCTTTGACTGCCTTTTCGATGTCTTCTTCGGAAAGATTTGTCGAAGCCGTGATGGTTATGTTGGTTGACTTGCCCGTGCCGAGGTCCTTTGCCGTTACATTTACAATACCGTTTGCGTCGACGTCGAAGGTAACTTCGATCTGGGGAACGCCTCTGGGTGCGGGAGGTATATCGTTGAGCATAAATCTGCCGAGCGACTTGTTGTCGCGGGCAAACTTTCTTTCGCCCTGAAGAACGTTGATTTCAACGCCGGGCTGGTTGTCTGCCGCCGTCGAGAATACCTGGCTCTTCTTTACGGGGATGGTCGTATTTCTCTCGATGAGGGGCGTAGATACGCCGCCGAGCGTTTCGATGCCGAGCGTAAGGGGCATTACGTCGAGAAGAAGGACGTCCTTGACTTCGCCGGAAAGCACGCCGCCCTGAATAGCCGCGCCGATTGCGACGCATTCGTCGGGGTTGATGCCCTTGAAGGGTTCTTTGCCCGTAATCTGCTTAACTTTATCGTACACGGCGGGAATTCTCGTCGAACCGCCGACCATGATGACCTTTTTGATGTCCGAATAGGAAAGACCTGCGTCCTGCATAGCCTTTCTCATGGGTTCTACCGTGCGCTCTACAAGCTCTGCGGTGAGGTTATCGAACTTCTGCTTGGAAAGGTCGATGTCGAGGTGCTGGGGCTGACCGTCTACCACGGTTATGAAAGGAAGGTTGATGTTGGTCGTGGACATGCCGGAAAGCTCTATCTTTGCCTTTTCTGCCGCTTCCTTGAGCCTCTGCATTGCAGCCTTATCCTTGGAAAGATCTACGCCCGTTTCCTTTTTGAAGGTATCTACGAGGTATTCGATTATCTTGTTATCGAAGTCGTCGCCGCCGAGGTGAGTATCGCCGTTGGTTGCAAGCACTTCGAATACGCCGTCGCCTATTTCGAGTATGGATACATCGAACGTACCGCCGCCGAGGTCGTAAATCATGACCTTCTGGCTGCCTTCCTGCTTATCGAGACCGTAAGCGAGAGCAGCCGCGGTGGGTTCGTTTATTATACGAAGAACGTTGAGCCCTGCAATCTTGCCCGCGTCCTTGGTTGCCTGACGCTGACTGTCGTTGAAGTATGCGGGGCAGGTGATGACCGCGTCCGTAACCTTTGTGCCGAGGTAGCTTTCCGCATCCGCCTTGAGCTTGGAAAGTATCATTGCGGAAATTTCCTGAGGCGAATAGCCTTTTTCAATATTTACCTTATAGCTTTCGCCCATATGACGCTTGATGGAAATGACGGTTTTTTCAGGCTGAGCGACTGCGAGACGCTTTGCCGCCTGACCTACTATTCTCGAACCGTCAGCCTTGAATGAAACCACCGAAGGAGTGGTTCTGTTGCCCTCGCTGTTGGGGATGACGACGGGTTCGCCGCCTTCCATTACCGCCACGCACGAGTTGGTTGTACCTAAATCTATGCCTATAACTTTTCCCATAATATTTATTAGCTCCTTATGTTTACTGTGAATTTCATATTGTAACGACTACCTGGGCGAAGCGTATTACCTTGCCGTCGCGGCGGTAGCCTTTTTTGAGCACCTTGTTTATCGTGTTGGGCTGTTCGCCCTCGCCGCAAGGTACGTTCATTATAGCTTCGGCAACGCTTTCATCGAACGCGTCGCCTTCGTTTATGACAATTTCTTCGACGCCGAGCGAAGCGATTATCGTATTGAAATTTTTAATTATCTTATCGATACCCGCCTTCGTCTTTTCGTCCGAAGCGCTTTCGTATGCGTAACCGAAGTTATCGGCAACGGGCAGAAGCTTTAAAATGGCTTCGGACTTGCCGTCCGCATACGCCTGTGCAACCGCAGTCTGATTGCGCTTGCGGAAGTTATCGTACTCAGCCGAAACCGAATACCACTTGCGCCTGTAATCTTCAGCCGAAGCGAGAGCTTTTTCAAGTTCGGAAGGCTCTTTTACCTCTTCCTTGGTATCCTTCTCTTTTGTCAGTTCTTCGGCTTTTGCCTCGGGCTGCTCGGGAAGGTTTTCCATAAGCTCTTCTTCGTCGCTGTGTTTGAGTTCTTCTTTTTTCTTGGACATTTTTCTTTTCCCGTAATTGGTTTACAGTTTAAATATAACTCGCAAAAGGCGGCGTTAAACATTCGGACACAATTTTTTTAAATCTTTATCGATAAATTCGTCTGCAAAACGCCCAAAGAAAAAAGAGACGACAAAATGCGCGCATTTTGCCTTTTAAACATGCCCGCCCTCTCTTGACGAAAGGTTTAAGCTGTGATAAAATTACTGTATGCACATAAAGCGACTGCAACTTAAAAAGCTGTTCAACACCCGCGACCTGGGCGGAATGCCCGCCGCGGACGGTCGTGTTATAAGACACGGCAGGCTGATACGCAGCGGAAAACTTTATAAATTGCCCGACGAAACGGTTGAAAAACTCAAGGCGTTAAATCTTAAAACCGTAGTCGACCTGCGCATTTTTACTGAATGCGAGGAATATCCCGATACTGTTATCGAGGGCGTTGAGTATATTCACCTCCCCCTGCTCTGCACGGCGACGCCGGGCATTACGAGGGAAAAGAGCATGACGCGCACCATGGCGATAGAATCGCGCAGGATCAAAAACGAATTCGGCACAGCGGACAATTACATGGTGGCGATGTATAAAATGGTGCTCTTTTCGGAAGAACCAGTGGCATTGCTCAAAAAACTTATGCGGCTGATAATAGAAAACGACGGCTGCATTCTCTGGCACTGCAGCGGCGGAAAAGACAGGGCCGGACTGGTTACCATGCTGGTTGAAAGCCTTCTTGGCGTGGACGAAAAAATCATTGTGGAAGACTATGTCGCCTCTCACCGCTTCCAGAGGAGAAAATTTTTCTGGAACAGGTTCGGACTGGTGATTGCGCCCCTCGTGAGAAGGTTCAAAAAGATACTCTTCGGCATGATGGCGGCAAAGCCCAGATACATCACCGAAACGATGAACGAAATAAAGGCAAAGCACGGCAGCGTTATAAATTATTGCAAGGAAATGCTCGATGTTACCGACGAAGACATTGCGCTCATGCGCGAAAAGTACCTCGAGCCTGCAAAATAAAAACGCGTAAGACTTAAAAAATTAAAAAAACGCCGCGGCGGAAAATATTTTCCGCCGCGGCTTTTATTATTTATACATTATATTAATATTATTTCAGCATTTGTAGCCTTCGGGATTGCCGCTCTGCCACTTCCACTGGGAAGAACACATATCCTCGAGGGTATATTCAGCCTTCCAGCCGAGTTCGCGGGCAGCTTTTTCCGACGAGGCATAACAAGAAGCAATGTCTCCGGGGCGCCTGCCTTCCATTACGTAAGGCAACGTTTTGCCGCACGCCTTTTCAAACGCGCGTATCATGTCGAGTACGCTGTACCCGTTGCCAGTGCCGAGGTTATAGGTGTAAACGCCAGCCTCTTCGCAGTGCCTTATGGCGGCTACATGACCGTTAGCGAGGTCAACCACGTGAATATAATCTCTCACGCCCGTGCCGTCCGGAGTGGGATAATCCCCGCCGAAGACGTGAATGCACTTGAGTTTGCCCGAAGCTACCTGCGCAACATAAGGCATGAGGTTGTTGGGTATGCCCTTGGGGTCTTCGCCTATAAGACCGCTTTCGTGCGCGCCGACGGGGTTAAAATAGCGCAGCAGCACAACGCTCCACTCCTTATCCGCCGCATAGACGTCCTTCAGCATTATTTCCTGGAAATATTTGCTCGTGCCGTAAGGGTTGGTAGTGCCGCCCACCCTGCACGTTTCGTCCAGAGGAAGCCTTTCGGGCGTGCCGTAGACGGTTGCAGAAGAGGAAAAAACTATTTTTTTGCAGCCGTGCGTTCTCATTGCGTCGAGAAGAACGAGCGTGCCGCAGAGATTGTTGTCGTAATACTCTATGGGTTTAGCGCAGGATTCGCCTACGGCTTTAAGCCCCGCGAAGTGTATTACCCAGTCTATTTTACGCGATGAAAAAATCCCGTCTAACAGCGTCCTGTCGCGCACGTCGCCTTTTATAAATTCAACGTCTTTTCCCGTTATCTTTTTAACGCGCCTGAGGCTCTCTTCGCTGGCGTTGGAAAGGTTGTCGATAACCACGACCTCATAGCCGTTATTGAGAAGTTCCACAACGGTATGGCTGCCTATATATCCCGCGCCGCCCGTTACGAGCACACACTGCATAATTTATACCTCTTTATAACAAAGTCTGCTGACATTATACTTTTTTGCAGGCATTATGTCAACTATTTGTCGCAAAGGGCAATTACGCAACCGCATTTATTCCACGGTAACGCTCTTTGCGAGGTTGCGCGGCTTGTCGGGGTCTCTGCCCGCCAGAACCGCCGCCCTGTACGCCACAAGCTGAAGAGCTTCGGCAGACAAAAAGTGAGAAAGATGCGCGGGAACGGGCGGAAGAAGCCAGACGGCGCTCACCCTGCCCGAAAACTCGTCGGATACGCTCTTTATCGTCGTAACGAGGGCGACTTTGCCCTTTCGGGACAAAATCTGTTCGACGGCGTTTTTGCTCTTTTCTGCGAGGCACTCGTCGCAGATTATGACGACGGACAGCACGTCTTCGTCTATGAGCGCGAGCGTGCCGTGCTTAAGCTCGCCCGCGGGATAGTCGTCGCTGAAGATATAACTCACCTCTTTGAGCTTGAGCGCCGCCTCCGTGGCGACGTCGGCGTCCCCTCCCCTGCCTATAAAAAATACCGCGCGCGAGGACACGCAAAGCTCTGCAATCCGCAGCGAAAGCAGCTCGTCGGCGGCGAGTTTTTCCGCCTCGTCCGCAACCTTTAAAAGCTCTGCCTTTCTGCGGGCATAATCGGGCAGGGCAGACATGAGGTGAAAGCAAGCGAGCTGCCCCGTATAGCTCTTTGTCGCAGCCACGCAAATTTCGCTGCCGGCGCAGACGGGCAGAACTTTGTCGGCTATGCGCGTTATGGCGGAATATCCCGTATTGGTTACCGCGACGAGGTACGCGCCCGCCTCTTTCAGAATTTCCGCCGCCTTGAGAGTGTCTGCCGTTTCGCCGCTCTGACTGACGGCTATAACTACAGACCTGTCTGTAACCGCGGGCGGGTTATACCTCGCCTCGCTTGCAATTACCGCCTCGATAAAGGCGTCGTACGCGCCCGAAAAGAGGCGTTTCGCCGCCAGCGCGGAATTGTACGCCGTGCCGCAGCCCACAAAAATTATTTTGTCCGCGCCGCGCAGCCTCTCGTAAAGTCCGCCGCCCGCCGCCAGCGGAAATTTCTGGCAGGTGGCGCGTATCGTGCGGGCGTTGGAGCGTATTTCCCGCAGCATATGGTGGGAGCAATCGTCCCCGAGCCACGCATACTGCTCCCTTTCTACGGGCATGAATTCCCGACTTACGGGCTTTAATTCGGCAGAATAAATTTTGCATTCGTCGCGCTCAACCATGGCGACGTCTCCGTCCTGCAACACGCAATAGTTATCCGCTCCGTCCGCCACAGCGGGAATGTCGCTCGCGGCGAAAAAGCCGCCATTGCCCCGCGCAATAATTACGGGGCTTCCCCTGCTAACGGCAATAAAACCTTTAAAATCTTTGCAGAGTATCGCCAAAGCCCAGCACCCCTTAAGGCGGGAACAGGTCTTTTTCACCGCGCCGATAATATCGCCGTCGTAAACGCTGTCCAGTATGTGCGCGACGACTTCGCTGTCCGTCTGCGAAAGAAATATATGCCCCGCTTCGGCAAGTTGCGCCTTTAAGGGCGCGTAATTTTCTATTATGCCGTTATGCACTATGGCAAACCGACCGCAAAGATGAGGGTGAGCGTTGACATCGCTCGCTTCGCCGTGCGTCGCCCAGCGAGTGTGTCCGATACCCGTTGCCCCGCGCATATCTTCAAGGCATTTTGAAAGGCGGCACACCCTGCCGCTGCGCTTGACGGTATAAAACTCTCCGCCCGAAAGGGTGGTTATGCCCGCGGAATCGTAGCCGCGGTATTCAAGTTTTTCAAGTCCCGAATATATAATTTCTGCGGCGCGCTTATCGCCCGCATATGCCACTATTCCGCACATTGCTCCCCTCCTCCGCTGACTGCGGCAGACAACCTTTCGCACAGTCTGACGCACAGGTTTTCGTCCTCGCCCTCGACCATTATTCTTATTAAATTTTCAGTTCCCGAAGGTCGCACAAGCACTCTGCCGCCGCTGCCGAGGAGCGCTTCGGCGCGCGCTTTTTCTTCCGCGACTACACGACTGAACGCCGCCTGCTTATTTTCTACGGCAACAGAGGCGCACACCTGGGGAAAAATTTTAAGACCGTCGGTAAGCTCGGAAGCGCGCACGCCCCAGTTTTTCATTGCCTGCGCCACGCACAACGCGGTTGCTATGCCGTCGCCCGTGTTTTCCACTTTACCTATTATTATATGTCCCGACTGTTCGCCGCCCAGCACGGCTCCGCAACGGCACATTTTTTCATAGACAAACCTGTCGCCCACGGCGCACCTTTCCACGGCTATGCCCAGCTCGCCAAGCGAGCGGACAAGCCCCGTATTGCTCATGACGGTGGCTACGATTTTTTTGCCTGCAAGCGCGCCTTCGTCGCTTAAGCTGCGGGCGAGAATATAAAGTATGCCGTCGCCGTCTATCACTCCGCCGTCCTCGTCAACACAGATACAGCGGTCGCCATCGCCGTCGAAGGCAAAACCTATATCCAGTCCGCGTTCGCGCACGAGGGCACGAAGCGCCGATATATGAGTTGAACCGACTTTTAAATTGACGTTAAGCCCGTCGGGACGGCAACCCACGGCATGCACTTCCGCGCCGAGCGAACGGAACACCCTGCGGGCGATGTTATAGGCGGCGCCGTTGGCGCAGTCCAGACCTATTTTCATGCCCGAAAGCGGCACGGATATAACCGTCATGAGGTGCGCCATATAGCTGTTTCTGCCCGCGACATAGTCGATTGCCGCGCCGACGGCGTCGCCGTCGGCGCGGCTTACGGGATACGACGACGGGTCATCGAGGTAATTTTCCAAAAGGTCTATTACCTCGTCGCCCAGCTTTTCGCCCTTGCCCGTAAGAAGTTTTATTCCATTATCGTAAAAAGGATTGTGGCTGGCGGAAATTACTATGCCGCAATCGAACATTCCGCACCTCGCCGCGAACGAAACAGAGGGCGTAGTTGTAACGTGCATGATATACGCGTCCGCGCCCGCAGAAGTAAGTCCCGCGACGAGGGCGTATTCGAGCATATACGACGAGCGGCGCGTATCCTTGCCGATGACGGCGCGGCATTTGCCGCCGCTCAACGATTTGTAATAAGCGCCGAGGAACGCGCCCGTTTTAAACGCGTGTTCCGCCGTGAGCTGACTGCCCGCTCTGCCGCGAAAACCGTCCGTGCCGAAATATCTACCCGTTGAGATACCTCCCCGCGGCTCCGCCGCTCTTTACCGAAAGTTTGCTTCTGCCCACGACGAGGGCGTTTTCTTCTATTTCCCCGCTTAAAGTTGTGCCCGCGGCTACATATGCGCCGTCGCAGATATGCGCGGGAGCGATAATGTTGCAGTTACAGCCTATAAAACACCTGTCGCCGACGGTTGAACGGCTCTTTTTTCTGCCGTCGTAGTTGGCAAAGACTACTCCGCAACCGATATTTACTCTTTCGCCGAGGTCTGCGTCGCCGATATAGGCAAGGTGCGCCGCTTTACAGCCATTTCCGAGGGAAGAATTTTTTATTTCCACGAAGTCCCCCAGCCTGCAATCGTTTCCCGTTTCGCTGCCGTCGCGGATATTGCAGAACGGTCCCACCGTACAGCGTGCGCCTATTCGAGAGTGCGATATTTTGCTCTGTTCAATGCGCGCATTTTCGCCGATTTCGGAATTTTCTATAATGCTGAAAGCGCCGATCACGGCGCCGCTGTCTATGCGCGTTTTGCCCGTAAGTCGGCAGGGCGAATGCAATTCGACGCCCGCAGAAATTTTGCAGTCCGCCTCCACCAGAATATCTCTGCCGAAGACGAGCACGCCGCATTTTTTCAGGCGGCGGAGAGATTGATATTTTATTTTTTCGCGACCCATGTATGATATGATATGCGGCGAGCGCATATGTTTGTTACGATAAATATGTAAAGT
Source organism: uncultured Clostridia bacterium (assembly GCA_949282385.1). GTDB lineage: Bacteria > Bacillota > Clostridia > Christensenellales > Borkfalkiaceae > Coproplasma. Next base: position 17,769 of record CASDOP010000003.1, read on the forward strand.
CTTACATCCGCTCGCATTTCATATTCGGCGAGCGGAATATATAAAAAATAAAAACTGAAGACAAAATTTTTTGCGCAGAATATTACAGGGGTTTTTAATTGCACAAAAAAAGCGCCCCCTTTCCGATTTCCCTCGGAAATGGGGCGCTTGAAATTATTAAATTGTTTTTTTGCGGCAAGCAGATTTTTTTTAATCACTGCTTTTTATTTACTTCCGCAAATAGATCAATCGAGGCAAAATCCGCTGAAACTCCTTCAACCGATTGCCCGTCATAATTCATCGCCGTCGCACTTGTACCTGAAGGGGTAAACATGTCAGTCATATCGATTGCGCCGATACGGGTATTTCTTCCCGTGCTAACGGAAGTGCCGTTTACGGTAACGCTCGAAAGCGTGCAGAACGTGTATGTGCCGGGCTGGCTGATTACGAACGAAATTTCGTTCATTGCGCCCGTTACGGTGTAGATGTTGTCATTATCGTCCTTCTGTACGTTTGCGGAAGTGAACGTGCCTTCGATATAATTGCTGTCAGGTCCCTTGATAGCTATGGAAGAGATATTGGTGTCGCTCGTTGATCTTGCCTGAATTACAAGTTTACCCGTACCCTTGAAAGTTACGCTGAGAGCTTCGTACCTGATTTCGAGAACGTTGTTTGAAGGTCCTCTGTAGTTTACTGTACCACCGGCAACGACGGTAATGAACGAGTTAACGCCTGCAAAATCTGCCTGAGTAAGAGCAAGAGTATTCAAGCTTGCATCAGAAACTGTTGCAGCAAGCGCATCGAAGCTGTAGTGATTTTCTACAGTCTGCTGTTCACCTACACTTATCCACTTTGCGTAAATGGGGGTATTGCCGTTTATAACCGTTGTGTCAAAGTCGAATGGTGTTGTAAATGTATTATCCTTATACCATCCGCCGAAAGTATAGCCGTCCTTTGTCGGAGCGGTAGGCATTTCAACTTTTCCGCCCGCATTTACAGTTATGGTATCAATTACCGAAGTACCATCCATAAATGTAACCGTATACGTCTGTACAGCGTTTTGCGTCCACTTTGCATAGAGCGTTACATCTTCTGTAACAGGAGTATCAAAATTATACTCGTAACCTTCTGTGCATTCGGGAACAGTATACCATCCGCCGAAAGTATATCCATCTCTTACAGGAATTTCAGTAGGACTATATGCTTTTTCTCCATCCTTGACTTCCTGGTCTTCAGGCATGTTATCAACAACTATATAATCCTCGACATTTGTTGCAAACGAAACAAAATGATATGTATACTGCCTGGACACTTTAATTGTCAGATCTCTGCTGAACGTACGCACATCGTCTCCGTAATGGCATACAACCGTAACATTAAAGATATGAGTACCTTCTCCTATTGAAACAGTATTGTCGTCTAACACTTGACCGTTGTATGTTACGACAATGCTATCAATTATATAATTGCTGTCACCCATACTAACAGTGAACATATTTTTATCTACATTAATCGCAGTCTGATCACCTGCAAGCTGACGAGGACCATTATACTCATAATAGCAAACTAAAGCTGAAGGTCCAACTGTTATATCGTCAGGAATTGTAGTTCCTACAAGTTCTTTTACTTTATGAGTTTCGCCGTCAAAAGGCATTTCTCCAACGCCATAATTTGTCGTAGCGTCAGCATAAACTCCGCTATCGTTAGTTGCTATTTTGTCCCCTTCTACAAACTTATCACTCTCATCATCAAAAGCAGTATAAAGAGTTATGCTTAATCTATATGGATCAGGTGCATTATTTCTCGTGTAAGAAATATAAATCGCTTTGGCGACTTCGGTTAAAAATACCCATGTTTCAGTAGGATTATAGGCTTGAGTGCCCGTTACCAATTCCCCCTCTGAAATGCTGTCGCCGTCCTCGATAAAGTCGATATTGTCAAGCTCGTATCTTTCGGTTGCGGGAGGAAGACCGCCCTGCCCCGAAGAAACGCCTTCGACAGAGAGATAATAAAAGTTAACGCCACCACTTGTAGATTGTATCTGATAGACGCCAGGATCTTCAACTTCAAAATAACAACCTCTAGGATTAAGCGTACCGTCAGGCGCACCGGGAAGATATAACTGCATTATCATATCACTTTTTCTGTTATAAGTATCTTCCCTCTTTTCGCTAGTATATATATCGCCTGTTTGCGTTACTGCAAAGTCGCTATAATTTATATCTCCGCCCACTGTGCTATTGTCATATATTTTATATAAACCGACATATCTGTCATCCTTATTATTAGCCGCAGCTATTATAAATATCTTTGACGGATTGCCCTTGGAAGCACTTACTATGTTTACTTTTATACCGCCACGGTTGACGGCATAATTACCTGTTACTGCGGTATCGGAAACAGTTCCGTCCGAATTCATATAGTTATTATCTTCGCTCACGACATAGAGAGTATTGCCCGCATCGGGAATACTGCCGCTCACGTCAGTCTTTTCAAAGTACCAAGCGTGGTCAAGCACATAAATTCGCGCTCCGCTCTGATCAACGACATTGCTCTGTATTTCTGCGGCTGTACCAGTAAGCTGCCCGGACAAAGACACTTCAATATCTTGACCTGCAACCGAAGTATATGTATTGCCTGTAGCCGACGGATAAAAAATGAAATTTGTTATTGTGGAGCTACGTATCTCATCGTTTACATTACTTGTAGCGACAGAGAAAGAGCCGAGACCGAGAGAATTATTTTCACCTGCAACCAACCAGCTGTTTTCATATTTTACCGATACTTCGTCTTTATTAACATTATTAAAAAAGTTGCTGAGCGCATTTGTTCCGTCGCTTTGCGAAATTTTATCGAATAAAATACTGGGTATAAAGTAACCTGTGTCGCCGTTATCAAAGCCTGCGCTGCCTGAGGTCATATTGTTCTGGGCAGCCTCGCCGAGTTCGCCGAGAATGCTGTTAAATGATTTGTAGCTTTCTACTTCGACGGCGAGATTGCCGTCCCTTACGCCTATCGATGATGCGTTTTCGCCGACATGACCTATCGCAAGTCCCACAACGCTGTTGCCCGACGAAGAATATTTTGAATTTTCCGACGATACGACTACCGTGGGATTATCGAGTATGAAGTTATGTACGTTGCTGCCTTCGGCGGTCTTGCCGAAAAAGCCGACTGCCTTGGAAAAGGCATACTCGGCTTCCGTTATGAGCGTATATGCCGTGCCGTAGCGCGAATTTCTGAGTTTGTTTTTATCTGTGGTAACCTTGAGATTTGTAATAGTATATCCGTTGCCGTCAAAGTCGCCGTAGAAGGGATGAGCTTCCGTACCGATGGGCGGTATCCAGTCGTTTTCGGAAATTGTAATATTGTGGTTAACCTTAAAATAATACTTGGTATCGCCCAGTCTGCCCGTATTATTGAGCCAGGAAAGATTGTAAATATGCCTCTCGTTGGTAATGATAAACGGGTCTGTATACGTGCCGCTTCCGCTTTCGAAATACGCCGCGGACGCGCCTTCCATTTCAAGCTCGCGCTTTATCGCATCGTTATTAAACCACGCGAAAACATACCCTGCTATAAACAGAGCAAACATCGCGACAATTATTAAGTTTGCGATTTTTACGAGCTTTGTTCTCATACCTATTTAAACCTCGGCTTCAAGTTGTTTTACCGTGAAAGATATATCCGTTTCGAAATTCATTGAAGTCGTAAAACTCATATTGTCCAGCCTGTACAGCCCGTTTGTTATCAGCGAACTGTCGTAATCCATGAAAAGATAGAGCGAAACCGACAGGCTTCCCGCTTCGGGACGCCAATTATCGCTGAGCGGCTGAGAAACAGTCTTACTTTCGGGCTGACCGTCCGTAACCGTTCCGCTCCAGAACCTTATAGCCGCAGAAGAGTCGGGAATAATTACTTTCTGCGGCGCTCCGTCGGCGTTTTCAGTAACGCCGTCCTGCAAAGTTTCGCCCTCCGCTTTGCCTGCCCCGAGATTATAAAGCACAACCGAATTCGAGAGCGCGCTGACATATCCGCCTGCCGATTGGGTAACCGCAACTGTGCCTGAAGCGCAATTTACAGAAAGATTGCACCCGACGTCTTCACTGCTGACAATCAATGTTAGCTTAATGAGCACCGCCGTAGTACCCTCATCCTCGTTATTGTAGCTGGGCATGGTCTTCTGGTCATCGGGAATAGGCGCATTGTCAACCAAATAGTAGCCTTCCCTATGTCTTGTTAGCCTGTATCTTTCAACTTTCAGGTCAACCAGCTCGGGACCGAGTACGGACGTGCTTATGCCCTCGCCGCGGACGTCGCTTTTGTTTGCGAACCAAGCGAAAATCGCCCAGACGCAGAACGCCAGGCTGACGACGAGACATATTACCGATATAAGAAGCCGCCTTGTTATTTTCATTCGCTCGTTTCCCGTGCGGGCACCGTGCGCCGCGCATTAACTACATTTATAATAAGTCAATTTATATTGTAAACCCTGATATGCGTTTTGTCAACAATACCTCAAAATTTATATGGCTGCTTTTACGCAAATTTGCCGCAAAAATTTCGCAGATACGCCCCGACGCTTTATCACAATCAACAAATAAATTTATACTTGACATATCCGCGCGCCTGTTGTACAATATTAAAATAATATTTATACTTTAATTTCTGCATAAACGCATAAATACTCAATTGCATAAGGAGAGAGTGAATGAAACTTAAAGGCGCAGATATACTTATAAACTGCCTCCTCGAACAGGGGGTAGACACAATTTTCGGTTATCCCGGCGGCGCGGTGCTAGACATTTACGACGCGCTCTATCGCAACGGAAAAATTAACCATATCCTCACGGCGCACGAACAGGGCGCGGCGCACGCCGCAGACGGCTACGCGCGCTCCACGGGCAAAGTAGGCGTTTGCTTTGCAACCTCCGGTCCCGGCGCCACAAATCTCGTTACCGGCATTGCCACGGCTTACATGGACAGCATTCCCCTCGTAGCCGTTACGGGCAACGTGGGCATAAACTTCCTCGGCAGGGACTCCTTTCAGGAAGTCGACATCTGCGGCATAACCATGCCCATAACCAAACACAACTTCATCGTAAAAGACGTAAAAGACCTTGCCGAAACGATAAGAAGAGCTTTTTATATAGCAAATTCTGGCAGAAAGGGTCCCGTTCTTATAGATATTCTCAAGAACGTGCAGGTTGCGGAGTGCGAATACGAACCCGCGCAGCCCTATCCCCTCAAGGAATTTGCGATTGACGAAGAAAAGGTTGCCAAGACGGCAGAAATAATAAATTCTGCCAAAAAGCCCCTCATAATCGCGGGCGGCGGCGTGATAGCTTCAGACGCTTCGCGCTACCTCAAAGAGTTTGCAAAAAAGCTCAACGCTCCCGTAACTTATACCCTCATGGGCAAGGGCGCGATTGCCGACGGCGATCCCCTCTGCATAGGCATGCTTGGCATGCACGGCACAGTTTCCGCAGCAAAATCGCTCATCGCGAGCGACGTGATAATTGCGCTCGGCACGAGATTTTCCGACCGCGTTGCGCTCAACCGCGACCTCTTTGCGAACGGCAAAAAGGTCATTCACATAGATATAGACAACGCAGAGTTCGACAAGAACGTAAAAACTTCCATACGCGTGCTTGCCGACATAGAAACTTACCTTAAAACCGTTCTGCCCCTCGTCAACAAAAACGAGAGCAGCGAATGGATGGACGCCGTAGCAAAATTCGAGGAAAGCGAAAAACTTAAAGTAGACACCTCGATTATGGCTTACAAGATACTCAAAAAGGCATGCAGAATCGCGCCTGCGGGCAGCCCCGTGGTAGCCGACGTAGGTCAGCACCAGATGTGGGCGGCACAGTACTTTGCAGTTGAAAATCCCAGACAGTTCTGCACATCGGGCGGTCTCGGCACGATGGGTTACAGCATGGGCGCGGCGATAGGCGCATGCTTCGGCACGGGCAAACTTTCCACCGTCGTAATAGGCGACGGCTGCTTCGGCATGAACATGAACGAACTTATGACGGCGGTTACTCAGGGCACGCCCATGGTAATACTGCTTATGAACAACGGCGTTTTAGGCATGGTAAGGCAGTGGCAGAAAATTTTCTATGGCAGAAGATTTTCGCAGACCACCCTCGCAAGGCGCACCGATTATGTGGCGCTTGCAGAAAGTTTCGGCGCGAAAGGACTTACCATCGCAGACGAAAAAGATATTGAAAGCGTGCTTAAAGAGGCTTACTCCTATGCGGAGAAAAATTGCGCCCCCGTCGTCGTTGACTGCCGCATATCCTGCGACGAAAACGTTCTGCCCATGATTAAGCCGGGCGACACATACGACGCGCAGCTCGAAAAAATGGAGGAAAACTGATATGAACGATGTCAAAGAATATACGATAGGCGCACTCGTTTCCAACCGAAGCGGCGTACTTACAAGAATTTCGGGTCTGTTCTCGCGCAGAGGCTACAACATTGAAAGCCTCACCGTATGCGCGACGGAAGACCCCGACATTTCGAGAATGACGGTAATTCTTCGCGGCGACGAATACATGCTATATCAGATGATCCGCCAGATGGACAAACTCGAGGACGTCAAAAAGATAGGCTGCGCGAACGAGCTTGACTGCGTTTACAGGGAGCTGCTTCTCGTAAAGGTAAAAGCCGAAGCCGAAGTTCGCAACCAGATAGTGCAGATAAAGGAAATTTACAAGGCGAAAGTAGTTGACCTTTCGATTGACACCATGATACTCGAACTGACGGGCGACCCCGAAAAACTTGACGCGTTCATGAAGGTCATAGAGCCTTACGGCATACTCGAAATGCAGCGCACGGGCGTTACCGTGCTTGCGCGCGGACAGCATACCCTCAAAGACAGGGATTGCTACGGCGATCACATAAATTAAAACTCTACGCCGCGGCGCTTCGGATGCGCGGCGGCGATAAAACTATAAGGCGAAAAAGATTATGGAAAATATATTCAGTACTAGCGTAGACATGAGTTCGCAGCGCTCGCTTTTAAGGGCGCTCGGCTGGACAGACGACGAAATGAAAAAGCCCATAGTGGGCATAATTTGCGCCCAGAGCGAGATTATCCCCGGACACATGCACCTCGACGACATTGCCAAAGCCGCGTCAGAAGGCGTTATAGCCGCAGGCGGCAAGCCCGTAATTATGCCCTCGATAGGCGTATGCGACGGTATTGCCATGGGACATGCGGGAATGAAGTATTCCCTTCCCTCCCGCGAAATCATAGCCGACAGCGCGGAAATTCTCCTGCGCGCGCACGGCGTTCAGGCGGCAATATTCGTAGGCAACTGCGACAAGATTATTCCCGGCATGCTCATGGCTGCGGCAAGAGTAAACATACCTTCGATATTCGTTTCCGGCGGTCCCATGCTTGCGGGACGCGTTCACGGCAAGAAAACTTCGCTTTCGACGATGTTCGAGCAGGTCGGCGCATACAACGCAGGCAAAATCGACGCAGAAGAGCTTAAAAACTTTGAATGCAACGCCTGCCCTACCTGCGGTTCGTGTTCGGGAATGTTCACGGCGAACAGCTTAAACTGCCTGTGCGAAGCGCTCGGCATGGCTCTGCCCGGCAACGGCACGCTGCCCATGGTCTATTCGCAGAGGCTCGCCCTAGCGAAGAATGCGGGCAAAGCCGTTATGAACCTGCTCGAAAAGAACATACGCCCCTCCGACATCATGACGCCCGCGGCTTTCAGAAACGCCGAAACGGTGGATATGGCGATAGGCGCTTCCACCAACACCGTTCTCCACCTCATAGCCGTCGCGCGCGAGGCAGGTCTGGGTGCGGATAAGATTTCCGTCGACATTCTCAACGAAATTTCGGAAAAAACGCCCAACCTCTGCCGCCTTGCGCCCGCAGGCGAACATTACATTGAAGAACTCAACGAGGCAGGCGGCATTTCCGCTGTCATGAAGGAACTTTTAGACGCCGGTCTTTTAAACGGCGACGTCATGACCGTTTCGGGCAAGCCTTTAAAAGATGTCGTCAAAAACGCTTACAATCTCGACACAGAAATCATACGCCCCATGTCCAATCCCTATTCGGCACAGGGCGGTCTTACCATATTGAAGGGCAACCTCGCAACCGAGGGAAGCGTCGTCAAAAAGAGCGCGGTAGACCCCAAGATGCTCAAACACAGCGGTCCCGCTCGCTGCTTCGACAGCGAAGAGGAAGCTATGAAAGCCATCTCTTCGGGCGCAATCAAGGCGGGCGACGTCGTCGTTATACGCTATGAAGGTCCCCTCGGCGGTCCCGGCATGAGAGAGATGCTCACCCCCACCTCCGCCATTGTGGGCGCAGGTCTGGGCGATACGGTAGCGCTCATCACCGACGGAAGATTTTCGGGCGCGACGCGCGGCGCGGCGATAGGTCATGTCTGCCCCGAAGCTGCGGCAGGAGGTCTTATCGGCATACTCAAGGACGGCGATATTATCGACATCGACATCCCCTCCTGCTCGCTCAACGCGCGCCTTTCCGACGAGGAAATAAAGGCGAGATACGCAACTTTCAAACCCTTGGAAAAGCCCGCTTACGGCTACCTGAAAAGATACCGCCAGAGCGTTACTTCCGCATCCGAAGGCGCGATATTCAGGAAATAATGCGCGCCCGTGAAAATATAATAAATTTATGGATAATTCTTCACAACTTGTAAACGACATAACTTCTATAAGCTGCTCTGCCGACAACTGCCGCATGGAAATTTTAGCTTCGGCTGACGAACACGTTACGGCGGACTACTCGCGCGGAATTAAAGTTTCGCTCGAAAATCAGGGAACGCAGCTCGTTGTAAGGCAGAGCAAAAGCATTTTTTCTAAAATTTTCAGAACGCCCAAAGTTGTGCGCATATTCGTTCCCGGGCATATAGTGCCGGCTCTTTGCGTTTCGGGCGAGAACGTGCAGACCGTCATAGACGGCGGAATTTACGGCGCAGTCGAGTGCAACGCCAAGCGCGGCAGCCTGCATGCGGAGAACGCCGCAATGGAAAGTTGCGACATAAACGCCGAAAATTTTACGCTGGACGCAATCAAATGCACCGTAAAGGGCAGCATAATCGCTTCGCTCAACTCGGGCGACATAAGTTTTGAGCATACCTTTGCCACTCACATAAGCTGCCGCACAAAATGCGGCAACGCGGGCGCGATTGCGCTCAACTGCAAGGATACCCTTATAGAAGTGGGCGAAGGCAGCGTTACCGCGACGATTGTCGGGGACGAAAGCACTTTTGACGTAATAGTGAACGCCAAAGAGGGTACTTGCAACAAGGAAAGCATAAAAATCGAAGGCAACGACGGCGCGTTCAAGGCGTACGTTGCAAAAGGAAATATTTTTGTTGACTTTATAAATTCCGAAAGGGAGGTTTGATTGAATGGGAATGACAATGAGCCAGAAAATTCTGGCATACCACGCAGGTCTTGAAAGCGTTGCGGCGGGACAACTTATTTCCGCAAAGCTCGACCTCGTTCTGGCAAACGACATAACGGGTCCCGTGGCAATAAAAGAATTTGAAAAGGCAGGCGTTTCCGCCGTCAAGGAAAAGGATAAAATTGCGCTTGTAATGGATCACTTTGCGCCCAATAAGGACATTAAGAGCGCACAGCAGTGCAAAATCTGCCGCGAATTTGCCGAAAAACAGGACATAGCAAACTTTTTCGACGTAGGCAAGATGGGCATAGAACACGCCCTTCTGCCCGAACAGGGACTTGTAGGCGCGGGCGACCTCGTCATAGGCGCGGACAGCCACACCTGCACTTACGGCGCGCTCGGCGCGTTCTCGACGGGCGTAGGCTCGACCGACATGGCTGCAGGCATGATAAGCCAGACATGCTGGTTCAAAGTTCCTGCGGCAATCAAATTCGTGCTCAAGGGCAAGCCTGCGAAATACATATGCGGCAAGGACATAATTCTGCACATTATAGGTCTTATCGGCGTGGACGGCGCGCTCTATAAATCTATGGAGTTCACGGGCGACGGCATCAAGTACCTTTCGATAGACGACCGCTTCACCATCTGCAACATGGCAATCGAAGCCGGCGCGAAGAACGGAATTTTCCCCGTAGACGAGGTTGCCCTCGACTACATGAAGGGCAGGTTCAAGCGCGAGGTGAGAATTTTCGAAGCCGACCCCGACGCAGAATACGAAAGAACGATAGAAATTGACCTTTCCAAGTTGGAGCCTACAGTTTCCTTCCCCCACCTCCCCGAAAACACAAAGACGCCCGATGAATGGGGCGACATTAAAATCGACCAGGTAGTTATTGGCTCATGCACTAACGGACACATCTCCGATTTGCGCATCGCGGCAGAGATTTTAAAGGGCAGAAAGGTTGCAAAGAACGTAAGAACTATTATAATTCCCGCAACAAACGAAATTTATCTTCAGGCTGTGCATGAGGGATTGGTAGACATATTCATCAATGCCGGCGCGATAGTTTCCACCCCCACCTGCGGTCCCTGCCTGGGCGGCTACATGGGCATTCTCGCAGAGAACGAAAGAGCCGTTTCGACTACTAACCGCAACTTCGTAGGCAGAATGGGACATGTTACGAGCGAAGTTTACCTCGCTTCGCCCTACGTTGCGGCAGCGTCTGCGGTAACGGGCAGACTTACTTCACCCAAGGAGCTTTGATATGGACGTTAAAGGAAAAGTTTTTAAATTCGACAACGACGTCGATACAGACGTTATTATTCCCGCAAGATATTTAAACACCACGTCGGAAAGCGAACTCGCTTCTCACTGCATGGAAGATATTGACGCGCAGTTCACCAAAAAGGTGCAAAAGGGCGACATTATAGTTGCAGGCGACAACTTCGGTTGCGGTTCTTCGCGCGAACACGCGCCCATAGCGATCAAGGCGAGCGGCGTAAGCATTGTAATCGCTAACAGCTTTGCGCGCATTTTCTACCGCAATTCCATTAACATCGGTCTGCCCATTCTCGAATGTCCCGAAGCCGTAAGCGGAATAAATGACGGCGACGAAGTGGGCGTCGACCTCGCCGAAGGCGTCATTTACAACCTCACTACGGGCAAGAGCTACAAGGCGCAGCCCTTCCCTCCCTTCATACGCGAAATAATTGCAGACGGCGGGCTTTTGAAAAATCTCGCAAAGAGAGGTCTTTGATATGAAATACAATATTGCCGTACTCGACGGCGACGGAATAGGTCCCGAAATTTGCGCGGGAGCGATTAAAGTTTTAAATAAAGTAGGCGAAAAATTCGGACACGAATTTTGCTTTTCGCACTATTCCATAGGCGGCTGCGCGATAGATTTGTGCGGCGAACCGCTGCCCGAGGACAGCGTTAAAGGCTGCCTTGCAAGCGACAGCGTGCTTTTGGGCGCGGTGGGCGGATATAAGTGGGACGATATGCCCGTGGACAAGCGACCCGAAAAGGGACTTCTTAAAATCCGCAAGGCGATGGGATTGTATTCCAACATACGCCCCGCAAAGCTGTGGAAGAGCCTCGCAAAGGCTTCTCCCCTCAAGTTCGACCTCGTAAAAGACGGCGTTGAAATAATAATAGTGCGAGAGCTGACGGGCGGCATTTACTTCGGCGACCGCGGCGAAGGCACGGGGGAAGACGGCGAATATGCGTGGGATACCGAAAAATACTCGGTAAAAGAAATCGAGCGCATTACGCGAATTGCCTGCGAACTCGCCGTAAAGAGAAGCAAAAAGCTTGTTTCCGTGGACAAGGCAAACGTGCTTGCAAGCAGCAGACTGTGGCGCAAAACCGTACACGAATACTGCGCCAAAAACTATCCCCAGATTGAAGTGCGCGACGTGCTCGTAGACAACATGGCTATGCAGATAGTAAAAAACCCCGCACAGTTCGACGTAGTGGTAACGAGCAATATGTTCGGCGACATACTCTCCGACGAAGCCGCACAGGTTACAGGCTCTATCGGCATGCTCGCCTCCTCCTCTCTCGGCGACGGAACGCGCGGACTTTACGAACCCATTCACGGCTCCGCGCCCGACATTGCAGGCACCGACACGGCTAACCCCATAGCGACAATTCTTGCAGCTGCGATGATGCTTCGCGACAGCTTCAACCTCGTAAAGGAATACGCCGCGATTGAAATTGCCGTACAGAAAGTTTTAGACGAAGATTTCCGCACGGCTGACATCATGGAGGAAGGCAAAAAGCTCGTTTCGTGCAGTCAGATGAGCGAACTTATAGCACAGCGCATATGATTGAAGAAAACGTTAAAAAACTGCTTGAAGAAATTCCCGAAAAGAACGCTTTCGGCGAAAAGGTAACTCTCGTCGCCGCAGTCAAAATGCAGACGCCGGAAGCGATTAACCAAGCCATATGTGCGGGGATAACCGACATAGGCGACAATCACGTTCAGGAATTCAAAGAAAAATACGACAGCATTTGCGGCAATCCAAAAAGGCACTTTATAGGACATCTTCAGACCAATAAAGTCAAATACCTTATAGGAAAAACTGATTTGTATCATTCGGTGGACAGGCTTAACCTTGCCGAAGAAATTTCCAAACGCAGCGCTGGCGCAGGCATTGTCAGCGACGTTCTCGCAGAGATAAACATAGGCAACGAGCTTTCAAAAAGCGGCTACGACATAGCCCGGGCGGAGGACGCATGCAAAGCTATTGCCGCACTTCCCGCACTCAGACTTAAAGGGCTTATGGCTATGCTTCCCTTTACGGACGACGAACAGCTTTTAAGAAAGCTGGCTACGCGCATGCGCGAAGAATACGACAGGCTGAAAGGCATTTTCCCCTCGTTCGAACATCTCTCTATGGGCATGAGCGGCGACTGGAAACTGTGCATAGAATGCGGCAGCAACATGGTTCGCATAGGCACGGCTATTTTCGGCGCAAGACACTATAACTGATTGCGTTAAACCATTTTCAAATAAAAAAAACTTAAGCGCGGCGCGGGAATATTCCCGCGCCGCGCTTTAAATATTTAAAGTTAACAAAATTTACGCTTTTATTTTGTTATAAAAGCCCATTATTATATGATATATTTATGTGTGTATAATAACAGGCGCAAGCCTTGATAATATGGAGGATAAGATGAGAAAATGCACCAACTGCGGCGCGGAATTTGAAAGAAACTTCTGCCCTGCATGCGGAACTGAAGCGGCGCACCGCAAAAATGCCCGTCATGCGGCAAAGAATGCGACGAAAGCGACAAGTTCTGCTCCAATTGCGGATATCGCTTTGAAAGCGAAAGCAACACCGAAGTAAAACAAAGCGAAACCGCTTTTGTCCAGACAAACGCCGACGGAGTGCAGCCTTACGACGCGCAGAGTGAAATTTCCGTTGCACAGGCAACAAACAGCGACTTAAAGAGCGAAAACAATACAAAGAGAGGTAAAACAAGCGCGATAGCGGACAAGTTTACCCCCGTGAACATCTATAAAATACTAAAATATGTTCCTGCGGCACTGTTTGCGCTTTTTTCCGTGCTGATTTTTATTTTCTATGCCGCGGACGTTGCCGTCATTCCCGGCGAAGAGGACTTCCCCTCGATAGGACTGGGCAATGTTTATTCCATGGTGAGCGAATTGTCCGCACTCAAAGGTTCGATGGCGGCGCTCATAGTTTTTGCCGTATTCGGATTAATTCTTGCGGCGGCTATGGTTGCTCAGTACTTCGTTCCCGCGCTTAAGAACAGAAAGTTTAAACTCAAAGACAAAACTATTTCTCTTGAATTGCTGCTTACTTGTGCTGCGGCTGTGTTTACTTTTATTTACTTTATTATCGGTTGCGCAGTATGCGGCACTATAGCGGCTGAAGACGGCGGCTTCGGCATATTCGCCGCTGGCGCATGCCCTATACTCATAATAGTATTCTCGCTGCTCTTCCTTATTTTTATTGTCGGTTCGCCCGTGGCAAGATATATAATGCCCAAAAAGATTGAAACGGTTAAGATCGCTGTAGCTGACGAGGAGAAAAACGCAAAAATTGCCGAGGCGGAAAGACAGGAACGCATCGCGCAGTTCAAGGCTACCCACCCCGCACCTGCCGAACCTCAACCCGTTGCAAAAATTGCTCGTCCGCAAAAAACAAAAGAAATGAAAATAGTTTCTGGTTATGTCAAATTTAAAAGAATATTTGGCATTTTTAACTTAGGAATAATTTTAATATACGCGTTAGTGATGGTTTTAAACTTCGCCTCCCCTTCAAGAACAACAGCTTTCGCTATAGCTATGCCAATTTCGGTTATAGGACTTATTGCTGTCTGCATTATAATAGGTTTCATTCCGTTGAAAACATTCCCCGAAAAAAAGATGCGCGCACATGCAGGAATTATTATTATTTGTATTATTTATTTATTCCTTGCCATATTATCTATTGCCGAGGGAATTTATTTCGGATTTTTATATTCTGAACCCGACACAACAGGTGCTAATCTTATAGCCGGTTTTATATTAACCGGACTTGGAACTACATTGACTTTAGTTGCAATTATAATACTTGTAGTTTTAAGAGTAAAAAGAAACAAAGTCCTCATACTTTTCTTCGACGAAAAAAATCCAGACAAGGACAAAAAACCCATAAGAACTTACGAAGAAGTTGCAAAACCTTATATGGATTATCTTAAGGCAAAACAGGAATACAAAAACTACCTTGCGCAAAAGCGCGCATATAAACATAAACTTCGTCTTTACAATAACGGAATGGAATACGAAAAAGCGTAATTAAAAAAATGCCGCTCGCAAAGAGCGGCATTTTTTATTTACACAAAAGTTTATGGCGCATTTTTTTGCCGTCGGGCGCGCCTTGCCTTGACTTAGCTTTTAATATATTTTACAATATTATTACACTATTATTTACAGACAATTTACATTTTTTTAATAAAATGCAGATTGAGAGGAAATTTTATGCCGTCTACTTACGCGCATTACAGATTTGCAAACGAGGTTCTGCCCCTGCTCCCGCGAGATGTCCGCGCAATTGCGGAAAGCAACAAAGAGCTGTATTTTATGGGCTGCCACGGACCCGATATTCTGTTTTATTACAAGCCGCTCACGCACAACGCCATAAGAAAGATGGGCGACGAAATGCACATTAAAAAGGCTAAACCCTTCTTTGAAGGAGCAAAGCAGACAGCTTCTTCAAGCGAAGCAGCGTTGAGCTATGCATTGGGATTTATTACCCACTTTGCGCTCGACAGCGAGTGCCACGACTACGTTGAAGCGCGCCGCAAACAGCTGGGAATTACTCACACTAAAGTTGAAGTAGAATTTGACAGGTTTCTTTTGGAAGACGACGGCAAAGACCCTGTTAAAAGAAAACTTGCAGAGCACATAATTGCAGACGAAAAGTATGCGAACGTTATTGCGCCTTTTTTCGACCTCAAGCCAAAACAGATAAAACGCGCTCTTAAAGATATGAAAAAGGTATGCGACATGTTCGTAGTTCCAAAAAAATTCAAGCGCTCGATAATAACTTCGCTTTTAAAGATGTTCGGCGGCGACAGCCTCAAGGACCAGGTTATGGGATATTTCCCCGACCCCGTCTGCGAGCAGAGCAACAAGGTACTTTTTGAAAAATTTGAAGGCGCAAAACCTGTCGCCAAGAGGCTGATTGTCAACTTCTGCGTCAACCTCAACAATAAAGGTCTGGACGCCCGCTTTGATAAAAATTACGAATAAGGATAAAAAAATGGAAGCTTCCGACGCACAAAAGATTAAAAAAAGCACTTTTACCACTATTGAAAAAAAGTGGATAATGTATGACGTAGGCAATTCGGCTTTCACCCTGCTCATTTCGGTATTTATTCCTATAATAGTAGGAAATCTGTGTACCGAAAACGGAATGACTGAAGACGAATACCAGACTTTCTGGTCGCTGATAACTTCGATTATCACGCTCGTCGTGGCCGTTATAAGCCCCGTTATAGGCACATTTGCGGACGGCGAAGGCATGAAAAAACCGCTGTTTTTCGGCTCTGCCATCGTTGGCATAATAGGCTGCGTGCTGCTCGGCATGCCGCTGCCGCTTGCGGGATTTATTGCAGTATTTATCGTCAGCAAAATTTCCTACAACATAAGCCTTGTATTCTACGACAGCATGCTCACGGACGTAACCGACATGGAGCGCGTGGACAAAATTTCTTCTCACGGATATGCGTGGGGATACATAGGCAGCTGCGCACCCTTTATCGTGAGCATAGGCATTTACGCCCTGTCGCTCTTCGATTTACTCCCCGATATGTGGGCGTACATGATTATTTTTATTCTCAACGCCGCATGGTGGCTTGCGTTTACGCTGCCGCTCACCAAGAGCTATAAACAGCGTCACTTCGTAAAGCGCGAACCGCACGCGATAAGGCAGTCGTTCAATAGGCTTTTTTCCGTGTTTAAGGAAAAAGTTCCCAACAAAAAGGGCATTCTCATTTTCCTTTTGGCATTCTTCCTCTATATCGACGGCGTTTATACCGTAATCGATTTGGCGACGACTTACGGTTATGCCCTTCACATTGACCAGATACAGCTCGTTTTAGCCCTTCTGCTCACGCAGATAATAGCTTTCCCCTGCGCGATAATTTCGGGCATACTCGCTAAAAAATACGACAACGGCAAGCTGATAATATTCTTTATAACGGGCTATCTCGGCGTTGCGTTGTTTGCGATATGGCTGACGCAGGCATGGCAGTTCTGGTTCCTCGCCGTGTGCGTGGGACTTTTGCAGGGCGGCGTGCAGGCGCTTTCGCGCTCGTACTTCGCAAAGATAATCCCCATCGACAAGAGCGGCGAATTCTTCGGAATTATGGACGTTTTCGGCAAGGGCGCGTCATTCTTCGGAACTTTGCTGGTTGCAATAGTAACCGACCTTACCAACAACATAAACTACGGCGTAATTCCCATCTCCTGCCTTATCGGCGTAGGTCTTGTAACATTTGTATTTGCGTACATTGAAATTCGCAATTACGAAAAGCACCACGGCAAAAGCATTCTTTCGGACAGCCCCGAACTGACTTCAGAAGAGAATACTGAAAATAACGATTAAAACGATTGAAAATAAAGAAGCGGTCGCGCACAATGTGCGCGACCGCTTTCCATTTATCGCTGAAATAAATATTTTAATATATACAAAAATCTTAATCCGAAGAAGGCACGCTGTCGAGATAATAATTTACAACATTACCTTTACCTGTCATTTCATGCAGACATATCTCTATCTTATATAAACCATCTTCGTCAGGAATTTTATTCCACACAAAATCGAGCTGAATGACATTTTTCACTTCGCGCCCGCCAACCTCTTCGTTACGTTTGCCAAGAGGAGTAACGGTGTAATAAAGACGATAAACAATCGTATCGCCAAGACCATTTACATAATATGTTTTAGTTTCGTCATAGGCAATGTGAAACCATATTTTAAATGTGTCGAGGTGTCCCGAATAGAACTTTTGACAATAATTTGCTATGGTATAATCGCCGTTTTTAAAGTTTTCAAACACATTGTTAAGATATGAGTTAAAATCTTCCTCCCTCGCCATCTTTGCTTCATATTGAAGATATGCAGAATTATCTTCTCTGTACTGCACCTCGTCCACTGCGCCTTCAGGAGGGCTCATCCATTCGATTGAATACATCTTTAACGCCTGTTCGCTGAACAGTTCTGTAGGCTCTTCACAGGCTGAAAAACTCAACGTCACAAGCATACTCATTATAATTAACAATATATATTTAAGTGTTTTCATAAAACTCCTTAAAATCTGTTGCTCATTTCAACAATGTACTTATAAAAAAGATTAGCCGTGCATTTTCTTATTTCAAAGTCTGGAAATTCTCCATCATGCAACAAAAATTTCACATCAACCCAAAATAACTGATAGTAAGTGTGGTCAGATAATGCGCCGTTATTATAATCTATATTCATAGAATTGAAGACTTCATTCTGAAAATCTTTAAGCATATTGCCCGTGGAAGGCCGCTCAAGCTCACGGGTAACAGAATATATGAATTCGTAGTATCTGTTACAATTTGTTGCGCTATCATTACTTATTTTTGAATAATATGCCGCCACACATTCAGAAAGCAAATTGTCAGCGTCCAAAAACAGCTTGGTTATATTCATAGCGTCTATGTCCGCAAGAAGATCGGAAGCTGGAAATTTTGTAACAACTGAATTTCCTATATAACTATTCAGATAATTATTAAAGTCAATATGTCCCAATGAAATATTATAACTAGGTATTTTATTTATATCTTTTATGCTATCAGCAAGCTGTTCTGTAATTTGATGCAGATCGCCAAGCCAGGACACAATGTCGCGCTGGTGACCATATATTAAAATCGAATCCACTATTAAGCACTCATCCGTTTGTGAATAAATTCCATCTATTGCGGCAAACATATGTAAAAGGTCAATGGTCTGACCTGATTCCAACGGGTCAGGCAACATATATTTTTTATTCAGTATTTCATCACTTGCAGCTATTCCGCAAGGCTCTGTATAGGAACTTGAATTTTGCAGATAACTTGCAAAAAATTCTAATGTTTTAAGCTTCTGGGAAGAATAATTACTTTCTTTGTCGTTTACATACGAGTAGAAATCTTGGTTAACTTCACCACAAACTAAATCCCATGTGCCACCATAGCCTGACACATACTCTCCATTTAGTCCCCTGATATAACCAAGCACTAAATTATTAATTGTTTCATTAGTTACGCTTTCGTCATTATCCATTAAATAAAATACAGCATAATCTTCAAGCTTACCTATCATAAACAATAAATAATCTATTGTATTATAATTTTCTGTCTTATTAGGTGTCACGTAAACGTAGTTATCAACATATCTATCACTCTCTACAACGTAATTGCCATTTTTTTGCTCTATACTGGCAAAATCATTAATTTCATCCAAATTGCTATCATCTATTATCAGAGTATACTTAGATACCCCATCCGAATTACCGCCATCATGAATTATGTTTGATATAATAGGTGAAGCCGCAGCAAAAGCAACTGTGGTTGAATTAATAAAAGAAAACACCATTATTATAGACAACAAAATGGCAAAAATCTTAAGTTTACAACTAAATTTAAAATTAAAAAATTGTTTCATAACTTCTCGCTTTAATTCGTTTATTTAATCATACACCTTAAAATTGTAAAAGTCAACTAATTAATCAAATAAAACAATTACAGACAATTTATTATTAATAAAACGCAAATAAAAAAAGCCAACCCCAACGGGTTGGCTTTTTGAATTTAATTATTCGCCTTTGAAAGGAAGCAGAGCTGCTATTCTTGCGCGCTTGATAGCCTTGGAAAGTTCTCTCTGGTGCTTTGCGCAGGTACCGCTCATTCTTCTGGGGAGCATTTTGCCCGACTCGGTAACGAACTTCTTGAGGCGGTTTACGTCCTTGTAGTCGATAACTTCTACCTTTTCCTGGCAGAAAACGCATACCTTTTTGCGGGGCATCTTTTTATAGCTCTTCTTAACGGGTTTTTCTTCCATTTTATTTCTCCTTGAAAAATTCCTTACAACGCATTAAAAAGGAATGTCGCCGTCGTCATCGAAAGACTGCAGCGAAGGCTTGCGCTTGTCGCCCGAAGATGCGGGTGCAACGTCGCTTTCGTAGCCGCTGTCGCCGCCGCTTGAACGGGGAGACAGGAATTCTACGTCGTTGCAGTTAATGTCGACAGCAGTGCGCTTAACACCCTGATTGTCTTCGTAGTTGCGAAGTTCTACAGAGCCCATTACAGCCACTTTATTGCCTTTTTTAGCGTATCTTGCAACATTCTCGCCCAATCCGCGCCATGCCGTGCAGTTGAAAAAGTCGGTCTGTCTTTCGCCGCCCGAAGTATAATTGCGGTTTACGGCGATAGAAAAGCGGCAGATTGCAACGCCCGAAGACGTTTCGGTGAGTTCGGGGTCGCGGGTTAAGTTGCCAATCAAAAATACTTTGTTCATTTTCTTTTCCCTTGTTTTTACGCTTTAACGGTAATAACTCTTCTTAAAACTTCTGCTGAAAGACCTGCAACGCGGTCAAGCTCCTTAACAACGCCGCCTTCAGCTTCAAAGGTCATAAGAACATAGTAGCCTTCCGTCTTGTAGTTGATAGGATAAGCCAACTTCTTTACGCCCCACTTGTCAGTGGATACGACCTTGCCGTTGAAGTCTGCGACGATAGCGGAGAACTTTGCTTCGAAGGCGTCTTTTGCCTCGTCAGCGAGCGCGCTGTCCAATACGTAGAGCATCTCGTAAGTTTTCATGGAATTCACCTCCCGGACTTATTCGGCGTACCGTCTGGCGGTACGCAAGGTGTACGCGGAATTTTTCCCGCGGACGCACTTCGCCTTGCGGCAAAATGCTTAAATATAATACATTATTGATATTTAATTGTCAAACGTTTTTACTGCAATTTATGGCTGCCCTATCTGATTAGCTATGCCGGAAAGGATATTTATGGCGTCGAGCATTTCGTCTATCGTGCAATACCTGACCTCCTTCATGACATAGGTCGTGCCGAGAATGGTTTCCGTGGTTATATCGGGGTTATTGATTTCATCCTGCGTCGCTTCGCGCAAAGGAACTGCGTTATGCGAAGGTTCAGCAATAATTCCGGCTTCATAGAAGTCCTGCAAAGTCGAAGTCTTCATATTTGCGGTGGAATTTTTCATCATTTCGCCGAGGTTGTTCACGGTATAGCTTACTTCATAGCCTTCGCTGTATGTGAGCAGATACCATACGCCCTGCGCCTTGCCGCGAGAATAATATGTTGCAGCGGTGTCGAATGCCGCAAGCCTGCCGTCGCCGTTTACGAGTTCATATTTACCCTGGGCATTCATCGTGTAGTACAGATACTGCGCATCAAAGTTTTGTGCGGTAACTTCGTACCAGCCGCTCGCATAAATTTCGTCCGCGTACAGATCCTGCACGGTTATGTTCATAACTGTTTCGGAAAGTCCGTCTATCGTGGAATCTGCGACGAGGCTGAGTATTTTATCGTCGGGATCGATGGTTATGAGATCTTTGATTTTGAGCGTAGTTGTAAGACTGTCTACCCTGTCAGCTACCGTGTTGAGGGTAGTTCCCGCATAATCGTAAGGAAGACCGTCTTCGCCGATTTCCTGTATTTTAGAACCGTCGGAAGCCGTTATGCCGACAACTATGCCTTGTTCGATAACAAGCACGCAATCGGTTGTAGTTGTGCCGTCGGCATAATTGTAAGTTGCGGTGTAGTCAGTTCCGTTGAAAGTAACGTCCGTTACGCCGAATGCGAGGTAGAGAAGGATATCGTCGTCGGTTGTAATGTCAATCGCGTCGGAAAGAACGATTTCGTCCACTGCCGAAGCGATGTCGTCGATGACGTAGCCGGCAAGTTTATTCATAAGTCTGCCGTCTTCTTCGGTTATCCTGACCACGTCGCCTATCGTGAGGGCGGAAGTCAGTCTGGAAATCTGGTCGGTAGAGCCGCTTATCGACGTCTTCACGCCGTCAAGCCAGCTACCCAAAGCCTCATCGTAATAGCTTACGCGGCTTATTACTCCGTTGGCGTCGGTATAAATTCTCGCTTTCGCCGTAGCGGGTTCAGCTCCGTCTTCAAAGATGTGATAGGTGCCTTCGTAATAAGTCGAGCTGCCGTCAGTCATTGCGCCTGCGGTTATGTCAGCGGCATTCATCGTTACGGAATAAGCCGTGAACATCATAATGTTGTTGTTCTGCGACGAAGAAGATACTTTTATGTCGACGAAATCGCCGAGCGCGAGAACGTCAGTTATGGTTGTAACTCTGTCGGAAAGTTCTTCGACCGTAGCCGCATTCACCGGCGTTCCGTCTTCGAGAGCAACGGAAATAATTATGCCGTCGCTATCGGTATTTACAGTGCAGTTTGCGGTGCTTGAGCCGTCTGCATAGTGGTATTTTGCCGAATAGGTATTTGAACCCGTTTTGACCATATCTGTAATGCCGTAGCCTATGTATGCAATGACTTTGTCGCTTACATTTATGTCGATGAGAGTATTTACGCCTATATTCTGAATTACATCGCTTATCTCTTCGACTTTGGTAGGTTCTATCTCTTCGCCCGTCAGGGGGTCTATTACCGTATCGATTAAGCCGTCAACCGTATTTACGATGACGTTCTTTTTGAGCGTTACGCCGTTTTCGGTGTACTGATATACAGCCGTGTAATAGCCGTGAGCCGCATCGTACTTGATGTTGTTTATGCGATAAGCTATGAAAGCCATTATATCGTTTGAAGGTTCAACGTCAAGTATAACGGGAAGTTCGAGCTTGCCTACTCTGCCGTCGAAGTCCATATTGCCTTCGAGGAAGTCGCCGAGCGAAATGCCCTCAAACAGGGCGTTTATGACTTCGCTCTCCTGTCCCATCATCTCGGTAAACGCCACGTCGGCGTCGAGGTATTCGAGAGATTCAAACGTTGTGTTGCTGTCTATGAGTTTGCCGAGCGTTACTTCCTTGCCTTCAAAGTAAACCTGCTCGCCGTTTTCGTCGTAATAGTAGTTACCGCTTATGTGCATGGGTTCCGAACCGTAAGTTGAGTAATACGCCACATCGTCCGCATATTCGCTCCAGATAAATTCGTCGTTCAGATCCTTTTTGGTAACTATGTAATTTTCGCCGTCGTAGTAGAAATACTGCCTGTAGACGTCATAGCCGGCGTCGTTGACCGCATTGGTTTCAGTCAGCCAGCGGGACGCGTCGAGATTGGTGGGATATGCGGCTACGCCTGCTTCGCCGCTCATGCGGTAGTAACCGCCGAGGTCGGTATTGTATTCGTACTGGTCGTAGTAAACAAGGTAGCTTTCGCCCGTTACGGGATCGTCTACAAACTTCGCTTCTGCACCGCGCAGCAGCGTCTGCAGAACGATGTTGTTTTCAAAGATGTTGTCTTCGCCGAGCTGAAGTCCTACCACAAGCTCATAGGGGCGGATATTCATAACGATATCTTCCCTGACATACGTGCCGAGGTTGACCACGCTCTGTTTTTCAAATTCGTCAGCGTCTATGTAAATGCCGTAATTTTCAGCCTGAACATACAAATCGTCGAGCATTGCGCCGAGCGCGGGCGACAAGTCCACAATCGTAGAAATCGAAAGCTGGTCTACGTTGCCTGCGATACCCATGATTTTGTTATACAGGTCGAGAACGGTAGTAACGCCGTTGGTCGTGTTTATTATCTGATTATTGCGTCCGTCGTCGTTTTCGTAGCCGAAGAAATTAAAAATGGAATTGATGTCGGTATAGAGCAGAAAATAGCCTGCACCGACTATTACGCCTACTTCAACAATGATGGCAAACAGGAAACCGAGAAAGAACGCGATAACCCCTCTAAGTACATTTGAACCGCCCTTAGCCATATTACCTCCGATGTGCGCGCATGCGCCCGATTATTGTGTCAGAACTTACTCCGCGGCAAAGCGCATAGAAAAAAGCGCTCCGAACGCGTTATATTATAAGTCGATATATATTATAACTCTATTTGTCTGCAAAATCAACTGTAGGAACGAGAAAAGAATGTTATTTTATTCCAAATAGTCTTCTAACGCGCGGCAAACTGCCGACGGGCGAGCGCAATCAGCCTTTCCCGCTCGTTCTGACAGCCGTCTGCGGCGCACTCGTCGAGAAGAAAACGCAAAATTTCAGCCGTCCGTTCGCGGGCAAATCCCGCATTTGCAAGCTCTTCCGCGCCGACGGCAAGCTGTCCCGCGCCGAAAGGAACGCCCTCATCGAGCATTTTTTCGTATTCCTCGAGCCACAGTGAGCTTTGCGCGCCGAAAATGCGTGCAAGGCGCGCGGCCTTAGCGACATAACTTCCTTTCCCTACAAGAAAACGCCTGAGCGAAACTTTGTCCTCTCCCCCTCCGCCGAACGCGGCGAGAGAGGCGACGCACGAAGCGCGCTCCGCCGCGCGAACGGGATAGCCTGCCGCCGCGCACTCTTTGCAGGCTTTTTGCATGTCGCGGACGAAATCGGATATATTATCCCCTCCCGCGCACGACGCCGCGAGAAGCGCGGAAAAACGAAGATTTTCGGGTACGAGGGCAAAAGAAGCAAAAAAATTTTCGTCCGCGCGAAAATCATTAAAAAGCACGGCTGCCCCGCCCGTCCTTGCCAGAACTTCAAGCGCGGCGGCGTGTCCGCCGTCAACCGAATATTTTTTGTCGGCGAGCAGTATGCCGTCCAGCTCCCGCCTTATAAAGGCGGCGGGCAGGTCGCGCAGAAGCTCTGCGCAACGCGCCGCGCCGTCAACGCTCTCATCGTCAGGCAAAAAGCCCAGTTCGCCGCAAAAACGCGCGAGGCGCATTATTCTTAAAGCGTCCTCCCCGAACAGTTTTTGCGGACAGGCGACGGCGGTTATCCTTCGCGCGGCGATGTCGTCCGTTCCGCCGAGCGGGTCGATAAATTTTTCGCCGCAGACGTCGTAATAGACGGCGTTGCATTTGAAATCGCGTCTCAAGGCGTCCGCAGAAATATCGTTTGTGAACTCCACCGCAGACGGTCTGTGTCCGCGACCGCTGTAAATATCCTTGCGGAAGGAAGTAAACTCGAAAAGCGTTCCGTACGAGACGAGTTTGAGGCTGCCCGTAAGAGGAAAGCTCGCTTTTATCTCCATGCCGACGGAAAGCGCGGAGCGAGCAACTTCTTCGGCGGGCAGGGGCGCGCATATATCCCAATCGACCGAAGACCTTTTAAGTCCCGCAAGGTAATCGCGGCAAGCTCCTCCCACCACATACAGTCTCCCGTTGCAGACAGAGGCGAGTTCTTTAAGTTTTTGAGGTATAATTTTAATCATGATTACGTTTTTAATTATAGCATATTTTTATTTTGATTGCAATTATCGCGACAATATAGTATAATTAATCTGAATTACTGTTTTTTAAACGCTGAAGAGTTGCGCTTGAGCGCCTCGGCGCGCACGTAAGAGAAAATATGTATCACATAATAATCAACTCAAACAGAATAAAAGGCAGAGCCGCGCGCCAACTCGACGAGGTTAAAAACGTTTTCGACAGAGCGGGCAAGAGCTATTGCCTGCACTTTACAAGATATGCGGGACACGCGCGCGACATAGCGGCAAAGCTGACCCAAACAAACGAAAAAGTTACGCTCATAGCCATGGGCGGGGACGGCACTCTGCACGAGGTTCTGAACGGAATACGCGACATATCCCTGTGCGAACTGGGCATTATACCCGCAGGCAGCGGCAACGATTTCGCCGCGGCGATAGGCATTCCCAAAGACGCGAGATACGCCGCGCAGATTATAGCTTTCAAAGCGCCTTCAGCCATAGATTACATAGAACTTTCGAGCGGACTTCGCTCGATAAACGCCATAGGCTGCGGCATGGACGCGGAAATAATTAGAAATGTGATGAAGTCCGACAAACTTGGCAAGAGCAAGTATATTTTAGGATTTTTCAAGAGCGTTTTTACATACAAAGCCAAGCCGTTCACCCTGATCTGCGAGGACGGCAGCGCGAGAGAATACAACGGTCTGATCGCGTGCGCGGGCAACGGTAAGCAGATTGGCGCGGGAATTAAACTTTTTCCCTCCGCAGAAGTTGACGACGGCGTTATGGAAGTAATGATTGTCGAATACAAATCGCCCTTAAAATCCTTTATGACGTTCGCAAAACTCTTTTTCGGCAAACTCGAAAAGGTCAGGGGCGTAACCAAGATACGCTGCAGAAAAGCCACGCTCGTGCCGCACACGGAAAAAATTATAGTTCAGGCGGAGGGCGAACTGTACGAAACGCAGGGCGGCTATCCGCTGACCGCAGAACTGATCTGCGGAAAACTTTCATTCTATCTACCGCACAATGATTGAAAAATATTATAAACGCATGCTCGAAAGCGTGCCTTCGGGACTTATAGTAACCGACAAAAATTTAAAAGTAGTGTACACCAACGCGGCGTTCAAAGCTCTCTTCCCCGACGCGGCAACGCGCGGCAATCTGGGCAAAGTCGTGGGGTGCAACCGCGATTTCAGACATTGCGGCTCGACCGACTGCGCGAAAAGATGTTCCTTTTTGCAGGCGTTCGAAGACACGCTGTATTCTGACAGGGAAACCATGCAGAGGGTTAAGCTCGCCATGCGCAGCGACGAGGGCGAAAAAGAGCTTTCGTTCGCGCTCACCGTAAAGCCGCTCGGCGGCGGACTGTGCATGGGAATTATAGACGACGCTCTCGAAACCGAAATAGCGAGCGAACTGCGCTCGGCAAGGAGCATTCAGCAAAAACTTCTGCCCGCAGGCAAGTGGGTTGCGGGGAAAAGATATTCGTACATGTACATCCCCTGCCGCGATATAGGCGGCGACCTGCCCGAGATTTTTGCCGTGGGAAATTCGGCTTGCGGCGTTATTGCAGACGTGTCCGGCAAGGGCATTTCCGCGGGCATGCTCACCGCGTTCGTCAAGGCGGCATACGACAAGACGGCTTATTCCCCAGCGCAGGCGATAGCTTCGCTTTCGACGCGCTTCCGCGAACTTGACCTCGACGAAAAAAACTACGTTACCGTCGCCGCCGCGCGCATAGACGAGGACAGCATAACCTATTCCATGGCGGGGCACAACGTACCCATTCTTCTCAAATCGGACGGCGGCATAACGCGCATCATGCTCAACGCCCCTCCCGTTTCCAACTGGTTCGACAATCCGAGATATTTCGAGGACGCAATCCCCTACAAAAAGGGCGACATTCTCGCGCTTCTGACGGACGGAGTTACCGAGTGCAAGAACGAGCGCGGCGAAATGTTCGGCGTGGAGGGCGCGATACGCACGCTGTCGTATGCGCGGACGGGCGAAGAGTTTATAAAAGACCTAGAAACCAACCTTAAAAATTTCTGTCATAACCTCAACGACGACATAACGGCTATAGCCTTCGACCTTTAAAAGAAAAAGCCGCCGCGCGGAAAAATTCCGCGCAGCGGCTTCAATATTTACCCGTGAAAAACATAAAAAATGCGCGTTGGCAGGCACATATGTGCCTGCCAACGCGCATTCTGCGCAATTTATCATTTTTTAAGCTGGGAAAAGAGTACGTCTTCAAACTGAACGCCGTAGCCGTGATTATCGCCCGTGGCTTTAAGACAATCGGCAACCAGCCTGCCCGCGACGGTGCAGGCTTCCTCCATGCTTGCGCCGTTGAGATAGCGCGCCGTGAACGCCGCGGCGAAAATATCGCCAGTGCCGTGCGAAAACCTGGGAAGTTTTTCTTCGGTAACGTAGCTGAACGCGCCGTCCTTGTAAATACATTCGCCTATTCCGCCGTCAAGCTCCACTCCCGTTATAACGACAGCCGCGCCCGTGATCAGGTTAAGCCTGAACGCTATGCCCTCGATATAATCTTTGTCGTATTCCGTTCTGTATTCTTCGCCGAGAAGATAGCACGCCTCGGTGAGATTGGGAAGTATTATGTCCGCACGCTTCAAAAGTTTTGCCATAGCAGCAACGTAATGCTCGTCGAAGCCGCCGTAAAGTTTGCCGTTGTCGCCGAACGCGGGGTCAATTATGACGGGCGCGCCCTCTTCGGAAAATTCGTCGAACGCACGCTCGCAGAGTTCCATTATCGAAACCTTGCCGAGGTATCCGAGAAGAAAACCCGAAAACTTTATGTCGTTATTCTTCCAGTTATCGAAAATAACTGGAATTTCGTCCGTCAGGTCGAGGTAAGACCAGCTTTTAAACATGGTGTGGTTGGAAAGAACCGCCGTGGGGAGTATTGCCGCCTCCACTCCGTAATGGGAAAGCACGGGGAGCGCCACCGTGAGCGAACACTGCCCCACGCAGGACAAATCCTGCACCGTAAGAATTTTTTTGCCGTTCATTTTTTTTATTTCCTTTAACACAGCGCACACTGCGCTTTTTTTATGACGATACTTATGCTATCACTTTTCTGGCATTAACGCTATGCCCAATTCAATACTTTTTTATAATACCAGATTTCCACTTTGAGTCGACTGCGGCGCGGCGTTTCTATGCGGACGAAAACGGCGGCGTAAAAAAATTAAAAAGCGCCGCGCGCTTTCGCGCGCGGCACTTTTTAATATGGAGAGAAAATATTGAAAACTCATGATGAGCGTGTGTGCCTTGGAATTGCCCGATAAGCGCGTGCTATGCGCGCATAATCGGTTCCTTTTTTGAGGTAAACGAATTTTTCCTTCCGTTTACATATATAATATAAACCGAAAATGTAAAAACTAAAATGCTTTTTTGTGAAAATTTTGTAATAATATTGCGAAATTGCAGAATTTATCGGTTTTTCCGACAAAACGGCTGTATTCCGACAGAAAACAATGCCGACGGAACTGCGCGGAAAAAACTTATAAAAGAGCCGCGGCGCATAAGCGCCGCGGCAAGGCATAAAATATATTCAGCACAACCGGCATTTCATACGCCGAACATTTTTGCCGCGTCGACGCGGCGCTTGATTTCATCCAGCCTGTCTGTGAGGAAATAACTGAAAACGCCGTCCACGTCCGAATAAATGCAGTGATCGTAGAACCTGACGTTGTTGAGGCTGCAAATCAGCATGACTTTTGCGGTGATGTCGTCGTCCGAAGGCGAGGGCAGCGAAGAACAGCCGACGTGATTGTGCGCCATATACACGCCGTAAGGCTTGTTTACGGAAATAATTTTGGTTATTTCGTCGGGGCGAACCTCCACTTTGCCTGCGTCCCCGTCGCCGAAGGAGAAAATGCGGCGCACTTTGCCGTTTTTATCCATAAGATAAAATTCAAGCACCTCGGTCGAATTGCCCTTGAGCCTGGCGCAGACGAAATCTTTGAACTGCGCAATGTTTCTGATGACGGAAAAGCCTTCGCACCTGTTGCCGAGGTCGAGGCATTTGCCTATGCACCTCAAGTACAGCGCGACGTTTTCGCCCACTCCTTCCACCGTGCAGAGTTCGTCGACGTCGGCGTGCAGAACTTCGTTTATGCTGGGAAAACGCGCCAAAAGCGCATGAGCTATTGGATTGACGTTCTTCCTCGGATAGGCGTTGAAAAGAAGAATTTCTAAAATTTCGTGTTCAAAAAGGTTGTCGCCGCCCTTCAACTTTTCCCAAAGGCGTTTTCTGTGCCCTTCGTGCATTATTTTACCCCTCACATTAATTTTTAAAAACAGCTTGAAATTATTTTACCACAAATAATAAAAAGTGTATAATAATTTCACTCTTAAAATAAGACAAGGAAACAATATGGCAAATTATTTCAACGACATCGTAAAAAATCTTTCGCAGGCAATAAAATACGACTCCTCGCAGGCTCCCGCAAAAGAGGGCATGCCTTTCGGCGAAGGCGCGGCAAAGTGCCTGGATTTTTATCTTTCACTTGCCGATTTCATGGGATTTGAAACTAAAAATTACGACAATTACATAGGCGAAGTATGCTGGGGCAGCGGCAAAGATTTTGCCGTTCTCGCTCACCTCGACGTCGTTCCCGCAGGCAGCGGCTGGGAACACGACCCGTTCGGCGGCGAAGTTGACGAAGCAGCAAAAAAAATCTGGGGCAGAGGCACTATGGACGACAAGGGTCCGGCAATGATTGCGCTCTACGCCATGAAGGCGCTCAAGGACGAAGGCTTCAAGCCCTCGCGCAGAATAAAGCTCATACTCGGCTGCAACGAGGAAACGGGCTGGGCTTGCATCGACCACTACAACGCCGTGGCAAAGATGCCCGAAGAGGGCATTTCGCCCGACGCCGATTTCCCCGTAATTTACGCCGAAAAAGGCATTCTGCAGACAAAATTTGCCTTCCCCGCGAAAGGCGTTGCGTTCAGCGGACTTAAAGGCGGCAACAGACCCAACATGGTCTGCGATTACTGCGAAGCGACCGCTACAGCCGACGAGGCAAAACTTGCCGCTCTCGGCATGAGCGCCGAGGACGGAAAAGTTATTTCCCGCGGCAAGAGCGCGCACGGTTCCACCCCCGACAAGGGCATTAACGCGATTGCGCCCATGCTCGCATATCTCGGTCTGGACGACATGAAAAAGGCGCTTTTCGATGAAAATATGGGACTTAAAGGCATGGCTGACAGCACAGGTCCGCTCACTTTCTCGCCCAACCTCATAGAACAGGACGGCGACAAAATTTTCGTTACATGCGACATACGCTATCCCGCGACCTACGAAAAGAGCGCGATAACCGACGTACTCGACAAATGCGGAATTGAATACGAAGTGCTGCACTATCAGGCGCCCCTCTTCAACGACGCGCAAAGCCCGCTGATAAGTACGCTTTTGAAAGTTTACAACACCGTTACGGGCAAGAACGCCAGCCCCATAGCAATCGGCGGCGGAACTTACGCAAGAGCGCTCAAATACGGCGCGGCGTTCGGTCCCGAGGAGGACGGCGAAGAGAGTACAATTCACCAGGCAAACGAATATATCACTTTCGAAAAGATAGAAAAGTGCTTTGAAATTTACAAACTTGCGCTCAGGGAGCTGTGCGGTTAAACGAACGGGCAAAACAGAGCGTGAAATAACTCAGGCTTAAAACATATCTGCAAAATAATGAAGCGGCGGAGCGCAAAGTGCGCTCCGCCGCTTTTATTATTCCTGTTTTTCCTCTTTTTCTTTGTTTATGGCTTTATCCGTGCGAGCCAGCTCGCAGAGTACGGGAATTGCTCCGCCTACGCCCGAAGCTACAGCCACAATTCCTATAAAGTCAAAGTACGCCATATACACTACTCCCGCCAGCGTTATTGCGCCGAGGACGATGAGAGCTACTATAAGAACCTTTTTGAGCGTGATGTTTTTCATTTGCAGTCCCCGAAGATTACATGAGGTGTTTGCGTATTGCCTTGATTGCGGTATTGGCTATTATGTCCGAGCCTTCAAACGTGGGATGAACGCCGTCTTCGGCATACTCGGTGTAAGGCGTGGTTATGCACAGACCGTTGAACATTTCGTCGTAAGCGACGAATTCGTCGCACATTTCCACGCATACGCGGTGAATGATTTCAAGTTCCTTTTCAAAAAGAGGGCGCATGCGTTTTTTGTCCGGCGCGGGAAGAAGGAACGGTTCGAGGAAAATTACCACTATGCCTGCATCCTTGAGCTTTTTAATAAGCGTTTTAAGATCGCGCTCGAACTGTGCGAGATTGAGTTCCTTGCCATACTTGAACTTGTGTATGACATTGTTTATACCTATCATTATGACGACCGCGTCCGGCGCGTAATCGATAACGTCTTTCTGCACGCGCGCAAGAAGGTCGCACACCTCGTTGCCCGTTATTCCCTTGTTAATAAGAGAAATGTCCATGTCGGGATAAATGGGTCTGAGCTTATCCGCAAGAATTTTGACGTAGCCGTTGCCGAGAGAATTTTCGTCGTTTCTGTCCCTCTCGCAATCGGTTATCGAGTCGCCGAAGAAAACAATTTTCATATTAGCCCTCTGTTGCTTTGTTGTAATATTTTAACACACGCTCTTAAGTTTTGCAAGTGTGAAGAGGATATTTATATTTTATTTTTAAAACGCCCCGACTTTGCTCAGCGCAAAGTCGGGGCGGCAAGCAGCATAATTTGCGCAAACATGTTCGTTTAAGGCACTCATGCTCATTTTTCGGCAAACCGCTCGCGTCTCCCACCTCAAATCTCTCCATTTCTCTCTTGCATTAAAAAAAACAGGGCGCATTAGCGTCCTGTTTTTTGGCGCGGATGGCGAGATTTGCGCCTTTGCGGCGCGCCCCGAAAAACAGTCCGCAGGACTGTTTTGTTTGCCTTATTGCTTTGTTCCCACTCATGCATTCGCTCGGCAAACCGCTCGCTCCCGCTCGCGTCTCCCCCCTCAAATCTCCCCATTTTCTCTCTTGCATTAAAAAAAACAGGACGCATTAGCGTCCTGTTTTTTGGCGCGGATGGCGAGATTTGAACTCGCGCTACGGTTTCCCGTACTACTCCCTTAGCAGGGGTGTCGTATAAATTGTCTGTTTATCAATATATTGAATTAATAATAAGCAAAAAACAGTATATATTGTAGATTACAATTAAATGCAAATTGTCTATTGTCTATAAATTGTCTATTCTGAGGGTAAAAAAATTCATGAGAGTAGAGCACGTTCAATTCTGCCGACCGCATCTGCGGTCAGAACTTCGTCGGCGGTAGCATAGTGCTCTGCCGTAATCTTATAGGACGAGTGCCCCATCATTCGGAACGTCGTGTCCAAATCCACGCCTAAACGCTTGCAGGCGTTTGCAAAGGCATCGCGCAACTTGTGGAACGTGGTCTCTTTCAGACCGTTGTCTTTTAGGAACTTTGAAAATGCGTTAGATATGGTGTTCGGCTGAATGTTGGATCCGTTCTTATTGCAGCACACAAACGGGCTGGATATGCCGTTACGCGACTTGTAGTGGTGCAGTTCAGCATACAACCCTTCCGAACATACAAAGGTGCGACGGCGGTTCTCGGTCTTCTGACTTTTGATGAATGAGCGTCCGTTTACTGTGACGATAGCCTTGTCGAGCGTCAGACGATACTTTCCGTCCTTTAAGCGTTCAAAGTCGCTCTCCTGCAAGGCACAGACTTCCTCCCTCGTAGCCGCAAAGAAGCAGGCACAGAGCACAGGCGTGTATAACTTAGAGCCACTCTCCTTGAGCTTTGCAAAAAGAAGTTTGATATCCTCAAAATCATATGCAGGAATTTTCTTCGGGCGGTATGTCGGCATATCTACGAACTCAAAGGGGTTCTCGCTCAACCAGCGCTTTTTCCGCGCGTAGTTAAACGCCGCATTCATGACCTTACGTATTTCCACACACGTAGAAGGCGAGTCAAGGTGCATGTCGATGAGCTTCTGACACATACGCTCGTTAATCTGTTTGATAGGCAGATGATCAACATATTCGGTAACATAGGAAATATACAGGTCGTATTTTTCCAACGTCTTAGGCGAGACGTCGCGCTTGACAAGACTTGCCCTCCACTCCTTACGGAGCTGCGCAAAAGTAACTTTTTCAGACGAAAGCGTTTCACCCTCAAGACGCGCTTTTTCCTGAACTTCCCATAACTGAGCGGCTTTTCGCGTCGGAAAACCGCTTTTGTACGGTCGCTGCGTACGCCCAAAGCAATCTTTATAGTAGAATCGGGCAGCGTAGTTTTTGCCTTTCTCAATTTCAATTACCATAAATCCTCCTCTTCATCTCTGACATCCGTAATTTCAATTTCACATTCATAATCAGAGTTAGGGTTGTCACTTTCTTTAGTTATACTGAACACGGTCGCATTAAATTTTGTATTCCTACCGTATTTTTCAGTTAACTCCTCAGCCACATCTTCGGGAAGATAACCAAGCCTTTTATTAAGGCGTATATGTTCAACAGCGTAACCATTTGGGTAATCTTTGGTATGATCAGGGATAACTACGAGTTCATCATCTTCTTCGCACAGACTTAAATACCTTTGACGACTTTCAAAGTGAACGCCAACAATTTCAGTAAAAAGCGAAATTTCTGAATCATGGATAATTTTAGTGTATTCCACTCTTTGTTTTGCGATTTCTTTATTTGCTTGATTTCTTAACTCGCTTCTGATTTTAGATTCAATTATTAACAAGAAAATGGCTAAGATTGAAAAAATTAAGCCCAATATTAAAGCAAATATTGATGAGGTACTGAAATAAATTATATAAAGAACAACGGCTAAAATTAAAGGGGTGTAGCATAATACAAAACGCGTAATTAACCCTAAAGATTTAAGCCATTCCTTGAATTTTTTCATTATTATAATTCCCTTATTAAATTTACGACTTTACCGATGACGCGGCACTGCTCCAGATCATAACCTGAAAGTCTTTTTGTCTCGTACTCAGGATTAGCAGGAACAAGCTCCAACCAGTCTTCCCCGTTTACATAATTAACCTTTTTAACGGTAGCATCCTGACCATCGTAGATAACTACGGCAAGGCAGCCGCTATCTACGCTATCAGTTCTCAAGCATAAAATTGTGTCTCCGTCTAAAAGTTTAGGATACATGCTATTCCCGGATACTTTCAAAGTGAAATACTCGGAAGCGGGACGACCTTTAAGCATAGATACAGGAATGTCTACTTTCTTCCCTGTCGGAATTTCGTCGATACAGCCACCGTAACCGGCACGCACAGTACCAAGTTCATCAAATGCCACTATTCCTTCTACAGGATAAACATTTGAGGGTTCGACAGCTCCATTCAGTTCATCCGTCCAACCCATCAAATAAGCCGGAGAAACCATAAGCGCATTAGCAAAATCCTCAATTCGGGGTTGTGTAAGCAAATTAACACCGCTTTCGATTTTAGCTATTGAAGATCTTGAAGTGTAACCGAGCCTCTTAGCAAGCGCATCTTGAGATAAGCCAAGCATGATTCTGCGCTCTTTAATTCTTTCGCTTAATTTACTTTTCATATATTTCCTCCATCTACAGGTAAGTGCATTATAACACGCTTGTGAAAATAAATCAACAAAAATTAAAAAAATTCCACAAAACTGTTGACAAATAATAAACATGATGATATTATTCTAATGTGATTATAAATCAACATTACACAAGGAGGAAAACCGAGGTGACAGATTCCAGAAAATTAAGAGCCATAATAATCGAAAGAGGCATGACGCAAAGCGAAGTAGCCGATAAACTCAATATTTCGCGCACCTCTTTTAATTATAAAGTAAATAATAAGCGCGCGTTCAACTCTGACGAAATGTTTAAGCTCTGTGAAATTTTAAAAATAGAAGACCCTAAGCCAATTTTTTTTGCAAATTAGCGTGATTTTAAATCACATAATAAAAGCCCCGCACGTTTGCGAGGCATTCTATAAAGCTTACATAGTGGTGAAATTTGCAAAAACAAATCTGGAAGGCTTTTCGGTTGTGATTGCTATGGCACTGAATTTCCATGTTGCGCCAGCCGAAAGATAATTAATGTTGTCCAATGCAGTTCCTATTATATTGTCGTACTTATCATAGACGGTAAAAGTCACATCCGCATAAGACAAGGTTCTACCACTTACATTGGTGATAACCCCGGTTATTGTTAGTGCGTATGTCCCACCAAGGTTGTCAATATCCCACTCAATACTTTCTTCATCTATTACAAGCATGTTCGCAGGTGTTGACGATGGCGGCGGATTATTGTCGTCCTTAAATATGTTACAGGCATATATAGAAAATCCTAATAGAACCATTATTGCAACACAGACAAATAGAAGCGATATTTTTTTCATATTGCGTACCCTCTCTTAAGTCAATTATAACACAACCCTGTTGCCACCGCAAGGTAAAGGAGTAATTATGACAAAAAATTTTAATACGGGCGGACTGATTCCTGTCGAAGATATCTACAACGCCAATGATTATCGCCGAAAGGCAAGATCAAAACCGGCACCCAGCGAAAAAAAGACAAGCCTTGAGCCGATGTTATCCATAATGGACGCGGCAAAGTTAGTCGGCGTCAATCGCAAAACCATTGATAAAGCGATAAATAGCGGCGAACTCCCCTTCTACCCCATTGGCGCCAAGGCGCGCAAGATTAAAGAATCGGACCTTCAAAGATGGATAGAATCAAAGCGCACCATCTTCGGCAGCGAGGTGAATTAAATGAAGTGGGAAACAGAGTCATCGAATTGCTGGAAGGCAGTCGGACAATGCGGCACATTTACTATTCGGCGAAAAGGAAAAATGTTCTGGCCTGAGTACACAGGTCAGGGCGGGCGCCATTTCAAGCTCCCCCCTTCGGATAAAATTTCCAGAGCTAAAACAATGTGCCAGGATAACTACTACTGGGAGGCAAATTGATATGTCGAAAGAATTTATGAAACGACTTCTTCAAATCGCCGAAAAATTGAACGACGAACAGGAAAAAATGTGCAACGGCAGAGAAGTGTGCGCAGGTTGCCACTGGTTCGATAATCTCAATCTCGGCGCCTCGGACAGTTTTTTAGGGTGCGGACAGTACATAGCCGCAAAGAAAATTCTTGCGAGGGAGCAGCTGATAAGGGTTATGCTTGACGACTATGAAGGTCCTGCTTGCGAATTCTGTGACTATAGCAGGAAGGACGGCAACTTATGCGCAATACACCAGGAGCGCGGCAATGACGCCTGCTTTGAGGGAATGATGGCATGGCTGGATGCCGAAAACTTTGATTAACGGAGGCGACTGGGTGGAACTTCTACAGCTTACACAATCAACGATAGAGATATTTGACGTCAAAGATATTAAGAACTTACGCAAAGGAATAGAGCAGGCTGTTATACATAACGATTTTTCAAAGTATTTAGAGTTTGAAAAATTAGTGGGGGATCTGACTGTTGATTGGTTGCAAAAGATATTTCAATATTACGAGGCTGACAGAGCTAAGAAAAAGCAGGATTACACGCCCAAAAGCCTTGCAGGACTGGTTGCGCGATTGACACAAATGGAATATGACGTTTGCGTTGACCTGTGCGCAGGAAGCGGTGCTCTTACCATTCAAAAATGGGCTGTGGATAAAAGCGTGAAATTTATCTGCTTAGA
Source organism: uncultured Clostridia bacterium (assembly GCA_949282385.1). Lineage (GTDB taxonomy): Bacteria > Bacillota > Clostridia > Christensenellales > Borkfalkiaceae > Coproplasma. The sequence continues at coordinate 54,232 of CASDOP010000003.1, forward strand.
GTATGACGAAACGGTTATACCGTATCTGCTTTTTAACCTTGCCATACGTAATATTAGAGCAACTGTAATCAACTGCGATGTTCTGAGTGGTGACGTGATTGCGAAGTATGAAGTTATAAGCTCGGAAAAATATTCAGTAGTTTCGATGGAGAAAGATAAGACTTTTAAAGTGGAGGCAAAAACATGCATATCCAATCCTCCATTCAATATGCGCTGGGAAATTCCAGTCTGCGCAAATATGCAAGAAAGGTTTTGTATGTACGGCTTGCCGCCCGAAAGTAATGCGAATTACGCATTTGTTTTAACGGCGTTGAGTTATGCAGATACTGTAGCGATGATTTTGCCTGCTTCTATTTTGGTTTCAGGTAATAAAAAAGAGTGCGAGATAGTAAAGCGGTTGATCGAAAACAATTTTATTGAAGCTGTTATATCTTGTCCTGATAGGATGTTTGAATCTACTTCAATTGCGACATGCGTAATCAAGTTAAACAAGCGCAAGAAACATTCGAATATAGAATTTATTGATATGCGCGATCACTCCGATAGTGAACAGCGAGAGCAGAATGGACAGTTTGGCGGTGCTTCTCACATGAGAAGGACTTACATTAAAACAGTAAATGTCTTTTCTGATGAGCAGATTCAATTTATTTTATCGGCAATTCAAGAGCAGAGAAACGAGGTCAACAAATGCGTTTCCGTAACTATTGCTAAAGTAAAAGAATGCGGGTATATGCTTAACCCATCAAGGTATATTGGGATTAAAGAGGCAGAGACGGATCACAGGTCTTACGCGGATATCATCAGAGATTTAAACCACTGCATTGAAATGAAAAACTCCTGTAAGCTGACGATAAATGAAACTATTGCCAAGCAGTTAGGCTTCGATGTCGAGTCGTTTAAAAGCGACAAAGAACTTGGCGATGAAGAATTTTTGCAAAAGATATCCGGCGTTAAACTTCTCAAAAAAAATTACATAACCTTTACCAAGAACAAAAACGAAGTTACTTTTTCGAATGGTAGCAAAGAACTTGTTTCTCCGGTTTTTATGTTGTTGTTTAATCAATGGAAGCAGCTAATATATATGTGGAACATTGAAGAAAATAGGTATTTGGCAGAGTTAAGAGACTGTTTATTACCGGACTTAATGCTTGGTAAAATAAGTGTTAATGACGCGGATACTGATACCGAGCAATAAATTTTTAATGCGTATTACCCCGCCCAAAAGTGGGACGAATTTGTAGAAAAAGCAGTAGCAGGTTAAGGAAGTTGGTATAATTCCAACTTCGACGGCAAAATCAAGCGGGAAACCCGCTTGCCTTGGAGGGCTAAAAAATGGACATCGAAGTTATCGGAGGCGGCACCCACAAAGCGCGCAAGTCATATGTTTGCGATATGTGCGGACGCAGAATTGAGGTTGGCGAAAGGTATGAACAGACATTCTGCAAAGACATTGATAGCAGCAAGACGATAACCTATCGGCTACATAAACGCTGCGGTGAAATTGTGGGTAAGTTTAATAGAATGCATGGTGCAATTCCCGATGAATTGAGCTTTCGGCAAGTTGCAGAATGGGTACAAGAAGACTGCTGTCCCCACTGCCCCCTCAGCGGAGGAACGGAATGCACTGGTGACATATTTACCTGTAAGGGATTTTAAGGAGGGACGGAATGTTAAAGGCATATGACATAAAAACGGGCGAAGAGGTCAAAGAAGGCGACACCATAATCGACTTCCGCGGCGATAAAGCCATATTCACAGGGGCAATCAGAGCGACGGACCCACCTAAGGACGGCAAGGTTTGCTTCAGAACAAAAGAATCCAGATTCCCGGGCGAGTGCTACGCGCATGTGTTCGGGCTGGTCGTCAGAGAGGTGCGTGATGTTTGAGCAAAAGGTTAAACCTCTGTTCGATAAATTGCTGTTAAAATTAGCTGTTGCTTTGGATTATTTCGATGATGGCGATAACGCCACGGCAAAACAGAAAATTGAAGAAGCTCATGAGTTGACAAATTCGTTATTTCACACAGCTTCAGAAGTTTTTCAAACGCTTCAAACTAACTACGATGACTTAGCCAATAAATGGAACAACCAGCGGTGTCTGTATAGCTACGATGGCGAATATATGGAATACTGCGCAAATGGTCCATGCCCGCATGAAAAAGCGACAGTTTCTGAAGATGAACTCAAACGCATTCGTGCACAAAAGATAGAAACCGAAATAATAAACATTGTAAAAAGTCACTGCAACCGCCAAGGAATTGCAAAAAAATGTCCCGAACGTATAGCGCACGGACTTTATTACGCACACTTCCGCAAGGCGGACGAGGTCATCGATGAGTTTGCAGACAACCTTAAAGCAAAGATAGAAAATTACACTTACGAGAATACCGAAGGCGCAGATTATTGCTGTTTATTAACCGAGGAATTAATTGATATGATAAACCAATCTGCCGACGAGATGAAAAAGGAGGCGCTTAATGCTGAGAGCGTTTGACCGTAATACCGGCAGAGAAATAAAGCCGGGTGAAATTATAACAGACATATTTGGTCACAAAAGTTTTTTGATGGCACTTGACGAAGGCAAAGTATTGTACAGAGATTCTGCCGACTATGGAATTGCAAAAACCTCCAGCGACACTTTCTTTAACCTTATAGTCAAAGACGACAACAAACAGCCTGCAAATGCAGAATACCAAGCAGATAACACCAATCCGTATTACTACAGGCAAGGGATTGAAGTCATAGATTTCATAGAGTGCTACGGATTGAATTTTCACAGAGGCAATGCCGTCAAATATATAGCTCGTGCCGGCAAAAAAGATCCTTCGAAAGAAAGCGAAGACCTGAGAAAGGCAATCTGGTATTTGCAGCGCGAATTGCAAAGAATTGCTACTTCAGAACACTCGGAGGAAAAATCATGAGCGCTTCAGATTACGGAATAAACATGAGTCTCGACTACTCTGATGCGCCGCAGCCTAAACTTTCATTCGGCATAGACGGCAAATTTTCAGTCGTATCGCAGATACTCGATAACTTAAGGAGCAAATATGCTCACACAGCAATCGCCTCACTCCCCCACTCCGTCTTATCTTATGAAATGAATGTGGCATACGCGATTGCTTTTGAACAGCAAATGGAGATATCAAAATCAAAATGTGGACAGTAACTTTACCATATCCGCCTAACGCGGAAGTCTGGATCCCCGAATGCAACCATCTCGGAAACTGGCACGCGATACGTTGTAAGATTCGCAACTATATGATTTACGAAGACGGCGATATCGAAGTAGCCTTAATGGACCGCAACAGCAGATACAAATTCGCAACCCCAAATAACTTATGCGAAAGCGAAAGCGCTGCGCTCGAGCTTGCAAAAAAACTTCAAGCGGACCGCGCAAAATAATTCTGCCGCTTCTCTGCGGCATTATGGCGATATAGTTAAACAGGTATAACTGCTTGCCCCCCTTCAATCATATTTCCCCCATCAAACTATGGCAGGCATTGAGGGTTCAAATCCGTCTATCGCCACAAATTTGCAATCAACTGCAAAAGGAGGACCAATTTAATGAATGAAACCTACAAACAACTCATGATTTTGCCCGAAGGCGAACTGACCCCCGGGCAGAAAGATTTTTTAGCTGTACATAACGAAATGCTTATGGCAGGGCGCAAAGCCGCCGATTGCTTAATCATTATGGCTAAAGATATGAAGAAAATGCGCGACGAAGAACTCTACAAAGAAGCGGGCTTCGCCACATTCAAGGAATATGTCGAGGATGCGCTCGAAATAAAAGAACGCCAGGCATATAACTGGATAAGCGTGCTTGACCTTCCTCCCGAAAAGCTCCAGATTCACGCCGGAATGGGCGTAACAAAACTCGCACTTATAGCCTCCGCCTCTCCTTCCGTTCAGGAAGAAGTTTTGAGCGATGAAGACGTCGAAAGTGCCACCGTCAAACAGCTTCGGGACAGAATTAAGGAGCTTGAGGATGCGGACAAAGAAAAAACTTCGCAGCTCGATATTTTTATTGAGGAAAAGAACAGAAATAAAATCGAACTCGATAAAGCCAAAAGAGAAAAAGCCGATGTTGAAAACAGCCACAAACGACTTGCCGATAATCTCCGACACGTCGAAGATGCGCTTGACGCCGCAAAGAAAGCTCAGCAAGATGCAGAGAAGCTTGTTGCTGAAAAAAATGAAAGGATTAAAGAGCTTGAGGATAGCCTTTCAGCGGCGGCAGCTCCTGCCGAACCGCAGACCGTCGAAGTCGAGGTCGAAAAGATTGTCGATAACCCCGAAACTATCAAAGAGCTGGATGCGGCACGCGAAGAACTCAGGCAGTTAAAGGAAAATAGTGCTAACGCGAAGAAAACTGCTGAAGCGTTGGCGATGTTCAAAGCAAATCTTATAACCATGAATGACAGCCTCGACAAGTGTCTCGAAGCTATTGACCATATAGAGGAAAGCGATGTCGATCTCGCGGAAAAGTGCACGCAAAAGCTGTGGGCGTTCCGTGATGTCATAAACAACGTGTTGGAGGGCTGATCATGAAGAAACTTGACTACCTGAAGATGCTCATTCAGGATAACGAAACCGAGACACAGCCCACAAAGGAGCTGCACGAGGACGTCATTGAGTGTACTATCGAGGCGCTCTCCCAAAGCGGCGACGATATCGAAGTCGACCAGTCTGTCGGCCTTGGTGACCTCTACAAGATTATTGAGGATGCGGGCAAAAAATCGTCGGCGCGTTGTGTGCCGCCGACAGTCGCCGCCAAGCTTATCGCCCAGCGCCTGGGCGTTGAGTACGAAAGACCTTTTGACATTCTGAAAGCACGGTTCTTTGCCACGGAAATGCCTAAGACCGCGCCCCGCCGTTCGAGAATTGACCTCGACGACCTTTAAGGAGGCGGCTATGTGTATGTGCGGATATGGCTACTATTCAAAGCCGAGAGAAAAAACCCAGAAGGGATTACTATTAAAAATACAACATATGTCTACACGGCTGCCCTCTGACTTCGAGGAGTTTGAACATTCTGACTTCTTGAAAATAATGTTCTATGAAAGATTTGACAGAAAGCATGTTACCGGCTTTTGTGAGTGCGGTGCAGCTGTACATCTTACAAAAGCGCAGTCGGGAAGAATCATAGAGTGCCCCGCCTGTAAGAGCAAAGTTAGATTGACACGAAAATCCTTCCAAAACATATCACAGCGTAATTACAGCTGTTTTGTCAACCGATTTGAAAACGGTTGGGTCGACAGAATGTTCATAGTAGAAAAATATAGTGTACTGAAAGACGGCGAAGTCGAAGTTAGCTATAAGCACTGGGAAGAACAGAGAGATTACTTTGATGGCGAAAATCATTATTCCTTTCATCCAATTTTGGGCAATGACGAACGATGGGCAAAAGGTGCAGGCAGGATACACGGTATGGGCTACAATTCTTGGCGAATTGAAGACAAACCGCTTAGGACATATCCTAAAAATATACCAAGGCTGTTCAGGGGAACCCCCTTTGAATATTCGCAGATAGAGACAGCAATAGCCATCCACAATGTCAATCCGTTCTATTACCTGCGAAAATATAAAATTTATCCTAAGTTAGAGCTTGTCTATAAGGTAGGGCTCTATAAGCTCGCAGCTCAAATTGTTGAAACACCAATAAGTTGGGGCATGTCAAACGAAACACGAAGGATAATAGAGAATATAAAATCTCTTAAAGATCTGGGTATAGACAAAAAGGAAGAGCTTGAAGAGTGCAGAGATTTGCCTGTAACTATTCTCATTGCGAGGAAGGAAGTTAAACGCTGGAAAATACCCGATGAACAAAAAGCGGATGCATGGGATTTTATCGCAGCTTTAAACAATCATAGTGGCGAGGATATGGTTTATTCCTTTATGTCACGCAAGAGTTGGTATAAATACTTTCTGACGCAGACGGAAGAATATTGTTCACCAGAATCCTTTATAAGCGACTATACGGATTACATTTCAGACTGTAGCCACTTAGGATTAGATCTTGACGACACTATGATTTCCCGTCCAAAATCGTTGAAAAATGCACATCAGGCTATTATCGAAGAAATTGAAATTCAAAAGACGCAGGTCTATGACGCCCTTATTGAGACTGCGTGGGAAAGTATGCATAATCTTGTGGAATGGCAGGACGGCAATTTTATGGTCATAATGCCGAGAACGTCGCGAGAAATAGTAAACGAAGGACAGAGACAGTGCCACTGTGTAGGACGATATTGCGAGCGTGTAGCGATGGGCGAAAGCGTTATTCTTTTCATTCGTAAATGCTTGGATCCTGATAATGGCGGATATACCGCCGAAATTAAAAAGGATATGCGCTGTCTTGATATCGTGCAATGCAGAGGTTACAAGAACGCCGAAGCACCTGCGGAGGTTAAATCTTTCCTTGAAAAATACAAAAATTGGTTTGAATACCGTTCGATTGGTGACTATAACTCCGACAGTCTTATGGTCAAATATTTTAAAGCGGTACATAAACGTGACGGAAAATATATAAGCGACAGAGACAAGAAAATGGAATTTATTGTTGGTGAATGGAAAGAGGAAATCGATACAGACACTAACCCTGATAATGTAGCTGTAAAAGGTCTGCATGTCGCTTCAATGGAATTTGCACAAAAATTTGGTGACAGTTGGAATGATGTTGCCATTCTTGAGATCGAAACAAACATTCATGACGTAATTATCCCTGACGCTAAAGACCAGGTGCGCACATCAAAATTTAAAGTAATCAGAGAAGTGCCATTTGAAGAGATGGGCGATTGGGGCGAAAAACACATGAAAAAATCAAATACGGAGGCGGCATAATGAAAGAAACAAATGAACCCATCCTTGCCTGCCCGTTCTGCGGACAAACCAGACTGGATGTTATACGCAATGAAAATTTAGAAACGGGCGTTGATAAAAAATTGATAGGCGCCCTCTACTGCAACTGTTCCGACGCACAACGATTTCGGGCAAAGAAAAAAAGTAAAGACGGCTTAAAGGATATAATCGACGAGTTTGCGCACTACGCCGAAAGTAAAGGCATAGCCATCAAGGACGCGGACAAGTTGGTCCTTAAATCAAACGCCGAGGCTGTAATCGACAATCGCTTTGACAGCATGACAATCAAAGTAGACACGATTACAGTTAAGCTGTCGCTCGACAAGGACGGAGCATTAAAATTCGGCGTCGTCTACAAATACGGATATAGTCAGCTGACATAATTGCAGTTGACTGCAAAAAAATAAAGCTCTGCGGGGAATTTTCCCGCAGAGCTTAACCACAGACAAACTTAAAGAATATCTGCAACCTACATTATTTATTATATAGGATATTCTTCCCTTTGTCAACAAACCCGCGCTCAGAGGGCTTTCCCGTCCTCGTAATGGGTAGTAACTTCTCGCTGTTAGCCAATTTAAGAGCACACAAAAGCAGGGGTTGCCAAGCGGCTGGGGTGCAACCCCAGAGAGCGTCATCGCCGGAGGCAAAGATGAAAAAAAGAAAGGGCTACGATATAGCCGGGTATGTAGACGATATCTACACCCATCCATTTGAAGATACGAGAGAAGAACGCATTGAAGCCGCACTTCGCTCAAACAACATCTCCCACTATCGGGTTAAAACCATAATTTCCGGACCAATTGTAGAATCAGAAATCTATCCCGTTTGGAATTCAAGAAGATATGCGCCGCCAAAGCCAAAGAGTAAAGGATCTTCGACCGCACAGAAAAATCTCAACGAAAAGAATGCGAGAAAAAAGTTCTGCAGACTTCTTAATGCAAATTTTACCGCAGACGACATCTGGGCTACATTTACCTATGACCAACAACACAGACCTGAAAATGTTGATGGCGCAATCAAAGAGATGCAGAAATACATCAAGCGTCTTTCAGCATACGTCAAAAAACATTCTCTTCCTCCCCTCAAATATCTGTATGTGACAGAATATAACGACGAGGAAGGAAAGGGAAACAAGGTGCGCATCCACCACCACCTTGTGACAAATTTCCGAGACAGGGACGTCGCCGAACGGCTATGGAAGTGCGGCGGCAGAACAAACACAAGACGACTTCAACCTGACGACTTCAACCTCGAAGGTCTCGGTCGCTATCTGACCAAAGGCAAGCGCCGCTGGAACTCGTCTCTTAACCTTGAAAAGCCTAAGGTCTATACAGCTGACAGTAAATTCCGTTCTGTTCGCCAGGTCGAAAGTCTTTTAATTCCGACGAAAGCTGCGGAAAAGCTGTCCAAGCTGTATCCCCATTTTATCGTACTCGAACCGCCGAAGATTTATACCAATGCGCTATACGGCGGTTATTACATATACACCAGGATGCGGAGGGCTGAATGATGACTACTGCCGAGAAAATATCCAGAATGGTCAAAAAGAAGGAACAAAAGTTGAAAGAGATCTGCCTCGACTGCAATGTGTGGCCTTGTCGGGGAAATTGCCAGAAGTTCAAGACGCAAAGTGCCGCCGTTAAAAAGTGGTACAAAATCAAAGTGGCAAAAATCAAAGCGCAAAAAAGCAAGGGGAAAAAGTAATATGAGCAATAATATCGCAAATGCACGCAAAGAGATAAGATCCTACCTCAGAGGATACAGGTTTTGTCTGTCGAAAGCCAATTCAATCGAGGGTATGCTGCGAAACGGTGTAGTAGCCGATTGTGTTCGCGGAGAGCTTGTCCGCGTAAAGGACAAAGCGGCTGAACAATGCGCTAACGTGCAAATCATAATCCGTTGCGTCGGCGGCATTGAATACGAAGTTCTGAACGCGCATTATATTCTCGGCAAAAAGCCTAAGCTCATAGCGCGGGAAATGCGGTATAGCGTCGGGTACATTGCCAATGTGGAAGCTGCCGCGATTAAAAAATTAGCCGAAATCAAAGAAGTTTTATCAATAATCCATGCCGCTAAAGACGACTGAAAAGCACATTTTAAGAAAAATACTCCATTTTTTTAGTGCAACTCATTAAAAAATGTGAATTTTTGTTAAAAACTCATTAAAAAATGTGAAAATTTACTGTTTATAATTTAATCAAATTCAAGCACATGCAGTTTCAGGCATATGCCACCACTCCCTCTTCCGGGAAAACAAATTATAAACTTGTGTATAGGGGGGGGTATCCACTACCCCACCCTTATTTTTCAACAACGACGCCGGGAGTTACACACATATTTTTGACGGAAAATAAAGATTTCGTCGAAAAATCGGCGCAAATCAGTAAAAAACCAATCAAATTTTCAAAAATTAAGCGGCATAAAAGAACATCGGAGGCGGCAAATCGATAGGAGATGAAATATGAAGAGCGTTCGGAAGTTAAGCGTAAGTTTTACAACTCGACGGCATGGCGAAAGCTCAGTGCGTACTACGCAGCAAGTAAAGGCTGGATCTGCGAACGCTGCAAAAACAAAAACGTCGATTTCACCAAACCGATATACGGTCAGCTCCACTGCCATCATATCCAGGAATTGACCGATGACAATATTCAAAATCCCGACATAGCTCTGAACGAGGACAACCTTATTCTTCTGTGTCGGGTATGCCATAATCGGCAACATTCAGACAGCGAGGTACTGGCACCCGGTCTATATTTTGACGAAAACGGAATGCCAAAAAAGAAATGAGCAAAGGACGGAAGGCAACACCTGCAGAATTGAAGGACAACGACAAGTATAAAGACAAAAGCGTTATTGAACGGCAGAAATTGCGAACACCAAAGTGCGACTCTGCCGCGCTCCGCTGTCCCCCAACGCTGTCAAAAGGCGCAAAAAAAGAATGGCGCCGCGTCGTCAAACTTTACAGGGAACTTGAAATGCCTGTACTTAACGACCTTGACATCGCCGTACTGACTGCATATTGCGCCGAGGTAGATATAGCTCAAAGATTATACGACGAATGGGCAAAAGGCCTCGGAGGTTCGGAAGAGTTCAGTATTGTAACCAAGGCTGTGGCCACGTCGGAAAAGACAGAAAAAAAACCGAGCGGGGAAGCGGTCAAAAGCACATCCGGCAGCAGCGCAAAAAACATAGTAAATCCGCTTTTGCGCGAATACAACCGACACATACAGACTGTACGCATACTCGCTGAACAGCTTGCATTGACCCCGGCGGGCAGAGCAGCCTATGCGGTGAGACAAGAGAAGAAATCCCGGAGCGAAGCTGAAGATTTTATGGAGGATTAAGCGTGGTATGGATTGAGGAATATCTGGATGCGGGCGAAAAAGGCATTATTGATATTCCGAAATACGTTCGCAAACAATACGAACAGCTACTCCCCATCATTCACGGTGAAGATCCTCGGTGGTATTATAATCCCCATCTCGCCAGCAAGCCCATAGACTTCGGGGAAAGATTTTGCCGTCAATCTAAAGACGAATGGATCGGCAAGCGCATCAAATATTTGCTATGGCAGAAGGCTGCTTTATCAGCGATTTACGGAATTGTAGAACGCGGAAGCGATAGGCGCAAATTTCAGCGCGTATTCATTGAGGTCGCCAAAAAAAACGGCAAGACCACAATGATGGCGCCCGTAGCACTTTACGAGACGGCGAAAAAAGGCAATGAAGTCTATTCTGCCGCCAACGCCCGCGACCAGGCATCCATCATCTGGAATGCTGCCGCGGACATGCTTGAACAATCGCCTGACCTCAAGATGCTGCTAAAAAAACAACAGTACAAGATAAAAAATATCCGCCCCAACGGATTCAGCGTATTTGTGCCGCTTGCCAATCAGCCGGACATGCTGGACGGAAAATTGCCAAAGGTCGTCATCCTCGACGAGGTACATGAACTGGACCAGTCCCTATATGACATTCTGTACAATGGTCAGATAAGCATTGCAGATCCGCTTTTCATAATGATATCGACAAACGGTTTTGTCCGCGGCGGACTGTTCGACAGCGAGTACGAGAACAGCAAAGAAATACTTGACGGCATCATTCAGGACGAGCGCAAATTTTCACTCCTCTACGAATTGGACAATCCAAAGGACTGGATGAACGAGGCGCACTGGCAGCAGGTCAACCCTTCTTTAGGCATCATCATCAGCAAGGAGCGATTGAGGACAATTGTAAACGACGCTCTTGCCAAACCTAAGAGCTTAAACTCGGTTAAGGTCAAACACTTCAACCTCGGCGGCGTCAGCGAAAAGGCATACTTTGAATACGATATTATCAACAATGAACGGACTTTTGATATCGAACGTTTCCGCGGGTATGACGCTATCGGAGGATTTGACCTGTCGCTGACCAACGACATGACCGCTTTTTGCACCCTCTTCTGGGATGCGGAAAACAAAGAATTTTGCGTTGTGGTTATGTTTTGGATTTCGTCAGACTTTTACGAAAGGGCGCAACAAGATCCGCGCATGGGCAACGTGTGGTCCATGTGGGTAGAGCAAGGATTTGTGCAAGTCGCAGGTAAAAACAGCATTGACCACAAGGCCATAGTAGCCTATGCTGTCGAGATGGTCGAAAAATACGACATTTGCTATCGATGGATATACTACGACGCATACTCGGCGCGGTACCTCGTGAGCGACATGGCAGCTCAAGGGTTCCGCGAAGGCGATTGTCTCATCCGCTGTCAACAAGGCAGCAAAACGCTGTCTGTGCCCTTCCAAAAACTTCAGGCGGAGCTTGAAGTCAAGAAAATAAATTATAACAATAACCCCGTAGTCAAGTGGTGCATGACCAATGTAGCTGTTGAGGAAGACCGAAACAAAAACCCCTTACCTACGAAGGCAGGAAAAAATAATATGAGAAAAATAGACGGCTTTGCCGTTATTTTGGACGCCTTTGTCGGAGTATGCGACCACCGGCAAGAATTTGTGGGCGATGATGATGGAGAAAATGCGTGAAATTATTCGGATTTGACATAACGCGAAGAAAAAAAAGCGATGCGGTATCACATGTAATCGAAGAACTGGTGGTCCAGGTCGGGAAGTCCTTAAAGCTCACGCCGGAATTCACAAATATCGGCAAGGACCTGATGGACAGTTCCACTTACAGCCAGGCGATCAGAACAAATGCGAGATATTGCAGTCGAGTACAATTTTCCGCCGTCAGAATAAATAAAGAGGACGGCGAACAGATACACGATTTCAAAGCAATGGACAAGCTCCTTCAGTTGCGCCCCAATCCTCTTCAAACGGCAATTGACTTCTGGGAGCGAGTAGCTACATATTACTACGCATACAATAATGCGTTTATTTATCTTCAGAGAGATAATCAGGATAATATAGTGGCAATGTGGGCAATTCCGCCAGACTCGATAACATACTCGGACATTATTGACGGCGACATCTGGATGAAGTTTTCGCTGAACGGCAAGCGAGTGACCTATCCCTACAGTTTGATGGTGCATATCAAGTCGAATGTCCTCAAAGATCCCCTTTACGGCATTCAGAACGAAAGCGTCCGCACCGTGTTAAATCTGATAAACACGAACTACAAGGGCATCGAAAACGCAATCCGCACATCTGCATATATTCGTTTCATCGGCGAACTCTCCACAAAACTGAACGATGAGAGACTTGAAGAGATGAGCAAAAAGTTCACCAAGCAATATTTAAGCGTGAACAGTTCGTCCGACCCCATCGCCATACTGTTTTCCGACTCAACCTATAAGCTGACGCCAGTTCAAACGAATGGTCAGAAGACGGCAAACTACGCCGAGATGAAACAGTTTGACGAAGCCGTCTATAAATATCTCGGCTGTCCGGAAGCGATCATCAATGGTACTGCCAGCGACGATGTAAAAACGAGTTATATAGAAACAACCGTAATGGACTTCGGCGAAAGGGCGAGTCAGGAATTAACTTATAAAATCTACACCCCCGGCGAATACGATCGCGGCAACAGAATTATAGCATCCGATAATCGTATTCAGTCAATGTCCATGGCTACAAGATTGCAGATGTTCGACAAGGTCAGAGAGTTGGGCGCATTCACGTTCGGCGTGCTCGGCGACCTCATCGGGCTACCCGTGCCCGGCAACATCCGCAACAAAGTTGTACCGTCGCAGAACTATAAAGACGGATACACTATCAATAATGACGACGATAAGACCAAGACCGGTCAGACTGACGATTCTGGAAGCGGGCAAGAAAATACACCCGTCGCTACAACAGAACAAAAGGAGAACTGAATGGAACACAATGATTTGATTAAGCTCAGAGATAAATATCACGACTACCGCCGTCTTATGGACGTGCGTGCTGTTCAGACAGAAAATTCCGACGATATGATTGTAGCGGGTACCCCCGTTATTTTCGATAAACCCTACTTACTGTTTGAATTTTTCGGCAAGAAGGTATACGAAATAATATCGCGCGAATCTTTTGCGAACACTGACTATCGCGATGTCCCCCTAAAATACAATCACGGCGACGGCAAAGGCACCCCTGCAAGAACGACCTCAAAAACGGAAAAGGGCAGGCTCACCATATCCGTTCTGCCGGACAGAGTTGAAATGCGCGCAAATCTTCTTCCGACTTCGGGAGGCAAGGACCTTTTTATGGAGGTTCAGGCGGGAACTGTAGCGCAAATGTCCTGGGCATTCATAGAGGACAGGGAAAAAGAGGAAATCCTCGAGACAGAAGATTCCATCACATTTACGGTTAAAGAAGTACTGAGAGTATTTGACGTTAGCGCCGTGGACTTCGGTGCCAACGAAGAAACAAGCATATATGCACGTCGGAGGGGTGATCTGGACGAGAGATTCCGCCAGCTGGACGAGCAGAAGCGTGCGTTCTATGCGCAAAGAATAAAAATTTTAAATCAAATTTAAAGGAGAAATCATGACAATTCAGGAAATTTTAGCTCGCATCGCCGAGATTAACTCTCGCTGCGCACAAATTGAAATCGAATGCAGAGCACAGGGCGTGTCGGCAGAGAAAATGAAAGAGTTATCGGATGAAACTGAAAAACTGGTGGACGAGAGAAAATCTCTCCAGCAGCAGGTGATCACCGCCCGCACGAAAGCCAATGGCGCCAATTACAGCAATATAATCGAGGACCCCTCCTCCGCTACGCCTTCAGACGACGGCGTCGATTTTAAGTCGATGTCAAAGAGGGACAAAATCGCCTACATCGTGGGCAAGCAGGCTCGAGGCAAATCATTCAGCGACGTTGAAAAAAGAGCACTCGGCTCCGCCGTAACAACCACATCTGTAATCTTTACAGAAGCGAGCGAGGCTGTCGACGGCGTCAACAATGCAGGAGTATTCATCAAAACAGAGATTATGCTCGACCTGCTCAGAGAAGAAGGTGCCATCACCGCCATTCTCGATGACATTGCTTTCACGCACGTAAAGGGAATGACAGAATTCCCCTATCGCAAAAAGCGCACTAAAGCAAGTACGCGCAAAGAAAAAGAGGACACCGCTGACGGACAGATGGAATGGGATTCCGTCAAAGGCACAAAGGGCTATCTGCAGTCAGTAATCAGAGTAACTGACGAAGTACTTGCTCTGAGCGATGCTTCGTTCGGTTCATACATAATCGACCAGCTCATGCAGGATATGACCGAAGACTGGTCAGAAAACCTGATCTACGGCAACGGTACCGACAATGTGACCGGCGTAACCGTAGGCGCTATAGAAGCAGTTACCAACGGCTACAGCGGCGATCCCACCAAAGCCATCATAGCCGGCATAAAGCTCTGTCCGGCTGAATATCGCAGAGGCGCGACTATATATGTGGCGCAGGATGTATACGACGATGTATACTTTGCCGTCGACGATAACGGTAATTTCAAATTCCCCGTCATAAACAATATGTCAGGTATTCAGAATCTCGGACAAATGCGCATAAAAGTGGACGAAACGCTCAAGGCCGGAGACTTCGTCATAGGCAACGTTGCGAAGTTCTACAAGGCAAATATGCTCAGCGAACTCGGAGTAGAAAAAGATCGCCTTGCTCGCAAGCATATCAATGATTACGTCGCGTCTGTGTATTGCGCTGCAGCGCCCGTACCCGGCGCATTCGTCTACGGCAAGAAAAAGGCGTCTGCGTCTTCCTAAGAGGTTAAACAATGGATATATCGCTTGAGCAGGTCCGCGAAGAATTATCAAAGGACGATTTATCGTACATAAACGAAAAACTCGAACGGTTTATAAAATCGGCAAAGGCTTCGCTTTTGCCTACAATCGGTTATAAGTCCGGTGTATCCCTTCCCTCCGCCACTGCCGCAGAATTCGAAGAATTGTCCAACACATACATTGTTGAATATTGCCGATCGCTGATAGACGGTGTTGACAACGAAAGGACAAGGACCGTGCTGCTTATTCAGTTACAAGCCTTATGCGGCGGAGGCGGCGATGAAAACACATAAAGTCAAGGCATTCTTCGCAATCAGCTCAGGCGATAAACCAAACAGGGTTCTTAAGCGTCAATTTATTCACAGCGAAAAATCTAAAGGCTTGTGGGCTGAAATACGCGACCTTTCGCAAAAGGAACTTCTTTCAAACGCATCGACGGAAAAGCAAGAGGTCATTTATATCACTATCGGATATAATCCCGCCGTTCTCGAACACTGGCAGGACCTCATATTTATCGATGAACACGGCAAATATTATCGCGCCAAAACAAAGCCCGATGAATTTAACTATTCCAAAGGCGATATGCGCATAACCGCATATGCATTCGAGGACAATGCGAGCTACGCGGAGGATATTTATGCAGACAAATCTTCTTAGTGCCGAGCAGTGCATCATAAAAGAAATTGAAGATGCGCTGACGGCAGCAGGATGGACTGATGGTTATAACATGACCGATGAACAGATTAAAAAGTCGGCATCCCCCATCTTCTATCACGATGTATCCCCCCGCGCTGCGTCTGACAGTAAGGTCGTAATCGACGGTGTCGGCAGGACATTATATCTTGTCTACAGCTATCTAAAACCCGAAATTTCCTTTAGCGGAAACAAGCCGCATCATATAAATTCGAGCGTAGCGCTGACGATTTATTACACGGATGCTTATACATTCTTTGAAGGCTCGGCACATGCAGAATATCTTTCGCGATTGCTCGAAGAATTGAGCGAAAAAGAATTTATAGTCACTACCGAAAACAATGCGGCTATAACTTCAGCTTCGGATAGGGAACCCTACATTTACCGCAAAATTTTTTATGCGAGCAAAATCGCATGAGGAGCAAATATGGCAGCAAAAAAGTTACAAAAAATAATATCACAGGGTTTGCAGGACGTATTAACCCAGCGATTGAACGACACGCAGACAGCATATGACGGCGAAGCTCTCAAGTGGACCGGCGAAACAGAATTCTCCTTCACTCCTACTCAGGACAAAACTGTATTAGCTGCAGGCAACGATCCAGCATGGGGCGTTATAAAAGGACTTGTCATGGGAGACTTCGAACTCAAGCTCTACGAAATGCCGCTTGAAGAGATGAACCAGCTGTTCTCCGTCAAATACAGCGTGGTTGACGGCGTATGCGTCGGCGACGACGACTGTGAAACACCAATAATCGGATTATCGCTCAATAACAAAGTAAAAAGCGAAGTGTCGGGCAAAACAAGCTACAACAAAACCATTCTGTACAAGGCTGTGTGTGATCTTCCCGCCGTCTCATTGAAGACAATAGCAGAAGGCGATACTGCGGTCGTCAATGTATCGGTAAAGGGTAAGGCATACCCCGTATTCTTCCCGCGCGCCGACGGTTCGCAGGAAGCAAGAACTTATTGTATCGTAAACAGCATCAACAACGCGGAAAAATACAAGGCAAACGAAGACGAGATTGTCTTCCCTACTGAATTTACCGCTGATGCTGCGGCTACATCGTCAGGCGGAACCACACAAACGCCGGACAGCGAAACTTAAAAGGAGAAACCTATGGGACGAATTGTTGATGGACTCAAGGAAGTAATTAAAATTCAGACCGGACTGACCGTCGAGGGCAACACTAAAGGTGAAGTCCTTCAGGATTTCATATCTAAAAGCAAACCTATTCCTCTTACGGTTAAAATATCCGATGGCACATCTGATATTTTGGGTTCGGTCGTAACGCTTAAAGAAGGTTCTGCCGTCGGTTCAGGAACGGCAATCTCTGCATCTTCGGACGGAACATATTCCGTCAAGTACGGCACGTATAACTACGAAGTCAGTAAGGCCGGTTATACTTCTGCGAGCGGAACTATCGATATAACCATGGATGACTGCCTTGCAAAAGGAAAAACAGTCACCGTTGTGCTCACTGAAAGCACTTAAAAAGTAAAGCCCGGAGGTGCATTATGGCTTTAAAGAGATATTCCAGAAAGTATGTAAAAACTTACATTTATCATGACCCCGAAAGCGGTGAAGATGACGAAATCACCTTCATCGCTAACGGGTATTTATTCCCTCTGTTCAAGTCGTTATCCGGCGTCGAATTATCGGATGCATTAAATGAATATCGAACCGGATTGCTGAATGTCGTGGACGAAGCGTCGATTGAAGCAATGTTCAAAATTGAACAGGCTCAAAGCGCGGACGAAAAACTTGCTGTAATCAAGAACAACAGCGCTCAACTTTTTAATTTACTCAAGGCGGCTAATTCCGTCAGCGTAAGCGGCGAACCGGGACTTGACCTTATCGAACTTGTGATGATTTGCACCAGAATTTGCGCGTTGCCGGAAGACGAACGAAGCGAAGCGTTGGGCTATGGCACAGAGTTGCTTCCGAAAGAACTGTACGAAGATCCGTCATTAGCTCTCGAGCTAATCGCTATGGCTATAAATTACGATGGCGATGTAAAAAAAAATGCACAAGCAGTGCAGATTATGCGAAGAGCAACGAAGTCATAAAAAAATACGGCGTGACCAGTACTCTTCTTTACACGCTCGCGCAGTTAGGATTTAAAATCGATATATTACAGTTCGGCATGAATGTAATTATGGATGTAGTCAACCTTGCAGCTGCATTATCGTCATCCCGAGGCAGTAAAGAAGACGATATCGAGGTTATAGACCTTTCGGAACCCTGCGACATGGAGGGATAACATGGCATGGAACGACGGCATAAGCGAACTCATTAACGAAGAATTGACTAAGCTCGAAGGATTGGGCGACATAGCCATATCTGCATCAAAAAGTGTCATTGACGAGGAAGCGGACAGATTTCAGAAAAACATAGTCAGCGATACCCCGACACGCACAGGCGGGCTTGCACATTCTTTCACAGTACAAAAAAAAGACATTGGCGGATGGTACGGTTACACCGCCGAGTTTGAGGGAAATGCTCCGAACGGCACCCCCTATCAGAAGATTGCAAATATTTTAAATTACGGTAAATCCCCCACCGAAAAAAGCGGTGCAATATCAGGAACATTTTTTATAACCCGTGCGATCCGCAAACTTAAAGGAATGGACGACCGAATAGAAGCGCGTATCGCCGCCGAAATAGCTAAACGCACATAGCGTTTAGCAAATGCGCAGGTAGCTTAATGGTAAAGCAAGCAGGCACCTCCGAGGATGTGGGTTCAACTCCCGCCCTGCGCCCCAAATTTAGGAGTATGTTATGCCTGAAATCGGACGTAGTTTTGATACATTAAACAAAAAAATAAAGCAACTGACTACGGAAATAAGGACATCAAAGGCCGAAGTCCGTGACCTTGATAAAAGCCTTAAACTCAATCCTAACGATGTTGATAAAATTCGTCAAAAATATGCCGCATTGTCTGGCACGCTGAGTTTAGCGGCAGAAAAGGTTACGCTCTTAAAAAACAAGCAATCAACACTCACCGACGAGTTTAAGAACGGCAATATCAGCCAGAGCGAATACGAAAAAGAGCTTGTTAAAGTGCAAAAGGCACTGAACAAAGCAGAAGGCGAAGTAAACGACCTGACATCATCGCTGTCAAAGCAGAATGCTGAAATTCGCAATGCAAAATTCAACAACATCATTGACGGCCTGACCAAAACAGAAAATATAGCAACAAAAACCTCAAAAGCTGCCCTCGGCGTGGTGGCAGCTTTGGGCGCAATATTCACTTCCGCCATCAGCCACGGAAGCGAGCTTGACGACTTAGCGAAGAAATACGACACCACGGCCGAAGAATTACAAATTCAGCAGCATGTCTACGAGCGTCTGACCGGCAGCGCAGACGGCTACACCGCTTCGCTTGCAAAAATAGGCTCGATGCAGTCTTCAATAACTGCCGGACGCGGAGCGAGATATCTTGAATACCTCAATCGCTTAGGAATAAGTCAATCCGAGCTTTCAAACAAAAGCAATGCGGAAGTTTACGATCTCATATATGAGCGATTAAGACTTGTTACCGATGGAACTGAGCGCGCCACTATCGCACAGGGACTTTTAGGCGACGAAGGTCTCAACCTTGCCAACATGGCAGGTGTAGCCGCCGACGAGATTGAAAAGCTGAAGCAGGAAATGATAGACACCGGCATAGTCACGAACGAGCAAGCCGCCGCTGCAGGTGAAGCAGGCGATATGATTGACGACCTGAAATACGCATATCAGGCGGCATCCGCAGAGCTGCTTGCCTCCGCCCTTCCTGCCTTGGAAACTTTGTTCGGACTGCTCAAGGACAGCGTCGTTCCAATACTCAATACCGTGGCGTCAGGCTTAAGCGCCATAGGTCCTACAGGACAGAAAGTCCTTCTTTTATTGCTCGCCGTCATTGTAGTATTACCGAAGATAATAGCCCTGGTCAAGACAGGCATCACGCTTTTTAATTTGCTGAAAGCGGCAACGTTGGCGCAGGCGGGAGCTACTGCCACGCTGAATGCCGTATCGACACCATGGCTCGGAATAATCATGGCGATAAGTCTCGCCCTTATCGGATTGATAGCCCTCATCAGCATGTTCACAGGCAACGCGAAAAGCGCCACAGACATATCGAATGACCTTTTATCAACTATGGATGAAACGCAAAGCAAACTGAACGAGATGGGCTATGACCTCGATTACAGCACAGAGCAAACATATAATTCAAATTCTCGGCGCGAGCTGGATATAAATGTCAATGTCGAGGCCAAGGGCGATGGCACAGAAATTGACGATAGCAACGCTCAAAGAATCGGTGGGTACATATACGACCAGATAAGCATTGATCTGATTAACCAACTGCTCGGCCTGAGCGTTAGATAATCTGAGCGTTAGATAAGGAGACCTATGAGACCAACTATCTGGCTAAAAAATCTCAGCGGCGACATCTGGAATTTGCGCCCGAAAAAATTGACCGATATGGCAAATTGCGCATTCCTGTCCACCTTGGACGGGACAGGATTTGAGACCAAGCTGACATTTGCCCGGATAAAAAACGATTTTATCGTAACCCAGGAAGAACCGCAGCAAGTAAATATTACGGGCACGTTATATTTCCGCAACCCGGGACACCTCGAAAAATTCAATGAGTTTATAGGGGATTACTCGCAGAACTTGCAATTCTTTTACGATCCAACCGGAAAGATAGACCCTCGCAGCCAGATAGACCGTCCGTGGTACAAGTGGGTAAGGATAAACAAACTTACTTCAGGCGAACAGGATTCAAAGACGGGTTACTGGCTGAGCAAACTCACCTGCACACCATTAAGTGTAATGTGGCGTCGTGACACTACTGTCGCGAGCACATTATACCAGGTTGTAGGCAGTCCGCACGTCTATCAGTTTATCTACCCCTATTTCTACCAGGATGAAAATAAATTATATCTAAACATTCTTAACTCGGGCGAGCGTATCGGCTGCCGAATTGAAGTAAAAAACACTTCTGCGGTCAAAAACATAGATACCCTCGAATGGGTATTGTCTTCGGGCAATCATCGACAATACGCTAAATGGCTTGACGGCATAGGACTTCTTCCCGGAAGAACAATCATTATCGACAGCACTCAAAGCGGGCAGGAAGCAACCGTTCACTACGATACATACAGCGATAATGTAACGAATTTTCAAGAAGCAAACCCGCAATATATTAATTTTGTGGAGTTGCTTCCGGGGAATAACCAGATCGTGTTCAACCTCGGCACCGTACAGAATGTAGACATAAAAGTCAGCTATACCGAGCAGGTAAGGATTATTTAAAATGCAGTACCGCACATACAAATTGATCGAACTTGCAGAACCGTACACTTGGACGTATTACCCATCAGAAGGCGATCCAAAGACATTTTGTAACTACGATACACTTGTTTACGCAGCGGGCGGTGCAGTCGCCAAAGTTTCCATCGACAACGATTATCTGATGAGCAACAATTCAACCGTGTACATTGCCGCCCCCACTTCTGCTGTGGCAGGTCAGATTATAGTATTAATCGACGATGCGGGCGCATATGACTGCGGCATAATATCTTCGGTCGATAATACCAATTTGCAAATTCTGTATAAGGGCATGCTCGAAATATTTAACGATAATATGCTCAATCCCATGCGCGTTATTATGAACGATGAAGATCAGACGGCTAAATATCTCTACGACGGCGTGGAAGATACCGCGCAGATACTTGCTACATACCTTGCAGCTGTCGGGACGGATAAATACAGAAGAATGCCTATAAGGATACGCACCTCAGGCGGCGGAAGTACCGACGGAAAATTCAATGTTCCCGCAATATGGTCTTATGCGGATAATACTATAAACATTCATGACTGGCTGATGGAGTTATTCAATAAACATAACGTCATCGTGCAATGCCGCATCGTTTTTGAAACAGCTCGTGCGTATGTTGAAATTTATATATCCTGCAATCAGACAGGCGGAAAAATTATAAAAAACAACATACACGGCATGCAGATCACACACGCCGAGGACAGTTCCGCAAACGCTACTGTATGCACTGTAATAGACCAGGAGACGTTAGAAGTTATCGGCACATATTATCTTCAGTCAGACAATACCGTGACAACTGACCCGAACAGCGACACGAGAGTTGTGCCGTACAAGTTGGTAGTCGCTACATTCGATAGCGAAAACGAAGACGGCGCAACCGCTCAGACTGTAGCGGAAGAAAATTTGCTCTATAGTGACTTCAACCATTACATCTCTATCGTCATCGACCGTAACAGTGCTATGTATCCGACAGATCTGAACATAGGTGATGCCGTCATTATCGTTCCTGAATTACAAAACATGACCGCTGAGGACGCCATAATCGATGATTTTGAAGATAAAATTATGCGAAGCATTTATACCGGCAGGAAAGAAGACAGCGAAAACAGTCAGGTAACGCTCATTTTTGGAAAGATACGAATTAATTACACCGATTTAATTCAAATGCAGCAGCAAAAACTTGTTCGCGCTTAAGGAGAAAGAAGATGACAAGATTAAACTTGGCGGCAGCCGGCGACGCCGAACAGAACATTAATCTGATTAACCCCCGCTTTCAGGCAGAGGCACTCAGGCAATTACGCGGTATCGACTGCGGAATTCTTGATAATTCATTCTATGATTCAGGCAATAAAGACGGACTTGCACGGACGCCTAACGCTTCCTTCATGTGGCCTCTAACCGCCACAAACGCACAAAACATAACTGTCGGCAGGGGCATGGCTACAGCGTATGGATACGACCTTCAGAACGAACGGAATGTAATTCTCAATGCCTCCACTCCCAGCGTCGGTTCAAAATATGTATTTATTTATCTCGAATGGGATTTATCAGTCACGGGAGCAGCGAACGGTTCTATCCTTTTGCATGACAACGGAAGCGGCGCGACATGGACGCCGCCCTATCAGGATAACCTTATCGCAAACCCCATCGGCAAATATCAGATGCCGCTTTACCGGCTGGAAATCGATACTACAGGCGCAATCATCTCAACAAAAAACTGGGAAGAACTTGGTGTTCTCACCATTGGAAACGTTCTGCGCTCGCAATATACAGGACTTGCAGACGACACCAAGCGCATAGCAGGGCTTAATGCAGATTCCGAAGGAGAATCTCTGAACATAGCAGGCTGGCAAGTCTGTAAACGCAAAGAAATTTTATCTGATTGGACATTTCAAACATTCGATGTGAACGTTACAAGCGGACAAACGATATCTTCAGCCACGCTCTCAGAGGAACTCGCTGAAGGTGATGAAGTTGAAATTGTCTATGATCCATTTTACATTGCAAGTAGCGGCGTTCAGCCATTTATTGTAAAGGCTATTGTCGGTCCTTTGATAGGATTCAGCACAGGGATCGGGTTTAAAGCAAGTCTATTGCATTTATCGAACTACTCCGGGATTGGCTTTATGAGCACAGGTGAAGTATACAAAGTTGATGGCACAACAATAACCTGCATAAGATCAACGCAAGAACGAAATGGTGATACTATTCTTGATTATCAACGAAATGTTGTAATCAAAAAAATATATAAATTATCTTACTGACAATGGCAAACATCATAATAACATTGCTCAACAATAAGCGTAGCCGACAGACCATTGACGGTCTCGACAGTAGCGTAGCGATGCAGGCGGGCGGATATTCAGTCATCGAAAACGAACACAACGCCACTGTATTCGAAGTGCATTTTCCCACGGAATACCATGGACAAACCGGTTCCGTGTACATGAAAAACGCAAAAGGCGAATATGCTACACATAATCTTGGCGCAATAACAGACACTCACTCCTTCTCGCTTCCGTCGTCCATGACTTATGCAGGAAACACATTGCTCGTCTTTGAAGCGCGTAAAGAGGTTGATGGCGAGACGACAAAAACAGTCTGGGCGCCCATCGTGGTTCCCGTAACCGCCACATCCGTCGATTACAAGAAAGTCGCAATGGCGTCGCCCGATATCCTTGCAGAAGCTATTGCTGTGGCCGCGGACGCGGCTGCGGGAAAGTTTGACGGCGACAGCTGTTTTATTAGGTTCGCGAAAGACGCCGACGGCACAGAGATGTCGGAAATCTGGTCCCCCGATCGCACCTGGGTAGGATTTTACATCGGGAAAAGCGCATCTTCCGACCCGTCAGAATATAAATGGTCTTTGTTCGTAGGCGAGTGCAGTCCTGAAGATGACGACGAGACCACTGAAATAGAATACGAACTCGTTTCGAATACCGATAAAACATTCAAAGCGGACGGCATATGCAGTTTTAAAATCATAGTCCCTGCCAATGTCAAGCACGGATTTTATTGCGGCGTAAATATCAGGACGAGTGCAATCGAGTGCAGTGTTCTGCAGGCAACGAATAACAGTCCATATCCGCTTAAGTATATGGAACGCGGTTACGAAACGACGCATTTTTCGAAATTACCGGTAAAATCAGTCACTCTCATGTCGTTCTTCTGCGATGGGATATACCTTTACTGTTATATCTCGGAGGCGGAAATTCAATGAATTATCTCGAATGGAAAAAGCGCGTGCTTGTTTATCTTGTTCAACGCGGCAAGCCAATAGACGCACTGCCGGAGGCTCTTGATTTTTACATTTACAGCAAATGTAAAAGTTTTGATATCAGCAGCCTTCCGACTGCGCCATTAACGATAGCCCTGCCGCTGGGGATAAGCGCAAATAAAGCCGTAGACAGCGTTGCCCTGGCAATTAAAGCCGCTCACGAGTTAATACTTAACGACAGCATCGCTGCGGCTCAGGCGCCGTCATTAGTTGTCGAAAGAATATCCCATCTCAACTATGCATCCTTTAATGCTTCGGCAGCGACAGACAGCCTTTCTCAGCCATTTAAGCATAATATGCGACTGACGGCAGCCGTAAACTGTCTGAGCGCAGACAGTCTGACAGACATAGCGTTCTTTCGCATACGCGATATAACTTTCGGCACCATTTCGACCGTGTGCTTAAATTTAGGACAGAGCGCAGCAATGCAGACGCTCGCACAAGTTGCTACCGATATTCTTTTAACCGAAATATCGCCGACATTAAGTCAGATAGAGTTAAGCGCAGGCGACGAGCTCTGTCTCGGGATATCCCCTGAAGAGGCTTTCACCTCGGAATTAATCAGTGATGTCGATATCTCTACCGACACAAATATAGCTATGACGGTGGAGCAAGCAAACTGCACCGAACGAGATAATGTAAAATTAGATGTCCCGGTAAAGATGGGCGTTAAGGTTACGCTTTACAAGCGACTTTACATATCCGACTTCGCCGACATCACCATATCTGAACTTGAAGGTCAACCCATATCGGACCTTCGCTTTAAGCAAATCAATTAAAGGAGAACAGCATGATTACAAATTTAGGCGCAAAGCGCATACTCGGATGGTTTACGGGCGCCGCGACATACAGCGGCAACCCCCTCTATGTCGGATTTTCAAAGACTGCCCCCACCATTGCCGGAACGGGCTACACAGAACCCTCAAACAGCTCGTACGAGCGCGTAGCCATTAACACAAAGACCTACAGTTCCAGCGGCGGCAGCACCGTATTCGGCGAAGTAACGGACGAAGCTGACGGCGGCACGGTAAAGAACAGCATACAGATTACATTTCCTGAAACCTACGATAACACAGAAAAGATAGTTCAGGATTGGGGCGAATGCACGCATGTGTGCTTGTTCGGTTCCAAGACAGGGAATGACCTGCTCGCGTTCGAAGCGCTGGAAACACCCATTCATCCCGGCAATAACCTTGTAAGTACAATCGCCATCATCCGCGCCGGCGATATGTCGATAAGTCTCAAAAACGCATCTGAAAGCGAATAATCAAACGGAGAATAATTTATGGCGATATCTGCAAATTTAGAGCTTACAGTCGATTTGCCACAGGACGCTACGGATGTACCCGCTCAAATGTCTGCCGACAACGATAATTTCAAAAAAATAGACGACTGGGCTGGCAATGTTGCACTGAAAGCTAAGAGCGAATATTTTACGATTTCGTCATGGACGGAAGTTGAAAATAAAGCCCCTTACAAGTATTCTGCTACGGTTACGGCGACCACCCCCATTGGGGACGACACGCAGGTTGAACTTGTGAATTCTGATGCGATTTCGTTCGCAACGTACGGATTTGCAATTGCGGGCGTAAGCGGTCAGGATATAACCATTTACAGCATAGCGCAGCCGACGTCGGAAATAAACCTTCGCATCGATATAGGTGGATAATATGGCAAGAATTAAAAACCCTCTTACTATTGTCGGCACCGCCGGGGGCGGAACGTCTGACGATTACAACATCGACGGCTTGGTGGACGGCACGCTCACGACGTTCACAATGCCCGCCGGCAAAACCACCGTCGCCCCTTATAGATGTTATAAATTTACATCCCTCACAACCGTAGACCTCACAGGCGCCGAAACCATAGGCGATTATGCCTTTGATGGATGCACCTCCGTCAGTCAGTTTATCATCCCTTCAACCATAACTAAAATAGGTGACTACGCCTTTCGCAACCTCGGTACAAACGGCGATTCAACATTTGTTTTTGACTGCCAAAATGCTAAAACCGCTATCGGCGACTACGCCTTCATGAACACATCTTTAACTGTCTTATCCGGAAATTTTTCAACGATAGGCGACGCCTCATTTTCCACGTGCAAATCGCTTACCTCTGTCGAGATAACCGCGGACAGTATTGGAGGTTATGCATTCAACAGTTGTACTGCACTCACCGACATCAACATTAATTGTGGCAACATAGGGGCATACGCGTTCTACGGTTTGGCAGCAACCTCTATAACAGCAAAAATAAACGGAAGCATAGGCGACCACGCGTTCTACAACCTTCGCAATGTCGCTGATGTCAATATTTCACCTGACAGCAAAATAATCTCGCTTGGCAGTTACGCATTTACGAATTTTGCAAGTAACAGGGCAAATGCGGCAAGCAACATAATTGAACTCGATTTCCGAAACTCGACTTTTAGAATAATTAATAATTATAGTTTAGGATCAAACAGCTCAGTTATTACATATCGTATCAAATACATGAAGATAAGATTGCCGTCGTGTGTAGCCACAATCGCGGCGGAGGCCTTTAAGTACGCATATTATTGCGACTTTTATTTTTACGGGGCTACGCCACCAACCTTGTCTGCAACTACCTGCTGGGCAAACGCCTCTTATTACAGGATATTCGTCCCCTTTTACGCAATCAACGCTTATAGAACACAGACCAACTGGACGGAGGAAACGGACAACATTATCGGATTCGCCGATGCTGGAACATTCAGCGATGGACAGGCACTTCCCGAACTTAACAGCGAAGGTTATAAACTAACATGGTACAGCGATCCTGAATGTACTATGGAAGTTACGGAAGCCGACAATAGCCAATCTGAATATTATTGCATTGCCGGAACAGAAAAGCTCGGTATCGGTATTTCATCAATATCCGCAATCAATTGCACAGTGTCTATCACGGATAACGATGGCAAAAGCTACATCGTCGGCGATGGCGCGTATTACACCACCGTACTCACGGTCAATATTATCCCCAATGATGGTTATAGCCAGGTCTACATTGCACGCATAAACGGTACTGATTTTGCGTCAGGAGACACAATCACGATAACATCGGATATCGGCAATATATTCATTATAGCCATTTGCTACGACGGCGTGAATATCCCCATCAACCCGACGTTCGGTGAAAACAGCTGGCTGATGATAAAGGAAGCCTTTACTTCAGGTATAGCAAAAAAATTCTGGAATGTGGGCGATACAAAAGAAGTCACCCTCACCGACGGCTACACCTATCATATAAGGATAGCCGACATGACCGACGGCCGATACACAAAGGCAGACGGAAGCGGCTCAACGCACGGAGTTTTTGAATTCGTTGAATTATTGTCTAAGTATTATGCTATGAACCCTTCGAAGGTAAATGACGGTGGGTCAACATATTACACAGCCGGTGGCTGGGCAATGTCATACATGAAAAATACGGTTATGGACGTAACTGTATGGAATATGTTACCTGATGATTTAAAGCAGGCAATATCGGAAATTACCTTGAGTGAATACAGTTATACATCCCCTTCGCCACGTTCTTCGGAAAATAAACTGTTCTTGCCGGCAGAAACAGAAATCTTTGCTTCGCGCTATAACTCTGGAGAAGGTTATATGGCTGGATGCGTGCGATATTTACAATGGGAGTATTACGATGCAATAACTACTTCCGATGGTAGCACATGTGTGGAAAGACAGAAAAAATACGTCAACAGCACGTCTGCTACTTATTGGTGGTTGCGGTCGCCTCGTTCGAGCGACAACAACAATTTCTGCCATGTCAAAAACAGTGGCAGTTACAGTTGGACCTCCGCTTACTCCGCTTACGGCGTTTCCCCCTGCTTTGCTATATAAAGGAGAAAAAAATGGCTTTAATCGAAGAATACCCGTATATAAAAAATGATAAAAAAGATTATACCCGTGTGCGACATTACAGCGACACCGGATGTCTGATTGTACAGACGGAAACCGGCAGAATTTACGAAGAAGCCGTGGACGACTACCCCTGCAAGTACAGCTACGCAGAAGTACCTGCAGAAGAACCGCAGAATGAGGAGGCAAATTATGGCGACAGCTGATGACATTATAAAGAGCGAATTTGAAAAACGGCAGACGGAGGCGGAAAAACTTGTGCCTGCCAGCAGTTCCGAAACGGCGGAAAAGCCTTCGGAAGAATTATCCGTTCAGACGATCACCTCGCTGACTAACGAAGCACTCGCGCAAGATGTCAGAACCGGGCGCAAAGACGTGCGTGAAGCAACCGTTGATATAGTCAAAGCCGCTGCCTCAGCAAAGGCAGCGGCTGATAATGCGGATGAATATGCAGAGATCGCCGGACAAGCAATCGCGCATGAGATGAAAGCAGATACAGCTCACGCCCGCTCAAAGGAGCGAAAAGCAAACAACGAAGACAACGAGGCGTTCTACGAAAGATACCGCCCCATCCTCGAATTTGACTTCGGCAACATAACTGGAAATCCGAAAAAGCGTGCAGATGATACAGCCAGCAAAAGCTACAGCAAACTTTTTATGATACTCACGATTATCGTTGCCGCTATTCCGTGGTTGGTGATTGCCCTCATCCTCTACGTGCTTAAAGGCGTGAACGCTGTCGTAGGTCTCGTCGGACAGTTCACCAAAATATCCCAGGCACTTATATGGGCGGGGTTAGGAATTCTCGCCGCATATATAATAGTCAGGATTATAGCGTATTACATAGAATTCTATACCGGCATAGTCATATTGCCCTTTTAGAAAATAAAACAGGAGGTAAAACCGATGAAACATTTAAACGTGGACAAGCTGACCAGCGCATTTGAAGCGGACCAGCTCGAGCTTGAACAGCTCACGGAAAACGCCGAAGAGGAAATTCGCCAGGCTTTACAGCCCTATGCGGAATCCGGCATCTTCACTGACGAAGACGTCAAGCCGCTCGCGGAAAAGCTCATTCTTGCAAAACGTCAGAACTTCGATAAAAAGTGGTCCGCGCTTGCAGAATTCACCGAAGACGACGACAATGAAGAAAAAGCACACCGCTTCTCTCCCTTCGTCTGCCCGGAAGAACTTGCAAGCGCCCAGACAGAAGAGCCTGACACCACGGCGACAGCTACAGAATATGTGGATACACATTAAGGAGGATTTATTATGACCAATGAACTCAAAAGCACGTTACAGGCACAGGTTACTACTCTCGAGCTTAAGCGTCAGAGTGCTGTAGATGCCGCGATCGCAGACAACGAAAAAACTGTGGTCGCCCCTCAGCAGGCAGCTCTCACGACTGAAATGAACGATAAACTCTCCGCGCTCAATTCTGAATATGAAATCAGAAAGAAATCTATTCAGGAAGAATACGCGAAGAAATCAAGCGACCTTGCTGCGCGCGAAAAGGCGGCAATCGAACAGGTAGTCGGAGCAGAATTCGACAAGGCGATTGACACCATAAAAGCACTTTATGAAATGTAAGGAGGTCGAACTACGATGGATGCACAGTACATATTCGATACTTATGGTCTCTGGGCTATAGTTATCGGTATCGCAACAATGTTTATCACTTCGATAGTCAAAATCCCCATCAAACTTTTGACACGGAAGATCGGCAGTTCAACTGTGCGAAATTTGGTAGAGCGTCTTATTCTGCTTATTCCTATCGGAATAGGCATCGCCCTTTGCTATCTCAAAAATTATCTTTGGGGCGGAGTGCATGAAAATGAAATTGTCCGTATGGGCGCTTATTGCGGCGCGCTTGCCATAGTTTTTTATAATCTCTTTGGCAAGAACATTGAGGCTGCTGTCGTAAAACTCGTTAAAAAGGATACTTCAGCAGATAGCGACAGAGACAGCGAAAATTTCAGCGATTCAGACGCGACCGCGGCAATCGGATTTGCCGTCGACCTGATAGCGGGACAACCTGCAGGGACTGCGATTAAAAACTACATCAACGGTGTAAATTCGGATGTAAATTCGCCGGAAGCCGATACTGCCACACCTGAAACGGAACCAAGCGCCGACAATACAAATAATGATATTGAAAGCGCGGCAGACATAGTATCAGGAATAACTGGCGCGGATAAGGACCTCGTGGTTACTATTCTTAATAAACTCAAATCAACATAACAACGCCGCCCCTTCGTTGGAAGGGGCGGCGTCTTTTATTATAAAATTGCTACAGCAATTAAAATGCGTATGTGGGAGTCGAACCCACATCTAACCTTTAGTTGGAAGGTTGCTTTATCCGATTAAGCTAATACGGAGTAAAAACACAACCTAACCATACCAGGTTAGGTTGTGATGGCGCGGCGAGAGGGATTTGAACCCTCGCTGCAGTTTCCCGCACTACGCCCTTAGCAGGGGCGCCCCTTGAGCCACTTGGGTATCACCGCATGTCAAGTTTTATGATTGTCTATAAATTGTCTGTTTAAAAGTAATAAATAGGAATAAAAGGCTACATTTTGGCACTTTTATTGTCTTTTAGGGGAGTTGGTAAAAAGCATTGCAAATCATTCCTATGTGTTCCTAAAAATAACGAATTGTGCCACTCCCTAAAAACGACACCCCTTCACTTAGCAGGGGAGCCCCTTGAGCCACTTGGGTACATCCGCAGGCCTGCCCGATTGTGCGCCGTTTGCCGACGCGCGTTTTTACAACGCTAAATCAATATATCACACTTTATGGCGTTTGTCAAAACATTAAATAAACCTTTATAAAATTTAAAAAAATATTTTTATTCTGTCCCGCCGCTAATATTTACTTATTTTCTTCGCGCGGAAGCAGAATTTCCGTCCTTTGCTTTTCAGCGCGGGCAATGCGGGCGTACGCCCATTCAGCCAGACCCAGAGCATAAATCGCGAACGCCGCGGTTATTATCCCGGCGAGAGAATTCATGAACATGACCGCCGCACCCAAGCCGTCTATTTTAAAGCCCGTATAGCGACCGATAATTTTATCCGCTCCGACTGCCGCGCCGTCCGCCTTTGAATTTGCGTCGCCGCACATGACAAAACTTAACTTGCCGTTCCCGTCGTCGATTATGCGGACTATGCGGTGAACTATTATTATTCCGCTTTCCGAGGCGTATGCGACGACGTCGTATAGCTTAAGGGAAGAAGTTGGTACGCTTTGAAGAAATATAAGGGCATATTTGTCGAACCCGCCGACCGCGCCGTCGAAATTATCGGCATAGGGATTGTCATCGCTTATGCCGTTCATGGACTGCGAACCGACGGCAAGAACGCACAAAGGCATTCTGATTTTGCCGAGGCTGCGCGTTGTTACGGCGGACAGCGCGCTTAACGTCAGAATGCAGACGAACAACGCCCCGCCAAGCGAATAAAATATTATCTTTAAAATTTTTAAAAATCGGTATCTTCCCGAAAATCGTGTTCTGGCGGCAAAGTCGCGAAGCAAGCGCTCGTCGCGTTCGCCGAGGGATATTCTGCCCTCTTCCGCCCTTACAGCCTTTATACAGAAAAAAGTGAGAGCGAGCGCAACGGCGCATCCGAACGCGCCGCAGACTATCGCGGCTATTGTCTGCGCGCCCATATTATATCTTTGCGAAAGTAATTTTGTAACTTACGCCCTCGAGGCACGCGGCAAGATACGAAAGCGTATCAACGGCTTCAATTCTGTCCTTGCCCTCGGTAAGATTTTTATATGAGTTATAGGGATTCAGACCGCCGAAAGCTTCTCCCCAGGCAAAAGTTATGCTGACCTTAACGGTAAACGGCTGGCTGCCGCCATCCGAAAAAGTGAACGCGCCGTCTGAGTACGCAAGGGGCGACCCCGAAGGAATTTCCGCGCTTATGCTCGCCGACGAAACGTCTGCGATAAATCCTTTCTGCACGGCGGAAAGGTAGCTTGCCTCCTGCCCGTCGTAAAGGGTAAGTCCTTCGTACATATCCGAATAACGAACAAAATCCGAAGAATAAACGCTTGCGCTTTTGCCGTCCGAAGCCGAAATATTCAGTCTGAAAGACGTGCCTTGCGAATAATTGCTGAAAGTAAAATTATAAACGAGCGTCAGATTTTCCTGCGAAGCACCGTCGGAATACAGCCAGCAGTAAGATACAGCCGCCTCGGCGGGCGCGCCGTAGCAAAGGCATTGATTTTCTTCGCCCTCTCCCGCAGCAACGACGAATGATTTATCGACAACGCCGTCGACAGTTACATTGCCCGTAAGCTCGGGCGTTTCCGACCCGCCCGCGAGCCACGCCGAAAAGCCTACGGCAGTTACGCAGAGCGCCGCCGCAACGGCGAGCGACGCAACAATAATTTTTCCCGAAAACAGTTTCATAATTCCTCTTTTGCAGTCATGCACTATATGCGCCCGCGCATGAATTGACACATTTTTGCACGCCGCGTAAAAGGGGCGCAATTACGCACGCGCACAACTAAAAATTAAAGCCGCGACGCGCGTTTGTCAATATCTACGGCCTGAAATGCGTCAATTTAAACCTGAAATGCTTTTAATGGCTTTTTTGCACGCTGTCTGCGCCTTTTCGCTCCCGCAAAACGCGCAACTGTTTTGTAAACTTCGCCGAACAGAATTACCGAAAGTGAAAGAGCGAAAACGGTTATCCACTGCGCAGACGAAAGGCAAGCTATGCCGAACGCCGAAGAAAACGGCGAAAGGCAAAGCGCGACGTTTGCGACAATGCCTGCCGCGACCGTGGCAATTAAAACTTTGTTGGAAAGCGCGCCTCTGCCGAATGCCGACCTGCGCTCCATGCGCACGTTGAAAGCGTGGAAAAGTTCGCAAAACGATATACAAAGAAATGCCATGGTGGTAGCTGTCTGAACGCCGTAAGAATTAAGCGCAAAAGTGTATACCCCCACGGTTACCCCGCATATATATGCCCCCGAACACAAAACAGACAGCATTCCGCGCGCATTCAGCACGGCTTTTTCGGCGCGCTCGGGAGGGCGCTTCATCGCGTCGGGATCGCCCTTTTCCACACCGAGAGCGATTACAGGGAATGTATCGGTTATCAGGTTGATCCATAAAAGCTGGGTGGACAGCAGAAAGTCTTTGCCGACGAATATGAAGGTTGCAATGAGAATTGCAAGCACTTCGGCGAGGTTTGTCGAGAGATAGAAATTTATCGTCTTGCGGATATTGGCTGAAATTCTTCTGCCCTCGCGCACGGCGGAAACTATCGTTGTAAAACAATCGTCGGCGATTACCATATCCGCGACGCTCTTTGTAACGTCCGTGCCGCTTAGCCCCATGGCGACGCCAATATCAGCCGATTTGATGGACGGAGCGTCGTTTACTCCGTCGCCCGTCATTGCGACGACTTCGCCGGCGTTCTTTTTTACTTTTACTATAAGGTTTTTATGCGCGGGGGTAACGCGGGCAAAAACTCTGCCCTTTCTTATCGCCTCCGTACGATCGCGCGCCGACATTGCGTCGAGCTGTTCGCCCGAAAAAACGAGGGACGGGTCGGAACATATTCCCGCCTGTTTTGCCACTGCGAGCGCCGTGCGCGCGTGGTCGCCCGTTATCATTACAGTAGAAATTCCAGCCGTCGCGCACTCTTCTACCGCCTGTTTAACGCCGCTTTTAAGTCCGTCCGCCATGCCGCACAGACCTAAAAACGTAAGATTTTCTTCCCTGTCGCCCCTGCCGCAGGCAAAGCCCAGCACCCTCATTGCTTTATCCGAAAAATATGCGTTGCGCTCGCTTATAAGCGCTATATCGCTTTGGGTTATATCCCTTTCGCCC
Source organism: uncultured Clostridia bacterium (assembly GCA_949282385.1). Lineage (GTDB taxonomy): Bacteria > Bacillota > Clostridia > Christensenellales > Borkfalkiaceae > Coproplasma. Next base: position 88,333 of record CASDOP010000003.1, read on the forward strand.
CGTTCGTCGGCAATTTTTGTACATTTTTTTATCAGCACATCGGGCGCGCCCTTGCTCAGTATTATTATCCCTTCCCTGCCTTCAACTATTACGCTCATCATCTTGCGTTCGGAAGAAAAGGCGATTTCGCTTATTCTCTCGTATTTTTCGCCGTAGGGCGGCATGCTTTCGGCATAATTTTTGATGGCAACTTCCGTTGGATCGCCGACGTTGCCCTTCGCGTTGTTGCACTCCGCCATGCATCTTAGGAACATGGGCGAACCTTCGCCTCCGCAGGGCAGCCAGACGGAGCGCACCTGCATTTTATTGCGCGTGAGAGTACCCGTCTTGTCCGTGCAGATACATGTGCATCCGCCCAGCGTTTCGACGGCTTTCATCTTGCGTATAACGACGTTTTGCCTGCTCATGCGCTGAACGCCCATTGCCATTATTATGGTTACCACCGCAGGAAGACCTTCGGGGATGGCGGCTACGGCTATGGCGACAGACGTCATGAAGCTGCGCAGAATTTCGCCGCGCGCAAATGCGGAAAATAAAAATATCACCGCGGCAACGCCGATGACGAACAGCGAAATGACCTTGCCGAGCTTATTCAAAGTGCGTTCGAGAGGAGTTTTGCCCTTATCCTCGCCCTCGAGCATGTCGGCTATTGCGCCTATCTGCGTGTTTCTGCCCGTACCCGTAACTAAAGCGACGGCATTGCCGCTGACGACGTAGGTTGAAGAAAAGAGCATGTTCTGCGTCGAGCCGAGTGGTGTTTTTTTATCCTTTATTACGCATTCGCGCTTTTCCGCCGCGACAGATTCGCCCGTAAGCGCCGCCTCGTCCGCCTTGAGCTGATTGCAGGAAATTATGCGGCAATCGGCGGGAACGAGGTCGCCCTCTTCGAGGCGCACCATATCGCCCGCGACAAGTTCTGCGGCGGGAATTTTAACTTCCTTTCCGTCGCGCAGCACGATAGCCGACGGAGCGGACAATTTTTTTAAATTTTCTATCGCCTTATCCGCGCGATACTGCTGCACCGTGCCTATCGCGGCATTGAGAATTATTATGCAGACTATTATTATCGTATCCGTAAGGTCACTGAAATCGCGCGAAACGAGCGCGATTATGCCCGAAATCGCCGCGGCAGCGACGAGAAGAAGCGTCATTACGTCGCCGAACTGACACAAAAACAGTTTGAAAACGTTTATCTTTTTGCCTTTTTCAATGATATTCGCGCCTTGTTCGCGCAGGCGGCGAGCCGCCTCCTCCCCCGTAAGACCGTGCTCGTCCGTATCCAGGCTTTTCAGCGCGGCGGAAGCCGTCATGTATCTGTACTTAAGCATAATTACCCCGCAGGTTTTTTATATACTCTATTTGTCCGCGGGCATTATTATGCAATAAAAAATATTTTGCCGCAAACAATCGCAGCCGCAAAGGACGGAAGCGAATGCGCGCGAGCGTAAAGGGACTGCACGCAAAGGCGCGCGGGCGAAAATTGCCCGCGCGCCGCAAAAGTTCAGAAAAAAACGCCGCAACCGCGCGCGGAAGTTTAGCGTTTTATTATGGCAGCCGCCGCAAAAACTACGTATTTTTTCCGCTTACGCAAAAAAGCCGCCGCGATCGCAATCGCGGCGGCGATAATGTTAAAGCTTGCGCGCTATTCTGTCCACCCACGAAGGGTCGGGATTTTCGAGATAATTCAACAGCGCGATAAAGTTTGTTGAAGGTTTTTTTCTGTAATTGCGGCTGAGATGTTCTATGTTGCGCTTCATGGTGTAGTAATTTTCTGCATTAATCAGCCTGTTTATGCCCCTGCGCTGGTCGTCGCGCGCGCGATAATTTTCAATGCCCGTAAGCTGGCGTATGACATATGCGTTTTCGTGCTTGCTGTTGGTGGCAAGACTGACTTTGCCGAAGTGGGAAAGCTGCACCTGCATTGTGCAGGGATTGGCAAAGTACACGAGCTGCTTCGACACGTTTTTATCGTGAAAGCGGTCGATTTTTTCGCATACAGATTTGAACTGGTCGTAGGGGAACATTTCCGTGTCGCAAAAAATTACGATGAGGTCGGCGTTGTCGTTCTGAAACTCGTTCTGGTAGACGGGCGGAATATTGTTTATCGACTTGGCGTTTTTAATTCTTATCGTATAAATGCCGTCCCACACTCCGCAATGCAACAGGCGAAGAAGGTAATCGAATTCTTCGTACCCCTCGCAGATTATCGTTATTTTTTTAATCGTCCTCTGCTTCATCTTCATCCCTCCCGAGAAGGACGGCTATAAGATCGGGTTCGGGCAGAGCGCCGAGCGTGCCTTCCTTATAGCTTTCCATAACGTCGTTTTCGTTGCGAGAATTATTTTTTTGCCCGATAATATCCGAAAGCGAACACAGCTTTACGCCGTCTTCGTCCTTGGACGCAAACCAGATCTGGTCTTTTCTGAACAGCCTGCGGCTGTCGAGCAGTGTAACGTCGTGAACCGTAAAAATGAGCTGCGCGTTGACGTTAAGCTCGTTATTGAACAGCGATACGATTGCCCTCGTAAGTTTGAAGTGCAGACTGCTGTCTATTTCGTCAACGACTAAAATTTTGCCTTCGGTGAGAGCTTCTATTATATAGCTTGCTATGGCGACCATCTTTTTTGTACCCGTGGAATCGAACACGAGACTTTTAACCGCCTTGCCCTTGTGAACGGAAGTCAGACGGTACATATCCTCAGGCGAATTGCCCATTTTAAGCACGCATTCCTGCGGGGATATGCTCTCATCAGAGGCGGGAATGTCGGCATAAAGATAGTCGTCTATGTCGAGGTCGGCAAGTTTTATCAGCTCTACCGTGCGCTCGCGGATGTCCTTATTATCCTTTAAAACGCTTATCGTCTTGTCGATGGGGATATTGTTCATGTCCACCACTTCGACCGAACGGGCAAAATCCGTGAGCAGTTTTTTGCACTCCGCCGCGGCGGGATATTTGCTTTCGTTTATCGTAAACACGGCAATATTGCTCGACGAAACCATGCCGAGAAGCTCGCCGAGGCGTTCGTCGCCGTCAAAACGATACTGCTCGTTCACTGTATCGCGCACAAAAATTTCGCGTTCGGAAAAGGCGTCGCCATCCTTTATTATCTGCGCAAAACGTTCATAGACAAAGCCCTTGGAATGCCCGCCATTGCAGCTGACGTCGTAACTGAAATCGTATGAATAAGCCTTATCCCCCGCCGTGAAAGACACGCCGAGAGAACAGACGTCGCTTTGAGTAAAGATATTGACGGGCATAGAAAAATCGCAGTCGCTGAGCACTTTTTTAATGGTTGCGAGGGCGCGGAGCATGCAGGTTTTTCCGACGTTGTTGCCGCCGTAGACGCAAGCAGATTTCAAAACCTCGAAATCGCCGCAGGCATGAACGTTGGAATAGAATTTTTTTATCCCCGCGTCGGCTAAGAGGCTGAGCTGAGCCTTGCCTTCAAAAACGAGAAAATTATTAACTCTTACGCTTAAAAGCATTTTAAATTACCTCTTTATCATGTTCATAAATATTATACCACGGAAAATTTGCGCGTTCAAGACGTTAACCGAAATTAGCAGATACGAAGAATAAAAGTTTTTGTATTATTTTATATTGCAATACGCTTTACAAGGCGGCTGACAAATGATAGAATATACGGAATACTTTATTGATAAGAGGAATATGAATGACAAAACTTTTATTTAAACTTTTCATTCCGAAAGGCGACGTTTCCGACCCGAACGTGCGCTCCGCTTACGGAAAACTTTCCGGCTTTACGGGAATAATTTTAAATATTCTGCTCGTCGCGGGCAAGCTGACGGCGGGACTTTTATCAGGTTCGGTTTCGATTATAGCCGACGCCTTGAACAACCTGTCGGACGCGGGTTCTTCCGTGATAACGTTTATCGGTTTCCGCCTTGCGGGAAGAAAACCTGACAAGGAACACCCCTTCGGACACGGCAGAATTGAATACGTTGCGGGGCTTATTGTTTCGGTTATTATTATTTTTATGGGTATAGAACTTGTTCAGACTTCCGTAGAGAAAATAATAACGCCGCAAAAAGCAACTTTTTCCTATCTTGCCCTCGGCGTGCTGTGCGCCTCGATTGCGTTCAAACTGTGGATGTTCTTCTTTAACAGGAAGATTGCCAAAACCATAAATTCGCCTTCGGTTGCAGCCACGGCGACGGACAGCATTTCCGACGTTATCGCAACCACCGTCGTTCTGATTGCGCTCGTGTGCGGCATTTACACCGACTTTCCCGTGGACGGCACGGCGGGCATAATAGTTGCGCTGTTCATATTGAAGGGCGGCATAAGCGCGCTGAAAGACACGCAGGCTCCCCTCCTCGGCAAGCCAATAAGCAAGGAGCTTGCAGAACAGATAGACAGTCTTGCCATGGAACACGAAAATATTCTGGGCGTACACGACCTTATATATCACGATTACGGTCCGGGCAGAGCGCTTTTAAGTTTCCACGTTGAAGTTCCCGCAGAAATATCCGTTATTGCCATTCACGGCATGATAGACCACATAGAACGCGAAATTTACAGTAAATACGGCATAGAAACGGTAATACACATGGACCCCGTATGCAATGGGGGAATGTGCGACCATGTTCATTCGCTTGCTTTGCAGGCGGCAAAGAGCGTTCATCCAGACGCAACCATACACGACGTACAGATGGTCGATTGCGAGGGCAAAAACAAAGTTTACTTCGATATGATTTTGCCATACGGACTTGATATTTCCGATAGCCAGGCGGCAGCGCTCGCGGCGGAATATCTTAAGGAAAACGGAATTGACGCCGAAGTGCGCGTTGACCACCCCTATGTAGAGGCGTAAATTAAAAACGTAATATTAGTAATAAAAAGTATTAAAATTAAGCGCGCCCGCAGGCATTTGCCTGCGGGCGCGCAGCTTTATTTGCATTAAAAATATTTGCCGACTCAAGAGTGGTTTTAATTTAACTTTAAGCGCAAATATATTTATTGCTTTAATCGATATTTTCTCGGTTTGCGGTCAGATAACCATTAAATCGACAAAGAAATAAAAGTCCCCGCGCAAAAATGCGCGGGGACTTTTATTACCCTTATTATCGCAGAAATAAACTTTCCTGATTTATTTGGATTTTATGCCACGGGCGTAAGAACGATTGCAAACAGGTTCATCGAATTTTCTTTTTGTATTGTGTAAAGCGTATTAGCTGTAAGTTCAATGGTTACAGTACCATTCGCCTGAACCGCTAACAATTCACCATTTATATCTATCTTGCTTCCTGAAGCAGACTTATTATCGTCGCCCTGCAAATAAAGCGTCATGGTCATATTTTCGGCAGGAGTGAACGAAATTTTCGTTGAGCTTTCCATCTTAAGGCAAACGCTGTACGTCGTGCCGCCGACGTTCATAGAACCCTTGCTGTCCGAAGCATTACCCGTGATTGTAACTCCATTCACAACCGTATTGCTGTATTTAGCACCTTTTTCGAATGTAACGACAGTTGAGCCTTCGACTATAGAGCCGCCGCCGGTCTGACAGCCGCTTGAGCCGCTGTCACCGCCAGTTGTACCACCTTCAGATGAGCCGCCGTCGCCCGTGCCGTCGCCGCCGCTTGAGCCGCCGTCGCCCGTACCGCTGCCTTCTATTACGCTGCCGCCGCCTATCTGAACGAGGTCAGATTTGTAGTTTACGAGCATCTGCTTAAGTTCGTCAATGACGATGTAGTTGCCGTCTTCGACCGCATCATTGAAGTCATACTTCAAATCGCCGCCGTCTATACGTCCCGCATATTTTTCGACAGTTTTCTTTGCGTCTTCTGCCGACTGCACTTCGTAATCGTACATGAGGCTTGCATCGGTATCAAAGTTGTTGTAAGTCGTGCCTCCCGAAAGCGTCTTGACGGAAGAAGGCACTTTTTCGTCGCGGCTGGAAGCTTCGTACACGTCAAAACTTGTATTGTTCTGCTGATAGGTGATAAGGCTGACCTTGCCGCTGCCGGCATAAACATTGCCGAACGACTTGATTATGCCGCCATTTTCGCCGGAGAACGTGCCTTCGCCTGCAGCGTCGGTACCCTGTCCCGAAGACATCATGGGCTTCTGCGTAGCTTCCGAACGGAAGTAGTTGTTTTCAACAAACGCACTTGCACCCATAGTTACGCCGACGCCGTATTTAGCGTTGCCGTCGAAGTAGTTGTTGTAAATGTGAACCGTGCAGGTACGAATTCTGGGATGACGGGAGTCTGAATGGTCGTACCAGTTGTGGTGATAGGTTATATAGTTGGTTGTTTTCTCACTCTTCATACCCTGAAGGTTGCACTTACCGCTATCCCAGAAGTGGTTGTAAGAATGAGTTATATAAGTGGAAGTCTTTGTGTCGAGTGCGCCGTCGCCCTTTACCTGGTCGGCATCGGAGCCTGCATCGCCGTAGAACAAATCGCAGTTATGTACCCAGATATGGTCGTTACCCTGCTGAAGACCTACGTTGTCGCCCTCGCCGCTGTCGCAGTTCATGAAACCGAGATTGCGAACTTCAACGTTGGTACTGTTCTTTATGCGAAGACCCCAGCCGTTTGCAGTTGCGTCGCTGCCTATACCTTCAATCGTAAGTCCTGCAGAAACGTCGTCTACGAGGAAGTCGCCCTTGTTCATATAAGCAAAGTCAGTAATGTTGCCTATAAAGCGAACTGCGAGAGGCGCTGCCTTGCTGTTGTTTTTGTACTCTTCGATTATGTACTGAATGCCCTTAGTGGGATTGCTGTCAGCGCCGTCGATAGAGAGCTCTATCGTATCTTTGTTTTCTTCAGTTACATAAATTACGTCCGCATTGGCTTTGAGCGTGCCGTCTTCGTTATATGCGCCCGAAGAAGTACCGTTTACGAATGCGAAACCGCTGCGGTCGTGAGCTATTACGGTTGCAGAAGCTTCGCTGGCATATTCCATAAGCTCGTTATCGTTGCTGTCTACGGGAACTACCTTTAAGGTGTATCTGCCTGCGGCAAGTCCGACTGCATCGGCTCTGAAATACGTGCTGTATTTGCGGACAAGCGGTCCGTCCAGCTTTACATATGTACTGTCTGCAGCGTCTGCGGCTTTGCAATATACGTTATACCACTTGACGTTTTCATCTATTTCCCAAGTAACGTAAGCCGCTTCGAGGTCGCCTGCAACTTTTATGATTTCAACAGCGCCTGCAACGGGAACAGGTATAACAGGCTCGTCGTCCTCATCACCGGTTATGGGAGGATTAGGCTTATCGGGATCGAGAGATTCATCGGGATCGGGATTTGTCGTTTCACCGCCCTGGTCGGGATCAGTCGTTTCACCGCCCTGGTCGGGATCAGTCGTTTCGCCGCCCTGGTCGGGATCGGTCGTTTCGCCGCCCTGGTCGGGATCGGTCGTTTCGCCGCCCTGGTCGGGATCAGTCGTTTCGCCGCCCTGGTCGGGATCAGTCGTTTCGCCGCCCTGGTCGGGATCAGTCGTTTCGCCGCCCTGGTCGGGATCGGTCGTTTCGCCGCCCTGGTCGGGGTCGGTCGTTTCACCGCCCTGGTCGGGGTCGGTTGTTTCGCCGCCCTGGTCGGGATCGGTCGTTTCGCCGCCCTGGTCGGGATCGGTCGTTTCGCCGCCCTGGTCGGGATCGGTCGTTTCACCGCCCTGGTCGGGGTCGGTCGTTTCGCCGCCCTGGTCGGGATCGGTCGTTTCGCCGCCCTGGTCGGGATCGGTTGTTTCGCCGCCCTCGTTGTCACCTGTAGTGTCGTCATTGCCGCCAATATCATCGGGACCGGGAGTTACTATAGCTCCGCCGCCCGTGTCTGACGTATCGTCACCCCAGGACGCACAACCTGCAAAAGAAAATGCGCTTACCGTTGCAATGAGTAAAGCAACAATTCTTTTAATCCTACTTTTATTCATACGCTCCTCCCAAATTTGTTACAAATTTATCGATTATCATGGACATTCAAAACACTGCCCATAGTACAAGAATACAACTAACTCACAACCATGTCAACGATTTTATGTTATATTTTTTCAATTTTTGAAAATAACGAAAATATTGATTTTTTAAACTAATTTTATGTTAATTTGCTCGTTTTTTTCATTTTGGTTGTCTTTAAAAACTATTAAAAATTTAATTGAAAATTGCCCGTTGACAAGCGCGGTAAACCATAATATAATAATCCGGAAAAACTCGCAAGGCGGCAAACATGCAATCTTTAAAAGAATTATATAAAATAGGCCGCGGACCTTCGAGTTCGCACACGATAGGTCCGGAAAGAGCGGCAAAAATCATGAAATCGCGCTTCCCCTCGGCAGACAAATACGAAGTCGTTTTGTATGGTTCGCTCGCGCTGACGGGCAAAGGACACAACACCGACCAAGTTCTTAAAAAAACTTTTGCTCCCGCCGAGTGCAAGGTGCAATTCGATAAAAAAACGCCCTGCCCCGTCCATCCGAACACTTTCGACATCGCCGCTTTTTGCGAAGAAAAAAAACTTGCCGAGCTGCGATTTTACAGCATAGGCGGCGGAACTATTAAAATTCAAGGCGAACCGGACGCGAACACGGGCATAAAAAACGACGTGTATCCCCTCACCACTTTGGACGACATTTCGGAATATTGCAGAAATAACAACCTGAGACTGTGGCAATACGTCGAAAAGTGCGAAGGCGAAGAAATTTTTGTTTACCTTGCAAAAATCTGGGAACAGATGAAAAATTCCGTACACGAAGGTCTTACGACTTCGGGAGTGCTGCCCGGTTGTCTGGGAACTCAGAGGCGCGCGCAACAGCTGTATAACCAAAGGCACATAGACGAATCCGCGCAGACAAAGGAAAACAGACTGGTTTGCTCATACGCATTCGCCGTGAGCGAGCAGAATGCCTCGGGCGGGGTGATTGTTACCGCACCAACCTGCGGCAGCTGCGGCGTTGTTCCGAGCGTACTGTATTACATGCAGCAGACGAGAGGTTTTTCCGACGAGCAGATAGTGCGCGCTTTGGCGACGGGCGGACTTATAGGCAACATTATTAAGACCAACGCTTCGATAAGCGGAGCGGAATGCGGCTGTCAGGCAGAAATAGGCTCTGCTTGCTCCATGGCTGCAGCGGCTCTGGGCGAGTTGTTCGAGATGGGTTTGGGACAGATAGATTACGCCGCGGAAGTAGCCATGGAACATCACCTCGGGCTGACGTGCGATCCCATTGCGGGGCTGGTGCAGATACCTTGCATAGAGAGAAACGCAGTAGCCGCGATGAGGGCGATAAACGCTCTGAGCCTTGCAAACTTTTTGTCGGATTCGCGCAAAATAAGTTTCGACCTGATTGTCAAAACAATGTACAACACGGGACGGGATCTGCTTAAAAGTTACCGCGAAACATCATCCGGAGGGCTGGCAAAATATTATCCCGTAAGCAAACTGCATTTCAACTGAAAAAAGATATAAATTAAAAAAGCGCCGCCGCGGAAAATCCGCGGCGGCGCTTAAATATTCAAGATAAAAATTGTTCTATGATTTTTCCGTCTTCCAGACCTTTATTGTAAAGTTTTATAAGATTTTCCCTGTCGCGGGTGAGCGTATTCACGCCGCACGTGCCGTCGGGCGCGACGATGAGCAGCCTGCCCTCTTTTGCAAGTTGTTCAGCATAATCGAGCGAGGAATTGTATCTTTCCGCCCTGAGGCGCAACCCCTCCGCCGCAGCGGGAAATTTTCTTGACAAGCGCGCCGAAGTTTTTGCGTCTGCAGACGCCTCCCTTCTGAAAGCGCGCGGCTTTGTAAGCAACAGCACGATTTTTTCGCAACCGCACTCCACCGCCTTTTTTACGGGTACGGGATCGGAAAGCGCGCCGTCGTAATAGGGCAATCCGCCAATCATATACGGTTGATTTACGAGCGGAAGAGTGCTGGACGCCTTTAAAACGTCGTAATTATCCTGCGAAACGTCTTCCTTTGTAAAATAAACGACTTCGCCGTTTACAGCATTTGTAGCAACTATTAAAAATTGAGCATCGTTATCCCTCATTGCGGGGTAATCGATGGGATATTCTCCGTCCGCAGCGCATAGCGTGCCATAGGCGTAGTCGAGATTGACATAGTTTTTTCTGATTATGAAATTCCAAAGCCCCATATATTCCTTGCGCATGGCGTATTCGGTGTAGAAAACGAAATTTCTGCCGCGCTGCCCCGCCAGGAACGAAGCTATGTTCGCGCTGCCCGCCGAAACGCCTATTCCCAAATCGAAACTTATCCCCTTTTCCAGACAGGTATCGAGCACTCCTGCGGCATAAATGCCCCTCATCCCTCCGCCAACGTCTATTACAGCCGTGCGCAGTTTCTTATTTAATGTATCTTTCATAACCGCATATTAGCATTTTTTTGTCCTCATGTCAACACTCATGTCCTGCCGCGCGCCCGAGTCATGGCATAGGATAAAAATATAATCATTCTTGCTTCGGCGGAAAGACTTGCATTTCTGTTGCGAAAAGCATTTATTTTATCCCACGGATTGACGAAAAAAAGACCTGTATTGTATAATACAACCATGAACTGCAAAAACGCACCGAGAATTATATCCGTAATAATCAATGTACTGCTGCTTTGCGCAGGCAGCGCAGTTTCCGCTTTCGCCCCTTCCACCGAAGATGCGGGAACTATGGCAAGCGTATTCGCAGCCGTGCTGTGCGGCATTATGATTATTGTGCTGATCATAGAATGCGTAACGGCTTTTAAAATATACGATTCCTCTCTGCACACGGCGGCGGTAGCGCTTTTTTTGCTGATGTTCATGCTCTTCTCTCCAGACATGCGAATGTTTTATCTGCGCAAAGGCGCACAGACCGACGGGTACCTGTTCGACATTCTCGATTATTTATTTTTCATCGGCGTAGGTCTTTCGGTAGCGATGTTCTTCCGACACACTTACCGCCCCGACGGCAAAAGAGTTATTATATACCCGCTTTTTGTATGCGGAATAATTTCGTTTGCGCTATATGTCGTTCTGAAGCCGCTCGGCATTCAGTACGCCGCGCTGTATTTATTCGTCGCCGCGCTCGCAGGTTGGTACATAAAAATGAGATACCTGGCTTACCGCAGGGGACTTGAAAACGCCGCCTTTTATTTTTCTTCGGCAATTTATGCCTCTGCTGCGGGCATGCAATCGGTCAACACGCTGTACTATTGCGGAATATTCCCCGGTTGTCTCGGTTGGTCAATCGCATATTGCTGGATAATAATTTTCTGCTTCAGCGTAATATACCTCGTGTATTTCCTCAGAAACGAGGGCGCGGCGCTCGAACTCGGAGAATACAGACTGCAGAACGAAAACCTGAAGATGAAAGTACTGATAGGTCAGATAAAACCGCACTTTATATTCAACGCCCTGACGACGATAAAATCGAGTTACCACACAAACATCGCCGAAGGCGACAGCGCGTTAGAGCTTTTTTCGGAATACATGCGCAACAGTCTTTCGCTTATCGATACCGAAATCATACCCCTCGAAAAGGAACTTGCGAACATTTCGCGATATATCGAATTTATAAACAAAAGTCAGACTTCGCCATTCAACATAATATTCAATGTGGAAGAAAGCGACTTTCTGATACCTGCCTTTTCTCTTCAGCCGTTCATAGAAAATGCGGTAAAATACAGCAAAGTCAACCGCAAACCCGACGGCTACATAATGATTTCGTCGGTTGCCGACGATAAATTTGCCGAAATACGCATTAGCGACAACGGCGTCGGGTTCGACGCGTCGGAAATAGCCGAAGGCGCGCACGGAATAAGCAATTCGAAAGAACGGCTGAGATTACTTTTCGGCACACAACCGACGATAAAGAGCAAGATAAATTGCGGAACGGAAATAACAATAAGATTAAAACGCATGCGGGAGGAAGACAAAAAGTGAAAATCGTTGTAGTAGACGACGAAATGAGCGCTCACCATGCCTTTTTGAACGATATTATAGAAACCCCCGACGTCGAATACAAATTCTTCCGCGACGACGAGGACGCCGTATGCAAATACGTTGCGGAAAACGCCGTAAACGCAGCGTTTCTCGACATTAACATGCCCAAAATAAACGGCATAGGGCTGGCTGAAAAGTTACTGAACATTTGCCCGTCGCTCAAAATCGTATTCATAACGGGGCTGTCCGTTACGGAAAACGATTTACCCGAAAACGTGCGCGCCAATACCGCGGGCTTTTTATATAAGCCGTATAACTTATCACGCTTTCTCATGCTGATTTCGCTCATAAACGAAAACAAGCGCATTATAAAGGCAGAAATGTTTGACACGTTCGACTGCTTCATCGACGGCGAAAAAGTTAAATTTTCTTCCGCCAAATCGAAAGAACTTTTCGCTCTTCTTCTGGCATACAACGGAAAGACGCTGACTATGGGCGACGCCATCGCTCACCTTTGGCCGGACTGGGACCAGAGCAAAAGCAAAATTCTCTACCGCGACGCGGTATGGCGTCTGAGAAAGACGCTCGAGGAAGCGGGCGTAAACTGCGTTGAATGGCAGCGCGCGGCGCAATCGGTAAACAAATCCATGGTCGAGTGCGATTACTGGGATTATCTTCTTACGGGCAAGGGCAAATACTGCGGCGAATTCTGCAAACTCTACGACTGGTCGGTGGACTACCTTGCCCGCCTGGACGAAATAGCGAACAGAAACGCGCGCTGACGCCTTGACGGCGCAGCCGCTTATTTGCAAGAACCCGACCTGTTGTACGACATACGGCGAAATTTTATTAAAATACCCGACATGAAAAGGCGGCGGGCGCTTTTCAAGCGCCCGCCGCCCATAAATTTCACAAAACCTCATTCGGCGGCACATATGCGCCGCCGAATGCAAAATCCCGACCTCTGAGAGGGCGGGATTATTGTTATTTATGCTCTTTTATGAAGTCGCGGTAAAAGTACGCGCTCTTTTTCCATTTGGTTTCATAAGTCCTGAAATTCGTATGAATAAGTCCGTATTTTATCATCGTACCCGCGTTCCGCTCTATGTCGTCCATGAGGCTAAACGCATAGTAACCGCCTATGTTCAGTCCGTCGGCGACAGCCTTTCTATCCAGCCCAAAAACCTTTGAGGTATTTTATGCGATCATAGTCGGCTATCGTCCCGCCGAGACGCGGCTCGAACACGTAATTCGCCTTGCCGTTTTCGGTTATCAATATCGGCTCTGCAAAGCCGTACATTTCGCGCAGCATTTTTACGGCGTCGTATACCGCCCTGGGATAATCCCCCTTTGAATTGTCCTGAATATTTCCGCCCTGCAGAAGTTTTTTCCTGCCCGACTTATCCTTGTCTGCGTGACACAGTTAAATACGTTGAGACTGAAAAGGAATATCTTTTCCTGCATTCTCGCCTAATCGTCCTGCGTTAATTTGCAGACAATAATTAGTTTAATATTACATATGTTTTTCTTATAAACGGTAAATGCAAAAATAAAATTAATAATCAAATTCAAAGACGCAATACTTTTTGGGAAGCCTCGCGCATTTGCGGCTGAACTTTTCAATCTTAAAAAACAATTCTTTGTTAAAATTAAAATCGGCGCTATCGATTATTATTTTTGAAGAAAGTAACTGTTTACGCTTATTCAGAACTTTTATCTTGCCTTCGCGCTCAATACATTCTGTAATTTCTGCAAACTCTTTTTTTATAATATTGAGAATATCATAATTTGGACCTTTTTTCTCAATATCTGCATTGCATAAGGTCAATATGACGTGTGCCTGTTCATTTAGTAAATTTACTTTTTTGTTCATATTTATATTTTACTATCGCAAAGTCAGACTTGTCAATATAGGCATAAAAAATAACCTGCCAAAAACCTTTCTTATGCAGATAATTTGTTTTACATAAGTTACATTAACGGAAAGGCAATCCCACATAGCCTTCCCTATTTTAAAAGTTTATAACAGCCAAAGAACAATTGACAAGTTAAACATTTAATTTATTTACAAAATGCGAGGACAAGGTATATCAATAAAATTCCTGCCTGAATAACAAAAATTATGCCGGCGATATTGACAACTTTTATATAGTAAGGTATATTAAAATAAAGCTAATATTTTAAATTGGAGGAAAATAATGGCAAAAACTTTTAAAAAATTTACATCTGTCGTCATGGGCGCCGTTATGGTATTCGCGCTTGCGGCGGCAGGCTGCAGCGGAACGCCCGGCAGCGAAGAACATGTCCACAGCTGGTCTGCGGATTGGTCCAAAGACGCGCAAAATCACTGGCACGATTGCGACGGCTGCGACGAAACCAAAGATTTAGCGCCCCACTCGTTCAGCGAGGGCGAATGCACGGTGTGCGGACAGACTGACCCCGACTATACCCCCGACCAGGGCGGCGAAACAGGCGGCGAAACGGGCGGCGAAACGGGCGGCGAAACAGGCGGTGAAACGGGCGGCGAAACAGGCGGCGAAACGGGCGGCAATGACGACGACAATGAATTTGTTTCCACCCCTCTTCCCGCAGGCAATAAGATTTACGTTGTCGGCGACTCGACGGTAAGTTCGTTCGACGATTACTACTATATGCCCAGATACGGCTACGGAACGCAGATTGCCGAATACTTTAACGTTACGAGCGACCAGGTTGTAAATCTTGCTCTTTCCGGAAGAAGTTCGTTGAGTTTCCTGAGCGAAAGCAATTATACGACTTTGAAGACGAGCATATCCGAAGGCGACTACCTCATTATCGGTTTCGGACATAACGACGAAAAGAGCGACGACGCGGCGCGCTTTACCGACGCTACCAAATCATACACCGACGACAGCACGGCAGGCGGACCTTCGTTTGCTTACACGCTGTATCAGAACTATGTAAAGTTGGCTAAAGACGCGGGCGCAACGCCTATTTTGTGTACTCCCATCGTGAGATATTCTTCGACGGGCGACTATACGGGCGCAAAGATACACGACACCGAAACGGGTAACTATTCGCAGGCGATAAAAACTCTCGGCGAAGCTACCGACACCACCGTTATCGACCTTACGACGATTACTAAAACGCTCTATGAACAGGACAATGCAGCCGCCGCTTACTTCCATGCGCACACCTCTTTCGAAGGGACCGAACCCAACGTAACTCCCGCAGGCAGAGACGACACACACATAAACAAGTACGGCGCTCAGATGGTGGTTTACCAATTGGCTACGGCGCTCAGCCAGACGAACAATCCCCTTGCGGCGCATATCAAAGAAAATATCTCAGCGCCCACCGATTGGACAATAGCCATAAAAACCGATTATGTAAAATCCGACTATACCGCGCCTGACCTTGACAATCTTACTCCCCTTGCAACGATTGCAGGAACGAACACCGCAACCGGCGGCGCGTACAATACCGTATGGTATAAGTCGACGCTCGGCGACATAGGCGGCAACGGCAAACTTGCCAACTTCTCCTCTACATATACTGACGGCACGTTTACCGTAAGCAATGCGGGCGGAACAAACGGCAAGTTCGCAAGCACTACGGACGGCTTTACCGCAGCATTCATGCAGGTGAGCGCAGAGGATAACTTCACTATTTCTGTAGACGCAAAGCTGGTTTCGCTCGGCGGCTCTACGGGCAACAACCAGACGGGCTTCGGTCTTATGCTCCGCGACGATATGTATATCGACGTAGACTCAAAGATGATCCAGAGCAATTATGTTGCAGCAGGCATAATCGCAGACGGCACTACAATCTTCAGCCGCAGTTCAAAATCGGCGCTCACTAAGGGCAGCAAGAGCATTACCCCCACAGAAGGCGCAACTTATAACCTCACCATCAAGAGATTGGGACAGGTTGTAACCGTTACCGTAAAGGACGGAGCTAACGCTTACACGCAGACTTACACCGACTTTGACTTCACGGCTGTAGATAACAACTATATGTATATCTGCCTGTTTGCAAACCGCAACCTTACCATAGAATATTCCAACGTAACTTTCAGCTACGACGGAGTGTCTCAGGGCGCATAATTCAACCTGATAAGACCGCAGCAAATGCTGCGGTCTTTTTTTGTATCTATAGAAAAAGCATATACCATTTAAAGCATAAACGCGCCGCTTCAAGCGGCGCGTTTGTCAGCTTATGCAATGACTTAAATCTTAATCGGTCGGCACATATTGCCGTACCTTTCAAGAAAATTACTCGAAATATTCTATTATTATATAGAACAGCGCGATGTTGCTTCCCGCAGAACCTATGCGGTAAGTTCCGCCCTCGGTTATATCCGCAGAAGTAACCGTTGTCATGCCCGAATTTGCTGCAAAACCGTTTACCACTGCGCCGTCTTTGACGAGGTTTACAGTTCTTGTATCCGCACCCGTCGACTGTGCTGCGATTGTTATTCTGCAAGGTCCTTCGAGATTGAATTCAATATACTTCTTAGGCGTAGAACCCGTAAGCCCCGCATTGCCGTTGAGGTAAATGTTCTGAGTGGTCGCCGCGTAATCTACTCCGTTATGACTGAAAGGCGTAGCCTTGTAATTTGTCTGAATTACGAGGTCGGAAGTAAAAGTGAAGGTGTGTCCAGACACCGTGTAAGGCGAAGCGAGCGTTGTCACATCGCTTGCAGAAACAACTACCGTAAGCTTGGGCTTGGGTCTTGCGGCTTCAATCTGAGCCTCTATTGCCGCCTCGTACTGCTCAAGCACGGAAAGATTGGTGACGTCTGCGCGATAGTCGTAATTGAGGCTTTCGTATTCGGCTCTGACAGCCTCTACGACAGGCTGAAGCTGGAGATAGTTTTCCGCCGTAACTTCGCCGCGTGCGGCGAGCTGCTCGATTGCCGCAACGACTTCGCTTGCCTGCTTGTAAGTTCTGTCGGGATTTGTGGGATTTACCGTAGAAAGCAGGTCTTCAACCTGTCCGACGACAGAAATGCTCATTCTGTTGGAAGGATCTATGTAGCTTTCGGGAGTTGTGAGGACGTGGTCGGTAAAGTTGAAATATTCGCTTCCGTCGCCGCCCGCAGCGTTTTCGGGCGCGTATTCGAGAATGGTTTCCGCCACAGCCGCCGCCGTTATGAACGCACCGTATTTATTGTAATGAGTTGCCTCAATCTTTTCAAAACCCGCCTCGGCATTGCCGTAAGCATTGTCGTAACCTGAAGGCCACGTGCCCGTGAGCTCGTTGGGAACGAGAGCCATAAGGTAGTTTGCAAACTGCGAAGTTGCCGTTTCGAGGTAGTCTTTGGTGTAATCGAAGAGGTCAACAAGAAGCACGTCCTCTTCCTCTGCGAGCTGGCGAACCGCCTTTACATAAGCAAAATCGTCGCCGTGAAGTCCGGGACCGCCCTGTAAAGTTCCGTCAGAATTGAACTTTACTCTCGCAACGGGAGTTACGAGTACGGGCGTCGCGCCGTTTTCGCGAGCGAAATCGACATACTGCTTCAGGAACCATTTATAGGTTGCGCCACAATCGTAAGCGTAATATGTATCGCCGTATTTAGCTATTTCCGTGAGCGCAGCAGTTACTTCCGCCTGCGTTGAATTATCTATGAATTCCTGGGGAAGATAGGTTGTAGACTGTTTGCCCTCGGGCGCGGTAACGGGGTAAATGCCCTGAGCGTCGGGAGTGCCGAGAGGCACCATTCTGTTATACATCGTGCTGTACGACGACTGCTTTTTGGTATCGTCGTCGTTGTGTCCGAACTGAATAAACAGGAAGTCTCCCTCGCTTATTGTGCTTTCGATAGAGTTGCCGCCGTTCTGCGAGAAAGAGTAGTTATAGTTGGGATCGTCTATATCGTAAAGTCTGCCCTCGTTTATGAACGACCTCGTGCTTCTGCCGCCCTGCGCAGCATTTACGACCTCTATGCTTTCATCGAGGAAATAATCGAGATATTGTCCCCAACCTGCAATATACTGACCGTCTTCGTAAGTCTTTACGGTTGAGTCGCCGGCGAGGAATATCGTAGGCGCAGCGTCCGTTACAAGCTGGTTGCCGCCCGTTTCACCGCCCGTCTCGCCGCCCGTTCCGCCATGGTCATAGTCGGGGTCTGCCTGTCCGCACACCGTGCATTCGCCCTCGCTGAACGAGTGAGGCGCCAGATCTTTGGTTTCGTCGCAGCCGTCGCAGTCATGCCAATGATTTTGCGCGTCTTTTGACCATTCCGTCGACCAGCTGTGGACATGCCCTTCGCTGCCCGGCGTTCCGCCGCAGCCCGAAGCCGCAAACGCGAAAACCATGACGACGCCAATAACTGCCGAAACAATTCTTTTCATGGATTTTTTCATTGTCTTACTCTCCTTAAATATTTTGCAGAATTTATAATAATTATATATTATTATAAAATCAATACCCGCGGCATACCTTTATGCTTTTATGGCATAAATTATCGCCTCAGGCGCAAAACGCATTGTTTTATATCGTTAAAGGTTACATCAACTCTTAAAGAAAGTTATGCAGAGAATGAAAATATTGCCGTCCGTCTTTATCTGCATGTTACCGTCATATTTTTCAACAATACGCTTTATGCTGCGCAAACCGAAGCCGTGTTCAGACCTGTCGCTCTTTGCGGTAACGGGCAATCCGTCGGACATTACTATTTCGCCCTCATAGTAATTGTTGGTGGAAAGACTGACGACGCCGCCGCGCTCGCTGACAGTTACAGAAATAACTCTTTTATCCTTATCTTTTATATTCATCACCGCCTCCACGCTGTTGTCGAGCATATTGCCTATAAGCGAATACACATCGATATTTTCCATGAACGCGAGCGCTTCAGGGTCAACCATGCGCGAAAGTTTAATGTCGTGGGCGCGGCAGTAAAGCCATTTTTCGGCAATTACCGTATTGATGGCGTTATGCTGCATATTCGTAACATAATCGTAGGCGGCGGTAAGCCCTTCAAGTTCGGAAAGCAACTCTTCCGCCTCCTCGCCTCCCGCGCGCAGAACCGCAATCTGATGCTTGAGGTCGTGAGCGCGTATGCCAAGCATTTCGGCATTATATTCGGCAAATTTGTATTGTTTTTCCTGTTGTTCGAGTATGGTATTTATTATCCTCTTCTCGTTTATGAGCCGAACGCGGTCGACCGTTGCGACAAGCAGACTGAGCATCAGTACCATGCAGACTGCCTGCAAAACAAGCCCTGCCATGTAAAGCTCGCTTCTGCTTCTGCCGTTCAGTTCGCTTACGGCGTTGACGGTCATGTTTATTAACAGAGCTATCAGGCTGAACAAAAGAACTTCCTTGCCCAGTTCGCCCATCCTTTCGGGATGTATTCTGCGCGCAAACACAAAATAAACCGCAATATTCATAACAGTATATACAGCAAGATATATTGGCAGCATTATCCAGCTGAACGGCACGAAGGAATAAATGTTATACGCGGGACAAGCGAGATTAACTATTAAAATATATATGCTGAACACGAGATGTCTGGCGCAATAGCTTGATATGCCGCAGAACATCAGGCTGTAGACATCGCTGCGATAACAGACGCCGTAAGCGACAACCGTGAGGGCGAACAGCACGACAAACGACAAGCAGACGAGTACATATATATGTATGTCATTTTCGTTGTAGTCGAACAAATCGAGCAGCCAATCATTCAAAAAGGCTATGGCAACGGCAAAAGCGACGAGCGCCGCCGCACACAGCAAAACCCGCACGGCAAAACGCTTTTTCTTTTCGAACCGCTTAAAAAACATGAATTCTACCGATACCATCTCTGCCGCGAAAAGCACGAAACGCAATATAAGAAAGGCGGTAACAGACATTACATCACCCCGTTATATGCCGTAATCGCGTTTAAAAACCCGACCTTATACGACTTTGTTACAGGCACGCGAGCGCCTTTTACCAACACTTCGTTGCGCGTAACCGCTTCAACATGCCTTAAATTGACGATATAGCTGTTAGCGCAGCGGCAAAAGCTTGCGGAGAGTTTGCCCTGCATGTCCTTTATGCTTCCGCGGACGGTAAAATCGCCTTTTACGGTATGCACTATGAGATAGTGAAGCATTACCTCTATATAATAAATTTCGCTTTCGCTCATGCGCAGCGAGCCTTCCTTATGATTAAGCAAAATATACTTTTCGCCGTGCAGAAGAATGTAGCGCATGGCTTTTTTCATTTTAAGCGAAAAATCTTCGTATGCCACGGGCTTGAGGACATAGTCCACCGCGTCCACTTCGTATCCGTCAATGGCAAACTGCGCCGTCTTGGTTATGAACATTATCGCAACGTCTTTATTGAATTTTCTGACCTCTCGCGCAAGTTCTATGCCGTTAGGCTGCCCGTCGGGCAAAATTATGTCCATTATGAGAAGTTGAAAATCTTTAAAATTGCTGCCTCCCCGCATAAAACTTTCCGCATCCGCGTAACAACTGAGGGCAAAACTCATGTTTATGCACGAAAAAAATTTTTCGAGCATTCTCTGCGTATGTTCCCTTTCGTTTTCATCGTCTTCGAGCAACGCAATTTTTATGTCCATCTTTCCCCTCCCCCGCTCTTTTTAATACATTTCTATATTAACGCCGACGAGCATTTTTGTCAACACACCGTCGGGCGGACGCAGCCAAAGCGCCGCAAGCCAGACGGATAAGCATGATAATTTGTAACAAATTTTCCAAGAAAATATTTCCTGCACAAAGCGATAGACATAGCTTCGGTTATACTTTATAATTGCTTCATATGCCTGCAAACATTTATAAATCAGGCATGAAAACTTTGCAAATCAACAAAATAAAGGAAATTTATACATGCACAAAAACATCGCGCGCAACATAAAAATTGTACTGCTTATCGCCATGTCAATCTGTCTGATTTTCGCGGCGTACCTCATGTCGCCCACAATCAGCTCGGAGGCGCAGAGCCAGGGCGCAACCCTTTCGGCAATCAACGATAAAGGTCTTTACTCGGACGGATACATTGCCACCTATTCCGTCGGCGCAGACGACGGGGAGGGAATAACATTTACATATTCGACAAACGCCTCCAACTACCCCGGAAACCTGCTTGAAAACGCATTCGACGGTAATTGGAACACATTTTGGGAAGCGAACAAAGACCAGACCTCCTCTTTCGCCCCTTATGTTACGGTTACTTTTTCTTCCGACGCGACGGTGGACAGAATAATCTATTCGACGAGGCAGGACGCGGCGGCAGGCAAGGGCTATCCCACACGCCTCAACATACTTACCTCCGCCTCGGCAGAGGGCGAAGATTTTACCGTTGCCGCTTCCGTTACGAGCAACGCGACGGGCAGCAGAGTGCTTATCTCGCTCGATAATCCCATTACGGCAAGGCGCATAAGGCTGGAATTTGCAGAAGTGAACTCTACGGACAAAAAGCTTGCAAGCGCCGCAGAAATTATATTTTTAAAGCCCGAGGAAGAATGCGTAAACGCTGTCCGCAACATATTCGCCGACTACAACATGCTTACATTCAAAAACGGCGTCACCAAAGATGACGCAAAACGCACCCTCAACGCCGTAAAGGAAACAGCCGCATACGCTTACAGCAGCGAAGTAAAGACTATCGCGGAAAGAGTGCTGGCTGTGATAGACGGCAGCGTCGTTTACGACAGCGACAGAGAATTTTCTACGGCGAACGACGCAGCCAACCCCATTTACCGCAGGGGAAACATTGCCGGTTATGCGAGAAACACCCTTAAAATGGTATGGATGGGCACAAACAGACAGGCTACAGGCATTGCAACTTACGGCAGCGCGCAACTGACTATTTTTGTCGACTGCGCGGAGGGCGACCCTCTTCCCACGCTCACTTTCACGCAACACCTGGGCGTGTGGAGCAAATGGTACAAGGGCGGATATACGCTTTCGCGCGGAATAAACGTGATAAGCGTACCCGACCTGTACGGCTCGGATTATTCTGTTGCAACTAACCCCGGCGGTCCAGTTTACCTCGTCAATCCATATACTCAGGCAGAACAGAGTTCTTCAGTAAAAATATACATCGAAGGCGGTTACACTTTCCCGATTTATCGCAAGGGCGACGGTGAAACGCAATATTTGAACCGTCTCGAAGAATATGTTTCCGAATATGAAGCGCATCCCGCCGAAATCAACGACCTCACGGAAATAGTTTCTGACAACGCCATTCTTACCGTATCGGCTACAGCCGCGGAACGCTATCTTATTGAGCAAAAATTATCCGTTTCAAAGATGTGCGACGACCATGACGGCTATTTAAGGCAGCTCTATTCCTTTGCCGGCGTAAGTTTTGACAAAAACGACGCACACTACGACGACAGAGCGCAATATCTCAACGTAAACATAAGAATAATGCAGCCGTATGCGGCGGCATATGCTTATACCGAACACGTAGGAATTCAGCGCGGCAGCTGGGAAAACGAGCTGTTTACGGGCGGCGGGAAGTACGGCTGGGGACTTACGCACGAGCTTTGTCATATGATGGATATAAGCGAGCGCACCCGCGCGGAGCATACCAACAACATGTGGTCGCAGTTCAACAAGTGCGCCCTGCTCGGCGAGAGCGCGAGGGGCAATTTTGCAAACTTCCTTGCAGCAACCGTCAAGGACGGCACGGCATACGAGGAGCGCAACGCATATAACAATTATGACGGCGACGCATTCGCATGGTGGCAGATAGAGAGCCGCTATCCCGGCTTCTGGGGCAGGTTTGAAAACGCCTACCGCTATGCCGACAGAAAGAGCATAACTTCGGCATGCGAGCTGCATGTTTACTTCGCCTCGATTGCGGCGGGCAGCGACCTTTCCGAATACTTTGCCCGCATCGGCTTTAATTGGGGCGGTAATCAATTTAAAGGCTATGCCGAGGCTTCAGACGCGTTCAAAAATGCAATAGATGAGGCATATTCAGGGGGCAAAATCGACCGAAGCAACCTTAAGCTGTGGTACGGGAATGCAGAAAGCTATAACTATACAGCAAAATACGGCAACGCTTTGGCTATATATGACGGCTCAACGGCTATAAGCGTCAAGGCTTTTGCCGTATCGGGCGGCGTTGCGCTGACAATGCCTTCAAACGGCGATAAAGGACATCTCGGCTATGAAATTCTTCGCCGCGGCGAGGACGGAAATTATTACGTAATAGGCTTTACCTACGGCAATACATATTTAGACCTGACCGAGGGCGCAGAGAACGCAAGTTATATTGTCAGGGCATACGACAGGCTTTTGGGCTGCTCCGCTCTCAGCGAACAGGTAAGCGCGGCGGGATTTGCCGCACGCGTCAACGGAACAGATTTCCGCACTCTTGCGGAGGCGTTTGCCGCCGCAAACGACGGCGATACAATCTATCTCATCGCGGACGCCGCAGGCGGACAGATAGACGTAACGAAAAACATCACCTTAAAACCCGTCGGCGACCGCACTCTTTATATAGGAGGCACAGTCCGCCTCTTCTCCGTGGCAAAGGGCGCAACGCTTACGCTTTCGGGGGACGGAGAAAGCACGCTCTGCCTCGACGGAGGCAGCACATCTCTTTCGGAGGCGCTCATCGTAGTCAGCGGCACCGTCAACATACTCGACGGCGTGCGCATACAGAATTGCAAATCCTCCGGCAACGGCGGTGCAATAAGAGTGCCTGGCGGCGCTCTGAATATAGACGGCGCTGTATTTTACAACAATAACGGCGTGAACGGCGGCGCAATCGTCAGTCTTACCGCATCCTCAAAAATTGATATAAAGAACGCGCAGTTTTTAAACAATTCTGCAACGGGATACGGCGGCGCCATATACGCAAACTGCACAGTCGCGCTCGCTTCAGCCCTGTTTGACGGCAACAATGCGGCGAACGGCGGCGCGGTGAGCATTACAGGCGGCGGCATAATTTCGATTGACGGATGTACCTTTTCCGAAAATTCGGCGTCGTCGCAGGGCGGCGCGCTGCATCTGGACGGCAAGACCTCGTTTGCGGGCGACATAAGCCTGTTCAGCGGCAACTCCGCTTCGGTCGGCGGCGCTATTTATGTTGCAAGCTCTTCGGAAAGCCGCAGGGCAGTCATATCCCGCGCAATATTCGATGGCAACAGCGCAGAGAGCGGCAGCGCAATCTGCATAAACGGATATTCAACACTCGGGGCAGCAAACTCGACATTGAGCGTTACGGAAAATTATTCTGCAAACGGCGACATATTCATTGCTCAGAGCGCAAATATTGGCGCACTTTCGGGCAATTTACAGCTTAAATGCAGTATTTTTGCGTACACGCCAATTGCTTTCGGGAACAATTTCGACATTTCCGAAAGTCAAATGCGCATAATGTTTGCAAACCGAAACGACGCCGGTGATACGCTGGCGACATTCGCGAATGCCGTAAGCGACGCCGACATTTTTGCAGCGGCGCTCTGCGGCGAAAATCTTTCTGTCGCTCAGCTGACGGAAGACCGCCTGTCCCTCGTTGTCGGAGAAAAAATGACCTTCCTTGTAAAGGTTGACGGCAACTTCCTTTCCTTTGCGAAGAGCGGGCAAAACATCGCTCTCGCCTCACCCGAAAACATACCCGAAGGCAAAATATTTGTCGGCTGGCAAGTCGGAGAAAAGTTGTTTGACGGCGATACGATAAGTATCGAAGACGCGTCCGCGTTTGCCGAAAACGGCGTAATCAATCTTACTGCCGTATTTGAGGACATTTCTATCGACGACGATGGCGGCAACAACGGCGGAAATGACAATACCGACGGCGGCAATAACGACGAGAATTTTATTATTTTATTGGCTGTCGGCGGCTTTGCGGTACTGCTTGTCGCGGCAATCATAGTTGTTTCCGTAAAACTTAAGCGCTCCCGCCGCAAATAATTTGAGGCAGGGCGGCAAAAAATTGCAAAACGCCTGCAACCGCCGCGTCGAGCTGCAATATCGATAAAAAAGCGAATGCGGAGGATTTCCCTCCGCATTCGCTTTTCTTAATTTTAAGCAAAAGATAATGCCGAGATATAACAACTTACTTCAAAACGCCGCATTTTGTGCTTAAGGTTAAGCAATTTTGCCTTATTTTTGGAGATAATTAAAAACATGTGCCAACCGTATGCAAAATGTACCTGCTCGCGGTTGCAACATTGTAAAATAAGTCCCTCGGCGGAAATTTTCCTCCGAGGGACTGTATTCAGACTATTACGGTATCGGCAAGCGTGCCGTACCAAAATCAATAGCTGAATAATTATCTTTACGCAGTTATCTATGCCCAGCGTTCCGCTGTTCAAAGTGATGTCATAATTCTGCGAATGACCCCATTTCATATCCGTATAAAACCTGTGATATGCCGCCCTGCGCTTATCCTTTTCCTTTATCCGCTGTTCGACAGTTATGTCGCTTTCGCCGTATACCTTTAATATTCTGTCCGCGCGGAATGCGTTATCCGCGTGTATAAAAACTTTTAGACAATCGGCTTTATCGCGCAGAACATAATCTGCGCACCTGCCGACGATTACGCACGGTCCTTCTTCGGCAAGATCTGATATAATTTTGCATTGCATCTGCCAAATGTAATCTTCGTTATTGGGTCCGAAAGCTCTGCCCGAAAACAGCGACAAAAAGCCGCCGGAGGAATTTTCGCCCGTGTCCTTTACATAGTCCTTGTCAAAACCGCTTTCCTCTGCAATTTTTGATATAAGCTCGCTGTCGTAGCAAGGGATATCGAGCTGCTTTGCCACTTCTTTGCCTATCGTCCTCCCTCCGCTTCCGAATTCACGGCTGATTGTTATCACTCTGTTTTTCATTGCGATATTTCCTCCGTCGAATTGATTTTATTTGCTTCGCCGCCTGCCATGCGGTGCAGTTTTTTGAGTTTATGAATTTCATATAAGATAAACGCGAGGGCGAGTATGAATGCAAGCCCGTCTGCAATGAGCCCCGACCACAGAACGCCGCTTACGCCGATGAACATTGGCAGAATTATAGCAGATGGTATGAGAAATACAATCTGCCTTGCAAGCGTGACGATGGCGCTCTTTATCGGTCTGCCTATCGCCTGCAGGAAAATTGCGGCGACGGTCTGGAAGCCGTTCAAAGGGCAGAGCATTAAGAATATGCGGAAGCTCATAACCGCAAAATCGTTATACAATCCCTCTTCGCTGCCGAACAGCGACACTACCGCCATGGGTGCAAACTGGAAGATGAAAAAGCATATAATTGCCACTGCTTCCGCCGCAAAAATGGAAATTTCAAACGCCTTTTTTACCCTTGCAAAATTTTTGCTGCCATAGTTATAGCCGATTATCGGCTGCGCGCCCACAGCAATTCCCACCAGCACGGACAGCATTATCTGATTGACTTTCATTACTATGCCCATTGCCGTCATGGGGATATCGGGACCGTACTCAGACAAAGCGCCGTAGTTGGTTAAAAGGTTATTGAACAGCACCATGACAACGGTTATCGCAATCTGCGTAATAAAGCTGCTTACGCCCAGGCTTAAAACTTTACCGCAAGTGCGGGGTTTGAGTTTTAAAGACTTAAAATCAAGCCGAAAATTCTTAAAGCGCGGAATATATGCGACTGACACTATAAATGACGCAATCTGTCCCATAATTGTGGCTATCGCCGCGCCCTTTACCCCCATGTTGCAAGCAAAGATAAATATCGGGTCGAATACCGTGTTTATTATCGCGCCCAAAAGCATGGAAAACATTGCAAAGCCTGCGCTGCCGTCCGCGCGGATGAATGCGTTGAGCGCAGTTGAAATCATTGTAAATGGCAGACCTATGCCTATGATGTAGCCATACTGTATGGCATATTCCCTGAGTAGCGGGTCGGTTGAAGACGTCGCGCCGAAAAGAGTTAGTATGGGTTTTAAAAAGATGAGAAAAACCGCCATAAGTACGACGCCGACGACCGTTACCATAACGGTTGAGTTAGCCGCGCCCCTCTTTACGCTTTCCATATCTCCTTCGCCCATTTTAAGGCTCATATACGCCGCACCGCCGTCGCCTATCAGCACGGCAAACGCAAGCGCTATTATGGTTATGGGAAAGACGACATTTGTTGCCCCGTTGCCGAGATACCCCATTCCCCAGCCGATAAAAATCTGGTCGACTATGTTGTAGAGCGAGTTTACAACAAGCGCCATTACGCACGGTATTGCAAATTTTAAAATCAGCCTGCCCACGGGCTGTGTTGCAAACGGGCTTTGTTTTTCTGCGTTTACATTCTGCATTTTTTGTTCTCCTTATTAGGTAACTTGTTACTTATTTTATTAAAAATTAAAGACAGTATAAGCATCGCAAAATACTGTCCTTGCGGCTACGATTTATCAATCGTAATCGATGTTTTTAAGTACAGAGGAAATCAGGCTGTCGAGCTCGGCGCGCTCATCTTCTGAAAGCTGACCGCATAACTTTTCAAACGCCTCCTCGTCCTGCGACAGAATAAGGCGGTGAATGCCATTTGACTTGTCGGTCGTGAATATTGCCTTGCACCGCTTGTCTTTGACACCTTCCGAACAAATAAGATAGCCTTTTTTTTCAAGCTGGCGGACAATTTTAGTCATTGCGGGATGAGTGACGCGTTCGATTTTTTCAAGGTCGTTCTGGTGGATTTCGCCATATCCCTTCTCTTCGAGGCGGCTGACAGAGCCGAGCACACGAAGCTGAACGCCCGTAAGTCCCATTTTTTCCGCCTTTTCGTCCATTAGCCTTTTAAAAGCGCGGTTTATTATGGCAATCTTTAACCCGAACGGCATTTTAACCGACATACCTATACCTCAAAATTAAGTAACCTGTTACATAATATACTATT
This sequence comes from uncultured Clostridia bacterium, assembly GCA_949282385.1. GTDB lineage: Bacteria > Bacillota > Clostridia > Christensenellales > Borkfalkiaceae > Coproplasma. The sequence continues at coordinate 116,026 of CASDOP010000003.1, forward strand.
TTACAACTCGTTTGTCAACAATTTACGGCATTAAAAATCTAAACTGCTATTTAAAGCTGCTCCTCGTCGGGCTTTTGTCCGTCATGGGGCAACCACTTGCACTCCGTCAATAAAAAATCAGAGAATTTTGCCGTGAACGAACCGTCCTCGGGAGAGCAGGCATATATTCCGAAACTTATCTTTCCCCCGCCCTTTGCCAAATGACAGATGCGCATCTGCGAAAAGTTGACGCCGTCGCGCGAACACTCTATGCGGTAGTCGTCCTCCCTTCTGCTCAGGCGATACCACATTATCGTGCCGTCCTTGCCTATTTCTGTAGTCGCCCAGTCGGAGTAGCCACCGTTCGTCACCACGCTGCCGAGATGAGAAAAGCGTTCGTTTTCATATTCCACCGACGCCTTCAACCAGTTTTCGCTGTCGAGGTATAAAACTATTCCGCACTGGTCAAACCTATGATGCGCACCCGAAAAATCCGTCTTTACGGTAAACGAAAAGAACTTTTCTGCCGTATCCGTCTGAAACACGGGTGCATTATCGTTGCGAAAATGATAATAAGTCCTCTGCCAAAGGTCTGTATGCGGCAAGGTTTCAATGCTTACATTGTCGCCCTGCACCATGAAACTTTTTGGCTGTCTGGTCCATTTGAATTCATCAAAGTTTATTATCTTATCCATGCATATATTTTACAAAAAAACTCTGTATTTCGTCAAACGGAATTATATCTTTTCTGTCATACAAGTCGGTATGGACGGCGTTCGGAATAATTAAAAGTTGCTTATTATCACCTTTGAGTTTTGCAAAAGCGTCACGGCTGAAATAGCAGGAATGAGCCTTTTCTCCGTGCACAATCAAAACGGCGCTTTCAATCTCATCCGCATAGGATAAAATCGGCATATTCATAAACGAGAGAGCGGAAGTTATATTCCATCCGCCGTTGGAATTTAAAGAACGGGGATGATAGCCGCGCGGCGTCTTATAATAATCAAAATAATCTTTGACATAGAAGGGCGCGTCCGAAGGCACTTTATCGGGCAAGCCGCCTGCAAGCGCATAGCTTCCGTTTTTATAGTCGGCGGTGCGCTGCGCGTTCAATGCCTCCCTCTGCTTGCGACGGGCAGCTTTATCCATACTGTCGAAATAGCCGTTTGCGGTAACCCTTGACATATCGTACATAGTAGAGGCGACCGTCGCCTTGATGCGAGTGTCAATGGCTGCGGCATTCAATGCCATTCCGCCCCAACCGCAGATGCCGAGAATACCTATTTTTTCGGGGTCGACATTGTCCTGAACCGAAAGAAAATCTACCGCCGCACAAAAATCTTCGGTATTGATGTCTGGCGATGCGACATATCGTGGCATACCTCCGCTTTCACCTATAAACGAGGGGTCGAAAGCAAGGGTAAGAAAACCGCGCTCGGCAAGCTCCTGCGCATAGAGCCCCGCCGCCTGCTCTTTTACCGCCCCGAAAGGACCTGCAACGGCAATAGCGGGCAGTTTGCCCTGTGCATTTTTCGGAACATACATATCCGCCGCAAGGGTAATGCCGTAGCGGTTGTGGAAGGTTACTTTTTTGTGATTTACCTTATCGCTTTCGGGAAAAGTTTTATCCCATTCATCTGTCAGATTTAAAATTTCATTCTTCATAAAATCTCCTTCAGCCGTTCAATGCGGCATATTCCTCGTCGGATACGGCTTCCAGCCATTCGTTAGAGGTATTTTCACCGACAAGTTCGACGGCTATGTGCGAAAACCAACTGTCCTTTTTCGCGCCGTGCCAGTGCTTGACGTTTGCAGGAATTTCCACCACGTCGCCGGGGTTCAGACTGCGCGCAGGCTTGCCCCATTCCTGGTACCAGCCGCTGCCCGCAACGCACAAAAGAAGCTGTCCGCCGCCGCTTTCAGCCCTGTGTATGTGCCAGTTGTTGCGACAGGACGGCTCGAAAGTTACATTGGCAAAAAAAGGCTTTACCCCTGCAGAAGTAAGCGGATTTAAGTAGGACTTACCTATAAAATACTGCGCGTAAGCCGTGTTTTCTTCGCCCTTGCCGAAGATGTTTTGCGCTTCAAATGTTTTCCCTTCCATTTTACTCTCCCTTTATTAAAATTTCTTTTGCGCAGTTCAGCGCGTTGAACGCTCTCGGCACGCCCATATATGGCAGGGCGTGGGCGAGCGCGCAGACAATTTCTTCCGCCGTATTGCCGACCTTGATTGCGCCCGAAATATGCGAACGCAACTGTACTTCATCGCCGCCCATTGCCGCAAGCATTGCAACGGTCAAAAGTTCCCTCGTCTTTTGGTCAAGTCCTTTTCTCGTGCAGAAATCGCCGAAACATAATTCTGTAAGCCATTTCGGAATTTCCGTGGCGAAATCACCGGGAAGCCAAGCGTACCTTTGTTCTATTTCGTCGCCATATATATGCGACTGAATTGCAAATCCGCTTTCGTAGCGCGTATCTTCCGAAACGCTTTCTGCACTTTCTATCGGCAGCGCAATGCCCTTTGCGGCGAACGCTTCGTTCATGGCAGAAATTGCGTTGAGCGTTTTCGGAAAACCGATAAAGGGCGCGCATTGATAGATGGTTTCGCGTATTTCAAGAGGCGTGAGCCCGACGTTTATGCAGGCGCCGACGTGTGCTTTGAGCTGCGGCAACGTCTGATTTACTGCAAGCACGGTAATGGTTATAAGTTCGCGCATGCGGTTGTCCAAAGAGCCGACATAGCACACTTCCCCGAAAATAAACCTCTGTAAGATGCGCATAAATTCGGCGTCCGTCCCCTCACATTTTGTGGGCTCTCCGCCAAAAAGCTGCTTAAATTTTTCTTGTGTTCGCTCTATTCTGTCCATTTTTCTCACCCCCTGTCTTTCAGCGAAAAAGTCACTTCCGCTTCTTCCTCGCCGCCGAAGAAATTTTCAAGGCTTTGACGCGTTGCACCGCATATATGCCCTATCTTTGTATACGCCCAGCTGTTGCTGTCGTAAAAGATTACCAGCTGATTTCCCGAATACAGCACGACGTCGCCCGTTTGTGTAATCATATTCACATCTTGTCTTTCAAGGGAAAAACCCAGCGCGCCCACCATCTCGAAGCCGCCGTATGCGCGCATTGAAATTGTTATGTCGCCGCTAAAAAGCCTTTTTGCAAGCGCACGCGCCGAGACGGTGTCTGCAAGCTGTATTTCAAGAATATTTTCTCCGCAGGATATTTCCACGACTTGTGCCTCCGAATTGTTTTCATCCTCTTGTTGCTCCATATTATTTCCGCCATCTGTCTGCTCCCCTCCGCCCTGCTCCGTTTGCGAATAAGAGGTCGGTTTTGCGCCTGCGTTTTCGACGCTTTCTGTCTGACATCCGACGACAAAGAGAGCGCAGACTATGGCAAGCAATATAACAATAAATTTTTTCATTTGCCGTCTACCCTTTTTATTACCTTTGCGGGCACGCCGACTGCAACGCTGTCCGAGGGAATATCTTTGTTTACAACCGCCCCTGCGCCTATCACGCAGTTATCCCCTATCGTAACGCCCGGGAGAATGGTTGCGTGCGCCCCTACCCACACGTTTTTGCCTATTACAACCCTTGCAGGCAACATGCTCTGCCTTTCTTCAGGCGCTAACGAATGATTGAGCGTAGCTATTATAACCTGCTGTCCTATAAGACTGCCGTCACCGATCTCTATACCGCCCTGGTCCTGAAAACAGCAACCCGAATTTATAAATACGTTTTTGCCCAACACTATGTTTTTGCCGTAGTCCGAATAAAAGGGCGGAAACATTCCGAACGACTTATCCACATCACTGCCCGTAAGGCGGGACATTAAGAGTCGTATCTCCTCCTGCGTATGATAGCCCGAATTGAGTTCTGCGGTAATCTTTCGCGCCTCTTCGGAAACCTTATGCATAAGCAAGTGTTCGTGCGAACCCCCTTTGACCTCGTTACCTGCAAGCATAAATTCATTCAATTGCTCCGTAGTCATAACTTTCTCCTTGTACATATATTTTAATGGTACGCGGCAATATATGTCAAATACCTATATTCTATTGTATGCCATGCTTGACAGGCATATATCGCGGTTATATAATACTGTTATGGAACTGAGAGAACTTAAATATTTTTTGACTATAGCGCGCGAACAGAGCATTTCCAAGGCGGCGGACGCGCTTTATATAACGCAGCCCAGCCTTTCCAGGCAGATGCAGAACCTTGAAAGGGAAATAGGTAAACAACTTTTCGTGCGCGGAAGCAAGAAGATTATGCTTACCGACGCAGGCGTACTTCTGAAAAAGCGCGCCGAAGAGATGCTTGCGCTTTACGACAAGACGCGAGGCGAACTTTTAACCTCTAAAAACGGCATAAGCGGTGAAATTCACATTGGCTGCGGCGAGAGCTACGCTTTGAGCACGGTTGCAAAGGCGGCAAAGAATTTAATCGATATTGCGCCGAATATACGCTTCCGCTTTTTCAGCGCGGACACGGACGACGTACTCGAACGGCTGGACAAAGGACTGATTGACTTCGGCGTGCTGGTGCTGCCTGCAAATCTATCAAGATGCGAGTATCTCACCCTGCCAGACCGCGACACATGGGGTGTGCTTATGCGAAAGGACAGCCAGCTTGCCCAAAAGCAGGATGTAACGCCGCAGGATTTATACAATCTGCCCGTCATCCGCTCTAAACACACGCTGTCCAACAGCCTCATTGACGATTGGCTCGAAACCGACGACAGGCTGAATATAGTTGCGACGTATAACCTCATATATAACGCTTCGCTGCTCGTAAAAGAGGGAATAGGTTATGCGATAGGGCTGGATAAAATAATAAACACTTCGGGCGACAGCGAACTCACATTCCGCCCCCTTTGCCCGAAAATTGAAACTTCGCTTGCGTTTGCGTGGAAAAAGGGGCAGATATTTTCCCCTGCGGCGCAAAAATTTTTGGATAAGCTCAAAGAAGTGATTAAATAAAAATTTCGCATACCACATAAGAGCATAAGCGACGGAGCTTTTGATTTCAAACGCTCCGCCGCTTATGTTTTTATGAAGTTTTAATTAAACTCTGCCGAGGATAAAGTCAATAAACAGTCAATATATTTAACAAACATTAGAGGGTAAAATCACAAAAGCCTTACCGACGCAGGCCAAAAAGATTGAAATCCGGCAACGCCCTTCTCGTTTGTCGTAAGCAATACAGCGGCAAGCTCGGTCACCGCTCGCGCTTTACTCTTTGCGCTCGCTCATCTTGAAAAAGAAGATTTTCAAGCCGAGGCAAGTCTTGACAACTCCTTCCTCGTCCTTTCAATATTGTACCTTATAGCACCTTCGTAAGCGTCGGGCTTAACTTATGTATTATAAGGGCTCCCGCAAAGTTTCATGCGGGATTTTGCGGAAAGATGAGCGGCGACGTTGCAAATCTGGCGGTTGTAAAAGATAAACGCCCTAAGGCAAAAATTTGCCGCGACGCGGGCATGGTCACCCGAAAGCCATCATCACAGCCATTCTCCGCTTGTTGGACTTGAAGGGAGCGGACATTTTAAGAATGGCCTGATTTCGAGCGATTTTTGATTAAAAACAGCTAAAATCAAGAAATTTTTAGATTAAGAAATTTTCATGCTCCAAACGTGCCCCACGCATTTTTACTATAAATTTTAGCGCAAACTTCCGAATACCTCCATTAAAAAAAGCTGGTTGAGCAATAACCGTTCAACCAGCTTTAATTATCATAAAAATAATTTTAAATAAAAAGGCCCAATTTTATATTGTTTAAAATTTAGGTCGGCGTAGTCTATGCTGTCCGGGGAAACAAAGCGACCAATTTCAGGGTCGTAGTAACGAGTTTTAAGGTAGTAAAGCCCCGTTTGAGTATCGTAAAAATACCCACGATAACTCCATACAGATTATAACACTGCCGCCGATAATCGTTAATATGTAAAAAATGAAAGGGCGGGCAAGCCTTATAGAAGATTGCTTTTTACGCCCTCTCCCTTCGGCTCGCCCGCACTCCTTGTTATAACAAATAGGCTATTTTTATATTAAGAAATAAAAAATATCGTACTTTGTGAATTTGCTTATAATAGCGAATGTTATAATTCCAATATTTGATTAAATTTGTTTACTATTTTTTTCCAATCTACACTTAGCAAAAAAACTCTACTATTATTAAAGTAAATCTCATCGTTGTTATCATTTTTTAAATAAAAAACAACGAATGTATCGACACCGTTAAAGTACACCAAATCTTCTTTATTGATCTGCTCATCCGTATGTCCGACAATGATTAATGTCCTCACCCTTGAGAAGTTTTTATTCAAAGCTTTATAAAACTTATCTAAAAGGATTTCCATATTATTTTTATTAATTTTTTCATCATAAAAAATTACATACCTTCTTTTAATCACTTCGAAACATTCAAAGGAACATTCTATTTTTTTTGTTAACGGATATCCATTTATCAATTTATCTTTAATAGTCATAATTTTACCTCGAAAAAATAGTGAACTGTAGTAACTGTAAATGAAATTAATTAAGTAATTTCTTCCATTTAAATTTTCTCAAAAAATTAATTATTGCAGATACTCCGGCACCAATGGCTGTTTGTAATAAAATTTTTTGTCCATATGGTTTTAAGAAGACGCTTAAAAATTTTTGTGGCTTAAACCATCCTGAATTCGTTGGAATAATTTTTGCTCCTATCCAATTCCCAACAAATGTAGTTGCAAAATTAATACTGAAATCAATAGCACTTTGTCCTAATGATATTTCTTCCCCTCTGATTACAGTTTCAAGAGTATCAACACCTGTTTGAACACTGGCTCCAATTAAAGCACTTACCGCAAAAGATGCGCCTCCCGTTAATGGTACTAAACATAAAGCTAAAGCATTAGCACCTGCTCCCAAAGCAGCTCCAGCGACACCACGCCATAAGTCACTTCCAGTCTCTCCCGCAAGAGCATTAGAGGCTAACTGAGCTCCTCCACCTAAAACCATAGCTGCCGAGACAATTCCTATAATCGCCCAAATACCAAAAGTTGTTAATGCAAAATGCCCGCTCGGGTCGACGTACATTATGGGATTATTGCCGCAATAGGCGTACAGGTTTAGACCGTTTATTGTTTCAGGATCGGCGTAATCTATACTGTCCGGGGAAATAAAGCGACCAATTTCAGGGTCGTAGTAACGCGTCTGGAGGTAGTAGAAGCCCGTTTCTTCGGAGCTGACACGAATAACCTCTCCTTTTATAGTTTGTCCAAACGTGGCAAAAGAGAAAATCTGGTACTTGATTGTCCTTATACAAAAATCAACTTTGTTGCATTTTTCTTATACTCGTAAGGTATCGGTGGGGACACTTTTGGCAGACGGTTTTACGCCGTCTGCCGTGTCCTTTTGTTTAATTATAGGTTTACCGCGCCTATAAACTTGTAGATTATCCGAATCGTTCGCGTTTTCATATACTTTTTACGCTTGCGTTTCGACGGTATTTCCGTTTTTACCGTTTCGCCTACATATATCTTTTCGATAAAAGCGTTCAGTATTTCCGTGTTCAATTCTGTTACCGTTGTATAGCGCCGGACCAATCTTTTGAATTGTTCGAGATTCTCTTCATCACGCGCGTCCGCTTGCAAAGCAATCCGTAGCTTATCCGACTTTACTTTCAACTCGACTTTTTCGGTTTCATAGCCCTTTGCCATAATATCAAACCGCTCATCGGTAATGCGTCCACGCACATTATCCTCGTACAGCTTACGTATTATTTCGTCTATCTCCGCACAACGATTCTCTATTCGTTTCAATTCGCTTTTCGACGCACCGTACAACCTACTATTTTTCTTTGCCATATCCTCGCGGTAAGCCTGCACAAACTCATCTTCCCTATCTCGAACACAAGCACACACTTTAAGCAGATCCATTAGCACCACTTCGCTTATCGCTTTCAACGTAATATGATGCGGCGAGCATAGCGCATGTTTTCTGTAACTCGAACAAGTATATGCCTGGTAGCGGTCTGTACTTGCGCCCAAATGACGGGATAAAGATTTCCCACAATCTGCACAATACAATAGCCCTGCGAAAATATTCGGTTGAGCGTCTTTCTTTCGCGGCACGCGCCTACACTCTCGCATCTGTTGGACGATTGCAAAGGTGTCCTTGTCGATTATAGGCTCCTGCGTATTTTCAAAGACTTTCCATTCTTCTTTGGGTAACAATATTTGGTCTTTCGACTTATACGACTTTTTTGCCGTTTTGAAATTTACCGTACAACCGGTATACGCTACCTGTTCAAGCATATTGTAAATCGTAGGACCGCTCCACAACGGAATACCGTCTTTGCGAGCGCGGTTCGGCATACCGTTTTTGACGAAGTGCACGAGCGGCGAATCTACTTTGCGTTCGTTTAGAGTAAAAGCTATTTCGTTCGTGCTTTTCCCTTCAACAAACATCTTGAATATCTCGCGCACAATCGGTGCAGCTTCTTCATCGATAATCCACCTTGATTTGTCAGCAGAATCTTTCATATATCCATACGGCGGAATCGCGCTCAAATGCTTACCCGCTGTTCCCTTTGCCCGCAGTACGGCTTTCACCTTTTTACTCGTATCCCTTGCGTACCACTCGTTGATAATGTTCCGAAACGGCGTAAACTCGTCGCTGTCGTGCTCGTTATCCACTCCGTCGTTTACGGCGATAAACCGTATCCCCGCTTGCTCGAACAGTATTTCCGTGTAGTACCCGACCATTATGTAGTTGCGACCGAATCTCGACATATCTTTTACTATAACCGTTCCTACAAGTCCGCTCTCTATATCTTTGAGCATTCTTTGAAAATCCGGTCTGTTAAAATTCGTGCCGCTATATCCGTCGTCCACATAGAAGACCGAATTAGTAAATCCGTGCCGCTTTGCATACTCTCCGAGAATCTCTTTCTGATGCACAATACTGTTGCTGTCCCCGCTTAGGTCATCGTCGCGGCTAAGCCTACAATACAGTGCCGTTATTTTTTCACCTCCGTAATATTGATTATTCTTTTTGGCTATTTGCATATCCAACATACTTTTTTACCTCCGTTAGTTGCAAACAGCAAGTTCGTTGAATTGATTTCATCGGAATGCCTTTTGAGTAAACTGTTTACTATATCTAACTGTGTTCCTCTTGCATCCTCACTTTCTTCGGCGATCACGGTATACACCGTACCGCCGATTTCATATTGTTCAATTCTTTGCTTTTTGTTCAAGTATCCTTATTCGAACGTTTACTCGGATTTTACTCCGCGTCCTTATAGCTTTGAATACTATGTTCTCTTTCCATCGCGTTTTCCTCCTCTTGCGAAAAGTTTTAATAGTTATTCGGTTTTCTTTTTATCGACTTCCTCAAAACCGAAAAAGTCGTCATACCCGTCCTTTAACTTTGCAAAGTCGGTGTCGTGTCGGGCTAATAATTCTTCATAGCCCGCTTGTATAAGCTCTACCTTTGTATAGCCGTATCTTTTCAAAAACTCGTTTATTCTCTCGGCTTTCTCTCTCGGTATGCTCGTTCCCCAAACCATACACTTGGCTTTTCTTTCTTCTTTGTGCTTATCCTCGTAACGCTTGTCTTTAATCGCTCTGTCTTTCTTTTCCATAATAACCTCCGTAAATATATGCGTCGTATTTATACGCCGCATTGTCATTATAGCAAATCACCAGTCGCGAGTCAAGCGTTTTGCAAATATTAATACGACTTTGTGTTCTAATCTGCTTTGCCGTAATTGTTCTTGCGCGGTGTAAGGGCGTTGTGTTCTTGTTCCTTGCGGATTTCTTCTTCGATTTCCCGTAAACGGTTGCGCCCTAAATTTGCAGGCTGTTCGCCGATAGGCAAGAACGGTTGCAACACCGAAGTGGCGCGGTAGAAAACTCTTGCAAACGCTTCGGGTTCTTGCTCTCTGAATAGAGATATAGCGCGTAACGCTTTGTCGTGGTCGTTGTGCATTTTCTTTTCCTTTTGGTAAGACTCAAACAGAAAACCGTTGTCTTTCTTTAAGCGTTCGTTTTCTTCGGTTAGATTTTTGTTCTCTACAGTGAGTGCAATGACTTGTGCTTTCAGTCCGCTTTTGCTGTGGGCAATTTCACCGTTCTTGGCTTGTTCCAACGCCTGTGAGTAGTCCGCTTCCGAATCCCGTTCCGATACGATTTTATCTCGCTCGGTTTTGGCGGTATGTATCTGTTCGATAGTTTCGTCAAAGTGCTCTTCGGCTTTCTTGACCGCTTGGTTAATTTGCTGTAATTCCGACTGTGCGTTTTCCGTTATGTCGGCAGCTTCGGTACAAGCGTTCATTACAATCTTTTTTGCCTTGTATTCCGCTGTGGACAAATGCTTTTTCGGGCTGCCTTCGCGCCCGCGCTCCAATCTCCAACGCTTGCCGACAACCTCGTGAAAATCCGTTTGCAATTTCGTGAGTTCTGTTCGGTTAAACAAGTCCTTACAGCATAACCGCCCGTTTCTAATAGGCATAAGATTTAAGTGCAAGTGAGGTGTGGTTTCGTCGTTGTGAACGACTGCGGATATGATATTTTCTTTCCCGTATTTCTCCGCAAAGTAGTGCGTACATTCGTAGAAAAATCTCTCTTGTTCCGCTTGCGATAAGCCTTTGAAAAACTCTCCGTCAGAGCCTATGACGAAGGATGCCATAAGCACGGCGTCCTTTCTCGGTTTGGTCGGCAAGTTTAATTCTTCAATCCGCTTATTGATAAACTCGGTGTAATTACAGTACCGAGCAAAGGTATGATAGTTGTCTTTCGTTCTTTCGCTGTCTATCTGCGGATTGCTTGCTTCATAGTTTTCATCTCTCTCGTTTTCCTTTTCCACAGGGCAAATATCCGTCTTATGATATTTCTCCATATGGCATACCAAATAGCTAATGTTTTGTTTCCTCCTTATAATGTATTCCGTTTTTCCTCGTGGACGAAATTCTCAAACGGCGCAAGGTAAACGCCGTTTTCGGTCACCGCTCGCGCGAGCATATGCGCTCGCTCACCTCGTGGCGACAAAACAGCGCACTGTGCTGTTTTGATAATTCGCCCCTCGCCCTCGGCAGAGCCCACACTTCGCTTGCGAAGTATAGTGGGCTATACTTTGTATCAAGGTTTTCCTTTCCTTACAGTCAAGCCTTTCAAAGTTTTTAGTCCACACGCGAACATTTTAAGACCGTCCCCGCAAAGTCTTTTAATCGTCCATAATTACCACCTCCGAGCAACGAAAAACTCACGGCATAATAACCGTGAGCCTATCGTTGTTATTTAATTATTCGAGCATAGAATTTGCCCGCTCACTTATATACACTCCAAAACACCCGACATATTCCAAAACCGCAAAAATATTTTGAAAAATTTTTAATCGGGCTTTTTGAATAGCTTTTTAAGCTCTGCTTGTATGTCAGCATCATCGTCGAAAATGAAAACATTATTAGCTTCCATAAAGTCCTCGTTTCGCCTTTGAAGTATGGGCGCGACCTTCGGAATAAAGCGTTCTGCCATAAATTCTTCACTCGTCATCTTAACGCGCTTTGCCGTTTTTTCTTGTTCAGCTATAAGCCTTTCATACACTGCTTGATTAGGTTCCGGCGTTATCTTTTTGCGCCGTTCCATTTCCGTTACAAGACAGTAGTAGAGCCATATAAATACGTCCGCTTGCTCGTCTAATTTTTGGTAGTAAAATATCTTTCGGAAGACGAGCGGCAAGTCGTTTATTAGTCCTAACACATCGGCTTCGGGATTGTATTCGTAGAGATAAAGTAGCCTGTAAGCATAGCGGTAATATTCACGGAAGGAGTAAAAGTAAATAAGCAATTCTTCCAACATTCTCTCGCCGACAAGGTAATTGAAAGTTTCCAAAATCACGTCAATATCTTTCGGCATCTTGTGAGAATAGATAAACTTTTTCCACGCAAGCTCGAATTCGATTTCTTTTTTCGTGCGGCTTCCGTCGTTTAAGCGTTCGCTTTCGATTAAGTCTAACAGCCGTTCCAAACGCTTTGATACATAGCTTTGCGTTTTGCCGATTGCCTTTGCAATACTCTTTTGTTCGACGCCTGCTTCGTATAGCTTGACGATTATTCTGTCCGATCCCGATAGAGTAGAGAGTAACGCTTGCTTGTCTAACTCCTCGATAATGTCGTTTTCGAAGTTAAGCGTTTTCTTGTCTGCGACGCACTCCCAAGCATTTGTTTCTCTGTCGTCCTCGTCGATTTCTCCGTGCTGACGATAATACTTTTCCACGTCCAAATAACGTCTGTCGTGCTTATGATTATTGTTGTGTTCCTTTTTATCCCGTTTCATAAGTTGGGCATACACTTCGGGCGTTACTTTTACGGGAATAATATAGTAATCGCATTTTCGGTAATATCTACCGCCAAGCGGCTCTTCGACGGAAGTATAATAGTATGTAACAAGACCGTCCGCGTTCGGTTTACGTTTCAGATTATTAAGCCTACGGCTGCTTAACATTCCGTATTCGATATTCGGTTGTGCCTTGTTATAATAATACTTCATACGCCCATTATAACATAATAATGTTGACAACATCAGTCAACATTATTAAAGTTTTTCATTTAATTTTCCATAACTTCCTTCCAAATCTAGCATCTTTAATACGAAATAGTCGAAGAAATCATATAACGAAATTTCTAATGCCTAGCAAATATCAAATAACGTTCTCGTTCGCGAATTCTTACTCTATTTCATTACATTATGAAACATATCGTAAAAAATATTGAAAAAGCTACCTATAATCGGAGATTATACGAATACTTTTACTCTGAAATACAATGCAAAGATATTTTAACTAAAGCGACGGCTGACAGCGACGAAAAGTCCTATTAACCAAGCCTTCATTGTTTTGTCCGGGAGGAGAGATAGCGCTGGTCAGTACTATTATTGTCTTATAATAGCTCGACCAAATGGCTTGCTACATATCAAGAAAATCAATATTACCGGGACTGTCGATATAACTAAACCAAGCATCAGCATAGCATAGTCGCTAAACCATATAGAACCAAGAGCGTTTAAAAATATGGTATTAGTTATAAGCTCCTTGCTCTGAATGATTACTACTGGAATTAAAACTGAATTCCAGGCATTAACAAATGCAATTATTGCCCCCGCTATCATCACATCTCTCATTGCAGGCAGAAAAACTCGAAAGTATGTTTTAATTTCACTTGCCCCATCTATTCGGCTTGCTTTAATTAATTCGGATGAAAAACTTTCAGAACTTTGCCCAAATAAGTATACCAAAAATGGCACGGAAAGAGATGCGAGAATCACTCCTGTGTATGTATTCAATAAATGCAACTCCCTATAATAAATAAAAAGTGGCACAAGCAACGTTGCCTCTGGAATAAGCATTGCTGCCATTGCGAGCTTGACTACAAATTTATTCACCCTTCCCGGAAATGCCAATGAAGAATATGCCACCAAGCTTGCCACAGCAACGCCAATAAACGAAGCTATTGTAGTTCAGTTTGATCATGCGTAACATAAATAAATGTGGAATTGAGCTGGCTATGTAAATTCAATAATTCTTGCCTCATCTCGCTTCTCAATGTAGCATCCAAATTTGAAAGCGGTTCATCAAACAAAAACAACTTTGGCTCTCTTACTATCGCTCTCCCTATTGCTACTCTCTGTTTTTGTCCGCCAGAAATTTGGGTTATTCTCTTTTTTAAAATATCTTCTATATGAACATAAAATATAACTTCCAAATAAAAGGAAGAGTAGAATAATCTCTTATAGTTTTAATTCTGGAATGATAACTCCAAATAGTTTTAATAGTAATTAAAAATAAGTAAATACATAGATAAATAATTCTCTATGTAATACTCCAAGTATTAAAGACAATGGAATAGATACTAAACAAATTTCTCTTAAAGAGAAAAGTGATTAAAATTTTCTTTAAAGAAATTTACAACAATAAACTAGTCCAATTTAAGATGGAAAATATAAATAATTAAATACTGAAGGAATATAATTTGATATTAATATATTGTCTATGGATGCTTAGGATTAAAGCTGAGTAAGTTTTTGATAGTGAAATATGTTCTTTTTAATTAATATTGTTATGAAATTATATTTAATTATAATATATTTAGTTATTTTTATTTTATAATCTAATTTGATAAAATTTTCAATTTTTTCATTTAATTTAAAAGAAATAAAAGAAATAATTATAGAAAATATATTTAAATATATAATATATATTTATTTATATTTTTAATTTTTTATTTCCACTTCTTTTTCATTTACATCATTCATCCAACATACATTCGGTTTGATGTAATAATAATAAGGATAAAATGCCGCACGTGGCTAAAAGAGAGTTAAATAACCATAAGAATGGAATCCATGTACAAGATTAGGTCGTTTAGTAAAATCAGGTTAAATCGATAGTTTAGAATAAATCTTCTAATATTCATTAGCTATTAAGGAAACAGAAATCGTTGATAAGTTCCTTCCAGACTTATAATAAACAACAATCGAAGTTGGCTCAGTTTAAAAGTAAACAGCAGCTGGTTAACGTAACCGTTTTAGAGCCCATGTTATTGTTGGTGATGGTAAGAGATATATCGGTTATGGTTGTGGTGGATCAAAGGAAGTTGCTGATGCCATTTAAAAAGCTGTCAATGATGCTAAATTAAACATTGTTCCAGTCAGATTAGGATATTGGGGTGGTAAAATCGGTGAACCACACACAATTGCTTAAAAATGTTCAGGTAAATGTGGATCAGTTAGCTTCAGACTTATTCCAGCTCCAAGAGGTACAGGTATAGTTGCTGCTACAAAGGTTTAAAAGGTTATCGGAATGGCTGGTATATAAGATGTATTTACATAATAATTTGGTCATACTAGAACAATTATGAACTCTGTTGGAGCTTTATACAATGCTCTTAAGTCTTCATACACATTCTTAACACCAGATATGTGGCCATAATAAGACTTTGGTGAAGATGTCCGTGAACGTGAAAAGTACTGAGCTTTTTTCAGTTTAATTTTATCATTTAATATTTTTAATTTAATTTAAACATAATATTCAGAAAAACTCACTTAATATCTTATCTATCTAATTTTAATATTATTAAACTACATCTTTTTTAATATAAACCTTCTTATCTTTAACTTCAACTAAATTTAAATTTTATAAATTATTTATAGGTTTTTCAATATTTAAATTTTAAATATCGTATTATTATTCCATTTAATTTTTAATTTAAGTTAAATTTTAAGCTTTTAAATCCTTTTTTAATATATTTAAAATTAATGCTTCATTTACACTTAATTTTTATTATTCATCACTAACAACACTCAATATGTCTTTCATATCAACTTTATCTTCTGAATTTAAAATATTAACGCAATTTATAAGTTTTCTAACATCTTAATTAAGGTTCGTAATTTTTGATGATAAATATTAAATTTAAGGATCTGAGAGCTTTTAATTCATTTAATTGATTTTTTATGCGATTTATTGATATTATTCCTAATTATAATCGGGAAAAGTTAAATGTAAATCGATATTTTTTAAATTTAATAAAAATTTATTTGTAATTAAAATAAGAACATTTGAGACTTTTTAATAATAATTTATGAGGTTTTACGTCTTTTATTCCCCAATTTCAGTGTAAATAGCATCAATTTCATCAATTACTACAATTTAATGTTTTTTCTATTTTTTACGGATTTAAATGATTTTATTCTGTAATGCGTAACTTAAAATGTAACATTGAGAAAAATTCTTATTTTCTTGATATTTTTCCAATGTTTTCTTTACTGTATAAGTTTTTCCGCATCCTGTATTTCCGCTTATTAAAATTGTAATTTTTTCATTATTTTAACAGGTTTTATTTATCAATTTTGTTAGATATGAAATTTCTTTTTATCGCGGATCTTAAATTTTATTTTTTATTTGTTTTTTAACAGATTTTGTGATTTAAAGTGGGAATTTTTTCACTTCTTAAAACTTTTACATTAAACTAGAAATAACAACTAAATTACTTGATCTTCATATGCATTCTACATGTAGTGATGGAATATTAACTCCCAAGTAGTTAATTGAAGAATTAACCAAACTTAAGATATAAATTTTCTCAATTACAGATCATGACTCTTTAACATCATTTTAATATGTTAAAAAGGAAGATTTGAAATTTAATTAATAAATTTATATACCAGGAGTTGAAATGTCTGTTAATTTAGATAAATCTGGAAGAAAGCATCATATTACAGTTTATTTGCCAGATTTTGCAATATTTTAATCACAATAGACTGAAATAGATTTAACTAATATTAGAAAGAAGATTATTATTAAGGAATAATAAATAAATTAAAACTAATTATAAAAATTGGATGAAATAATTAAATATTTGGAAGTACTATAGAAAAATAGAATAGATAGAGCTTAAAAAATTATTAATAACTTAAATCTTTACTTTAACTTGAATTTAGACTGGAATGAATTTAAAACTAAAATAACACCAGAGACATCTGTGGGTAGACCAATGATAGCACAATATTTATGTGATAAAGGTGTAATATCTTACCCAGGATAGGCATTTGAGCATTATTTATCCGATTCTAGCAAGGCATTTATTCCACTTACTAAAATTTATTTATCTTAAATTGTGGAATTGTTTAAACCAGTTAATGCCGTATTATTTATTGCTCATCCAGGATAATGGGATTATACACCTTAAGAAGTTAAAGATGATATATTTGAAGCATTACAAATTGGTTGTGTAGGATTTGAAAAATACCATTCAGATGTAATGAATAAAACATATGATATTAATACATGTAATACTTATAGTATAGCTAGTGATTTTCATGGCTTAAGTATTCTTCCTAAATGTATTTTAGGTTGTCCAAAAGGAAATGAACTTATGACTGATGAAGAACGTTTGATATTAATTTCTATATTATTTAAAGATAGAATTTAAATTATCGATTATTGAGTTTATTCACTTCTTTTATCAAAATAAACTATCAATTAATATATAATTATATGAAAAATACAGGAAATTAACAAGTTCCAGAAACTTTTGATGAATTTTTATTGGATATAAATTAATTAGATAAACTAATTCCTCTAATTTCATAGGAAAAAGGAAATTCTTATTTAATACTAAAAAGCTTTTTAAATCAAAATGGAGTGAAAAACGAAGAATTTAATTGTATGAACATTTTAAATGCAATTTTGAAGCATTTATTATAAAATTAGGAGTTTATTTTACATTGCACACCAGAAAATTAAAGATAAAATAAAATAGACTTTAAAACAAATAAAATCCCAGATATAATCCTATAAAAAATGAATTTATAACTGTAAAGTGAAATAAAATAATCTCCATATGAAAAAATAAATTAAATTTTATCAAGTTAAGCTTCCCCATCTAATAGCATAGATTTTGATGAAAATATTGAAAATATTAAAAATTCAATAAATGAAATTGAAAAAATTTAAATTTAAATGTAAAATAAATAAAATTCAATTAAAAATTTAAAAAATGAAATAAAAGAAAAAGAAATGAAAATAAACGAATAAAATG
>CASDOP010000004.1 GCA_949282385.1 uncultured Clostridia bacterium
GAATGGCTAACCACCATAGAGCTTACAGCTAAACAAGGTTTTAAGTCGGTGATCGCGTTACAAGCATCAGCGGCTTTTTTGTGTTCTTTTTTAGCTATCGCACCCACAATTTTGCTTGTGGGTAAAGATAAAAAATCAACAAATCAGGAGGTAAAAAATGAACAAGCAAACGACAATCAGACCGCCATAAAACAGGCAAGCAAACGGAAATTATATGGCAACCCAAAGTCTGATTTTGACAAGCAAACTTGAAGTGTTTTATAGATACTTCTTCCACTTCGTCGGCTCGAAGTATAGCTCACTATACTTCGCAAGCGAAGTACCGTTCGCTCTGCCGAGGGCTTTTAATCAGAAAAAACAAGGAGGACAATTAAATAAGCTACTTAGTTTGTCACATGGAAAAATATCACAAGACGGACATTGCGCCCGTCGAACAGGAGAACGAGCGAGATGAGAGCTATCCTGCCAACAATCCGCAGATAGACTGCACTCGCACTCTGAACAACTACAATGTCATTAAGCGGCAATGCTCTTACACTCAGCACATCAACAAAAGAATAGCGGAACTTGACTTACCTACGAAAGTACGCAAGGACGCAGTTCTTATGTGTTCCTTTGTCGTGGGTTCGGACAGAGAGTTTTTCAAAAGTCTTTCAGAACGAGAACAGGAAAAATTCTTTGCAGACTGCACCCGCTTCTTTGCGGACAGATACGGTGAAGAGAATATTATTTCCGCCGTAGTCCACATGGACGAAACCACGCCGCACCTGCACCTGAATCTAATCCCGATTGCAGACGGCAGACTCTGCGCCAAGCAACTGTTTGACCGCAAGGCATTGCAAGAATTACAGACAGACTTTCATTCTGTGGTAGGTAAGAAATGGAACTTGCAAGTGCCAAGCACCTCGACACTATGTCGTACAAAGTCAAAAAGATGAAAGAAGATGCGGTCGCCGCCGTATTGCAGGCATCCGAGGCAGAAAGACGAAAAGAAGCCGCCGAGCAAAGCCAAGCCCACGTGGAACAGGCCATGCTTGAGCTTGAAGAAAAGCGTGAGCAATTACAACGTGAAGTTGCTCCTCTCCAAGCCGCAGCGGACGTTGCACAGGAATACAACGCAGGAAAACGTAAGCCGAACAAGAAATACGTACCTGCACTTGCCGCTGACAACGCACGGCTCAGAAAAGAGCTTGAATACAGCATTAAAGACCAGCACGACGTATTTCAGCTCTATCAAAAGACCGAGCGAGAGAGGCTGTCGCTCCAAGAGGACGCCAAGACTTTGAGAGAGCTAAAAAAGCAAGCGCCGGATAAACTTCAGGAAGCGTTGGCAACCGCCGAGCAACGAAAGTCGGCAAAGCGCGCCTCTCCCTTCAAAGGTTCGGGAACTGGATGGAGCAAATAAAACTGAATAAATTAACGGCGCAAGCAAAACCGCGTTTTTGCGCCAGCGCACCGCATTTGCGCATACCTGCGCCTCAGCGGTGTGAATTGCCGCAACTATAAATAATCGAGAGCATAAATAAGGTTGCGGCAAGAGCGGCAGAGCCGCTTAAAATCGTAAAATTTTGCCGCTGTCACCAAGCGGAAAAATTTACGAGAGAAAATAAGGAGGAAAACGTATCGAACAGAATACATAACTACGGGGAATGGCGAGAAAGAAACTAATTCAAACTGACTTTGATATTCCTGATTACCAAATAGAATCTCTTGCAAGAGTTCTGTTACCGCAAATCAGGGCATATCTTCTGTCCGAACAAGGGCAAAAAGACTATGCCGAATGGTCGGCAAGTCGACAACTGAATACAAAACTTAATAATAATTTATCCCTTTAAAAAGTAAAGGGAACGCCGCCATAAGTTGCGGCGAAAGGAAACCGCTGAAAGTTGCGGTATATAAGTTGGTAAAAATCAAAATGATTGAGTTACGCCGTAAAAGAAAAAGATTAAGATGATAAAAACGGCGAGGCGGGCAGAGCGAATTTCGCTCTGCCCGCTATTTTTATGTTCGAAATTTTTTAAATTCCTCAATATAGCAAAATAGCCCGAACATTCTTTTTACGGTAAAGAAGTTCAAGCTATTATGACTTGGTGCTGACAACAGGACTTGAACCTGCACGAGATAATCACAGGATTCTAAGTCCTGCGCGTCTGCCAATTCCGCCATGTCAGCGTGGTTTTTGTGAAGTTTTCAGTTTTTATGTTAAAATTTATGTTAATTTGTGACGCAATAGGATTCTAAGTCCTGCGCGTCTGCCAATTCCAACATATCCGCATGCGTATTTATCAGATTTGTGCAATGCTCGGTTAAAATTTATCTTCAAGGCAGCAGCCTACAAATGTACGGTTAAGCAAAAATATAAAATTATTCTAAATCATGGGATAAAAAATGTCAAACAATTTATTTGTCCGACACTTATGGCGGACGCCCTACTGCATTTTAAATAAAAGACGGCTGACAGTGTTAAAGAAGCAAAAATTTTTTCTGTTTGCCGCTTTATGGAAAATTATGTTGACATCAAATTGATTAAATTATCTGTCCTGTCCGTCGTTTTGCTTTTCTGTTATTTTACCCTTAGGGAGAGTTAAAAGCGTTACCGCGGAGGCGATGACTATCGAGCAGACAAAGCCAGAGGCATCTATCATGACGTCGCGGAAGCTTGCCGTTCTGCCAGACACGAAATACTGGTGAACCTCGTCCGAAACTGCGTACAAAAGGCTGACGATTAATGCGCACGCCGCGGCATAAAACACGGAGCGACAGCTCTTTTCGCACTTAATGACAAAAGCCGAATTGAAGGTTAAAAAGAGGGTAATTCCCAGCACGGCAAAGAGAAAAATATGCGCCAGACTGCGCACCGTAAGCCCCCAGAATATGACGACGGAAGAAGCCGATTGTCCTTCGGGTACGGTTATGCCGAGCATGGCAAGGACTACTTTGCCCACTTTGTTGCTTACCTGCGAGGAAGAAGCTCCCGTCTGATGCGAAAAAGCAAATATCGCCGTCATGACGCAAAGCGCGAGAGCGCCGAACACGCAGGTTTTTATTATTTTCTTTTTCATGTATTTACCTATGCGCATATGTGCGCCCGACAAGTATTATTTTTCATTTCACCGCCATATATTCTATGCCTTTCGCCCGTAAAATGATAATTCCGCCCGCATACGCGGACGGATTATTTTATTTTGTCGATCTGAAATATTCCACCGTGCGGCGTATGCCGTCGGCGAAATCTGTCTGCGGTACGAAACCCGTATCATGCGTGAGCGAAGAAATGTCCGCCTCGAGGTGCATGACCTGATCGGGATAATAATCTATTGCACCGAAAGCTATGTCCCCGCCGCCTACCGCACTCTTCACGTCGAGCATGTATTCTTTAAGCGCGCGCGCTTTGCCGCTTCCAAGGCAATAAACCGCGCCGTCCTTACCCCTTTCCGCCGCGCTCAGTAGCGCGAGAGCGGCGTCGTCCGAGTACATATAGTCCCATATCTGATCGCCTGCCGTAACCTTTGCCGTGCCGCCCGAGGAAAGAGCGGAGATGAGCGAAGAAATGAGCGTATATTTCCCGTCGCACGGACCGTAAACGGACAATATCCTGCACCATACATGCCTTATGCCGAGCTGTGCGCACTTTGCGCGCGACATTGCGCCCGCAGAAAATTTGGCTATGCCGTACCCGCTTTTGGGAAAACAGGGCGTATCCGGACGGAGAACCCCGCCCGTGCCGTATTCCGCCTGCGAACCCGCACCGACGAACACTTTGCAGCCCGACGAAGCCGCGAGCGAAACGGCGTCGAGAGTGTAAAGGATATTATTTGACTGTCTTTCAAGGTCGCTGCGCGCCTCGCCGTAAGTGCCGTCCCAGCCGAGATGAAAAAACGCGTCGGCGGAAAGTCGCCATTCGAGAGATGAGAGCGAAGCGAGGTCGCAATGAACGATTTTTGCGCCGCATCCGGCGAGATTGACGCCTCTCGCGCTGTCGGGACGGACTATGGCTGTAACCTGCATTCCGCGCTCGGCGCAAACGCGCGCCAGAGCGCTGCCTACGGCGCCCGTTGCGCCCGTTATAATTGCGCTTTTAATTTCACTCATCCTCTTTCACCGGCTCTATAAACATATTTGAAAGGAACTCCTCCCTCGGAAGGAAGGGAGCAAGGTCTTCGAGCGGCGGCGAAACTATTCTGCCGTCCGCGAGTTTTTTTGCGCTGCTCTTGGGTTCCCATACCTGAACGGTATCCGTAAATATTTCGCACAGCACGCAGCCTTGCGCTGCGAGAGCGGCGTCTACGGCTTTTTTCATGCCCTCGTTGTCGTGCGCGCAGAGATAGGGTATGCCGAAAGCTAAGGCTATTTTTTCAAACTCGGGGAAGGACAAATCGCCCGACTGTTCGCCTATGCCCACCTTGCTGTGCTGAGGGAAAATATTGTTCTGCGTTATCCTTATGCTGTGATAACCGCTGTTGTTTATGAGAAAAATTTTGATTGGCAGTTTGTTGGTAACGATTGTCTGCAGCTCCTGCAAATTCATCATTATCGAGCCGTCGCCTTCGAGGCAGACGGTATCTCGCCTGCCGCCCGAAATGCAAAGTCCTATTGAAGCGGGCAGACCGTAACCCATGCTGGCGACGCCGCTGTTAATTATAAAGCGCGTGCCCTTTTTAATTACATAGCACTGATGTCCCACCACGCAGCAAGCGCCGTTGGACACGGCAGTCAGGCTGTTTTCGGGCAGGCGGGAACTTAAGTAATCGACAAACGCGTAGACGTTTGCAAAGCCTTCTGTTCCCTTGCGGTGCCTTTCGAGCACGGCGGGATATTTTTTCTTCCAGTTTGCGCACGCCTGCAGCCAGACGGCATCCGAAAAGAGTCTTTCGTCCTTTAAATTGCGGTCGAGTGCGAGGAGGAAATCTTTCGCGTCCGCCCACACGGGCAAGTCGACGCTTATAGTATGCTTTTTCATCTCTGCGCGGTCGGCGTCCACCATTATGACCTTCGCTTCCCTCGCCCACGCGGTGAAGTTATAACCCGTCTGGCGAATGGATATTCGCGTGCCTATCGCCAGAACGAGGTCGCTGTTCTGCACGGCGAAGTTACCCGCTCTGTCGCCCATATTGCCGCCCCTTCCCACATAGAGAGGGTCGTCCGTGGGGATGATGTCTATGCTGTTCCAATAGGTAACGACGGGTACGCCCAGCTTTTTGGCGACGGTCGCAAAAATGTCCGCGCCGCCCGAAAGCCTTATGCCTCCGCCCGCATATATGACGGGACGACGGGCATTTTTAATGAACGAAATCACTTCCCTAACCCTTTCGTCGGTTACCTTGGGAGGAAGATTTGCGTCGTCTTCGCTCTTGTCGTAAGCAGGCAGGTCGTCCGTTTCAATCTGCGCGCCCTGAAAATTGACGGGTATATCTATCCAGACGGGACCGCACCTTCCGCTCGTGGCGAGGTGCCACGCCCTTTCGAGGTGATAGCGTATGGTTGAGGGGTCTTCTATCATGATGGCATACTTCGTCATGGGCGCAACGCTCTTTACGATGTCATACTCCTGGTCGCCTACGGCGCGCAGGGGCATACCGTCAGTATAGCGCGAGGCGTAGCGCGCGGTGGTATCGTACCTGACCTGACCGGACACTATGAACATGGGTATGCTGTCCAGCCAGCCGCCCAGAACGCCCGTTATGGCGTTTGTTCCGCCCGGTCCCGAAGTTACGCACACAGCTGCAACGGTGTTGTTGAGCCTTGCATATGCCTCCGCCGCCATTGCGCAAGCCTGTTCGTGGTGATTGTATATAACTTTAAGTCCCTCTTTGTGTCCCAGAGCGTCGTTGAGGTGCATAGCGCCCCCGCCGACTACGCTGAAACAGTGCTTAACGCCCCTTTTAACGAGGAAATCGGCGACGTAATCTGCCAGTCTTATCTTCATTTATTACCTTCCAGAGCGCTTAAAATTACCTTTGACATATAATCTATCATTTCGTCCGTCATGCCGGGATATACGCCCACCCAGAAGGTGTTGTTCATGATGAAATCGGTTACCTCGAGAGAGCCTGCCACCCTGTAAGCGGACGTGCCGCGTATCTCGTCGAAGCAGGGATGTTTTACGAGGTTGCCGCTGAATAAAAGGCGCGTCTGAACGTTTTTGCCCTCGATATATGCCGTAACGTCGTTGCGCGAAAGTCCGCTTTCGGGTCTTACCGTTATGAGGAAGCCGAACCATGAAGGATTGCTGTCCGCGCAGGCACAGGGCAGAATTATTTTATCTTCCGCGCACTTGAGATTTGAGTACAGTCTGTTCCAGTTGTGCCTTCTGCGCTCGATGAAAGAGGGGAATTTTTTTAGCTGCTCGCAGCCTATAGCCGCCTGCATGTCGGTTACCTTCAGGTTGTAACCGAAGTGGCTGTAAACATATTTGTGGTCGTAGCCTTTGGGAAGCTGACCGTATTGTCCGTCGAAGCGGTGATTGCAGAAATTATCCTTGCCCGAAGGACAGATGCAATCTCTGCCCCAATCCCTGTAGGAGAGAATGAGTTTGTTGAGGACGGGGTTATCCGTATATACGCAGCCGCCCTCGCCCATAGTCATGTGGTGAGGGGGATAAAAACTGCTCGTGCCTATGTCGCCCCAGGTGCCTGTAAACCTGGTTTCGCCGTCTATGGTGTACTGCGAACCGAGTGCGTCGCAGTTGTCCTCCACAAGCCAAAGGTTATGCTTTTTGCAGAACGCCCTTACGCTCTTTAAATCGAAAGGATTACCCAGAGTATGAGCTATCATGACGGCTTTGGTCTTGTCTGACAGCGCGTCCTCGAGGCGGGAAACGTCTATATTGTACTGAGGAACGGTAACGTCCACAAAGACGGGTACTGCGCCGTACTGAAGCATGGGCGTAACCGTTGTGGGGAAGCCGCAGGCGACCGTTATTACTTCGTCGCCGCGCTTTATTCTTCTTTCGCCGAGTTCGGGAGCGGTGAGAACGGAAAAGGCGATTAGGTTTGCGGATGAGCCGCTGTTTACCAGCCTTGCGAACCTGACGCCCAGCCACTTTGCAAACTGACTTTCAAACTGTTCGGCAAATCTGCCCGTCGTCAGCCAGAAATCGAGAGCAGCGTCCGTAAGCGCGCACATTTCCTTTTCGTCGTAAACTCTGGCGGCGTAATTAATTCTGTCGCCCTCCTCAAAAGGGCGGTCGTTGCGCTTAAAGGTGCGGTAATACTGTGCCACCATCTCCTTTATGCGCTCGCGCGCCTGTTCTTCCGTCATGTTTTCAAACATTGTTCTCTCCTTCTTCGTCCGCACATTCGGCGGAGGATTTGCGGGCTTTGAGCTTACCCGCCAACTTTTTTATTACTTTCAAAGTAAGTTCGTCGCGAAGTAAAACGAGCATAATTCCGTAGACTATCGCGCCCGTAACTGTTATCGCGGCAAACGACCATATTGCATAAGGCATATACTTCTGCATGAAATATATAGGCACGAACATAACTGCCGCAGCCAGAAGATATTTCCAGCAGGACAACAATATTTTAAATACCGATACGCTGTGCGTAGCGGCAGCACATATGCACAAAATTAAAGTTACCACAACTTCCGCGACAGCCGTTGTGATTGCCGCGCCAATCGAGCCAAAATATGGTATCAGCCAAAAATTAAGCCCGAAATTCAATACCGCCGCACACATCGTCGCTATTGTGGGATATTTCTCTCTTCCCGTTGCAATAAACAGCTGGTCGCCTAGCACAACACCCATTCCTGAGGCGACAAATCTTACCGACATTATTATAAGCAGCAACGAAACTTCGGAATAGCCTTCGCCGAGAAACCATGAACAGAGGTTTTGCGAAAGTACGGCAAAGCCTGCAATCAGCGGCAGTCCCATAAGCCAGACATACCGCGCTGCGAAATATATATTGTTTTTAACGCCTTCGTCATTGCCCGCGCCGTATTCGTGAGAATTGCGCGATACCATGACAGACGATATGAGCGTAACAAGCAAAAGCGCGACGCTGTTGATTTTATAAGCCTGTTCGTAGCAGCCGTTTTCGTAATCGGGATTGGCGGCGAGCAGACCTATCATTGTTTTATCGAGAACGGAATAGACCGTTACCGCAAGCGTGGGAAGAAAAATCAGAATGGCGGGTTTTAAATGACGGGCAAGCTTCAGCCTGCCGAACCCCTTTATTTTTACCCTTCTGAAAACTGAAGGCCACATTACGAGGTTAGAAAAAGCCGCAGAAAGCGAAACGCAAAGGCAATACACCCAGGTATCCGCCGAAGTGCGCACAAAAACAAAGATGCACACGAGCGTAAACGCTTTCAACGCTATTGTGCGCAGCGCGATTGCGCGGAAATCTTCGTCGCCCCTGAACAGAAACTGCACGTCGAGCGGCACTATTGCAACCTGAACGGAAAGAATGGCGATAAGCGATGTATAATTCTTACCGAAACCTGCCGTCCATAACACCGAATAAAGCACGCCGAGGGATAGTGCGGTGAATATGCACTTAAGCGCAGTTATTTCCCAGAAAGCCGCGCTCTTTGCGTCTTTGTCTTCCTGGCGCGCGGCAATCTGCCTCTGCCCGTAAATATCGAAGCCTAAGTTGGCAAACAGCATAAAATAAGTTACTATGGAAAACGCGTAGCTGTATTGCCCGTTTCCCGTCTCGCGCAGCACTCGCGAAAGATAAGGCGTAGTTATCAGCGGGACGATGAGCGTTAAGATCTGACTTATGAAATTGTATATAAAATTCGCGCCCAGACCACGCCTTTTAACCTTATCTTCTTTCATCTGCAATCAAAAAACTCTTCAGTCTGCCTGTCCATTTCCGCGGGGACATCGCCTCCCTGCAAATAAACGCGCGTCCATTCCGCCGTCTTTTTTATAACTTCCTGTATGTGCCAGCGGGGTTGCCAGCCGAATGTGCGCTTTATAAGCCCGTTATCCAACCTTAAAAAAGCAGCCTCGTGAGGACCGCCGTCGCTCTTGTTTTCCCAAGAAAGCCCTTCGCCCCACTCGTTGCAGAACATATCCACGAGTTCGCCCGTCGTAACGCAGTCGCAAAGGTCGGGACCGACGTTGTAATAGCCCTCATACTTTTTGTCGCCGTACTGCCTTGCGACTATGTCGAGATAAACGGCAAGCGGCTCTAGCACGTGCTGATAAGGTCTTGTGGAAAAAGGATTGCGCACGATTATCTTTTCGCCACGCTCAATCGCCCTTACGCAGTCGGGAATTATTCTGTCGTTGGCGAAGTCCCCTCCGCCTATGACGTTGCCCGCGCGCGCCGTGGATATTGCGCACCTGCCGTCAGCGAAAAAGCTCTTTTTATAGCTGTGAGTTACAAGTTCCGAACAGGACTTGGAATTGCTGTAAGGGTCGTAACCGTCCAGCGGCTCGTCCTCGCGGAAGGGATGGTCGGGAACGTCGTCGTTGAGATAAACTTTGTCCGTGGTAACGTTTAAAAAGCTCTTTACAGAAGGACACAGCCTTACGCACTCGAGAACGTTGACCGTTCCCATAACGTTTGTTTCGTAGGTATAAGCGGGCAACTTGTAGCTGTCGCGCACTATCGGCTGGGCGGCGAGGTGAATAACGCATTCGGGTCTGAACTCGTCGAAAAGCGCTTTAAGCGAGGAAAAATCGCGCACGTCGCCGATGACCGACTTCATTCGCCGCGATATATCTGCCATCGAATAGAGATTTGGCTGCGTGGGCGGCTCGAGCGCGTAGCCCGCAACCTGCGCACCCGCATTGAGCAAAATGCGGCACAGCCAGCTGCCTTTGAAACCGGTATGCCCCGTAACGAGCACCCTTTTGCCCTTATAAAAACTTAAATCCATCAGTCTTTCCATACCTTCCAGGGGGCTTTGCCCGTCTGCCAGAGTTTTTCGAGCATGTCCATCTCTCTCTTGGTGTCCATGCACTGCCAGAAACCTTTATGGCGGTAGCTCATAAGCTCGCCGTCCTCGGCAAGTCTGACTAAAGACTGCCTTTCAAACACGGTGTCGTCGCCGTCGATATAATCGAAAATCTGCGGATTGAGCACCATATATCCCGCGTTTATCGAAGCTCCGTCGGTAGCGCTCTTCTCGCGGAAGGAATACACGGCGTTGTCGCCGCCTATATCCAGAACGCCCTTCTGCTGCTCGAGCGTTACCGCGGTGAGCGTGGCGATTCTGCCGTGAGATTTGTGGTATTCAAGGAGGGCGGAAACGTCTACGTCGCACACTCCGTCGCCGTATGTCATCATAAAGGTTTCGTCGCCGACATAGTCCTTTATGCGCTTTATTCTGCCGCCCGTCATCGTGTTCAACCCTGTATCGACGACGGTAACCTTCCACGGTTCGCAGTGCTGATTGTGAATGGTCATGTCGTTGAAGCCGCGGGTGAAATCGAAAGTTATGTCGCTGTTATAGAGAAAATAATCGGCGAACCACTGCTTTATTATGTGCTGCTTGTAGCCCGCGCAGATTATGAATTCGTTGAAGCCGCGGGCGGAATACTCCTTCATTATGTGCCAGAGAATGGGTTTTCCGCCTATCTCTATCATGGGCTTGGGTTTATACTGGCTCTCTTCGGAAATGCGGGTACCCAACCCGCCTGCGAGAAGCACGACTTTCATATTATTTCCCCTTTAATAAATATTTGACCGAACGCCAGCCGTCCACCGTCAGCCTGCACAGCCAGACGGGACAGAGCGCGACGAGATAACACGCAAACAAAGAACAACCCTTGACCCTCTTGAACGAGGACTTGTAGCGCGACATGAGCTTAAGGCTGAAATTGCCCGTTGTGCGCAGAACCATAAGTCCCCTCGCCGTCATGAAGCCCGTGCGTTCGCCCATGGTGGAAAGAATGCGCTCGCGCGCCTGAGGCGAGAGGCTGTCTTCGAGGTTATCCACCGAATAACACATGTTTTCCGCCCAGACTTTGAGCGCTTCCTTTTTGTTTATCCAGCCCGAACCCGTCTTGCCGGGATTGTCGATTAAAATTTCGTCCGACGCAGCCGCATAAGGTCCGACGGAGTACTTTGCGAGCGAACAGGGATATATAAAGTTGCGCCCGCCGAAGCGTTCGGTTACAAACTCCTTATCTATATTCTGAATGAGTTCGCGGCGGCAGACAGAACCTCCGTAGAGTATGAGTTGCCAGAAATGGTCGGAAAAGAACGAGTTTTTATCCGCCCACGCGCTTTCCCTGAACTGCGGATAGTATTTTTTCTGCAAGCGCCAGCGGTTGTCGTAGAGCGCAATCAGCTGCGCTTGGGGGTATTTATCCATTATGCCGAGAACTACGGGGATATTTACCGAACTGCCGTCGCCGCACAGCATTACATACGGACTTACCGCTTCTTTGAGAGCGACAATAGTCTTTTCGTCCACTCCCACCTCGCTCGGCACGCGCACATAGCGTATGCCGTCGCAGGCATACCGCTCGGCAAGTTCGAAAGTTTTGTCGTCAGTGCTGCTGTCGTATACCGACAGACAGAAGTCGTATCCTTCATCCAGAAAAGCGCGGTAAGTACGGAACATGTTCTCTGCACACTCCGCGCGGTTATACGTGGGCACGACTATTTCCAGCCTGCGCCCCGACCTTATATCCTGCGTCATAATTCCTCGGTAAAAAGCGGAAAATGCTTTTCCGCATAAATTTACAGTTTAATTATATATAATATTCTTTAAGTTGTAAACCCTTTTTGTCAAAGTAACGCCGTCTAAGCCCGCCTTGAGGCAAACTGACGCCGCGCGCGCAAGAAAAATTTGGCTTTAATCTTTTTTTTCGCCCTTTAAGGCGCTTATTATAAGCTCGTCGCACCTTAGCATTATCTGCAGGCACTCGAAAAGCAACTCTTTCGCTTCGCTGTCGAGCGATTTCTTTTTAAGCCCGTCGTTTATTATAACCGCGGCGTAGTTAAAGGAAGAAAAAAGGTTTTTCAGGTAACTTTCTATCGACGAAAAGCTGTCCTGCGACGTTATGTAAAAGTTGTAAACGCTCTGCAGTTTGCCGCTCGCGCCCGAAAATACGGAAAGATTTTTATCGGCATACACGCGCTCTATGTCGGCATTGAATTTTTCGATAAGGTCGACCATGCGCAGCTGTTCAAAGTTCATTGATTTTCCTCTTTTATGACAGTTATGCAATTTAATAAATTATAGCACGGCGGCGGCATTTTGTAAATGCCGCCGCCTGAAATTGCTTATTTATTATTAGTTTTCCTCGTCCGAATTAACCACGCTGTTGTATGCGGTGTTGATTACGGGAGACATGTTCTTGTAGTCCTTTACGCCCGTGCCTGCAGGAATGAGCTTGCCGATGATGACGTTTTCCTTGAGACCCATGAGGGGATCTACCTTGTTCTTGATAGCCGCATCGGTGAGTACCCTTGCAGTTTCCTGGAAGGATGCAGCCGAAAGGAAGCTTTCGGTGGAAAGCGCAGCCTTGGTGATGCCGAGGAGTACGCGTTTCTGGAGCGCGGGAGTGCCGCCGTTTTCGATAGCCTTCTGGTTTTCGGCTTCGACGGTGAACATATCCACGGTTTCGCCGGGAAGAAGGTCGGTTGAGCCTGCGGACTCTATTCTTACCTTTCTGAGCATCTGGCGGACGATGATTTCGACGTGCTTGTCGTTGATGTCAACGCCCTGCGAACGGTAAACCGACTGAACCTGCTCGAGGATGTAGTCCTGAACGCCCTTGACGCCCTGAACGCGGAGAATATCCTGGGGATATACCGAACCAGCGTTGAGTACGGTGCCGGGTTCTACGGCGTCGCCGTCCTTGACCTTGAGTTCGGCATTGAAGGGAAGCTGATAGTTCTTCTTGACTTCGCCCGTTACGGGGTCCTTGATTATGACGTGCTTGAGGTTGTCGCTGTCGTCAATGGTAACTCTGCCCGAAACTTCGCAGAGGGTTGCGCAGCCCTTGGGTTTGCGCGCTTCGAAAAGTTCTTCAACGCGAGGAAGACCCTGGGTAATGTCGCCCGTAGCCGCGATACCGCCCGTATGGAAGGTACGCATGGTAAGCTGGGTACCGGGTTCGCCTATCGACTGAGCCGCGATTACGCCGACCGCTTCGCCGGGCATAACGGGAGTGTTGGTAGCCATGTTCTTGCCGTAGCACTTTGCGCACACGCCGTAACGAGAGTTGCAGGTGAATACCGAACGGATGGACACAGCTTCAATTCCTGCCGCAACAATCTTTTTTGCGAGAGCGTCGGTAACGAAGCCGTTCATGGGAACGATGACTTCGCCCGTTGCGGGATTTATTACGTCTTCGGAAACAAATCTGCCCTGAATTCTGTCCTCGAGACCTTCGATTACTTCGCCGTTTGGACCGATTATAGCCCTTACGACCATGCCGCGGGGCTTCTTGCTGCCCGCCATGCAGTCCTCTTCGCGCACGATTACGTCCTGAGCGACGTCTACGAGACGGCGGGTAAGGTAACCCGAGTCTGCCGTTTTGAGCGCCGTATCGGCGAGACCTTTACGTCCGCCGTGCGAGGAAATGAAATATTCAAGAACCGAAAGACCCTGTCTGAAGCAGGACTTAACGGGAACTTCAATCTTTTTACCCTGAGGGTTAACCATCAGTCCGCGCATGCCGGAGAGCTGTTTCATCTGGTCGATTGAACCGCGGGCGCCCGAGTTTGCCATCATCCATATGGGATTGAACTTATTGAGCGATTTTTTAAGCTCTTCGGTAACGGCGTCGGTTGCGTCGTCCCACGCCTTGATTACGGCGTTGTAGCGCTCTTCTTCGCGCAGAAGACCGCGCTGGAACTTGCGCTCTATCTGCAAAACCTTCTTTTCGGTATCTTCTACGATAGCCTGCTTTGCGGCGGGAATGTGCATGTCGAATACCGAAGTCGTGATTGCGCCGACGGTCGAGTATTTATAGCCGAGCGTCTTGATTTTATCGAGGACGTCTGCCGCCTTGGGCGCGCCGCCCGTCTTGAAGCTGCGCTCTACTATAGAGCCGAGGTGCTTCTTGCCGACTGCGACCGCACTGCCGAGGAATTCGTAGGAAATTTCGTATTTGAGATAGTCTTCGGGCTTCTCGCGCTTTACGAAGCCGAGGTCCTGAGGCATCTGGTTGTTGAAGATAATTCTGCCGACGGTAGTCTTGACTATACCGCTGACGGTCATGCCGTTGTAAGGCGACTTTTCGTCGTTTATGGTAACGGTGCGGCGGACGTAGATTTCATCCTGCATGTGGATGTGCTTGGTCTGGTACGCCATCATTACTTCGTCTTCGGAGATGTATGCGCCGGGAATATACTTTTCAGCGCCCTCGCCGCCCTCCGCGCACTCGACGTACCTGTCGCCCGTCCAGCGATAGAACTTGCCCTCTTCCCTGCGGATGATGGTAAGGTAATATGCGCCGAGAACCATGTCCTGCGAGGGCTGCATTACGGGTTTGCCGTCCGAAAGTTTTAATATATTGTTGGAGGAAAGCATTAAAAATCTTGCTTCCGCCTGAGCCTCTATGGAAAGAGGAACGTGAACCGCCATCTGGTCGCCGTCGAAGTCGGCGTTGAATGCCGTACATACGAGGGGGTGAATTTTAATTGCTCTGCCCTCGATGAGAACGGGTTCAAATGCCTGTATGGACAGACGGTGAAGGGTGGGCGCACGGTTTAAAAGAACGGGGTGTTCCTTTATTACTTCTTCGAGCACGTCCCAAACGAAAGGTTTAGCCTTTTCGACGGTGCGCTTTGCGCTCTTGATGTTGTGGCACTGACCGCTTTCGACGAGCTTTTTCATTACGAAGGGCTTGAAGAGTTCGATTGCCATTTCCTTGGGCAGACCGCACTGGTAGAGCTTGAGTTCGGGACCTACGACGATAACCGAACGACCGGAATAGTCTACGCGCTTGCCGAGGAGGTTCTGACGGAAACGACCCTGCTTGCCGCGGAGCATGCCCGAAAGGGACTTAAGCTCGCGGTTGGAAGGACCGGAAAGCGCCCTGCCGCGACGACCGTTGTCGATGAGCGCGTCAACAGCTTCCTGCAGCATGCGCTTTTCGTTCTTGACTATCATGTCGGGAGCGCCGAGTTCCATCATGCGCTTCAAGCGGTTGTTGCGGTTGATAACCCTGCGGTAGAGGTCGTTGAGGTCGGAAGACGCAAATCTGCCGCCGTCGAGCTGTACCATGGGACGAAGTTCGGGAGGAAGAACGGGAAGAACGGTGAGTATCATCCACTCGGGACGGGTGCCGCTCTTTCTGAAAGCTTCCAGAATTTCAATTCTCTTGACAGCCTTGACCCTCTTCTGGCTGGACTGGTTCTTTTCGATTATAGCCTTGGTTTCTTCGCATTCCTTTTCGATGTCTACAGCCATTAAAAGCTCGCGGATCGCCTCGGCGCCCATGCCGACTTTGAGACCTGTTTTGGAGCTGTCGCCGTACTGTTCTTCGATTTCGCGAAGGTCCTTATCGGTGATTACCTGCTTGTATTCGAGGGTGGGCACTGTGCCGGGGTCGATTACGACGTATGCCGCGAAATAGATTACCTGCTCGAGAGCCTTGGGCGACATATCGAGAACAAGACCTATTCTCGAAGGCACACCGCGGAAATACCAGATGTGGGATACGGGAGCGGCAAGCTCGATGTGTCCCATTCTCTCTCTTCTTACCTTAGCGCGGGTTACTTCAACGCCGCACTTTTCGCAGACGATGCCTTTATAGCGTATTCTTTTATATTTGCCGCAATGGCATTCCCAGTCCTTCATCGGTCCGAAGATGCGTTCGCAGAAAAGACCGTCTCTTTCGGGTTTCTGGGTTCTGTAGTTTATGGTTTCGGGCTTGGTTACCTCGCCCTTGGAAAGTTCCCTGATTTTTTCGGGGGAAGCCACACCGATTTTAATAGAACAAAAATCGTTTAATTCAAACATTCTTTCAACCTCCCTTATTTATCGTCGCTCTCGTCGTCGTTCTGTTCGTCTTCGTCCTCGTCGTCCGTATCGAACAGCGTGTACTTGTCGCCGAGGTCATCGTCGTCGCCGAAATCGTCGACGTCTTCGTCAGAGAAAAGTTCCTTGGACGTGAAGTCGTCCTCGTCGTCCGTATCGAACAGCGAGAAGCCGTCCAATTCCTCTTCGTCCTCCGCTCCGACGTCCGAAGAAATGTCGAATTCTTCGTCGGGTATCTGCTTTTCGCGTTCCTCTGCCTCGCGCATGCGTGCATTGGGAATAGCTTCGTCCTCGTCGTCGAGTTCGCGGATGATGAGTTCTTCGTTATTTTCGGTGAGTACTTTGACATCGAGCGCGAGCGACTGCAATTCCTTGAGAAGCACTTTGAATGCTTCGGGAATGCCGGGCTCGGAGATGTTGTTGCCCTTTACTATGCTTTCGTAGGTCTTTACACGTCCGACGATGTCGTCCGACTTGACCGTGAGGATTTCCTGAAGGATGTGAGCCGCGCCGTATGCTTCGAGCGCCCACACTTCCATTTCGCCGAAACGCTGTCCGCCGAACTGCGCTTTACCGCCGAGAGGCTGCTGCGTTACAAGGCTGTAAGGACCTATCGAACGAGCGTGGATTTTATCGTCTACGAGGTGGATAAGCTTAATCATGTACTGAACGCCCACGGTTACCCTGTTTTCGAAAGGTTCGCCCGTGCGTCCGTCGTAAACCTGTATCTTGCCGTCGACTTTGCCTTCGGGATTAAGGATGTTGTTTTCCTTGAAGAGCTGCTTGATGTCGCTTTCGGTCGCGCCGTCGAATACGGGGGTGGCAATCTTCCAGCCGAGCTGCTTGCACACCAGACCCAAATGCACTTCGAGCACCTGACCGATGTTCATTCGGGAAGGCACGCCGAGGGGGTTAAGAACTATCTGCAAAGGAGTGCCGTCTGCGAGGAAGGGCATATCCGCCTGGGGCAATACGCGCGAGATGACGCCCTTGTTGCCGTGGCGTCCCGCCATCTTGTCGCCGACCTGTATTTTACGTTTCTGTGCGATATATACGCGGACCAATTTGGAAACGCCGGGCGAAAGCTCGTCCTTGTTTTCCCTCGTGAACACCTTTACGTCCACTACTATGCCGCCTTCGCCGTGGGGAACTTTGAGGGAGGTATCCCTTACTTCCCTCGCCTTTTCGCCGAAGATTGCGCGGAGCAGTCTTTCTTCGGGAGTAAGCTCGGTTTCGCCCTTGGGCGTTACTTTGCCGACGAGTATGTCGCCGGGCTGAACTTCGGCGCCGATGCGGATAATGCCGTTTTCGTCGAGGTCCTTTAACGCGTCTTCCGATACGTTGGGAATGTCGCGCGTGATTTC
This sequence comes from uncultured Clostridia bacterium, assembly GCA_949282385.1. Taxonomy (GTDB): domain Bacteria; phylum Bacillota; class Clostridia; order Christensenellales; family Borkfalkiaceae; genus Coproplasma. The sequence continues at coordinate 17,268 of CASDOP010000004.1, forward strand.
CTCTTCGCCGAGTTTGGTGTCTCTCGCTTCGGTTTCGTGTTCTTCGATATGAATGGAAGTGAACACGTCGTCCTGAACGAGTTTTTCGGAGATGAGAATAGCGTCTTCATAGTTGTAGCCTTCCCATTCCATGTAGCCGATGAGTATGTTTTTGCCGAGCGCGAGTTCGCCGTTGTTTGTAGCCGGACCGTCGGCGATTATTTCGCCTTCCTCCACTCTGTCGCCCGTGTTGACTATGGGACGCTGGTTGAGGCAGGTGTTCTGGTTGGAACGCTCGAACTTCTTTAATCTGTATTCGCTTATGAAGCCGTCGTCTTCCTTAATCTTTATAAGGTCGGAAGCGCAGCCCACAACCGTACCCGCTTTCTTTGCGCGCACTATGACGCCCGAGTCGCGGGCGATTGCCGCTTCGATGCCCGTTGCGACGATGGCGCTTTCCGTCTTCATGAGAGGAACTGCCTGGCGCTGCATGTTTGAGCCCATCAGCGCACGGTTGGTATCGTCGTTCTCGAGGAAGGGAATGAGCGCGGTTGCGACGGAGACGAGCTGCTTGGGCGAAACGTCCATGTAGTCCATCTTGTCGGGAGGAAGCTGGGTGATCAAATCGCGGTGTCTGCAGCCTACGTGTCCGTTGACGAAGTGATTGTTTTCGTCGAGGGGTTCGTTCGCCTGCGCGACAATATATTTATCCTCTTCGTCCGCGGTGAGGTAGTCAACCTTGTCCGTAACGGTAGGAACGCCGTTTTCATCCTTTATAACCCTGCGGTAGGGCGACATGATGAAGCCGTATTCGTTTACCTTGGAGAAGGTTGCGAGCGAGGAGATAAGACCGATGTTCTGACCTTCGGGGGTTTCTATGGGGCACAGTCTGCCGTAGTGCGAGTGGTGAACGTCGCGCACTTCAAACGTAGCCCTGTCGCGGTTGAGACCGCCGGGACCGAGCGCGGACAGCTTACGCTTGTGGGTAAGTTCTGCTGCGGGGTTGGTCTGGTCCATGAACTGCGAGAGCTGGGAAGAACCGAAGAATTCGCGGATTACAGCCGATACGGGGCGAACGTTGATAAGTCCCGAAGGAGTAACCTCCATTGCGTCCTGCGTTGCCATGCGCTCTTTTATGAGCTTTTCGAGACGGGATATGCCTATGCGGAGCTGGTTTGTGAGCAGTTCGCCTACCGAACGCACGCGGCGGTTGCCGAGGTGGTCGATGTTGTCTATCGTGCCTATGCCGTACTGAAGGTCGATATTGGTGGAAATTGCGGCGACGATATCGTCTACCGTGATGTGCTTGTGGTTGAGTTTTTCGACGACGGGCTTAATCGCCTTTCTTTCGTCTGCGTCGAGAACGTCCTTATCGCTTTCAAGCAGAGCGTCGAACGCCTTGCAGGCTTCGACGAACTTTATGCGCTGCTCTCTGCGGCGTTCCCTGTTCTTCTTTTCCTCGGGCTTTTCGTCCTCGGTTTCTTCAACTTCCGTGCAGTAATATATTGCGTTTATCTGGTCGGCGTACTTTTCAGCAACCTGTTCGCAGCTCAAAGAAGCGCACTCTGCCGAGAGCGTCTTCATGAAGTTGAAATTGGGAAGGTAAATCGTGGGAAGAAGCCCGAACATCTTGGGGTTCTTGTCCGAAACAGCCTTGAAGTTTACCGTGTTGTTTGCGATAATCTTGTGCTTGATTACGCCCTGAACGGGATCGTTGACGTATACGAATACTTCGTTTACGCCCGCATCCTGAATTTCGAAAGCCTTAGCCTCTTCCACAACGTCGCCAGCGTGCGCCATGACTTCGCCCGTCGAGGGGTTGAAAATATCCTCTGCGAGCTTGCAGCCGGGAAGACGGTATGCGAGGTTGAGCTTTTTATTGAACTTATACCTGCCGACTTTGACTACGTCGTATCTTCTGGGATCGAAGAAAAGGTTGTTGAGGTGCTGCTTTACCGAAGCCTCGGTGGGAACTTCGCCGGGACGCAGACGACGGTAGAGTTCGATGAGACCGTCGCTTTCGGACTTGGTAGTGTCCTTTGCGATGGTGTTTTCAATCATCTTGTCGTCGGCGAAAAGGTTCATGATAGCCCTGTCCGAACCGAAGCCTAAGGCGCGCAGAAGAACGGTAGCGCAGATTTTACGCTTCCTGTCTACGTGTACCCACAGAACGCCCGAAGCGTCCTGCTCAAATTCCAGCCATGCGCCGCGGTTGGGAATGACGGTCGTGCCGAACATTTCCTTGCCCGTCTTGTCCACTTCCTTCGCGTTGTACGCGCCGGGCGAACGCACGAGCTGCGATACTATTACGCGCTCCGCGCCGTTTATTATGAACGAGCCCGAATCGGTCATGAGGGGGAACTCGCCCATGAATACGGGCTGGTCGATTACTTCGTCCTTGACCTTGTTTACGAGCCTTACCGTAACGTGCATGGGAAGCGCGTATGTCGCGTCCCTGTTGCGGCATTCCTTCTCGTCGTACTTGGGCTTATCGTCGAACCAGTGGTTGAGGAAATAAAGCTCATAGTGGTCGGAATAGTCGGTGATGGGCGAAAAATCTTCAAATACCTCGTCTATGCCCTCGTTGATGAAGGTTGCATAGCTGGCTTTCTGAATTTCGACGAGGTCGGGAATGTCGATAACCTCGTTGATTTTACCGAATTTGCGCCTTTCTGTTTTGCCATACTTGTGAACGGGTAAATTCATTAAAGTTTGGAACTCCTTTAAGTTTTTTCTATTTCACATTCCGGCGATTATGCGTATATATCTTTTCACCGCAAACAATCTGATGTTACCTTATTGAAATTTCCGCCAAAAGCGGATTTAAAATTTTTTTTGCGCGCCTCTTGACAAATTTCGTCCGCCGATTTGTGCCGCCGAAGCGATTATTTTTTAAGTCAACGGCTTTACAAATTTAGTTGCATGGTATATAATCTATATATGCCTGTCGGCGGAAAGCCCCCTTTTTAACGGCTCAATTTAACGTTTTTATTGCCAAAAAATGGGAAAAGCGGGCAAAATGTGCATTGTAATACAGTATAATATTATATTACCGCCTCAAAGCAATGTCAAGCGGTTTTGAAAGATAAGTTTATGCGTATAGACAAATTTTTGAAAGTGTCCAGAATTTTAAAGAGAAGAACGGTTGCGCAGGAGGCCTGCGCGGGCGGAAAAGTCGCCGTTAACGGCAGGGAGGCAAAGCCTTCGCACCAGATAAAGGCGGGCGACGTTGTGGAAATTTCCTACACGACGGGCAAACTCAAATTCCGCGTTCTGGACGTCAAAGAAACGGTTAAAAAAGATCAGGCAGGCGACCTGTACGAAATATTGGAGCAATGATGAAATTTTCCATTCCCTACAAAAAGGGCGACTTCCGCCCCCTCAATTTTGCAATGCTTATCGTTTCGGGTCTTATCAACGCGACGGGCGTTACGCTCTTCCTCGCACCCGCCAACCTGTATGACAGCGGCATTTCGGGTACTTCCATGTTCATGGACGTCATAGTCGCGCCCGTTCCACTGTGGGCTTGGCTGATAATTCTCAACTTCCCCATTTTCCTGTTCAGCCTCAGGCAGGGACTGTCGTTCACCGTATATTCGCTGTTTGCGATAGCCATGTATTCGGGCTTTTCGGCGATTTACCAGAACGTCGTTCCACTTTTCGCGCCCGACTTTTTCGCAAACGGTTCGCCGATTGCGGGCAGAGACCTTTTGCTGTGCGGCATCTTCGGCGGATTGCTTTCGGGCATAGGCAGCGGACTTACCATACGCTACGGCGGGGCGCTCGACGGCATTGAACAGCTCGCCGTGATATTTGCAAGACGCCTAAACATGACGGTGGGAAACTTCGTAATGATTTTCAACGTCGTGCTATACATTATAATAGGCATATATTTTAAAGCGTTCGAGCTGCCCCTCTACTCGGTAATAACCTACTTCGTCGCCTCAAAGGCGGTGGACTTCATAGTTCAGGGTCTCGACCAGGCGAAGGGAGCTTTCATAATTCCTTCCGCCGGCAATTACGACGCGGTATCCGCCGCGCTTTCGCAGGAGTTCGGCAGAGGTCTTACCATCATCCCCGCCACGGGTTACTATTCGGGCGCGGACAAAAAGATTATTTACTGCGTTATAAACCGTTTCCAGCTCGCGAGAATGCGCTCCGTGCTGGCGAGCTGCGACAGGCACGCTTTCGTTACGGTCATGGATATATCCGACGTATTCGGCACGAGCATAAAAAACAGCAACGCCTCCGACAGGCGCAGAGCCAGACATCTTAAGGAAGCGAGGCTCAAAGCCGCAATGGAAGCCGCGGCGCAGCGCGTTCTGGAAGAAAACGGCAAAAACAGCGACAACGTTAAACAAGAAACAGACACGACGAATGAAAACTGACATTATAATTTGCGCGGCGGGGAAAGGCACGCGCGCGGAGATGGGCAGAAACAAGCTGCTCGCACCGCTTCTCGGCGCTCCCGCCCTTTTTCATACTCTGAGCGCTTTTGAAGGCTTCGGACACATGATTGTTACCGCTTCGCGCGGGGATATTGCCGAGATAACGGCAATCTGCGCGCCCTTTGACGCGGAAGTTGCGGAAGGCGGCGAAACGCGCACGGACAGCGTTAAAAACGCGCTCGCCCGCTGCAAGGGGGACATAGTCCTCATTCACGACGGCGCTCGCCCTTTCGTTACGCGCGAAATAATAGAAAATTGCATAGACAGCGTAAAAAAATACGGCTCGGGCATATGCGCCGCGCCCGTTACGGACACGATAGCCGTAGCCGACGGCGGAAAAATAGCCGAAGTGCCGCAAAGACAGTCCCTTGCCGCCATTCAGACGCCGCAGGGCTTTATGAAAGAGGACATAAAAAGGGCATATTCCCTCGCCGAAGGCGACGGAAACGTCTACACAGACGACAGTTCGGTTTACCGCAGATATATAGGCGCGCCTACGCTGTGCGAGGGCAGCGCTTTAAACCGCAAACTTACCTATAAAAGCGATTTCGTCGCGGCATATCCCCCGCTCAACGCGGCGAAAGGTCAGGCGATAGGTCTGGGCGTGGACGTTCACGCGTTCGGTGCGGACAGACCTTTCGTTACGCTTTGCGGCGAACGCATACCCTGCGACAGCGGACTTGTGGCGCACAGCGACGGCGACGTACCCGTTCACGCCGCCATGGACGCACTTCTTTCCGCGGCGGGACTTAAGGACATAGGGCACTACTTCCCCGACAGCGACCCTGAATTTTCCGGCGCGGACAGCATTGAACTCCTGAAAAAAGTGTGCGAGCTGATAAAGAGCGAAGGATATGAACTCGTCAACCTCGCCATAACCATACGCGCTGAAAAGCCGAGGCTGGCAAAGCACATAGACGCGATGAAAGCCAACGTCGCCCGCGCCGCGGGGCTGGAAGCCGAACGCATAGGAATTTCGGCAGGCACTTCGGAGGGGCTGGGCTTTGTGGGCAGAGGTCTGGGAATTGAGGCGAGCGCAGTTGCGCTGCTGGAGAAAACAAATGGCAAAGAGTAACACGATTTTCGTATGCGCGGAGTGCGGTGCGACCAGTCCGAGATGGCTGGGAAGATGCCCCTCCTGCGGCAAATTCAACACAATGGCGGAAGAAGTCGTAAAACCCCTTTCCCCCTCCGCTTCAAAACCTGCGCGCACGCAGCCCCGCGCCAAAAAAATTTCTGAAGTCAGCTACGAAAAATATGAGCGCACGCCCAGCGGAATTTCGGAATTCGATACCGTTCTGGGCGGAGGCATAGTGCCCGGTTCGCTCGTGCTTTTGGGCGGCGATCCCGGAATAGGCAAGTCAACGCTGCTCACTCAGATTGCCTCCCACCTTTCAAAATCGCACAGGGTGCTTTATTTTTCCGCCGAGGAAAGCTGCTCGCAGGTTAAAATGAGGGCGCAGAGGCTCAACCTCGACTGCGGAGATTTTCTTATAATAAACGAAACGTGCATAGACAGCCTCGAAGCCGACCTTGACGGAGTGGAATTCTGCATAATAGACAGTATTCAGGCGGTGTACACCGAAGAGCTATCTTCCTCGGCGGGCAGCGTAGGTCAGGTGAGAGAGTGCGCCACAAAGCTAATGCGCATAGCAAAGAGCCGCGGCATAACCTTTTTTATAGTAGGACACGTTACCAAGGAAGGCGCGCTTGCAGGACCTAAAGTTCTGGAACACATTATGGACACCGTCCTCTACTTCGAGGGCGAAAATCAGGAAAATTACCGAATACTCCGCGCCGTCAAAAACAGGTTCGGCAACGTATCCGAAGTGGGCGTTTTCGAGATGACGGGCGAAGGCATTATCGCCGTTACGGACTATTCGGGCATATTCTTATCCGAGAGCCGCGGGCAGGAAGCGGGTTGCGCCGTAACCCCCGCGCAGACGGGAAACAGGTGCATGAACGTAGAAATTCAGACGCTCGTTTCCAAGACCTCTTTCGGTCAGCCGAGGCGCATGCCGCTCGGAGTGGACTACAACAAGCTCGCGCTAATGCTCGCCGTGCTAGAAAAGAGATGTTCCCTCCCCTTCTATTCATACGACGTCTACGTTACGGCGATGGGCGGCATAAAGCTGAACGAACCTTCCTGCGATCTCGCGATATGCGCCGCGCTCGCCTCCGCGCACACAGACGTGCCGATAGACAAATACACCGCCGTGTTCGGCGAAGTGGGACTTACGGGAGAAGTGAGAGCGGTATCCTATGCCGAAAAGCGCGTGCAGGAATGCGTGAAAATGGGTTTCAAGCGGGTAATTCTTCCCGCAAAGAACATGAAAACAGTGGCAAAATATGCCGATAAAATATCCATTATCCCCGTGCTTTACGTCAATACGATGATAAAAACGTTGTTTAAAAATCAAAATCAATCTTGACCTGAAAAAAATACGGTGCTATAATATAAACGTACAAAATTTAGGAGGTAATCTTATGATAATTACCGTTTCGCGCGAATTCGGAAGCGGCGGCAGAGAAGTGGGAAAGCGCCTCGCCGACGCATTAAATCTTGAATATTTCGACAAAGAACTCGTAACCGAAATAGCAAAACACACCGAGCTGGACGAAGGGTACGTATCCTCCGTGCTCGAAAACGGAGGTTTCCGCAACTACGCGTTCACTTTCGGCAGGACAATGCCCCTTCTGATGTCTACCCCCACGCCCGTAACTGACATTCTGGTTGCGCAGCAGCGCATAATCAAAGCCATAGGCGAAAAGGGAAACTGCCTCATAGTAGGTCGAAGCGCCGACGTCATTTTAAAGGACATGAAGCCTTTCCGCATATTCGTATATGCCGACAAGCAGAGCAAAATTGCGCGCTGCCGCGAGCGCGCGCCCGAAAACGAACACCTGACCGACAAGCAGATGCTTAAAAACTTCAAGGAAATAGACGGCGGAAGAAAGAAACTGCACGACCTTTTGGGCACTGCGCCCTGGGGCGACAGAACGGGCTACGATTTGATGATAAACACGACAAACGTCAACATAAAATCGATTATCCCCGCCCTCGCGGAATACATAAAGTCCCGCAACATTTAAATTATTAAAAATCAAGGCGCGCAACACATGTTGCGCGCCTTTTATTCAGTTAATTTGAACCGAAAATAAAAAAATGCCCGTACAATCGGGCATTTTTTTATTTATAAAGGTTATTTATTTTATTCTGTAATATGTAACATTCAGCCCCTTATCAGGATGATAGTAATACCTTACTCTGAACTTATCAAAAACAGCTTCCTGTATGCCCTGGGAATAACTTGTATGTATCATGTCATTATAAAGATAATCGGGCAAATCCAGCAGGATATTCATTTCTATAATATAGCGCAAAGCCACCGTCGACGAATAATCATCAAGGTCGGAAGGATTAGTATCAATAGTGCAATAGCTGTCATCTGCGCCTACAGTAAAGTAATCAGGCACGTCATATACAGAATTAATTTCTTCGCCTGTAATTTCCGAAATAAGTTCGATAAAGCTTTTATCGCGCACACCCTCTTCCCCCTCTCCGCACGCAGCCATAATGCTTACAGACAATATCGCCGAAACAAATAATATAAACGCCATAATTTTTTTCATATCCGTAATTCATACAATAAATTATACCTTTGTATGCCTCCTTGAATACATAATATCACACCGTTTGGTGTAAGTCAACATATTTTACACCATTCGGCGTAAAATAAAACAAAAACAATTTTATGTATCAGGAAAAATTTGCAGAAAGACTAAAGGAACTTATCGGGAAAGAAAGCGTTTCCTCGATAGCAAAAAAGATAGGCATCAAACAACAGACTTTGTCGCGATATCTGTTGTCTCAAAGAGAAATCGGACTTGAAAATTTATGTAAAATTGCAGATTATTTCAATGAAGATTTGGATATTTTGGTTGGCAGAAAAGATTATTGATTTAATAATTTAAGCGAAAGCTAACGAAAATCTTAAAAGAAGAAACTTGTCATTTTTGAGTTCGGATTAATTATTCAGTGCTTTGAACTTATGACGGCGCAAACACAATTATATTTTTTATAATTGCATGCTTAACCGCGCAATGACGCGCCGCGACTTTAAGGTAACGCTTCATGAACCGCATAAAACAACTACAAATCAATCGCCTCGAAAAACCGACTTTGGTTTGCTACGCAATAATTGATTGACTTTATTATACAAAAAAGCGCCCGTCCGCGGATTGCAGACGGGCGCAAATCATTCAATTAATCAAAGTAAGGCATTTACAAAAAGTAAGATTAAGGGCTATAAATCAGTCCTTATCCTTCTTCTGTTTCTTCTTCTTTTTCTTTTTGTCGCCCTTGTCCTTATCGGACTTATCGCTCTTTTCTGCACGCTCGGACTTTTCTTCGCGCACGTCTTCCTCTTCGTCGTATTCCTCGACGGGCGCGGAAACGCGGCGCTCGGGCATGCGAACAGCCTCTTCGGCGGGCAAATCGAACTGCAATTTATCGCCGCAGCAGACGAGATAGCCGCCCTCGCTCTTGATAAACACGAGTTTATCGCCCGTATCTACGCCGAGGTCGTCGCGCACGGCTTTGGGTATTGTTATCTGACCTTTTGACGTAAGTTTTGCTATTTCCATACTTATCCTTTGTATCCTTACTTTTCTTACATTATAGCATTTATAGAATATTTGTCAAGTAAAGAAATAACTTCCAGCCTTAATCGGAGAATAAATTGGCGACTTATGACCACAATAACGATTACGGAGGGTAAATATGCAATTTGACCAGACAAAGACTTATAAAAACCTTGCCCGCAGTTTTGCAGGCGAAAGCCAGGCGGGAATGAGGTATCAGCTTATAGCGCAGGCGGCTGAAAAACAGGGTTACACCCAGCTTGCGAACGTTATAAAGACGCTTGCAAAGAACGAAACCGTGCATGCGAAGAGATTTTTTGAAGAACTGACAAAGCGCGGAGGCGAGAGCATCGACAACATCGACCTGGACGCAGGTTATCCCTTTCATACGGGAGATATAGAACAGTGTCTTTCTTTCGCGGCGAAGGACGAGCGCGCGGAACATGAAAAAATTTATCCCGCATTCGCACAGGACGCAAAGGACGAAGGGTTTGCAGACGTTGCGGCGCTGTATAACATGATTGCAAACGTTGAAAAGCGACACGAAGAAATTTTCAACTATCTTTATAACGCGTTCAAAGACGGAACGCTTTATAAAAATGAAAGTCCCATACTCTACGTCTGCGCCCAATGCGGCTATATGCAGACGACGAAGGAGGCTTGGGATATCTGCCCGCTGTGCAAGGCGAGCCAGGGCGAGGTCAACCTGCATATTCCCTTCCAGAAGGAGAAATTATGAAAAACGAAAACAAGTCCGCAAAGAACTGCAGCGGCAAGCAGCAGAACAAGACTTCGGGTTGCTCTTCCAAAAGCACTAAAAACTGCAAGTAAAAGAAGCTTTTCAGGCAGCGACCCCTTGGGCAGCTACACGGGAGTTTGCCAAAACCCCTTTGAGCAGCCAACTCAGGACGCAGACGATTTATAACTGTAAATCGTCTTAAAAAAGGCACAATAATAGCGCCTAAAAAAAAGGCGGAGGTCTGAATTTTTTCAGACCTCCGCCGTATTTTATTCATAGACTCAATAAATAAACAATTTACAATTTTCCGCCCTACGCCATCCGCGCATGCATAAAAATCTTACCCTTCGCGTAAGCCGCAGGTGCATAAATCATGCATGTCATACTCCGACTTTACCGCTCCGAATTATCATACTTCGCCTTTTCCGAAAGAATGAGGCGAGTTTTTCAGCCTTTTTATTATCTTTGCGGGATTGCCCGCAATGACTACGTCCGAAGGGAACGATTTTGTAACTACAGAGCCGCTCCCCACCACAACATTGTCGCCGAGGGTAACGCCCGGGTTGATTTTTGCCCCTCCGCCTATCCAGCAGTTATCGCCGATAGTTACGGGCTTGCCGAACTCCGCACCCGTAGCGCGCAGCTGCGCGTCAAGAGGATGACACGCGGCATAAATGCCGACCTGCGGACCTATGAGGCAGTTATCGCCTATTTTAACCTTGCAGACGTCTAAAATTACGACGTCATAATTGCAGTAGAAGTTGTCGCCGACCTCTATGTTGCTGCCGTAATCGCAGCGGAAACCGCGCGTTATTGCGTGGTTCTTGCCGCACGCGCCCAAAAGTTCCCTCACCGTTTTTTCGCGCTCCGAGCCTGTCAATTTTACGTCGTCGAGCTTGTCGCACAGCTCAACCGCCCTTTGGTGCATGGCAGACAGTTCCCCGTCGCAGGCAAAATACAGCTCGCCTGCGAGCATTTTTTGTTTCTCGGTCATAATTTCACCTTTGACGCGGCACTTTTTTAAGTTAATGCGCAGCCGCCACACGCTTTGCTTATCTTTAAGTTAAGCCTTAAAAGGTTTGTCGTCATTACAAAGTTAAACAATTTTCAGTCCGCTCTTTAAAATCAGGCGCGCCGCCATGCGGCGGCGCGCCTCTTCAATCGATACTATATTATATTGTCTATAAAATCTTCGGGATTGAATTTTTCGAGGTCTTCCATCTTTTCGCCCACGCCCGCAAAAACTACGGGTATGGCAAGCTCGCCGCAGAGCGAAACGACAAAACCGCCCTTTGCAGTGCCGTCGAGCTTTGTAAGCACAATTCCGTCCAGATCTATCGCTTCGTTGAAAATCTGCGCCTGATTTATGGCGTTATGCCCCGTAGTGGCGTCGAGAACGAGCAATTTATAAAAGTGCGCCGCGGGATGTTCGCGCATGACGACGCGGCTCATCTTTTTAAGCTCTTCCATGAGGTTTGCCTTTACGTGCAATCGCCCCGCGGTATCTATGATTACGACGTCCGTTCCCCTCGCCTTGGCGGAAGAGAGCGCGTCGAAGACGACTGCCGAAGGGTCGCTGCCCTCCTCGTGCTTGACAATTCTCACCTTTGCCCTGTCCGCCCAGACGGAAAGCTGGTCGCTCGCCGCCGCGCGGAAGGTATCTGCCGCGGCAACGGTTACCGATTTGCCATGACTTATGAAATAGTGCGCAAGTTTGCCCACCGTCGTCGTCTTGCCCACGCCGTTGACGCCTACGAGCATTATGACCGCGGGATACTTGATTTCAGGTACTTCCGCCTCGTAAAGTTTTTCTTCGAGCACGTCCTTTAAAAGATTTACGACGTACTCCTTATCTTTGAGCTTTTCGGCTTTGGCTTCGGCGCGGATTTCGTCCACGACTTCTTCCGCGGTGGAAAGAGTTATGTCCGAACCGATTAAAATTTCTTCAAGTTCGTCGTAGAACTCGTCGCCCAGCTTATTTTTTGCAAACAGCGCGCCGAGCGCGCCGCCGAGGGCGTCCCTCGTCTTTTTGAGCGCATTGCCTATTCGAGAAAAAATACCCATATATTATCCTTTTATATTCTTAAAAACAGTGTGGCATTGAGCTGATTGCTCATACTTAAGCCGAAAAAAGACTTTACCTGAGCCTGCAGTCTCAAGCATGCGTGGTTTTAACGCGCTTGCAGCCTTGATTTGGCGAACAGCCGACAAAAGCCGCGTTGTCAGGCGACGGTGTCGCCGCCGAGGCGCGTTTCCACCTCGGAAATCTTGACGGAAACTATCTTGGAAACGCCCTTTTCTTCCATCGTTACGCCGAACAGCACGTCGGCGTTTTCCATTGTAGGTTTGCGGTGCGTTATGACGATGAACTGCGTCTTTTCGGCAAACTTTTTGAGATACCTCGCGTATCTTCCTACGTTGGCTTCGTCCAGCGCAGCTTCGATTTCGTCGAGCACGCAGAAGGGCATGGGGCGCATTGCGATTATCGCAAAGAGAATGGCTATCGCCGTGAGCGCCTGCTCGCCGCCCGAAAGGAGGGAAATTTTTGTAAGTTTTTTGCCGGGAGGGCAGGCAACTATTTCCACGCCCGCGTTGAGTGGGTCGTCGCAGTCGGTGTAGTCGAGCTGAAGTTCCGCCTTGCCGCCGCCGAAAAGTTCCTTGAAGGTGCGCTTGAAGTTTTCGTTTATCGTGTCGAAACCCTGGTTGAAAATTTTGAGCATTTCGTCGCGGATTTCGTTGAGCGCTAAAGTAAGGTCCTCTATGCCCTTTTCGAGGTCGGCTTTGTCCTCGCACATTTTGTTGTAACGCTGACTTACCTCCTCGTACTCCTCCACCGCGTTAGGGTTGACGGGTCCGAGCATGGTCAGCTGGCGCTTGTAATTTGCTATGTTATTTGCCGAAGAAGAGATGTCGTAGCCCTCTTCCTTGTACTGCAGGCAGCTTTCGTAATCGAGGTTGTATTCCTCGGTTATGCGCGTCTGAAGGTTATCAAGCTCGCTGTCTATCTTCTGCAGGGCGAGCTGGTTAGTATGTACCTTTTCCTTGAGTTTTTCGCTGTCTTCGTAAATTTTCAGCCTCGCCTCGTTGACCTCTTCGGTGCGGGCGTTTATTGTCTTTTTGGTCTCTTCAAGCTCTTCAATCTGTCTGATGATTTTATCGAGTTCTTCCCTGTCTTCCTTGGAAAGGGCGGCACGGTCGGCTTTGTCAGAAAATTCTTCGAATTCCGACTGCATTTTAGGCAGAAGTTCCTGCAGCGAGGCAACTTTTGAAATGAGCTGCGTGCGCTCGTTGCCCAGTCTTGCCACGGTTTCTTCGCCGCTCTTGACCGCGCTGGCGAGCGAGGCGATTTCTATCTGGAAGTTGTTGAGCTTTTCCATCTTGCGGTTGCGCTCTTCGAGCAGCTTTTCGTACTTTTCGGACATATCGTCCATTTCCGAAGAAGCCTTGTCCGACTGCGCCGACAAATCGCCCGCATCCTTCGACTTGGAAGAATACTGGTCGTCAAGCTCGGCGAGCTTGCCTTCGAACGCCTTTCTCGACTGGGAATATGCGGCATATTCGCTCTCTTTGTCGGTTACGCTGACCATAAGTCCCGACTGAAGCTGATTGCACGCGGCGAGTTCGTTGCCCGCGCTCTGCAATCTTTCGCGCAGGCTCTCCCTTTCGGAAACGGCTTGCTCTTTCTGCGCAGAAAGCTCTTCCTTTTTGCGCTCGGCGCGCGAAAGATAGTCGCGCTTTGAGGAAATTTCGTCCTCTATTTCCTTGAGCTTGCGCTCGTTTGCAAGCAGGTTCGCCGCGTTTTCCCTTCTCGAACCGCCCGTCATCGAACCCGAAGTGGCGATTATGTCGCCGTCGAGGGTAACTATTTTGAAAGCTCTGGGATACTTGCGCGCTATTGCCGTCGCGCTCTTTATATCGTCGCATATGAGCGTGTTGCCAAGGAGATTATGAATGACGTTTTCGTACTTTTTATCGTATTTTACGAGGTCTATCGCATAGCCTACAGCTCCGCTCTCTTTTGCGGCAGATTTAATCTGCTCGTTTTCGTACCTCGGGCGAAGCGCGTCCACGGGCAGGAAAGTAACCTGACCCGCGCGGTTGTTCTTGAGGTATAAAATGAGGTACTGCGCGTCCTCGCGCGTAGCCGTTATGACGTTCTGCATTGCGCCGCCGAAAGCCGTTTCTATGGCTACCTCGTACTCCTTGGGCGTGGAAACGACGTCGGCGATAAGTCCCATTATGCGCTTATCCAGCTCTCCGTTTGAGCGCGCGTCCGACATGAGGCGCTTGACGGCATAGGTATAGCCTTCGAACCTGTCGCGCAGAGCCTGATATGTCCTCTGCGTCTGTCCGAGCGAGTTTATGGTTGCCTGGGCGTCGTAAATGCCGGATATTACCGCCTGTAACTTCTGTTCGGCGGCGGCGACCTTGCTTTCCGCCTCCTCTACGAGGGTGTTTTCGCTGCCCAGAAGTTCGCCCAGCTTCTGCTGGCGGACAATCGTTTCTTCGTACTGCGCCTTTATAGCGTCGCGCTCGTCCTTTATCTTGCGCATGACTTGGTCAATTTCGTCTATGCGCTCTAAAATTAGTTCCTTTCTAGCCGAGAGCGAACCGATGTTTTCCTTCATCTCGGAGAGGTCCTTGAATGCGTCCATGACCTTTTTGCGGTGTTCGCCCGTCATGTATTCGTAGCTCGCTATGCTCTCCGAAAGCTGAGAAATTTCCGTTCGCAGGCTCTCGCCCGAGGCGTTGAGGTTGTCTATCCTCGCGCTGTTTTTCTGCGCGTAGTCCTTTGCCCTGTTGACTTCCCTGTCTATTTCGCCTATGCGCTTGGTGGAGTAGACGATTTCTTCCTGCGCCTGCTGAAGTTTTGCCTTGACGGCGTTTGCTTTTTCCTTGAAAACCTTGCTTTCGCCCGAAGTCTGGGCAATGCCGACGGAGTAATCGACGCGCTTGTTGTACAGCGCTTTGAGCTTACCGTCCGCCGAAGTAAGAAGCGTGCGGCATTCGTCGTATTCCCTGAGAAGGGAAGAAGCCTGCTCGGCGAGCCTTTCAATTTCGTTTGTGAAGTTTTCTATTCTGCCGTTAATCTTTGCGCGCTCGCCCTCCGCCGTGTCGTGGCGGTATATGTAGGTATTGACCTCGTGATGGCGAAGAGAAGAATACAGCTCGCGATACTTGCGCGCGTTTTCCGCCGCCTTGGAAAGGGGCGCGAGCTGACGCTCGACCTCCTGCATTCTCTGCGCAAAGACGAAGAGGTTGTCCCTCGCCGCCTCGAGCTTTCTTTCGGCGTCCGCCTTTCTGTCCTTGAAGACGATTATGCCCGTCGCTTCCTCGAAAATGGAGCGGCGCTCTTCGGGACGGGAATTCATTATCTGCGCAATTCTGCCCTGACCGATAATAGAATATCCCTCCTTTGCCGCGCCCGCGCCGTGCAGGAGGGCGGTTAAAATCTTCATTCTCGAAGGCTGTCTGTTGAGGATATATTCGCTCTCTCCGTCGCGGTATAACCTTCTGGTCATTTCGACTTCGTCGCAGTCTATATCGAATATTCTGTTAGTGTTGTCGAACGTAAGCGTAACTTCGCAAAAAGACATCTTTTTGCGTTTTTCCGTGCCGCCGAAGATGACGTCCATCATCTGCGTGCCGCGCATCTGCTTTGCCGACTGTTCGCCCAGAACCCAGCGTATTGCGTCGGCAACGTTGCTCTTGCCGCAGCCGTTGGGACCGACTATACAGGTAACGCCGTCCGAAAGGTTGATTTCGGTGGGGTCGGCAAACGACTTGAAGCCGACGAGTTTTATGCTTTTGAACTGTATCATTTTCACCTCTTATAGGGCTTTGCCGCCCTGCCGCTTAGCGGCTTTACGAGTTAAATAAACTTATATATGCCGCCCTTGCGGCTTCGCGCTTTGCCGAGGCTGTGTTGCGACCTCTGCCGTAAAATTTGCGCCCGTCCGCGGATACGCACATCAAAAAGTCGTGTTCCGTCCCGTTGCCCTCGTCCCCGCCGCGGGAATATTCGGGAAGCGGCTTGCCCGCGCCCTGCAACGCCTCCTGCAGGAGCGTTATATAGTCCTGCGTGCTGCGCGAAAAATCGAGCGTGCGGAAGATAAACTTTTTTGCCTCCTGCATGCCGCCGTCGAGATAGACCGCCGCGACAAGCGCTTCGTACGCCGAGGGAACAGCCTTTAAATTATTGAACGCGCCCTTGGGCTTTACGAGCATTTTGTCCAGCCCGAGCCTGAGCGCCGTTTCGCGCAGAGCTTCGTCGCAGACGACGGATTTTTTGCGCGAAGTTATGCCGCCTTCGTCCAGGTCGTCGTTGAAGAATTTTTCGGCAGCGACGAAACCTATCAGGGCGTCTCCGAGGCACTCGAGGCTCTCGTTGTTGAAATTTTCGTCCGCGCCCTTTAAAGTGAGAGCGCGGCGCAGAAGGGTTGCGTCCTTAAAGGCGTAACCCGCCAGAATATGAGAATTTTGCGTCATTCTTCAGAAGTTATAACCGAACCGAGGTCGGCTTGTTCGAGCAATTTTTCGACCTTTTCTATGAGTCCCGAGCGGTACAGTTCGGCTGCCTTTAAGATTGCGTTGCAGATGGAAACGCCCGTGGACGTGCCGTGGTTTTTGACGACGACTTTCTTAACGCCCAGAAGCATTGCGCCGCCCGCGGCCTCGAAATCGAGGTCGGCTCTCATGCGCTTTATAGCCTTTTTGCACATGAGCGCGCCAAGCTTGGAACGAAAATCTGCCATGAGCTGCTTTTTCATCGTCTTGAGTATCATTTTTGCAGTGCCTTCCATCGTCTTGAGGGCGATGTTGCCCGAAAAACCGTCGCTGACAACTACGTCGACGTCGGCGGTGTTGATGTCCCTGCCCTCTACGTTGCCGATGAAATTTATGCCCTTCATGTTCTTTAAGTACTGATATGCCTGTTGGTGTACGGGGTCGCCCTTATGTTCTTCCGCGCCGTTGTTCAAAAGTCCGACTTTGGGATTTTCTATGCCGAACCCCGCAGTAGCGTACGCGCTGCCCATAACCGCGAACTGACAGAGCATGGAAGGTTTGCACTCGGCGTTTGCGCCGCAGTCGCAGAGAATGGTCATTCTTCCGCGCGCGTTGGGTACGGCGGGAGTGAGCGCGGGGCGCTTTATTCCCCTTATTCTGCCTAAAATGAGCTGTCCGCCGACTATGGTCGCGCCCGTCGAACCTGCCGTTACGAGAGCGGCGGTATCGTCGTTCTTTTTGAGCATCCAGAACGCCTGCATGAGGGAGGAATTCTTTTTCTTGACCGCCTCGGTGGGAATGTCGTTCATGTCGATGACGTCGGGACAGTCTACGATTTCCAGCCTGTCTGCGGGATAGGAATGTTTTGCAAGCTCCTTTTCAAGCTCTTGCTTTCTGCCCGTCAGAATAATATAAATATTCTTATCCTTGTTCAGAGCGGAAGCCACGCCTTCGCAAACGCTTGCGGGAGCGTTGTCGCCGCCCATGCCGTCAACTATAATCTTATCCATAATTACCCCCGAATAAAACTGTAATTTATATGATTATATCATATAAGCGAGCAAAAGACAATTGTTTTGAGGCAAAATGTGTTTTGCCCGCCCGACGGGCGCGAGAAGCGCCCGTCGGGCGTATTAAAAGGAAATTTGCCTCTATTAGTTTATCCGCCCGGCGAACCTTAAAGGCAATTCGCCTCTATGCGTTTGTTTCCCGGCGAACCTTAAAGGCAATTTCCGTTCACGCGGCGGGGTGCTTTTGCGGCTGATTTACGGGTTTCTGCCACGAAGCGGAATTTAAGGACAGTTTGTCTGAAGACGGCTGATTTGCTTCGGGGGCTACCACCTGCCTCACGCCCGCGACGGGAGAATATTTGTCCCGCCGCAGAAGTTTTTCCCTTTTTACGCCGTCTATTTCCTCTACAAGGTAACCTTCGCTTATCGTACCCGCCCTGCCGTAGCTTAAAACCTTTTCTTCCCCGCCGAAAACTATTACGTCCTGCGGCTGTTCGATTGTGCCGACGACGCGCGAGACGAACGAACGCTTAACGCCATCATCGAAGCCGTAAATGCGGCAGGAAATACCGCCCGAAAACACGTTTACCCGCATATATATGGGGGTTAACCGCGTATTTTTAAAAGTTAAATCGCAGTAAGTTCCGCTGACCATCGCGTCCCTCGACGGCGCGACGTAGCTCACTTCGAGCGAATGGGGGCTGAATTTTTCTATTTCCATACCCGAAAGCACGGCGGCGTTGTAGAGAGTGGTTGAAACCTGGCAAACTCCGCCGCCAACTCCGTCGATAAACTTTCCGCCCGAAATTATTTTTGCGGGAAGATAGCCGTTGGCGCGCGTGCGCTGTCCCACCGCGGCGTTGAATGAAAAACTTTCGCCCGCACCCAGCACCAAGCCGTTTATTTTTGACGCCGCGAGGCGGATATTTGATACTCTGGCGAGATTGTCGCCGTCGAAATAAGTGGTGAAAGAACCTATGAGCGCAGTCTGCCTCTTCACTTCCGAAAGCGAGGTTTCGCGCTTTACCGAGCGCGTTTTTAAGACGACTTTTTCAAAATTTCCGTTTAACGAGACATTGATGTCGCGCGAAAGCGCCTCTGCGTACGCCTCCGTGCCGTCGTTGCCCTCGAAATATTCAAACGGCTCGCCCTCGCTGCCGAACAAGGCGTAAGGCTCAATCTTTTCCCGTTCGACCGACGCGCATATGCTCTTTACTATTTCCTCTTCGCCGTTGAGATAGACGGTAGCCGAAGTAAAATAACTGCCCCTGCGCTTTATGCCGCGCACGACCTCCCCGACGTTATCTTTTACCGAAAATTCGGGATAGCGGAAGATATATTCCCTATCCCCCGCAACTATTGTAAGCTCCCTTTGCTTAAGCTCTGCAACGCGCCTGCCGCGCGCCGCGGCAACCGCCTCGGCGCGCGGCATTCCGCCCACATCTATTCCGTCGACAAACGTCCCCTTGGGCAGACCGCAGAAAAATCCGGGATAAAAAATAAGGGCGCCCGCAGCAAGCGTGAGCGCCACAAAAAGTTTTATAAAAAATTTCAAAGTATCTTAAGCGCGTCCAAAAGCTCCTCGTCGGGACAAAAGGCGGGCGTGCCTATGCTGCGCGAACCGCCCGCATAGTGAGTGTCCGAACCGCCCGTAACGAGAAGATTATACTTTTGCGCAATCTCCTTGTAGTACGCCGTTTCCCTTTCAGTATGCCCCGAATACACCGCCTCTATGCCGCGAAGCCCGTTGTCTGCAAGCGTTTTTATAAGTTTTTCCTTTTGCTCTTCGTCGAGGAATATGCGCCCGGGGTGCGCGAGGGACGCTATTCCGCCGCACTCGGTTATCACCCTGACCGCCTCGAAAGGGCTTACTCTGCCGACGTCCGAATATGCGCATTTGCCGCCGACGAGGTAGGAAAGATAAAATTCGCCTGCGTTTCTCGCATAGCCCTTTTTTGCCGCCGCTCGGCAGATGAACATGGAATGTACGGGCGTGCCGCCCTTCGTGCGCTCGGCGAGAACTTCCTCCTCGGAAAGCGTTATGCCGCGCGAGGAAAGTTTTTTCAAAATATCGCGGCAGCGTTCGAAAGAGCCCTCCACCGCCTTTTTGTAATAGTTTCTGAAAGCCGTACAGGATTTATCCAGACCGTAGCCGAGGGTGTGAACCTTTACGCAGGTATAAGCCGAAATTTCTATGCCGTCGACCGCCTTTATGCCCGCCTCCGAAGCGAGAGATTGCACCTCTTCGCTCGCGCCCATGCAGTCGTGGTCGGTTACGCTTATAAGCCCAAGCCTCGCGGCGCGCGCCGCGTCCACGACGTCGGCGGGCGACTGCTTTCCGTCAGAATAGTATGTGTGTATGTGCATATCGGCAAGCGTCATCTCTTTATTGCACCTCCCTCTATGCGTATTCTGTTCGATTGTCTGCCGCACAATACGCGCTCGGCGTGAGTGCAGGTTAAAATGGTCTGCAACCCCTCCGTTCTGCCCACAAGCTTTTTGCGGCGGGAAAGGTCGAGTTCGCTCATGACGTCGTCTAAAATCAGCACGGGATATTCGCCGCTCATCTGCCTGAAAATTTCCACTTCCGCCAGTTTGAAAGCGAGCGCAGCCGTCCTCGTCTGCCCCTGCGAGGCGTAAGTTTTTGCGTCCTCGCCGTCTATCTTTATGTCTATGTCGTCGCGGTGCGGTCCCGAGCCGGTAAAGCCCAATCGCACGTCGCGCTCGTAGTTATTTTTCAGATCGTCGTAAAGTCGGCTCTTTATTTCGCCCTCGTCCCCCTTATACTTCCTTTCGGGCGAAACGGACAACTTTTCCTTGCCGTCGGTGAGGTATGAGTGCGCCTCCGCGGCAAGGGGCGCGAGGCGGGAGATATATTCCGCCCTCTGTCTTGCGACAGCCGCGGCGTAGGTGCAGAGCTGTTCGTCCCAGACGGGCAGAGTGTCGAACACCATCTCGAGGTCGCGATTTTTCAATAGATTGTTGCGCTGTTCTAAAATTTTGTTGTAGCGCTGAAGCGCGACGTAGTACGGGCGGGAAAGCTGGGATAAGGAAATATTCAAAAATCTTCTTCTCTCGTCGGGACCGTCCTGGATGAGGCGCAGTTCCTGCGGGGAAAAAAACACGGCGTAGAGGTTGCCTAAAAGGTCGGCGTTGCGCGTTATTTTGTTGCCGTTCACCTTGAGTTCCCTGCCCGTTTCGTTTATGCGCGCGGAGAGAGTTATGCCGCCGTAAACGCCCTCGCATTCGGCGGAAATTTCCGAAAATTCCTGTCCGTAGCGTATGAGCTGTTTATCCCTTCTCGCCCTCGGCGAAGTACCCGTGCAGAGGTAAAATACCGCCTCCGCGCAGTTGGTTTTGCCCTGCGCGTTCTTGCCGTAGAGAACGTTCAGCCCTTCGGTAAAGCAAAAATTTTCCTCCGCGTAATTTCTGAAATTTTTTAAAAATAAATTTTTTATGCGCATTCTTTATCAAAACACTTTATTTTAAGGACGATTTGTAATATAATGTACCTAACTATTTTAACACAAAAGAACAAAAAACACAAAGGGAATGAACTTAAATTATGGCGGAAAGTGCGGGATTTGATTTTATTTATAATCCGATAAAGGAAAAAATGCGCGAAATCATCAGCCATATTTCCTACATCACTTATATAGACAAACTCGTGCCCATCGACATCGACGGTCGCTTTATCGTGCTGCAGACGCCCAACGAAAATTTTGCGCAGTACATAACGAGTACGCTCGCCGACAAGATGCGCGAAGCCATAATAAAGGCAAACGTAGGCGTTTCCGACTTCAGGCTGGTGGTGGAAGGCAGCAACGATTACGCATATAATCCACCCGCAGACGAAAACGCATACAATCCCCCCTCCAACCTCGACAAAAAATACACATTCGATAGCTTTGTCGTGGGCAAGAACAACGAGTTTGTTTACGCCGCCGCGCTCAACGTCGCGGAAGACCCCGCGGGTACTTACAATCCGCTTTTTATTTACGGCGGAACGGGTCTGGGCAAAACCCACCTGATGCAGGCTATCGCCAACAAGATTAACAACGAAAAGCCTCAGCTAAAAGTAATTTACGTTACCTGCGAACAGTTCGTAAACGAAATAATAGATACCATGTTTACAAGCCGCGGTCCCGAAGCGCGCGACAGGAGCAACCGCCTGCGCCAGCATTACCGCTCCGCGGATATACTCATAATCGACGACATTCAGTTCATAGCCAACAAAAAGGCGGTGCAGGAAGAATTTTTCCACACTTTCAATGAACTCGTCGCCAAGGGAAAACAGATTGTAATTTCTTCCGACCAGCCGCCCAAGGAGCTTACCGCCCTCGAAGAAAGGCTCAAAACGCGCTTTTCGGGCGGGTTGGTGTTCGACATTCTCCCCCCCAACTTCGAAACAAAGATTGCCATTCTGAAGAGAAAGGCTTTCGAAAAGAAATGCCTCGTTCCCGACGACGTTTTAAACTTCCTCGCGCAGGATTCGGGCGACGACGTGCGTACGCTAGAAGGAAGACTGACCAAAGTCATTTTTGCGAGCAAGCTGCATGAAGTTCCCATAACCGTAGCGCTTGCGCGCAGCGCGCTGAGCGAAGCGGTTTCGGAAGACGGCAAGGAAGAAGTTACGCCCGAAACGATTATAAACGCCGTATGCACGTTCTACCGCGTAACAAAGGGCGACCTTGTGGGAAAATGCAAGAAAAAAGAACTCGTTCAGCCCAGACAGATTTGTTGCTATCTGATGTGCGAGCTTTTGTCCCTGCCGCTTATGTCCATAGGCAAGGCGCTCGGCAATCGCAACCATACGACAATTCTCTATTCGAGAAACAAGGTCGAAGAGATGTGCCAGGTCAACGACAGAGTGGCAAAGGACATCGACGACATAAAAAATATGGTACTTAAAGAGTAATGATATTTTAATTGCC
This sequence comes from uncultured Clostridia bacterium, assembly GCA_949282385.1. Taxonomy (GTDB): domain Bacteria; phylum Bacillota; class Clostridia; order Christensenellales; family Borkfalkiaceae; genus Coproplasma. Next base: position 39,529 of record CASDOP010000004.1, read on the forward strand.
CGCAAAACGGGCAATTAATTTTTACGGAAAAACTATGAAAACTTTCAGCGAAGGAAAATTCGATATAGTCGTTGTGGGCGCGGGACACGCGGGCTGCGAAGCCGCACTCGCCGCAGCCAGAACGGGCATGAAGACGGCAATCCTCACGCTCAACCTCGACAGCATAGCGTTTATGGCGTGCAACCCCTCCGTAGGCGGCACGGCTAAAGGTCAGCTCGTGCGCGAGATAGACGCCCTCGGCGGCGAAATGGGCGTAAACGCCGACGCCACAGCCATTCAGTACCGCATGCTCAACGTGGGCAAGGGCGCGGCTGTGCAGTCGCTTCGGTGCCAGTCCGACAAGGGCGCATATCACCGCAGAATGAAAAAAGTGCTCGAAACGACGCGCAATCTGCGCATAGTTCAGGGCGAAGCCAAGCGCGTTCTCGTAAAAGACGGCGAAGTATGCGGTCTTGAAACGACTTACGGAGGCATTTTCGAGTGCAGGGCGGTCGTCCTCGCTACGGGCGTATACCTCAACGCGCGCACGATTACGGGCGAGGTAGTAAAGGACAGCGGTCCTAACGGCTTTGCTCCCGCCACCGAGCTGACGAAAAACCTTATAGACCTCGGTTTCAACGTGCGCCGCTTCAAGACGGGCACTCCCGCCAGAGTGGATTTCCGCACGATAGACCTCGACACATGCACGATACAGCCCGGGCAGACGGACGTATGCCCCTTCTCCTTCCTAAACGACGAAGTTGCGGGCAACCAGGCGCCCTGCTACCTCACATATACCAACAGCGCAACCCATTCGGTTATACTTTCCAACCTCGACCGCTCGCCCCTGTATAACGGCGCAATCGAGAGCACCGGACCGCGCTACTGCCCCTCCATAGAGACAAAAGTGGTGCGCTTTGCCGACAAGGACAGACACCAGATTTTTATAGAACCCGAAGGAAGCGACACGCTCGAAGCGTATATTCAGGGCATGTCCTCCTCCCTCCCCCACGACGTGCAGGTGGAGATGTACCGCTCCGTCGCTGGATTGGAACACTGCGACATAATGCGCTATGCTTACGCCATAGAGTACGACTGCATAGACACGCTGGACGTCTTCCCCTCACTCGAATTCAAGAAGGTTAAAAACCTCTTTACGGCGGGGCAGATAAACGGCACGTCGGGCTACGAGGAAGCGGCGGCGCAGGGACTAATGGCGGGACTTAACGCCAGCCTTTCTCTGCGCGGGAAGCCGCCTCTCGTTCTGGGCAGGGACCAGGCATATATAGGCGTGCTTATTGACGATCTGGTTACCAAAGGCACAAACGAACCTTACAGAATGATGACCTCGCGCGCGGAGTACCGCATAGAGCTGAGGCAGGACAACGCCGACATGAGGCTGACGCAGCTCGGCTACGAATGCGGTCTGGTTACCGAAGAGAGATACCAAAAGTATCTGAAGCGCAAAGAGCAACTCAGCCGCGCCATAGACGAACTTAATATTAAAATGAGCGCCGACAGGGCGGACGAAATACTCAAAAGGCACAATCTGCCCGTCGTACACAAGGGACTTTCCCCCGCAGACCTCATAAAGCGCGGCGCAGATTTGAACAGCTTATGCGAAGAGTGCGGCGCGCTCGATTGGGCGGACAGAAGCGTCAAAGAGAGCGCCGAAGTGGAAATACGCTACGAAGGATACCTTAAAAAGGGCAGAGAACAGATTGAAAAAGCCAAAAAGCTGGAAGACAAGCTGTTGCCCGAAGACATCGACTATTCCTCGATAGACGGACTGAGGCTGGAAGCGCGCGAAAAGCTTGCGTCGATACGCCCCCGCTCGCTCGGTCAGGCGGCGAGAATTTCGGGCGTAAGCCCCGCGGATATCTCCGTGTTGATGATTTTTCTCGCACTGAAAAACCGAGGTAAAAATTAAGTATTTTTACCCTGTAGCGCATGATTTTTCTTACGCTGAAATTACACAAAAATTAAATTATTCATTAAAATACAAATTCCGACGGGGATTTGTATTTTTTTTGCGCAGGGACAACGTATAATGCGGCTATGCACGTAAAAATTAAAGTCAAGAGCGTACTTTTATATGCCGCATACGCGGTATGCGTACTTTTTATAAACTTTTCTGCGGGCGGAGCGCCCTTTTCGCTCGGCGTCTGCTTTGCCATGCTGGCGTGCGGAGCAAATCTGTTTGCCTGCCCCGTTATTTACGCGCTCAGTTCAATCGCCTACATAGACTGGATTATGCTGCTTCTCGCCCTTTGGGAGGGCGCTTTCGCCTGCGCCGTAACTTTTATTTACCGCAAGGCGCACAAAAGAATAAAATACGAATACCCCGCATATATTGCCCTTTCACTCGCGCCGTTTGTGGCGTTTTCGCCTTGGAACGGCATAACGAGCCTGTATTTTACAGACAACGTTTACATAATAAAAGCCGTTGCGGCTATCGCCGTTATTATATTTTCGCTGTTCTGTCTGAAAGGCGTTTACGCGCTCTTTTACAGGCTGTGCAGGTGCAGGCTCAAGAGCGACGAAATAATTTGCCTCACACTCGTTTTCTGCGTGGCGGGCATAGGTTTTTACAATCTTTGCGGTCTGTACGCTTACCTCGCCTTCGTATGCGCGCTGACCGTCTTTTCAGTAAGGCTGTTCGGCGACCCGACGGCGCTGGCAATAAGCTGCGTTGCGGCTCTGCCATGCCTTTTTACCACTTTTTCGCTCAGTTACATCGCGCTTTCCGTGCTGCTTTCGGCTGTATGCCTGCTGTTCCGCTCGGCGGGACGAGGCGCTCCGAGCGCGGCGGCGCTTGTGTGCGGAGCAATTTACCTGTACTTTGACGGAGCTTTCACCTCGGGCGCGGGAAGTGCAGCCGTCAACGGGCTTATGCTCGTTTGCTGTTGCATGGCTCCCGCCGTGCCGTCCGAAAAATATATGTCCTCGCTGCTCGAAAGGCTGCTCGTAAGAAAAAAAATACCCGAAGCGTTTGAAAGCCGTCTGCGCGGCAGAACGAGCGAAAAGCTCTTTAAAACGAGCGAAGTTTTCCGCGAAATAGAGTGTGCGTTCAACAGTTTAGACGAAGCCACGGACGACGGCACGATACGCGAGCAGACGCTTGAAGATATAAAAAATAAGCTGTGTTCGCGGTGCGACAGAAAGGAAAAATGCAAAAAAAGCGGCGTTTACGGCGGCTTTGAGCGCCTTATGCACAGCGGAACGATTAAGGGCAAAGTAAGTCTTGTGGACTTGCCCGCGGAAGTTACCACAAACTGTTCGCACCCCGCGGACGTGATTGCAGAAATGAACGCCGCTCTCGCGCGCATGCGCAGGCTTTCCGCCGAGGCGGAAAACGCGAAAAACGGCAGGAAATTGCTTGCCAACCAGGCAAAAGGCATTGCGGAAGTGCTTAAGAGCGCGGCGGTAGAGATAGCGGGCGACGCGCGTTGCGACGGCGAAAGAGAAAAGCGCGCCGCAGACGCCTTGGCGGCTGCGGGCATAAGCTGCACCGAAATAAGAATTGAGGGCGACGAGGGCGGAGAAATTTATCTGACCGTAGCTGGCAAAGCGGGCGCGCAGACGGTTGCCGACATTCTGCATAGCGCGCTCGGGCGAAAGTATATTTTGAAGGACAAAATTGTTTACAGCGGCGACAGGTGCTGCCTTATATACGCAGAGCCGCCCGAGTTTGACGCGGCTTTCGGCGTTGCGTTCGCCGTAAAAGAGGGCGAAAAGGCTTCGGGCGACACTCATTCGGTTATAAAGATAAACGAGCACTGCTTTCTCGCCGCGCTGTGCGACGGCATGGGCAGCGGAGAGTATGCAAAGAAGGTTTCTTCCACCACCATTTCGCTTATCGAGGCGTTTTATCGCGCAGAAATGCCCTCCGCTACCGTGCTTGAAACGATTAACAAGCTGATGTGCTTCAACCGCGACGAGCGGTTTACCTGCATAGACGTTGCGGCGATTGACCTTAACACTTTAAAGGCGGGATTTATAAAAATCGGTTCGCCGCCGGGCATAGTGATTAAAAGCAATTCCATACGCATTATGGAAAGCGCCTCTCTGCCGCTCGGCATTTTAGAGAGCATTCATCCCACGGTTTGCGAAGAACAGTTAGATGAGGACGACTTGGTGGTATTCATGAGCGACGGAATAACTTCAGCTTTCCCCTCGACGACCGACCTTTACGGCTATATAGAAACTTTAAAGCCGCTCAACCCGCAGAACCTCGCGGAAAACATTCTCGCAGAGGCAAAAAAACATTCCGCCGGCGTTGCGGGCGATGATATGACCGTGCTTGCCGTGAGAGTTTTCAGAGCGCAGTGAGCGCGCCGCACAACTTGTTAACTGTGAGCGCGCATAACAATTCTGCGGTAGCGTTAATCAAATTTAAATCTGATATAATAAAGTAACCGCGCCGAGCAGCGAACATGAAAATACAGCCCCATGCTTGCAGAGCTTAAAAAACACAACTTTTTTGCGTTGACCGCGACATATTCCCGCACCAATCGCAATTTTTAAAAAAATAAGCCGTTTGCGGGCGCGTATGCGCCCGCACACGGCTTTCGTCGGGCAATATGTCCCTTTAAACCGCATTGACCGCGACATATATGCCGCTTTTACGTTGACGCCATTCGCGCGGCAATATTGCCGCGCGAATGCTGTTTTTTAACCGCCTGCGGACACATGAATATTTAAGCAATGAAAACAAGCCCCGCGGCTTTCAGCCGCGGGGCGTAAAATTTCATGTTATCTGCCTGAGCGTACCAGGTCGTTTTTGAACCTCGCCATTTTGTTGCGCGAGGGCATTTCCGTCAGGCGGAACTGCCAGTTTTCTTCCTTTGTGGAGGGCGTGTTCATGCGCGACGCGTTGTCGAGGCACATTATGTCCTGCACGGGAATGACGGCTATGTCCGAAGGGGCGTTGAGCGCGCAGAGAACGAGTGCGCGGACCGCGTCCGCTCTGTCGCAAACGGGGGTATAAACTCCCTCGTACTTCATTGCGGCGCGCATGCGCTTCTTGATTGCGGCGAACTGCTCGTCGTCCTGCTTGAGCATGAAACCGAGGGCGGTATCGTTGTCGTGCGTACCCGTGTACACCACCGAATGACTTTCTGTGTTCTGCGGAAGATAAGCGTTATCTTCCTCGCCGTCGAAGGCGAACATCATGACCTTCATGGAGGGCAGACCGCATTCTTCCCTCAAAGCCGTAACGCCCTCGTCTATGATGCCGAGGTCTTCGGCTATGATGTTGAGCTTGCCGAGCCGCTTTTCCGCTTCCTCGAAAAGCTGCGCCTTTGGACCTTCCTCCCACTCGCCGTCTATAGCGGTTGTCGCGTCGGCGGGAATGGAATAATATCTGTCCAGACCGCGGAAGTGATCTATGCGCACGATGTCGTACATCTTCTGCGCGGCGGCTATGCGGTTTACCCACCAGTCGTAATTCTGTGCCTTCATTGCGTCCCAGTTATACAAGGGGTTGCCCCACAGCTGACCTTCCTTGGAAAAGTAGTCGGGGGGAACGCCCGCGACGTCGGTGGGGTGCAGATCTTCGTCCAGCCTGAAAAGCTCGGGATGCGCCCACACATCCGCCGAATCGTACGCAACATAGAGGGGAATGTCGCCTATTATGCTTATACCCTTGGAATTGGCATAAGCCTTGAGCGCCGTCCACTGTTTTTTGAATTCGTACTGCAAAAACAGCCAGAAGCAGTATTCCTCGCGGTAGACCGAATTTCTGAATTCGAACATTGCGAGGTGTTCATTGTATTTGTAAGCCTCGGGAAAGGCGTCGAAAGTAACGCCGTAGCGCGACTTGAGCGACATGAAGAGCGCGTAATCTTCCGCCTCGCCGCTCTCGATAAAATCGACGAAGTTTTTGTTTTTTATGTTGAAGCGGGCAAACGCTCTGCGCAGAAGCGCATACCTCGACGAATACAAATCGCCGTAGTCGACAAAGTTTTTGAGCTTGCGCTCGGCGCTTTTAAGCTCTTCGTCGTCTAAAAGCCCCTGCTTGCGCAGGCTGACGAGGTCGATGAAATAAGGGTTGCCCGAGTTGCAGCTTACCGACTGGTAGGGCGAGTCGCCGAAACCCGTCTGCTGCAGCGGAAGTATCTGCCAGTATTTTACTCCGTACTTTGAAAGAATATCGACAAATTCGTACGCTTCGGCGCCGAGAGAGCCGATACCATATTTATTGGGAAGGGACGAAATGTGGCAGAGCACGCCCGCTCCCCTTTTTGCCGTAAATTTTTCCATAATCCCCCGATTATTTTACTTTGAAAGCAATTTTTTTATGCGCGCTACAGCCTCTTGGGTAGACTGTCTGCTGCCGAACGCCGTCAGGCGGAAGTAGCCTTCGCCGTTTGCGCCGAAGCCCGCTCCGGGCGTACCGACGACCTGCGCGTTCTCTAAAAGGTAGTCGAAGAACTCCCAGCTCGACATGCCGTTAGGACACTTGAGCCATATATAGGGCGAGTGCTTGCCGCCCGTGTACCATATTCCCAGCTCATCGAGGCAATCTGCAATTATCCTTGCGTTTTCGCGGTAGAAGGAAAGGCTTTCGCTTATCTGCTTTTCGCCCTCTTCGGTGAATACCGCAGCCGCGCCCATCTGGGTTATATATGATACGCCGTTGAACTTTGTGGACTGGCGTCTTGCCCACAGTTTGTTGAGGTGAACGCCCTCGCGCACGAGCGCCTGAGGAACTATCGTATAGCCGCAGCGAACGCCCGTAAAGCCCGCCGTCTTGGAGAACGAGCAAAGCTCTATGGCGCATTGCTTTGCGCCCTCAACCTGATATATGCTGCGCGCAACCGCGCTGTCCTGAACGAAATATTCGTATGCAGCGTCGTATAAAATTACGGCGTTCTGCTCCAAAGCGTAATCCACCCACGCCTTAAGCTGTTCCTTCGTGTAAGCCGCGCCCGTGGGGTTGTTGGGCGAGCAGATATATATTATGTCCGCCTTTACGCTTTCATCGGGCATGGGCAGGAAATGGTTGCCCTCGTTGGCGTCGGCAAAAATAATCTTTCTGCCCGCCATTATGTTCGTATCCACATATACGGGATAGACGGGATCGGGTACGAGAACGGTGTTGTCCTGCGAGAAAATGTCGAGTATGTTGCCGCAGTCCGACTTTGCGCCGTCGGATATGAAAACTTCGGAAGGTTCAAGCTCCACTCCCTTTCTCTTATAACTGCCGAGAATGGAATTTATAAGATTTTCGTAGCCGTAGCAATACTGGTCGGGACCGTAGCCTTTGAAAGTTTCCTTTCTGGACATATCGTCCACCGCGTCGTGCATAGCCTTGATGACTACGGGCGCGAGGGGCAGGGTTACATCGCCTATGCTCAGGCGGATGACTTCCTTGTCGGGATGAGCTTTTTTGTATTCAGTCGTCTTTCTGCCTACCGTGGCGAAGAGATAACTGTCCTTCAGATCGAGAAAATGTCCGTTGATTTTCATATTTATATCCTTAAAGGTTTACTTTTTCTGCATATACTTTACCGCATAGCGTATGAACTCGCGGAAGAGAGGATGAGCGTTGTTGGGACGCGACTTGAATTCGGGATGGAACTGAACGCCGACATAGAAGTCGTTTGCAGGCACTTCCACCGCCTCAACGAGCAAGCCGTTAGGCGAAGTTCCCGCTATAACCATGCCCGCGTCCTCTATCTGTTTGCGGAAATCGTTGTTGAATTCGTATCTGTGGCGGTGTCTTTCGGAGATGTTGTCCGACTTGTAAGCCTGCTTCATCATCTTGCCGATGACCTTGCAGGGATATGCGCCGAGGCGCATGGTTCCGCCCATCTTGACGCCGTGCTGGTCGGGCATGAGGTCTATTACGGGATGTTCGCTCTTCGCGTCGAATTCGGAAGAGTTTGCGTCCTTATAGCCGAGAACGCTGCGCGCGTATTCGATGACAGCCGTCTGCATGCCGAGGCAAATGCCGAGGTAAGGTATGTTGTTTTCGCGCGCGAACTTTGCGCAAAGCACCTTGCCCTCTATGCCGCGGTTGCCGAAACCGCCGGGAACGAGTATGCCGTCTGCCTCGCCGAGAACTGACTGTATGTTATTTTCGTTTAAAGTTTCGGTGTCTACCCACTTTATATCGACTTTCGCGCCGTTTTCATAGCCTGCGTGAGCGAGAGCTTCCGCAACCGAAAGGTATGCGTCGTGCAGCTGAACGTACTTGCCGCAGAGAGCTATGGTAACCTTTTTGTCTCGCGCGGCGATGCGGTCGAGCATGCTCTGCCATTCCCTTAAATCTATCGTGCGGGGGTCGAGTTTGAGCCTTCTGCACACGATTTCGGAAAAATTGCTCTTTTCGAGCATGGTGGGGCATTGATAGAGCACGGGCAGCGTTCTGTTCTCTATGCAGCATTCGGGTTCGACGTTGCAGAACATGGCAATCTTGTCCTTGACTTCCTTGGGCATGGGAGCGTCAACGCGGGCGATAATAATATCGGGATTTATGCCCATTCCCTGAAGCTCCTTGACCGAGTGCTGGGTAGGTTTGGACTTGAACTCCTCCGAGCCGGAAATGTAGGGTACGAGGGTTACGTGAATGAAGCAGCAGTTGTCCCTGCCCACTTCGCGCGCAACCTGACGGATAGCCTCGATGAAAGGCTGGCTCTCTATGTCGCCTATCGTGCCGCCTATTTCGGTTATTACCACGTCGGCTGACGTTGTGCTGCCGACGGAATATATGAACGATTTGATTTCGTTTGTAATGTGGGGAATAATCTGAACGGTCTGACCGAGGTATTCGCCGTTGCGCTCCTTGTTGAGAACGTTCCAGTACACTTTGCCCGTGGTCAGGTTGGAATATTTATTCAGATTTTCGTCTATGAACCTCTCGTAATGACCGAGGTCGAGGTCGGTTTCCGCGCCGTCGTCGGTAACGAAAACTTCGCCGTGCTGATAGGGGCTCATCGTGCCGGGGTCGATGTTGATATAGGGGTCGAGTTTCTGGGACGCAACCTTATAACCTCTGCACTTGAGCAGTCTGCCGAGCGAAGCCGCGGTGATACCCTTGCCGAGACCCGATACTACGCCGCCCGTAACGAAAATGTACTTTGTCATGATTACTCTCCTGTATGGCTGATTTTTCAGCATATTGTGCGGCTATGCCGCCTTAAGACAGATTTTTTCTGTAGGAATTGTCTTTTTGTCCGCGCAGCCTTTTAAAGGCGCACAGTTTTAAATTATAAGCGCCGAAAGCGCATTTTTGCCGTCCGAACAGATTTTTCGGTCGGTTAAATTTCTATTTCGCCGACGAAGACGAGCGTTGCGCCGCCTTCCATGAAGACCGTATCGTCGGTATAAGTTATAGTCAGGTTTCCGCCGCGAAGATGTACGGTTATGGGCGTATTTTTATCGGCATAGCCGTTTAAAACCGCCGCTACAGCCGTGGCGCACGCGCCAGTGCCGCATGCCCAGGTTTCGCCGCTGCCGCGCTCCCACACGCGCATTTTGAGTTCGTTGCGGCGTATGACGCGCACGAATTCGGTATTTATCCTCTTGGGGAAGAGCGGGCTGTTTTCATACAGCGGACCTATCTTTTCGAGGTCGAGTTCTTCGGGATTTTCAAACACCACGCAGTGGGGATTTCCCATGGAAACGAGCGTTACCCTGTGCTTTTCGCCTCCTATTTCCACCTCGCGGTCTATAACGCTTTCGCCGCCTAAAGTGCAGGGTATAAGCTCGGGCGCGAGAACCGCCGCGCCCATGTCAACCTTTGCCGAGGACACCTTGCCGTCCGAACCTATGTTGAACTCGAGCGTCTTTATGCCCGAGAGAGTTTCTATTGTGCAGCTTTCGCCCTTGACATAGCCGAGGTCATGGGCAAGTTTGCCCACGCAGCGTATGCCGTTGCCGCACATCATGCCTTCGGAGCCGTCGGCGTTGAACATGGACATTCTGCAGTCCGCAACGGTCGAGGGGCGCAGAAGAATGACGCCGTCGCCGCCTATCGAAAAGTGTCTGTCCGACAGTCTTTTGGCAAGTTCGGAAGGATTGGGAACGTCCTCTTTCATGCAATCGAAATAAATGTAATCGTTGCCTATGCCGTGCATTTTGTAAAACTTTCTGAGCATGTAAACACCAATAAAAATTTATTCCTTTATACTATATCACACCGCAGTTAATTTTGCAAGTAAAAGCCGCGGCGAAAACGCCGCGGCGGTTAATTTGTATTTTTCAGTTATCCGTGTACATCTGCTTGTAGGGATTTGCGCTGTCGGGAGTAAGCACCGTAAAGTCGGCTTTAAGCAACTTTTCAGCGTCAAATTCGGGGAAATAAGAGCAATAATCCCTGATTATCTCTGCAAGTTCGGGAATGTCTTCGCCGTAGCACACCTTTGCGGCTATCTGCGAAGGAATTTTGTGCGGAAGCGAAGAACAGCGCAGATACATGACCCCGCCGTGCATGCCCGTGCCGCAGAAGTTGTTTATGATGGGCAGACCGTCCTCGTTCTGACCGAGCACGACTATTATTCCGCCCGCCTGATACTCGCCGAGGAAAGAACCCGCTCTTCCGCCGACGACTATTACGGGGCGAAGGTCCTTGTAAGCCTTCATGTGAATGCCCGCGCGGTAGCCCGTGTTGCCCTTTATATAAATCGCTCCGCCGCGCATGGCATAGCCCGTGGCGTCGCCCGAGTTGCCGTGAATTATAATTCTTCCGCAGTTCATCGTGTCGCCCGTGGCATCCTGCGCGTTGCCGTTTATTATTACGTCGCAACCGTTGAGATATGCGCCGAGGGCATTGCCGGGAGTGCCGTTTACAATTATTTTTTTGCCCGAAAGTCCCGTGGCTATATAGCGCTGACCTATACAGCCGTTGACGACGACTTCGTCGTCCGCGCTGTCACGTATTTTTTTGTTAAGCGCCTGAAAATGCACGTTTTCGTCTATATCGATGACCATAATTCAAACCTTTTTTGCAAGTTTAGTTTTGCGCGCCGCAAGGGGATACGCTATGAGCTGAGGTGCGTTCTTGAGAATGTCAAAATCAACCGTTCCGAGGTCGATTTTGTCGCGCACGAGCTGTGTATATATTCCCGCGCAAAGGAAATCGTTGATGAGTATGAAGCCGCAAAACTTTCCGTCTTTTACGAACAGCTTTTTGTACTTATCCCCCTCAATATGGCTTATGCACTGACCTTCGTACACGCCGGCGGTAAGTATGTGAGAGCCGAAAAAGCCTATGGCGTTCATGGGTATTGCGTTAGTCTGTTCGGCGTTGCCGCCCGCCATGTTTATGCCCGCAACTTTGCCCTGAAAATATGCGTTGGGAAGGAGCGCGAGTATTCTTTTCGTTCCCGTAGAGCTGTCAAACCCCTCTGCGCAGTCGCCCGCGCTGTATATGTCTTTGAGCGAGGTGTGCATGCCCGTATCCACGACTATGCCGCGATTGACTTCGCCTCCCGCCTCCTTTACAAGTTCGGTGTTTGGTCTTACGCCCACGGCTATCACGAGTATGTCGAAGGCAATCTGCAGTCCGCTGTTTTTGAGTACCGCCATCTTGCCTTCGAAGCGCGAAACGCAGTCGTTGAGAATAAATCTTACGCCCTCCGCCTCGAGCTGTTTCTGTATGATCGAAGCGCCCTCCGCGTCCAGAATGGACGGGAGAATTCTGTCTGCGAGGTCGACTACCGTCACGCTGCCGACGCGCTTTAAAATTCCTTCGACGCACTTAAGTCCGATAAGTCCCGCGCCGATGACTAACACTTTTTTCTTGGGAGAAATGGCTTTATCGAGCGCGTCCATGTCGTCGTAAGTCATGAACGAGTATGCGTTTTTAACGCTTTCCAACCCGTCCATGGGAGGAACGAAGGGGCGGGACCCGGTGGCGACGAGCAACTTGTCGTAAGGCACTTTTTTGCCGCTTTTAAGCAGCACCGTTTTGCTCTCGCCGTCTATTTTTACCGCCCTCTCGCCGAGCATAAGGGCGACGTTGTTCTTTTCGTAAAAGTCGTCCGGGCGATACTTCATGTTCTCGCGCGAAGTCGCACCCATCAGGCAGTAAGAAATAGTCGGTCTGCCGTAGCAGTGGTGCTTTTCGTCCGAAATTATCGTTATTCTGCCTTCGCCGTCCGCGGTGCGAATGCCTTCGACGCAGGCGACGGCGGCAGTAGAATTACCTATTATAACATATTCCATATCAGTCGCGCTCCTCGTAAACTATGGCTTTGTTGGGGCAATGCTTTACGCAGTTGGGCTCGCCGAAGGAGTTATCCGTGCAGAGCATGCACTTCTGCGCCGTCTTGCCGTCGGGAGCGGGCATTATTGCGCCGAACGGGCAGACGAGCACGCAGGTATAGCAGCCCACGCATTTGTTTTTATCTATGCAAACCATTCCGTCGCCGTCGCGGGTAAGAGCGCCAGCTATACAGCTCTGAACGCATATCGCGCCCGTGCAGTGGCGACAGTTGACGGCAAAATGTACGGGCGAATTATCGTCGCCTTCCACTCTTATTCTGGGAACGAACTCCTTGGTTCTTCCCTTGAGTTTGAACATCTCGTCCAGCCCGGAATTGGCATACATGCATTCGTATTCGCACAGATGACACCCGAGGCACCATTCTTCGTTTACATAAATTCTCTTCATTTCTGCTCCGCGCGCAGCTTTGCAAAAAGCGCGTTTTTATATGAAATTATTTTTTTAGTCCATTATTATGCAGGCATCGCGCTCGGCGCCGACCGAGACGTACTTAATCTTGCATCCGCACAGCTTTTCGAGCAGGTGAATGTAGTCGATTGCCTCCTTGGGAAGGTCGGAAGCCTTGCGGCAACCCGATATGTCGCAGTGCCAGCCCTTTACTTTTTCAAATACGGGTTCGCACATGTCGAGGACGTCCGTGAAGGGGAAATCGTCTATTATTTTGCCGTTGAGCTTGTAATGCGTGCAGATTTCAATCTCTTCGTAGTCGTCGAGAATATCCAGCTTTGTGAGGGCGATTTCGTCCGCGCCCTGGCACATTATGCCGTAGCGCGAAGCGACGACGTCGAAGGGACCTACTCTTCTCGGTCTGCCAGTCGCAGCGCCGTATTCGCCGCCGAGTTCTCTCAGTCTTTCGGCGTCCTTGCCGAAATATTCGCAGGTGAAAGGTCCTGCGCCCACGCAGCTCGAATAAGCCTTCATTATGCCTATGGACTTATCGAGTTTGAGGTTGGGAACGCCCGCGCCGATGGGAGCGTATGCAGCTATCGTAGAGGACGACGAGGTATAGGGAACTATGCCGTAGTCTATATCTCTGAGCGCGCCGAGCTGGGCTTCGAACATAATCTTTTTGCCCTCGGCGTGAGCCTTGTTGAGATAGAGACCCGTATCTATGATATAGTCCTTGAAAACCAGACCGTACTCTTCAAAGTAAGCCTTCATGTCCTCGACCTTTACGGGTTCGAAGCCGTAGGCTTTGATTGTCATGTTCTTCCAGTCAACGATGTCGGGAAGGCGCTTATATAAAAGTTCGGGGTTTAAAAGTTCGCCCATGCGGAAGGCTTTTTTGAGATATTTGTCCGCATATACGGGCGCAATGCCGCGGCGGGTAGAACCGTAAGGTTTGCCCGTAGCCTTGGTAAGTCTGTCCTCTTCCATTACGTCCTGAAGAACGTTATATGGCATGGTGATAATCGCCTTATCGGAAATTTTAAGGTTTTCGGGCGTAATTTTAATGCCGCCTTCCCTCAGTTTGGCGATTTCGCCGCAGAGGTGCTTTATGTCGATTACCATGCCGGGTCCCAGCACGTTTACTACGTTTTCGCGCAGTATGCCCGAAGGAAGCAGGTTGAGGATGAATTTACCCTTGTCGTTGATGACGGTATGACCTGCATTGTTGCCGCCCTGATAACGGCAGACGATGTCGTAGTCGCGCGAAAGCAGGTCAACCATCCTGCCCTTGCCTTCGTCGCCCCAGTTGATACCACAGATACTTGTTAACATAGGCTTTTATTTCCTTAAAAAAATTATATTATAGCCCGGCAGCGGCTCTCTTTCGCGCCGGAATATTTGCTTTTATTACATGCTCTCCCCGGCGTGATGTATGCCGAGTATTTTAAGTTCGGTTTCGTTAAGTCCCACTCCGCGGAGCATAAGTCTGTTGCCGCGCAGAGCTTCTATCGAGTTGATGCCCATTCCGCCCATCATCTCCTGAATTTCGTGCGTCCACGCCGTAACGAGATTGACGAGCCTCCTCGCGCCCTCGTCGGGGTTGAGCCTCTTTACGAGGTCGGCGCGCTGGGTGGCTATGCCCCAGTTGCACTTGCCCGTATGACAGCTTCTGCAGAGATGACATCCGAGCGCGAGCAGCGCCGCCGTGCCGATATAGCACGCGTCCGCGCCGAGCGCGATTGCCTTTACCACGTCTGCCGCAGAATGAATTGACCCCGCAACGACTACGGACACGCTGTCGCGTATTCCTTCCTGACGAAGGCGTTCGTCGACCTGCGCGAGCGCAAGTTCTATAGGGATGCCGACGTTGTCGCGTATTCTCGTGGGAGCGGCGCCCGTGCCGCCGCGGAAACCGTCTATCGCGATGATATCCGCGCCCGAACGGGCTATGCCCGAAGCTATTGCCGCAACGTTGTGAACGGCGGCGACCTTAACTATTACGGGCTTTGTGTATGCCGTTGCCTCCTTGAGCGTATATATGAGCTGACGGAGGTCTTCAATGGAGTAAATGTCGTGATGGGGTGCGGGCGAAATCGCGTCTATGCCCTTGGGTATCATGCGGGTTGCAGATACCTCGTCCGAAATTTTCATTCCGGGCAGATGTCCGCCTATGCCGGGCTTTGCGCCCTGTCCCATCTTGATTTCTATCGCCGAGGCAGCCTTGAGGTATTCCTCGTGAACGCCGAAACGCCCCGAAGCGACCTGAACTATCGTGTTTTTGCTGTATTTGTAGAAGTCGCGGTGCAGACCGCCCTCGCCCGTGTTGTAGAATATTCCCAGCTCTTCCGCCGCGCGGGCAAGGCTCGCGTGCGCGTTATAGGATATAGAGCCGTAGCTCATTGCCGAAAACATTATGGGCGTAGTAAGTTTGAGCTGCGGTGGCAGGGTGTCGATAAGTCTGCCCTGCTTGTCCCTCTTTATCTCCACATCCTTTTTGCCGAGATAAACGGTGGTTTCCATCGGCTCTCTGAGCGGGTCTATGGGAGGGTTGGTAACCTGCGACGCGTTGACTAAAATTTTGTTGAAATATATGGGGTAATCGTTGGGATTGCCCATGGACGACAGCAGCACGCCGCCCGAATTTGCCTGGCGGTAAACTTCGTTCATCGTCTGCACCGACCAGTTTGCGTTGATGCGGTATGTGTCGTCGCTCTTTACAATCTTGAGCGCATGCGTGGGGCAAAGGCACACGCAGCGGTGGCAGTTTACGCACTTTGTGGAATCGGCAATCATTTTGCCGAGGTCTGCGTCGTATTTATGAACGCCGTTCGCGCACTGCCTTTCGCACACGCGGCAACCTATGCACAACTCGGGAGTGCGCACTACTTCGTATTCCGCGGGAATAAAAGTATCCATCAGAGCGAGCCTCCTTCGTTGAGCGTATAAATTACGGGCTGACCGCCCGCGGGCGAGTAAATTTTGTCAAGTTCGGGCGCGATGACCCTTATGCCGCATTCCTCGGAAGAAACGAAGGCGAGATCACCCTTTTCCGCGCACACCATGGAGCGCAGTTTAAGCCTGTCGTTGAGCGCCATTATTCCGCCGCTGAAGCCGAAAATTATGGAGAAGGGTCCGTTTATTAAAAGCGACGGGAAAGCCTTGCGCAGGAAAATTTCCTGCTGTCTTTCTTCCTCGCTCTTTTCCTCTATCGTCGACCAGAAGGATGCGGAAATGACCTTTGCAATCTCCTGCAAAGTCAGCTTTTTTACCCTTATGAGGTAATCGATTATGTAGGTTATTACCTCGGTGTCCGTCTGAAGCGAACACTTGTAGCCGAACATTTCTATATACCGCCTGTTAGCGTCGTAGGAAGAAATTTCTCCGTTGTGAACTATGGAATAGTCGAGCAGTCCGAAAGGATGCGCGCCGCCCCACCAGCCGGGGGTGTTAGTGGGGTATCTGCCGTGGCTCGTCCAGGCATAGCCTTCGTATTCCTCGTCGAGGAGATAGAACCTGCCTATGTCCTCGGGATAACCTACGCCCTTGAATATACCCATATTTTTGCCGCTAGAAAAGACGAAAGCGCCGTTAATTTCGGCATTGATTTTGTTTACGCACTTTACGACGTACTGCTCCTCGTCGAGCAGCGAATTTGCCAGCCTCTTGGAAAGGGGATACAAAAAGTAACGGTAAATTACGGGCTCGTTGGTTATGCCCTTTGTCTTGCGCGTCTTCATTTCCGAAGAGTAGACAATTTCAAAGTGAGTTAAAAGGAATTCTTCCGTATCTTTCTTGCTCTGATAGTCGTTGTAGAACATGTGAAAGGCGTAATATTCCTTGTAGTCGGGATAAATTCCGTAACCAGCGAAACCGCCGCCCAGTCCGTTGGAACGGTCGTGCATGGTGGCAATAGAACGGATGATTTTTTCGCCCGTCATCCTCTTGCCGCTTCTGTCTATTATCGCGCTGACCGCGCAGCCAGAAGGTATTCTCACCTCGCCTTCGAGAGGCGCTCTTTTTACATTCATGTCGTTAAAATACATTGCTCGTCTCCATAGTGCGCGCACGCTCTTGGGCACACCCGGCAAACCGTTCGTGCGCCGTCCGCCGCGCTTGGGCTTTTGACTTCATTATTATAGAATAAATACCCACTTTAGTCAAGCGTAAAGAAAGCCGCGCCGTAAGGTTATGCCCCCTTTTCGCTTTCGTATATATGATATAAAATATAAGCTGCGCTTATAAATTGCTCGGTTGCGCATATAACCTACCGAACAACCGAACCGCGCAAACAAAAAAAGGCGCAACCGAGCGGTTGCACCTTTTTATTTCTTTTTGAATTTTTAAGTTGTTTTACTATTGATTTTCTTGCTGTTCGGCGCATAGCGCAGCCCCTTCGGGCTGTTTGCCCGCTATTTCGTTGAGGCTGACCATGACCTCCTCCCTGTCCGAAGTTTCGCACTCGAAAACTATCGTCTGACCTGCGTGAAGCACGGTATTTCCGCCGGGGACAACCACGTTGCCTTCCGCGTCCGTTACCGAAACGACGAGACCGTTGGACGGCCATATCATTTTGTTTATCTTTCCGCCATCGGCTAAAGAACCTTCCATAATCTTTACCGTAGCTGTTATTTTTCTGTTTCTGGTGTTGAAACCTTCGTCCCTGACGAACTGGTTGAGAAGTCTTTCGTAGCCGGGTTCGAGACGGAACACTTCGGCTATGAGCGAAGCTATTACCGTGCCAAGAAGGGCGGGCAGAAGATTTGTGAACTGACCCGTAAGCTCGAACACGAGCGCAATGCCCGTTATCGGCGCGCGCACGAAAGTTGTGAAGAATACCGACATGCAGACGATTATGAGGTAGTCGCTGTCGGCGGGGTTCATGCCCGCCTGCACAAAGAGTACGGAAAGTATCGCGCCGAAGCCCGCGCCCACGGCAAGCATGGGGACGAATACGCCGCAGGGTACGCCGCAGCTCATGTAAAGCACCATGGAAATAAAGCGCAGAGCGACGATTATTATGAGAGAGACGAGCAAACCTGCGCCCCAGACGGAAAGTCCCTCCATCGCTCCGCCCGAAGAGCCGAGCGAAACTATAAAGGAATGTCCGCCGCCCATTGCATAGACGGTAATAAGTCCGAACGCGCCCGAAAGCAGGAAAGGAATGAGATATTTGCCCGTTCCGCGCCAGAATTTTATCTTTTTGAAGAGTTTTTTCGCCGCGAATACGAGGTAATAGAACGCCACGGCGAAGAGCGCCACGATTATTGCCGCGAGAGCCATGTAGCCGTAACCCGCGATGTCCGTTTCGCCGAAGGTGAAACCTTCGAAGGCATAGCCGACTTTAAGTCCAAGCGAATACCTTATGCCGTTGCGCACGCCGAGAGCGGTTATTACCGACACCGCCGCGCTTATGAATACCTGGGGGGAAAACGACTTGAACGCCTCCTCCATAGCAAAGACCATGCCCGTTACGGGGGCGTTGAACGCCACGGCAAAACCTGCCGAAGCGCCGCCCGCAACCTGCAGCCTTCTTATCATGTATGAACGGCGAAGCACTCTGCCCGTACCCTCGCCGACGCAGCAGCCTATCTCCACGGAAGGACCTTCGCTGCCCGCGGCAAGTCCCATAAACACGCACGCGAGCGACGCGGCGAACATGGAACAGAGCGTAACATACCACTTGAAAATTACTTTGCCGCGGCATGCGCCCTCCGCCTGGGGAAGTCCGCTTCCGCGTATCATGGGTACAAATCTGACCAGCGTGCCGATAACTATCGCACCCGCCGCAAGTCCGACGAAAAGCAGGGGAATAAATGCGGGATATTCCAGAAGCAATTTGTATAATTCCACAGAATATTCTTCGCCGTAACCCGTGCTGATTGTATAAAAGGTTACTATCACGCCCGCAAACAGACCGGTAACCACCGACAGCAGAATTACATTCAATCCGTAATATCTGAACGCTTTAAGCGCCCTCGAATAAGTCTTTTTGTTAATCATAATTCAGTATTATATTCTCGCGATAAGGCAATGTCAAACCGCTTTGTCGTTACACATTATAAATTTTTTCATAAATGTGCCGCGCATATGCGCTTGCGACGTTAACGCCGGCAACCTTTTCTATGCCGCCGAAAAACGCGTTGGAATTGACCTCGCAAACGAGGTAGCCCTCCTCGCCGAGCAGCACGTCTATGCCGCAGTAGTCAAGCCCGAGCGCCTCCGCCGTCCGCACGCAAAGCGAACAAAGCTCCTCGTCCGCCAGGTAGGGCGAACCGCTTCCGCCCAGCTCTATGTTGGAACGGAAATCGCTGTCCGACGAACGCAGCATGGCGGCGACGACCTTTCCGCCGATGACTATAACCCTTACGTCCCTGCCCGCGCTGGCGGCGACGAAACGCTGAAAAAGATGGGGCGTACACTTGAGCTGACGCGCTACGGAAAGAAGCGCAGAATAATCGTCTGCCTTGAAAACGCCGCTTCCCAGCGAACCGTAACTCGACTTGACGATTAAAGGATAGCCCAGCTCGCCCGCAACGAAGCGCAGAGCGTCTTGGTTGACGTCCTCCTGCGGGTCGTAGCAGAGAAGTCCGGCAAAAGTGCGCGGCATGGCAATTCCCCTTCCCGAAAGCGCGATCGAAGTGAGCATTTTATCGTCGCAGAGCTGTATTGCTTTGTGGCGGTTGAACAGCCTCATGCCGCTCTTTTCGAGCATGGCGGATATATATTTATCCTTGTCGAGGTAAACGCAGAAGTCGTACTCTTGCGCTCGCGAACAAAGTCCGCCGCCCTCTTCTATTGCGCAGGCGAAAAAGTCGTTGCGCTTTACCTCCGCCCGCACGCCAAGTTTTTTGAATTCTTCCGCCAGCCTCGCCGACTGATTTAAACTGCTTTTAAGCCGCGAATAGGCATTGACGAGTATAAGACACTTTTTCATAGCCGCATTATACCAAAGCCGCGCTGAAATTGCAAGAAAAGCCGACATACGCGCCTTTTACTTTATTTAAATTGCGCCTACCGCCGTACCTTTAAATTAGCAAAACCTTTTTGAATTTGAGCGTCATGGAATTTTTAATGAAAGGGGCGCCCGCTTGCGCGGACGCCCCTTCCAAAGTATCTATGAGAGAGCAGGATGTGCAATTTTAAGTAAATTATTTTACGCTGTTGTCGAGAGCGGCAACGCCCGTTTCGCCCGTTCTTACCCTCATGACGTTTTCGACGTCGGTAACGAAAATCTTGCCCGCGCCGACCTTGCCGTCGTCGAGTACTTTCTTGGCAACCGCCACAACCAGCTTGGGATCTACCGTGGATACCACTATATCAACCTGAACCTTGGGAAGAAGGTGCATAGTCGTCTTAACGCCGCGGTACTGACCCGTCTTGCCTGCCTGAACGCCGCAGCCCATTACGTTGGACACCGTCATGCCTGTTACGCCGATCTGAGCCATTGCGTCCTTGAGCATGAGGAATTTATCCTGATTTGCAATTATAGTAACCTTGGTATACTTGCCTGCGGCAGCCTTTGCGCCCAGCTCTATGTCTGCGGGAGCGACATCCGAAACATCCACTTCGGGAGCTTCGCCGTCGTAGGAAGGTATGGTGGGCATAAAGTCTGCATATGCCGAAGGAAGCGCGTGTTCGGAGATGTCGAGACCGTTGATTTCGTCCTCTGCCGAGCAGCGAAGTCCGTTCCAGTTGTTTTCCTTAGCGACCTTTACTGCCTTTATGGGACCGCAACGGAACTTAATCATTACGGGAACATACTTTATGCAGAAGAACACAACCGTCATGCAAGCAATAGTCCAGGCAAGTATTGTAAGAATGCCTGCCGCCTGCCAGCCGAGAAGAGTGCCGTTGCCGCCGTAGAACACGCCGAGTTCATCGGGGTTGGTCAGCTTGCCGACAGCGCCATCCTGATAGTTAGCGGTTGCAAAGAAACCTACCGCGAGAGTACCCCATATGCCGTTTGCAAAGTGAACGCCGATTGCGCCGACGGGGTCGTCGATATGAAGCTTTTTATCAATGAATTCGCAAACTACAACGACGAGTATGCCCGAGACAATGCCGATTACAAATGCGCCGAGAGCGTCTACGATGTAGCAGCCTGCCGTAATTCCCACAAGCCCCGCGAGCGAAGCGTTGAGGCACATGCCCACATCGGGTTTGCCGTTCTTGACCCAGGTATAAATCATAGCCGCACAGGTTGCGACGGCGGGTGCTATTGTTGTGTTGACGAATATTACCGCAAGCGAAGTTTCGGTATTTGCAGCCGCGCCGTTGAAGCCGTACCAGCCGAACCAGAGAATGAAGCAGCCGAGCGCGCCGAGGGTTATGGAATGTCCCTGAATGGCGTTTACCTTTACCACTTTACCCTTTTCGTCGCGCTCATACTTGCCGATGCGCGCGCCGAGGAAGATAGCGCCGATAAGAGCCGCCGTACCGCCGACGGTATGTATTGCGGCAGAACCTGCAAAGTCGATAAATCCGTTCGCCGTCAGCCATGCGTTTTCGCCAAGTCCCCATACCCAGCCCGCTTCGATGGGATATACCACGAGGGAAATCAGAGCCGAATATACGCAGTAAGCGATAAATCTCGTTCTTTCAGCCATGGCGCCCGAAACTATCGTTGCGGCGGTGGCGCAGAACACGAGGTTGAACACGAACGAGCTTGCAAGCCCGTTTTCGTTTGTTACAAAAGCGTTCCAGTTAGTCAGAATGTCGAGATTGGGCACGCCGCAGAAACCCGCCGCGCTGTCTATGCCCACCAAAAGTCCGAACCCCAGGAAAATAAACACGACCGTGCCTATGCAGAAGTCGATAAGGTTCTTCATTATGATGTTTCCGGCACTCTTGGCTCTCGTGAAACCTGTTTCTACCATTGCGAAGCCCGCCTGCATGAAGAAGACGAACGCCGCGCCTATGAGAAACCAGATAGTAAAACTCATAATAAGCCTCCAATATTAAATTGAAAAAATTTAATCAAAAAACGGCCTATTTTTTGAATTGACGCTTCTTTGACCTCGTCGGTCGGCGAAGTGATGCGCGAACGGGGAATTTCACCCCGTTCGTCTGTCCGCTTTAAGGGCGCGGACAGCCCGTGAGCTTTATATTATTTATGCGCGGCATTTTCCTGCCATGCACAAGTTATGCGTTATTATTTTACGCTGTAGAGCAAATCGTAGTATGTGGGGAAAGGCCAATAGTCGGAAGAAGTTATCCTTTCCATAGCGTCAATGGATTTGCGCATTTCTTCCATGATGGGAATGACTTTATGCGCCATAGCCTGCGACGAAGGAATGATTTCTTCGGGCACGATTTTATCGAGCGTTTCTTCCAGCCTTACCACGAGCGAAGAGAGCTTGTCGTTGTGTTCCGAAAGTTTTAAAATGAGATCCTTTTCGGTGTTGCAGGGAATGCTGTCGTTGACTGCCTGCTTTGCTGCTACGTTCGTGCAGAGGTCTGCCACATAGTCGGAAACCGCGGGAGTGATGTCCTGTTTTACCATCTCGAGCAGCGTGAGCGCTTCGATATTGATAATCTTGGTGTAATTTTCAAGCTGAATGTCTGCGCGGGCGATAGCTTCCGCCTTTGTATATACGCCCTGTCTGACAAATACCTGAATGTTTTTGTCCTCGAAGCATACGGGTACGGCGTCCGCCGTCGTCTTGTTGTTGAGAAGTCCCCTTCTCGCAGCTTCGGGCTCCCATTCGGGACCGTAACCGTCGAGGTTGAATATAATTCTGTAATGCGCCTTGAGTTCGCGCTGAATGAGCTTTGCGCAAGCCGCCTCTAAATCTTTTGCGCCCTCGAGTTCGTCAGCGAACTGTTCGAAAGCGTCTGCGACAATAGTATTGAGAACGATGTTGGGGTCGGAGACGTTAGCCTGCGAACCGAGCATGCGGAACTCGAATTTATTGCCCGTGAATGCGAAGGGCGAAGTTCTGTTTCTGTCCGTCGCGTCCTTGGGGAAGATGGGCGATTCGGGAACGCCTATCGAGCCTTCGAGCGATACCTTATGCACATAATTTTCGCCCTTGACTATGGCGTCTACGAGCGCGCCTATCTGGTCGCCGAGATAGATGGAAATTATTGCGGGAGGAGCTTCGTTAGCGCCCAATCTGTGGTCGTTTGCCGCAGATGCCACCGACGCCCTGAGAATGCCCTGATAATCGTCTACGGCTTTGACTATTGCCGTGAGAACGAGCTTGAACAGAGTGTTGTTTTCAGGCTCTGAGCCGGGGTCGAGAAGGTTGAGACCGTCGTCCGTCGACATCGACCAGTTGTTGTGCTTGCCCGAACCGTTTATGCCCTCGAAAGGCTTTTCGTGAAGCAGGCAGACAAGCCCGTGGCGCTTTGCAACCTTCTTCATGATTTCCATCGTCAGCATGTTCATGTCTACCGCCACGTTCGTCGTGGAGAATACGGGAGCCATCTCGTGCTGAGCGGGAGCGACTTCGTTGTGCTTTGTCTTGGAGGGAATGCCGTAAGACCAAAGCTCTTTGTCGAGGTCAGCCATGAATTCGGCAATCTTGGGTTTGAGTACGCCGAAATAGTGGTCTTCAAGCTCCTGTCCGCGGCTTACGGGAGCGCCGAAAAGCGTTCTGCCGCACAGCCTTAAGTCCTTTCTCTTTTCATATTCCTCTTCGGAAATGATGAAATATTCCTGCTCAGGTCCTACGGTTGTGGAAACCTTTTTGCAGGTCTTGCCGAAGAGTGCGAGAACTCTTTTTGCCTGCTTGTCGATGGCGTTCATCGAACGGAGCAGAGGCGACTTTTTATCGAGCGTTTCGCCCGTGTAGGATACGAATACCGTGGGGATATACAGCGTTCCTTCCTTCACGAATGCGGGGGACGTGGGGTCCCAAGCCGTGTATCCGCGAGCCATGAACGTTGCCCTCGAACCGCCCGAAGGGAAGCTCGACGCGTCGGGTTCGCCGACGATTAAGCTCTTGCCCGTCAGACGCATTATAACTTTATCGCCCTCGGGTTCGATGAAGCTGTCGTGCTTTTCTGCGGTCAGTCCCGTGAGGGGCTGGAACCAGTGAGTATAGTGCGTTGCGCCCTTGGATACCGCCCAGTCCTTCATGGCTGCGGCAACAGCGCCGGCTATCGATACGTCGAGCTGCTTGCCCGACTCGATCGTCGCCCTCAGCGCCTTGTATACTTCCTTGGGCAACGTCTCTTTCTGGACGGCGTCGTTGAATACGTTTTCACCGAACATTTGAGGTACATTCATTGTCTTTCTACTCCTGAATTATTATATTTTTAAGCGGCTCTCTCACAGCTGCACTTAATTTGCTTTTTCGCTCAGCCTCATCCGCATGCCGCGGTTGCCTGAGCTGTTTTACGTTTTTGATTATAAGATAAATATTTTAATAAGTCAATCGATAAACAACTCATCGTTTTTCACAACTTTTTATATGAAATATAAGCTGAGCTTATATATTTTTAATTTTTGAAAATAACTGACTTGCTTTGTTATTTTTGATCGCCTTCGGCTGGGTCGTCGAACTTTGCGGGCTTTATCAGGTGCGAATTTTTAATGTCGTTGCGCATATTTTCGGGGTCGTGAATTAAAAGTCCGCGCTGAACGGAGGCATAGCCGTGTTTTTTTCGGATTTCGTCCACCGCCCTCTCGGCGCGTTCGCGCTTTTTGTAATTGCCGTAAGCTTCGTCCATGGTTACCTGAGAAATGCCTCCGTCGAAGCCGGAAACGGTAACGCCGAGCGAGCGTATGGCAAATGGTTCGCGGAAGTTTTGCTTAAACAGCGAAAAAGCCGCCGAAGCAATCTCGCCGCACAGCGCGGTGTGGCGCACTTTTTTCTGAAACTGAAAATTTTCCAGCGAGCCGTCGCGCACCCACAGATGCACGGTGTCGGCATAGCCCCTTTGCGACTGTCTGAGCCGCGCAGCGACGCTTTCCGCAAGGACGTAAATATTGCGCTCCACTTGTCCGAGATAGTTAAGGTCGTAGGCATAAGTCTGCGAATTGCCGATAGATTTGAGCGTGCGGGCGTCGTCCATATGCGCGACTTCGCTCTCGTCCTGTCCGCGGGCGTAGGTTAAAAGGGTATGCCCGGGTTTGCCCAGCGCGCGCACTATTTTATCGTCGTTCGCCGCGGCGAGCGAACCTATCGTGGTTATGCCGAGCGAGCGCAGCTTTTCGCCCGTCGCTCTGCCGACCATGAGAAGGTCGCCGACGGGCAGACCGTATATTACATTTTTATAATTTCTCTGCGATATAACCGAAGTGCCGTCAGGCTTTTTTAGGTCTGAACCGAGTTTTGCAAAAATTTTGTTGAACGACACGCCCACCGATACGGTAAGCCCCAGCTCCTCCTTGACCGCAAAGCGCACGGTATCGCCCAGAAAGCGCAGAAAGTCGTCGTCGAAGTTCTTGCCGTCCGAGGCGTAAACGCTGCCCTCATAGCGCGGAAAAACGGCGAGAGAAGCCGTTACGTCCAGCCAGCACTCGTCTATGCCGTAACTTTCAATGAGATCGGTATAGCGCGCATAAATAGCCTTTACTTTGCGAGAATACTCCATATACTTGTCGAAGCGGGGCGGAACTATCACAATGTCGGGGCATTTGCGCTTTGCCTGCCAAATAGTATCGCCCGTCTTTATGCCGCATTTCTTCGCCTCTTCGCTCTTGGCGAGCACTATGCCGTGCCGCTCTTCCTGACTGCCGCAGACGGCGAGAGGCACGCCCTTAAGTTCGGGATTTAAAATGCGTTCCACCGAGGCATAAAAATTATTGAGGTCGCTGTGCATGACTATGCGTTCCATACATACAGTTTACCACATATTCCCCCCTTTATCAAGACAAAAACAAGCCCCCGTTCCGCGGAAAAGTTTTCTCTCTTCCTGCAGAACGGGGGTTGACGTTTAATTTACTTTATTTTCTTAACTATCAGTCAAGGAAATTGAGGGTTACGTAAGGATCCTGAACTCTGGTGCCTTCCTGATTGAGGATGAGCGTCCATCTGTCGGAAGTAATGCCCATGTTAGCTTCCCAGAACGTAATCTGGTTTGCATTGCCGAGCACGAGAGCATCGGTATCTACATTGTAGTTGCTGTTGTACTCTTCAAACTTAGCGTAGCACTGGGTAATGGTAGCTCTTGCGTTAGCCGAGTAGTAACCCATGATGCCCGAGCAGTTCTTGAGCGCGGTGGTAATTTTGTCAACGAGGTTTGCACCGTAGTACATCGTACCCGTGAACATTGCATACTTGATTACAAGCACGCCCGCACCCGACTGACCGCCTATGATACCGCCCTGATACTTGGTACACATAAGCGTGGAGTTGCTGAAGCAGGTCTGGATGCTGAGGTAATCGTTAGCGTTTCTGTCGTCGTATCTGCCGACGATAGAGCCTACATACTGGTTAGGACCGCTGCCTATTACTGCATTTACGTAGCAGTTAGTGATGTACGTTCTGCTGTATTCGGCGGTGCTGCTTGCCTGAATGAAGCCTACGATACCGGAAATTCTGTCGCCGGTGATGTCGCTGTCGAGCGTGTAGTACTGGGTGCCTTCAACGAATTCGGTTGCCTGAACGTATGCTTCGCCGTCAAGGACGTAGAACGTATTCTTGTCGAAGTTGTCTGCCGTTACGTTTGCGTCGAGGCTGTAAGTTCTTTCGTTGGTTACGGATACCTGGTCGATGTAAGTATCGTTGAGCATTACCTGACCTACGAGCAAGCCGCCGCGCTGACCGCCGCTTACCTGAATTTCGGTGAGTGCTACGTTGTAGATGTAGCCGCCGTAAGAGGTTGCGATGAGACCGAACTTCTGGGTTGAATTGCCGTTGATGGTGATGTTATGGAACTTAACGTTTTCGATTGTACCGCCGTCGAGCTTGTAGAACATAGCCGCCTGCTCGTTGGTGGTGGAGCTGACCGTAAGGTTGGAGATGGTGTGTCCGTTACCGTTGAGAAGTCCCTTGAAGCCTACCTTCTTGGAAGTGATGTCGCCTTCCCAGTTCGTCTCGCCGCTAAGATCTAAGTCTGCCGTGAGCAGGTAAATCGTAGAGGAGTTGTTATTGAGGAGAACGTTCTTGAATTCTGCAACCGTGGCGATGTTAACGGTCGTTACCTGGTTGGTGTAAATGTCCGAAGTTACGTCGCCGTAAGTGTTGGTCATTACGCTGTAGATGTAGTAGTTGCCGTTGTTTGCGTTGGTGAACTGAGCCGCAACGGTTTCGCCGCGGAACTCGTGAGCTTCGCCCTGAGCAATAATCTGCTCTGCCGTAATATTATTTACAGCGGTTGCGCTCGAATAGGAGTAAAGAACGCCGGTTACGCTGCTGGGTTCGCCGCTGACGATATAGCCTTCCTTATTTACCGTAATGGTAGGATCTGCGGTAAACTGTACGTCTGCGAACGAGCTTGCCATGTTGATGGTGTAAGTGAAGCTCTTGCTTATGTTGCCGAGGGTAACAGTTTTGGTGATGTTGTATATACCTGCTACGCCTGCGGTGAAGTGATGAATTTCAACGGGAGCAACGGTCTTGTCGGGAGCGTACATATAGACGGTTTCAACCGTGTACTGATCTTCCTTGAGCGCCTTGCCGTTGTAGTCAGCAGCATTGAGAACGATGATTGCGGGTTCGGTCATGCCGCTGTACTGGTCGCCTATCATGGAGGAGCTGTCGATACCTTCGACCACTACGTCGCCGATTGTGGGAACGTCAGCCTTTACGGTTATGACGAAATCCTTCTTTACGGTCTTGGTAGCGTCAGTTCTGCTCGTTATGGTTGCGGTGAGCGTAACCTGCTGGTCCTCTTCTCCGCGATAAACGATGGCTCTCGCATCATGCGTGCCGGAATAAGACGTTTCGGTATCGGTATTGATAGAGATAATGGAAGTATCGCTCGACTGCCAGGTTATGTTGACGTTTTCCATGCGGGTGATGAGGTCGAAATCCTGGAAGGTTGCGGCTGCTTCGGTGTTGATGTAGAGGGTTGCGTGCGCGGAAGCCACTTCTGCCTCTGCCTTGGTTGCATAGCCGGAAGCGTTTACATAGTCGCAGTGGGTGTAATCTTCCCAGCTCGTGCCGGTGAGGTCTGCACCTATTCTGCGGTCTGCGCCGAACATGTCTGCATAAGCGCTTTCCTTAATCGCGAGCATAGCGCCCATGTTGATGGAATTGTCCGCATTTCTGTACATTGCGTCCACGCCAACATTGCCCTTGCCCGTAAGGTTGTAAACGTAATTGCTGTAGGTCGTGCCTTCGAGCGTCCATGTTATGGGAAGCTGTTCGAATACGTCAGCCGTAACAGCGTTCACGGAAGTACCCTTCTGCGCGTATGCTTCGGTGGAGCTGGATGCGTCTATCCATTCGGTAACTTTGTTTGCCTTTCCGCTGCCCATATCGAAGATGGAATATTCGGCTGCGCCTCTGTATTCGTCTGCGGTGAGCGTCGTAGAGCCGTTGTTTACGGACAGAACGTCGGAGAAGATGTTGTAGCTGTAAGTCTGTCTCGACATATTGATGTTGCCGCACTTGTCGCCTTCGCCTGCAGTGCCGCCCATAACGATGTTACCGTTGGCATCAACCGTTGCCGAGTTGTTGTAGGAGGTTATGTTCTTTATATCGAGAACGCCGGGGTTGGAGTTATCCGTTACGCCGTGCATGCGATTGTTGAAAGCCATGCAGTTGTAAAGGAATACGTCGCCTTCCATTACGGAGCCGCCGAGCTTGAAGCCGTTGCCGTCGCCGTCGCGGGTGGTGTAAACGCTTCTGTCGACTTCGTTGAATTCCGTTCTGTAGTTGGGGAATTTAGCGTTGAATTCCTCCTGGCTTTCCATAATGTAACCGTTTTCGAACGCAACGCAGTTATAAATCATAACGGCGCCGATGTTGCCCGAGTCAACCTTTGCATAAAGGTCCCAGCCGTCGTCCGAGTTGCGGTATGCGATACATCCGTCGAAGATGTTGCCGTAACCTACGGTAAGTTTTGCAGCGAAACCGTCGGCGTTTTCGCCGTAAGTTTCGTTGTCGTAGTTGTTGTACGACGTGCAGTTTTTGATGAGGTTGTAGCTGGGCCAGTCATTAATGTCGGTGTATTCAGAATAACTTCTGCCGAGCTGGAGACCGCTGTCGCGGTTGTCGTAGAATTCGCAGTTTTCAACTACGTTGAAGCTGCCGCCGATATACATGCCGTTGTCGCCCGCGCCGCGGATGTCAACGCTGTCCCAATGCCAGTAGTCGCCCGTTATTTCAACGCCGCGGTTGGTGCTGGCAAATACCATGTCGTAGAAGCTGAACACAGCTTCGCCTTCGGCGTCTTCCTTCTTTACGGTTATGTAACCCTGGGGAGAACCGCTTGCCGTAGCTTTCATTGGATAGGTGAATGTATAAACGCCGTTCTTGACGATTACCGTATCGCCGGGCTGAAGGAGCGTGGCGCTTGCGATAACCTCTTCCACGGTGTAAGGATTGGCTTCGCTGCCGTCGCCCTCGCCCTTTACGGCGTCTGGAGAGACATAGTAAGTTTTGCCCTGAATAGTATTGTTAATTTCGTAATTGCTGACGACGGGCGTTGCACCTGTATCAGCGAGAGCCATAATACCGCTGCTTGCGGAAAGCGCGCCGCCGAGAATGAGCGAAACTGAAAGACCCGCTGCGGCAGCAGCCGTCAAAATTTTTCTGTTAATTGCTTTTTTCATTGATTTTACACTCCTTAAGCACCGTAATCAACAACAATGTTGTATATACCTATGCCACCACTGAGGCTTCCGAAATAATAAGTACCTGCAGCGTCAACGGTAAATGTTACTTCGTACACGAGACCGTCCAGTGCCTCATTCATGTTTACGGCCTCACCTATCTGAGCATAATCTTCACCAAACATTGCAATCTGTCTGGCTGCACTGTCGGAGCTGCTACGTATATAGAGTTTAACGGTTGCCGCATCGGAAGTAACTATTTTGAGAGCATTAGTTCCGGCAACAAAGTCTGCCGCGCCACCTAACTTAAGTCTTACAGTGGGCTTTTCTGTAGATCCGGAAACCTGCTTAGCGCTGTATTCAACAGTATAATCAGCAGTACCAATTACAGACACGCCGCTGCCTGCCACAATTTCAGTGTTAGGCGCAAGCGTTGAAGTTTTATTTGTTGTGCTGAGACCGCTGTATGCTTCGAGAGTTCCGAAATTGATATTTACATTCTCAACCGTAGGAGCAGTGTCATCCCCTCCTTCGCCTTCACCGCCGAAAACATCAACCATATCGATTGCGCCGATACGAGTATTTCTTGCAGTATCAACAGGAGTGCCGTTTACAGTCGCGCTGGAAAGCGTGCAGAACGTGTATGTGCCGGGTTGGCTGATTATGAATGAAATTTCGTTCATTGCGCCCGTTACGGTATAAACGTTGAGCGTATCATCTTTCTGTACGTTTGCAGAAGTGAACGTGCCTTCGATATAATTGCCGTCAGGTCCCTTGATAGCTATGGATGAAGTGTTGCTGTTACTTGTGGATCTTGCCTGAATTACGAGTGTACCCGTACCCTGGAACGTTACGCTGAGAGCTTCGTTCTTGATTTCGAGAACGTTGTTTGAAGGTCCTCTGTAGTTTACGGTACCGCCGGCAACGACAGTAATAAACGAGTTAACGCCTGCAAAATCTGCCTGAGTAAGAGCAAGAGTATTCAAGCTTGGATCAGAAACTGTTGCAGCAAGCACATCGAAGCTGTAATGATTTTCTACAGTCTGCTGACCGCCGGCCTCGGTTACGGTATAGTTAACCTGAGTGGTAACAGACTCGCTTTCCTCGCCCTTTGCGTTGGTATATACGAAGGATACGTTTGCAACGCCGTTATTGGTAACGGTTCCGGGAACGACGCCCGTAATAGTTACGTCGTCAGCGGTGAGATTTTCCTGTCTGCCGCTGGAATAAGTAGCCGTGAAAGTCCAGGTGGAGGACATCTTGTCTACCGCGCCTGCCTGCTGGGTTACAACAGTGCCTGCAGCTTCGGAATTGAAAGTAATGCTTTCGATTGCGTCTACAACGTAAACGATGACGAAACTTTCTGCTTTTTCGTCAAGTCCTTCTACCTGCGCACTTGCCCATATATTGTATGCGCCGGGTTCTGCCGCAGCCATTTCGGCTTCGGTAAGTTCAACCTGACCTTTGTAGCACTTAATTTCGTAATCGGTAACCTCTGCTCCGTCCGTGCCGTCGCTGCGGACGATGTTGACCGAGATGTCGTCGAGGGCGATATTAGCCGTAAGCGAACCGTCAAGGACATATTCCGTGGTAGTCTTGGTCATCTCTATACCGACGTTGTGAACGGGAATGCCCATTCCATAACCGCAAACGTCGCAGAAGCCGTCTACGTCTTCGTCAACGTGGTTGCCGACGTCATTTTTAAGATCCGTGTGTTCGCAGGTAGCGGCATGCCAATGCTGATTTTCATCGTATGACCACTGCGTCGAGTAGGTATGCGTGTGGGGAGTTCCTGCTGAACCGCCGTCATCACCCTTACAGCCCGACGTTATGCCGACGCCTACACATACAGCACTCGCGAGGGCGAATACCGAAATGAGTTTTGTGAGCTTTTTCATTGTTTCCTCCAATTTTTGTCGCAACAGAAACGCTTAATTTTAATATAACCCGCTATCATAGGCTGAATTTAAGCATACTGCCGCATTTTTTTTGCATTATTTATTCTATCATTGATAATTTAGTTTGTCAATAGTTATGTGTAAACAATTATCTTAAGTTGTTATAAGTTAACATCGACTACTTTTTTCATAGAAAAAGAAAAAATGCGCGGCAACACTGTGCCGCGCATTTTTTAAGCGCTTATTTTATTTATTAAATGTTATGTGCGCGCGTGCGCATATGTACCAATTGTATTAATTGACCTAACTGTATTATTAATTGCTGCCTGTCGGCAGCCAATTATTCCGTAAGAGCAGCGCAAACGTCGTCCAACACCGAGAAAAAGTTTTCAAAAGTCTTTGCACAGACTTCGCAGTTTTGTATTACTACGCCTTCGCACCTTAAACCAGTTATAGCGAACGACATTGCCACGCGGTGGTCGCCGAATGTATCGATTTTTCCGCCGACGGGAAGCGAGGGATAAATTATAAGTCCGTCCTGCGTTTCTTCGGCGCGGACGCCCAAAGCTTTGAGGTTGGTAACTGCGGCGGCAATTCTGTCGCATTCCTGCCCGCGTATGTGAGCCACGCCCTTTATGCGCGTGGGGCGAGAAAAGTAGGGCGCGATTGCCGCGAGAGTTAAAACCTGGTCGGAATACGACGACATATCGACCTCGCCGCCGTCGAAATTTTTAATAAGCTCGATAAATTTATAATCGCCCTGCATGGTGTGAGGCATTACGCCGCCCACCCTTATGTTTGTGCCCAGAATTGCGTTTGCGGCATAAAAGTAGCACGCGGCAGAAACGTCGGGTTCGATTTCGTACCTTTTAGGCTGATATGCACCGCACACGGTGTAGCGGCAACCCTCCGCCTGAACGTTTACGCCGAACGACCACATCATGTCGATAGTCATGTTGACGTAGTCCATGCCGTGACTGCCGACGACGTTGACTGTTAAAGGCTTGCCCGCGCAGACGGCGCTTGCGAGTATGCCCGAAAGATACTGACTGCTCTTGTCGATATTTACGGTAACGCTGTCCGCGGGATTTTTCGCTCCCCGCATGATAAAGGGGAAACTGTCCTTTTCGCCGAGGAAGGTAAAACTCGCGCCAAGCTCTTCGAGCGCGGCAATCAGCGGACCGACGGGGCGCTTTTTCATCTGTTCGGAACAATCGAAGGTATACTCGCCGTCGGAAAAGGCGAGCATGGCGGGAATAAACCTTGCCGCCGTTCCCGCAGAGCCGACGTAAATTTTCGCCTCGCGCCTGTCGATTTTTCCGCCGCAGCCGTAAACGTTCACCGTGCCGTCGTCGCACTGCTCGACGTTTATGCCCAAAGAGCGCAGAGCCTCGGCAAACACGCGGCAATCTTCGGAAAACTGCGCGCCGTACAGCGTGGATTTGCCGTCCGCGAGCGCGGCGATGAGCAGGGCGCGCGCCGTTATGCTTTTAGAGCCGGGGACGCGCACCGCTGCGACGGGGTTTTTGATTGCGCCGTATATATTTTTTACCTTATAATCCATTAAAAACCTCTTTTATATCGGCAATCTCTATGGCGACGACGCCGTATTTCTTTTCGTCTTCCGCTGAATAATACTTAAGCATATCCTCCGCGCGGGCAGTTTCGCCCTCGACGTAGCCGAGGTCCGCGGGCGGATACGCGCTATATAAACGCTTAAAATCTTCAAAATGTCTGACAGCCGCTACTTCGGCTTTTAGCTTTCCATGCCCGAGACAATCGAAAATTATGCAGTCGCCCGACCTGACGGTTCGCCTTTTTTCGTCGCAGAGGCGCATTTCTACCCGCTTTGCGCCCTCAACGAACGCCTTGAAAGCCGAGGGCGAAAGTTTCATGAAATGCGTCATTTTCTTCTTCTTAAAATGTCGCCCGCAGAGAGATTGTACGGACAGTCGAAAGCGTATATTCCCTGCACGAGCTTGCAGTCGTCAACGACCGTTCCGTCGGGAAGACAGGCATCTCCCACAATGAAACTTTTATTGAAATTTTCCGAGGGCGAAAGCACTTCCAGCACATCTCCCTTTCTGAACCTGCCGCGCATTTCAACGCGCACTTTGCCGCCTTCACAGCCCAAAACGTTGGCGATATAGTCGCAGTCGCCCTTGGTCTGACTGTCGGTATAGTTGACCGTTTCGTGGTTTTCGCCGAGGGCGTACGCCGTTGTGTAATCGCGGTGAGCGGCGGTTAAAAGTTCCTTTTCCACCGTATCCGAAAAACCTCCGTCTATGCAGCGGCGGTAGGCGTTTATTACAGTGGCGAGGTAATATTCGCTCTTCATTCTGCCCTCTATCTTGAAAGAGCATACGCCCGCGTCGGCAAGCTCCTTTAAGTGCGCAGACATGTTAAGGTCCTTGGAATTGAAGATATATGTGCCTCTGTCGTCCTCCTCGACGTCCATCCAGCCGCTCTCCGAACCGCTCTTTTTGACGCTGTAATTCCAGCGGCACGCCTGCACGCACTCGCCGCGGTTGGAAGGTCTGCCCGTAAGATAGTCCGAAAGAAGACACCTGCCCGAGTAAGAAATGCACATTGCGCCGTGAACGAAGGCTTCAAGCTCTATGTCCGGCACGAAGTCGTGCATTTCCGCTATTTCCTTTACTGAAAGTTCCCTCGCGAGAATGACGCGCGAAGCGCCCTGTTCCTTCCAGAATTTGACGGCGTACTTGTTGGTTACGTTCGCCTGCGTGGAAACGTGCACGCAAAGATCGGGCGCGCTCTTTTTAGCGGCGTAGAATACGCCCGGGTCGGAAATGATAGCCGCGTCCGCGCCCGCTGCATAGAGCGCGGCAAAGTAATCTTCCATAGCCGCCATGTCGCCGTTGCGGGCGAATATGTTGGCGGTAACGTAAATCTTTTTGCCCAGAGAGTGCGCGAAAGCTATCGCGCTTTTAAGTTCTTCACTGTCGAAATTGTCGGCAAAAGAGCGGAGAGAAAAGCTCTTTCCACCGATATATGCCGCATCCGCGCCGAAATAGAGCGCGGTATTTAGTTTTGCCCTGTTGCCCGCAGGGGCTAAAAGTTCAACCTTCATATTTATCCTTTGAGTTTGACCGAAAGGGCAATTCCGTCGCCCACGTCGGCTATATAAGTAAGTAAATCTTCGTCGCTCTGCACGGCGGCAAGATATTCGCGGATGTGATTTACGAGCATGGCTCGCTTTTTGGGAACGGGCTGTTCGCCGTTTACCCAGCCGTACAAAAGCACGTCGTCCGCGAGCAGCAGTCCGCCGACGGACATGAGTTTTTTGAGCGCGGGAAGATATTTTATGTACTGGACTTTAGGTCCGTCGAGAAAAATAAAGTCGTACCCGCCCGAAAGGTCGCCCAGCACCTGCGCAGCGTCGCCCTCGACGAGCGTTATCCTTTCGGAAAGTCCCGCTCTTTCAAAATTTTCCCTCGCCTCGCGCGCGAAAGAGGGATTTTTTTCTATAGTGGTCAGGTGCGCATGCGCGCACGTCTGTAACAGCGCAATGCCCGATGCGCCCGTTGCCGAGCCTATTTCGAGTATGTTTTTTGCGCACGTTGCCGCCGCCTGCAGGCAGACGAACTGCAGCGTTTCGTCCGAAGATACGGGAACGGAACGCGCGAAAGCGCGCTCTCTTATTTCCTGCACGAGCGGACTTACCTTAAGTTTGTTTACGTTCGCCGTGCGCGAGGGACGCTCGGGCGAGGACGTATCGTTGTGAGCGTAATCGTAATCCATCAAAGTTCCACCACTACGGGTACGACCATGGGCGACTGCTTGGTCTTGCGCACGAGGTAGTTCCTCAAAGCCTTTTTTATCACCCTTTTAAGCTCGTCCACCGTACCAGACGAAAGGTCGTAGCCGCCAATCGCCTTGTTTATTACTTCGCGCATTTCCTTGTTGTAATCGCGGTGGAAATCGAAGACGAAGCCGCGGGAATTTATGACGGGTTCGCCAATGACTTCGCCGCCCGACACGCAGACGGATACTATGAATATGCCCTCCTGCGCGAGCTGGCGCCTGTCCTGCATGACGAGCGAGGCCTTTTCGTCCTCTATGCCCTCGCCGTCGATAAGGCGCGAACCTGCGGGAATATCTGCAAGCTTTTTTATGCTCTTGGACGTTACTTCGAGGCAGTTGCCGAGGTCGGGAATGAAGATGTTGCGCTCGTTCATGCCCAGGCTCTGCGCGAGCTGAGAATGCTTCATGAGGTGTCTGTACTCGCCGTGAACGGGCACGAAGAACTTGGGATGAAGCAGATTGTGCATTATTTTATGCTCTTCCTGGCAGGCATGCCCCGACACGTGGATGTTCTGTAT
Organism: uncultured Clostridia bacterium; assembly: GCA_949282385.1. Lineage (GTDB taxonomy): Bacteria > Bacillota > Clostridia > Christensenellales > Borkfalkiaceae > Coproplasma. Next base: position 75,046 of record CASDOP010000004.1, read on the forward strand.
GCGCTCGTACACCACGTCCGCGCCGAGGTGATAGAGGTTGTTTATTACGCTGTAAACGCCGCGCTCGTTGCCCGGTATGGGCGAGGCGGAAATTATGATAGTATCGTTGTTGCCGACGGAAAGATTGGGGTTTTCGCCGTTAGCCATGCGGTGAAGAGCGCTCATGGGTTCGCCCTGACTGCCCGTGCAGACGATCAGAACTTCGCTGTCGCGCATATTCTTTGTGCGGGAAATATCTATGATTGCGCCGTCGGGAATGTGCAGTTCGCCTATTTTTTCCGCCGCTTCCACGACGTTGAGCATAGACCTGCCGTTCAAGGCGACCTTTCTTCCGTGGCGGGCGGCGAGGTCGATTATCTGCTGAAGCCTGTGAACGTTGGAAGCGAAAGTCGCTATTATTATGCGCCTTTCGGCGTTCTCTTCGACCAGCCTGTCGAGCGTGCTGCCTACCACCGTTTCGCTCATGGTATAGCCGGGGCGCTCTATGTTGGTGCTTTCGCCCATATATAAAAGCACGCCCTTTGCGCCCAGCTCGGAAATTGTTTTGAGGTCAATCGGCTCTCCCGCGACGGGGGTTAAGTCTATCTTGAAGTCGCCGCTGTGGAAAATGATGCCCTGGGGCGTGTGAATGGCGAGAGCCAGCGCGCCGGCTATGGAATGGTTGACGTTGATAAAGTCTATTTTAAAGCAGTCGAATTGAAGGTGTCCGCCGGGCGCGACGGTAATCGTCTTTACATTGTTGAGGCGGTGTTCGCGCAGCTTGTTGTCCACGAGCGCAAGCGTGAGCTGCGTACCTGCGACGGGGATGTCCAGATCCTTGAGAAGATAGGGTACGCCGCCTATGTGGTCCTCGTGTCCGTGAGTGAGAATTAGTCCGCGCACCTTCTTTTTGTTTTCTATAAGGTAAGTGAGGTCGGGTACGACGAGGTCAATTCCCGGCATTTCTTCCGTGGGGAAGATTGCGCCGGCGTCTATTATTATAATGTCGTCGCCGCACTCGAGCGCGGTCATATTCTTGCCTATTTCGCCCACGCCGCCGAGGAAAATTATTCTGACGGCATTTTTTACCCTGCGCTCCTTTTTCGCCTTTTTGGTTACGGGCAGAACAGCTTCTTCCTGTTCCCTCGTAATCGAAGCCGAGGGGGGCAGAATGACCTTTCCGCGCGCCTTTACGGGCGCTTTTTTAAGTTGGAAAGGCTTCTTTTCCTTTACCTTTTTTTCCTTTACGCGTTCGGGATTAATTTTTTTGCGGGGCTTTCTTTCGCCCGCTTTTACGTTGTTCTCTTTCAAAATTATGTCCTTTCTTGTCTTAATATGTAATATTTTGCGGCGCATTATGAAAGGGGGTTGCAAAGAACCCCCTTTTTCCGCAAGGTCGATTTACTTTTTGCTTACGTCCTTTACAAGACCTTCTTCGATGAGTTCTTCCATGGTTTCGTAAGGATACATCGCCGCGTAATCGCGCTCTGCAATCGGGCGCTTGATGCCGTCGCGCCTTTCGAGCATTATGTCGATAAGCCTTATAGCCTTCTTGCAACCGCGGGGGCTCTTGATCTTTACCATCATGGGAGTGCCGTGCATGGACTTGTTGTCCGATACGTCTACCTGATGGTAAACCGAAGTTTCAAATTCGTTGGGGTCAAGCGCGAGATAGAGGCAGAGCGTCTTGCCGCGTATCTTGAAGCGGGCAATCGTTTCGCGTCCCTTATTGAAACGCTCGTTGCTCCAGGAAATGTTGGAGTTTACTTTCTTGTAGGAAAGCAGAGCGTTCTTGACGTTGCCGTAATACCTCTTCTGGTCGTCCGTACCCTGAATAATTCTCGCTATGAACGAGCGGTTGTACTTCATCATGTTGGCGAAGTCCACGCCGCCTGCCATACCGTCCATTCCGTCGGGCATAACCTCGCCCTCGGAAGGATTTTCGTCTATGTCGTCGACAAGCTCTTCTATGCCGTCTTCATCCTCTTCGTCGCTCTCTTCGGCGGGTTCATTTTCGACTATGTCGCTTACCGTAACGAGCATCTGACCGTCGTCGGGTTCTTCTGCAGGGGTTTCCTCTTCTGCGGGAGCTTCCTCTTCAGCGGGTTCTTCTTCGACTTCCTCTTCAACCGCTTCTGCGGGAGCGATTTCGTCGGAAGCGGCGACAACCATGCCCGCCGCAATCATTGCCTTTATTCTGTCGAGGTCGCGCTGTATCTCTTCGAGGCGGTCGCCGCATGCGGGCTGAACCTCTTCGTCCTCTGCCGAGAGCATGGCTTTGAGTTCCTCTATATCCTGCTGAATTTTATCGAGCGAGCTTTCGTATCTTTCGGCTATGCTCGTAGAAATTCTGTCCACGCCCTCTTCGTCGATGACGATGTCGAAATCCTGGTCTTCCTGTTTTTCGATTATCTTTTCGACTACGGAATTTGCAATGGCTTCCTCGTCAACCTGCGTTGCGGGAATGGCGGAAACGACCTTTTCTGCAATCTCGTCCGTATCGATTTCGGGCATATAGTTGGAAAGAACCGCAGCGGCTCTGTCCGCAAGGGTGTCTTCGTTTACCTGAGCCGTTACGCTGAGCTTTTCCGAAAGCACGCGCGCAAGCTCTTCGGCGTCCACGTCCGCGCCCGAGCCGACGTTGAGCCTTGAGGAAACGGCTTCTGCGAGGGCTTCGTAGTCGAGCTTGCTTTCCACCGCTTTAGCGAGCGAATCGCAGCCGTCGTCGTCCACCATGACGTCGAACTGTTCGGGAGAAATAGTTCCGACCTGCTTTGCTATTCTATCGGCGATTTCGTCGCCGTCGATATTTGCGGCAACGGCGGAAGCGACCTTTTGGGCAAGCGCGTCCTCGTCGACGGTAACCGAAGAGGGATTGAGTTTTTCGATAACTTTGTCTGCAATGGACTGTTCGTCTACCGAAACGCCCACCGTATCGGGTACGACTATGCAGCTTGCAATTCTTTCGGAAATGGCTTCCGTGTCAACCGAGGGGCTGACGAGCTGTTCTGCAACCCTGGAAGCGATGTAATCTGCCGAAACGACTTCCTGCGCGGGAAGATTTTCCGAAAGCTTTTTGGCGAGGGCGTCGTAATCGAGGTCCTCAGTAACAGCCGTGGGAATATACATTTTTTCGACGACTTTCGTGCCGAGGGCGTCGTAGTCGACGACGGGGTCGGACACGGAAATTTTTTCCGCGAGTTTTTGAGCGAGAGCGTCGTAATCGAGCTCTTCTACGACTGCGGAAGGAATGTACATGTTTTCGACCACTCTCGAGCCGAGTTCGTCGTAGTCGAGGTCCGAAGTGCGCGCGGGCAATCTTTCCGCAACTTTTTCGGCGAGCAGGTCATAATCTATGCCTGCGGGTTCGGATGTCATTTTTTCGGCAACCTTGTCTGCAAGGGCGTCGTAATCGACGTCGTTCATGGGAATGACAATCTTATCCGCAACCTTTGCCGCAAGTTCGTCAAGGTCTATGCCTGCCGCGCCCGCGGTGCGGACGCCGCCCTTCATTATGCTGTTATAGCTGCTCTCCAGCTGCATGGACAGATATTCGAATTCGCGCATGACTTCCTTTTTGTCATACTCCATCTTCTGCATGATGGCTTCCCTGTCCATCTCCCTGTCGACGGCGGAATCGATTACTTCCTGTACCTTCGCCTCGACATCTTTGTTTTTCTGAGCGAGCTGCTCGACTTTGGTCAGAATGACGTCGGCTTTAGTCTGACCCGAACCGTTGTTGTTTACACCCATAATGACACCTCGAAAAAAATTGCGCGAACCAACGCGCCGCCCTGCGCCGTGCGCGGGGATGAATGGCATTTGCTTGTTTTAAACACTATTACTAATATAGTTCCTTTTCAAGTTTACACTAAAAAAATCAAAAAGTAAATACTTCGAAGCAACTTTTTTGCCCGTTGAAACAATTTTTTTATCGATACGTGGCGATATATGCGCCGACTAACGCATATTTTCCCCCTCGGAGCGCCCCGCCCGCCGCCGCGGGCGGGGCTGACACAAAAATATTATAGGCAAATTTATGCAAAACACTTGTATATTATTTTGATTTGTTGTATAATTATCCTATCATTTTCAATTAACAGGGAATTTTTTATAATTTTTATAAATTATATATGAATAATTTCAATCTGCCCGTCGCAACTTGCTTTCGGAGCGGATAAAAGGAGAATTATGAGAGTTTACAATTTCGCAGCAGGTCCTTCCACCCTTCCCCTCGAAGTTCTGGAAGAAGCGCAGAAGGAGTTCCTCGATTTTGCAGGAACAGGCATGTCGGTTACTGAAATTTCGCACAGAGACAAGGCTTACGACGCTATCGTAAAGGAAGCCGAAGCCCTTACGCGCGAACTTTTGAACGTTCCCGACGATTATGCGGTTATATTTGTGCAGGGCGGCGCGTCCACGCAGTTTGCCGCAATTCCCTTAAACCTCATGCACAACGGCAAAGCCGACTACATAGTTACGGGCAACTTCGCAAAGAAAGCATGGCAGGAAGGTCAGATTTACGGCGAAGCGGTTAAAATAGGCGACAGCTCCGACAAGGTTTACACCTACATACCCGACGTTGACAAACTCAACTACAGCCCCGACGCAGACTATGTTCACATTACCTCGAACAATACGATTTTCGGCTCGCGCTATTCCAAATTCCCCAAGTGCAAAGCTCCCCTCGTTGCGGATATGTCGTCAGAAATATTCTCAAGAGAGATTAACGTTGCCGACTTCGGCGTAATTTACGCAGGCGCGCAGAAAAACCTCGCTCCCGCGGGCGTTACGATAGTCATCGCAAAGCGCGACCTTATACAGAATCCCCTCAAAATCTGCCCCACCATGCTCAAATGGAAGGTGCAGGACGAGAACGGCTCGCTCTACAATACTCCCCCCGCTTTCTCAATCTACATGGCAAACCTCGTTCTACGCAACCTCAAAAAGAAGGGCGGCGTCAAGGCGATGAACGAAATAGACACATACAAGGCGGGACTTTTGTATGACTTTATCGACAACTCCTCCTTCTACACCAACAATGTCCTTCCCGAATTCCGTTCGATAATGAACGTTCCATTCGTAACGGGCGACGCAGACATGGACGCAAAGTTCGTTGCGGAAGCAAAGAAAAACGGTCTCGTATCCCTGAAAGGTCATCGCCTCGTCGGCGGTATGAGAGCTTCGATATACAACGCTATGCCCGTAGAGGGCGTAAAGGCGCTCATTGAATTCATGAAGAAATTTGAAATGGAGAACAAGTAATGGCAGGCATACTCAAATTAAACGCAATAAGCCCCCTCGCAGACGAAATATTTGCAAACTACGAATATTCGGACGAGGTTAAAAATCCTCAGGGCATAATGGTGCGCTCGGCGGCAATGGCTGATTACGCCGTCGGCGACGAACTGCTGGCAGTGGCGCGCGCAGGCGCAGGCACAAACAATATTCCTTCCGCAGAATATGCGAAAAAGGGCATAGTAGTCTTCAACACTCCCGGCGCTAACGCGAACGCCGTCAAAGAGCTTGTAATTTGCGAACTTTTCCTCGGCGGAAGAAAGATAACAGACGCAATCGACTGGGTTAAAACCATCAAGGGCGAGGGCGAAAACGTAGGCAAACTCGTAGAAAAAGGCAAATCCAAGTTTGTCGGCTGCGAAATCGCAGGCAAGACGCTGGGCGTTATAGGTCTGGGCGCGATAGGCATTATGGTTGCCAACGCCGCAGCCGCTCTGGGCATGAAAGTAATAGGCGTAGATCCCTTCCTTTCCACCCAGAACGCAATAATGCTCAACTCTTCCGTAAAAGTATATGCCGACCGCGCAGAAATTTACAAGCGCGCGGACTTTATTACCGTGCATGTTCCCCTCACGGGCGATACGCGCGGCATGTTCAACGACGAAACGCTTGCCCAGTGCAAGGACGGCGTGGTTATCATAAATAACTCCCGCGGCGAACTCGTAGACAACAAGGCGATAATTTCCGCGCTCGGCAGCGGCAAAGTGGCACGCTACATAACCGACTTCCCCAACGCAGAAATTATAGGCGTTCCCAACGCTATATGCGTGCCTCATCTCGGCGCGAGCACGCCCGAAGCGGAGGATAACTGCGCGGTTATGGCGGCAAGACAGCTCGTAGATTACATCGAAAACGGCAACATAACCAACAGCGTAAACTATCCCGCCGTTTCCGCTCCCAGAGAGGGCGAAGCGCGCATATGCGTCTGCCACATGAACGTGGCTAACATGATTGCTCAGCTGACGGCTGCTGTTTCGGCAAAGGGCATAAACATTGCCAACATGGCCGACAAGAGCAAGGGCGAATACGCTTACTGCATTATCGACATAGACGGCAAGGCGGACGAAAGCCTGCTCAAGTCGATAGCGGCGGTGGACGGTGTTCTGCGCGTGAGAGCAGTCTGATTTAAAGATAAAATGCGCCAGAGCGCATACGAATAAAAAAATTCCTCCGTGTGCATAATTATGTTGATACATATTTTACACGGAGGTTTTTTATGTCCAAAAAGAGAAAAGTGAAAAAACTGACTGACGAGCAGTACAACGCATATATCGCCTCGCTCAGGTATGACGCGGCGTCGTACAACGCCGACGGAAGCAGAGTTGTTCCGCCCGAGCTTGGAGGCGACGAAAAGGGGAGCGGACGCGACTGACTTTACGCATATGTGCCGCGGCGCACGTGCGCGCAGAACGCATTGTCCGAAGCTGATATGAATAACAAATGAAATGCGCCGCCGCGCAGTTGCGCGGCGGCGCATTTTTAATATTTTTAACCTTTTATGCGCCACAAGACAAGTGCGCCCCGCTTCAGATGAAGCGGGGCGCACTTATTTTTCAAAGAAGGATGCAGATAACCCCTCCCTTGCCCTCGTTTACCATTCTCGTCATGGCGCGGCGCATTTTGCCGCGCGTTTCTTCCTGCATGCTGTTGACTTTGCCGGCAAGCCCTTCCTTGACCATGCCGCGCAGCGATTTGCCGAAAAGGTTTGTATCCCACATGCCCTGCGGGTCGGCTTCGAAGCCGTTCATTATGCCGTTTACCATCTCCTCCGACTGCGCCGCCGCTCCCATTATGGGGCTGACTTCGCCCGTTACGTCCACCTTTACGATGTGATAGCTGGGCGCGCTCGCCTTTAGCTTTACGCCCACGTTTCCGCCCTGCCGCACGACGACGGGTTTTTCGAGGCTCATATCATCGTCCGACGGCTGAACTATGCCATAGCCCGTCATCTTCGCGCACTCGAACGCGTCCTTGATTTTGCCGTAATTTTTAGCCGCCTGCGAGGATGCGACGACGAAGGACATGAGCGAACTTTCGTCCTTAATCTCTTCGCCCGCCGTTTCTGAAAGCATTGCAAAGAATACGCCGTCCTCTATCTGCGCGGTAACGGTTGCCTTGCCGTCCGAAAGCGACAGATTGACGTCGGCTTCGGCTTTCCAGTATCTGCAGCCCGAAAGCATGTCGTCGAACGCCGAACAATCTTTCATGCAGCTTATTTTCTGCGAGGCGGTCTTGACCCTTTCGATAAGTTCCGACACGGCTGAGCTGTCCGCGGGCAGAGCGCGCACCCATGCGGGAATTTTTACGTCGAACGAGCAGACGGGGAACTCGAATAAAAGCGCGCGGAGCAGCATTTTCAGGTCGCCCTCCTCCGCCTTTTCGCAGTTCATCGCAACTACCGTCGCGCCGTATTTTTGTTCAAGCTCCTTTCTGAGCGAACGCGCCCTTTCGCCCTCGGGCGAGGCGCAGTTCAAAACTATTATGAAAGGTTTGCCTATTTTCTTAAGCTCTGAAATTGTGCGCTCTTCGGCTTCGATATAGTTTGCACGCGGTATATCTGCCACCGAACCGTCCGTAGTAACGCACAGCGCGACAGTCGAATGATCGCTTATCACCTTTTGCGTTCCGAGCGCCGCGGCATCGGCAAACGGCAGGGGCGCTTCGCTCCACATCGTTTTAACCAGCCTCGGCGAGCCGTTTTCTTCAAAACCCGAAGCTCCGTCCACAACGAACCCCACGCAGTCTATAAGCCTGACGCTTACGTCGGCGTTGTCTATCCTCAGCTTTGCGGCGTTGGACGGCACAAACTTCGGCTCTGTGGTCATTACAGTTTTCCCCGCAGCCGACTGGGGGAGTTCGTCCGTCATTTCGTTGCGCTCGGCACCCTCGACGTTGGGAAGCACAAGCTCGGTCATGAATTTTTTTATAAGCGTCGATTTGCCCGTGCGCACAGGTCCGACGACGCCTATGTAAACGTTGCCGCCGCTGCGCGCAGCTATGTCTTTATATATGTTATCGTTAAGCATAAACCCCTCCCGAATTGGTTACGTATAATAACTTATTTGCCGCCTTGCAAGTTTATGCCAAAAATAAAAAAATGCGGGGCGCGCAAAAAGCGCGCCCCGCACCGCAGAAATTATTATTTAAATATGCACAGTCGTTATTTAACCGCGATACAATATGCGTAAAATTCGTCCAGCTCCTGCCTGGTTTTGAAGTTTGCGACGAACATCATGTCGCCCATCGCGCCAGAAAGCGCCTTTGCAACCCTTTCGCACATTTTAAGGCAGCCGGAATATTTATTTTTGATTTCCTCGTCCGAATGAACGTAAGGTTTGCCGTCGCGCCTGCCGACGAACGCGCAGAAATATCTTTCGCCCGCGCCCTTGAGCGTGCTGTCGTAAGCAATCATGTCCGCCCATATTTTATATACGTCCGTAGAGTTGGCGTAATTCATCATTTCGGGGGAAATGCCGCCCGAAGGGCGCATGTTGACCTCGAGTGCGACAACTTCGCCCTTTTTGCCAATGTGCTGGTCGCGATTGAGGCGGAAAAATTCAAAATGCACGAAGCGCGACTTGACGCCGAACGCCTTTACCACTCTTCTGCCCGCGTCGCGCACGTCGGGGAAAGGATTGTTGAGTATGTAAAAGAGCGAGCTGTCGCCCGTGTTGACGACGTCCATCAGCGACGACGGCGTAACGTTGCCCGTTTCAAAGAGAGGATTGCCGAAGCTGTCGATTATTGCGTCGTAGGAATTGACTTCGGCGTCGATGTACTCTTCCATTATATAGGATACGGGCAGTTTGCTTGCGAAAAACGCTTTAAGCTCCTCGACGTTGCTTATTCTGTGAGTATCGCTCGCGCCCACGCCGTTATCGGGCTTGACGATGACGGGATAGCCGACTTTGGAAATGAACCTTTTGCAGGTTGAAAGCGAGGTAGCCATGCAGTAGCGTGCGGTTTTTACGCCCGCTTTTTTATAGTAAGGCTTCATTTTCGACTTATATTTTACCTTCGCTATGTCGACTTCCTTAAAGCCCGTAGTAATGTTGTACTCGGTGCGCAGGCGGGCGTCGCGCTCCAGCCAGTATTCGTTGTTGCTCTCCAGCCAGTCGATTTTGCCGTAGCGGAAGGTGAAAAACGCAACCGCGCGGAAAACTTCGTCGTAATTTTCGAGGTCGGAAACCTTGTAGTACTCCGTAAGGCTCTCTTTAAGCTGCGGAAGAAGATTGAAATATTCGCAGTCGCCTATGCCGAGAACGTTGAAGCCGTTATCCTTTAAATGCTTGCAGAAATGCCAGTAATTTTCGGGAAAATTGGGTGAAATGAATATAAAGTTTTTCATATGCAACCTTTGCGCCCGCAGGCGCGAAAAAAATTTAATGCTATTCTATACTAATATCTTGCCGATGCCGCTTGGTCGGCAGTTTTTTAAGCGGAACATTTCACTCCGCGCTCATTCGCCGGCGTTTTTTTGAGCGCAGCGTTCATTGTGCGCTCGCATGCCCGTCGATGAAAGACAATATGTCCTCCATTACCGCGGGAGCGCAGACATCGTTTAAAATTTCGTGCCTCGCGCCGCTGTAAATGGTCATTTCCACGTCCGAAACGCCGCACGAGGATAGTTTTTTATACAGCTTGATTACACCCGCGGAATACGCGCCGACGGGGTCGTCCCCGCCCGCAACGAGAAACACGGGCAGATTTTTTGGTACGCTTTTTATGGTTTTTGCGCTGCACGCCCTGCCCAGAACGGAAAAGAGAGTGTAAAACCCGCCGCAAGTAAAGGTTACGCCGCACAGTTCGTCTGCGATATACTTATCCACATTGGTCTCGTCCGCGCTCAGCCAGTCGAAGGGCGTGCGTTTTTGACACTTTTTATTGTAAGAGCCGAATGCAAGTTTATCGATAAAGCGCGAGCGGTGCTTCCAGCCCCTGAAAAGCGCGACCGTGCGCGCAAGGAACTTTGCAAAGCCTGTAACGGCGGCGGGCTGAAAACCCGTACCCATTATTATCGCGCCGTCGTAGTCTTTCCCCCTCTGCGCAATCAGACAGCGGCAGAAAAACGAACCCATAGAGTGCCCCAACACGAAAAAGGGCGCGCCCGCTGTCTGTTCTTTTACTATTGAAGTAAGGCGGGATATATCCGAAAGAACGACGTCCGTGCCGTCGCCTTCGACAAAGTAACCGAGGTCCTCCCCGCTCTTTGCCGACTTGCCGTGTCCCAAGTGGTCTTCGGCGCAGACAAAAATGCCGCGCTCGCACAAAAAACGGGCAAAGCCGTCGTAACGCATGGCGTATTCCGCCATGCCGTGAATGATCTGCAAAACGCCGCGAATTGCGCATTCGGGACGCCATATTACGGCATGAATTGTATTTTTTCCGTCCGCCGAGGGATAATAAATTTCTTCCATGTTAAGCTCCGTATCCGACCTCAAAAAACTTTCCGTTATCTTATTGCGGCAATGCCGCCCCAAAACTGCGTTATGGAGCAATTATTTTCCCCATCAAAGTCGGGCAAAAAGTTTCAAATTTTCAGCGCAGGGCACAGCCCTGCCTTCTTCTATCATAGCGACAATTTCAAGCGCCTTATCCGTGTAAGGCACTTTAGAGCCCGCCTTTTCGGCAAAGCGGCTGACTACGCCCGCAACGAAGGGAGCGTCGCACTTTCTGCCGGCAATCAGGTCGTAATACATGCCCGAAACGAGAGCAGAGTGCTTTTTCATGGCAATCGGTATTATTAAAAAGGACAGCGCCTTTTTGAACGGGTTGGAATAATTGAGCCAGCGCACGAGGTCGTGTCCCTGAATGGGCGCGGGCGCAACGCCGTTTGCCGAGGCGACGTCCATGCCCTCTTTGAGCATAGTCTGTGCGATTGCGCGCGTTTTGAAGCCCTTTGCAATATGCCCGAAAGTCAGCGAAGTTATTGCCGAAAGGGTGGAAAAAGCCGAGTTTACAATGAGCTTCGACCAGCGCGCGCCGAGGAAGTTTTCCTCCTCTTCAACTTTGCCAATACAGCCCAAAAGAGCCGCGACGTCCCCCTGCTTTTCATTGTGCGCAAAGGGCGAACCGAGCGAAAAAGTTAGCGCGTCGGGCGAGGAAGTGAGCATGACTTTGCCGGGCGATATGTAGCTTGCTCCCCACGAAACGGCACAGCCTAGGCAGCGGTTTTCGCCGACCGCCTGCGCAACCGAATATTCGGGAAGTCCGTTCTGCGTGGTGCATATAACGCCGTCTTCGGCAAGAAATTGTTGCAAAAAAGCAACTATCTGCGCGTTGTCGCGCTGTTTGGTCATCAAAAAAATTATTTCGTATTTTCCCTGCATCTGCTCGGGCAGAATGGCTTTAACCTTTGCGTTGAAGCCGCCTCCGCGGGCAAAAGTTATGTCCGCGCCGCACGCGTTGAGCGCGCTTACATGTTCGCGGTTGCGCGTAACGAGGTCGATTTGTCTGCCCGCCCTGCTTATGTACGCGCCGAGCACCGTACCCATAGCGCCCGCGCCGTATATGCACGCGCGCACGTCAGTCCTGCTCCTTTATATACGAGAATGCAAGCTTTGCCATCTCCCTGTATGCCTCATCCGAGGGATGAAGATGGTCGCCGCTGTCGAAACTTTTAGCAAAAGCGCATACGTTATCGCCGTCGCAGAGCAGCCTGTCGAAGTCGATACAGCCCGATATATCGTCGAGCGAGCGCACCCAATCGTTGAAAGCGTTTCTCAGTTCGTCGCGGAAGGGCGCATAAGTGCGCCAGCCGAAAATGGGCAGAAGCGTGCCGACGAACACGTTGAGATTGCACGCCTTTGCGCTCTCTATATACTTTTTCACGCCCTCTTCGAGTTGCTCCGCCGTGGGAAGGTCGTTCATGGGACGGAAGGGATTTACATCTGTTCCGACGGGGTGAATTATATCGTTTATACCCTGCTGAATGATGACGGTATCCGCCCCGCTCACCGAAGATATTTCGCGGTCGAAGCGGTGTTCGCCGCTAAGCCCGTAACTTTCGTAAGTAATGCAGGTGTATTCCCTGAGAACGCGCGTGCCGCTCGCCGCCTTTCTGACTATGGCGGTGTTGTTGTAAGGGTCGTTCATGCACTCTATGGCAAGGTAATCCGCCCAGCTCTGCGCCGTTATGCTGTCGCCGTATAAAATAACTGCGCGGTTTTCGTCGGCGGTGTACAAATCAAGTCCGCTGAGGAAATAGAACACGTCCGTATGCCTCGTCTTGTCGAGGGGCAGAACGCTTGAAAAAGTGCAGTCGCCCACCGAGAAAAAGCCCTTGGAAAGCGGACCTATCGCCGTTACGCCCGTGCGCATGAGGGTGAAATCGGCAAGGTATATGCTGACAGCCAGCACGCCCTTCGGCTTTATCATAAAGTTGATTTCGTCCGAATAAATTTCTCCGCCCGCGGGAATGGTAACGCTCTCTTCGCCGCCGAATGTAACGAGACGGGCGTTGTGCAGACTTATTTCCCTGTCGCCCATCGCACGAGCGAGGGTAACTTTGGTGAGCGTAACGGGCTCCGTGCCGCAGAAATTGGAAAACTGCAGCCTTACCTTTTCGCCGCCGAACGCGCACGTTACTGGATAGCGAAGAGTTATGTCCTTTGCATAAGTTTCGGGTTTATGTTCAGTTATGGAAGGTGCGTTACCCCATGCGGTTACCCACTTCATATTGCTCCTTGAAAGGCATTAAAGCCTGAATTTTTATTTTTTGAAAATTATTTTTTTTACGCCCCTGAAAAACTTGCCGTTGCAGGCTTCGAGAAAGCCTTCCACCTGCACTTCGTTGTAGTGCATGAAAAGCATTATGAACCTTATGGGCAGGTGCGTCATCGAATTGGAAAGAATTTCGTCTTTGGAACGCGAGTACAGCGAAGCTATAAAGCTGAACAGTCGCGCGACGAAGCCCTTGCAGTAGCGCAGGTCGTAAATTTCCGTCATCACCGTGGCGGTGAGGTCGCCCTTTTTGTGCTTTACTTTGGGCTGAACGGGGGAAATACGGCTGTCGAAATACTCCTTATAGCTCTGCGGACTGTCGCAGGCGGCAGGAGAAGCCCCCCTTTGAATATTGCCGCAGAACAGCATATTCAGGCTGTCGAAGCCGACTTGCACTTTATAAATTCCGCCCTCGCTCCAGCGCGAATTCTCCCCGTCCCATACGCGGAAAGAATATTCGTCGAAGGGAATGAAAATTTCCCTTTGCTCCCCCGAGCGCAAAAAGATTTTTTTAAAGCCTTTAAGCTCCGCGGGCGAATGCTCAAGTTCGGGTCGGGGCGCGGTTATATACATCTGCACGGCGGTCGCGCCGTCGCGCCCGCCGACGTTTTTGACTTTAACTTTCACGCCTTCGTCGGTAAGGACAAAATCCGAACAGTCGAACTGAGTATAGGAAAGACCGTAGCCGAAGGGATATTTTACGCTCTTGCCGAGCGCGCCGTAGTACTTATAACCGACGTATATGCCCTCCGCATAGTCCATTTTGTAGGCATATTTATTATAAATTTCCGCGCACGGCACTTCCGAAAGCGCACGGGGAAAACTTTCCGTAAGTCTGCCCGAGGGATTGACTTCGCCCGTCAGTACTTTTACTGCAGCAGTGCCGCAACTCTGCCCCGAAAGGAAACAGTGAATAAGCGCCGAACAGTTTTTATCCCACGAGGTCTCGACAACTCCTCCGCAGAAGAGCAGAACGATTATCTTTTTGCCGAGCGCTGAAAGGCGGGCGAGAAGTTCGGTCTGGTTGGCAGGCAAATCTATATTGCTCCTGTCGCAACTTTCAAGCTCTATGCCCTCGCCCAGTCCCAGACAGAGAATTACGGTATCCGCCTCCGAAGCAAGTTTTACGGCGCGGTCGGAAAGGCGCACACTCCTTCCTCCGTCCCGTTTGAAGCCCCTTTCGAAGCCTATATAATTGAGGTCGGAAGATTTTACCGCGTCGAGCACGCCCGTAACCTTTGTGGGATTGACGAGCGACGAACCCGCGCCCTGATAGCGCGCATTCGAAGCGAAATCGCCGATTACCGCAATCTTTTCGCTTTTTCCGAGGGGAAGCGCCGAGTTTTCGTTCTTCAAAAGTACTATTGAATTTTCCGCGCACTTTGCCGCAAAGTCGGAATGCGCCTGCCAGTCGACAGGCTCCCGCCTTACCCTCTGCGCCGCGGCGGAAAACGCCTGCTGTCGCTCAATGCTCTTATCGACTATCCTCTCGTCCAGCTCGCCGCTCTTTACTGCCTTTTCCACCTCCGTAGCGGAAAAATCGCAGCGCGGCATTTCGAGGTCGACGCCGCTCCTGACCGAAGCAACTTTATCGAACGTGCCGCCCCAATCGGAAATTACAAGTCCGTCAAAGCCCCATTCGCCTCGCAATATGCCGCCGATAAGCCGCTCGTTGCCGTTGCAGTATACGCCGTTTATCTTGTTGTAAGCCGTCATGACGGCGGCGGGTTTGCCCTCTTTTACGGCAATTTCAAAGGAAGAAAGATAACTTTCGCGCAAAGTCTGCTCGTCCACTATGCAATCGTACACCATTCTGCCGCGCTCGCGCGAGTTGACGGCAAAATGCTTTATGCACGCCGCCGTGCCGTTTTTCTGAATTCCCCGCACATATGCCGCGGCAAATTTGCCCGAAAGATAGGGATCTTCGGAAAAATATTCGAAATTCCTGCCGCAGAGCGGACTGCGTTTTAGGTTAAGCCCCGGACCGAGTACCATGGAAACGCCCATTGCCGCAGCCTCTCTGCCGAGATATTCGCCCAGCTCTTCGCCAAGCTCCGTGTCCCAGCTGCACGCCATAGCCGCAGCCGTGGGAAAACAAGTCGACGGGTGGGAAGTTCCCATGCCGAGATGGTTTGGCATCTTGTCCTGAACGCGCAGACCGTGCGGTCCGTCCGATACCGTAACCGCCTCCATGCCTATATCCGCGCACTCCGCGGTGCGCCAGAACGCCGAACCCGTGAGCAACTTAGATTTGACCGAAATATCGAGTTTTCTTATACCTTTTTTAACGTCCATCTCAACATTTTCCGCCTTAAGTATATACAAAAAATATTATAACACTTCCGAAAAATATTTGCAACAAACGTTAACAAAAAACACCCGCGTTGCGCGTTCTTTTTAATCGATATTTGTCGCGCCGAGCGCAGCTGAGCGTTTGCGACTTGTCTGCGCAATGCGAGTTCGGCAACATACCCGCGGTCGGGCGTTCCGCGACTTGCACGCGACGAGCGTTCAACGCCGTACCGCGCAACAGGCATTTAGCGACAAATATGCGAGCGCGCGTTCCGCAATGTACACGCAAGGGCGTTTAACACAAACCAAGGTCGGGCGCTCCGCGACTTGCACGCGACTGACGCTCAACGCCGTACCGCGCAACAGGCATTTAGCGACAAATCTGCGAGCGGGCGTTCCGCAATGTACCTGCGGACGGGCGTCATTATACACAATACGCTGTTTACGACATACCCGCGCGGGCAAATCACACTTTTAAAGCAACAAAGTTGCGCAATGCGCCTAAAGGGTGCAATTTTATGATAACGAGCTAAAATTTTGTCTTCCCTACTTGACTTTTTATTTGGGGCGTGTTATATTATATATGAATAAAATAAGATTAAGTCTTATTTATAAGAGGAGAAAATTTTTATGGATATCAAAAAGAACCCCTATGCCGGAACTAAGACGGAAAAAAATCTGTTAGAGGCATTTGCAGGCGAAAGCCAGGCGAGAAACAAGTACACCTACTTTGCTTCGGTTGCAAAGAAAGCGGGCTATGAGCAGATAGCGGAAATTTTTCTTAAGACCGCAGACAACGAAAAGGAACACGCAAAGCTGTGGTTCAAGCACCTCGGCGGAATAGGCACGGTTGCAGAAAACCTTATGGCTGCGGCTGAAGGCGAAAACTTTGAATGGACGGACATGTACGACAGAATGGCAAAAGAAGCCGAAGAAGAGGGCTTTACCGCGCTTGCCGCACAGTTCAGGGGAGTTGCCGCCATAGAAAAGACGCACGAAGAGAGATACCGCGCGCTTTTGAAGAACGTTGAAACCAAGACGGTATTTGAAAAAGCGGGCGTTCAGGTATGGGAATGCAGAAACTGCGGACACATCATCGTCGGTACGACCGCACCCGAAGTATGCCCCGTTTGCCAGCACCCTCAGGCTTACTTTGAGCTGAGAAAAGAAAACTATTGATTTGCATTAAGTCATAAACGCTGAAAATAAATATGCGGCGCACGGGTTACCGTGCGCCGCATATTTTTGCTATTAATAATGTTTCAGAGTGCAGAAATGATTTTCTCTGCCGAAAGAGCTTCAAATTGCGCTCTATACAGACATATTGACATTCAAGAGCTTTTAACTGACAAAAAACAGGTGCGGGAGCAATTAAAATTTAATATTTTAAGCGACATAAAAAAAGCGCGCGGCGGCGAAGCCGCTGCGCGCATTAATAATTGAAATTATTTTACGTCGTCGGCATACAGAGGGAACTGTGCGCAGAGTTTTGCAACTTCTGCCGTAACATAGTCGTAAGCCGCCTGTTTTTCGGTGATTATCTTGGTGATGAGCTGTGCAATCTTGCGCGCCTCTTCTTCCTTCATGCCCCTCGTGGTCATTGCGGGCGTGCCGATGCGGATACCCGACGTTACGAAAGGTTTCTGCGTGTCGAAGGGGATTGCGTTCTTGTTGACAGTGATGTGAACTTCGTCGAGCATTTTTTCCAGCTCCTTGCCCGTCATGCCCTTATCGGTGAGGTCGAGCAGAATGAGGTGGTTGTCCGTGCCGCCCGAAACCATCTTTACGCCGAGTTTGGTGAATTCATCCGCCATAGCCTTTGCATTTGCGACTATCTGCTTCTGATATTCGGTGAACGAGGGATCGAGAGCTTCCTTGAAAGCTACTGCCTTTGCCGCGATGATGTGCATTAAAGGACCGCCCTGAACGCCGGGGAAAATAGCTTTATCTATAATCTTGCCGTACTCTTCCTTGCACATGATTACGCCGCCGCGAGGACCGCGAAGGGTTTTGTGCGTGGTAGTGGTAACGAAATCTGCATAGGGTACGGGCGAGGGATGAACGCCTGCCGCAACCAGACCTGCGATGTGCGCGATGTCAACCATCATGTATGCGCCCACCTTGTCGCAGATTTCCCTTATTCTCTTGAAATCGATAACTCTGGGGTATGCGCTCGCGCCCGCAACTATCATTTTGGGGCTGCATTCCACAGCTATTCTTTCCATTTCGTCATAGTCGATAGTCTGCGTTTCCTTGCTTACGCCGTATGGAACGATGTTGAAATACTTACCCGAAATGTTGACGGGCGAACCGTGGGAAAGATGTCCGCCGTGAGCGAGGTTCATGCCCATTACCGTATCGCCGGGCTGAAGAACGGCAAAGAATACGGCGAGATTTGCGCTCGCACCCGAATGGGGCTGAACGTTGCAGTATTCGCAGCCGAACAGCTTTTTGAGACGGTCGCGCGCGAGGTCTTCGGCGATGTCGACATACTGACAACCGCCGTAGTATCTGTGTCCGGGATAACCTTCGGCATACTTGTTGGTGAGGTGGCTGCCCGCCGCGGCGAGTACTGCGGGCGAAACAAAGTTTTCGCTCGCGATGAGTTCGATATTGCCCTGCTGTCTGCCGAGTTCGAGCCTTAAAGCCTTGGCAACTTCGGGGTCAGTTTTTTCAATAAGCGAAATGTCTATCATAAAAAACTCCGAAAAATTTATATTTATGCAGATATTATACCATATATTTTGTCAATATACAATTATTTGAATGAAATAAACTCAAAAAAAACGAAAACGCGCAACACGCCCTCTTCTCCGCCGCCTTCGCAAAAAAAATGCTCGCCGCCGCTTGCCAAACTTACCTTTTCAAAGCTGAAAGCCGCCAGAGAGCAGGTCGGCGTTTTGAATAAACGCCGACCTGCTCCGGATGAGCGCGCGACGACGGGCGAACATGCGCTAAAGCCACGGCTGGCATGTAAAGGCGCGGAATATGCAAAAGCACGCCGCGCAAACTGTCGAACATGCACTAAAACCACGGCTGACACGAAAAAGTGCGTAATATGCAAAAGCGTGCCGCCACAACGGGCGGGCATGCACTAAAACCACGGCTGGCATGTAAAGGCGCGGAATATGCAAAAAAAAGCGCGGCATGCGCCGCGCTTTTTTGCTTTTCTTTAATTTCCCGAGGCGGGCAACCTTTTTAAAGGTTGCCTTCGAGGAATTCGACAAACTCGCTCTTGGGCATGAAGCCGAGGGATTTTGCCGCCATTTCGCCGTTTTTGAACACTGCGACGTAGGGAATGGACATGATGCCGTAGCGTGCGGCGAGGTCGTTGCACTCGTCTACGTCTACCTTTATGAATACGGCTTTATCCGCAAACTGCGAAGAAACCTCCTCCAGAACGGGCGCGAGCATTTTGCAGGGTCCGCACCAGGTAGCAAAGAAATCGCACACAACGGGCTTATCGCCCTTGAGATATTCATCAAATTTCGCTGTATTTACTTTTTCCGCCATGATAAATTGCCTCCTTAAATATTTTGCTTAAGATAATTATAAATATCCTCAAACGCCACGCTCTGCGAGGTGCCGTCCGACATTTTTTTGATGTTGACTGCGCGGTCAGCAAGCTCTTCGCCGCCGATTACCGCAACAAATTTTGCGCCCGTCTTATCGGCATACTTCATCTGCGCTTTGACCGAACGGTTCATGAGGTCGGTTTCGGCGCACAGACCCTTTTGCCTCAAGCCGTTGACTATCGAAAAAGCCTCCGCGCGGCTGTCGTCGTCCATGCCCGCCACATAGATTGCGGGAACGGGCGGCTGAGGGAACTCAACGCCCGTGTTTTCCATGAGCAGCATGAGCCTTTCTATGCCTGCGGCAAAGCCGATTGCGGGAACGGAAGAACCGCCCAGCTCTGAAATAAGTCCGTCGTACCTGCCGCCTCCGCATACTGTACCCTGAGCGCCTATCGCCGTGGACACAAACTCGAAAACGGTGCGCGTGTAGTAGTCCAGACCCCTTACTATGCCCGAATTAACGGTGTACTGCACTCCCTGTTTATCGAGCAGAGAGCGAACGGATGAAAAGTGAGCCGCGCAGTCGTCGCACAGATAATCGAGTATGCTCGGCGCGCCCGAAATGATTTTTCTGCACTCTTCTTCCTTGCAGTCGAGAATTCTCAAAGGATTTTTTTCCAGCCTTTCTCGGCAGACGGGACACATCTTTTCGGAATATCCCGAAAAATATTTTCTGAGCGCCGCATTGTACTCCGCGCGGCAGGTCTTGCAGCCGATGGAATTAATTTCGAGGCGCGTATCCTTTATGCCCAGTTTTTGGAGGAAGGACGAAGCGGCGAAAATCACCTCGGCGTCGGCAGAGGGCGCGGACGCGCCGAACATTTCTATGCCGAACTGGTGGAATTCGCGCAGTCTGCCCGCCTGGGGACGCTCATACCTGTAGCAGGGCGTTATGTAGTACGCCTTTAAGGGCAGAGCGGCGGAAGAAAGTCCCTTTTCCACGAACATTCTCGCCACCCCCGCCGTGCCTTCGGGCTTGAGCGTTATGGAACGCCCGCCCTTGTCGAGGAAGGTGTACATTTCCTTGTTGACAATATCCGTCGTGTCGCCCACGCCGCGCAGGAAAAGCTCGGTGTGTTCGAAAACGGGCGTGCGCACCTCCTTCATGCCGAAAGCCGCCGCCGTGGAGCGCGCGCAATCTTCTATGAACTGCCATTTATACGACTGGTCGGGCAGAACGTCCTTTGTGCCCTTGGGTATGTTTATCATAATTTCTCCTGAATAAAGCCTGTCGGCGTGAAAATTAATGTGCGGAGCGCGGAACGCCGTCCGCCTTGCGCGGTTTATCCGCCGAAACGCTGAATATTAAAGCCTGTCGGCTGTGAAGCCAGTAATCTTAAGCCCGCGCTTGCCGCCGCAGTTTTTGACAAGTTTGTCGATATGTTCGTCGACATATTTTTTGTTGATTTCGAGCGTAACCAAAGGATAGTCGTTGCCGCCCGCCTCGAAGGAAATTTCCTCGAGGAGATATTCCATAACCGTATGCAGACGGCGCGCGCCTATGTCTTCGGAGGTCTTGTTCAGCTCTTCCGCGATTTCGGCTATGCGCTCTATCGCGTCGCTCTTGAACTGCAAATCTATGTTATCGACGGCGAGAAGCGCGGAATACTGCATGGTTATCGCGTTGTGCGTCTGCGTGAGAATGTTGACGAAATCCTCCTTTTTGAGGCTGTTAAGCTCAACGAGTACGGGGAAACGACCCAAAAATTCGGGAATGAGGTCCTCAACCTTGGATACGTGGAAAGCGCCGGCCGCTATGAACAGGATATAGTCCGTCTTTACGGGACCGTACTTGGTCATTACGGTACAGCCCTCGACTATGGGCAGAATGTCGCGCTGAACGCCCTCTCGGGATACGTCTATGCCGCCGCTGCTGCCGCCCGCGATTTTATCTATTTCGTCTATGAAGATTATGCCGTCGTTTTCGGCGCGGCGTATAGCCTCCGTCTGAACGGCGTCGTCGTCTATGAGTTTATCTGCTTCCTCCGCCATGAGCAGTTTTTTTGCTTCCGCTACGGTTATCTTGCGCTTTTTGCGCCTGTTCATGCCGAGCGAGCCGAAAACCGAACCTAAATCTATGGCTGCACCCTGACCGGGGGAAAGTTCTAAGGGTTTGGGATTGTCGGCAACTTCAAGCTCGATTACGGTGTTGTCGTACTTGCCCGCGTGTATGTCGTCGACGAGATTATTTTCAAAAATTTCCTTGGAAAATTCGCCGCGCTCTTCCTTCTTTACTTCGGCAAGCACCTTGGCAATCCTGCGCTCTGCGGTAGCCATCGCCTTGAAGCTGACTTCCTTTGTCTTTTCTTCCTTGACGAGGCGGATAGCGCACTCCGCGAGGTCGCGCACCATGCTCTCCACGTCTCTGCCGACATAGCCGACTTCGGTGTACTTGGTGGCTTCGACCTTTAAAAATGGAGCTTTTACAAGCTTTGCAAGCCTCCTTGCAATTTCGGTTTTGCCGACGCCCGTAGGACCTTTCATGATAATGTTTTTGGGCGTTACCTCTTCGCGCAGTTCGGGCGAAAGCTGACTGCGGCGGTAGCGGTTGCGAAGAGCAATTGCGACTGCCTTTTTGGCTTCGTCCTGACCGATGATGTATTTATTGAGTTCGTGAACTATCTGTTTGGGTGTGAGATCCATAATAATCTACTCCTCGTTTAGTTGACTGATATACCGCGACATATACCCGAGCGAACGCTCTGCAAGGGCGCGATAGCGCTCCTTTTTGGCGCGAATGCGGGTATCCTGAGCGCGCAGAATGCCGAAGTTGGCGTTCATGGGCGTAAAATTTTCGTTTGCCCGCGATATATGCGCCGACAAAGCGCCTAAAACGCTTATGTCTTCTGGTATGATTGCGGGCTTGCCGCGCATTTTTCTTAAGGCGTGCAGAGCGCACAAAAGTCCGCTTGCCGCGCTCTCGACATACCCCTCCACGCCCGTTATCTGACCGGCGAAGAAAATTTTTCCGTCGCTCCTCAGCGAAAAATCTGCGTTGAGGCAGTCGGGGGAATTTATATAGGTATTTCTGTGCATTACTCCGTAGCGCAGAAATTCGGCGTTTTTAAGTGCGGGTATGAGGGAGAAAACCCTCTTCTGTTCGGGAAATTTAAGGTTGGTCTGACAGCCGACGAGGTTGTATGCCTGTCCTTCGCAATTTTCCTTTCTGAGCTGCAACACGGCGTAGAACTTGTTGCCCTTTTCGTCCCTTATGCCTACTGGTTTAAAAGGTCCGAAGCGCAGCGTGTCTTCGCCGCGCGACGCCATTACTTCGACGGGCATGCAGCCTTCAAAAATTTCGCCCTTTTCAAAGTCGTGCAAAAGCGCGCGCTCGGCATGGGTAAGCTCGAAGACGAAGCGGGAATATTCCTCCGCAGAAAGGGGACAGTTGATGTAGTCGTCGCCGCCCTTGCCGTACCTGTCGCCGAAAAAGGCGCAGGTCATGTCTATGCTGTCGCGCGAAACTATGGGCGCGGACGCGTCGTAAAAGTGCAGCCTTCCGCCCGTGCGCAAGGCTATATCTTCCGCGAGGGCGTCGCAGGTGAGCGGACCGGTGGCTATAATGCAGTAGCCGTCCCCGGGAATTTTTCTGACCTCTTCGCCGATAATCGTTATGTTGGGGCAGGAAGTGAGCTTATCCGTTACATACTGCGCGAATTTTTCCCTGTCCACGGCGAGAGCGCCGCCCGCGGGAACGCGAGTTGCCTCCGCAGCCTCCATAGTAAGCGAGCCTAAAAGGCGCATTTCCTGCTTTAAAAGTCCGCACGCGTTTGTGTACGGGTCTGCGCCTTTCAATGAGTTGGAACACACCAGCTCGCAGAAATTTTTATCCGTATGCGCGGGAGTGAAACGCGAGGGCTTTATGTCGTAAAGCTCCACTTCCGCTCCGCCGCGGGCGAGGGCGTATGCCGCCTCCGAACCCGCCAGCCCCGCGCCTATTACCTTAATTTTCATTGTCTTCTTCGGGCGCGTCGACGCTATATGAACAGTTTTTGTCCGAGCACTTTATTTTATCGCCCTTGCGTATGAGATATTTTCCGCACACGGGGCATTTGTCGCCCGTGGGAATGTCCCAGCTCAAGAACCTGCACTCGGGATAGCCCGTGCAGCCGTAATATATTTTGCCGTTTTTGGAGCGCATTCTGCGCATGGGACGACCGCAGTCGGGGCATTTGCCCTCCGTCTTTTCGCCCTCTTTAGCCTTGCCGTCGGGGGCGTTCAGAGGACGCTTTGCGCCGCACTTCGCGCACTCCAGATATGCGCCGTACTTGCCCTTTTTGATGAGCATTTCGCCGCCGCAGGCGTGGCATTTTTCCTCTGCCACCTTGGCGTCTATAGGCAATATGCACGAACATTCGGGGTAGTTGGGGCAGGCGAGGAACTTGCCGAACTTGCCGCTCTTTACCACCATGTTAGCGCCGCACTTGGGGCAGCGCACGTCCGAAATTTCCACTTCGGACTCGCTGACTATGTTGGAACACTTGGGATAGTTGGAGCAGGCGAGATACTTGCCGTACTTGCCCGAACGGCGTATCATGGGACTGCCGCACTTTTCGCAGATTATGTCCGTAAGCTCGTCGCCGTCGCACGCCGCCGTCTTTAAATGTTCGGCGAACGAGGGATAGAAATCGGCGATAATCTTGTGCCAGTCGACGCCGCCGTCCTCGATTTTATCGAGTTCGTCCTCCATCTTCGCCGTAAAGCCGACGTCCATTATGTCCGTGAAGTAATGCACGAGCATATCGGTAATTTTATACGCCACCTCGGTAGGCACCATATATTTGCCGTCTTTTTCGACATAGTGGCGCTTGTTGAGCACGGAAATAATCGACGCGTAAGTCGAAGGTCTGCCTATGCCCTTTTCGTCCATGGTCTTGACCAGAGACGCGTCGGTATAGCGCAGGGGCGGGCGGGTGAACTTCTGTTCCTTGCCCAGATCGCAGAGATTGAGCGTATCTCCCTCCTGAACGGGGGGAAGAAGTTTCTGGTTTTCCTCCTCCGCCTCGGCGTCGGAAAAGCTCTGGTATGCGGCGGTGAAGCCTGCAAACAGCAGTGCCTTGCCGCTCGCCTTGAATGTGTAGCCAGCGGACGCAGCCTCTATCTGCATGGAATTGTACTGCGCTTCCGCCATCTGCGAGGCAACGAAGCGGTCGTACACGAGTTTATATACGTTGTAATGCTTTTTGTCGAGGTACTGTTTGACGCTGGCGGGCGTTATGGAAAGATTGATAGGTCTTATCGCCTCGTGCGCGTCCTGCGCGCCCTTCTTTGTCGCATAGATATTGGGACGGGCGGGCGCAAATTTTTCTCCGTAGGTGTTTTTTATGAACTCTATAGCCGCCTGCTGCGCCTCAACGGCGATACGCGTGCTGTCGGTACGGATATAGGTGATGAGCGCAATGTGGTCGCCGCCCACTTCCATGCCCTCGTAAAGGTGCTGGGCAACCAACATTGTTTCGGGCGAGGACATGCCGAATTTATTGGAAGCGTCCTGCTGCAAAGACGAGGTTGTGAATGGCGCGGGCGCGTGGGATTTGGTTATGCCGCTCTTTATTTTAGTTACGGTGAACTGCCCCGCGCGTATCTTGGCTTCGACTTCCGCAGCCTGTTCCGCGCTTATAGATTTTCCGCTCTTTTTGAGCTGATATGTCGCTTTGAAAGGATTATACTTTGCCTCCGTATCCTGCAAAGAAGCCGTGAAAGTATAATATTCCTCGGGCTTGAAGGAAGCAATCTCCCTCTCCCTGTCCACTATTAACCTCAGGGCGACGGACTGAACGCGTCCTGCCGAAAGTCCGCTCTGAATGCGGTTGTTTAAAAGGGGCGAGAGCTTGTAGCCCACAAGCCTGTCTAAAACTCGCCTTGCCTGCTGGGCGTCGACGAGGTTATAATCTATTTTTCTGGGATTTTTGAGCGCGTTTTCTACGGCTTTGGGGGAAATTTCGTTGAATTCCACCCTGTTTGCGCCGTCCGCGTCCATACCCAGCACCGTCTGAAGGTGCCAGCTTATGGCTTCGCCCTCGCGGTCGGGGTCGGTTGCGAGGTAGACTTTGCCCGCCCTCTTCGCTTCTTCGGAAAGCCTCTTTATAACTTCCTTTTTGTTGGGCGTTATTTCATAGCGCGGCTCGAAATTTTCGGTTATCTTTACGCCGAGCGTCTTTTCGGGCAAATCGCGAACGTGTCCGCCCGAGGCGTCCACTTTATACTTGCCCTTTAAATACTTTGAAATGGTTTTTGCCTTTGAAGGCGACTCAACTATGATTAAATCCATGACTACTCCACATTGATTTGCCGACGCGACGGTCAGAAAAACCGTTATTTTACGGCGGAAAACATGTTTCCGCCCTCGCGCGCTATTATGCCTTTTATTTCGAGCGATGAACAGACGGCAATGACTTTATACACCGCCATGCCCGTCTGCGCGGACAGCTCGGCGGCGTGAGCTTTGCCTTCCCGCCGTATTATGGCGGCTATTTTTTGCTCTTCTTCGGAAAGCCGTTGTTTTTCCGTTTTGTATTCTAACCCGAACGCTTCAAAAATGTCAAGTACATTTCTGCAGAGCGCCGCGCCCTCTTTTATGAGTTTATTGCAGCCCTCGCCGCTCTTTACGCCTATCGAATGGGGAAAAGCGAACACTTCCCTGTTGTAATCGACGGCGTACTGCGCCGTGATGAGCGCGCCGCTTCGCTCCGCCGCCGAAACGACGAGAACTCCGCGCGAAAGTCCCGCAATTATGCGGTTGCGCACGACGAACATATACTTTTTTATGCCCGTTTCGGGCGGGAACTCGGAAATTACAAGCCCTTTCTTTTCGACCTCTCTTTCGAGGGCGGCGTTGGTTGAGGGATATATGTGATTGTGTCCGCCGGGCAGAACGCACACGACTTTGCCCGACGCAAGCGCGCCTTTGAGAGCAGCGCTGTCCGCGCCGTCGGCTATGCCCGTAACGACGGTCATTTTTTGCGCGACTTCGCCGCTTATCTGCCTGCACAGCGAGAGCGTGGACGAGGGCGTGCGGCGCGAACCGACTATCGCGAAGTGTTCGCCCTTTAAAAGTTCGGCGTTGCCCCTGCAATACAGCACGAGGGGCGGCACGGGAATTTGCTTAAGCCTTTCGGGATAACGCTCGCTTTCTATAGTTACGCAGAAAACGCCGTTCTTTTGCAGATTTTTTTCGACGCTCCGCCTGTATGCGGGGTCGGAAAAAGCAGTCTTTAATTTATTATATACTCCCTCGCCGACGCTTTTAATCAGTGCGGACACACTTTTTGCGCCGCAGGACCAATTTTCTTTTGCAGCGCGCAGAAGTAAAATCTTTTCGTCGCGGCTGAGCGACTGAAAGCTGTCGGCGACTATTATGCCGCTTTCCGTTGCGGAATACATTTAATCTTCCCCCGTACCGAAAGTGCGGTAGGACGCCGCCTCGAGTATGTGTTCGGGCTGTATCTCCGCACTGAAAGAAAGGTCGGCAATCGTGCGCGCGACCTTGATTATCCTCGCTCGCGCCCTTGCCGACAGCGCGAGTTTTTCGAATATTCCGCCCAGTGCGCGCGTGCATTCGGGCGAGAGAGCACAATATTTTTTGAGCTGTCTTTCGCCCATCTCCGCATTGAGCGATATGCCGTCTTTTAAAAATCTTTCGCGCTGAATGGCTCTCGCCCGCTCTACGCGCTGTTTGACGGCGCAACTCGGCTCTTCCTCGGCTGTCGAGGACAGGTCCTCATACCTCACGGCGTCCACTTCGACGAGAATGTCTATTCTGTCGAGCAGCGGTCCCGATATGCGCGAACGGTACTTTTTAATCTGTGCGGGCGTGCATGTGCATTGCCTGTAACTGCTGCCGTAATTGCCGCAGGGGCAGGGGTTCATGCTGGCGCACAGCATGAAATCTGCGGGGAAAGTAACCGCGCCCGACGCGCGGGAAACGGTAATTTTTCTGTCCTCGAGGGGCTGACGGAGAGCTTCGAGCGCAGAGCGCGAATATTCGGGCAGCTCGTCGAGGTACAGAACGCCGCGGTGAGCCTTGGAAATTTCGCCGGGGCGTATTTTCGCGTTGCCGCCTCCGCACAGCGAAACCGTAGTAGCCGTGTGATGGGGCGTGCGGAAGGGGCGCAGCGTTACTATGCCCTCCTCCCCCAGTTCGCCGGCGACGGAGTGGATGCGCGTTACGTCCAGCGCCTCCTCGAACGTCAGATCGGGCATTATCGTCGGTATGCACTTTGCGAGCATGGTCTTGCCCGTTCCGGGAGGACCGCAGAAAAGTATGTTGTGCCCGCCAGCAACGGCTATTTCTAAGGCGCGCTTTGCGACCGCCTGACCTCTTACGAGGGATAAATCGCAATCGTAAGACGAACGGACAACCGCGGCTGAAAAATCTTTGGACTGCACGGGCGAAAGGGAAATTTCGCCCTTCAAAAACGCCGCGGCTTCCGAAAGAGATTTGACCGCGTACACTTCAGCGCCCTCCATGTAAGCCGCCTCGTTTGCGTTGGCAAAGGGCAGAATGAAGCGGTTAAACCCCTTCTTTTTTGCAGAAATGAGCACGGGAAGCACGCCCGAAACGCCGCGCACGCCGCCGTCGAGGGCGAGTTCGCCCAGAATGACGAAACCTTCCGTTGAGGCGTTTTCGAGCTGACCGCTCGCCTTGAGTATGCTGACTGCTATGGGCAGATCGTAGTGACTGCCCTCCTTTTTTATGTCCGCTGGAGCGAGATTGACGGTTATTCTGTTGACGGGAAAATGAAAGCGCGCGTTTATGATTGCCGAGCGCACGCGTTCGCGGCTTTCCTTGACGGCGGCGTCGGGCAGCCCGACGAGTTCGTACGAAGTCATGCCCTTGTTTATGTCCGTTTCGACGTCTACGGGCACGCCCTCAAGTCCGACGAGCGTAAAACTTGTTACCTTTGCGAGCATACTTTTCCCTCCTTAATAAAAAGAATATAAATGCGCGTAAAATTTAAAAGCTCCCGCACGCAGCGGGAGCTTTTTTAAATTACTTAACTTCCTTGATTTTTGCAGCCTTACCGGTAAGACCTCTGAGGTAGTAGAGCTTAGCTCTTCTTACCTGACCCTTTCTTACGACGGTGATGGATGCGATTTTGGGCGAATGAACGGGGAACGTTCTTTCTACGCCTACGCCGAAAGAAAGTCTTCTTACCGTGAAAGTTTCTCTTATGCCGCCGTGCTTTTTAGCAATTACGACGCCTTCAAAGTTCTGAATTCTTTCCTTCGTTCCTTCTATAACCTTGAAACCTACCTTTACGGTATCGCCGACGTTGAATGCGGGAACGCTTTCCTTCATGCCTTCTTTTTCGATCGCTTCAACCAAACCTTTCATAATGCTCCTCCTGTATTTGTGCGCCGCAACGCGACAGTTAATTTTTTAATCAGCTTTTATATCTTAACAGACCGCAAAACAAAATGCAACTCATTTTGAGGGGTGTGTCGCAATTTTCACAAAACTTTTTTTGCCCTTTACCATATATATAATATATGGCTTTTTACGCCGTGAAAGCGTTCTCGATATGGTTAATTGCGCCGTTTAAAACTTCTATTACGTCGAACCGAATTGAAACATCCTGCTCTCTGCCCGAAAAATAGTATTTCGCGCAGGCGACGTAGCGCTTCTTTCTGTCCTGCCGCACCGCCTCGTTGGGCATGCCGAAGGAAGTGTCCGAGCGCGTCTTTACCTCTATGAACGCGAGAGTTCCGTCCTTTTGGGCGATTATGTCCACCTCGCCGAAGGGACAGCGGAAGTTTTTGCGCTTTATCTCGTAGCCGCGGCTTACAAGGTATTTTGCCGCCGCCCTTTCGCCCTTTTTGCCGATAAGCTGGCGCAAAGTCATTGCCATTTTTTTGTGAAGCTCCTGCGGTGAACGGGCGTAAGCCCGAATTCTTTTATAGCCTGAATGTGCGCCGCCGTACCGTAGCCGATGTTCTTTTCGAAGCCGTACTGCGGATAAATTTTTGCGTATTCTTCCATAAGCGCGTCCCTTTCGACCTTTGCGATAATCGAAGCCGCGCCTATGCAGTAGCACTGCGCGTCGCCCTTTACTATGCTGCGCTGCGGCACTGAAATGTCGAGCGTCATGTTGCCGTCCGTCAGCACGAAATCGGGACGGACGGACAGGCTCTCCACTGCGTTTTTCATGCACAGCCGCGTAGCCTGAAGTATGTTGATTTCGTCTATAATCTGCGGTTCGACGCGGCATATGGCGTAGGCAACCGCCTTTTGCCTTATCAGTTCGGACAACTTTTCGCGCTTTTTTGCAGAAAGTTTTTTGCTGTCGTCCACGCCCTCTATAAAGTCGTCTTCGCTCAGTATGACAGCCGCGCATACGACGGGACCGGCGAGCGGTCCTCTGCCCACTTCGTCCACGCCGCACACATATTTTTTGCCCTGAGCGTGAAGCTCTCTTTCGTATGCGAGTTTATCCATTGAAGTCCGCGTCCTCCATGTCCGAAAGGTCGTCGAGCGTAACGCCGCCCAGTCTGCCCTTTCTGAAATCGTCCAGCACGGCTTTTTCGGCGCGTTCGTAGTCGAATTCGCCCCCGCGCAGCATGAAACCGCGGCGGCGGCAGACCTGTTCGAGCATTTCTAGCGGTTCGCCGCCCTCTATGCCGTAGCGTTCGGCGAGGTTTCGGGGGTATTTTTGCGAAAGTTCGCCAAGCAGCGCCAGCGAAACGTCGTCTATATCCAGAATGTCGTCGTTTAAGCTGCCCACATATGCAAGGTGCAATGCGAGGCGCTGGTTTTCAAACGCGGGCGGGGTCGTTCCCGGGGTATCCAGAAGCTCGAAATTGCCGCACCTTATCCACTGCGTACCGCGCGTTACGCCCGCTTTGTCGCCCGTGGCTGCGCGCTTTGCGCCCGAAAGAAGATTTATAACCGTGCTCTTGCCCGTATTAGGCACGCCGCACACCATAAATCTGAAAATTTTATTGTAGCCCTTTGCGAGCGACTTTGCCTGCTTTTCGGCAATCAGAGAGTTGATTGCCTCCATAATATCCCTGCGCGAATTGCTGTTTACGGCGTTAAGCCTGACGCACGCGCCGCCCTTTTCGCGGATATATTTCAAAAACGACAAACTCTTTTCGTCCGCCATGTCGCATTTGTTGAGGACATACAAAATTGTGCGGTTGCCGAATATTTTTTTTAGTTTTTTATTGTATGACGCCGCGGGACAGCGCGCGTCCAGCACATAAATTATGCCGTCGCAGACGGCTACGGACTGCTCCATAGCCCTCATCGCCTTGGTCATGTGTCCCGGGAACCACTGTATATGCTTCATAAAGCCTCCTTTAAGGCATGCGCCCGCGGGGGGTTCCGCATTTTATTTTACTGCGCCTCGACCCGAAAAACGGCTGTTGCTGAAGGCTAAGCGCAGAATTTTCAAAGCTTCGTCATTTGAGAAGGTCGGGGCGGCGCTCCGCGGTTATCTTTTTGCTCTGCTCCCTGCGCCATTCGTCGATTTTTGCATGGTTGCCCGAAAGCAGAACCTCGGGTACGCTCACCCCTCTGAAATTTGCGGGGCGTGTGTACTGCGGATATTCGAGCGCGCCGTCCGAAAAACTTTCGTCCACGAGCGAACCGTCGCTCAGCACCCCGTCTACATAGCGCGCGACGCAGTCGCTTACGACCATTGCGGGCAGCTCTCCGCCCGTAAGAACGTAGTCGCCGATTGAAATTTCTTCGTCTATGAACATGTCTATGACGCGC
Organism: uncultured Clostridia bacterium; assembly: GCA_949282385.1. GTDB lineage: Bacteria > Bacillota > Clostridia > Christensenellales > Borkfalkiaceae > Coproplasma. The sequence continues at coordinate 105,631 of CASDOP010000004.1, forward strand.
TGGTCAACGCCCTCGTAGTGTCCGCAGAGCAGCACTATATGCCCGAGCGAAGAAAGCTCGAGCGCCTTGCTCTGCGTAAAGGTTGCGCCCTTGGGCGACATATAAATTCTTCTCGCTTTGTGTTCGGGGTCGACCGCCTCAATAGCCGAGGCTATGGGCTGGGGCATCATGACCATACCCGCGCCGCCGCCGAAGGGATAATCGTCGCACTTGAGGTGCTTATCCTCGGTATAGTCGCGGATATTCACGATTTCAAGCTCAAGCTTTTTGCCCTCGAGCGCCCTGCCTATTATACTTGTTTTAAGGGGCGCGAACATTTCGGGGAAGAGCGTTAAAATGGTAATCTTCATCACTCGTACAGCGCGACTTCTTCGAAGCGCTTTTTGTTGACGGCAACAATTTTATTTTCTACGTCTATGCTCTCTATCACCCCTTCCGCCGCGGGGAAAGTGATTTTCTTTTCTCCGCAGGAAAGAACGTAAATATCCGTCTTTGCGGGAGTTATTTCCGTAACTTCGCCGAGAATTTTACCCTTTTCTGTAACCACCTTGCAGCCGAGAACGTCGACGAGATAGAATGTGTCTTCGGGCAGGGCGGGCATGTCTTCGCGCAGAGCGACAACATCCTTTGCGCGCAGAAGCTCTGCAGCGTTTCTGTCCGCCACGCCGCGCAGCATTACGTATGCGCAGTCGCCCGCTGGACGGGCGGAAAGCACCTTGTATTCTGCGCCGTCTATGAACACTCTGGGCAGGGCGCAAAAATCCTCCGCGCTGTCTGTAAGAGTTTTAACCTTGATTTCGCCGCGTATGCCCTGGGGCTTTAAAATTGTTGCAACAGTCAAAGTCTTTTCCATGTCAGTATAAAAAGAAAAGGCGGTTTACGCCTTTTCCTCAATTTCTATAACGTATTTTTTGCTGTCGCGGGGCGTAGCGCAACGAACGATGGTGCGCATCGCCTTTGCTATTTTGCCCTGCTTGCCGATTACTTTGCCCATATCGGAAGCATCGAGAAGAACGGTAACTTCGATAGCATTGTCGGTTTCTTCGACCTTGTATTCGATTTCGTCCTTTTTGTCGGCGAACTGTTCAACTATATACTTTATTAATTCAAGCATGCGTTTTTCTCCGTTGCGCGCGGTTGCGCGCCGAATGCGCGCAACCGCGCGCAGACTTTTTTATTTATCCGCCGCGCGCCGCGCGGCGGAGACGAAAATAAGAAAATTACTTCTTCTTTTTCTTGTTGTTGGTCTTGGGAGCGGAAAGCTTTGCGCTCTGTTCCATAGCTCCGACCTTTACGAGGTAGCTTTTAACAGTTTCGGTAGGCTGAACGCCCTTTGCGAGCCAGCTCTTTGCCTTTTCAACGTCGATGTTGATTTCTGCGGGGGTCTTGAGAGGGTCTACATAACCGATTTTATCGATGTATTCGCCCGACTGAGCCTTTCTGGAATCGATTACAACCACTCTGTAGAAGGGGGATTTCTTATCGCCCATTCTGGTCAATCTCATTTTAACTGCCATTTTATTTTATCTCCTGAAAAAAATTATTTTTTATATTTTCTCTCCGCACAGCGAAGATTTTTTATGCGTTTATCAGATGAAAGGAAGTCTGCGCTTGCCGCCCTTTATCTGTTTTATGAGCTGTTTAGTCTGCTCGAACTGCTTTAAAAGCTGGTTTATTTCCTGCACCGTCGTGCCCGAGCCTGCCGCAATGCGCTTTTTCCTCGACGAGTTGATTATCGAAGGGTCGGTACGCTCGTTTTTTGTCATGGAAAGAATGATTGCCCTCGTCCTTTCCATCTTCTTTTCGTCTATGTCGCCGTCCTTGACCTTGCCGGCAAGTCCCGGCATCATGGAAACGAGCGCCTGCGCGCCGCCCATCTTCTTCATGCTCTCGAACTGGTCGAGATAATCTTCGAGCGTGAAGGAGTTTTCGAGCATTTTCTTCTTCATCTTGAGAGCCTGCTCTTCGGTAACGGCTTCCTGCGCCTTTTCGATGAGGGTGAGGACGTCGCCCATGCCGAGTATGCGCGAAGCCATTCTGTCGGGATAGAAATATTCGAGATCGGTTATCTTTTCGCCGACGCCTATAAACTTAATCGGCTTGCCCGTAACCGCCTTTATGGAAAGGCACGCGCCGCCGCGCGTATCGCCGTCGAGCTTGGTTAAAACTATGCCCGTAACTTCCAGCCTTTCGTTGAAGGTCTTGGCTACGTTTACGGCAACCTGTCCCATCATGGCGTCTACGGTGAGAAGAATTTCGGAAACGTCTACCGCCGCCTTTATCCTTTCAAGCTCCTGCATGAGCTTTTCGTCTATTTCCAGTCTGCCCGCGGTATCTATGATTACGGTATCGTAACCCATAGATTTTGCATAGTCGACCGCCTGAACCGCCGTTTTGACAGGGTCCTGCGTACCCTTTTCAAACACTTCGCAACCCGCGTTTCCGCCCACCACTTTGAGCTGATTTATCGCCGCGGGACGATAGACGTCGCAGGCGACTAAAAGGGGCTTTTTGCCGCTCTTTTTAAGCAGAACCGCGAGTTTTCCGCAAAGCGTGGTCTTGCCCGCGCCCTGCAAGCCGCACATCATTATTACCGTGGGAGGCTTGGGCGAAACGGTGAGTTTTGCGCCCGCGGGTCCCATAAGCTCTATGAGCTGCTCGTTGACTATCTTTATAACCTGCTGGGCAGGGTTCAGGCTCTTTAAAATTTCCTGTCCTACCGCCTTTTCCGATACGTCGGCGCAGAACTTTTTGGCAACCTGAATGTTGACGTCCGCCTCTAAAAGAGCCACGCGCACTTCGCGCATCGCGCCCTTGATTTCAAGCTCCGTCAGCCTTCCGTGCTTGGTGAGTTTGGAAAATATATGGTTTAATCTTTCGGAAAGTGAAGAAAAAATTGCCATAAAAATACCGTGTTATTTTGTTTGCGGACTTTAGGATTTGGAGTAATCTTCGGCAATTATCTGCTTTAAAATATCCGTATCTCTGGCATATTCGGGGTGCAAACGGACAAATTCGTCCGCCCAGCCCTCCGCCGCCGACTTAAGGGATGCCGCTCTTTTTTCCGCCTCTTCGAACATTTTGGCGTGTCCGAGCTTTTCTTCGTAAGCGAAAAGTTCGCGCTTGCAACCGCTCAGACAGTCCGAAACCGCCTGGCGGGAAATGCCTTTCTGCTCTGCGATTTCCGAAACCGTGAGGTCGAGATTGAAATACAAATCGGTCATATCCCTCTGCGTGGGAGTGAGCAGTCCGCCGTATATATCCCACAGCCGCAGGAAGTCCATCTTGTTCATAACGCGATTTATTATATCGCGTACGCGAGGGTTTGTCAAGCAATTTTACTTGACAACTTTTTGATTGCCGGATGTTATATTTTTTAAATAAAAACGCATAAAAATTAAATTTTTTAACAATTATTGTGCAAATTTTTTAATAAAAACCGCATATTTATTAAATTTACAAAATTATTGACAGCAAAACGCGGCAATGTTACACTTACAAAGATGCGTTTGCACCACGGGGGGATTGAGAGATGCGCAAGGAAATAAACGGAATAATATACGATACCGAACTTTCTACCAGGGACAAGAAGTTCACCTGCGGCGCGCCGGGCGACGAATGCGGATATGAAGAGACGCTTTACATAACCGCGGAAGGGCACTACTTTATTTACACCAACGGCGGATGCAAGTCGAAATTTCCGCGCGAGGAAATTCATCCCATAGAACATTCGCAGGTGCGCGAATGGATGCTTTCGCACTGATTTATAAATTTCAATGTCGGCTTTTGCCGACATTTTTTTATGCTTATTTTATCCTAAAATGCGCGCGTGCGCAGCAACAGACCGCACATATATGCCCGTCAATCAGTTTTTTGCATAAAAGACGACCATTTCACGCCGACAAAGGCGCATGCAGAGATTAACCCGCATATATATGCCGTTCAAGGACAAATTTTGGTCAATAATTTACAGACAAAGACAGGCGCGGCTTTAAAGCCGCGCCTGTAGTCGTTTTTCTCTGCCGCCGCGGGCGGTAACGCCGCGAAAAATCTTTCGGACACCCTTCGGCATACATATTCAAAGGCTCACATAGATATGAACAAGGCAAGCGAAAGGCGCGCCGCGATTGCAATCGCGGCGCGCCGTTTCCCAATTTTTACTTTATGTAGTATACGTAATCTTCCTTTCTGGGTTTAGCCTCCCTCTCCTCGTCGGCGTAACCTATTATGCAGTTGCCTATACCCTCGTAGTCGCCCTCAATGCCGAGCGACTTTAAAATTTCCTTGCCGCGCGCGGAGGCGAACATTTCCTTCGCCCTGTGTATCCAGCAGCTGCCGAGCCCCAAAGAGTGAGCGGCGTTCATCATGTTGCCCATGACGAGCGAACCGTCGTAAAGGTATGTATTGACGCTTTTATCCGCAAGCACGACGAGAACTGCGGGCGCGCCGTAGAACGGGTCGATGTCCCTGCCCATTATCGCGGCGTTCATCGCGGAGAGTTCGTCGCGCAGAGATTTATCCGTTACCGCTAATATTATAGGCGCCTGTCTGCCCATTCCGCAGGGCGCGTACATGCCTGCCTTTACAATCTCGGAAATGAGTTCCTCGGGTACGGGAGTATTTTTATACTTTTTTATACTCCTGCGCGTTATCATGTTTTCGATTACAGTATTCATAAAAGTTCCCCCTCATCAATTTTTAAACAACTTTAATACAGACTTTTAAATGACTCTTTCGTTGTCGTCGCCCGAATAGGGAGCTTCGCCTTCGGGAAGAGTTTCCGAAAGGTTATCCGCAGCGCCCGAAGCGGCAACGGGAAGTTTCTTTTCCTTGCTGTAAAGCACCTTTAAAAGTATAGGCGTGAGGATGGAAGATGCGAGAATTAAAAGCACCGTCATGAGAACGAATTCGCTGCCGAGAGCGTGTTCTCCGAGAGTTGCGCTCGTTACCGTCTGGGTAACGATGAGTGCGACTTCGCCGCGCGCCATCATGCCTACGCCGCCTATCGCGCTCTCCCTCCAGGAATAGCCGAAAGCCTTGCAGACCGCGCCGCAACCGATAACTTTTCCTATAAGTCCTGCTATTACCGCGAGTACGCAGAACAGGAACACGGCGGGCTGAAGTCCCGCAAAGGTAATGGACGAAATGCCGATATTTGCGAAGAATACGGGTGCAAACATGGTATATGTGTTGACCTCTATCTTCTTATCGGTATATTCGCTCGCTCTGTGAACGGTGGAAAGAACGACGCCCGCGAGGAATGCGCCCGTTATGTCGGCTACGCCGAAAATTTCTTCTGCCGCCCAACTGTAAACAAAGCATACGACGAGCGAGAACACGGGTATGCGGTGCGTGTGCGACCACTTGGAATCCAGCCACTTGAACAGCTTGGAAACGCCGAAGCCTGCAGCTATCGCAACTATGAAGAATACGACAATCATAATAATCGTGCCGTAAATGGTAGCTTTGAATGCCGTGAAGCCGTCGGCGGCGGGTTCGGCGCTGCCCGAACGCGCAATGCCCGTTACTATCGAGAGAAGGACAATGCCGATTACGTCGTCGATGATAGCTGCGGAAACTATTGTCGTGCCGAGTTTGGTGTTGATTTTGCCCAGCTCTTTAAGCACGGAAACGGTTATGGCAACCGAAGTCGCCGTGAGAATTGTGCCGATGAAGATACTCTGATAGATGTGGTCCACGCCCAGTCCGATATTGCCGAAGCACAGGGAAATGAGGAAGCCGAGAGCCATGGGAACGGCTACGCCCGAGCAAGCGACGAGCGTGCTGGCAAGTCCCGTCTTTTTGAGGTCTTCGAGGTTGGTTTCGAGACCTGCGCTGAACATAAGCAGCAGAACGCCGATTTTGGAGAAGAGCGAAAGCCCGTCCTCGTTGCCGGCAATAGAGAAGAGCGCATAATAATCCGCGCCCTCGAAGCCGATTATTGCAAAGCCGCAGAACTCGCCGAAGATGGCGGGACCCAAAAGAATGCCGGCGATTATGTAGCCGAGTACTTCGGGAAGTCCGAATTTTCTGAATACAAGTCCCAGAACTTTGGTGCAGAGCAGAATGACGGCAAGCACCATAGCGAAGGACAAAGCATTGTCAACTATGACAGGAAACATAATTAAAACCTTCTTTTTTAATAAGATTTTTTATTTATCCGCACGAAAAAATAAGGCTAAAAACCCTTCCTTTCGCGAACGTTACTATATTATAGCTATTTTTTTTCAAAAGGCAACAATGTTTGCCCTCCTAAACGACTAAAAATTGTAAGAATGCTTATTATTTATTCTTTCACGCCCGAAAAAAGTTAAAAACAATAAAAAATTTTTTTGAAAAAGGTATTGACAAACGGCGAAACTGTGTTATACTGTAGTTGAAAAAAAGAAAATAACTTACAAAAAGTGTTAGCGCGCAACACAAATACAGGAGTAAGCTATATGAAATATAAGTAGCCGCGAAAGCGGGTCAAGGTTTATTGATTTGAGCGGGAAGCTATAGCGACCGCCCGTTGAGATATATGTTCCGAAGTAAGCTAAAAGGAGGTAAGTAATATGACAAGATTACTTCTTTCAAAAGCTCTCGAAGGTAAAGGATGGTAAACTCCAATGTACAATTCAGGTGCAGAGGTTTAAATTCGTAAATACGGTTTTAATTTCGCAGTAATTTCAGCAAGTACCGCATAACGGTACCTAACATGCGGAAAAGCATTACTGCAAGGGTAAATGCAAACCCGAACGGCTTTTTGTGAGTAACCGTTGGCGAGGCGACCTCGAAATTAAAATTTAATAAAATAGCAAATTCTCCCCGTAGCGACGTACTGCTACGGGGTATGTTTTTGTCCTCCACTTCCCCGCCTCCCTCCGTCCGACGCACTAAAAAATGGCGCAACCGCACTAAAGCAGGGGCGCAGCCGCGCAAATATTTGCGCGGCTGCGCCCCTATTTAACCTGAATTTTGTGTGCCGATTGCATTATCGGATATTTTCGCCCGATTTGCATGAAAAAATCATGCCGCACAATTAAAAAAATTTGTCAATGTAGTTTTACTTTCTTAACGGACAGCCGCTGTCGCGGAAAAGCAAGCCAACCGCAGGGATGAAAAGCAAACCCTCGCGGCAACCAAAAGACGGGCAAGTCAGCATGCGCCATACAAAGCTACAATTCTCCAGGCTGCGCACAAGCCGCGCACGAAAGAAAACGGGCGACTTTGCGCGGTGAGAGAGCGAGATAAATGCAGACAGCCGGCAAAAGCAAATTTTACCCGACATGACGTCCGACGGACACGCGCCGCAACGGCACACTTGCGGCTTTACACCATATTATTAATATTATATAGCTTAATTTGCAATCCTGCGCTCAGACTATGCGGTTTCTGGGCGAACCCGCGATGAAGCAGGCGAGGTTGTCCGCCACTTCGCCGACGAGGCGCTGGCGCGTTTCGCGGGGTATCCAGGCGATATGCGGCGTTATGAGAACGTTTTTAGCCTTTATGAGGGGACAATCCTTCCTCATCGGCTCGTCCGTCAGAACGTCGAGGCATGCACCCGAAATTCTGCCGCTGTTGAGCGCCTTTGCAAGCGCGACTTCGTCGATAAGTCCGCCGCGCGCGGTGTTTATTATTATCGCTTCGCGCTTCATGAGCGCAATGGACTGCTCGTTGACTATGCCGCGCGTCTTATCGTTGAGCGGGCAATGCAGGGACAAAAAGTCGCTCTGCGCGAATATTTCCTCTGCGGAAACGAGTTCATAGGGGCAATCTTCGGGGCGCGTGCGCGTGTGAACGATAACCCGCATGCCGAACGCTTCGGCTATGCGCGCCGTCGCCCTGCCAATATTGCCGAAGCCATAAACGCCGAATGTTTTGCCGTAAATTTCGCGCGTCTGCCAGGGCATATAACAAAAGGTCTTTGCCCTTTTCCAATCACCCCTTGCAACCGAAGAGCCGTATTTTTGTATTTCGCCGACAAAACTCAAAAGCAGTGCGAAAACGTGCTGACTGACGGCGTGCGTCGAATAGCCGGGAACGTTGCAGACGGTTATACCAGCCTTTGCGCAGGCGTCGAGGTCGATGTTGTTGTAACCCGTGGAATATGTGCCTACATACCTGAGATTTTTGCAGGAAGATATTAGCTTTTCGTCCACCGAAGCCTTATTGACCAAAAGCGCGTCGGCATTTTCCGCCGCGTGGATAAGTCCGCCCGCAGACAGCACATCGTAAAAAGTTACTTCGCCCAGCTCGCCGAGCGCAGAAAAATCAATATCTCCGCACGAAACCGTGCAGGTGTCCACCGAAACTATTTTTAAACTTCTGCCTTCCAATTCTCCCCTCCGATAGATTTATTTTTATTTGAAAAACGCAATTCAGGCGGGTATATGTGCCACCCTTTTAAATTTTGCGCTATTTTTCGCCCGTTATGTCGTAACTGAGCGTTATGAGCTTTAAAAAAGTCTGCTCGTCGACGTCGCTGTCGCACAGAACCGACAGCCACAGCCGCTTATTCATGTGATAAGCGGGCATTATGCCGTAAAAATTCTGACAGAGCGCAAACGAAAGCTCGGGCGGACACTTTAAATTCAGCACGAACGCGCGCTCCCTGTCGCCGAGCGCGGAGGAAAGCTCGCCGCCCCTTTCGCCGGCGCATTTTATGAGCGATTTTACGGGCGCGGACAGGTACACGCCGAACCATTTGCCGCTGCCTCTGTGCCTTAAAACGAGCGAAGTGAAATCGTCCTTGAACGGGCAATCGCACTGCACTCCGCCGAGAGAATACGCAAACTTTTCAATCTCATCCCTTGTCATGCTTTCCCACCGCGCAGTCAGCTTTCGAGAGTGAAAGTGAACTCGTCGTAGCCTATGGAAGTTTCCCGCTCGAACGCAGCGCTTTCGCCTGCGTTTTCAAGCACAAAATAGTGCGCCTGCGCGCCTTCCATCAGGCGGAAGCACACCGCTCCGTCTATAACTTCGTCTATTATAATTCTGAAAAAGGGCAGACGAAAAATTTCGTCCAGCCTGAACTCGCCTTTTTCAACTTCGAGGTATTGCTCTCCGCCGTAATCGCTGTCGTACGCGGAAGAATTGACCCTTATTTTTATTCTCATACAAATATAATAACGCGGCTGTCAAAAAAAATCAATACAAATTTCAAGTTTGCTATGTACAAACCGCGCCGCGGGTGGTATAATGAAGCCAGAAACTTTATATAAAGCGGGTGAATTATGAGCGTTACGAACAATAACATAAAAGACATAAGATTTATAAGCATGGGCGAACTTCTTTTGAGGCTTTCTCCCCCCAACAACGAAAAAATACGCATGACTAACGAGTTCAAGGTTACATACGGCGGCGCTGAGGCGAATATTGCCGTTTCGCTTGCCAACCTCGGCGTGGACTCTTCGTATTTCACAGTCGTTCCCGATTCTTCCATAGGCAAGGCGGCAATAAGATATATCCGTTCGAACGACGTGCATTGCTCGCCCTGCATTTACGTAGACAAAGGCAGAATGGGCATTTACTTCCTTGAAGAAGGCTTTGGCGTGAGAGCGAGCAAAGTAACCTACGACAGAAAAGATTCCGCCTTTTCCCGCTTTGATTTTTCTACTATCGACTGGAAAGAAAAACTGAAAGACTTTAACTGGCTGCACCTTTCGGGCATAACCCCCGCGCTCTCCGCAAACTGCCGTGAGCTTATGATGCTCGCGTTAAAGGCGGCAAAAGAACTGAATATTACCGTATCTTTCGACTGCAACTTCCGCTCCGCGCTGTGGGGCTGGCAGGAAGCGCGCGACTGCATAACCGAATACCTTCCCTATGTGGACGTACTTTTCGGAATTGAACCAATAAATCTGCCGGGACCCGACGGCAGGGACATCAAGGAAGGACTTTCCATGAACCCCACCTATAAGGAACAGGACAGGGTTTTCAGAGAGCTTGCAAAGCGCTACAACTTCAAGGCGATAGGCAGGCACGTGCGCTATGTCCACTCGGGCAGCGAAAACAGCCTTAAAGCCTTTTTGTGGTACGACGGCGAAACCTACGAAAGCCGCACCTTCCGCTTCAACATTCTCGACCGCGTGGGCGGCGGAGACGCATTTGCCAGCGGCATTATATATGCGATGATGAGGCAGATGAAACCCGAAGACATTGTAAACTTCGGCGTGGCTTCCTCGGTTATAAAACACACCATGCACGGCGACTTCAACATTACCGACGATGAAGAATCTATTATAAACCTCATGAAACAGGATTACGAAATAAAGAGATAAAAAAACCCGCCGACTGCTGAGCCGTCGGCGGGTTTTTATTTGAATTGTAATGTTAGCGCATACACGCCGTTTGTAAGATAATGTTTGCGCGTAAACGCCATTTGCGTTTACGCGCTTTTTTGCTTCATTATAATTACCGACACATTTTTTAGCGTTATCGCCGCCATATATCCGCATTAACGCATTGTTTTATCCGTTTTACAAGCAATTTTTTTGTCAAGCTTGACAAAATTACTTATTGCAATGCGTTTTTTCCAATTTTTATGCGCTTATTTACAGTTTTCATGCCGGTACAGACACATATTTTTATCCGTTTTCCGCGTTATCGCCGATATATATCCGCACCGACACGCTATTTTTGCCCGTTTTACGGACAATTTTTAAAATACCCCCGAAGACGCTCATATCCTCGCACTTACTAGCGCCGATTTTCGCGTTAGTGCCGATATATTCCCCTCTCCAACGCCATTTTATATCTGAAGCTGAATAGGCATCCGCCGCCCCTTTCGCCCGCTTGAGGCAACGAGGATAGCGCACGCAAACAGTCTTTGAGCTGCTTGCGAATATTTGCAACCTGCGGCAGACGGGGGCAGAAATTCGGGGAAAACAGGCAAAATCAGTATGGCAAGGCTAAATAATCAGTCGGGCAGCTTTTTCAAGATTGTGCGGAAACGGAATAAGAAAATCGTTCCGCATATGACTGCGGCGGTGGCGTCGGCGACGCATTCCGCCCAGTAAACTCCGCCCACTCCCATAAACAAGGGAAAGATGTAAGCAAGAGGCACGAGCAAAATTATTTTTCTTAAAATGGCTATGAACAGGCTTATTTTAGCCTCGGTTACGGCGACGAAAGTCGTCTGGCAGGCGCGCTGAACGCCGAATATGAGCATGCCGCCGACGAATACAGGCAGATACTTGCGCGTGAGCGACAAAATATTTGTATCTGTGGTGAAAATCGCGCCGAAGACGCCGGGCGCGCTCATCATAACGATGGCGAACAGGCTGCAATAGCCGAAGCACACGGCGAGCGTAAAGAGATAGCACTGCTTCAGCCGCGCCTTGTTCTTTGCGCCGAAATTGAACGCGAGTATGGGCGTAACGCCCTGCGTGAAACCTGAAATGGGCGTAGTTATGAGCATCATGCAGCTCTGCAGCACGGCGAGCACGGAAACATACGCGTCGCCGCCGGGCGCGGTCATGTCGCCGTAAAACTTGAGCCTGCCGTTCAGCACGAAGCCTATGACCGATTCGGTTGCCGACATCACGAAGGGCGCAACGCCGAGGGCGGCTATTGACGCTATTACCGAAAGGTCGGGAAGCATATATTCAGGTTCGAGCCGTAAAGTTATTTTTCTGCCGAGCAGAGCGATGACGACAAAGCACGCGCTGGCAAACTGGCTTATTACGGTTGCGAGAGCCGCTCCCTGCACCCCCATTCCGAACACGAAAATGAAAAGAGGGTCAAGACCGATGTTGAGAATTGCGCCTATGAGCACGGAAATCATTGCAGTTGTACTCTTTCCCTGAGCGGTGAGAAAGGTATTAAGCCCCGTGGCGAGCTGCACGAAGAGCGTGCCGATGAGATATATGCGCAGATAGTCGTAAGCGTATCCGAAGTTGCTTTCGCCCGCGCCTATGGCGTACAGCACGGGCGTTGCGGAAAAGTACGCCGCCAGCCCGAGTACGACGGAAAACGCGACGAGCAGCGTAAAGCCGTTGTTTAAAATGCGCTTTGCCTTAACCTCGTTGCCCTCGCCGAGAGCCTTTGCTGCAAGTGGCGCTCCGCCGCCCGAAACAAAGGACGAAAACGCCGCGATAAGCGTTATGACGGGCGCGCACAGTCCCAGTCCGCCCAGCGCCGCCGCGCCGACTTCGGGCATGTTGCCTATGTAAATTCTGTCAACGATGTTGTACAACAGATTGACCACCTGCGCAAGCACGCAGGGTATGCCCATTTTCAGGCACAGCTTCCACATTCTGTCGCTGCCCATAGATTTGTTCTGCATTGTATTTTACGCTCCGTTATTAATGCGCGTTTATGCGCGCCAAAACCCCCGCGGAATAACCCGCGGGGGTTTAACTTTTTATAAATTTATGCCGCAGGCAGTGTGTTTGCCGCGATGAAATCGCTTACAGACACGAGGTCGGTGCCGTTGAATACCTGCCCTGCGCTTATATCGGTGAGTTGGGGCGCGCTCTGACTGTAACTGAGCTGCACCGACAAATCAAGACCCATAATCATTTCGGGAACGTCTATCGTGGCGGAAATGCTCGCCATGCAGCCGCTGAGCGCCTTGTTATCGAAAAGATAACTTATATTTGCGCTCGAGACGTTTATCGCGCACTGATTGGGAACAATTATATTCAGTCCGCCATCGAAATTCACGCTTTCCGAAAGGGAAGCAAAGCCCTCTTTTATCTGTTCGGCGGTAATCTGACTGCCCGTTGCGGTCTGTATGAGGGGCAGCAACTTCTGGTCGCCTATGCTGCCCGTAAGTCCCGCGCTCTGCGCAAAAGCGGCGTCGGCAAGGACGGAAGCGATATAGTCGTAAAGCTCTTCGTCCTCTTCGGGAACGGGCAGATTTGCAGTGCCGAGTTCAAACACGTCCGAAAGCAGGGTGTTGACCGTTTGGTAAACTTCGTCGGGCGTGAGCAGTTTGCCCGTTGCGTGAACTATGGTTCTGACGAGGTCGGAAGAATATATATCCGAAATGGTCGTTTCGGCAGTGAAGTTTTCAATTATTTCCGCAACGTCGTCATAAATGCCCTGAAGAAGGGTTATAAGATTGAGCGTAACGCTGCTTTCGGTTGCGGACGCTGCGTTATAAGCGTTTGCGACGGACGCAACGGCAAATATGAAAGACAAATCCACATTTTCGGGTACGGGCGTAATGCTTACATCGGGCATCTGCGCATCCGTCCCGACATATTCGGGATAGAAAATCATTTCGTCGGGGGTTGCAGGATATTCCAAAGTGTCCGTAGCGAACAGAAAATTATCCCTTAAATACATATAAGAATAAGCCGAACTCAAGCCGTAACCGCTCGTAAGCGATATATCCGCCTCGGCATTGTCTATGTCGAGGACGGCTTCCCCGCTCAAGGGAACGCTGAGCGAAACCTGGTCCACCTGATAGCTGACATTGCCCGAAAAGCTCATGTCCGCGCCGTGAATTTCCATTCCTGCGGACGCCGCATAAGCCTCTCTTATGAACGCTTCGACTTCCACTTCGCTTCCGCATGCGGGAAGAGCGAACGCGCACGCGCCGAGTATTGCCGCGCAGCCTAAAGCCGCCGCTTTTTTCATAATTTTCATATTGTCCCTCTTTTTTTGCTTTTTTGGCGTGTATATTATAACATATACTTCGGCAAATTGCAAGTATGCTCCGCAATTTATAAGTTCGGGGAATTAAGGCGCTAGGCGCGCCGCCTTTTTATGCGCGGAAAACGAACGCGCCGAGGCAACGACACAAAAAAATAATTAAAATTCAATTTAGCTATTGAACATTGCAGATTGATATGTTATAATGTTATGAGTAAAAATCGTGAGGTGTTAAGAATGAAAGACGCAAATTGCGGATATTGCATGCGCGGAGAACTTCTCGGAAAATTCGGCATTTTCATATGCGATCTGGAAGTTTCCTCGCTAATACTCTTTAAAGAACAGTCAAAGCGCGGCAGATGCATAGTTGCATACAAGGACCACGTAAGCGAAATAGTAGATATTTCCGACGAGGAAAGAAACAAGTTCTTTGCCGACGTAAACAGGGCGGCAAAAGCCATCCATAAAGTTTTTAAGCCCGACAAGCTCAACTACGGCGCTTACGGCGACACGGGCTGCCACCTGCACGTTCACCTCTGCCCCAAGTACAAGGACGGCGACGAATGGGGCGGCACGTTCACCATGAACCCCGGCAAGACCTATCTTACCGACGAAGAGTACGCCAAGATGATTGAAGACATCAAAAACGCGCTTTAATGCGCCCATTATTACATAAAACCACAACGGGGGAATTATTATGGCACATAACGTTATAGCCGAAGCAAAACGCTGTCTCAACTGCAAAAAGCCGCTTTGCCGCCAGGGTTGCCCTATCAATACGGACATACCCAACTTCATTTCCACTTTTTTAAAGGGCGACATCGACGCCGCGGGCAAAATGCTCTTCGACAACAACCCGCTCTCCGTCGTCTGCTCGATAGTCTGCAACCACGGCAACCAGTGCCAGGGACACTGCATTCGCGGACTTAAGGGCGAACCCGTAGAAATTTCCACGATAGAAAACTATATCTCTGAGCGCTATCTGGACAACCTCGTCCTCGAAAAAGCGCCGTCCAACGGCATAAAGGTCGCCGTAATAGGTTCGGGTCCCGCGGGCATAACCATTTCCATAAAGCTCGCGCAGCTCGGCTACGACGTAACCGTTTTCGAGAGCAAGACGGACATCGGCGGCGTTTTAAGGTTCGGCATACCCGACTTCCGCCTGCCCCACACCATCATCGACAGGTACAAGCAGCTCATGCTTCACCTCGGCATCAAGATCAGGGTTAACGTTACCATCGGAAAGGCGTTCGGCATAGAAGAGCTTTTCCGCGACGGATTTAAAGCCATTTCCATCGGCACGGGCGTAACCTGGCCCATCGCGCTCAACATAAAGGGCGAAACTCTCGGACACGTTCACTACGGCGTGCACTTCCTCGAAAGACCGGAAGGTTACGAGCTGGGCAAGAGCATGATAGTTATCGGCGCGGGCAACGTCGCCATGGACGTTGCGAGAACGGCTTTAAGGCGCGGCGTGCGCGACGTAAAAGTGGTTGTGCGTTCGGACAGATACACCGCTTCCGCAGAAGAAAAAGAATATGCCGAAATCGAAGGCGCAGAATTCATTTTCAACAAGGCGCCCATTGAAATTACGGACGAGGGCGTGATATTTGCCGACACCGTCTGCGACGAAAATCATAAGGTTATTTCCGTTTCCAAGGAAACGTCGCTCATGAAGGCGGACACCGTTATGATTTGCGTTTCGCAGAGACCTTCCAACATGATCCTCACGCAGACGAAAGGTCTGGAAATAAACGAACGCGGACTTGCAAAGATAAACGAAAACGGCGAAACCACCCGTCCCGGCGTATTCGCATCGGGCGACGTCGTAAAGGGCGCGAAGACGGTCGTAGAGGCTGTGGAACAGTCCAAGCGCGTAGCCTTTGCAATGCACGAATATCTTCAGAGCCTGCCAAAGGAATAATCTGAATAATTTTGCCGCGTTCGCGCGGCAATACGGAACAAGATAAAATAAAGCCCCCGCTTTTCCGTGCTAACGGAAAAGCGGGGGCTTTTCTTCGTTTTGCTAAGCTTGTTTTGCTTGATCTCGTTTTACCTGACCTTATTTTGCTTAACAGCGGCTCAGTAATCGCGCGAAAGGCAAATATCCAGGGCGAGCCTGTGCGCGGGCGTAAACTTTTTGCCCTTGCGCCAGACGACGAACCACACTCTGTCCAGCTCAACCCCGCAAAGCCGCACTTCCCTGAGTTGTCCGCGCGAGATATACTCTTCGACAAGGTCGCAGGGAAGAACGGCAATGCCCTGCCCCGCAATCGCGGCGGCTATGAGCGCGTCGTTTGTATTCGCCTCGGTAACGGGCTTTGCAACGAGGGCGAATTTCGCCAGCTCTCCGTCGAGCAAATCGCGCGAGGCGCTGCCCTTTTCCCTCAACAAAAGGGGCAACCGCGAAATACCCTCTGCGTCCGTGCTTTCGGGCGCGCAAAAGGAGGGCGAGCATACCGCTGCCAGCCTGTCGCCGCCGAATTTTTTCGCCTCCACGCTGCCGCTTATGCGCCCTTCCACTATGCCGAAATCGAGCGCGCCGCCCGCAATGCCCCTTTCTATTTCCGCAGTGTTGGCGACGCGCACATAGCATTCCAACCCCTCTATTTTTTGCTTCCACGCACCCACGAGTGCAGGCATTATAATCTTTCCCACCGTCATGGACGCGCCCGCGCGCAGAATTGGCTTTTTGCGCGCGCTCTTTGCCTCGTCTTCAAACTCCGAAAATGCCTTTACCGCCTCTATTGCGGCAGGCAAAAGCCGCTCTCCGTCCGAGGAAAGAATTAATTTCCTGCCCGCCCGCTCGAAGAGCTGCACGCCGTAAAAATTTTCAAGCTCGGCTATCGTCTGACTGACGGACGGCTGCGCCACGCACAGCCTTTCCGCCGCGCGCGTTATGCCGCCCGCCGCGCATACCTCTGCAAAAGTCTTGAGATGTCGGATTGTCATAATATTTTACCTATGCTTTTTATAAAATTATATTATTTTACATATTAATTGTCAAGATGTATAATTGCGGCAGAGGTTTGAGAAGATGAAAAAATTAAAGCTGTACGCAATACTGTTTTTAACCATGTTCAAGATAGGTCTTTTCACGTTCGGCGGGGGATATGCCATGATTACTCTGCTCGAAAACGAGTTCGTTACGCGAAAAAAGTGGCTTGAAGAGAGCGAATTCATGGACATAGTGGCAATAGCCGAATCCACCCCGGGACCTGTCGCCGTCAACTCGGCGACTTATGTGGGTTACCGTACGGCGGGCGTAATCGGCTCGGTAATATGCACGCTTGCGGTTTGCATGCCGTCCTTTATAATAATCTACCTTATATCTCTGTTTTTCAACGCGTTCATTCAGCTCGAATACGTCGCTTACGCCTTTGAAGGCATTCAGGCGTGCGTAATATTCCTCATACTCGCCGCAGGCATAAAGATGATTGTGCGCATAAAAAAGAGCGTGTTCAATATAGTAGTTTTTATTGCGACTTTTACCGCCATGATTACCCTTTCGGTGCTTGCGATAGACTTTTCGTCCATATATTACGTGCTACTCAGCGCCGCGACGGGATTTATCGTATACTCCGCCGCATACGCAAAAAAAAGGCTTAAAGAGCGCAAAGACTGCGGCATATGTGCGGGCGAATGCACGGACGGGGCGAAAAGAGCTTTGTCCGACGACAGCGTCCTTGCCGCTGACGCAGCTAAAAAAGCGCACCCCTCGCCCGAAGAAACCGTAGAAACCGTTGACGGAGAAAATGACGCTTTATCCGGCGACGAAGGAGGCGAAAAATGATTTACCTTGAATTGTTTTTGTCCTTCCTGAAGATAGGCGCGGTGTCGTTCGGCGGAGGTTACGGCATGATTTCGCTCATACGCGAAACGGTGATTACAAACGGCTGGTTGTCAGAAGAGCAATTTTTAAGTTTCATAGCCGTGGCGGAATCCACGCCAGGACCGCTGGCAATAAACATGGCTACATTCATAGGTTCGGCGCAGGGCGGCTTTGCAGGCGCGCTCGCGGCGACGGCGGGCGTCATTCTGCCCTCGTTCGTCATAATACTCATAATAGCCGCGGCGATAAAAAACATTCTCAGGTTTGCAGGCGTCCGAGCCGTGCTGGACAGCGTTCAGCCCGCGATATGCGCGCTCATCACCGCGACGGCTATAACCATGTTCATTACATGCGCATTTTCCTTCACCTCCGTCGGAGACGGCTTTCGGGTAAACGTTCGCATACTGATAACTTTTGCTATAGTAGCGCTCATCGCGCTCGGTTACAGATTTTTCAGAAAAAAATCTTTTTCGCCCATACTGCTCATAATCATTTCGGGTGCACTGGGCATAATTTTTAACCTTATTTTGCCTTAAAGGGCAGACGGCACGCCGTCAAACAGCCTAAAAGCGCTTTGTGCTTCTATGCTGCTTTATAACATGCCCGGCGCGCGGTTCTATAACACGGCTGGCGTACTGCCCTATAACATGCCCGGCGTTCAGCGCAGACAAATTTTTTCTTTTTCCTTGTAAGAAAGTCAATAAAATATTAAAAACAGCGCAAAAACGCTTGTATTTTTTTAATTTGTACATTATAATATATCACGCAATCGGCGTTCGGGTACAACCTGAACACTTTTTGTAAACTGAATATTGGGGCGTCGCCAAGCGGTAAGGCAACGGACTCTGACTCCGTCATTCGGGTGTTCAAATCACTTCGCCCCAGCCAAAAGCACTATATGTTGTGGTTATAAATTTGCGCTAACACAACGGTAGTGCTTTTTTTGTGCCCTTTTTGCCGTTTTGCGGGGACTGATTGGGGACTAACCCGTCATTTATAAAAAACCTTCGCCGCCTCTTTTGTCATAAATTCTTTTGAAAAATGCGTATAAACGTTGCTCGTCATAGTGTTGTCGGCGGCGTGTCCCGCCCAGACAGATACAACCTCGCGAGGTACTCCGCATTCCTGACAGCGCGTTATAAATGTGTGGCGCAGCTCGTGCAAGTGGTGCGACGGCATAAGTCGCTTTATTGCTTGTGTAAGCGCGTCTGGTCTTACAGCATTAAGACTTTTCATATCGAAATTAGGCAACCAACCCGCAAGCATGGGGGTTATCGGAATAAGCCGCCGCTTTTCCTGAAAACCTTTGCGGGTCTTGGCGCACACAACCGACACAAATTGACCTTCAATGCGCGCCGAGGCAAGTTCACTCCTACGAATTCCCGTATAAAGCAAAAACAAAAGAGCGTTTTTGCAAACAGGGGTCAACTTGCTGCCGTCCACCAGCCGCAAAAATTCCCGCTCTTCCTCTAAAGTAAGCGCCGAGCCGTTTTTTTCTTCGTACTTGGGCGGCTTCAGAAGCCGCATCGGCGAGCGTTCTATAAGTTCTTCACCTAAAGCGAATTCAAAGACGGCTTTTAAAGACTGGTAAATTTTTGTCGCCGTTCGCATTTTCCCTTGCTCAATGTAGCTATTTATCAGGGCTTGAATATCTGATTGCTTCATGTTCGCAAGTTCTGCGTTTCCTAAAACAGGCAAAATATTTGCGTTGAACAGCTGCACATAGTAATTATGCGTTACCGCCTTTATTGTCGGTCGTTTAAGTTCGAGCCACCGTTTAGCCGTATCCTCAAATTTTGGTGCGGCAGTTTGCGGCGGGCTGTCGCTTTCGCGCACATTGGCTGTAAGAGCCATTATAAATTTAGACTTCAGAAGCTCAAAATCTTTTGACGATACGGCGATGTTATAACCGTGCGCCCTGAAGCGGGCTTCAAATACCCCGTTAGGCTTTTGCCTGACGGGGATTTCTATTTTAATAAAATATTTTTGTAGGTCATCTGGCATTTGCTTTATCTCCTTGCTTGTAAAGTGTAATGCCGATTTAAACGCAATAGTGTTAGCCTTCCAGATAGCCGCAGAGCATGGCAAAGCCAATCTGCACAGAGCGTAAGTCTGCGGCAATTCGTTCGGTTAAATTCTTTAGTGTTTCTTTCATGGTTACCCCCTTAAAGTTAGTAGGGGTAATTATAACACTTAATTAATAACCGAGAACTTTGCCAACGTTCACGCCCTCGCGCTCGAGGTACGCCACAATGTAGCCGAGCACATGCGCTTTTTGCAGCTCAGACATCACGCCGAACAGCTTTATAATGTTCTGAAGCGATTTATCTGTAACATCATACGGCGGACGTCTGATTACTTCGTCTTTATGCCCGAAGTCATCTTCGAGCCCTAAGAGATAATCAGTTGTAACGTCAAAATATTTAGCATAGGAAATAAGCACATCATAGGGTGGCTTAACGTTTCCATTTTCGTATGCCCAAATATTTTTGCTTGTACTTCCTATTTTCTCAGCAAGTTCTTTTTGTGTAAGTCCTGATTCAATTCTTAAAGCCTTAATTCTATTGTTCATAGCTATATTATCTAAAAAAATTAGACGAATGTCTTGACAATCGAAAAGTATTAGATTATAATCAAAGAAAAATCTAAATAAATTAGATAAAATAATTAAACCCGAAGCGTTCTGCTTCGGGCTGGAAGAAAGGTTAAGCAATGGAACAGTTGAAGAAGTCAAAATTTGAACTCAGATTTATAGGCAACGCGCTTTT
>CASDOP010000005.1 GCA_949282385.1 uncultured Clostridia bacterium
CGACCTTTCCTAACTTGGTGATCGAGTAGATAACCTTTTTCATTTGCTTCAAATCTCCTTATTTTTTATTTTTGCCTTTCGGCAGTGGCTAAGGACCACTGAATGAAGCACGAATCGGTCAGTCTGCAAGTGTAGCCTCTCGGAAGTCAACGACAAAGAAAAAATTATTGCGTCGGTTTGTCGAGCCTGATTGCAATCACGGAATAATAAAAGAACAGCCACACTCTTGATCGAGTATGACCGTTCTTTCTTTTTATGGTTTCTGCAATAATTTTTTCCGTTGACTTGCCGCTTAATTCTGTGGTACAACGACACCACGAAAGGCATTAAAAAATAAGGATTGATTCGCTATTTTTTCAGGCGGCAATCTTATATGGTGTTCTAACAGGGTTAAACAAAGGTGTGTTCTGGAATTGCAGTTCGCTTACGAGTATAACCATACCCGACAGCGTAACGAGCATAGGAGATGGTGTGTTCTCTGAATGCCGTTCGCTTGAAAGCATAACTATCCCCGACAGTGTGACAAGTGTCGGAGATGTGTTTTTTAATTGCACTTCGCTTACGAGCGTAACGATAGGCAACGGTGTTACCTCTATCGGGAGTTCTGCGTTCGATAATTGCATATCGCTTTCAAGCATAGAAATTCCCGAGTGTGTAACCTCTGTTGGATTTAGCGCGTTCTCTCATTGCACCTCACTTAGAAGCATAATAATCCCCGATAGTGTGACAAGTATCGGAGATTATGCGTTCTCTCATTGCACTTCGCTTACGAGCGTAACGATAGGCAATGGCGTGACGAGTATTGGAGAAGCTGCGTTCTCTGATTGTCGGTCGCTTATAAGTATAACCATTACCGACAGCGTGACGAACATAGGAGATTTTGCGTTCAGTGGTTGTAGCTTGCTTAGAAGCACAACAATCCCTGACAGCGTGACGAACATAGGAGATTTTGCGTTCGGTGGTTGTGGCTTGCTGACAAGCGTAATTTTTGAAAATACAAGCGGCTGGCGGTGTTCCGCTTCAGACGCAGCAAGCGAAACAAGTATTTCGGATAGCGATCTTGCGGATCCTGCAACTGCGGCGACATATCTTAAATCAACTTATTGCGACTACTATTGGAAACGCAGTTGAATAATGTATGGCAACACATTCTTTATTCAACATAAAATCTTTCGGCTGACGCGCGGCAAAATTTGCCGCGCGTTTTTTTATTGTTTTTTATATTTTACCCCTTGACAAAATGCAAAATACATATTATCATATGAATAACCATTCATATTTAATGGCTGAAACCAAGCTTGAGATAAAGGCGAGGGGAGAGCAGTGCGATTGCGCCACGCTCAAGCCGAAGACGTGGTAAGAGCTGCGCGATTGCGCCACGCTCAAGCCGAAGACGTGGTAAGAGCGTGCGGCTCAACATAGTATTAGCCTAAAGCGAGGAAAGAGCCGTGCGGATACGAATGGGCGTTCGCGGCAATAGGTAAACGGCGGAATATACGCTGAAGTTCAGCCGCGGAAAAAGGAGATTTATGGATACTTTCGAAGAGAGAATTGAACACGAAGAACGCGTGAAAAATGCTCTTTCCGCCATGCCCGACGAGGGACAGATTGCCGAGATGGCGGCGAGGTTCAAGGCTATTTCCGAACCTTCAAGGCTTAAGATACTTTTGGCGCTCTCCTGCGGGGAGCTGTGCGTAGAGCACATAACCCAGGCGGTGGGCGGCAACCAGAGCGCCGTTTCGCACCAGCTCAGGACGCTCAAGGACAACAGAATTATCAAGGCGAGAAGGCTGGGCAAACAGATAATTTATTCTGTGTCCGACGAACATGTTATGACAATGATTTCGGTGGCGAAGGAGCACCTTGACTGCGATGAATAAGATAATTAAGATAACCGGTCTCGATTGCGCGGCATGCGCGGCTGAACTCGAGGAAGAAATTGCAAAAATCAAGGGCGTTGACAGCGTTTCTGTAGATTTTGTCGGGCAGAAAGTCGTGCTTGACTGCGCCGAAGAAGTTGTTTCAGCCGTAGAGGACTGCTGCAATCATTTTGAAGATGTAAAAGTCGTCTGCGACTGCAAAAATAACATTTGTGCGGCGGGCGGCGTCAGCGCTCCGACGGACGGCAGAAGGATAAAGATAAAAAATCTTTGCTGCGCCAACTGCGGCAGGGAGCTTGAAGAAGAACTCAACGCGATAGAGGGCGTTCAGGCGACAGTAGACTTCATGAATATGACCGTTGTGCTTCGCGCGCAGAGCGCCGAAGCGTACGAAAAGGCGGTATATTCTATAACCCACTTCGAGGACGTGGAGATTGACGACGGCAGGGAAAAGAAAAAAAGTCTGGCGAGGGAACACCTCAAGGATATAATTCTCGTCGCTCTTTCCGTGCTGTTTTTCATACCTGCGCTCGCGGTCGATCTCGCGCTTTCGGGCGACGTTGCCACATATGTATCTTACGGACTGTACGCGCTCGCGTTCATACCCGTAGGTTTCCCCGTTCTGCGCGGCACTGCGCGCAATATTTTGAGCGGTAAAATTTTTGACGAAAACTTTTTAATGACCGTCGCGGCGATAGGCGCGGTAATACTCGGAATTTTTACGGGCGACGGCATAATGGAAGGCGTTGCGGTAATGCTGCTCTATCAAATAGGCGAACTGTTGCAATCGATTGCGGTCGGCTCGTCCCGCCGTTCAATTGCCCGCCTAATGGATCTTAAGAGCGACACGGCAACTCTTATAAAGGACGGAAGCACAATAGTCGTATCCCCCGAAGAGCTTGCAGTAGGCGATGAAATTCTCATCAAAGCGGGCGAAAAAGTTCCCGTCGACTGCGTGGTTACGGAGGGGCAGACGGCGCTCGACATGAAGTCGTTAAACGGCGAAGCCATTCCCGCGGAGGCGGGCGAAGGCGCCGAAATTTTATCGGGCGCAATCAATATTTCCAAAGTAATTAAGGCGCGCGTGGTGCGCAGTTACAGCAATTCCGCGGTTGCCAAAATTTTGGAACTCGTAGAAAATTCCACTGCGAAAAAGGCAAAGCCCGAAAAGTTTATAACCAGGTTCGCGCGCTACTATACGCCCGTCGTCGTAATCGCGGCTTTGCTCGTCGCAACTCTCGTTCCCACGGTAATATGTGCCGTTCAAAGCGCTTTCGTATGGGAAACCTACCGCGAATGGATATATCGCTCGCTGTCGTTTCTGGTTATTTCCTGCCCGTGCGCGCTGGTAATTTCCGTGCCGCTTTCCTACTTCGGCGGAATAGGCAGAATGGCGCGTTTCGGCATACTCGCAAAGGGCTCTACCTGCCTCGACGAACTCGCGCTTTCTTCGGTTGCGGCGTTCGATAAAACGGGCACTTTGACGGAGGGCGTGTTTGCCGTAAAAAGCTCTTCTTCGCCCGAGGCGTTAAAGCTTGCCGCGGCGGCAGAGAGATATTCTTCCCACCCGATTGCCGCGGCGTTTTCAGATATACCCTGCGACATAGCAATTAATAATGCCGAAGAGGTTGCGGGCAGGGGCGTAAAGTGCCTTGCGGACGGCAAAGTTCTGCTGTGCGGCAACAGAATTATGATGGAAGAAAACGGCGTAAAATTTGCGCCTGCGGACAGCGTTTCCACAGTTATATATGTCGCGCTCGACGGTCGGTTCGTCGGCGTGATAGAGGTGGACGACAAGATTAAAGATGGTGCAAAAGAGGCGCTTGAAGAACTTAAGTGTCAGGGGGTAACATCCTGCGTAATGCTTACGGGCGACGGAGAGCGGCGCGCTCGCGCGGTGGCGGAAGAGGTTGGTCTGGACGAGTGCAGGGCGGCGCTTCTGCCCGACCAAAAACTGGAGGCGGCGGAAGAACTCAAGTCGCGCGGCAAGCTCATTTATGTCGGCGACGGCATAAACGACGCGCCCGTCATGACGGTTGCCGACTGCGCCGTGTCTATGGGCAAAGTCGGTTCGGACGCGGCTATAGAGGCGAGCGATATAGTGCTGGTTTCTGACAACCTCGCCCTTCTTCCCAAGGCGAAGAGAATTGCAAAGGGTACGCGCCGCATAGTTTTCCAGAATATAGTCGGCTCGCTCGCTTTAAAGCTCGCCATAATGGTTCTGGGCGTCGCGCTTCCCTCGTTCCCGCTCATCATTGCCATATTCGGCGACGTGGGCGTCATGCTGCTTGCTATACTCAACGCAATGCGCACGGGGCTTATAAAATAATTTTGTTTAAATTATCATATATAAATCGGGGCGGCGTTGCCGCCGCCCTGCACGGGCGGAAAAGTTTATCTTTTTCCGCCTTTTTTGTCGTTAAAATGCCAATTATGCGCCGCAACGGTTTGCTTTTTTTACGGGCGTGTGCTAATATTGTTCTGTCGCGTGAAAGCTGTGTGAAAACTTTCCTGCGATAAAACTCATGAAAAAATTTTTTGGAGGTTTCTTTTATGTCTGAACAGACACAGCAGGAAGAGGTCGTTTCCGAAGAACAGGCTCCCAAGGGTTTCTTTGGCAAGGTAGATAATTTCTTCGGCATCAGAAAGAGCGGCTCCAACTTCCGCACGGAAATCGTCGCAGGTCTTACGACCTTCATGGCGATGGTTTACATCCTTATGGTAAACGCAGGCATGTTTGAGCTGGTAATCGGCGGTGAAGATCCTTACGGCGCGGCTTACATTGCAACGGCAATCGGCGCAATCGTAGGTACCATGCTCATGGCGTTCCTTGCAAAAATGCCCCTCGCACAGGCTTCGGGCATGGGCGTAAACGCATTTATCGTTTATACTCTCGTACTCGGCGGCACGGGACTTACTTATGCAAACTGCATGGTATTCACCCTGCTCGACGGCGTAATCTTCCTTGTGCTCACTACAACAGGTCTCAGACAGAAGATTTTTGAAGCCATCCCCGCAGGCGTTCGCCACGCAATTCCTGTAGGTATCGGTCTCTTCATCGCATTCATCGGCATGCAGAATGCCAAGATCATTGTCTATGATGAATCTACTCTCGTAGAATTTGTTTCGTTCAATGTTTTGAGCGACGCAAACAGCTACGGCGGCATGATAGCGCCTTTGGTAGCAATCGTCGGCGTTATAGCAATCGCAATCATGAACAAGAAGAACGTCAAGGGCGCAATCCTCTGGGGTATCCTCGGTTCTGCAGTTCTTTACTATGCTCTCTGCGGTCTCGGCTGCGCTTGGAAGGATGAAACTTGCGTTGCGCTCTTCGAAGGCATTTCCCTTTCCAATCCCTTCAACGCATTCGCTGCATGGGGTAAGGATTCTGTAGGCGTCGTGTTCTACGAAGGTTTTGATTTCTCCGCTTATCTCGGCACTGCAGGCAACAATGCAGGTACGCTTGTAGTCCTCATCATCACCACGGCTCTTTCGCTCTGCATGATAGACATGTTCGATACCATCGGCACTCTCTACGGCGCATGCTCCAAGGGCAACCTTCTCGATGAAAACGGCACGCCCATCAACATGAACAAGATGATGCTCTCCGACGCAATCGCAACCTGCACGGGCGCAATCGCAGGTACTTCTACGGTTACGACCTTCGTCGAAAGCTCCTCGGGTGTCGCTGCAGGCGGCAAGACGGGCTTCACCGCTCTCGTTACGGGCATCTGCTTCATCATAGCAATGTTCCTTTCGCCCATAGCTCAGCTCATTCCTCAGTGCGCTACGGCAACCGCTCTCATCTGGGTAGGCGTTCTCATGATGACTTCCGTTACCAAGATCGACTGGACGGACGCTGCAGAAGCAATCGTCGCATTCCTTACGCTCATCGTAATGGTACTCGGTTACTCTATCTCCAAAGGTATCGGTATCGGTATCATCGTTTACATCATCGTCAGCGTTTGCACGGGCAAGATCAAGGAAGTTTCCATACCTACATGGGTTATCGGCGTATTGTTCCTTGCTACCTTCATTCTCACCTAAAAAAAAGTATTTTTTGCGGCGCGCAGGCTTGCCTGCGCGCCGTTTTTTTTGCTTTTTAAATGGAAGCGTCGTGTTTTTTAAATTTTGCGGCGCGCGGGTAAGCCCGCGCGCCGCGCTGTGTTTTTATTTGTTATGCGCCGCAGCGAATATTTTTTGACGGCGGGTGTTGAATTATTTGCGGCAATAGTTTATAATAATAACATAAGTTCAAAGGAAGGGAAAAAATGAAATACATTCTCGCGCTCGACCAGGGTACGACAAGCTCCCGCGCAATACTCTTTGACGAACAGGGTAAAGTCGCGGGCAAGGCATATCAGGAATTCAGACAGATTTATCCCCGTGCTGGCTGGGTGGAACACGATCCTAAGGACATTCTCGGCACGCAGGTCGGCGTTGTTGCAGAAGCTCTCGTCAGGGCGGGAGCGGACATCTCCGACGTCGAGGCGATAGGTATAACCAATCAGCGCGAAACCACTCTCGTCTGGGACGCCAAGACGGGTAAACCCGTGTATAACGCCATCGTATGGCAATGCAGAAGAACGGCGGATATGTGCGAGCGGCTCAGAAAAGAGGGGCTGGAAGACTTTATCTATAAAAAGACGGGACTGGTTGCCGACGCATATTTTTCGGCTACAAAAATAAAATGGATACTCGATAACGTTTCTGGTGCGCGCGCCCGCGCAGAAAGGGGCGAGCTGCGCTTCGGAACGGTGGATACTTACCTTTTATATTCGCTCACGCGCGGCAGGGTGTTTGCCACTGACTATACAAACGCCGCCCGCACAATGCTTTTCAATATACATACTCTCGAGTGGGACGAAGACCTTTTAAAACTCTTCGGCATACCGCGCTCCATGCTTCCCAAGGTGCAGCCTTCTGGCAGTCTGTTCGGGGTAACCGACAGCCGCCTTTTGGGCAGAGAGATAGAAATCCGCGCCGTCGCCGGCGATCAGCAGGCTTCGCTTTTCGGACATCTATGCACGCATAAAGGACAGATAAAGACGACTTACGGCACGGGTTGCTTTCTTTTGATGAATGCGGGCGACGAACCTGCCGAGAGTAAAAACGGACTAATCACTTCGCTCGGCGCAGGTACGGGCGATAAGCCCCCTTACGTGCTGGAAGGCTCGGTCTTCGTCGGAGGAGCGGCGGTTCAGTGGCTGAGGGACGAAATGAAACTTATTTCGTCCGCGGCGGAAAGCGAGGAGTGCGCAAATAAGGTGTCATCTTCCGAGGGCGTCTATATGGTACCGGCATTTACGGGGCTGGGCGCGCCCTACTGGGACGCTTCGGCGAGGGGAGCGGTAGTTGGCATAACGCGCGGCACCAGGCGCGAGCATTTAGTGCGCGCCGCGCTCGAAGGTATAGCATATCAGGTAAGCGACATAGTGCGCGCCATGCAGCGCGACGTCGGCGTTAAAATAAGCGAAATGCGCGTGGACGGCGGCGCGGCTGCAAATAATTTTTTAATGCAGTTTCAGTCGGATATACTCGATTGCCGCGTGCTTCGCCCGCGGATTATCGAAACTACGGGGCTGGGCGTAGCATATCTTGCAGGTTTAGGCTGCGGAATGTGGAGCGGAGAGGAAGAGCTTGAAAAAATGAACGGCGTCGAGCGCGCTTTTTCTCCCGATATGTCTGAAAACGACAGGGCGGCAAGGCTTAAAGGCTGGCGTTCGGCTGTAAATGCCGCAAGGCAGAATTAAAATTTAAGGAGAGCAACAATGTACGATTGCATAATAATAGGGACGGGCGCTGCGGGCGTTTCTGCGGCGCTCACGCTCAGGGCGAGGGGCAAAAATTTTCTTTTTCTGGGCAATCCCGAACTTTCTTCAAAAATCAACGCGGCAGAAAAAATAAGTAACTATCCGGGGCTTTGCGAAGTCAGCGGAGCGCAGCTTAAAGAAGCGTTTTCGTCGCAGCTCAAGGCGGCGGGCATAGAAATTACGCCCGCGCAGGTTACGGGCGTTTACGACATGGGCGGACATATAGGCGTGCTATGCGGACAGCAGTCGTATGAGGCTAAGAGCGTCATACTCGCCACGGGCGTGGAGGCGGTAAAGCCCGTAGCCGGCGAACTGGAATACCTCGGCAGGGGCGTCAGCTATTGCGCAACTTGCGACGGCATGCTCTATAAAGGCAAAAAAATTGCCGTCGTCTGCACGTCTAAGAGCATGGAAGAGGAGGCGGAATATCTCGCTTCGCTCGCTTCGGAGGTGTATTTCGTGCCTTTATATAAGGATGCGGAGCTTAAGGGCGAAAATGTGCATTATATCAAGGATATGCCGCAGGCAATCGAAGGAAAAATGCGCGTCGAGCGCCTCGTTTTCCGCAATTCGGCTATAGATGTGGACGGCATTTTCATGCTTAAAAGCTCCATGGCTCCGTCTGCTTTGGTGCCGGGACTTAAGAGCGAGGGCGGACACGTTCTTACGGACAGACAAATGCGCACGAACATAAACGGAGTGTTTGCCGCGGGCGATTGCACGGGCAAACCTTATCAGTATGCCAAGGCGGTTGGAGAGGGAAATATCGCGGCGCACACGGTGTGCGAATTTCTCGCAGAAAGAAAATAATTTTCTATGTAAATATTGTAAAATTATTTTTAAAAATAAGTTGACATAAAAAATGGTATTTGATATAATCGTTTAGCATTGAGTTGTGCGAAAGTACTTCCCTCGTGCGTTTGTAACCGAAGCGGACGAATGCGGGTGTAGTTCAATGGTAGAACACTAGCCTTCCAAGCTGGTTGCGTGGGTTCGATTCCCATCACCCGCTCCAGTAAAATAAGGCTCGCGGCGCAATGCTTAACAATATGCGCCTGTAGCTCAGTAGGATAGAGCAACGGCCTTCTAAGCCGTGTGTCGGGGGTTCGAATCTCTCCAGGCGCACCACAAACTACTTATGGCGGGCGTAGCTCAATCGGTAGAGCGCCAGATTGTGGCTCTGGAGGTAGCAAGTTCGAAACTTGTCGCCCGCCCCACAAATAAAAAGCGCCCCCACGCGTAACTTATTGGGGTGTCGCCAAGCGGTAAGGCACGGGATTTTGATTCCCGCATTCGTAGGTTCAAATCCTGCCACCCCAGCCAAAATTATTTTTGGTCCATTAGCTCAGTCGGCAGAGCACGTGACTTTTAATCACGGTGTCCCGGGTTCGAATCTCGGATGGATCACCACGCCATTAGCACACAAGTGTAAAAATATACAGATGCACCTTTAGCTCAGTTGGTAGAGCAACTGACTCTTAATCAGTGGGCCCAGGGTTCGAGTCCCTGAAGGTGCACCAAAAAGCCCGATTTTTAAGCGAAAATGCCTGAAAATCGGGCTTTTTTTGTGTCCGCTTTTAATCGTTGGTTGTAATTCAGGTCAAAAGTAGCGTACTAATAAGCGTACTTTTAAGCTCTTTTTCTTAATCAAGTATGGGACTGTCGCGGTTCATCAGAATGTCTGTATAAATATTTTCGCTTGTGGAAATGGAAGCGTGTCCGAGTTGCTTTTGTATGATTTTTCCGAAACGTCCGCCGCATAAAGCATGGAAGCATAGGTATGCCTGCAACTGTGGGTTATTGATATATCAGTTAAGTTCAGTGCTTTGAAAACCTTGGAAAGCGCTTTTTTTATGCCGTTATATGGGTAAGTGTTTAAAAGCAAGAACACGCCTGCTGGATATCGATAAGGCAATATTTTACAAACATTACATTGAAATTGAAAATGATAAGGCAAGCTCATTAATGAAAATCAAAAATTTGAAAAATAACCCAAACATGTGCTTGCGCAGCGCTATATTCAGCGGATTAAATAAAGCGCTGTATTATTAAAAAACAAGCTCGGAAAGTCAGTGTAAGATATTAATTTTTCATAATAAAATAAAAAATCCCCGACATTCGCCAGTCGGGGCAATGCGGGAAATTATCAACCGCAGGCGCAAGCAATAATTTGCTTGCCTGATAATTATTTTATACGCTTCTGCTTAAAAAGTCAATAAATGGAAAATATGTTTAAAATCAAAAAGTCAAATTAATTTGAACTGCATAACAAAAAATAAACGCATACCGCAACAAACAATTAAATTAAAATAAAAAAGGAAGCGCGCCATGCGGATTAAGCCCCGCCAAGCAAAGTTGCAACGCTTCCATATGCAACATTTCTGTTGCAAATATATTATATGTAAATTTGATAAAAAAGTCAATCGGGGTGAAGTATTTTAAACAAATAGTTAAAAAAGTAGGATGAGAAGAGCGGTTTAACAAAGAAATCGGCGGGAAATAAAAGGCGTTTAAGCCTTTAAAGCGCGATAAAGAACGGAAAAACTATATCTGGGCATAACAGCCTGCGTTCGGGACGCTTTGAGAGGATAATTAAAGCCAAGAAAATTCTTGCAAAAATTCTGCTTAAATCGAGAGAATATAAAGTAATTGCATACGGTCTGATGTCTGGTTTTGCAACGCTGAAAATATGATTTAAGCAGCTAAAAATTGCGGATAGAGCGATCAGGTTAAACCTTCAGATCAATATCAAGTCTGGCGGGACAAGATGTTATTAAATAATAAAAACCCCGAGGTTAAACCACTCGGGGCAATGCCGCAATTATGTCGGCAGGTGTATCGGCTTTACTGATACCTGATTATGAAGTAACATCACTAAGCGGAGTTAACCGCTTATATGTTGGCAATAAAGTCAATCGTTACTTAATAATATAAGTATAGTTGTTGCTGTTTTAAAAGTCAAATATAATCATGCAGCAATATGATAACAACAGCTCTCTCCGGCAAATTTCAACAGATAAATCAAACATATTAAATTCTGCAGAGGGTAAGCCCGATTTTAAAAAAGACTGCTCGTGGCGATTGAACAAAAGGCAAGACAAGGGGCAAAAAGATACATAAGTTTTTAATGCAAAATGTCATGCTTATTTCAAAAAATAAAAGCCGCGCCCCCTTTCGGCTGACGCGGGTTGACACGCTCTGCAGAGGCGTATCTGCCTTATTGGCAATATTATTATATAACAGCCTACTGAAAAATACAACGTCATTTGTAAATTTAATAGAGCTAATTCAACCGCAGGGCAAAAAAATATACGGGCAAAAGCCCGTATGCCTGAACATGACATTTCAGTCATGCAACGCCGAAAAGGCGAAGTCCTTAATTATTAAGGTAACAACATTGTATTATAAATTAAAAATAATGTCAACTGCATAAGCGGTATGTTCAGAACGGCGAAATATTTTCGGCTCGGCGCAATCAGAAAAAATAAGTGAAAGGCAAAAATATTCGCGCTTCAATGCCCAAAAAGAAAAAAGCAAGTAAGCCCGCAGGTTGAGAACCTGCCAAACTTGCGTTACTTGCTTTTTTGCAACATTTCTGTTGCAAATTAATTCTATATTAATTAAATACGAATGTCAAGTGCAATAAGGCCGCTTTAACAGGGGGGCGGAAATATCAAACTTTTTAAATGCAACAAATTCGTGTCGGTTAAACAAAAGCCATACCAAAAGCCCCGCCGACCGCGGACAGCGGTCGGCGGGGCTTTTGT
The DNA here is from genome assembly GCA_949282385.1 of uncultured Clostridia bacterium. GTDB lineage: Bacteria > Bacillota > Clostridia > Christensenellales > Borkfalkiaceae > Coproplasma. Next base: position 11,461 of record CASDOP010000005.1, read on the forward strand.
TTAGGGTAAATTTGCTATTGCATGTCGCATATGTTGCGCTCTATTAAAAAACAAGCCCCCATAAATACAGCGCCAGCGACATGATGAGCGGCAGCGTAATTACAGAAAAAAGCGTGTTTGCGACGAAAGCCGCGGTTGCGCAGGAAGTGTCCTTGCCGTACTGTTCGCTCATCGCGACTATTGTCGCCGCGGGCGACATTGCCATTGCTATGACGGGCGCGAGAAAGATGTAGTCGCTTTGCGGCGTGGGCGAAAGCATGCCCGAAAATGCAAACTGCGCAGCCATTGCCAGACCGAGCGTTATCACGGGCGCTACGATTAGGCGAAGCAATCCCGTCAGGTAAATTCCCGCGTCGTTGAAGAGGTTTTTTATGGGAATGTCAGCCATGGAAATTCCCACGATTATCATAGAAAGAGGTGCAGTCATAGTGGAAAGGTAGGAGGGGAAGAGCTGCAAATCTTTGAGCGGTTCAAACATAAAAAAGTTTATCTGCGGCACGAAAAACAGCAGCAGCGCGACGGGCGTGGAGAGAATCAAGGGGTTTAAAAGTATCTTTTTTATGCTTATGTTCTTTTTATCGCCCGTAATAAGCCATACGCCCAGCGTCCAGATTAGAATGTTGAATACCACATTGAAAATCATCAGGTACATCACGGCGAGAACGCTGCCGTCGGTCAGAATTTCAATGAACGGCACGCCGAGAAAACCGCAGTTGGAAAAAATGGACGCGTAGGTGAATATGTCGGCTTTGTTTCTGTCGGGATATTTTATGAACAGCAGTTTTCCGCAGGCAAAAACAATCAGCATTGCGGCGAGCGACAAAATTGCCGCAACAAAAAAGTTTTTGAGTATGGGAAGATAGCCTATCGTCTGAATTTCGGCAAAATCTTCGTCCGAAAAAACGCAGAAAGAAGCTATAATCAGCGCAGGTTGGCAGACGTAAAGAAGAATGCTGCTCAGCGCCTTTTTTCCGCTCTTTTCAATGACGCCGAGTTTTCTTAAAATGTACCCCGGCACTATGAATGCCAGAAGCACTGTTATTGCGAGAATTGTTTTGATGTAAATTTCAAGCATGGTTGCACCGCTTTTATAAAAAAATCTACAATATCATAGCACCGCGCGGCGTTTTGGCAAAGCAAAACAGCGCATAATTTTCAATAAAATTCAATTATTTTTCTCGCGCGATTTCATGCGCGGAAGATTGCCCGCATTTTGCCGCCCGGTGCGGCATTTTTATTTGCGACCGCAACACTTTTGCCCCTTAAATCAAGCCGCGTCGCCGCAAATTATATAATTTTTAACATTTATAGCAAGCTGTTTTCTGTTTGTAAAAAAAATGCAATAAATATCATTCGCTTGACAGAAAAGTCGCTCTCTGTTAGTATTTTAATATAATAAGTTAGCTGTAGTTAATTGTCTTTCGGAGATGAAAAATTGAGTACATTTGCGTTGATAGTGGTGATAACCGCGATAGCGGGCGTAGGCGGCACGGGGCTGGGCGGACTTATCGGTTCGCTGTGCAACAGAAATTCGGAAAAAGCCGTCAGTCTGTTGTTGAGTTTTGCGGGCGGAGTTATGCTTGCCGTAGTCTGCCTCGATCTCCTTTTGGACGCGCTCACGCAGAACGGCGGGGCGGTGTGGAATACCTTTATGGTTATAGGCATGGTAATAGTGGGATACGGCGTCGTGTATCTTTTAAACTTCTGGATAGACAAGGCAACCAACCACGAAGTGCCGCACATAGACAAGGACCATCCCAAAACTGCCGACCAGCTTTCCGAGCTTATTCACAGCGACCATTACGAGGTACATAAAAAGAGCAATAAGCGCGGCGGACTTTTCATAGGCGGCATAGTTATGGCTTTTGCGATAGCGCTGCACAACCTGCCCGAAGGCATGGTCATAGGCGCTTCTTACGTTCAGGAACCGCAAGGCGGACTTGCTCTTACGGGCGGTCTTGCGCTTGCAATAGTAATAGGTCTGCATAACATACCCGAGGGCATGAGCGTTTCCGTTCCCCTCGTTGCGGGCGGAATGAGCAGAACGAGAGCTACCGCTCTTACCGCGCTCACGGGCGCGCCCACGATAATCGGCGCAATGATAGGTTACGGTCTGGGCGCGATAGGTCCTATAAGCCTCAGCCTTTCGCTCAGTTTTGCGAGCGGCGCGATGCTCTACGTCGTTTTCGGCGAGCTGTTGCCCGAAAGCATACTCATCTGGCGTTCCAAAGCCCCCGCGTTCGCCATGCTCGTCGGTCTGCTGGTGGGTGTAATGATAATTTTTATCTGATTTTAAATTTCATTTGCAATCGGTCTGACTTGTAATTTTGAACTCGGCTAACTTTTTTCGCTTTATTTAAAAGCCAATTCCTTTTGATAAATTCTGCCCCCGCACGGTTTTTCCGCGCGGGGGCTTTTTTGCGGTTGAACGGCACATATTGCCGCGCCAATCGCGTTTTGCGCCTTATATTTGTTAATGCTTTCCTTGTGGAAAAGCGCTAAAGAATTCTCCGTTTTGAGCTGCTGTTCATCGTCGGCGGAAAATGGTTTCGATAGTTTTTATAGACAGTTTTTTGTTTGTTGCAATAGACTTTTAATTTTTTCGATATTTTTTTATCGATTTTATCATTTTACTCTTGACAGTTCAAAAAAACGGTTGTACAATATAGTCAAAATATACATGTGTAGTTAAATTTGTAATATTCGTAAGCAAAAATGATTTATTGCAAGGGCATGCCAATGTATTAATAAACTATGCGTGATAATTTATACAAATATGTTAAATTCCGCGTACGTGCTAAGCAAAATACCCCTTGCAAAAATTTGCAGGGGGGATTTTTTCCTTTGAGGTAATTGAGCAAATCTTTTGCGCGTAAATTATTTTGTGCGCTTGCTGGCGAAGATTGGACAGATTGCGCGCGTGTCATAATTGTGTTTTCGTGCATAGAATATGAGCGGCGCCTTACGAGAGCGAGGAAAGGTGTTAATGAAAAAAACAAGCAAAAAAAATCTTATAACAATAATAATCGCGTGCGTAATAGCGGTTATTTTTTTGCCTTTGCTCGCAATCAACCTCACTCTCATAATAAAGGGCAGCGTAAATAAAGACGTTCCGCCCGATATTTTCGGCATAGCGCCCCTCGCGGTTACTACGGGTTCGATGGACGGCGACAGGGAGGACGGCTTTGCCGCAGGCTCTCTTATATTTGTAAGAATTCTGTCCGACGAGCAGAAAAACGAGCTTGAAGCGGGCGACATAGTTACATTCAGGGCGGAAGAAAACATCTTTGTAACTCACAGAATAGTCGCCGTAAACCGCGGCGAAAATAATGAAGTTTTGTCCCTCGTAACGCAGGGCGACGCCAACAACGCCGCCGACGGCGAAATAGCAATATCGCAGGTGATAGGAATATGCACGGGCAGCGCAGCGGGACTTGGCGATTTCGCCCTCTTTTTGCAGACGCCCGCGGGCATTATCGTTTTCGTCGGCATGCCCGTAATAGCATTCATAGCTCTCGACGCGGCGAGGATATTTTTGTTCAACCGCAAGGCAAGGCAGGAGGAACAGTCGGATAAAGCGCTGCGAGAAAAGGACGAAGAAATCGCTCGCCTGCGCGCAATCATAGGCGAGAGCGGCGAAGTCAGCGCGGACGGCGCATTGAATGGCGGCGAAAACTCTGCCGAAGCAAACGATGTCGGCAACGCTTCGTCTGACGGGACGGAAGACGCCGTCGGACAGGGCGAAGAAGATAATAATGCGAACTCATCCGATCTTAAGGTCGGGGAAATATAAAGAGATAAAGGAGATTATTATGGAAAAGAAGAGAAGGATACTCTCTGGCTTGATAGCCGTTCTCGTGGCTATCACTTTGGTAAGCTGCTGCGTGGTAGGCGTTACTTTCGCTCGCTACACAAGTTCATACGGCGGTTCTGCCACGGTCGGCGTTGCCAAGTGGTCAATCGACGTTGCAGGACCTTCGTCCGGCTCTACGGATGTCGTGTTTGCCGATTTGTCGCCATTGATGACAGAATATGCCTCCGAGGTCAGAACTCATTCTACCGCGCCTACGCTGGTTGCAACTATAACCAATAACAGCGAAGTCGACGCCACCGTTACCGTCGAGGCGGTCGAGGCTGAAAATTTCTTCCTGACCGAAGATGGAACGCCGTTTGATTTCAGCGGAAAGGCTTATACAGAAGAACAGCTCGGCGGAATATTCTCTATAGAATTTTTCTCTGATGCCGCAGGCGCAAATGCGCTCGCTTCGACTAAGCTTATACCCGAAGGCGAGCTTACGGTATATGCCGTAGTTACATGGACTTCGGACGATGAAACTGTCTATGGCGCAGACGCCGACGCGAGGGACACCTGGATAGGCGAAAATATAGGCAAGATAGCTTATACAATAACATATAAGGCAGTTCAGGCATAACATATAAGGCAGTTCAGGCATCCGAATCGCCTACTGCCTGACAATAGAGCTCCGCAAGCGGGGAGCATTCAACCCGTTTCTAAGATAATTTCCCGAAGAATTCCGCCCCGCTTATATACGGGGCGGATTTTTGCCTCGGTAAAAAATCGAAAAAAAGCGGCATTTTATGCCGAAAAAACATCCAAAATGCGCAGCTCGGGCTTAAATTGAGGCAGACTGCGGACATTTGACAAGGAATTTTTTATGCGTTCTGATAAAAAAGATAAAAAATTAAAAGACAAAACTCCCGACCGCAACGCGTACGGGGATAAGTCTGCATCGGGCGCAGAAAACGTCCGAAAGACGGACGGAAGAGCGCAGGGCGAGCAAACTGCTCCCCGCGCCGTGTCGGATGAAACTTTAAAGTCAAAAAAGTCATCCGTCGGAAAAACTGACGGGGAAAAGATTGCCGAAAGGGATAAAAAAGCCGACTTGAACGGGCAAAAAGCCGATGGCGAAAAGACTTGCGAAAACAAAAACGAAGTTAAGCCGAAGCGCGGCGCGCGCGTTCCCGTCGTAGCGACGGTCTGCGTCGGCGACGGAAAGAAAACAGGCAAAGTGCGTTCGGGCGTATGGTATGGCGAAGACGGCGGCGAAATAGGTCGCTTTGCCTTAAAAGACGGCGCCGTCCTGCTTGAAGAAGGGGGCATAAAGGTAGCCGTCCTCGACGAAAACGATAACATCTTCGACAACGAGGGAAGGTATGTCGCGACGATAAAGCGCTTTCCCGCGCTTTTATGCGCACTCATAGCTCTTGCGGCCGCGGCGATAATTGCGTTTTCGGTCTGCCTCGGGGCGTATTTTATGAAAAGTTCGGGAAGCGTAATTTATCCCGACTATGCTCCCGTCATGTTCGTGGCGGACGCGGCGGGTGAAAATCTCGACGGAAATCACAACCTCAGCGTATTTTACAACGACCTTTTCGGCACGCAGAAAATAGCTCCTGGAATGAGCGGAAGTTATGCTTTTACCGTGCGCAACGAAAACGAGAATGTCATCGAATTTTCTATTTCGTTCTCTTGCGAAAACGATTACGGAATAGACATTGCTTATTCGCTCAGCCGCGACGGCGCCGTGCTCAGCGGGTCCGAAGAAAAGGTTTCGGCAGAGCAGGTCGGTGTGCGCAATCTTACAATTCAGCCCCTTTCCGAAACTGTTTTCGTGCTTAATTGGGAATGGCGGGACGACGATAAAACGGATACCGCCGCGGGACAGAACGGGGCGACTTACAGATTGGATATAACTTTTACTGCGCAGGTGTGGCAAGGTGATTAAGGCGATTAAAGCGGCGCTGCGCACCATTATAGTAATCGTGTGTCTGTTGCTGTTGTCTTACAATATCTATGTTATCGTGGCAAGGTATGCGTTCGGCGACGAAGCTCCGTCCATTTTCGGCTATACGAGCGCGACTGTGGCTTCGTGGAGCATGGACGACGGCGACGGGGACGACATAAAAAAGGGCGACCTCGTTATAGTTCGCGCGCAGGATAACTATGCCGAGGGCGATATAATCATGTTCAGGAGCGGCAACGAGTTCGTTACGCACAGAATAATTGAGGTTTCGCCCTACGGTTACATAACCAAGGGGGACGCAAACGACGCTGCGGACTTTGAACCAGTCGTTCATTCGGCGGTAAAAGGCAAAGTCGTAGCCGTGCTGGGAGGCGCGGGCAATTTCGTCGGGTTCGTCCGCACGCCCGTCGGAATAATTACGATAATCGCCGTCGGCGCGGCGCTGTGGATCGTTACGGGACTTATAGCCTCATTGGCGGAAAAGAAAGCTGATAAAAATAAAGATGAAGATTAAAAAATATCCGTTAATTGCATATCTTTTTTGTCTTCTCGCCGTAAGCGTTTTGTTTACAGGCGTTACTTTCGCGCGCTATAAAAGCGCGAATTCTGCAAATTTAAGCTCTTCGCTCGCCGCATACGGCTGTTCGTACACTATAGACGACATTTCCACGACATCCATACCGAACGTAAGCTATTGGCTTACGGAAAGCGACGGAACAGGCGCGGCAAGCACGCCGCGCACCATGCGCTTCACGCTGAGAAATTACACCGAGGGCAGAGTGAGCGAGGTGGACGTGGACGGCAGTCTGCGCGTTTACATGCCTGCAGAAATTGCAGACAAAATGGCTTTTCAGATAGCCGAAACGGGCGCGGACGGGAACATCATTTCATACACTCCCGAAGTCGTTCTCGGCGAACTGATATATGAGGGCGGAAGCTATAAAAATTATAATTCCGAGAGCGTTTATACGGGCAATTTCAAGGACTATTACGACAGCGGCGAAGGCAAGAACGGCGAAGAGGAAAATCTCACGGTGCAGGGTACGCTCGGCGGTTCGGGCGAAAGGGTACTCAAAGCCGAAAACTCGGGCGGTTCGGGCGTAGCTGTGACGATTACCGCTCAGAGCCTCGTTTCGCGATATTGCATAGGCTATCATCGCGGCAAGAGCGAGGAAGATTACTCCGCTCAGCTGTTCATAGACCTTGAAAAGGAAGTGGATTACTATACGATAGACTTCGCTCTTCCGTCCATGAAATTCACTGCGGCGGAAGGCAGGCAGAGCCGGGAATATATTCTTTACATGACGCTCACGGACAGAATTATTTCCGACGAGATGTCCGCAAGCTGGGACCAGACAAACGATAAATGGATAACTTCTCCGCCGAAATCTCAAAGCGAGGCTTATTACTACAACGGCGCGAAAGTTTTAGGGTATCACTTCGAGCAGACGCCGCAGTACGCCGACGGCTCGGGAAGCACTAACGTGCGCGTTACGTGCGCATACGATTTCAGCGGCGGTTTTACCGTGTCGCTGCAGCACATCGCGCCCATCGAAGAGGCGTCTGCGGCGAGCTATGTCCACGCCATTATTTTCGGCGGCAAACAATATGTAACTTACAATCCGTCGGAGGCGGAAGAGTTTTCTTTCGGCGCGCAGACGGGTATGTGCGACAATCAGAACGGTGCGAGGGAAATAGTCATTTCATCGCTGTACGTCAATCCGCTTTCCCGCAAGGAAAGCGACGGAAGCGTTACGTCTTTCGGCATATACGAAGCCCTCGCGAAGAGCTACGACGTGCGCTACTCCGCGCTGTTTGAGCAGGCGTCTTAAGGGGGGGATATGAAAGGTAAAATCAGAGTTATTCTCATTTACGTTCTCGCCGCGCTCGTAATGGCTACAATGCTCACGGCTACGGTAACTTTCGGCAGGTATTCGGGGGAATACAGTCCCGAAGGCAGCTACGGCGGCGACGTTGAATATGTAGTTTCCAATCAGGTTGAAATTTCATCCGTAGAGGAATTTTTTGCGGCGATAGAAAACGGTTACGGCAATATCATCATCGCCGACGAAATGGATAATCCCCTCATAATTTCAGGCGGGGTTAACGATATACATTCCGACCTCGTAATAGACCTCAACGGCCACGAAATTCAGCGAAACAACAAACAGCCCCTTTTAAATCTCGCGAGCGGCGTGCGCCTTACCATAATCGATACCTCCGAAGAGGGAGGCGGCAGTTTCTACAATCCCGTAGGCGGCGTTCTTCAGGTCAGCGGCGGCACGCTCACCGTGTCGGCGGGACTTTTTGAAAGCGGTCCGAGAAACGGCGAGGGCGCAAGTCTGAGCGAATATGCGGCTTTTTCCGGCAACTCGTGGTCTACGCCTTACGGCGCGCAAATTGTCGGGGACGTCAGCGTGTCCATGGACAGCTCGGACGGAGGCAAAATTTCTGCGGATATGCCCGTCATAGTGCCGGGCGTCAGCTTTGAAGGTCAGGGCGAAACCGCGCATAAAAGCGTCAACGGCAACATGTATTTTTACGCAGGTTACGGCAACAACGCTTATGTCGGGGAAGATACTTACCTTTATTTCACTCTCGATGACAAGACCGTGCAGAATTCGTCTATAACGACCGAAGGCAGCGCGGATTATTTATACAGTTATTACCTCACACGCCTTTCGGACGGAAATTACGCTTATAACGCAAATTCGCAGAGCGAAAGCGACCAGAACGTCAAGGTTACTATTTACGTTTACGGCAACGTTAAGGGCAGCGCGACAGAAACGGGCAAAAGCTATTCGGCGATAAGCATGCAGAGCGGAAATCTGTATGTGCGCGGAGGAAATTATCAGTCGTATTTCGGCGTAGGCTCTACTTATTGCGTAAACGCTACGGGCGGATATATGTCGGTGGAAAGCGGAGATTTTTACGCTTTCGATGACGGAGTTTGCATAAACTGCAACTATAACGGCAGGGACGAACAGAAGGAATATCTGCGCGTAAGCAACGGCATGTTCAGTTCCGAAAAGGGAAATACGATAAGCGTCGAGGAAGGCAGAGTGCTCGTTTCGGGCGGGCAGTTCGTAAAAAACGCAAGTGAGTTTGCCGCTTCGGATTTCGACGCGAATAATTCGGTTATATACATGAGCGGCGGTTCGCTGACGCTGGGCAGTTCGTCCACGGTAGGTTTCACCATTTACGGCGACGGCATTAACGGAATATATGCCGATGAAGGAGCGGGCGTTCAGGTCAACAACGCCGACTTTGAATTTTTGTCCGCTGCGGCATATGCCCTGGCGAACGCGGATAACAGCGTAAGCTATGTGCGCGGCATATATTCGGGCGGCGGCACCGTTACCTGCAACGGCAGCACGCAGATAATAATAGGCGACTGCGGCACGGCGACTTCGGGCGGCAGTTCCAACATAGGCATTCACGCCGATGGCGGCAGGGTGGAATGTAAAGGCACAACGCTCATCTCGGTCAGCAGAACGGAGGGCGCTGTGGCAGGTAAAAGCAATTACGGCATATTTGCGGACAGCGGTACGGTCGACTGCGAGGGCAGCGTTGACATTTCTGTCTGCGGTTCGCTTTCCACGGGCATTTATGCCAACGGCGGCAACGTTGCCATAGGCGGCGAGCAAATGGAAGACAGCTTCGATTGTTTTGTAAAAATGCCGCAAAACGATAAAACTCTTTCAAGTACGGCAGTCAGCGCTATAGGCGGCGACATAGATTTTTATGCGAATGAGGCAAAGATAACTTCAAACGGTCTGGGCGTTACCGTGGGCGGCGGCAACGTAACTTTCGGCGACGAGGTGCGCAGCGTTTCCCTTACCGCCGAACGCGGTACGGCGCTGTATATTTACGGCGGTTCGCTCAATCTCGTCGGAAACAATACCACGCTCAATATTTCGAGTACTATTGAAGAAGGCACGTCATGGGCGACAGACAGCAGCGAAGGTTCTTCCGGTCAGACGAACACGGGCGTAAACATTTATAACGGCGTGTATATTCAGGGCGGTTCGCTCAATTCCGCCGGTACTTTCAATGTGGACCATAACGGCTTAGCCAATACCTTCGGCGGCAGCGACATGATAAAGAGTTATGCCGTCAGGGTGGAAGGAACGCAAGCCGCGTCTGCGAGCGTAGACATAGCTTACGGCACTATAAAAAACAGCGTGGGCGGCGGCATATACGTAAAGGGCGGCAGCCTGAGCGCGGGATCTTCGGCGGGGACAACTACCATAAATTCTGAAGGCTACGCCATAGCCATGCGAGGAAACGCCGCGGAAGACACGGCGAGCATAAGCGGAAAAATAGTCCTCGAAACGACAAAGTCAGCCGCAATTTACATTACGGGCGGTTCACTCACCTTTAACCAAGGTTCTGATGCTACTATAACTTCAGTGATAGACGCAAGCTATACTTTCTGCAACAACGCGGATACAGTGTCCTACGACGGTATTTATATCAACGCAGGTTCGCTCATAGCGGACGGCACTGTCAATATTACCCATACGGGACTTGAGAACGATGCCTACGGCAACGGCGAAAATAGCGGACTGACGGCAGACAGCGCATACCGCGATTTCAAAATAAAAAGCTATGCCGTGCGCGTAGACGGAGCAGACGATACAGAGGTACGCATGCTGAAAGGAGAAATAATCAATTCTTCAGGAGGCGGCGTGTATGTTTCGGGCGGTAAGGTTACTCTCGGCTCGCAAGACGCGCAGTCCGATTTAAGCGTTAAAGCTACGGGCAATCAGATTTTTACAAGCGATTATTACAGCATAAGCGGCGCGGCGAAGAACTGGGGATACAAACTGCCCTCGAAGGGCGGACCAGCGGTGAAAGTGGACGGCGGTCGTATAGACATTTACTACGGAACTTATTCTTCCGCGCAGGGCGACGGAATTGTGCTTAAAAACGGTACGGTAAACGTGTACGGCGGCACTTTCACGGGCGCTGACATATATAAAGGCGCCGACACATACGATACGATGATATGCGGTCCCGGCGCGTCGTATTGCCTTAAGGTATTCGGCGGAACGGCAAATATTTCGGGCGGAACTTTCGGCAGCGCAAAGGATGCTTCGTCGGCGATAAGCGGCAGCGGTGCGTTCGTCATGGGTACGTCGGGAACAGATAAGGGCGTTGCAAACATCAGCGGGGGCGTATTCAACGTTGCCGGTCAGGCGGCGTTCAGTATTTATCAGTACGCCGAGGTTACTTTCGGGAAAGCAAACACAGCTTCGGACATTTACCTTCGCGGCTACGCAGCAGGGCTTGTCGTGGAAGAAACCAAGTCGGGTAACATTCATCTCGATACTCAAATTACCGTAGTGATATACGACGGCGAGTTCCGCGGTTACAGATCCAGCGGCGGCGACGGAATCTGGACGGGCAACGTCTATGCCGATTTCAGGATATACGGCGGAGAATTCTTCGGCGAAACGCGCAACGGTCTGAATGTGGGCGGCGGTACTGTTCAAATTTATGGCGGTAAGTTCTACGGCTACAACGCAAATGCTGTAAACGGAAACTATTCTGCCGTAAACGCAACGCGCCACGACACAACAGAAACTGTAGACGGAAAGAATTACAACTTGGCAGAATTTGTTTAAGATTGCAAACAAAGTCGGTACGGGTACATTATGATTACGCTTTTCAGATGGTTATATTGTGCACGATAATGCGAAAACAGAGGTCTTATATGACCTCTGTTTTCGTTTTTGCCAAAGTTTTTAAGGGTAAGATAATTTGAGTCGGGCAGTAGCTTTATGCGGGCATAAATTATTTGTGTTTAAGGGGGGGGTGTTTCTTGCGTGCGCGCAGCGCGCAAAAATATGCTTTTGTGTGTAAAACCGATAAAAAATGGGCGGCAGCCGCAAACTTTGTTTGCGGCTGCCGCCCATTTTTTAATTGTATCGGATTTTCATTGATCGTAAGTTTTAATTGTGCGGTTTTTCTCGTTTTCTTCAAAATACGCTACCGAAACGCCGTCCATGACGGCAAGCGTGTAGGCGAGCAGCGGCAGGGTGATGACAAGAGAAACGAACTGCCCGAGGTATATCGAGCAAAGCGATATGATTGCGCACATCAGCGCGAGAATGACGAGGTATGCCGCAACGAGCGCGACTGTGTTTTTTACGTTTAAAAACTTTTTCAGCGGTTGATGTCTGAAGTAAATTAGCCACGTCGAAAAGAGATTTTCGCAAATGATGATAAGCGCAGCGACTATGCACAGCGGAATAATTCCCAATTTCCAGGTGTTTGCTATAAAAAAGTACAGCGCCAAAAAGAGCATGGCGATAATTACTCTCGCGGCGTTCGCGCCCAGCGTCTTTAAAAATCCGAGGCGTATCGCGTCGTTTCGTATGCTGTTTCTGCAAAGGCGCGTGGCGTAGGTAAAAGCGAGCGATAAAATGACTATGTAAGAGCAGCAAACCGAAATAAAAATCGCGGCAAAGTTGTCTATGTTTTCAATGATCACGCCCGCAACGTTGTCGACAAATTTTGTATAAAATTCCGAGGTGAACGATTGCGGCGTGCCCAGAGCGGCAACTGCGCCGTCGGCGATAACGCGGATTTCGGCTACAGCCTCGGCTGAAAGGTTGGCAATAAGCTGAAAGCCAAAGCCGAGAAGCGAGGCTATAATCACGATGAGCGCGAGGTAAATCACGCCGCAGGCAGAAAAAAAGTATTTGAAATTACTAAAAAAAGCGCAGAAAGATTTTTTAATCATATAATATCTTCTCGGGTTTAATTAATTTGCGTTGTGTCGCCTTAATGCAGTCAATTCAAGGGTGTTCGCCGATTTTTAAAGCTGATTTTAATAGTGGAAGCACCTATTTTAAAAGCGGAAACGCCGCCGATTTTAATGCGCGGCTTCCGCCGCAAAAGCGACCTGACAAGATTATATCATACTTTTTGCTCTCGCAACAGGGCTTTGAGCTAAAAATATTGTCCCGAGGCAATAAATTTTAATTGTATGCAAATTTTATGCCGTGTAACCGCGCGAGTGTCAATTAAATATAATGTAAGTAACCACAGCTACTCAAAAACACGGAGAAAATTTTTAATGTACGGTTTTATTTATATGGGCAAATATATCTGCGGTTGCCCTCCGCGCGCTGTTTTTCGCTATGCCGCGCCGCCTGCTTCAATTACGGGCGCAACGGGCGCAACGGGCGCAACGGGCGCAACGGGCGCAACGGGCGCAACGGGTGCAACGGGAGCAACAGGCGTAACGGGCGCAACGGGCGCAACAGGCGCAACAGGTGCAACGGGCGCAACGGGCGCAACGGGCGCAACGGGAGCAACAGGCGTAACGGGCGCAACAGGCGCAACAGGTGCAACGGGCGCAACAGGCGCTACAGGCGCAACGGGAGCAACAGGAGTAACGGGCGCAACAGGCGAAATTGGTAATACAGGCAATACAGGTGCTACAGGTAATACAGGTGTGACGGGTCCGACAGGGGCAACGGGTATTTCGGAAACGGTGGAAGTAGGCACAACCACTACGGGCGAGCCGGGCAGCCCTGCCTCGGTTACGGATGTCGGTAGCGGCACGCAACACATCCTCGACTTTGTAATACCGCAGGGCGCAACGGGAGCAACGGGGGCAACAGGGGCAACGGGAGCAACGGGGGCAACAGGAGCAACGGGAGCAACGGGAGCAACGGGAGTTACGGACACGCAGTCGATAAGCGCATTTTCGCTGCCTGCGGCGCAGGTAACGGACGGAGGTCAACTTATTTTCGACAGAAACGCATATCAGACGGGCAGCGACATAACCCATACCGCAGGTTCGGCGGATTTCACCATATCCCAACCTGGTACTTACTATATTCAGTATTCGGCAACGGTAAGTCCGTCAAGCGGAACAGCTCTGCCCGCAACCGCGCTTTTAACTCTGTCCGTTAACGGCTCCGCGCAGAGCGCGGGCGCTTCGCAGGAGCTTTTTTCGTCTTCATCGCAGGCTTCCAACATCGGCTCTGGACTTGCAATTAACGTTGCAAGCGTGCCTGCGGTGGTCAATCTCACGGCAAACGGCGGAACTTTCGTTTATTCGGACGCAACGATGAATATTTTCCGCATTTAAACTCGTTTTAAGTCATAATCATTCAACGTGACTATGAAATAAGTGTGCGCGTGCATATATGCGCATGCTAATATGTGAATGGTGCGCAATGGCGCAGGCATACGGGCATTTTTGCGTCGCGGGGCGGGTAAAAAACCCCCCCGCCGGGGCGTTTTTTTAAAAATTAGTTCCCCAAAATAGGTTGAAAAAAAATTTTTAAAAAATTTATTTGCTATAATCCCCAACTTTTCAACCAAAATTTTTATAAATTTTTGTTTCACATATTTTGGCGTCATAATTTTTTAATAATTTGCAGGGCGCGCGGCGTATTTACCCCCCGCGCGACGCAAAAATGCCCGTATAGCAAATTCGCCTCATCAGGCTTTAAGGAATAAAATTATGATATATTCAAGCATGGAAAAACTTGTCGCCTCTACTCCTTTGGTGGAGCTTTCGTCTTTTGCCTCGGCTCGCTCCGCCGTGGCTAAAATCATAGCAAAAGTGGAATTTTTCAATCCGGCAGGCTCGGTAAAGGACAGAGTGGCAAAACATATGCTCGACAGGGCGGAAAAGGAAGGGCTTATCCGCAAGGGCGCGACCATCATAGAGCCGACCTCGGGCAACACGGGCATAGGTCTTGCCGCGATAGGCGCGGTCAGGGGATACAAAGTCATTCTGACTATGCCCGAAACAATGAGCATAGAGCGCCGCAACCTCATAAAGGCTTACGGCGCGGAAATAGTGCTTACGGACGGCAAAAAGGGCATGAGCGGCGCCATTGAAAAGGCGCAGGAAATTGCCGCGGCTACAAAAGGTTCGTTTATACCCGACCAGTTCTCCAATCCCGCCAATCCCGAGGCGCATTACCTCACAACGGGTCCCGAAATCTGGGAGGGTACGGAAGGCTGCGTGGACGTATTCGTCGCGGGCGTAGGCACGGGCGGAACTATTACGGGCGTGGGAAGATATCTCAAAGAGTGTAATCCCGACGTTAAAATAATCGCCGTAGAACCTGCTTCCTCCCCCGTACTTTCTGGCGGAAAGGCGGGCGCGCACGGACTTCAGGGTATAGGCGCAGGCTTCGTTCCCGACGCTCTCGACACGAACATCTACGATGAAATTATAACTGTAACCGAAGAGCAGGCTTACGCTGCGGGCAGACAGCTCGGAAAGTGCGAAGGCATGCTTGTGGGCATTTCTTCGGGCGCTGCGCTGCACGCCGCCGCCGAGGTCGCCGCAAGGGAGGAGATGAGGGGCAAAAATATCGTCGTTCTCCTGCCCGATACCGGCGACAGATACCTTTCAACGCCCATGTTTGCGCAGTAAAATATTTTTTGTGCTTGTGCAGCAAGATAGTCTTAAATCGCGCAATTCGTTCTTAAAATTTAATTCGACATGGATTTTCCTGAACTGAAACCGCGCTATTGAATATTGTAAATTAATATTAAATATGCCGCGCCGACGATTTTGTCGGCGCGGCTGCACTTTGCAGGCGATTTTGTCGGCGCGGCTGCAATTTTATCTTTATTTAAAACGACGGATGATTTGCGTAAATCGAGCGTGAGGGGTATCGTTAACGCCGAGCAAAGGTAGGGGAGAACGGCGAAAGCGCAACAGAGGAGAGCGGGGCAGCGTAAGATTGGAAACGGCGCAAAAGCGTGCGCGAGAGGACAGGACAGCGTGAGAGATTGGGTATATCGATATATTAGCAGATTAGAACGTCGACCGCGCAGTAGGAATGTCGATTGCAAAGGAGGAACGCGCCCACGCAGGCGGGACAGAACGGCGACAACATGAACGGCGGAGAAAAAATATAATTTTTTAATCGCTGAAATATATTTGTGTTTGGCGACGGATGTGATATAATGTACAGGTAAATTCAACTTCAGAGGAGTTTTCACAATGGATTACAGGAAAATGTCGCTCAAAAAACATGAGGAATGGAGGGGCAAGATAGAAACCGTCTGCCGCGTTCCCGCGGAGAACAGGGAAGATTTATCGCTTGCCTACACCCCCGGCGTTGCAGAACCCTGCATGGCAATTCACGCGGATACGGAAAAGAGTTTCGACCTTACCCGCCGTTGGAACACCGTTCCCGTTATAACCGACGGCACAGCCGTTCTCGGTCTGGGCGACATAGGTCCCGAAGCGGGCATGCCCGTGATGGAGGGCAAATGCGCGCTCTTCAAGGCATACGGCGGCGTGGACGCATATCCCTTATGCCTCAGAACCAAGGATACGGAAGAAATTATAAAAACCATAAAGATACTCGCAGGCTCTTTCGGCGGTATAAACCTTGAAGATATTTCCGCACCCAGGTGCTTCGAGATTGAAACGAGGCTCAAAGCCGAACTCGATATTCCCGTTTTCCACGACGACCAGCACGGCACGGCGATAGTCGTTGCCGCGGCGCTCAAAAACGCGCTCAAGCTCGCTGGCAAGGACATAAGCGAAATAAAGCTGGTTATAAACGGCGCGGGCGCGGCAGGCATTTCCATTGCGAAATTCCTTATGAAACTGGGCGTTAAAAATATAATAATGTGCGACAAGGAAGGCATTCTGTACGAGGGTATGACAACGAACAACCCCGCTCACCGCGAAATAGCTTCCATGACAAATAAAGACGGCATGCGCGGACTTTTGTCCGACGCGATGAAGGGAGCGGACGTATTCATCGGCGTGTCGGCGCCCAACTGCGTGACAAAAGAAATGGTTTCGTCCATGGCGGATAAATCCATTCTGTTCACCATGGCAAATCCCGTTCCCGAAATCTCGCGCGACGACGCCCTCGCCGCAGGCGCTTACATAGTGGGAACAGGCTCTTCGCAGTTCCCCAACCAGATAAACAACGTTCTCGTTTTCCCCGGACTTTTCCGCGGCGCGCTCGACGTCAGGGCAAAGACTGTCAATACGGAAATGATGATTGCCGCGGCGGAGGGCATTGCCGCTTACGTAGGCGACAAGCTGTCCGAAGAATATATTCTCCCTTTCGCCTACGACAGAAAAGCGCACGAATGCGTGGCGAAGTCTGTCGCTCAGGCTGCTATAGATACGGGCGTTTCCAAACTTTACAGCAAATAAACTTTACGGCAAATAAAAAAAGCTCCGCGCAAACTTTGCGCGGAGCTTTTTTTATTCGATAACGCATGAATATGTTTGCGACAAAGGCG
This sequence comes from uncultured Clostridia bacterium, assembly GCA_949282385.1. Lineage (GTDB taxonomy): Bacteria > Bacillota > Clostridia > Christensenellales > Borkfalkiaceae > Coproplasma. Next base: position 28,485 of record CASDOP010000005.1, read on the forward strand.
GTATATTGCCGACTTGACGACGCGTAAGACGCATAAATGAATTATAAGAAAAGCCCCGCCCGCCCGAATTTTTCGGGCGGGCGAGGTTATTTTAAAATTTAATCTTCGTAAAGGTCGTCGTCGCGGCGGGAAGGAGCTTTTTCCTTTCTGCGGCGTTTTTTATTTTTGCTTCCGCGCGTGCCGATGACGGTGAGATAAGCTATCGCTATTATGACAAGTCCGACAATGAGCAACACAATTATAACCGTCTGAATGTCGTTGTCGTAGGTAAAGTTTCCGTTTCCCGTCGTCTGTTGCGGCTGGTCTTCTGCCGAAAACTGATAGGGCGTAAGATAACCCGCAGCCACAAAGCCCGTTACATCTTTCTGTCCGTCGTTATAGGTTACTCTGTAAAAAACTGTGTCCAGATAGCGCAGTTCAAATTTTTCTTTGACCTCGACAATGCTGCCCGCAGGTATGGGCGAAAGCGCCGTTGCACCGCACATATACGGGCGCGAATACACGGTTGTGTCCATAAGAATGTAAGCGCCGTTCATGTCGGAAGCGGGAGGGGAATATGCCGAAGTTTCCAGAGCGGAAGTAAGAGTGATGTAGCTTGCGCCCCTGCCGTTTTCGTCAGCCATTATTATTATGGTGGCGTTGCCCGTCTCGGCAATGGCGAGAGCCGACCTGTCCGCAGTTATCTTTATTGTCTCTGTCGACTTGAAAGTTTCGCCTATTTCCGTAAGGTCTATGCGGGTGCAGTAAGTATCGTAACCTTCTTCGGTCTGCGGCTTTATAACCACCGTTTTAACCGTGTAGTCGGAAAGCAGAACCTGCGCGGAGTTGCCCGCGGGCAGGGAGTAGGAAGAGGAAAAGTCGGTGTAAGTGGGCGGAGCTGCCACTGCGGAAGTGCCGCTGAGCGCATATACGCTTCCGTCGTTCATGACGTATGCCGTGCCGTCGTATTCCTTGAGGTTGGAGCATTTCTCGTCAAATATCGTGTAATTTGCGTTGTTGTTGCCAGAATCGAAGCTCATAAGCGAGCCGGCGGACAGTATATAAAGGAAATTGCCTATCGTAACGGCGTCGGTTATGGGCGAAAAAACATAGTCGCTCGGCGCGAGGTCGGGATAGCGATAGCTTATACCCTCCGCGCTCTGAATATAAAGCGTTCCCGCGTCGTCGTAGTCCAGCCTTTTAAGCTCAAATCCGCAGTCAACCGTCGTCAGACGCTCGTCGCCGTACTCGTCGGGCTTTATGATGTAAAGTTTTGTGCTTTCGGCATAAGCCCTGACGTCGCCGCTTACGGCGTAATCGGTAAGTGAGGCGAAACTCAGCGTGTTGGAAAAGGAAGTGGGATAGTTGCATTCCTCGGGCTGCGTTTCCTCGGGCTGCGTTTCCTCGGCGTACGTTTGAGCCGCAAACACGTATGTCGGCGCGCACGCAATTATTGCCGCGAGCGCCGTTGTAAGAATAACTGCTTTTTTCACGTTTTGAATTATACCACCTTTTGTCGGCGTTGTAAAGTTTTTATAGCGCATAGAAATTTCCGCTCCGATTGCAAAAAAACACAAATTATTTTTTAAATTTTTGCCAATTATTTTTTAATTATGCAACTTTTGTCATATTATTCGTTTTATAATACCAACGTAAACAAACAAATGTTTGCTTAGCAATGAGAACGCATCGCCGTGAGGCGAGGAGGAGAGAATGAAGAGCAAGAGGCTTATAAAGTTTTATTTCTGCGCCGACAAACTCAACGCGGCTATGGACAGGCTGATACTTGCCGCCGCGTGTCGATCGGCTGACGATATTTATAATTACGCAAAGAGCGCAGACAGAGTAGTGGAGCTTATCGACGCGAAATACACTCTTTCGGGGCTGTGGCAATATCTCGACAATGTCATGCAGGGTTTCGGCGGAGAGGATAAAGCGACGCTGTACGGTTATGCCTTTTCTAAAGGGGGCTGGGCGAGGCTGGGCAGGGAGCGCGGCAACGCGGTAAGGCGCGTGGTGGTGCGGTTCATGCGCAGGGCGAAATATATATACAGGTACTCGGAGGGAGCTGAACTTTTAGATAAGTTTTACGCCCTCATGGGCAGGGGATAGGGGACGAACGGCGGTGCATTGCGCCTCTTGAAGAGGTAGCAGTTTAAGGGTTAATTTCGTTTGCAGCCTATTATCAGAAAGGCGCGTTTGCGCGAAAAATAAGGTTTTGGTCGTGCGGAAAGATTATTCCGATTTGTGCTTTCTGGAGGATACGAAAATCAGTATCATCGCGCCCGCGGAGAGGGCGACTATTATTACTGCGGTTACAATCTGACCGCTGTCCGTGCCGTTATCTTTAGGTGCGGCGTCGCCGCCCGAGGGCGTATCTATGAGGGGATAATCGTCGTTTGCCCCGCGGATATAGCCGAACGAATCGCGGCAAAGCACATATGAATACGCCGTCGCGCCCGAATAGTAAGTGCCGTAAAATGCGGCTTCCACTTCGATTTCGTCCAGAACGGGCAGGGAGGCGTCGCCGTCGTCGGCAGAGTAGGTTATGGTTATGCTCTTGAAAAGATATGTAACTTCGGGCACTTCTTTAAGGAGGGAAAAATCTTCCTTTTTGACGTAGCCGTAAAGGGCGCGGTAAATGCCCTCGTCCTCGGCGTACTGAACGTAGTACCAGTCGCCGTCGTCGCGGAGAATTTTTACGCAGTATGTATAGGGAACGGCGAACAGCGAGGTGGACAAATCTTTCTGCTCGAAAAAGTACGCCGCGCGCGACGAAGCTCGGGCGTACTCGTCGCCCGCGGTCTGCTCCGCGGCGTAGACGGGAGAGATTGCGCTGAAGGCGAACGCGGCTATGCAAATTATTATTAATAATAATTTTTTCATACCCGCCAATTATAGCGCGTAATAGATGCGGAAATGTGGGAGATTTTGTAGAAATTATATGCAAAGGCAAGAAATCATAGAAAAAATTGCGCGCATAGACGCAATTCTGTCCGCTCGCAGAAAGGAAAATAAATTGCTCCTTTACAATTCGGGCAGAAAAAAACATAAAAAGCAGATAGCCTTTCATAAATGCAAAAAGCGCAACCGCTGGGTGTTCGGCGGCAACCGTTCGGGTAAAACCGAGTGCGGCGCGGTGGAGGCGGTGTGGATGGCGCGCGGCATTCACCCTTACCGCAAAAACCGCAGGGACGTCTTCGGCTGGGTGGTTTCTCTCTCGCAACAGGTTCAGCGCGACGTCGCGCAGCGAAAAATTCTCTATTATCTGCCCGCTTCGTGGATAGAGGAAGTTATTATGCTTTCGGGCAGAAAGGACGCGCCCGCAAACGGAGTGATTGACCAGATTAAAATTAAAAACGTCTTCGGCGGCATATCTACTATAGGCTTCAAAAGCTGCGACCAGGGCAGGGAAAAATTTCAGGGCAGTTCGCTCGATTTCGTGTGGTTCGACGAAGAACCGCCCAAGGATATATACGAGGAATGCGTCATGCGCGTCATGGACAGGCGGGGAGATATTTTCGGCACGATGACGCCCCTCAAGGGCATGACTTTCATCTATAACGAAATTTATTTAAACCGCCGCAAGAACCCCGAAATTTGGTGCGAATTCATGAGCTGGGAGGACAACCCCTACCTGCCCGCAAAGGAGATAAAACTGCTCGAAAGCTCGCTGGACGCACATTCGCTCGACAGCAGGCGCTACGGCAGATTTTCGGCGGGCGAAGGACTTGTTTATCCCGAGTTCGACCCGTCCGTTCACGTCATTCCGCCCTTCCGCATTCCCGACGAGTGGCAGGATATAATCTCCATAGACCCTGGGCTTAACAATCCCCTTTCGGCGCACTGGTACGCCGTGGACTGGGACGGCAACGTCTACGTCGTGGCGGAGCATTTCGCCGCGGGGAAGGATGTGGAATACCATTCGCGCGCAATCAAAAACATATGCGCTTCGCTCGGCTGGAAGAGCGACGGCGCGGGCAGATATTCCGCGCTTATCGACAGCGCTGCTTCACAGCGCACGCTCGCTTCGGAAAAGAGCGTGGCGGAGCTGTTCCGCGAAAACGGAATTATGGTCAACACCAAGGTAAACAAGGACGTCTTTTCGGGCATATGCCGCGTAAAGGAATACTTAAAGCGGAGCAATGGCAAGGCGGACATATATATTTTCGATACCTGCGCGAACATGATAGAGGAATTCAGCGGTTACTGCTGGGCGGGCGGCGACAGTCCGAAAAAGGTGGACGACCACTGCATGGACGAACTGAGGTATTACATAATGACACGTCCCCGCCCAGCGGAGCGAAAGGAGCTTTCGCCCGTCGCGGCGGACAAGGAAAGGAGGATAAGGAGGTTGAAACTTGACGCAAAAAGACGACAGTCTTGAAAAGGCTCTAAAAAAATGCGCCGTAGGCTTCGATACGAGCGAAACCGTGGAAGAGTTTGCCGTTCAGGACGGCGAGCTGAAGCTCGTGAAGCGCAAGGTTACAAGGCGGGACATCCCGCCCGACATAAAGGCGGTTAAGATGCTGCTCGACGACAACAGGGAGGAAGATTTTTCCGACGAAGAACTTTCAGCCGAGCGCGAAAAACTCATAAAAATGTTGAAGGAGGAAGATTTTGACTGAAGAAATCAGAAATGCCGAAAAGGCAAAAGCACAACTTGCCGAAGATGTAATGCGCGACTTCGCGCGCAGGCAGGAGGAGCGCAGACAGCTTGAAAGGGGCTGGCAGCTCAACATGAATTTTCTGTGCGGCAACCAGTACTGCGACGTCAATTCGCTCGGCGAAATAGAGGAGGACGCGCAGGGCTTTTTCTGGCAGACGCGCAGGGCGTTCAACTACATAGCGCCCACAATAGACATGCGCTGCGCAAAGCTGGCGCGTATAAGACCCAAACTCGCCGTAAGGGCGGCGACTGACGAGGATGGCGACGTCAGGGCGGCGGACGTATCTTCCCGCATACTCGCGGCGGTGTGCGAAAGGGAAAATATCGACGACTGCATAAACAAAGCCACGGTGTGGTCGGAAACGTGCGGCACGGCGTTCTATAAAATCATATGGGACAATGCCGCCGGCGACGTCATAGCCTGCGACGAAACGGGCGAAATGCGCTCGGGCGGCGTCAGGGTAATTCCCCTTTCGCCCTTTGAAATTTATCCTTTTTCGCTCTCGGAAGAGAGTCTCGAAAACCAGCCCAGCATAATTCACGCGAGGGCGGTGTCGGTGGAGGATATTTATGCCGCTTACGGCGTTAAAATCGCGGGCAGGGACATAGACGAATTTTCGCTTTCGCCCTATTCGGCTTCGGTGCATTCGATAACGCGCACGGCGCCCGTGAGCGCCGTGCGCCACGGCTACGAAATCGTAATCGAACGCTACGAGCGACCCGCTACAGACAGACCGCTCGGCAGACTGACAATCGTAGCGGGCGGAGTGCTGCTCTTCGACGGCGATCTGCCCTATGTCAACGGTTCGGACGGAGGCAGGGCGTATCCCTTCGTGCGCCAGAACTGTCTGCCGCTCGCGGGCGGATTTTTCGGCGGCAGCGTGGTGGACAGGCTTATTCCCGTTCAGCGCGCCTACAATGCAGTCAAAAACCGCAAACACGAATTTTTAAACAGAATTTCCATGGGCGCGATTGCCGTGGAGGACGGCTCGGTGGATACGGACGAACTTCTGGAAGAAGGTCTTTCGCCCGGCAAGATACTCGTCTACAGGCAGGGCGGCAACCCGCCCGAAATGCTGTCGCTCGGCTCAGTGCCTTCGGAGTTTTCAGACGAGGAAGACAGGCTCGTCGAGGAGTTTTCCAGAGTGTCCGGCGTGGGCGAAGTCAACTGGCAGTCGGGCGGCTTCAACTCGGTCACTTCGGCAACGGGACTGCAACTTTTAATCGAGCAGGACGAAGCGCGCCTGAGCGTTTCCTACGAGCAGATAAAGAGCGCGCTGAAAAAGATTGGACGGCACATATTATGCCTCTATCGTCAGTTTTCGCCCGGAATGAGGGTGATGCGCGGAGCGCACGAAAACGGCGCGGGCAAGCTCATATCCTTCAGCGCGTGCGACATAACGAGCGACGACGTCGTTCTGGAGGCGGACAGCGAAATCAACCTCACACCCGCCCAGCGCAGGACTGTAATTTACGACATGATAGACAAGGGACTTTTGTGCGGCGACGACGGCAAAATGAGCGCGGGAGTCAAGAACAGAATACTCGCATATCTGGGTTATGAGGGCTTTGCCGAAGGGCGGGACGTAACATCCCTTCACAGGGCGCGCTGCGCGGAGGAAAATGCAGCGCTCTGTACGGGCGACGCCGAAGTGAAGCCATATGACGACCATGCTTTGCACATAGACGAACACACCGCTTATATCTTAAGCGGCAAACTCAATTCTCTGCAGGAGGCGCGCTTTATGCGCCACCTGGAAGAACATAGAAAACTTCTCAAGGAGGAAAAGGATGGATAACACGAACGATCTCAACCCGACGGCGGCAGACCCCGCGGAGGCGGAAAAAGACAGCGCTGCGACAGAGCTCGGAAAGTTCAGGGACGTGCGTGCCCTGATGGATGCCTACAACAGTTTGGAGGCGGAATTTACCCGACGCAGCCAACGCCTCAGGGAACTGGAAAAAGCGGAAAAGGAGAACGGCGCGCCCGCAGAGGCGGATACCGCGCTCCCTCCCCCGCAGGGGCAGTTGCACGGCGCGTCTCTGCTTGAAGCGGTCAGACAGGATGAGGAGGTCAGGGCAGCCATAATTTCGGAATACCTTCTCGACGCTTCGAAAAACAGAGGCGTACCCTTTGTTACGGGCGGCGTTAACGTTCCCGCCCGCAGGCGGACGCCCGCTTCGGTGCGCGAAGCAGGCGAACTCGCACAACAATTTCTTAATAAAAGGAGATAACAGCATTGATTACATTAACCAACGCGGACGCGGCGCTCAAAGATTATTACCTCGACGCCGTATCGCAGCAGCTCAACGACGGCATTTCGCCCTTTTTCAACGCCATTGAAAAGACTACTCAGTACGTCTACGGCAAGAATGCGAAAATCGCGCTCGTCAAGGGCAATCTCAACAGAATTATAACGGGCGCGGAGGACGGCGACATTCCCGATTCCGCGGGCAACAAATATTACGACGTTACCCTCCCGCTCAAAAACATCTACGGTTCTATCGCGGTAACCGACAAGGCTCTGCGCGCCTCGCAGGATTCTTCGGGCGCGTTCGTCAATCTTCTCAACGCCGAAATGGAGGGGCTGGTTTCGGACGCAAAGGCTAACTTTGCCCGCATGCTCTTCGGCGACGGCAACGGCAATCTGGCTGCCATCGTAGAAGTAACGGGTACAAAAGTAAGGCTGACAAACATCAAGAGCTGGTACAGCGGACTTCTGGTGGACATCGCGAACGAGGAAGGCACTGCGGCTGACGTGGAAGGACTTACCGTCGCTTCCGTGGACAGCGCGACCTGCACGATTACTTTCGATAAAACCGTTTCCAATCTCGAAGATTACGTGGGCAGATATATCAGCGTGAGCGGCGCTTACGGCAAGGAATTGTGCGGTCTTGCGGGAGTGTTCGACTATCAGAATATCTACGGCTTCGACAAGACCAAGGAAAAATTCTTCGACCCTTACGTCAAGAGGTACAATTCGGTTTCGGCGGACGATATTATCAACGCAATCGAGGAAATCGAAGAGCGCGGCGGCAAGGTCAGAATGATACTTTGCTCTCATTCCGTGCGCAATACCATAGCTTCGCTTTTCAAGGACAGCAAGATGATTGCTTCCGACGATATCAAGGGCGGCTATACTTCGGTATTCGTCAACGAAGTTCCCGTCTACGCCGACAGGTTCTGCCCTTCGGACAGAATTTATCTTCTCAACCCCGAAGACTTCGTGCTATGCCAGCTCTGCGACTGGGAGTGGATGGAAGACGAGGGCGGCAGAATACTTTCCAAAGTTCCCGGAAAGGCGGCGTACACCGCGACGCTCGTCAAGTATGCCGAACTCATCTGCAAGCGCCCCTTCGCTCAGGGCATGCTGCAGGCTTACCCCGTATAAAAAGATTGAATTTTTTCCGCGGGCTTAAGCCCGCGGAAATTATTTAAAAGGAGGTTATATGACGGTAAACGAACTCATAAACGAAACGCTCAGGCTGGTCGGCAGAGCGGACGCGGCGGACGACGGCGACGGAGCTACGGATAAGGAAAACATGCGCATCCGTCAGGCGTTGCTGCTCTGCTTCAATGCCGTCATCGACGAGCTTGCAAGGGGCTACTTTCCGCTGATAACGACGGAAAACCTCGTTTCGGAAGACGGCAAATACATGTTCGGCGATTTTTCGCTCACGCCTTACAGAATTCTCAGCGTGAAAAGCGGCGGAAAAAAGGTGCGCTGGCTTCTCAGACCGCAGTACATAGAATGCGATTGCGGGGAAATAGAGGTGGAATACGAATATGTCCCCGCGAGAAAGGTCGCCACGGATAAATTCGAGTATCCCGATCCGTCCGTTTCCGTAACGCTCGTAGAATACGGCATGGCGTCGGAATATTCGCTTATCTGCGGCGACGCGGAGGGTTGCGCCGCATGGGAAAGCAGATACCGCGCCGAGCTGGACAGATTGCTCTCCGTCCAGCCCGTAAGGGGGAGAATTCCCCCCAGGAGGTGGCTGTGAGAATACGCAGGGACAAAAAACTTGTTGCGCCTTCCACTTCGATTAAAAAATTCACTCTCATCGGCGGCGACGAGGATTACGCCGCCGACTGCTGGGGATTTTATAACGAGGGCAAGGGGCTCGTGTGCGGACCGCGCGTAAAATTGCAGACGAGGTTCGGAACTATGCCCGGCACGCCGCTTGCGGTGTATTATTCCTGTCTGTGCGGCGCACTGTATTTCGTTACCGCCGACGGGATTTATCTCACCAACGACGCGGGTACGAAAACTGCCGAAAAAATATGCGGCGCTCTGTCCGTTCTGCCCTTTTTTATCGACATGTTTATTGACGGCTCGCCCGTTACGTTTATATTTTCGGGCACAAACAGGATTGTGTGCGACGGCGCGACTTGCCGCGAATATACCGACGCGCGCAGTTTTTCTGCGGGCGTAATTCATTGCGGAAGGTTTTTCGGCGCGGACGCCGAAGAGGAAGGCAAACTATGGTGGGCGGCTAGCCATGCGGAGGACTGGACGGAAGGAATTGCGGGCTGCGGCTACACCTATCTTCCGCCCGAAGGCGGAAAAATTCTTCGGCTTTTCAGTTACGAAGATAGGCTTGTAGCCGTCCGCGAGCAGGGAATAACCATAATCAAGGCGTACGGCGAGCCTCAGCATTACGCCGTGCAAGACAGCGCTCCCCGCCTCGCCGCAGACGGAATAATCGCGGGGACTTGCGCGCTTGCGGGCGGCAAAATTTTCTTCGCTACGGAGTATGCGCTGTATTCTTTCGACGGCAACGCGATTAAAAAGGTCATGCCTTTCGGAACTTATCGGCTATATTCGCCCGAAAACGCCGTCGGCATGGGCGACGTTCTGTATGTGCGCTGCGTATTCAACGGGTTGAGGTGCGTTCTGGGCTACGACTGCGCGAACGGCTCTAAGTGGATTAGTTACACCCTTTGCACCTGCCTTTGCGTGTGCGACGACGGCGTGTACTTTTTCAGTAAGCTCAGTGTTTACATGCTCGATCGTTCGGAGCGCGACGTGGGGTCCTGGACTTCCCGCCAGATAGATTTCGGCACGGGCGCGGACAAGCGGCTCAGAAAGATTTATGTCAAGGGCGACGGCACTATCGGCATAAACGTCATTTGCGACGGTACTACGAGGAACTATATGGGCGCGGGCTGGCACGCCATCGGCATGTGCGGCAAGAGTTTTTCTTTTTCCATTTCGTCCAACGGCAGCCTGGAAGAGCTGATTGCCGAAGTGGAGGTGCGCAATGGAATTTGACATAATTAATCTCAGTGCGGAGGAAGTGCAGGCGCTCACCACCGTGCAGCTCAAACTTCTTCGCACGGCGCAGCAGAAAAAGAACGCTCTCGAGCATGAAATGCGGCAGGAGCTTGAAGTTTACAGGTGCCTGTGCTACACAAACAACGTTTTCCGTTCTTCGCTGTATGAAGACAAAAAGGCGGAACTTGAGCAGGAGTATGAATATCAGGTTGAAATTCTGAGGGAACAGCTCATTTTCAACATGAGCCTCAACGAACCTACCCACGACGGCGAAACGGGCGACGACGGCGGCGACGATACGGCGTATATTGTCGACTATGAACTTTCCTATCTCGAAAGATACATCATAGTGAGGGACTATTACATGTCCATAGAGGACCCCGCGGAGCGAATGGCGCTGTACACCGCGGACGAAGTGGCGAAGCAGTATCTCGGCAGCTATTACAGCACTCTTTACAATTATCTCGGCACTTATGCCTGAATTATCGGCGATTATGCCTGAATAATTTGCGGGCGGGCGGTCTTTCGACCGCCCGCCCTTGCATTTTTGCGGCTCGCGCACGCGCTTTTGCTTTACTTTTGACTGAAAATATTTTATAATTGACGGTATGAAGATTGCCGACGGATGGAAAGACTATAAAATAATCGCCACGGGCGACGGAATGAAGCTCGAACGCTGGGGCGAAGTGTGCCTGCTGCGCCCCGACCCTCAGGTCATATGGAAAAGCGCCGCCGACCTCTATTCCTACCCCGGCATACACGCCGTCTACCGCCGCAGCGAGCGCGGAGGCGGAGCGTGGGAAAAGCGCAAGCCCTTCCCCGAAGAATGGACGGTGAGCTATAAGGATCTGCGCTTCAAGGTCAAGCCCATGGGATTCAAGCATACGGGACTTTTCCCCGAACAGGCGGTAAACTGGGACGCGATGCGCGCCCTCATAGAAAAGGAAAAAACTGCCCGCGGCGGAAAAATAAAGGTGCTTAACCTGTTCGCTTACACGGGCGGAGCTTCGGTTGCGTGCGCCAAATCGGGCGCGGAAGTCGTCCATGTGGACGCCGCAAAGGGCATGGTCGAGCGCGCGGGCGAAAACGCCGCGCTTTCCTCGGTCAATTCGGGCATACGCTACATAATAGACGATTGCTCCAAATTCGTTGCGAGGGAAATACGCCGCGGCAACAGGTACGACGCCATAATAATGGACCCGCCCAGCTACGGCAGAGGTCCTGGCGGAGAGATGTGGAAGATTGAAGACAGCCTCTTCGACTTCGTTTCGATGTGTACGAAGGTGTTGGTCGAAAATCCTCTCTTCGTGCTGATAAACAGCTACACTACTGGGCTTCAGCCCTGCGTGATAAACAATATTTTAACTCTTACGATGAAGGGCTTAGAGGGCGACGTGCAGTCCTACGAAGTGGGCATTCCCACCGAAGAAGGCATTCCTCTGCCCTGCGGCGCGAGCGGACTGTTCGTGGGAAAGCGCTGAAACAGGTGAAAAAATGGAAGAAAAAGATCTTGTAATTTTACACGAAGACAACCACATAATTGTCGTTCTGAAGCCGCAGAACGTGGCTTGCTGTCCCGACGAGAGCGGCGACGACAACCTTTTCGACTGCGTAAAGCGCTACATCAGGACGACCTATTCCAAACCGGGAAACGTCTATCTCGGTCTCGTTCACAGGCTGGACAGACCTACGGGCGGCGTAATGGTCTTTGCCAAGACTTCCAAGGCGGCGGCAAGACTTTCCGAACAGATGAGAACGGGCGGCTTTGAAAAGCTGTATTTCGCCGTTTTGTGCGGCGTACCCGCAAGAAGGTCTGCCACGCTCGAAAATTACCTCAGAAAAAACTCGCTCAACAACATGGTTTACGTCTGCACGCAGACGGAGGAGGGCGCAAAGTTCGCCTCGCTCGACTATAACGTCGTAGAAGACAACGGTCAGCTCAGCCTCGCCGAAGTGCGCCTGCACACGGGCAGAACGCACCAGATAAGGGTGCAGATGGCGGCTATAAACTGTCCGCTCTACGGCGACATGCGCTACGGCGGCGAAAAAGCCGTTAAGGGCAAGCTTGCTCTCTGGGCGTATTCTTTGAGGTTCACTCACCCCACCACGGGCGAAAAGCTGCGCTTCGAGATAGAGCCTCCCGTGGACGAAAAGCCCTGGAACAACTTTCAGATTAAAGTCTGAAATGGATTTTTTGTGAAAATCGCCTTTGATTTTTCAAATTGATTGACAACGCGATTATATTATTGTATTATTTGCAATGTACGCGCGGGAAGCGTGCGCGCAGAAAATGCGCAGGCATGCCGCGCCAATAACCAAAAGGTTCAGTATATTTATGAAAAAAATCAGACATTCCTTGATTGCTGCCGCAGCGGTTTGCGCGCTCGCGGCTTCTGCAATGGCAGTCACCACGGTGGCTGCGGCAGACGAATACAGAGAGGTTACGCTCACCGGCACAAACGTGTTCTATGCGGGCGTAAGCGGAGCCAAAATTTCAGTAACGAGGCTGGAAGACGCCTCGGCTGAGGGCGGCTACCGCGATTACACCCTCTTCGAGATGGGCGCAAACCAGACGGTTACGTTCCGTAAAAATCTCGCTTACAACTGGTATTCGTCGGGCGAGGACGGCACTGTAGAAAACAAAAAGTTCAGCATGTCCGTCGGCTTCGAGGATTTGAATTTTGAAAGCTATACAATCAAATTCCAGTCTCAGCAGTATTCCAAGACCGAGGACGGCGTCAGCGAAAATTGCCTTATCTTCAAACCCTCGGATGACGGTCAGGCTCTCGAACTGTACATTTCCGAAAGCGAAGACATTTCCGACGGTCAGACGCCTTCGGTTACCCTCGACGATTATCTTAAAGTCAATTTCTCGTTCGGCGATTACGTCGGCGGTGATTACAGCATTCTGGTAAACGGCGAGAAAAAGGGCGAATTCGTCAACGTCAGAGAAAATTATGCGTCCTATGTTTCCTCGGGTTCGTCGGCGGCTACGCCCATAATTTTCAGCGCTGAATTTGCGGAAGACGCCGAAAAGAGCGCTTCCTGCGGCATGATAATGTACGAACTCAACGGACAGAGCTTCGAAGTGTTCGACGCTCGCGAGAGCGACGGCGTAGTTTCTGGCGGCGTCATTCACGACGATTGCGCGCCCGTCGTCTGCCTCAATTCCAACCTCAACTACCTCGAATACGGCGGTTCGATAGATATTGACTATAAGGTAATAGACGTAGTCGCGTCCTCACCCAGGTCGACGCTCAGCTATTATGTGCTCACCGCAGAACAGTTCAACGACGTCGATTTCGATTACGAAAACACCTCGTCGGACGCAAAACTTTTCACCGAAGTTACCACTTCGATGGACGTCAAACTTCTGCGCGACAGCAACACATATGTCCCCAACCTCGACGAAACCAATCAGGAAGTCGAAAGGATTGACGGTTACAGAACTTACGGACTTGCAAAGGTCTGCCTGCTCGTCAAGGATACCACGGCTTCCAACGCCCGTCAGGATTACGTCTTCCTCGACTGGTACGTAAACGACAGTTACAAGCTCAATCTTTCCGACATCGAAGCGGGCAAAGCCGACGAAGACTTCATCAGAATAGTCGAAGACGAACGCGGCGCTACTTACGGCGTTGAAAACGGCAACGAAATAACCACTCTCGAAGAATACAAGGCGCGAATTCAGAGCATAGAAACGCAATATCAGGCGGCAATCGACGCGGCTGTCGCAGAGCAGTACCCCGACGGCGTTTACGCAGGTTCTTCAAAGAATTTCTATCTGCCCGATTTCTCGGGATATATTACCGATAACCTCGGCGGATACACCGACCTGACCTATCGCATTTATTACAGGGCAAGCGCGACGAGTTCGACGTCTTCGCTCGCATATAACAATCTTGCGCTTCCCCTTACCGAAGCGGGCGTAACCTATCGCTTTACGATATTCGCCACCGACGAAGCGGGCAACGAAATGTACTATCCCACCGATGAAGCGGGTTACCTCGAACACAAGTCGATAACCACCGACGACATTTGGGACGACGACTTCAGCGAGCTGTTGCCTTTCTTCGAAATAACTGTGTCCTATAAATCCGCCACGGTAGAAACGCCCGGCGTTCAGTCGATAGGATACGTCGGTTCTGCTTACAACGACATTTCCTTCGAAATAGACGGCGTTTCCGGTACTTATACCACAACTTATTATCTCTATATCCTCAACCGCGACGCGATGTTCGACGAAACGGGCATAGACCTCACTTACGACGAAGTCATCGAAAATATCGACGCTCTTTTCTTCAACACCTACAGATCGGGCGTAAATACCAGACAGTATTTCACCGCCGTTCGCGCAGTATCCTCGCTTACCGAGGGGGATGCGGATTACGATAAATTTGCCGATTACGCCTGGGACCCCAACAACGTAACTTTTGTTCCCCAGTCGCCTTCCGAATTCTATGTCGTCCGCCTCGTGCTGAAGGATACGGGACTTTCCAACGCCTCGACTGACAGTTTCCTCGTCGTCCGCGCGTCGGCGAGAGCGAATTCCATCTACGGCGAAGATAACTGGCTGAGCAACAACATCGCCTCGATAGTTCTCTTCTGCGTTGCGGGCGTATGCTTCATAGCGCTTGTCGTTCTCATCATTGTCAAACCCAAGGATAAGGGAGACATCGACAAAATCGAAGTTGCGGAACCCAAGAAAAAGAGTAAAAAGATTAAATAATAACGCATAGCGTCAATTAAGGCGGAGCCTCGTGCAGGCTCCGCCTTTTTTTGCGGGCGCGGCAAAGCGTCGTCCATTGGGGAAATATGTATTTTTATAAAAAAAATATGCATTCGAACGCCTCATATACAAAATTAACCATTGACAACTTATAATTTTCAATGTAAAATATATAGAGGATATACTTTAATTGTAGGTTATTTCAGCTGCATTGGGTAAAAAATGACTAACGGTGCGCACAACGTTAAACAATTTGAATATTTTGCCGACCGCGACCTGTCCCACGCATTCGATTTGCAGACGGGTGTTCTGAAGCGCGAAGAAATTATCGGCTACGTGAGTTATCTCATTTCGAAGAGCATACCTTTTACTTTCGGCATAGCCGACATAGATAACTTCAAGACGGTAAACGATACCTACGGACACGTCCGCGGGGACGTCGCGCTTTCGGCAATGGCGGAATACCTCTGCGAAAAATTTGACGGCATAGGCGTAGTGGGCAGATACGGCGGCGACGAGTTCATGCTCGTTCTGGAGGGTTATTCGGAGTATAAGGACGTCTGGACGGTTGCTCATTCCGTGAATATGGATATAGGCAAAGTCAGGGCGGAGGGCTGCAAGGGACTTTCCATGACTATCACCATGGGCATGTGCCGCTATCCTCACGACGCGGCAAACTTCAGCGAGCTGCTCGCCCTTGCGGACAAGGCGCTTTACCGCGGCAAGATGAAGGGGCGCAACTGCTTCATAATTTACCTTGAAGAAAAGCACAAAAACATCGACATAAACGACGCCTTGGAGCGCAGATATTCAAGTACTCATCTCTGTTCGAGAGTGTTCTCTTATCTGACTTCGTCAAAAGATATGTGCGCGGGAATACAGACGCTGTTCCATAAAATCGTCGCATATTTCATGGTCGACCACATCTGCATAGAAACGCGCAAAGGCACGCGCTTTCATGTCATTCACAGACTGTCCAAAGTGCGCGATTTTTCCAAGCTCGATTACGACGAAATAAATAACCTTCTCAACAACGCCGGGCTTGCTTATTTCAATAAAATTTCCAACCTGCGCGAAGAAGATTACGGTCCCGTAATAAAACAGCTTCAGCAAACTCAGGTAAGTTCGGGCGTTTACTGCAAAATTTCCGCTTTCGGCAACGAATACGGCTTTATAAGGGTAGACATGACGGACACTGCAAGAATATGGCAGCAGGACGATCTGAACGTGCTTGTCATTGCCGCAAACACCATAGGGCTTATGCTCTATTACCAGAATAAAACCATAGACGGGCTGCCCGAGTGCAAGCCTATTTTGGTCGGCGGAGAGGATTAGTCGATAACAATAAAAAAATATATCGCGAAGTTTATGCTGCTTCGCGATTTTTTTTGCTCAAAAAGTGTATAGTCCTTGCATTTTTACACAATATCTGGTACAATAATGAAAATAATGTACAATGGGTGTGTAGTATGCACACATCGGAAACGGAAGCAACATGGCAGAAAAAAGTTATAACGCAAACGATCTTAAAATTCTTGAAGGGCTGGAAGCCGTACGCGTCCGTCCGGGCATGTATATCGGCTCGACGGGCGTAAGGGGACTGCACCACATTCTTTGGGAAATAGTGGATAACTCTATTGACGAAGCGGCGAACGGATATGCGGACGAAATAACGGTTACGCTTCATTCGGACGGTTCGGCTTCGGTAGAGGACAACGGCAGAGGCATGCCAACGGACATAAATACCAAAGCAAGAATGAGCGGCGTAGAACTTATTTTTACCAAACTTCACGCCGGCGGCAAGTTTGACAGCGAAAATTACGCTTTTTCGGGCGGTCTGCACGGCGTAGGCGCGTCTGTAACCAACGCTCTTTCGCAGTGGCTCGAGGTGGAAGTTTACCGCAAGACGGTCTATAAAATGCGCTTCGAAAGCCATTGGGACAAACAGCGTTCCAAGTGGATGTGCGGCATACCCGTCGCTCCTTTGCAGGATACGGGCGAAAAGACGGCTAAAAAGGGTACTTTCGTCAGGTTCATGCCCGACAAAAATGTTTTTGAAACGGTCGAATGGAATTACGATACCGTTTTAAAAAGACTTAAAGAACTAGCCTTTTTAAATAAAGGCGTAACGATAAATCTGCGCGACAAGCGCAAGCTCTTTCGCGAGGAGGAGGAAACGGGCGACGACGGCGAAACCGTCATTAAAAAAGTCCCGCTGCCCGAGAGGGAGGACGTAAGCTTCAGATTTGACGGCGGACTTGTAGACTTCGTCAAATACCTCACCGACGGCAAAACGGCGCTCTATTCCTCGCCCCTTTATTATTCGGATGTAAAGGAAATAAAGGTCAAGGGCGCGCCCGCAGGCAAAATTAAAATAGAATTCGCTCTCTGCCACACCAAGGACGATGACGAGAGCATGTATTCCTTCGTCAACAACATCTCTACGGTCGAGGGCGGCTATCACGAAACGGGCTTTTACAACGGACTTTTAAAAGCGGTCAACGACTACGCCCGCGCCAACGGATTTTTAAAGGCTAAAGAGCCTTCGTTCGTATCGGACGACGTCAAGGAAGGGCTTACGGCGGTACTCGCCGTCAAGATGAACAACGTCGAGTTCGAGGGGCAGACAAAGACCAAGCTCGGCAATCCCGAAGCCAAGCCTGCCGTAGAGCAGGCGGTAACCGAAGGGCTTACAGCGCTCATGAACACGCGCGGAAACAAGCCCGTGTTCGATGAGATGGCTAAAAAGGCTAAGTTCGCCGCCGACGACAGAATAAAGCACCGCGCCGAGCGCGACGTTGCTAAAGCTGCATCGGAAAACGACGGGCTCAACCTCGTCGGCAAACTTGCGGCTTGCTCGGGCAAAAATCCCGAACTCAACGAACTTTTCATAGTCGAGGGCGACTCGGCAGGCGGCACGGCGAAGCAGGCGAGGGTAAGGCAGTATCAGTCCATATTGCCCCTGCGCGGCAAGCCGCTGAACGTGCAGAAAAAGAGCGCGCTCCAGGCGTTGCAGAACGAGGAATTGAAGACGCTCGTCTCGGCGATAGGCGCAGGCTTCAACCGCTCTTTCGACGTCGAAAAGAGCAGATATAAAAAGGTTATAATTCTTTCCGATGCCGACCAGGACGGTCTGCACATACGCTGCATACTTTTAACTTTTTTCTTCAAATACATGCGCGACCTCGTCAAGGCGGGCTGCGTTTACATCGGCATGCCGCCCCTTTACAAGGTGTACAAGCGCGACCAGGTCGAGTACGCTTACGACGATAAGGAGCTGGACGAGGCGATAAAGAAAATAGGCAAAGGCTACCAGATACAGAGGTATAAAGGTCTGGGCGAAATGTCCGCCGAGCAGCTGTGGGATACAACTATGAACCCCGCAACGCGCAACCTCATACAGGTTACCATAGAAGATTCCGCCGCAGCCACGGAAGTTATCGAAATGCTCATGGGCGACAAGGTCGAGGGCAGAAAGCAGTTCCTTTCGGAAAAAGCAAACTTCAACAAGGTTGACGGCTTTATCGAAAAAGTCAATTTCAAACAAGAGGAAAGGGGGGAAGATGACTGATGGCTAAAAAGAATAACGACAGTTTTCAGACCGCCATTCCTCAGGGCAGCGTTTTCGTAACTCCCATCGAGGAGGTCATGCCCTCGGCGATGCTGCCATATGCCGAGTTCGTAATACTCGACAGGGCGCTCCCGAGGGTGGAAGACGGACTTAAACCCGTTCAGAGGCGCATTCTCTACACCATGATGGAAATGGGGCTCACTCCCGACAAGCCTCACAAGAAATCGGCGAGGATAGTCGGCGACTGCATGGGCAAATACCATCCCCACGGCGACAGCTCGGTTTACGACGCGATGGTAAGAATGGCGCAGGACTTCAACATGCGCATGCCCCTCGTCAACGGACACGGCAACTTCGGCTCGGTGGACGGCGACCCCGCCGCGGCAATGCGTTACACCGAAGCGAGGCTTGAGCCGCTCGCCCTCGAACTTTTAAGGGACATCGACAAGGAAACCGTGCCTTTTTCCTTCAACTTCGACGACAGCCTTTTAGAACCTGACATCCTCCCCGGCAGATTTCCCAATCTTTTGGTGAACGGCGCCAACGGCATAGCCGTGGGACTTGCCACAAATATTCCCACGCACAACCTTTCCGAAGTGGTAGAGGGTGCGTGCGCCATGATAGACCGCCCTAAAATTTCGCTTGAGGAGATGATGCGCATCATTCCCGGACCCGACTTCCCCACGGGCGGCTACATCATAGAAAACGAACTCGTTCAGGCATATAGGACGGGTAAAGGCAAAATAACGCTGCGCGCGAAGTATTCGGTAGAGCAGGGTGACAACGGCAAAAAGCTCATAGTTATAACCGAACTTCCCTACCAGACCAACAAGGCGGAGCTTCTGCGCAAAATCATGCTCATGCGCGAGGATAAAAAGGACATGCTCGCGGGCATAGCCGACATAGTGGACGAATCCGACCGCACGGGCATGCGCGCCGTAATCGTCTGCAAAAAGGATGCGGATGTAGACAGCATAATCGCATACCTGCTCAAATATACCGACCTCGAATGTACTTTCGGCATAAACATGGTAGCCATAGCGGGCGGCAAGCCCCAGCAGCTCGGACTTTTAGACGTTCTCAGATATTACATCGACTACCAGCGCAAAGTAGTGGTGCGCAGAACAAAGTACGATCTGAAGCAGGCTGAAGCGCGCTGCCACATCTTGGAAGGACTTATCGTCGGCGTTCACAATATCGACGAGGTCGTGGAAATAATCAAAAAGGCGGACAGCACTCCCGACGCGAGGAGAAAGCTCATGGAGCGCTTCGCTCTGTCCGAAAAGCAGGCGCAGGCAATTCTCGATTTAAGGCTTGCGCGCCTCACCAAGCTCGAGGTAACAAAGCTCGAACAGGAACTTAAGGAGCTGCTCGAAAAAATAGAACTTTACAAAGCCATACTCGCTTCCAAAGAGCGTCAGATGGGCATAGTCAAGCGCGAACTGCGCGAAATCAGGAACAAATATCCTTGCCCGAGGAAGAGCGTGATAGTTGCCTCGGCGGACAAGATAAACGTTTACAGGCAGGACGTAAAGCGTCCTTCCACCGAATGGATAGCCGCAATTACCGCCGCGGACAATATCAAGTTCATGCAGAAAATCGACTTCGACGGCAAGTTCGCAAAGCCGCTCGCGCAGACGACAAAGCAGGACGTAATGTACAGGCAGACGCTCGCCTGCAAGTCGGACGGCGTGCTTTTGGGCTTCACCAACTACGGCAACGCGGTAAGGCTTAACCTCGAACAGTTCGACGACGTCGAATTCCGCGCTGGCGGCATAAAACTCAAGTCGTTCTACGAGGGCGCTTTAAACGGCGAAAAGATAATAAAACTTTTCGACATAACCGCAGGCCTGCCCGATGGCGACGTGCTGTTCTTCACGCAACAGGGTACGGTAAAGCGCAGCGAATGGTCTGAATACGGCGTAGGCAAGGGCGTGTTCCCCGCCATAAAGTTAAAGCCGGGCGACGAGGTGATAAACGTCGAAAACTATGTCGAAGGCGACGAATTCACTACCATGATGTTCGTAACGCGGGGAGGTATTTGCCTCAACGCGGCTACGGAAGATATTCCCTGCCAGGGCAGAATTGCAACGGGCGTAAGGGGCATGCTCGTGGACGGCTCGGACAGCGTTATTTTCGCCATGCAGATGAACTGCGAGGGCGAGATTATAATAGTTACAGACAAAGGCGCGTTCAAGAGGGTGGTTTCCTCGTCGATAGAGGCGCTTTCGCGCGGCAGAAAGGGCGTCATGATAACCGACTCGCAGTCGTCCGTCGTGTTCGCCGATTACGTAACGGTGCCGTATACTCTGGCGGTAATCAATGCGGACGCGACGGTAGCCGAGGTGCAGACGGAAGACATTCCCATAGAACCCCGTCAGACCAAGGGCAAAAAGCTCAAACGGAGCGACATAACCGAAATAAAGAAGGTCGTCGCGCTCAGGTATAAGACGGAATATCCCGACGGCAACATGCAGATTAAGTTTTAAAAGGCGAAAAATTCAAAGTTAAACGCCGCGCCGCGCGCCCGAACGCGCGCGGCGCGGCGACAAAAAGGAAAAAAATTATGCTTGAAAAATACATCTCTGCCGCAGCGGGCAGAACCAAAGCGGACATAGTTTTGAAGAACGCGAAATACGTCAACGTATTCAACGGAAAAATCGAAAGCGGCGACATAGCAATCTGCGGCGACAGGGTAGTCGGCACGGGCAGCTATGAGGGCGTCAAGGAAATCGACGTAAGCGGAATGTACGTTCTTCCCGGTTATATAGACGGACACGTTCACATCGAAAGTTCTCAGCTTTCCCCCGAAGAGTTCGCTTCTCTCATCGTTCCCAGAGGCACTACGACAATAATCGCCGACCCTCACGAAATTACAAATGTCTGCGGCATGGCGGGCGTTGAATATATTGCAAAGGCTTCCGAGAATATTCCTCTCGACGTAAAAATTCAGTTGCCCTCGTGCGTACCCGCAACGCCCTTCGAAACGAGCGGCGCAACCCTTTCGGGCGACGATATAGCCGCACATATAGGCGATTCATGCGTGTTCGGTCTGGGCGAATTCATGAATTTCCCCGGCGTCGTAAACGCAGATGCGGACGTAGTCAAAAAGCTGGAGGCGGCTCATTCGACAGGCAAGATAATCGACGGACACGCGCCCGCGCTCAGCGGCGCGGCGCTCAACGCATACCTCTGCGGCGGCATAACCACCGACCACGAGTGCGTCAACTGCGCCGAGATCGATGAAAAACTTTCCAAGGGCGTCTATGTTCATCTCCGCCACGGCTCGTCCACGCGCAACCTCGTGTCCAATTCCAAGGCGGTGAACGCGGCTAACATGCGCCGCTTCATCATGTGTACGGACGACAGACACGCCGCCGACCTCAAGGAAAAAGGACATATAGACGACGCTTTGAGAAAGGTGGTCGCAGGCGGGCTCGACCCCGTATGGGCGGTTACAATAGCAACTTTAAACGTTGCGGAGTGCTATTCGCTCAAGTGGCGCGGCGCAATCGCTCCTTATTATTTTGCCGACCTCGTAGTCGTTGACAACCTCAAGGATTTCAACGCAAAATATGTGTTCAAGGACGGCGCGCTCGTCGCCGAGGACGGCAAGCCGCTGTTCGATACTTCGGTGCGCTATCTCTCGCCCGACGTCCTCAATACCGTTCACGTAGACCCCCTCAGGGCGGACGATTTCATTCTCGCGCTCAAGGGCAAAAAGGCGAGGGTTATGACCATTCTTCCCGACAACGTCGTTACGGGCTGCGAGATATGCCAAATCGAGAGCAAAAACGGCGACGTCGCGCTCGAGGGTACTGACATTCTCAAGATGGCTGTCGTCGAGCGCCACAAGCATACCGGAAATATAGGCAAGGGGCTTTTGAAGGGTTACGGTCTCAAGGGAGGCGCGCTGGGCATTACCATTTCCCACGATTCGCACAACATAATTCTTCTCGGCGACGACAACGAGAGCATGGCAAAAGCTGCCAACCGCCTTGCCGAAATAGGCGGAGGCATGGTAGCCGTAAACGCAAAGACGGGCGAGGTGCATTCGCTCACGCTCGACATTGCGGGGCTTATGTCTTCGCGCGACGCAGAGAGTTTGCAGCGCGACAGCAAGCAGCTCATAGAAATTGCATACTCTATGGGCGTGGACAGACGGCACGAAGCGTTCATGTCGCTCGCGTTCCTCTCGCTCGCCGTCATTCCCGAACTCAAGCTGCTCGACACGGGACTTTTCGACGTTACAAAGTTTGCTTTCACGGACATAAACGCCGACTGATTAAGCCTGCCGCGCGGCAAGGCGTTCGCGAATGCTTTAAAAAAGCAACTAAAGGTCAAATTCAATGCGCGCCCCGTCCGCCCAGCGGCGGACGGGGCGCGCGTTTTGCTTTATGAAGTCGCAATGCGGTCAAAAGCGGGCGGGCGGCGCGCCGCCCGCCCGCTTTTTGCTTGCAATTTACATTTTTTTGCAAAAAACTTAAATAAACGCGTTTACATGGCGGTCAAAATATAGTACAATAATAAACGGACAAAAACGCACAACCGATGCGCGCACGCGCGCATTGCGCATAAAGGAAGGTTATGGGACTTTTTAAATTCATGGCAAACGCCGACAGTCGCAGGGCGTTGAGAAAACTTAACAAGCAGGCGGAGCGCGTAGAAGCGCTCGAACCCAAGTACGCGGCAATGAGCGACGAAGAGCTTAAAGGTCAGACGGCTATACTCAAAAAGCGCCTTGCAGACGGCGAAACGCTGGACGATATTTTATACGACGCGTTTGCGGCGCTCAGAGAGGCGAGCTGGCGAGTTCTCAAAATGAAGCACTTCCACGTTCAGATAATCGGCGGCATCTGCCTTCATCAGGGACGTATCGCCGAGATGAGAACGGGCGAAGGCAAGACGCTCGTTTCCACGCTGCCCGCATACCTCAATGCGCTTACGGGCAAGGGCGTACACATAGTCACCGTCAACGATTACCTCGCGCGCCGCGACGCAGAGTGGATGGGCAAGGTGCATAAGTTCATGGGCTTGACCGTAGGCGTGGTCGTTCCCGGCATGGACGATAATCAGAAAAAGGAAGCCTACAAGTGCGACATAATCTATGCAACCAACAACGAACTCGGCTTCGATTACCTCAGGGATAACCTCAAAACTTCCATTTCCGCAATGGTTCAGCGCGAGCTTAACTACTGCATAATCGACGAAATCGACAGCATTCTCATAGACGAAGCGCGTACCCCTCTCATCATTTCGGGCAAGGGCGGCGAAAGCTCGCAGCTCTACGTCGACGTGGATAGATTTGTAAGAAACCTTCACGGCGGTTTCGACGATGACAAGAAAGCTGCCGAAATGCGCGTTCCCGTGCGCAAGAAGAAGGGTCAGACGCTCACCGAGGAAGAGGAAGCCGTCAACAGCCAGCTCGAGGCAATCCGCCGCGACATGGAAAACTGGGACTACATCATCGACCGCAAGGATAAGTCCGTAACCATAACCGAAAAGGGCGCGGAAAAGGCAGAAAAATTCTTCGGCATAAAGAACCTCGGCGACATAGAAAACGCCGACCTCAACCACCACATACAGCAGGCGCTCAAGGCGCACGAACTCTTCGCCCGCGACGAAAACTACATCGTTACCGAGGACGGCGAGATTATGATAGTCGACGAATTCACCGGTCGTCTTATGGTCGGCAGGCGCTATTCGGACGGACTTCACCAGGCTATAGAGGCGAAGGAAAGGGTAAAGATAAGGGAAGAAAACAAAACTCACGCAACCGTTACCTTCCAGAACTATTTCCGCCTTTACAACAAGCTTTCGGGCATGACGGGTACGGCAAAGACGGAGGAAGCGGAATTCCGTACCATATACTCCCTCGACGTAGTGTGCATTCCCACAAACAATCCCGTTCAGCGTATAGACTATCCCGATAAGATATTCTCCACCGTCGAAGGTAAAAAGAAAGCCATCGTCGAAGAGGTCATCGAACGCCACGAAAAAGGTCAGCCCATCTTAATCGGTACAGTAACCGTAGACAAGTCGGAAGAAATTTCCAGGCTGCTCCGCCGCAACGGCATAAAGCATAACATCCTCAACGCAAAGAACCACGCGCGCGAGGCGGAAATCGTCGCGCAGGCGGGCAGGTTCGGCGCGGTTACAATAGCAACCAACATGGCAGGTCGAGGCACGGATATTCTGCTCGGCGGCAACCCCGAATACCTCGCCAAAAAGCGCATGAGGGAAGAGGGCTACGACCACGACATGATAGAAGTCGCAATCTCCTACGCCGACAGGGAATTCACCGAAGAAGAGACCGCCGCGAGAAACAGATACGACGAACTTTACAAAATGTATAAAGCCGAAACGGACGCCGAAAAGAAAAAGGTGCTCGAAGCGGGCGGTCTGTGCATAATAGGTACCGAACGCCACGAGTCCCGCCGCATAGACAACCAGCTGCGCGGACGTGCGGGACGTCAGGGCGACCCCGGCGCTTCGGTGTTCTTCATCTCGCTCGAAGACGACCTTGCGAAGCGTTTCTGCGGCGAAAAGGTCAAGGCGCTCTATTCCTCGCTCATTGACGAGGACGAATGCCTTCAGTCGCGCCTGCTTTCGCGCTCTATCGAAAACGCGCAGATGGCAATCGAGGGCAGAAACTTCGGCGCAAGAAAGCATACCCTTCAGTACGACGAAGTGATGAACGAACAGCGTAAGCTTATCTATTCCGAAAGACTTAACGTGCTTCGCGGCGGCGACGTGCATGAGCAGATGCTCAAGTATATTCCCGATTACGTCGGAAAAGTCGTTTCCGAAACGGTCAATACCGACGCAATGCCTGAAAAATGGGACGAGGAGGCTCTCAACGCCGCCCTTCAGCAGAAGGTTTACCCCGAAGAATGTACTTTCGTCATCACGCGCGAAATGCTCGAAAGATGGGACTACGAGTACGCTATAGAAAAGATTTCCAAGGAAGTTCAGAAAGCTTACGACCAGAAGATTGAAAATATATCCAAAGAAACGCGCGGTCAGGTCGATTACAGACAGATTGAGCGCAACGAACTCCTCCGTGCGGTAGACAGAAACTGGATAGACCACATCGACGCGATGGATCAGCTCCGCAAGGGCATAGGACTGCGCGGTTATGCACAGCAGGACCCCGTTATCGCATACAAGCAGGAAGGACACGAAATGTTTGAAGAGATGATAGAACGCATTCAGACGACTACCATTTCCCGCCTGCTCAAGGGCAAGATAGTGCGCGTTCAGCCCGCGCCCAGACACATACCCGTCCGTTCGCCCCAGCCTTCCGCGTCTCAGTCCGCCACGGCAACGGCTCAGCCTGCTCCTGCAGCAGCTCAGTCCGCACCTCAGCCCGCTGCGGCTGCAAATGCGCCTGTCGCGCAGCCTCCCGTGGCGCCCCTCAACGCAAAGGCAATGCCTTTCGGCTCGCCCGATGCAGAGGGAAATTTCGTTCCCAAGGAGCTTAAAATTCACAGACCCAAAAAGCAGGACAAATAATTCATTTGACGGAAATTTATAATGTTTAAAGCAGACGATTACAGATTAAGATTAAAGGCGCTGCAGGACACTCTGGCAGAGGCAAAATACGCCCTCGACATCGACAATCTCGACGGAAAACTTTCAGAGCTGAAAGCCGAACAGGAACAGCCCGAAGTATGGCAGGACCTTGAAAGGTCGAAAAAGGTCGGAAGGGAAATTTCGGCTATAGAGAGCAAGATGGCGGCATATAAAAAGGGTTACGATGCAATCGAGGAGGCGATGACTTTCATCGACCTCATCGAGGAAGCGGACGACGAAAGCCTAATACCCGAGCTTGAAACCATGATAAAAGCCGCCGAAGACGATATAGAAGACATGCGCATACGCGCGCTATTGAAGGGCAAGTACGACGCAAACAACGCAATGCTCAACCTTCACGCGGGCGCGGGCGGAACAGAGGCTTGCGACTGGACGCAGATGCTTTACAGAATGTATTGCCGTTATTGCGAAAGTCAGGGCTTTAAGGTAACCGAACTCGACCTCGAAAACGGCGACGAAGCGGGCATAAAGTCGGTTTCGTTCAAGGTTGAAGGGGAAAACGCCTACGGCTTTTTAAAGGCGGAAAAAGGCGTTCACAGGCTTGTGCGCATATCGCCTTTCGATGCGAACAAGCGCAGACATACATCCTTTGCCTCGCTCGAAGTAATGCCCGAAGTAGACGACGAGGGCGAAGTTCAGATACGCGACGAAGATATAAGAATAGACGTCTATCGTTCGTCGGGCGCGGGCGGACAGAAAGTCAACAAGACCGAAACCGCTATAAGAATTACCCACTTTCCCACGGGCATAGTCGTAACCTGCCAGAACGAGCGCAGTCAGCTCCAGAACAAGGAAATGGCGTTCAAATACCTTCGCGCAAAGCTGGTTGAAAGACAGATTGCCGAAAGGGAAGCGGCGGACGCCGAACTTAAAGGCGAAATAAAGAAAATCGAATGGGGCAGCCAGATACGCTCGTACGTGTTCTGCCCTTACACCCTGGTAAAAGACCACCGCACGGGCTATGAAAACACTAATATTCAGGCAGTCATGGACGGCGATATACAGGGCTTTATAATTGACTATCTTAAAAAGACCGTATGATACGGGAGGAGATAAAATTATGTCGAATAACGTCAACACGCAACCCGAACAGATCGAAGTTGTTTCGATGCAGGAAGCAGCGGAAGAATTTGGCAAAAGACTTGTAAAACTTTACGGCGCGGAATACTTCGTTCGCGAAGGAAAACATCTGCGCGAACACCTCGTGGAGGTAGGCGTGGAAGCTGGCGCATGTCTTGAGAGCATTGCTCGCCTCAGCGACAAAAAAGCAAAAATCGATGCGGCTAACAGAGCTATAACCCTCTTCAGCTCGGTGGAATATACCGTAAACGTCATGTACATGCTTGCGCTCTACACAAAAAAGCAGGTTGCGCCCGTAATCAGCTATTGCAAGGCGGTAATAAACGCGCTTGCAGAACTCATGTCAACCGTTCCCGAAGCTCGCAAGGTAATAAAGGTAAAGAACCCTATAAGCGTTACGGGCGCGGACGAAGAAAATGTCAGCCTGTCGTTTGGCAAGTACATATCCTCAACCGAAAAAACCTCAACGGACGGCATGGCAGACGGTCTGGACGACGTAATCTGATAATTGAACAAACAACCCTGCAAGCGGCGCAAAAACTTGCGCCGCCGGTATAACTATGTGCCTTAAAGATAATTTCACTATAAAAAAAGAGCCTGTAATACTCGGAATAGAGAGCAGCTGCGACGAAACGGCATGCGCCGTCATACGCGGCAGAAAACTGCTTGCCAACCAGATAATTTCGTCTGCGGCGGAGCAGGCTAAATACGGCGGCGTTGTGCCTGAAATAGCTTCCAGAATGCACACCGAGGCGGTGGACGAAGTTGCCTCCCGCGCTCTTGAGGAGGCGGGATTAACCGTCGGCGACGTCGACGCCGTCGCCGTAACCTACGGCGCGGGGCTTTTGGGCGCGCTTCTGGTGGGATTATCTTTTGCAAAGGGACTTGCATATGCTCTCGGCGTGCCGCTCATAGCGATCAACCACATACGCGGACACCTCGCCGCAGCTTACCTCGACGAACCCGAGCTTAAACCGCCCTTCGTTACGCTTCTTGCAAGCGGGGGACACACCGCAATACTTCATACAAAGGACTATCTCAATTTTGAGGTTCTCGCCTCAACTCTGGACGACGCCGCGGGCGAAGCATTCGATAAATGCGCTCGCGTTCTCGGTCTTCCCTACCCGGGCGGTCCTAATGTGGAAAGGCTTTCAAAGGAGGGCAAAGAGGGCGTAAAACTTCCCTCCGCGCTCGTAAAACATTCTTCAAACACTGCGTTTTCGTACAGCGGACTGAAAACCGCCGTAATAAACTATTGCCATACGGCGCAGCAGCGCGGCGAAGAGTACAGCAAGGCGGACGTTGCTTATGCATTCCAGCGCTCGGCGATAGATCCTCTGGTGGAAAAGACGGTGGAATACGCCCTTTCACTCGGCGTAGGCTGCGTTACTGCGGGCGGCGGAGTAATTGCCAACGGTTATCTTCGCGAAAAACTTTCCGCAGCATGCAAAAAAGCGGGACTTAAGCTCGTCCTGCCCGAAAAGAAATATTGCACAGACAACGCGGCAATGATTGCATCCGAAGGCTTAAATCAGTATCTCGCCGGCAACTTTGCCCCGATGGACATCAACGCCTGCGCGGCAATACCGTTAAAGACATAATATTAACTTCTCTGCTAAACAGCTATTTTTTTAAACTGTTTTGCAGCGTTGTGAAAATAATTTATACGTTGCGGTAAAATAGCGCCTTAATCAAATATTGCTTTGTCCCCCGAAATCTGTCGGGGGACTTTAAATTTATAATTAAGGATTAATGCGCCTTATAATCTCGGCGCTTATATAACTCCTGAATGATTTTATCCGTATGCAGGTCATTTTGCAAGTGCAAGGAATATAAATTTTTGTCAAATCAATCATATTTTTAATATGGACATTTCCTCATATGGGCATATGCGCCCGACACAGCGCGCAAAAATTAAAAAAATTGTATTGTCTGTATGCAAAAAGCAAAATACAGATAATACAAACAATACAGATAATACAACAAACTTATTGCTTGCCCTGCGGCATAGCTTTGTTTAAATTGCAACTTGCGCGGCATTAGAGTAATAAATTTTATGTATTTGTGTAAATCGTAATAAAGTTTTAAATCGTCATGCGCAGCAATAAGACGAAAATCGGCGTTAAATCGCTTTACTTTTTTTGCGCATTTTAATATAATTAGTTTACAATTTAATTCAAAGGCGTTTGAAAAAGGACAACGCCGCGCGATATACAGCTTTCAGAGAGCCTGCGTCAGGTGCGAGCAGGCAGCAAGGTCGTGCGGATATCACCTTTTAAGCCTGCTCCCCAAAATTTATCGCGCTGTATATGTGCAAGAATATCATGCGCCGCGCGATAGAAAAATTATCCGATTTGTTCGCGAAGAATTTTCCTGCATGATTGGCTATAGTAAAAAGTAAGGGCGCACGGATTCGCAACCCGTCATAAATTGCGGCAAATGTTAGTTTGTTTTGGTGGTTTATAAGCACTTTGTTTTGGTGTCCGGAACGAAAGTGCTTTATTTTTTTATAAAAAAATTATATTTTCGGGTGAAAAAATGTACAAAAAGGTTGATACTTCCTTAAATTTCGTGGAAAGGGAAAAGGAAGTAATTAAATTCTGGAAAGACAACGACGTCTTTGAAAAGTCAATATCCAAAAACGAAGGCGGAGAGGAATTCTCCTTTTACGACGGTCCTCCCACGGCTAACGGCAAGCCGCATATCGGACATATTTTAACGCGCGTAATGAAGGACATCATTCCCCGCTACCAGACCATGAAGGGCAAGCACGTCTTGAGAAAGGCGGGCTGGGACACTCACGGTCTTCCCGTTGAGCTGGAAGTTGAAAAATCTCTCGGCATTGACGGCAAACAGCAGATCGAAAGCTACGGAATAGAACCTTTCATAAAGCAGTGCAAGCAGTCGGTCTGGAAGTATAAGGGCGAATGGGAAAAAATGAGCGACCGCGTCGGCTATTGGGCTGACATGGAAAACCCTTATGTAACCTACGACGACAAATATATCGAGTCGGAGTGGTGGGCGCTCAAGGAAATGCACAAAAAAGGTCTCCTTTACAAGGGACACAAAATAGTGCCTTATTGCCCTCGCTGCGGCACGGCGCTCTCCTCGCACGAGGTTGCGCAGGGATATAAGTCGGTCAAGGAAAATTCCGTCGTCGCCCGCTTCAAGGTAAAGGGCGAGGAAAACCGCTACATCCTCGCGTGGACGACTACGCCCTGGACGCTTCCTTCCAACGTCGCGCTCTGCATGAACCCTGCAGAAAACTATATAGAACTTGAAAGTGACGGCGTAAAATACATCATGGCGGAAGCTCTCGCGCACAACTTCTTTGAAGATTACAAGGTAATTTCGAGAAAGAGCGGCAAGGAGTGGGAAGGTTTGGAATACGAACCTCTATTTGCGCAGACGACTGCGGAAATAAAGCGCATTTCGCCCGCTTCTGCTCCCGCAAAAGCGCACTATGTCGTCTGCGATAACTATGTAACCATGGCAGACGGCACGGGCGTCGTACACATTGCTCCCGCATTCGGCGAGGACGACTATAAGGTGGGCAAAAAGTACGCCCTTCCCGTCGTTCAGCTCGTAAACGAACGCGGCTGCTTCGACGAGCGTTTCCCTGAACTTAACGGAGTTTTCGCGAAGAAAGCCGATAAAACTATAATAGAAATGCTCGAAAATAGCGGACTTTTATTTAAAGTTGTACCCTTTGAGCACGATTATCCCCATTGTTGGCGCTGCGACACGCCCCTATTGTACTATGCGCGCTCTTCCTGGTTCATAAAGGTAACGCAGGTAAAGGACGACATAATCGCTTCAAACCGCTCAGTAAACTGGATGCCCGAAACGATTAAAGAGGGCAGAATGGGCAACTTCCTCGAAAACGTCATCGACTGGGGACTTTCCCGCGACAGATATTGGGGTACGCCACTGCCCGTATGGGTATGCCCCGACTGCGGCGAGATAGAGGTAATAGGCTCTAAAGCCGAACTCAAGGAAAAATGCTCTCTTCCCGCAGATAAGGACATAGAACTTCACCGTCCTTACCTTGACGATCTCACCTGCACCTGTCCCAAATGCGGCGGCAAGATGAAGAGGACGCCCGAAGTAATAGACTGCTGGTTCGACTCGGGTTCAATGCCCTTCGCGCAGTATCACTACCCGTTTGAAAATAAGGAAGTTTTCGAGCGCACGTTCCCCGCAGACTTCATTTCCGAAGCCGTCGACCAGACGCGCGGCTGGTTCTATACTCTGCTCGTAATAAACACAATACTTTTCGGCAGAGCGCCCTTCAAAAACTGCATAGTTTTAGGACACGTAAACGATAAAAACGGCATAAAGATGTCCAAGCACAAGGGCAACGTCGTCGATCCCTGGTCGGTGCTCGACAAGCAGGGCGCAGACGCCGTCCGCTGGTATTTCTATACTTCGTCCGCTCCCTGGCTGCCTTCAAGGTTCTACGAAGACGCAGTTTCCGAAGCGCAGAGGAAGTATATCGGCACTGTATGGAACACATATGCGTTCTTCACGCTGTACGCAGAGATAGATAAATACAACCCCGCGGACTTCAGGCTCGAAAAGTGCAAACTTTCGCTCATGGACAAGTGGATACTTTCCAAGCTCAATTCGCTCATCAAGCTCGTTGACAGCCACCTTGCCGAATACGAAATAACCGATTCCGCCCGAGCATTGCAGGAATTTGCAGACGTGCTTTCCAACTGGTACGTCCGCCGCGGCAGAGAGAGGTATTGGGGCAGCGAAATGACGGACGACAAGGCGGCGGCATATACTACGCTCTATACCGTCCTCGTTACGCTCGCAAAACTGACCGCGCCCTATACGCCTTTCATGGCGGAAATGATGTATTCCAACCTTGTTCCCGCGTTCTTCCCCGCAGAGCCCAGGTCGGTTCATCTCTGCTCGTTCCCCGTTGCGGACGAAAACCGCATAGACGCCGAGCTTGAAAAGGGCATGGACGGCGTGCTCGACATCGTCGTTCTCGGCAGAGCGGCGAGAAATGCAGGTAACCTCAAAAACCGTCAGCCTCTTTCCAAGATGGTGGTGGTAACCGCGCGCGATTTCTCACTTTCGGAAGACGAAAAACGCATAGTGCTCGACGAACTCAACGTCAAAGACTTCACCGTTGCGGAGGACGCGACAAAGTATATAAGCTATAAACTTAAGCCCCAGCTCAAGACGCTCGGTCCTAAATACGGCAAAAAACTCGGAGCAATTTCGGCGTTCCTTGCAAACAGCAACGCGGACGAAGTCGTTGCGGCTGTCAAGGACGGCGGAGTGTACGAGATTGCAGGCGAGGGCGTGTTCTTAAAGCAGGAAGATCTGCAGATTTTCACGCAGTCGGCGGAAGGCTACGTTGCCGCAGCCGATAAGGGCATAACCGTCGCCCTCGACACGGCGCTCACCGAAGAGCTTATCGAAGAGGGCATAGAGCGCGAACTCGTTTCCAAGATACAGAACATGAGAAAGGAGGCGGGCTTTGAAGTTACCGACCGCATAGCCGTGTATTATGTTGCGGAAGGCAAGGCGGCAAAGGTGCTCAAAAAGGCGGCTTTCGCAGGCGACGTTCTCGCGCAGTCGATAACCGAAGGACAGGCGGAGGGCTTCACCAAGGAGCAATCCATAAACGGAGAAAAGGTTGCTTTGACCGTCTGCAAGCTGTAATTGCCCCGCATATATGCCTTAACCAATTCAAAAAAACGCAAAATTAATTGCGGCATAATAAAGACAAAACGCTCATAGCATATACTATGAGCGTTTTTGATTTAAAAGCGGGACAAAGCGGAAGGATAACAAAAATTAATGTTCAGGGCGCGGCGGCGCAAAGGCTCAATGCTCTCGGGTTCGTGTGCGGCGCGCGCGTGTGCGCGTTGTCGTTCTGTCTGTTCAATACGGGCGTACTCGTCGGCGTGGGCGCAACAAGGGTGGCACTTCGCAAAAAAATTGCCGCCCTCGTGGAGGTGGAAGAGTGAACATAGTGCTTGCAGGCAACCCCAACGCGGGCAAGACAACGCTCTTCAACAGCCTTACGCACAGCAGACTTAAAACGGGAAACTGGCACGGAGTTACCACGCGTTCTTTCAGCAAGAAGAGCGGCAACATTACCTTTACCGACAGCCCGGGACTGTACTCATTCGAGGCGTACACAATGGAGGAGGGCTCGGCGGCGGACAGCATAGCCGCCGCCGACGCAGTAATAAACGTCGTTGATTGCATGACGCTCGAAAACTCGCTTGCGCTTACCAAAAAACTCATTTCGGCGAACAAAAACGTCGTTGTGTACCTTACCAAAAAGCGCGCATTAAGGGCGCGCGGCGGCTGGGTGAATGTCGGGGAACTTGAAAAATTTCTGGGCGTTCCCGTCTACGACTGTCGCCCGTCGGAACTAAAACGCCGCGCGCGGCGCGGCGAACTTCTGCGTCCCGCCGCGCGCGGCGAAAGTTCGTTGGATAAAGCATA
Organism: uncultured Clostridia bacterium; assembly: GCA_949282385.1. Lineage (GTDB taxonomy): Bacteria > Bacillota > Clostridia > Christensenellales > Borkfalkiaceae > Coproplasma. The sequence continues at coordinate 61,865 of CASDOP010000005.1, forward strand.
TTATGCGGGCAATGCCCGCCTGCGCCCGATTGAAAAGCTGTTTTACGGCAAAATATGTGCGCCCGTAATCTTTTTCGGCGCAATGCTCATAACTTTCTTTTTCACCTTTTTTCCCGGCATGCCCGGGGCGGTTTTAAAGGATGCGGCGGAAGAACTGATATGCGTAAAATTTGCCGAAGCGCTGCGCTTGAGCATGACGAACGCATACTTTGCATCGTTTTTCTGCGACGGCGTTGTGGGCGGCGCGGGCGGAGTTCTGAGCTTTGCGCCGCAGCTTGCCATGCTCTATCTTTCGCTCATTCTGCTTGACGAAAGCGGCGTTATGAGCGCGCTGTGCTTCGTTACGGACGGACTGTTTGAAAAAGTAAATCTTTCGGGCAGGGCGGCTTTTTCATTAATTTCGGGACTTGGCTGCACGGCGGCGGCAATTTCCACCACCCGCGGCTATGCAAACCGCGCGTCGCAGGTGCGCACCATAGCCATGCTTCCCTACATTCCCTGCGGCGCGAAACTGCCCGTCTTCATCACCTTTTTGTCGCCGCTCTTTCAAGACCCTTTCCCCGCGGTGTGCATTCTCTATTTTACGGGAATTGCCATATCGCTCGCTTCGTCCGCGGTCATGCGCGGAGGCGGGGAAGGGCTTATAACCGAAATCGCGCCAGTGTCGCTTCCGTCGCCCTCACAGGTCGCAAAAAAGTTGTGTTTTTATCTCTCTTCGTTTATAATCAAAGTGGCGTCTGTGGTAACGGTATTCTGCATGGTCAGCTGGCTGCTGTCCCACCTTTCGCCCTCGTTCGCGTTAGTGGGGGTGGAGGACAGCATACTCGCGCGGCTGTGTTCGCTGTTGCTTCCCCTCTTCAGACCGATTGGCGTTGACGACTGGCGGCTCGCATATGCCTTCGTTTCGGGCTTTGCCGCCAAGGAAAACGTAGCCGCAACAATTTCGCTCATGTTCGGCGGAGTACTTCAATTAACCCTTCCGTCCGCCGCGGCGGCATGCGCGTTCGTACTGACCTGTCCCGCGTGCATATCGGCGTTTTCGGCGTCGGTGAGGGAAATAGGCTTTAAAAAGACGCTGGCAATCAACCTCTTTCAGCTGCTGTGTGCATTGCTCTTTTCCTACGCCGTATATTTTATTTTTAACTTGCTATGAAAGAATTCACTGTAACCAATTCCTGCAAACTCAAAGATTTTACCGACAGTACCTATCCACAGGGCAGTTTTTATTTCAATGTTCTGCTCAAGGGTGGGGATATACGCGTAAACGGCGCAAAAGTTACGACAAACGTTGCTCTCGGCGCGGGTGACGCCGTTCGCTATTACACTACGGCTAAAATGGAAGCGAAAAAAAGCCACGAGCGCGTTTTCGAGGACGAAAACATTTACGTCGCGGATAAATACAGCGGAGTGAATACCGAAGCGCTCGCCTGCGAACTGGGGCTTTTCGCCGCGCACAGGCTGGACAGGAATACGTCTGGACTGATAGTCTTTGCAAAGACGGAAAATTGCAGGGACGCGCTCGAAAAAATTTTCAAAGACCGCGCCGTTTACAAGGCATATCTGTGCATAACGGTAAATAATTTTTCCGCCGACCGCGCAGACCTGCGCGCCTTCCTCAAAAAGGACGAAAAGCGCAGCACGGTTGCGGTCAGTGACGTTCAGGGCAGAGGCTTTTCGCCCATACGCACGGAATACGAAGTGCTTTCCGCGACAGGCGACCTTGCGCTCGTAAAGGTAATTCTGCATACGGGCAAAACGCACCAGATACGCGCCCACATGGCGCATATAGGCTGTCCCTTGCTCGGCGACGAAAAGTACGGAAACGAGGCACTCAACGCCGCTTACGGCGTCAAAAGGCAGCTCCTCGTTTCAAAGTGGCTTTGCTTTTCGCTCGACGGCAGAAAATATTCGTTTGAAAGCTCTTTTTCGCCTCAGTTCCCGCAAAAAAATAAATAAAGCGTTCCGTGGACTGTTCGGCAGTAAAAACGCAATATAAGGATAACCGCAAACCGCCCGCGCAGAGATAAGGAGCAGATAATACGCTCGGACTAACCGAAAAATGCGACAATTCGCAGTCAGAAAGTAAAAAGCAAGGAAGGAAGTTAAAATGCTCGCGTACAGCATAAAAAAAGACTTTGCTATCAGGTTCAACAAATTTAAACTGCATTAAAAGCGGCAAAAAATATAAGCCGCCGCCCGACTTCTGTCGGGCGGCGGCTTTTAAAATTTACAAATTGAAATCACTTTCTCTGGTCGAGTGGAACGTATTCCAGCCTGTCCTGCACGCACTGATATGCGGGACGGATAATCTTGTTGCCGTTTACGAGTTCCTCTATGCGGTGCGCCGACCAGCCTGCAATTCTCGCGATGGCGAAGAGAGGCGTGTAGAGCGCGGGGGGAATGTTGAGCATGGAATAAACAAAGCCCGAGTAGAAGTCAACGTTGGGGTTGACGGGCTTATCCGTATTGCGCTGTTCCTGAATGAGTCTGGAAGCGACGGCGGCTACGGTATTGTACAGCTCGAATTCGTCCTCCTTGCCCTTTTCTGCGGCGAGTTTGCCGGCATACAGTTTAAGCACTTCGGCTCTGGGGTCGGAAATGGTGTAAACCGCGTGTCCCATGCCGTAAATAAGTCCTGAATGGTCGAAGGCTTTCTTGTGCAGAATTTTGTTTACGTAATCGGTAATCGTGCTTTCCTTCCAGTCGCGCACGTTTTCCTTTATGTTGTCGAACATCTGCTTGACTTTGATGTTCGCGCCGCCGTGTTTGGGACCTTTCAGCGAGCCGAGCGATGCCACCGTAGAAGAATAGGTGTCCGTTCCCGACGAGGTAACGACGTGCGTCGTAAAAGTCGAGTTGTTGCCGCCGCCGTGGTCTGCGTGCAGTGTGAGGCATATATCGAGAACTTTTGCTTCGAGGTCGGTGAACGAGTTGTCCTTGCGCATGATGTGCAGAAGGTTCTGCGCCGTGGAATATTCTGCGAGGGGCTTGTGTATGATGAGCGAGGCGTCGCTTACGTCATAATACTTGTACGCCCTGAACGAGTAAGCCGCAATCATGGGGAACTGCGCAATGAGCTGCAGGCTCTGGCGCAGAACGTTGGAAATCATGATGTTGTCGGGGTCGGGGTCGTAGCTGTATAAGCTGAGCACGCACCTTGCGAGCATGTTCATTATGTCGCTCGAAGGGTTCTTCATTATGACGTCGCGCACGAAGTTTCTGGGCAGCACCCTGAATTCCGCGAGCATGTCTGAAAAGGCTTTAAGTTTGCTCTTTGAAGGAAGAGATCCGAAGAGCAGAAGATAAATCGTCTCTTCGAACCCGAACCTGTTTTCCTTTACGCAGTGCGCAACGAGGTCTTTTACGTTGTAGCCGCGGTAGCAGAGAACGCCGGGAATGTTCGTCTTTACGCCGTCGACCATTTCCCAGCTGGTAACTTCGGAAATTTCCGTAAGACCGCACAATACGCCCTTGCCGTTCTTGTCGCGAAGTCCGCGCTTGACGTCAAATTTTTCGTAAAGCGAAGGGTTGATGGAGTGCGCCTGTTCGGATTTTGCGAGTTCCGAAATCTGATGAGAATATTTAACTATAAGGTTGGCTTCATTGAAATCCAAAATGAGAACCTCTCAAAAATTTAATACGGGAAAAATATATATAAAAAAATTATATCACAAAAAAACAATGTTGTCAAATAGAATTGTTATGCAAAAATGCCGTTATTTTGACTTTAATTAAGCATAATTATAAATATTTGCAAAATTTTATGCATAAAAATTCTTTTTTTAACTTTAACAGGCTGCACAAAGAAAAAAGTTGTGCTATAATGGTTTTGTAAGGCTTAAAATGCGTTTATATATAATTAAGAATAATTCGGAGCAGAATTTATGGAAAATAACGTAAAAATACTTTCCGCCTCGGCGGAGCAAATAATTGTGGGACTGACGGGCGACGTCGACGCATCCGTTTCCGAGCAGTTTGACAGCGTCATTCAGGACTGCTATCTCGCCCACGGCACGGACGTCGTTCTCGATTGTTCCGCTCTCGACTTTATCGACAGCACCATACTCGGCGCAATAGTCAAACTGTTCAAACAGCTAAAAGCCGACGGACACAGACTGGTGATAAAGGATTTAAAGCCGAGAATTAAAAAACTTTTTGAAATCTGTGCGCTCGACAGCGTGTTGGAGTTTGCATGATGAAAGAATTTAAAATTTCGTTCAGTTTATCTGACAGCCGTTATCTTACGGCGCTCAGGCTGGCAGTAGGAGGCGTCTGTGCGGCTGCCGACCTCGATATAGATTTAACCGAAGACTTCAAAGTCTGCGTTACCGAAAGTTGCCTGATACTCAAAAACTGCGGTTTTTCGAGTGCGGACGTCATTCTCAACACGTCGGGCGGCGTAAGTGCGGAAGTGTGCGGAGAAAATGCCGAAAAGCTTCTCGACGGCGACAACGAATTTTCGCTCGCGCTTGTGTCGGCGCTCGTTTCCTCGTGCGAAATAGAGCGCGTGGGCAATACAATTAAGAAAGTTAAGTTAAAGGTATGACCAACGAAAAAGCCGCCGAGCTATTCCGCGAATACCGCCGCACGGGCGATATTAAGATAAGGAACGAGCTTGTAGAAAACTATATGTACGTTGCAGAGATACTCGCAAAGAAGTTTGCGGGCAGAGGCGTGGAGTACGACGACCTTTTGCAGGTCGCGTCCGAAGCGCTCATTTCGGGTGTCGAAAAATTCGATCCCGACCTTGGCAATCAGTTCACGACGTACATAACGCCCACAATTACGGGAATAATACGCAATTATTTCCGCGATTATTCGCGTTCCGTCCGCCTGCCCAGGCGGGTTTACGCGCTGTCCGCAAAGGTCAAAAGCGCGATTAACGATTATTATAAAGAACACGGCGTAAAGCCTACCGTAAAGCAGATTGCCGAAGTTCTGGGCGAAGACGAAGAGAGCATAATCGAGGCAATGGAAAGCAAAGCGCCCGTTTCGCTCGACGCGCCCGTCAAAGACGGCGACGCAATGCTGTATGAAGTTATCGCCGACGACAATTCCTCTTTTGAAAAATTTGAGGACGCCGACGCCCTCCGCACCGAGATTGCCAAGCTCGATCCCACAGAACAGCAGGTGGTAAAGCTGCGCTTCATACAGGGCAAATCGCAGGCGGAAGCGGGTAAAATTCTTGGCGTCAGCCAGATGTTCGTTTCGCGCGCAGAGCGCAAAATCATATCCAAACTGAAGGAAGCGCTTTTAAAATGATTACTTTCAAGGTTGACAATTTAAAGGATATGAATGCCTCGCTGCAGGGTTTTGCAGAATATCTCAAAGATTGCAGCCTTACGGACGACGAGGTGTTTTTCGGTCGGCTTGTCGGCTGCGAGCTTATAACCAACGTCATACGCCATTGCGGCGAAATGGCGCAGTTCAGCGGCGGCGTGCAGGACGACAGAATAGTAATATGCGTTTCGTCTGACGGAGGAGAGAAGTTCAGTCTTTGCCCCAAACTGCCCGAACTGCTTGCCGAAAGTGGCAGGGGACTGTATATCGTAAACGTCATCTGCGACGGCGATTTAACCCTTTCGGGCAACCGCATAACCGCTCGCATAAAGCTCGGCAGAACGCTTTTTTAATTGTACGCGAAAATTTCCCTCTTTAGACGAGCGCGCGAAATTTTTCCGCCCGACTGAATTTGTTTTTGCAAATTAATTTGCTCTGTTCAGCGTCTTATCCGATGAAAATTTTTATGTGCCGCATTCGGTTGAACATTGACCGTGCGGCATTATTTTTATATTTATTGTTTATTTCATAACGACGATTATTTTTTAAGAGCGCCGTTTTGCAATGAAGCAGGCGTTAAAATACTTTTTCGCCCGCCCATATCTGCTCAATGTTGCAATCTGGACTGTATCTGCTCAATGCCGCAATTTATGGTTAATTATCATTCGCATGCACGGTATCATCCGTGCTTTTTTTGGCGCGGTTTCAAACTGTGCCGCGCTCGCAAACCATGTCGCGATTTATGGAGCATTTACGGTTAAGGGTTGAAGCGGGGCGCATTTCGCTTTATAAAGTTGCGAGCGCCGAGAAAAAAAGCGTTGCCGCAGAAATTGACGGTCGCGTAAGGTTGTATAGGAAGAGAGTGCATAAGCGTATAAAAAAATCGGCTTCGGAAAACCGAAGCCGATTTTAAATTTCAGCGAATTATCTGTTGTTGCTGTGGTAGAGGTAAATCTTGCGGAGCAGACCGCTGGAAAGCATCGAACGGAACTTGCCGAGGTGAATGAATATTTCGGGGAAGAAGTCCTTGTTGCTTTCGCCGACTTCGTAGTCGGGCATGCCTGCGGGAAGAGTACCCTGCGATTTATCGAAGAATACCTTGGAGAATTCAATTTTCTGCTCAACGGTGAGAGTGTCGATAAATTCGTCCGTAGGACCGTCGTAAACGAGAGCGGGAGCTTTGTTTACGTTTGCGTGATATACAACGGGTTCGGCTGCGGGAGTTTCGTCGCTTTCAACGCCGGGAACGTCCATGGAGAGCTGTTCGGGCTCGTCAGTCGTTTCTTCGACGGTCTGCGTCGTTTCCGTCGTTTCGTCGCCGACGATACCTACAATTTCTTCGTCTTCGGTAATCTTCGTAGTTGCGGGTTCTTCCGCGGTTTCTTCTGCGGGAGTTTCTTCAACGGGCTGTTCAGCAGCTTCAGCCGTCGCAACGGGTTCTTCGGTTGCGGGTTCTTCTGCCGTTGTGGGAGCAACATAAACGGTCGTATCGCTCACGAGGTCGGTCTGTTCTTCGTTCTGAGCGGTCATGGACTGGTCTACAAATCTCATTCTCGCTTCGTGCTGTTCGCGCGCTTTAATCGCGAGCGCGCCCGTTTTGCCTACGCGTACCGCAGAGATAATAACTGCGATAAGCAACCAGAAGATTATGAGGTAAAGGTTGAAACCTACGGTGACGTTGCTTTCGATGAACATGCATACGAGTGCAACGATTGCAATTACGAGGGTTATGATATATCTCACGAGGGAGAATACCTTAGAGCCTTTGTTTACGCAAACGATGCCCGTTTCGTCCGTCTTGTTGCCAGACATAAGTCCGCAGAAATCGATGATGAGGTTGATTATTGCGAGTATGCCGAGAGCGAGAATTGCAACGCGGAGGATGTTCGCGGTTGCGCTTTCGCCCGCAATCCAGATGAAGTTCTGACCTGCGGAAAGTCCGCTCACCATATAAACGATGAGCATGAACGCCGTAACGGGAACTTCGCCCGAAGTGTACAAGCCGGTGCCGGTCTTGATGGAGTTGAGCATGTTGTACCAACCATCGACGGATATGCCCATTTCGGATGCGGCATAAGTCATAAGCGAATCGAACTCAAACAGGCAGATAAGTACGAAGAGTGAGAACAGGAAGAGTATAACCTTGACCGTGCCGAGCGATTTTTTCTGCATGATGCTCTGGATGAAGAGTAATACGAGAACTGCCGTGCCTACGATTACGAGATTGAGGTTGTAATAAACGAGGGGAACAGATACAGCGTAATAAAATATCGTGCCCGAAAAATATAAAGCAAAGAAGAAGAAATACAGTCCGAGCGTGAAGAGCGCCGCGCCTTCGCCGACGTAAGCGCTGATAATGCTCGTTTTCTTATCCTTTTTGCCCAGGCATACGGGAATAATCATAACGAGAGCGAGAACCGTAACCACAGCGTAGAGAAGGAACAGTATTGCAAGCATCTGTATCTGCGTAGCGTCCTTGGGAAGGATGGTGTTGCTGTAATTGAGGAATTCGGGGAAAGGGTGCTGTTCCACGAATGAGCCGCTTATAACGGGACTGCCTGTAAAAGGCATGAGTGCGGCGTTTAAAGCAGCGGGGATATACCAGAACATCATCTGGTCGCTTGCGTTGCTATAGACTTCATACCCGAACAGGGGAATAAACCAACCTGCAACGAGCAGAAGCACAGCAATGACGTAGGTAACGATTACCGCGGTCTTGTTTGTCTTCTTGATGTTTTCAGTAGACATAATCATTCTCCGTAACAGTTTATTTTTAAAGCCGCAAAAGTGGGCGGCGCTATAAATTGGTTAAATAATAGTCCTACACGAACCTACATAAAGTATTGTAATACAAAAATTATTATATGTCAAGATTTAGCATTAATTTTACGCCCTCGCACGGGCATAAAATTTAAAATTTTTCAAAAGGGTGCGCGCGTTGGACGGCGGCTTGTCCGCAGGCATTTTTTCTTTCGGCAAAGTGTTGAAATTTTTTTTGCCGTATAGTATAATATTAAGCGCAAAAGGCAAAAATTCAGCCGTGCGCGGACGGCACACAACAAACAGAGGAGGTGCTGCATGTCGGCAAAATCTCACGTCGACGGCATAACCGTCAGCGCCCTGACAGAGCAGTTGAGCAAATCTGACAGGGAAAAGCTGCTCGAAGGAAGAGACCTTAAAAATCTCGTAAAAATTTTTGAAGACGGCGAACTGATGTCCACGCTTAAATGCCTGTTCGAAAACGACCTCAACGTGGCAAGGACGGCGCGCGCTCTTTACATGCATCGCAACACCCTCATTTACAGGCTGGATAAAGTGCGTTCGGTTACGGGGCTTAATCCCGACTCATTCAACGACGCGGTTACCTTTCTCATATTATACGCGCTTTACAGCGCAAAGTAGGCATATAATTGAAAAAATCGTTAATAAGAAAAATTGTCGTGTCATTCCTCTCGCTCGCGGTTGCGGCGGCGATATTGCTCACGCTGATATATTTCGGCGTGTGCGGCATATATTTTTCCACCACCGACTGGGTCTGCGGAATGATAAAAAAATATTATTATTACGACGTTGACGAACAGGCGGTCCGCTCCGCAGGGCTTGAAAATCTTACGGGCAACGTCCTCGACATTTATTCGGGATACTACACTGCCGAAGAATACGACGCCCTGCTTCAGTCCAATGCGGGCAACACTTTGGGCATAGGCGTCAGCATAAGCTATGTCGACAATTCGCTCGGCAAAGGCATTCTCGTCATTGAAGTCGTCGGCAATTCCCCCGCATATCGCAGCGGCATGCGCGCAGGCACTATAATTACGGGCGCGCTTTACGGCAACGGGCAGAGCGTTGCATTCAATTCGCTCAATGATTTTTCCGATTTCGTTTCTGCAAGGGCGGAGGGCGAACAGTTCACCCTCGTAACCGACAGTGGAAATTATACCGTCAGCAGGCAGAATTATCATTCTTCCTATTGTTTCATGGCGACCAACGACAGCGAGTGGCACATAGAATATTCCGAGAGCGGGCAGAGCGAAATAGTAAAGACGCTTTCGGATAACTATTCGTATCTTCCCGACGGAGCGGCGTATATGCAGGTTACGCAGTTTTTCGGCGACGCCGCCGCGGAAACTGCTCAGCTTATGGGACAATTCAATGCCGAAGGCTGCACCAGCCTCATTCTCGATCTGCGCAATAACGGAGGCGGCTATGTGGACGTCATGCAGGAGATGGCTTACGTCTTCGTCGGCGACGGCGATTATATGTCCGCCGCAATGACGGCGAGGTACAAGGACGGCGACGAAACAATCTTCCCCGTCAACGCAACCGCGGAAGAAAGCTGTCTGTTCCCCTCGGGATGCCCTTTATATGTGCTTGCGAACAATGGCACTGCGAGCGCTTCCGAAGCGCTCATCGGCGTGCTCGTATCCAATTCGGTTACTGCTTACGAAAACATATATATTTCCGATTTCTCTGACGAATATCTTCAATGGTCGGGCATGCAGAATAAAAACTGCCGCACTTACGGCAAGGGCATCATGCAGACGACTTACAGATACGTCGTTACGGGCGAAGCCATAAAGCTGACGACGGCAAAAATTTACTGGCCGAACGGCAAGTGCATTCACGACGTCGGACTGACGGAAAATGACGGCTGCAAGACGGTCGAAGCATACTGGTGCGTAACCTATTTGGACGAAGAACTGCGCAGCGCGGCGGACATGATTTTCGGCTCAGGTCAAGGCGCATAAACAATAGACGGCGGCGCGTCCGAATGCAGAATTTTACGCCGCATAACTGGCGAAAAATCATGTAAAAAAAACAAAAATAAATAGTCGCGGCGCGGGGGCTTGAACGCCCGCGCGCCGCACATGGTTTAAAGCTTTTTTGAGCTGCGGGGAGAGGTCGGACAGAGGCTCTTTTTTATATGTCTTTCACTCGCTCCGCGACAGATAAAAATGTTTATTTTTTTTAATAAAAATTATATTTTTATATATTATACATAATATATAATTTTTAACAAAAAAGCGTTACGCTGCAACGAAAAGAGGGCTGTAGCTTGCAGCAAAAAGCGCGTGGACTTGCAACGAAAAATCGCGTGAGATTGCAATGAAAAAGCGTTACGGCTTGCAACAAAAAGGGCGCGGACGCGCGGCAGTATTTGCCGCGCGTCCGCGCCATTTCATATCGCTCAAAAAAAAGACTTTCACATCGGTTTTCTGAAGCGCTTTATTCTTCTGGCGTCGAATATCAGACAGACTGAAAAGCCCCCCTCGGTGCGCGTTATGTCAAGGGAAAAACGCCCCTCGTTTTCAAAGTATTCCGAGCAGACTTTTTTTATGTCCGCAAGAAAAAGCTGCTTTTCCCCTTCGGAAAGCTCGTCCCTGTCGAAAATGATGTTTTCGCTCATATTTTAGCCCTCATTTTTCTCTTGAAATATCCGCTCACGCCGCAGTATGTTTTAAGGGGCGAAAAGCTCTTTTTGCCCTTGCCCGCAATGCGCGCCGCCGTCATTTTGAACGCCTTAACGCTGCTCTGGCGCATGCTTCCCGTAGGCATTGTCAGGTCTTCGGGTATAACGCCGTAAAGGGGAACGCGCAACATTTTTGCGATGTCGGCGGGGGGAAGAATTTTACCGTCGTAAATAAGTCCGCCGTTTACTTTGTTAACGATAATTCCCGCTTCACCGAACCCTTCGTCGCTAAGTCGGTTGAGGCAAATTTCCGCGCTCCTTAAGCAGGGCTGGTAAGGTTCGCACACCACCGCCGCGCGGTTGCATATTTCTCGCGCCGTTCCGTCGCACAGCACATAGTCGAAAAGCTGTTCCACCTCGCCCGCTGCGGCAGCGTGGAAAGCTCTGTCGTCGCAGCCGTAAGTCGGCAGGATGAAAAGGTTGGGCGAGCGTGGGTGGTTTATAAGAACCTGTTTGACCCTGCATGCGCCCTTTTTTGCTTCCTCAAGCGAGTAAACCTGCAATCCGCCCGCGCCCGAAAGGTACACTGCGGAAGCGCAGGCGAAATCTCCGTCCACCAAAAGAACGCGTTCGCCCGCTGCGGAAAGCGCGAGCGCCGTCCCGACGGCGCACGTGGTTACGCCCGTGCCGCCCTTGAGCGAACAAAACAATATTTTCTGCGCCATTTATTAAATTTCCTCCAAAATTTTCAAATAAATATTATTTTATTTATTATACCTGCCAATAAGGCGAAAATAGCGGCGAAACAGGTCGTAAATGCTCTGTTTTTGCGCTTTTTCGCAAATGGATTGCGGCATTTTCGCCTGAAAAAAGCGAGCGCGGAGCAAGGGCGCAACAAATATTTTTCAAGTTTATTTTAAGTTTATAAAAATTTATATTATTATATTATGTTAAAAGCGCAAAAGGGTTTTACGCCTTTTTTTATGCGCTTTTCCCACACAGAAATTTTTTTGCGAGAGGCAAATTCAAAGTAATGAAAAAGTTTTTCAGATCGGTGGCTTCAGTAATGCTTGCAGCTGCAGGTACAGCATGTTTAACGCTCGGGCTTACGGCTTGCGGCGGCAAAATGCAGTCCACCGAACGTCCCACCAACGTCGATATAACCAAGACGGAAACGCCCGACGACGGCAGTCTTCCCACCGCGCATTCCGCGGCGGAAAACCTCGCTTATATCGCCTACGTGCTCGACGCGCAGCCGCAGTATCATTGCTATACTTATACGGTTACTTCGGCTTCCATAGCAACGCAGTATACAAAGAGCTATAAAGATTATAAGGACGGAGTTACGATTTCTTCGGACATAACCTATTCCTCGATGGTAAAATCGGGCTCGCAGGCTTGCTTTATCGAGGGTGAAAACGGTCCCGAAGCGTACATGCGCTTCAGCTCCGCGCCCAATGCCGATACCACCAACCTTACGGCGGACTGGTCCATGGAAGCGCCCGTTCATTACGGCGAACAGGCTTACCTTTACACATACGGTCTTTTCCAGACGGAAATGACCAACTACATCATAAACGCCGAAACTATCTCCGACAGCGGCGAGGTGCGCGAAAACGGTGACGGAACTTATTCGCAGTCCGTCCTCCTCGACCCGATTGCCAGCACTTATTACTATCAGTTCGGCATGAAGACGAGGGGCGGACTTGCAGGCTATCCCGAATTCCAGCATATCAGCCTCGATCTCACTTTCGACGCTTCGTGGCGCATACTTTCCATCGATATAGACGAAGTCAGCCTTGTAAACAAGGGCGTTACCGTAACCAGCGTGTCCAAGAGCCGCGTAGAGTATTCCTACGACGACGCTTCCTTCGACGAGGCGCATTACGATTATTACGACAGCTATTTCCGTCAGTACGTCGGCGATGAAACGCTTGAAGAAGGCGGAGATATTGAAGAGGAAATGACCGTGGACGTTACCAACGTCCTTTCCAACGGCTTTTCCGGCATAATGAACGGCGGACAGCAGTTTGAAATTACCGCCGAACTCGGTCAGAACAAATACGAGGGCTATATCTTCATCGCCCTTGACCTTGCCGATCCTCTCGGCAGTCTTCAGCTCAGGTTAAGCCTGGGCAAAACGCTCGAAGAGCAGGGCTTCTACCTCGAATATGCCGACGGCGAGGGCAGGGCTTATTACGGCGAAGATTTCGCCGCGCAGGTCAGCATTGCTCAGCTCAAGCCCGTCATCGGTCAGTTCATGCAGTGGGCGGACGAACTCAACAAAATTTTCTCTGAAACCGAACAGAACGGCGACGGCTCTCTTTCGCTCTCGTCCGACGCACTCACCGAACTCATGAACGCCATGCAGCTCGAAGTTACGGGAGACAACGCAAAATTGACCCTCGCTTCGGGCGATCTTTTAGGTCTCGGCATAGGCGTCGACGCGCAGATGTTTTTCGGCGTGGGCAAAAACAGCATAACCTTCCACGGCGCGACGGTAAAGGGACTTTCCTTCGGCGGAAGCGGCATAGACCTCGCCCTCACGCTCAGAACGACTACTGCTCCCTTAATAGACAGGGAGCAGACAACGGCTAACGCAGACCTCTCGGAATACGTTGCGGACGTCTACAATCTTCTCTCTTCCGACCTCATAAAGCTCAATCTTTCGCTCAACGGCAGCTCGGACGACGTTAAGATTTCGGCGCTCAAGGGCATAGACGTCGCGGCAAGCGTTTACGCTGACATCGACGGCGTAACCGTCGGCGCGGAATTGGCGGTTTCGTACCGCCGCGCGGAAGGCTCGGTAAGCGCAAAGCTCAACGCATACTACGATTACGATCCCGCTTCGGCGGACTTTGGCAGACTTATACTCAAAGTAACTTCGATAAACGGCGTCGGCACGGATATAGGCGTCGTTTGCGATATTTCCGAAATGGCGGAAGCGCTGCCCGCGCTCCTCAGCCTTGCCGGACTTGAAACAGACCTTTTCGCGCCTTCGTCGGCGGCAACGCTCAACGTTGCAGACATAATAAATTCGCTGCTTTCTTCCGACCTTTCGGGGCTTATCGGCGAACTTTATGCGGATAAGGCGGTAATTAAGGCGAGCGTCAGCGTGGACGAACTGCTTTCTGCCCTTTCAATAAATGCTGGCGTTAAATTCGGTTACTTTAACCTGACTTACACACGCGGCGGACAGAACGGCGGCGTCATGACGGCGGCTCTTCCCGCAATGGGACTTACTCTTTCGGTAAGCGGCGCGGACGGCGAATTAACTCTTCCCGATACTTCCGATTGCCTCGACGCGGTAGACCTCATCCAAACGGTAACCAATGCCTGGAAGGGCGTAAACGGCATAATCGCCGACCGCAAGATTACCCTCGCGCTCGAACAGGGCGCAACCTACATAATCGCAGGCGGCGTCAAATTGTCGCTCGACGGCGCAGTCAGCGTCGACTGGAGCGATGAAAACGGCGGCGTAGCTCTCGATTTAAACGTGTCGCTTTTTTCGCAAGGCTCTGCGACGACGCGCGTTAAGCTCGTATACAATAAAAATTGTTCCGCAGACGTACCCATGATAAGACTTGCGCTCAACGGCGCGGCTATGGATATTTACGCTTCGGATATAGACAGCGCGCTCTCGCAGATAGGCGGACTTGCAAATACCCTTTCGCCCGCGTCGGAGGGAGGGGACGAGGAACAGCAGATTTTTGCTCTCGTCTTCTCAATTCTTTCGGACGGCAAGTGGGTGGACGTTCTCAATAAAATGTCGCTCACTTCAAACGGACAGTCCGTAACGCTTTCCTATCTCTCTAAGGCTTCTGTCAGCGTTTCGGCTTTTGAAGACGGCACTCTCGCGCTCGGACTTGAATTGAATGCAGGTTCTTTAAAGGGCAAAGCCCTCGTAAAAACGGCGGAAGAAGACATATTTGAAAAAACTGATGCCGAAATCGCTTCTTACAATCCCGTAAGCACGGCGAAAGGCGGCAGCTTCGTTAAAGTTGTCTACGATTATCTTTTCGACGCGTTCGGCGCAGTAGACCTTACCGACGTTCTCGGCGGAGCTTTCCGACTTTCTCTCGCGCTCAACGGATCTAACAGCGGCATAGAGCAGATAAAGAACGTTCAGGTCAACGCAGACTTGTACCTTTCGCAGTACGACGGCGAAAACATTCTCGAAACGGACGTCTGGCTCAACATAGGCGGAGTAGAGGTAAAATTCAACATAATAATCCGCGGCGAAGAAATCTTTGCCTCGGTTACCAACATAACGGGCAAAGATATGCCCCATCTCAAAGTCAGAACTACGGCAGACAGCCTTTACAGCCTTCTTTCTGACCTCGTAGATACGGCGGTGAACAGCGGCATTCTCGGCGGAGGAAAGGTTTCAAAGCTCTCTTCTCAAGCCGTCGAGGGCGGCAAAATGGCGGCTGCGGACATAATTTACAGCCTTGTAAATCTCGACTTCGACGAAGTGTTCGTCTGCGCCGAAGTCAACGGCGTAAAGAGCGTTACGATAAATGTCGACAGCCTGCTTTCGCAGTTCAACGTAGCCGCTCCTTCAATCGGCAGCATAACGGCAAGCATAGGCGCGGGTCCCGTCATAAGCGCGAGCGCAGTAAGCTCTGCCGGCGAATGGCTTTCGGTAACTTCGGGAACGGAGAAAAAGGATTATTCCTCGTTCAATCCCGAAGAGTACATAGATTTTTCAAACGTAACGGCTCTGCCGATTGCGGATATACTCAACCTTCTTTCAAGCAAAAATCTTTCGCTGTCGCTCTCGTTTGCGGGCAGCGGACTTGAAGCGGCAGTTTCAGCCTGCCTCAATGTTTCGGGGCTTGTGGCTTCCGTCGGCGCAGACATCTCTTACAACTATGGCGATAAGCTCATTTCCGCGTCCCTTGCAGCGTACTACGACGGCAACGGCGGCGTTTACCTGCACGTAACAAAGTTGCAGGGCAGGGAATACGGCTTAAGCGTCTATTGCGATATAACAGAAATGGCTGAGGCGGTAACCAATCTTTTAGCCGCGCTTCAGACGGAGGTTGCGGGCGGCGGCATAATCAATCTGCCCGACTTGGATATAAGCAATCTCGTAACCAACCTGCTTGCGGCGGATTATCCCTCGATTTTCTCGGGAATTTATGCGGATAAGAGCGGCATAGGCGCAAATATCGACGGCGACAAGCTGCTTTCCGAACTCGGACTCGATCTGGGTGTAACTCTCGGACAGATTAAGCTCTGCTATGTGTCGGGCAACGGCGAGGGAGGAAAACTTTCAGTTTCCGCGCCCGTCTGCGGTCTGGACGTGAGCGTAGAAGGCAGCGACGCAGAGCCCGAAAACCCTTCGTACGATTGCTTCGATTTAACTCAGCTCGTCGAAACGGTAACGGGCATAATCGAGGGCAAAACTTTCACCGTTGAAGCAACTTTCAATTCTTCTTCGGCTGCGGGCGCCGCTTTGGAACAGCTTGCGGGACTTTCCGCAGACTTAAAGGCTTATGTGCAGATAGGCTCTTCGCCCAAAGCCGCGGCAGATCTTTCTGTAAGGTACGAAAGGGATGGCAAGGCGGTAAGCGCGGACATTTCCGCATACTACGAACTTTGCTCGGTTGACGAATACAAATATAACTTTGTTTACCTTTCGGTAAACGCCATAAACGGCAAGAGCACGAATATTGCCGTAATGTGCGAAGTTTCCGAACTTGCGCAAGCCGTACAGAACATAATTTCCGCAATTAACGCGCAGACGGCTGCTTCGGCTCTGCCCCAGATTTCCGTCGGTGCTACGGACGTACTCGGCGCGCTCCTTTCGGTTGATTTCTCTTCGCTCGTAAAACAGCTTTCGGCAAACTCGAAGGGCGTCGAAGCCGTAATAGGTCTGGACGAACTTCTCGTTGCACTCGATATTGACCTCGGCGTAAGCCTCGGCGACATTGCTTTTGAATATACTTCGGCAAATGAGGCGGTTGCAAGCCTTCCCGCATTGGGCGTAAGCGCAAAGGTTAGCTGCTTCAACGAAGAGTATAAATTCGCTATTCCCGAAAAGGATTATCTCAACCTTACCGACCTCGCAAACACGGTAAACGCAGTGTGGGCGGAGGTTGATAAGATAATTTCTTCGCAGTCGCTTTCGTTTGCGATTGACGAACAGAACCCTGCATACATAACGGTGGACGGCATAACGGCTTCTGTAAGCGGCAACGGCGAAATAAGCTGGCGCACGGGCGCAACGAGCGTCGCTCTCGACCTTTGTGTGGCAATAGCCGAAACGGGCAGGGACGTGTTGGAAGTCAAGCTCGTTTACAGCGAGGACGCTCCCGCCGACAAACCCGTTGCGGTAATCGCGCTCAATAAAGTCGCCCTCGAAATTTACCGCTCGGATATACAGGCGGTCAGCGATAAAATTTCTTCGATAATTTCGGCAATATCGCCCTTGCTCGGCGCTTCGGGCGACGGTCAGGCAACTCTTTCGGCTCAGATGCCCGAAAACACCGCTTACGCCACCACGGACGAAGTAATTTATGCCGTTCTCGCCCTTCTTTCGGACGGCGGCTGGACAGACGTTCTCAACGACTTAACCCTTTCTTCCGACGGTCATTCGCTCGCGCTTTCCTATCTTGCGGACGGCGCGGCAAGCATAAGCATATCGGCTGAAAACGGAATTGTTCTTTCGTGGAACGCAAATAAGCAAGGGGACGGCTCGAGCTTCGAAACGGGCGCAAGCCTCTATGTAAGCTCTTCGACCGGCACTCTCGCAGACGAAATCCGCAAGGCGGTGCGCGGCGACGGCTACATGCTTTCCACCTCGAACGGACAGGAAGGTCAGTCGTTCATAAAGCTCGTCTACGATTATCTTTTCGAAGCGCTTCGTTCGGTATCGCTCGAAAATATACTCGGCACCAACGTATATAACATAAGTTTCGTTCTCGACGGCTCGCAGACTTACATACCCGAACTTGAAAATGTATATGTCAACGTCGAAGCGTATGTAAGAAATGCCTCGGGCGGCATAGTCGTGCAGAGCAATTTCGACTTCGATATAAACGGCGTAGTCGTAAAAGCCCAGCTCATCATGGAAAACGCCGCGGGCGAAACGCGCTTCTACATAACGCTCACGCAGGTTGCCGACATAATGCTCAACGGACTTAAGGTTTACGTTTCGCAGTCCACGCTCTACGACACGGTCGAAGCTCTCGTTTCGATAGTGTGCGATACAGACATTCTCGGCAAAGTAGTCGGCATGCTCTCGCCCTCGGCGGCGACAGCGGCGGAGGCGGCAGTCCTCAGCGAAAGCGGCAAGACTTCGGTTACGGATATTATTTATAATCTTCTCTGCGCAGACTTTGCAAATGCGTTCTTCGCGGTAACCGACGGAGGCGTAACCAACGCTTCAATCGATCTCGATGTTCTTGTCGGCGGTCTCGGCGTAGACCTCGGCTATTCGCTCGGCTCTGTCGATTGCACGATAAATCACAAAACGCATTCCATGTCCACTTCTGCCAGAGCGGAAGGAAAGGACGCAAGCTGGCTCACGCTCTCGTCAAACAGAGTGAAGGAAAGCGAAATTTCTTCGCTCGATTACGAGCTTGCCTCGGTCGACAAGACCGAATATATCGACCTCGCGTTCCTGCCTTCGCTCGTGAACGATCTCAAAAACAGCGTAACGGACGATAACGGCTCGATGTACAGCCACATGACGTTCAAAGGCTCGATAGACGTAAACGTAGTCAGCATACTCAACATAACCATAAGCGACCTTACCCTGACGGTCAACGCGCAGGCGGATAACTTCTATCTCGCTCTCGAGGGAAAACTTTCGGGTTCAATGGTATCGACGAGAAGAATAGGTCTTACCTATCAGAACGGATACCTTACCCTTTACCGCGACGTCAACGGCGGCGAATACCGCGTTATGACGTTTGAATATTTCCTGGATAATATGTTCGCTTCGGGCGATACCAGCACGCTCAACTGGCTGCTCGGCGCAAGCAACACCATCTGGGGAATTGTTGGTTCGTTCGTACCCGAAGTAAGCTCGGGACTGACCACGCCTGAAGAAATTTATCTTTACTCACGCGAACTGCAAAGTTCGGGAAGCGAGGTTGCCGTTTCCGATTACATAAATGCGGCTCACGCCATGATAGGCGGCAGCGAAGAACTGCTCTTCCAAGCGACAGAAGGCGGCGTAAACTCGCTTTTAAGCGAACTCGGACTTTCGGGAAGCGACAACTATTACGCTTTCGATATTAACGCGAGATTGCTCACTGACGGCGTACTCACAAAGCTCGGCGCGGCTATACTCCGCAACGAAAGCGGCATTACGGGTCTTAAGGCATACGGCGCGATAAGTAGTTACGTAACGTTCACTCTCAATTTAAGCTATACCGAAAACGACGCTTCGCCCTGCGCAAGCCACTTCAATGCGGTAAGCGAAGACTTCGCCTCTGCAACTAAGAACGGCGCGATAACCGACGGCGACACGGGCATATTCGGTTGCTACAACTCATCGGACGGCTCGGTTAAGTTCTCATATCTTCTTACGCCCTACACGCTGACGATAGTCGATACGGACGGAAGCTCGTACGAGACGACCGTGCGCGACGGCTCTACGGTATACCTTTACGATAACAACTTCCCCGCATACACCGACGAGAGCAAGCAGTTCAGAAAGCTTTATACCCTCACCGAGGGCGGCGAACCCGTAAGTTCGTTCGTCATGACGGGCGATACTACCATATGGGTGGTAAGGCGCAAAGCGGTAGAGTTCAACGTAATAAACAGCGGCAGCGCGTCCGATTTCGTATATTCGTCCTTCGTCGGCGACACCCTTCCCGAACATTTTGAAGGCTTTGCAACGCTCAAAGAGTTTGCGTTTGCGGACGGCACGCTCTGCGCAGGCACGCTCGTAACCGAAAATACGCCCACAACCATCTACGGCAATTATGAACTCGCTTCCTGCACGCAGGACTATATAAATTATGAGTTCAACGCCGCAGACGGCAGCTACCACGTAACGGGACTTGCCGCGGGATACGTCCAGTACTATATCGGCGGCGACAAACCCGTAATCATTGCCGACAGCATAAACGGTTTGCCCGTAACGGCAATAGATGCAGGCGCGTTTGCCAACACTTCGCCGGACGCAGACGGCAATATCGACGCTACCAAGTCAATCAAAAACGTTGTCGTTCCAGCTACCGTTACCGAAGTGGGCGAAAGCGCGTTTGCAAACAACGTCGGCATGCAGTCGATAGTATTCCTTGCCGACAGCGTTCACCTCAGCGGTTCGGGCAACGACGACGGCAGCACATATCCTTTCTACGGCTGTTCGACTTACGCAACCGATATTTCCGTCGGCAGCAACAAGGGCAACGAGATAACCTCGCTCAACATTTACTACAACAACATTACCGCAAACGACGGCAACTGGAATATCTTCCGCTATGTTTATAACGGATGGTGGTTCCGATTCTATGTGGGCGATAACGGCGGTTCGCTGAACGGCGCAGGCAGCTGGATATACACTCGCGTAACCGTTGAAAATTCAACCGAATTCAACATAGAAGACGAGGCGAAAGCATTTATCGCCGACGGACTTAATTCAAGCGCAGATTTATCCTATGTGCAGTCCTCTCTTCAGACGATTGCAGACAGATATACCGCTTCGCAGTACGGCGAGATCGGTAAGTACATTGCTGCTGTCCATGCGCAAAAGGGCGCGGACGGCATAACCCATGTAACGGTTTCTCTTAATATCTCCGATGAAGCGTGGTATGCGCTGGGCATAAACAAGGGCGCGGCTGCAAATGTGGTTCTCTCTGGCGACGTGAGAGAATTTGAGGGCGCGACTTATGCGAGAGGCGAGGTAACTTTCACCGCGGAAAACATCATGACGGGTTACGAATTTGTAAGTTTTTCCGACGGGAAAAGCGTAGTTAACGCCAACCCCGCTACATTCGTCATAACGGGCGTAACCGAAATTGTTGCCGAATTCTATGCAAACGTCAGCGATGTAACGGTAGTCAGCGCGATAGATTTCACCTATGCAGGCATTGCTTATTCTTCGCAGGTTGACGGCGCAAGCGTATGCGTAGCGCTTGATGAAAACGGTCAGCTTCTGCCCGTAAATCCCGAAGCCGCGGGCTATGAATTCCTCGGCTGGGCGAGCGTGTCGGACGGACAGATGAGCTTCACCTCGATGACCGACGCCTCCGCAACTTATTATGCGGTATGGGGCGGAGCAAAGGGCGGCATAAACTATACCGTTCAGACTTCGGGCACGGCGGTAAATACCCCCGCGGTATCTTACGGCAGCTTCGAAAACTGGTATTCTTCGGCAGATTACGCCGAGGTTATATCTTCCGCGCTGTCGGAAAATAACACGGTATTCCATGCAAGAAGACAGTTTTCTCTCACCTACAGCATAAGCGGCGGTACGGATGACGGAGTAGCGAATAAAAAGACGTTCTTCTATCTCAACGACCAGAAAACGGGTGAAGGAAAGAGCTACAACGGAGCAACTTATTCAATTCTCGAAGGAGACCAGTTAAATATAAGTTCGCTCGGCTACGGGCTGCACATTCAAAGCAGCAGCGTGGATCTTAAAGTCAACGCGTGGCTCATGACCAGGAAAAACTGGTTTGCAAGCTGGACGCAGTCGCAGGAAAGCACTCTTTCGTGTTCGATTTCCGGCACGACAATCGTTCAGGGCGACGTTAATTTGAAGATTGCTATAGTTTGATAAAAGAAAAAAAGCGCGCCGACGGAATTTTTCCGTCGGCGCGCTTTTTATTATGACTTTTTAATTATTGTTCGACGAACGAACGGCAACGCGGGTTATAGTTCGGTAAAAGTATATAAACCGCCCCGCTTTTATAAAAGTATATAAACCGCCCCGCGCTCATAAATTAGAGTATGGAATTTTTAAATCAGCTTTTAAGGGAAGCGGGGGCGGATACGCTCGCCGCGTTTACCGTTGTGCCGACTTTCGGCGCGTATTTCAAGAGCGTGAAGGGCGTGGGCGAATACACTTCCGAAAAAATAGTCGTGATCGTCGGCAAAAATGCGATTAGCGTTGCGGGCGAGCAGCTTTGCATAGCTCAGTTCGGCGGAGGAGATTTGTTCGTCCGCGGCAAAGTGCTTTCGGTAACGCTGGGGTGAGCGGCATGAACGACCTCACTAAGGTGCGCGTAACGGCGTCGGCGGAAACGGTTATAAAAAAACTTGCAAAGGGTCAGATTGTCGCCTTCGATCTGACAAAAAAAGGCGCATATACCAGCTTTTTCGTCGCGCACAATTACGTTGAAAAAGTTTTTGCAATTTTCTCGCACCCGTGTTATAATATAACCGTAATTAAATTAAGTCCCTTTCGTTCGCTCGCACGCCGCATCAGATGGCGCGCAGGCATCCTTGCGGGCATGCTCTTGTTTTTAATCGCCGTAACGGCTTCGCAGGCGTGCGTGTTGAAAATAGAGGTTACTGGCAGCGGATATTATCTCGCGCCACAGGTGGAAGCCGTTTTAAGTTCGTGCGGCATAAAAGTCGGCTCGTTTTTCTTCGGCAACGATTTTTCTGCAGCGAGGGCGCAGGTAATGTCTTTGCCTGCGGTTACGTTCTGTTCTTTCGAAAAACGCGGTTTCGTCGTCGTGGCGGACGTTGAATGCAACGCAGAAGACGACCGCGCTGCGAGCTATTCGCCCTTAATTGCTGACTGTTCTGGCAAAATACAAAAAATTGTGGCGGTGTGCGGCACGCCCCTGTTTGCCGTCGGCGACGAGGTGTCGCGTGGCGACGAGCTTATCGGCGCTTATTACCTCAAAGAGGACGGGCAGAGCGCGCCCTGTCTGTGCGTAGGTTATGCGCAGATAGAAGTCAGCGCCAGCATAAGCAGCGCGTTTTGCGAGCGCAGCGACGAAAACCTGAAAAAAGCGGTCGCGGCGGCAAAGCTATATGCCGAAAACGCCGTCGTTACGGGTTATGCGGTGCGGGATACGTCCGATGGCGTAATTTATACCGTCGACTTGACTTTTTTACATACGGTCAGCGTAAATATGCAATAATAATTGCGGAGAACTGATGGATATATTCAAAAGAGTAAGTTTAAACAGCCTTACCAAACTCTCGAAAGTGCTGGGAACTTTCGATGAAAACTTAAATACACTAATGCACGAAGTGGGCGTTACCCTGCGCGTGGACGGAACGGACGTGATAATTTACGGCTCGGAAGAAAACGCCCGCATTGCCGCCGACGTGCTGGAAAATTTATCTCTTCTCGCCGACGGCGACGAAAAGATAGACAAGGGCAGAGTGGTCTATTGCATAGAACTTGCAAGGGAAGGCAAGGCTGCAGACATAACCAAACTTTCCTCGGGAACGCTCACCATAACTTCCCGAGGCAAGCCGATAAAGTGCAAGACGATAGGTCAGCGCATATATACGGACGCAATCAAAAACAACACCGTCGTCTTCGGCGTAGGTCCTGCGGGTACTGGCAAAACCTACCTCGCCGTGTGCCTTGCGGTGCAGGCAATGAAGCAGAAGCAGGCGGACAAGATAATTTTAACCCGCCCGGCAGTCGAAGCGGGCGAAAAACTCGGCTTTCTCCCCGGCGATTTGCAGACAAAGGTCGACCCCTATTTAAGACCGCTTTACGACGCCCTGCAGGAAATGCTGGGACTTGAAACGTATACGAAATTAATGGAACGCGGCTCTATAGAGATAGCTCCGCTGGCATATATGCGCGGACGAACGCTGTCAAACGCATTCATCATACTCGACGAAGCGCAGAACACCACGCGCGAGCAGATGAAGATGTTTTTAACCCGCCTCGGCGACGGAAGCAAGATGGTCATAACGGGCGACATAACGCAGACCGACCTTCCCGAAGGCAAAAAGAGCGGGCTTACGCAGGCGATAAAAATTCTGCACGGCATAAAGGGGATAGAGGTGGTTTACCTCACTGCCAAGGACGTCGTGCGCAATCCACTCGTAATGAATATCGTGCGCGCTTACGACAACGCGGACGAAGACGGAAAAAAAGATGAAAACAAGACTGAGTAAAAAATCTATATCCCTGAGCGCTCTGATGTTCGTTCTGAACGTTGTCCTTCTGTTCGCACTGATATTTCTTATGCTCGAAATAAAGGAAGGACTTAACGTCATTCACTACATCGAAAACAACACGAACAGCATACTGTTCGTAGCGGCTACGGTAATCATTCTCACAATGCTCACCTACGCCTATTTTTACTTTGAATGCACGGAAATTTTAAACGAGCTTTCGCGCATAATCGAGTGCTTCATTCTTCTCGACATAGCGCTGCTCGTGTCCTATGTTTTAGGTCAGCTATTAAATGTAAATTCCCGTCCTTTCGCCTTTCTCGCGCTCATGGCGGCAACCTTGCTCGGCAGGAGGGAGGGGGTTTTCCTCAACATAATATACGCTCTCATACTCTTTGTTATAGACATCAACTTCACCGAAGGCGAAATGTGGCAGAGCTGCGCCTGCCTTCTCATATCCTTCTGCGCTGGAATGACGGTTATCTTTGTTACACCCGCAATAAAGTCGAGGATACAGGCAGTTTTGATTGTATTTCTTCTGCTCGTACCCGTAGAACTTATTATAGGCGTAATGGAAGTGTGGTTCGTCGTCGATAAGGCGGGCAACGCAATACTGCTTGCATACGGCGCGCTCGGATGTTTCTTCAGCGTTCTGCTGTATCTTTTGATGCTCCCCGTATTTGAAGTGCTCTTCTCCGAGCTTACCGTGTTCAGACTGCGCGAACTTACGAGCGACGACGCAAAGCTCATCAAAAAGCTCAAGAGCGAAGCGCCCGGCACATACAATCACTCTGTAGTTGTCGCACAGCTTGCAGAAGTCTGCGCTACCGCGATAGGCGAAAACGGCGAACTCGCGCGCGCGGCGGCGTTCTATCACGACATGGGCAAGCTCAAGAACCCCGAAATGTTCACCGAAAATCAGTCGGATTACAACATGCACAACGAGCTTTCGCCCGAACTTTCTGCCGACATAATCCGTTCCCACGCCCGCGACGGCGCTACGCTCATAAGAAAAAACCGTCTGCCCGAATTTTTTGCAGACTGCGCCGTTCAGCACCACGGCACAATGCCCATAAAGTATTTCTACGCCAAGGCGCTCAAGATGAGCGACGGCGAAATCAACATAGCAAACTATTCCTATCCCGGTCCCACGCCGAGGAGCAAGATAGCGGCAATTCTGATGATAGCCGACGCTTCGGAGGCGGCTTCTCGTTCGCTCAAGGACAGGTCGCCACAGGCGGTGGAAGAGCTTGTAACCTCGCTCGTGGAAGAGCGCCTCGACATGGACCAGTTCGACGATTGCGACATAACTATGCGCGAGCTGACCATAATAACGCATACCATAGCGGCATCGCTGTCGGGCGTATACCACAAGAGAATTTCTTACCCCAAACTTAAAATTTCCCAGAAAAGAGTGTAAATATGAAAGGTTTTAAAATAAGCTGCGAAGAGCGCGATTTTTCGCTTCTCGCGCAGGCGTTCGAAGGCGAAGTGGATTGCGACTGCACGCTGTGCGCCGAAATTATATTTGTCGACGAGGAAGAAATAAAGCAGTTGAACGCGCGCACGCGCAAGGTGGACGCGGTTACGGACGTTTTGTCCTATCCCATGCTCGACTGCGTTCCCGGTCAGAAAATCTGCGCGGACGACTATCCTTTCGACACCGACGAAGAGGGCAATCTGTTCATCGGTTCTGTGGCAATATGTTTAAAGCGCGCGGAGGAGCAGGCTGCGGAATACGGTCATTCTGTAGAGAGGGAAGTAAACTACCTCGCCGCGCACGGACTTTGTCATCTTTTGGGCTACGACCACATGACGGATGAGGACAAGCCTGCAATGCGCGCCGCCGAAGAGCGCGTGCTTGCCAAGCTCAATCTCGTGAGGTGAAATAATGAAAAGCGGATACGTAGGAGTTATAGGCAGGGCAAATGCGGGCAAATCCACGCTCGTAAACGTGCTTGTAGGCGAAAAGGTTGCAATAGTTTCGCCCAAGCCGCAGACGACGCGCGACGCTATATTGGGCATTCTCACAAAGCCCGATTACCAGATAGTTTTCGTCGATACGCCGGGCATTTATAAAGCGGGCAACGCCCTTTCTGACGTAATGATGAAGACGACGAGGACGACTGCGCGCGACGTCGATTTAATACTTTTCGTAATGGACGGACACGAAGGGCTGAACGATGAGGATATAGCCCTCGCCAAGAGGTACGCCTCTTCTCAGACGCCCGTTATAATAGCGTACACCAAGATAGACATAATGCCCAAGGAGCGTATTCCCGACGACGTAAAAAAGCTTTACGAAAGCGGCGTCGATTGCGACGTGTTCCCCGTTTCTGCGCGCAAGGGAACAAATATAGCCAAGCTGGAAAAAGCCATCGCGGAAAGACTTCCCGAGGGCGAAAAAGTAATCGATGAGGACATAATTTCGGACAAGAGCGAAAAGTTCATGGTCGGCGAAATCATGCGCGAAAAGATACTTTTAAAATACGACAAGGAAATTCCCCACGGCGTGGCAATAGTCATAAACACGTTCGAGCGCAAGGAAAACGGCGTGTACGATATCAACCTCGATATAATCTGCGAAAAGCCCAATCACAAGGCTATAATAATAGGCAAACAGGGCGGCGCGCTCAAGGAAGTCTGCTCGTTCGCGCGCAGAGATATGGAAAAATTCCTCGGTTCAAAGGTCTTCCTCACGGCGTACGTCAAGGTAAAGGAAGACTGGCGCGACCGACCTGCGCTTCTGCGCGATTACGGCTACGGCAAAAAAGAGGACTAATTTCAATATAACTGCACAACCTGTAGTAAAGGGGGTGCGGTATGAAAAAAGTGGACGGCGATGCCGCCGAACTTGCCTGGAAGATGTTCGAAAAGACGGGTTCGGTCAGCTATTACATGCTGTACAAACAGCTTAAAGGAAGAAAGTAAGTGGAAGGCATAAAGGTCAACGCGCTCATGCTTCGCGCGGTTGACTACGGCGAAAACGATAAAATACTGACGCTCCTGACGGCGGAAGCGGGAAAAATTTCCGCAGGCATAAAGGGAGTGAAAAAGGCGGGGGCAAAGCTTAAATTTGCCGCCCAGCCTTTTTGTTTCGCCGAATATATCCTTGCAAGGCGGGGGGAGAGATATACCGTAACGCAGGCTTCGGAAAATGAAAGTTTTTACGAGCTTCGCACCGACATAAATAAATTTTACGCCGCCTGCGCCGTGTGCGAGGGCGCAAACGCCCTTACCTTTGAAGGCGACGACTGTTCCGCCGTGTTTGCCGCAGCGGTTAAAGCGCTTTCGCAGATATGCGACGGCGACGAGAGCGAAGCGCTCATAAAATTTTTTCTTTCAGCACTCGCGTCTTCGGGCTATTCAATATCGGCGGAAAACTGCACAGAATGCGGAAATCCGCTCTGCGGCGAGGAAAAACTCCGCTTCGACATGAAGACGGGTACTTTCACCTGTTACGACTGCGGCGACGGCGTCGGCACGAGTGGGGTTACCTATAATGTTTTAAGAATGTGTTCGGGCAAGAAATATCTGGCACAGTTCATCACGCCAGACGGCAAAAAACGCGCCCTGCGCCTCATCCGAGAATATTTAGCCTACAAGACCGAAGCAAAATGCGCAAGCCTTTCAGAATTTTTAAGGCTGTGCCTTTGATTTTGCGATTATTCATAACAAACCGCATAATAACAAGCCGCGCTGCGCGGCTTATAACAATAAAAAAATTGCGCCCCGAGGCTTTCGCCTCGGGGCGCGTTTCATAACTGATGGGAAGGTTACAAAACTTTCCTTAATACTGCGGTCAGCGGCAAAAACAGCGCGCTCACCGTTATTATGGCGCATATTGTCTGCGGCAGCATTGCCGTGAACGACACAAAAAAGTAGGTCAGCGCCGTTTTCTGCGGCATGCCCATGAAAAAAGGTGTGATAACGTCGTCCATAAGCGTGAATAAAATCGTAAAAATCGCCGCAACGCCCGTCATGCATATAACTTTCAGAGCTTGGGTCAGTTTTTTGCCCTTAAATGCAATCGCGGCAACGTCGCAAACGACTGCGAGGGCGAAAAAAGCCGCCGCAAGCACGTAAAAAGCAGTGTTTATGGCAATGTCCGCCGCGGGGGATACGTGGATTATTCCAGTCACCGCGCAGGCAACTGCCGTAGCTGCCGCCGAAAGACATACTACATTTTCGCCGACTATGAATACAGCTTTTCTGCTTTCGTAAAAATCGTCTTTTATCTTGCCCAAAGCGCCGCAAACGAGCGCGAAGAGGGGGTAATAAACGATGTAAAGCACAATAGCCGTGGGGTAAAATCCGAACAGAAAACAGCGCAACAGGCTGAACGCGAGCGCCGCAAAAATGCCGCACCATATGCCGAAGACATAGGAAAAACAGAGCAACAGAACGGTTACGATTTCTATGCCCTGCACGGCGGAAAGCGCAATCTGCGCCGCGATTAAAAGCGCGGCGGCAGCGGCGCTGTAAGTAATTTTTTCAGAAGGCTTCAGCCTCTCGCGTTTTTTGAACATTTTCAGTATGTCGAAAGAATTAGCGCGTAAGTTTCCCCTTCAACGCAGGGCAATAAGCCGAAACCTAAAGTCGCGCTGCCCAGCGTTGCGCCCTCATACTCGTATGTGCCCCATTCGGCGTTGCTGTAATCGTCGAGGGAGGTATAAATAAACCAATACTCGTTCTGCTGCGAGGGGGAAAAGCCGTTTACGGATACTATCATGCCGCTTTCGGCTGTGTAGGTTATGCCTCCGTTGGTCTGCATCGCCTGCATGTACTGTTCGAGGGTGGTCGTTGCGGTTATTTCCATAACGTCCTGCGAAGCCACGAAAACGAAGCCGTTTTCTACGGCGACAACGTTGCCCGTCCCGCCGTTGTTTGCGGGTTGTTGAGCGCATGAAGCAAATACGGGCGCGATGGCGATGAGACATAAACAAATTGCGGCAGTTATGCAGTTGCGTAAAGTTTTCATAATACTCCTAATAAAAAAAGTCTTTTCCTCGAGGAAAAGACAACGCAAACCGCACCGCGGCAATAGCCGTGGCGGAAAATCGCGCGTCTGCGTCCCCTCAGAATGCGAATAGCCGACTAAATAGTCGTCCCGTTCCGTCGGTAGGTCTTCCGACTTAAATTGGCGTGCGCTAAAAGCCTCAGTCCTTCCCGCATGAGCAGTGAACTAAAGCGCGCAACGCAACGGCAGCGGGGGCTGTGGAGCTATTGGCTCGCTTCCCTTTTAAAACCTTTTTCAAGGCTGCCGACGAAACGCAGTGTTTTTATTATTTTAATGCCGATGTCGGATTTTGTCAACCTGCTTGAAAAGATGTATTTGCTATATCTCGTCATAGGTAAAATCTATATCCGGCTTTTATGTTTGACAGTACGGGCGTAAAAGGATATAATTTACAGCATGAAAAATTTATACCCTGACAAAAAACGCAAGCGCGCTCTGTCCGCGTCGGCAATAGCAAAATGCGCCCTGTTCACATCGCTTATGATAGTCGGCGCATTCGTAAAAATACCTTTTCCGTTTGTGCCGCTCACTTTCCAGACGGCTTTCGCCGTTCTTTCGGGATTTGTGCTGGGCGCGAAAAAGGGCGCGTTCGCTGTCGGGTGTTATATGATTATGGGGTTGATCGGTATACCCGTGTTCACTTCGGGCGGAGGAATAGGTTATGTCATGATGCCGTCGTTCGGCTATGTCATAGGCTTCGTCGCGGCTGCGGCTGTTTCTGGACTTGCCGTAAAAATCAGCAATCGTCCCGCGGCATATCTGATCGTCGCTCTGCTCGCCGTCGCAGTTAATTATATTGTCGGCATAGCTTATTTTATTCTCATCTGGCAGATAAGCGGGTACGAAAATCTTCTTTCCGCGCTCATAACCTATAATGTGATATATATTCCAAAGGATGTCGTCCTCGCCGCCATTGCCGCCGCGGCGGGCAGAAAGTTCTATAAAATCAAAGCGTACGACGACTGATTAGCGGAATAAAATTAAAAAAACGCCGCATGCGGCGTTTTTTTATATATTTAATTGCAAAAGCCCGGCGTGTGTGTTAAAATAAATGCTGTATAACCTTTTTATGTTTCGCAGGCATATTATGTCAGTATGCAGAAAACAATTTCTCTTATAGACCTGTCTGCGATAAGGCGCAACGCTCTGCACATGAAGAGCCTTGCATGCGGCGCAAAGTTTTATGCCGTTGTCAAGGCGGACGCATACGGACACGGCGCTATAGAAGTCGCAAAGGAACTTTCAGACGTGTGCGACGGTTTTTGCGTCGCCATAGCCGACGAGGGAGTAGAACTCCGCGCGGCGGGCATTTCTCCGCCCGTGCTCGTCTTTACGCCGCCCCTGGACGAAGGGGACGCGGCGAGGATGTCGGCTTACGACCTTACGGCGACCGTTGCGGACGAGCGCAGCGCCGAACTTTGCGAAAACCTCAACTTTCACCTCAAGATAAATACGGGCATGAACCGCTACGGCTGTCCGCCGCTCGATTTGCCCCGCCTCATAAAAAAACTCGATAAAGACAGATTGCTCGGCGTATATACCCACATGTACGCCCCGCGCGATGAGGCGCGCTCGCGACAGCAGCTTGAGCTTTTCAGGGAAAGCGTCGCAGTGGTAAAAAAATTCGCGCCATGGGCTGTCGCTCATATGGCGGCAACGGCGGGAGTTCTTTCTGGCAAAGAATACCTCTTTGACGGCGTTCGCTGCGGCATATCCCTGTACGGATACTGTCCCGAAGGTTTTTCGGACAGCGCGCTTTTGCCCGCGCTCAGGGTTTATGCGCGGCGCGTGCAGACGTTTTCTCCGCCCGTAGGCGACGGGGCGGGATACGGCGTTGCGGACAAAAAACATGCCTCTTTGTCCTCGTACAGGGCGGGATACGGCGACGGTTTTTCGCGCACGGTATCGCTCGGCGAAGGCAACCTTTGCATGGACGCGTTCGTAAGAGAGGGTGAAGAGGAAAATCTTCTCATTTTTGGCGACGCGGATGATTACGCCGCCCGCGCGGGTACTATAAGTTACGAGGCGCTGTGCGCCGTCACTAAAAGGAGCGTCAGGGTGTATGAAAGACGACCTGAGGTATAAATACAAAATAAAGCGCAAATTTTTCCAGCATTCGCGCCGCGCCGTTGCAGACGGCGCGGTTGCGGACAATCTTCTGAATTATTTTTCGGACGCTCGCAGTTTTTTCATATATTTCAGCTTCGGTTCGGAGACGGATACGCACGGCATAATAGAGCGCCTGCTCGCCGCTGACAGGGAGGTTTATCTTCCACGCGTGGAGGGCAAAAACATGGTTGCGGTGCGCTACAGGCAGGGGGATGAGCTTAAAAAGAGCAGTCTCGGCGTGAGCGAACCCGTCGGCAAGGCGTACGAAGGAAAAATCGAAGTTGCCGTCGTGCCGCTGCTTGCCGTCAACGAGAATGGCTACCGCCTCGGCTACGGCGGAGGATTTTACGACAGATACCTCAAAAACTCGCCCTGCGTGCGCGCGGGCATAGGCTACGATTTTCAACTTACAGACGAATTCATTGCGGACGAATGGGACGAGCCGCTTGATATATTCATAAGCGAAAGGGGGATTTACCGTTTTGGAAAAAGTACTCACACCTGCTGAAAAAAGACAAAAAATTCTTTGGGAGATACGCGACCTTTTAATAGGCGCGGCTTTTCCGTTCGTGATAATGTGCATATTCAGCAGCACCATAATAATGTTCGGCGATACGGACGATATCCTCGTGAGCGTGCTTGCAATTCTGGGCGGCGACGCCCTTCTCATAGCGGCGTATGTCATATTCGGCAGACAGAACGGCGCCGTTTCCTATCGCAGGTATTACCTCAACGAAACCAAGCGCAGGCTCGATTCTTCGGACAAGCGCGCCATATACAAAACGGGCGAATACGCTCTTTGGAAGGGCATAGTCATTCCCCTCATAACCTGCATTCCTTTTATAATTTTCCAGATAATAAACATAGCCGTTCCCAATACTTTCTGCATATTCGCGCTCAAATATCTCTGCGGTTGGGCATATCTTCCCTTCACCAAAGCGGGCGTGCACGAGGCGGCTAACTTCGTGTTCATAATCATACCCGTCGCGGCGCACCTCGCGGGCTATATTCTGGGCATGCTCAAGGAGCAGAAACTGCAGGCGCAGCTCGCCGAAGAAAAAGCAAAATCCAAAAAGCACAAGAAGTCGGGTAAATGAGAGTAATCAGCGGCAAATACAGAGGGCTTAAACTTACGCCTTTCGACGGCGAGGAAATCCGCCCCACGGCGGACAGGGTGAAGGAAAGCGTTTTCAATATTCTATACGGAGAAATAGCGGGGGCGACCGTCCTCGACTTGTTCTGCGGCAGCGGAAGCCTTGGCATAGAGTGCCTTTCGCGCGGGGCGCAGAGGGTGGACTTCAACGACATTTCGCCACGCTCGGCGCAGATAGCCCGCGGCAACATAGCAAAGCTCAGGGGCGCGGAGGGCTATTCCGTTACCGTGGGGGATTATTCTTCCTTTTTGAAGAAGAGCAAAATTGCTTACGACATAATTTTTATCGACCCGCCTTACGCCAGCGAAAGCGGCAGGGGCGCGCTGGAGCTTATCGCCTCGTGCGGAGCGCTCAGAAATGGCGGCATAGCCGTGTACGAGCGCGACCGCGCTTTCGAAGGGGAGATAAAGGGACTAAAAAAGATTGACGAGCGCAAATACGGCAAAACTTTTGTTACTTTTTTTGCGCCCGACGAGGAGACGGTATGAAAAAGTGCGTTTTTGCGGGAACGTTTGATCCGCCCACTGTGGGGCACGAAGACGTCGTGAACGCCTGCGCGAGAATGTTCGATAAAGTTTACGTCGCCGTGCTTGACAATCCGCAGAAGAGTACGCTTCTTTCGGCGGAGCAGCGCGCGCAGCTTTTAAAAAAGCTGTTCGGCGGAAACCCTAGCGTGGAGGTTCTGACTTTCACGGGCGCGGCGGTGGACCTTCTGGACAGACTGGACACGCCTTTCTACGTTCGCGGAGTGCGCGACGCGATAGACTTCGAATACGAAAACCGCAATCATTACGCCAGCAAGCGGTTAAAGCCCGACCTGGTTACGATTTATATACCGTCCGAACAGCGCAATCTGCACGTCAGCTCTACGCTGGTAAGAAATTCTCTTAAATTCAGAAAAGATTACGACGACCTCATTCCGTCCGCCATACTCGCGGACGTAAAGGCGATGTTGGAGGCTAAAGATGTTTGAAAAACAGATTAAAATTCCCGAACCCGAGGAAATAAAGCAGGCAATGCCCCTGCCCGAAAACCTTGCGGCAATCAAAAAGGAACGCGACAGACTGATTTCCGAAGTGATAGAGGGCAAGAGCGACAAGATGATAATAATCGTCGGTCCCTGCTCCGCCCATGCCGAAAAGCCCGTATTGGACTATGTCGAAAGGTTGGGCAACCTCAACGAAAAAGTCAAGGACAAAATCGTTCTCGTACCCCGCATTTACACCAACAAACCGCGCACCAAGGGCGTGGGATACAAGGGCATGTTCTCTCAGCCCGACCCCTCCAAGGGCGAGGACATCTTAAAGGGCATATATTCCATCCGCGACCTCAACATCCGCGCGATAGACTGCTCTCACCTCGCCGCGGCGGACGAAATGCTCTATCCCGCCAACTATAACTATGTAGACGACCTGCTTTCCTACGTCGCAGTCGGCGCGAGAAGTTCCGAAAACCAGCTTCACAGGCTCGTTTCGAGCGGTATAGACGTACCCGTCGGCATCAAAAACCCCATGAGCGGCAGCGTAATGGTAATGCTCAATTCCATCTACGCGGCGCAGTCGGGACAGGTATTCAAGCTCAACGGCTGGCAGGTAAAGACGGAGGGCAACCCCCTCGCGCACGCCATTTTGCGCGGCGCTGTGGACGGCTACGGCAACGACATACCCAACTTCCATTACGAAACGGTAATGCAGGTTATTGACGGCTATGCAAAGTCGGGACTTAAAAATCCCGCCATAATAATCGACGCAAACCATTCCAACAGCGGCAAAAAGTTCAAACAGCAGATAAGAATTTGCGAAGAGGTAATGCAGAACCGCCTTTACGACAAGGATTTCAAAGCCAACGTCAAGGGCTTCATGATAGAAAGTTTCATCGAAGAGGGCAACCAGAAGGAAGATACCGTCTACGGCAAGTCGATAACCGACCCCTGCCTCGGCTGGGCGGATACCGAAAGGTTAATTCTCGACATCGCCTCGAAGGTGTAACATGAGTTCTGTTACAGGTTACCTCGGACCGGAGGGAAGCTATTCCCACATAGCCGCAAAAAAACTTGCAGAGGGGGAAATTGCGCCCTTCCCGTCCTTTTTCCTTTTGGTAAAAGCGCTCAAAGAGGGCGCGGTAGACGCCATAGTTCTGCCCGTCGAAAATTCGCTCAACGGCGGAGTTACTCAAAACCTCGACCTCCTGCAGGAAACGGACGGCATATGCGCCGTGGCGGAAACGCTGGTAAAAATCGAACACAGACTTGTTACCTTAAAGGGCGCAGACCTCAGCAAAATAACCACTATTTATTCCCACCAGCAGGCGCTCGGGCAGTGCGCAAAATATCTCTGCAACCACTTCCCCAAAGCCGCGCTCAGGCAGACGTCCTCTACGTCGGGTTGCCTCGAGATGATAAAATCTCCCACCGACGCGGGCATAGTGGGCTGTCATTGCGTTGCGGAAGGGCTGGAGATGTCAAAAGAGTGCATTTCGGACGAGCCGTTGAATTTCACGCAGTTCCTGCTCGTAAAGAGGGGCAGTGCGGAAGATTGCAAAAAGAGCGCGAAAATCTATTTTTCCGTAACCTGTCTGCATCGTCCCGGCACGCTTGTCAGCGCGCTTTCGGTGCTTGCGCGCCGCGGCATAAACATGACTAAAATCGAAAGCCGCCCCATCAAGGACAAGGTGGGCGAATACCGCTTTTTCATCGAAACGGAGGCGGACTGCGGCGCGGAGAACACGCGTGCAGCGCTCAGCGAACTGCGCGAAAATTGCAGCTTCGTCAAAATTTTAGGCTGCTACTGATTTTCAGAAAATAAAAGCCGACGGCAGCAGAAGCAAAAAGCACAAAAGCGCCTGCGCGGCTTTTATCAGGGCGAATTTGCCCGCGCTGACGCCGAGCGGCTGAAGATAGCAAAGCTGTTGGAGGAGTATCGAAGCTCCGCCGAAAGTTATCAGAAAACCCGCCAGCGGCAGGGCGAGAGGGCTTGAACACGCCGCAAGCGCGCGGCAGCCGCCCGTCGCCTCGATAAGTCCGCGGCATAAAGCGGACGCGGCGTCGCTCCCCAGAACGAGCGACAGCGGCGCTTCGACAAAGCACAAAAGGCGCAGGTTTTCGGCGACCGCGGAGAGGGTATAAAAAAAGCAAATAAAACCTCCCGCAACCATAACCGAAATTACCGCGGAATAAAAACAGTCGTACAAAAGGTTGCCGCCGTTCGCGCGTGTGGGCGGCGCGCTTAAAACTTTTTGCGGATTTTTGAACATTATCGCGGCAGAAACCGCCGCCACGGAAACAAGGTGCGCGGCAAGAATATAAAATCCCGCAAGTTTATCGTCAAACATGTTCTGTCCCACGCTGCCGATTATAAAAAGCGGACCGGAAGTCGAGCAAAGCGGCGCAAGCAGCGCGGCGGTATCTCTGCTTTTGGTATTTATGCAGTATTCGCTTAAAATTCTGCTTCCTGCGGGATAGCCCGAAAAAGCGCTCATAACGAACAGCGCAGGCGCGGC
Organism: uncultured Clostridia bacterium; assembly: GCA_949282385.1. Lineage (GTDB taxonomy): Bacteria > Bacillota > Clostridia > Christensenellales > Borkfalkiaceae > Coproplasma. Next base: position 97,398 of record CASDOP010000005.1, read on the forward strand.
GGGCGGAACTTTAAGCCTGGCGGCAAGTCCTTTAAGGGGCGAACAAGCGCCCTCTATCGCGCCCGTTTTAATCATGATTAGCGTTATAACCATAAAGGGAAAGAGCGCGGGCAGAACGCATTGAGCCCACATTATTATGGCTTCAAGACAAACGGGTACATAAATTTCCGGCGAGATTGCAAGCACGACGGCAAAAAGCGCGAGAAAGGCAAACATTATGGCGTAAGCAGCTTTAAAAACACGTTTTTTTATCATGGTACATAATTATTTATACGAGGGATAGATTATGAGTAAAAAATTGGGACTGGCGCTTGGAAGCGGCGGCGCGCGCGGCGCCGCGCACGTAGCTTTTTTAAAGGCGCTCGAAGAGGAGGGAATAAAGCCCTATTGCATATCGGGCTGCTCTATGGGCGCGGTCGTTGGCGCGGGCTATGCCGCTGGAATGACGTGCGAACAACTCAAGGATAAAATTGCTGATCTCAAGGCGTTCGATATAATCGACCCCGCAATAGCGCCGCTCACCAAGCTGGGACTTTTAAAGGGCAACAAGATGCGCAAACTGCTCTTGTCCAATTTGGGCGACCTTACTTTCGAACAGCTTAAAATGCCTTTCGGCTGCGTCGCTACGGACATTCTCAGCGGGCGTTCGGTAGAGCTTACGCAGGGCAACCTCGTCGATGCGGTGAGGGGTTCTTCGGCAATTCCCACCGTGTTCAGACCCGTAAAGCTGGGCGATAAGCTGCTTGTGGACGGCGGCGTGCTGTGCCGCGTTCCCGTAAAACTTTGCAAAAGTCTGGGTGCGGACGTCGTGGTTGCGTTTGACGTGCTCGCCAATACGGGCGACAGCGTAGATAAAATAACCAACCTCGTCAACAAGGTGCTGCGCGTCTTCGACATAATGGACTACAACCAGAACGAAAACGCAAAAATTTTAATGAAAGATTACTACGATTTATGGCTGACGCCACCCATGGAAGGGTTGAGCCAGTACAACGTAAAGGACGCCGAAAAGGCTTACGAACTCGGCTACGAGTTTGCCAAAGAGCATGTCGGCGAAATAAAAGAGCTGCTCGGGTGATATATGGATTTATTCGATTTCAACGGCAACGCGGATGCGGCAAAGCCGCTCGCTGAGCGCATGCGCGCAAATAACCTCAACGACTTCATCGGTCAGCGGCACATCGTCGCGGAGGGCAGCCTTTTGCGGCGCGCAATTTCTCTCGACAGGTTGGGCAGCTGCATATTCTACGGTCCTCCCGGCACGGGCAAAACCACGCTCGCAAACATAATCGCCCAGACCACGCACGGCGAGTTCATAAAACTCAACGCCGTTCAGGCGGGCGTTGCGGACGTAAAAAAGGCGGTGCAGGAGGCGGAAAACAACTTAAAGATGTTCGGCAAGCGCACATACCTCATGCTCGACGAATGTCATCGCTTCAATAAAACGCAGTCCGATTCTCTCCTTCCCGCGATAGAGCAGGGAACGATAATTTTTATAGGTTCGACTACCGAAAATCCTTATGCTTCCATGACGCCAGCAATCGTTTCGAGGTGCAGAGTTTTCGAATTCAGAAGACTTTCGACTGAGGATATATGCGGGGCAATGAAAAAAGCTCTCAAGGACGCGCGGAAAGGTCTTGGCATGTATAAGACAAATGTGGACGAGGAGGCAATCGAGCACATCGCCCGCACGGCGGGCGGCGATCTGCGCTCGGCTTACAACGCGCTCGAGCTTGCCGTACTCACAACTCAGCCCGAAGAGGACGGCACAATTCACGTCCGCCTTTCGGATGCGGAACAGTCCATACAGAAAAAAGCGCTCTCGTACAACGAGGACGATTATTACGACTATCTTTCGGCATTCTGCAAATCGCTCCGCGGAAGCGACGCGGACGCCGCGCTCTACTATGCCATGAGGCTGATAGACGGCGGCTGCGACCCCATGCTCGTTGCGAGAAGACTGGTAATTCACTCGGCGGAGGACGTCGGCATGAGCGACCCCCGCGCGCTCCAGATTGCGTCTTCGGCAATGTACGTGCTCGAAAAAACGGGCGTGCCCGAGGGCTTAATACCCCTTTCGGAGGCGATAATTTACGTCTGCGAAGCGCCCAAGAGCAACTCGGTCGTGTGCGCGCTGCACGCAGTACAGGCGGATGTGGAGAACGTGCGCGACGACGACGGCGTTCCCTCGTACCTTCGCGACCATTCCTACGACGGAAGAGAGGGCAAGGCGCAGGCAAAGGCGTACAAGTACCCCCACAACTACCCCAACGGGTGGGTGGAGCAGCAGTACCTGCCCGACGCGCTCAAGGGCAAGGTTTACTATCAGCCCAAGGGCATAGGCTACGAAAAAACCGTGGAGGAGCTGCGCCGCTTCAAGGGCAAAACTAAGTGATTAAATTAATTGACAATCGTTCATAATTATAATATAATTTGACTGAACTAAAAAAGGCAATGACGAAGAGAAGTAACGCGCATTATCGCTCACAGAGAGCGGACGAGGGTGAAAGTTCCGCAGAATGAATACGCGCCAAAAACACTTCCGAGCCGCCGCCCGAAAGAGTTTTTTTTCAAGTAGGGTGCGCCGTAAACCTGCGTTAAAGGTAAAAGTTTTTGTGTCCTTACGGGCAAAAGAACTTTATGAGCGACCGCATTTATGCGGTAACTTGGGTGGCACCGCGAACGACGTTCGTCCCAAAGAAAATGACAGCATTTTCGGGGACGGCGTTTTTTTATTGTCCCCGAGGTAAAAAAGGAGAAAAAATGGCGACAGAATTCCGCACAAAAATCACAAGCGAAATAGGTGAAAATGCCGTCGGCAGCGAGGTGCGCCTCGCCGGCTGGATAGAAAACATCCGCGACCACGGCGGCGTATCGTTCATCGACCTGCGCGACTATTACGGCGTGGTGCAGGTGGTAATGCGCGACACAAATCTTCTTGACGGACTTGTAAAGGAAGACTGCATTTCGGTCTTCGGCACGATAGAAAAGAGGGACGAGGAAACTTACAACCCCAAAATTCCCACGGGTACGGTAGAACTCAACTGCAAAGAGGTAAAGGTTCTCGGCAGAGTGCGCGAACAGCTTCCCTTCGAGGTTATGACCTCCAAGGAAACGCGCGAAGACATACGCCTTAAGTACCGCTTCCTCGACCTCAGAAACAGAAAGGTAAAGGACAACATCGTCTTCCGCACGCAGGTCATATCATTCCTCAGAAAGAAGATGGAGGACATGGGCTTTTTAGAGGTGCAGACGCCCATTCTCTGCGCATCCTCGCCCGAGGGCGCAAGGGACTATATCGTTCCCTCCAGAAGATACAAGGGCAAGTTCTACGCCCTTCCCCAGGCTCCCCAGCAGTACAAGCAGCTTTTAATGGTTTCGGGCATAGATAAATACTTCCAGATAGCTCCCTGCTTCCGCGACGAGGACGCAAGGGCAGACCGTTCCCCCGGCGAATTCTATCAGCTCGACTTCGAAATGGCTTTCGCCTCGCAGGAGGATGTGTTCAGAGTGGGCGAAGAGGTGCTTTCCGAAACGTTCGCAAAGTTCGCTCCCGAAGGTTACGAAGTTACCAAAGCTCCCTTCCCCGTCATTCCCTATAAGCAGGCAATGCTCGAGTTCGGTTCGGACAAACCCGACCTCCGCAACCCCTTAAGGATAATCGATTTGTCCGATTTCTTCAACAAATGCACTTTCAAACCCTTCCAGAACAAGTGCGTCAGGGCGGTAAAGGTGCATGCCGAAATGAGCAAGGGCTTCCACGAAAAACTGCTCGCATACGCCCTTTCTATCGGCATGGGCGGACTTGGCTACCTCGAAGTGGGCGAAGACTTAAAGTTCAAAGGTCCCATAGATAAGTTTATTCCCGCAGAACTCAAGGGCGAAATGCTCTCGCTCGCGTCGCTTAAAGCGGGCGATACGATATTCTTCATCGCCGACACCGCCGAAAGAGCACCCCTCCTTGCAGGACAGATAAGAAACGAGCTGGGCGAAAGGCTCAACCTCACCGAAAAGAAAGCCTATCGCTTCTGCTTCGTCAACGACTTCCCCATGTACGAAATCGACGGCGAAACGGGCAACATCGGCTTCACGCACAATCCTTTCTCCATGCCTCAGGGCGGACTTGAAGCTTTAAACACCAAAGACCCCCTCGACATACTCGCATATCAGTACGATATAGTGTGCAACGGCGTAGAGCTTTCCTCGGGCGCGGTCAGAAATCATGACCTCGACATAATGGTAAAGGCGTTTGAAATCGCTGGCTACGGCGAGGAAGAACTCAAAGTCAAGTTCGGCGCGCTGTATAACGCTTTCAAATTCGGCGCACCCCCTCACGCAGGCATGGCGCCCGGCGTCGACAGAATGATAATGCTGCTTAAAAACGAGGAGAATATAAGGGAGGTAATTGCCTTCCCCATGAGTTCCTCCGCGCAGGATCTTCTGTGCGGCGCGCCTTCGGAAGTTACCGAAAAGCAGCTGCGCGAGGTTCACATCAAAGTCAGACAGTGAGGTAAAAAATGTCAGTTACAAGACAGCAGATAAAGACGCTCGCGCGCCTTGCGCGCCTCGACTTCGACGATAAAAAGTGCGAAGAATTCGCACCCCAGTTCGAAGAAATAATCGCCTTTGCGGATACTATCAACAATTCCGTCGAGGGCGATACGGATACTATCCGCGAGGTAATAGACCGCACGGCGGAGTGGAAGGAGCTGCGCGAAGACGTCGTTGAAGAGAGCCTGCCTCAGGGCAAAATTCTCTCCAATGTAGACAGCGAAAACGGGTATTTTCCCGTAAAGAGGGTGGTTAAATGAAAAAAGTAATTTCCGCCCTTTCCGAGGGGCTTAAAAACAAGCAGTTTTCCGCCACCGAGCTTACAAAAAAATATATTTCCGAGATTGAAAAAGTCAATCCCGCAATAAACGCATACGTCCACACAACGTTTGAAACGGCGCTCGAAAACGCCGCTTATGCCGATAAACTCATTGCAGAGGGCAAGGCGGACGCGCTTACGGGCATACCCATGACGCTCAAGGACAACATCGCGACCGACGGACTTTTAACAACTTGCTGTTCAAAGATACTCGAAGGTTTCCGTCCCTACTATAACGCCACCGTGTGGGAAAAGCTCAAAGCGCGCGGCGCGGTGCTTCTCGGCAAGACCAACATGGACGAATTCGCCATGGGCTCGACGAGCGAAACTTCGGTCTACGGCGCGCCCCTGAACCCCCGCAACCTTTCGGCTGTAACGGGCGGTTCGTCCGGCGGCGTCGCCGCGGCTGTGTGCGCGGACATAGCTGCATACGGTCTCGGTTCGGATACGGGCGGCTCTATCCGTCAGCCCGCTTCGTTCTGCGGCATAGTCGGCTTCAAACCCACCTACGGCGCGGTTTCCAGATACGGTCTTATCGCATACGGCTCGTCCCTCGACCAGATAGGTCCTATGACGCACTCCGTAACGGACGCGGCTATAGTATACGACGCAATCAAGGGCGCGGACAGGCACGACCAGACTTCGGTTGAAATTTCTTCCCGTCCCACCGTGCTAAATCCCGACGTAAAGGGACTTAAAATAGGCGTGGCGGAAGAGTTCTTCGACGGCATAGACGACGGCATCAAGAGCGCGATTGACGGGGCAATATCCGCCTACGAACGCGCAGGCGCAGAGATTGTAAGGGTAAAACTTCCCGCACTCAGACAGGCGCTTCCCGTCTACTATATCATAGCCTGCGCGGAGGCTTCTTCCAACCTCGGCAGGTACGACGGCATACGCTACGGCTTCCGCGCAAAGGAATACGACAGCGTGGACGACATGATAACCAAAACGCGCACGCAGGGCTTCGGCAAAGAGGTGCAAAAGCGCATAATGCTCGGCACTTACGTCCTTTCGAGCGGCTACTTCGACGCGTATTATAAAAAGGCGTGCGTACTCCGCCGCAAGATAGTTTCGCAGTTCGACGAAATGTTCGAAAATTGCGACCTTCTGTTCGCGCCCACCGCGCCAAATACGGCATTCCCCTTAGGATATGCCGGAGGCAACGCGATAGAAACATACCTTTCGGACGTCTGCACCGTCCCCGTGAACATTGCGGGACTGCCCGCAATTTCGCTGCCCTGCGGCACGGATAAAAAGGGACTTCCCATAGGCATGCAGATAATCGGCAACAAGTTCATGGACGAAAAAGTTCTTTCTGCCGCGTACTTTGCCGAAGTCAATCCTCTCTGCTCGCTCGGCGACGTCGAAGGAGGCGTAAAGATATGAAATACGATTTAGTGGCGGGACTTGAAACTCACGTAGAGCTGGCAACCGCAACAAAAATCTTCTGCGGCTGCACGACGGCGTTCGGCGGCGAACCCAATACCCATTGCTGTCCCGTATGCACCGGTCAGCCCGGGGCGCTGCCCATTCTCAATAAAAGGGTGGTGGAATACGCCATCCGCGCGGGACTTGCAACCCATTGCACAATAAACACAACCACCCACCTCGACCGCAAGAATTATTGCTATCCCGACCTTCCAAAGGCGTACCAGATTTCGCAGTTCGACAAACCCCTCTGCGAGCACGGCTATGTGGAGCTGGACAGCGGCAAAAAAATAGGCATAACGCGCATTCACATCGAAGAGGATGCGGGCAAACTCGTTCACGAGCGCGGTTTCACCTTCGTGGACTACAACCGCGGCGGCGTACCCTTGATTGAGATAGTTTCCGAACCCGACATTTCTTCCCCCGCGGAGGCGAAGGAATACATCGAAAAACTTCAGCTCATAATGCGCTACATCGGCGTGTCCGACTGCAAAATGCAGGAAGGCAGCATGAGGTGCGACGTAAACATTTCCTTAAAGCCTGCGGGCAGCCCCGTGTTCGGCACGAGGACGGAAATCAAAAATATGAACTCCTTGAGCCACATCGAAAAGGCTATGGAATACGAGTATTCCCGTCAGGCTGAAGTTCTCGACGGCGGCGGAGAAATTGTTCAGGCGACGCTTCGCTTCGACGAAACGACGGGCGAAACTTCGGTAATGCGCACCAAAGAGGACGCGCAGGACTACCGCTATTTCCCCGAACCCGACATTCTGACGGTCGTAATTCCCGAAGACAAGGTAAAGGAAATAGGGGACAGCCTTCCCGAACTTCCCACCGAAAAATTTAGAAGATATACGGGCGAACTCAAAATAAATGCAGCTTCGGCTTCGCAGATAGTAAGGTATAAAGCCGCCTGCGACTTTATCGAAAAGGCGATTTCTCTCGGCGCTTCGGCAAAGCACTGCATAAACTTCACGCTCGGCACAATCTTTTCCACTTTAGCCACGGAAGAGGACAAGGAAAACTTCAAAATCAAGGTTTCGGCGGAAAATTTTGCACAGCTCATCAAACTCATCGACGAGGGCAAAATCAATGTTACCGCCGCACAGATTACGCTCGGCAAGATGCTCGAAGAGGGCAAGGGCGTAAAAGATTATATAAAGGAAGAGGACCTCGCGGGCGTAGCCGACGACGAGCTTGAAAAAATCTGCCGTCAGGTAATTGCCGAAAACCCCAAAATTGTAGAAGATTTCAAGGGCGGCAAGGACAAGGCTATCTGCGGTCTTTACGGCTTCATAAAGCGCGCAACGGGCGGCAAAGCGGATATTCGCAAAGCCGACGCGCTGCTCAGAAAAATTATTTCCGAAAGCTGATAACCTGCCTTTAAGCTAAAAATTGAAAAGAAAAACTCAAGCCGCCGCGCATTTAAAAATGCGCGGCGGCTTTTTCATGTCTTATTTGCTCGGCTTAATTATGCTTTTTCATGCCTTATTTCCCCTGCTCAATCGGTGTTTTGCCTTATTTTTCATCTTTTATGCGCCTTCGATAAATTTTTATTACCATGCCTTAAAAATCTTTTGTTTATGCCCGCGCCGCGGGCATAAACTTTTGCACCGCAAAATAGATTATTAAAGAAAAAGGGACGTTGAGCGCGTGCGGCTTTGTTGCATTGAAAGGTTCAGGCGTTTTCGTCAAAAATACATAAAATTCGGCAAATGCGCGGTAAATTTTACAGAGTGCGCTTTGCTAATATTGGTGAGCACATTGGCATACGTCATAAAAATGCGCGCGGTCATCTTCTGTTTTTGCGCCGCTGTTTTAATCACCGCGCTGTCGCTTTCGGCGTACTATTCGGGCGCATACGCCGTCTACTTCGGTTCGTCTTCGCGCAGAATTCCCATCTACAGCGTAGGCAGGGAGGATAAAGTAATTTCCATCTCCTTCGACTGCGCGTGGGGTACGGACCATACCGACGCAATTTTATCCGCGCTCGAAAAGAACGACGTCCGCGCCACCTGGTTCATGGTCGAGTTCTGGACGGAAAAATACCCCGATTATGTTAAAAAGATTGACGAGGCGGGACACGAAATAGGCACGCATTCGTCAACCCATTCGTATATGTCCAAACTGGGGAAAGCCGAAATAGAAAGCGAGCTTTTGTCTTCTTCTGAGGCGATAACGCAGATAACGGGAAAAAGTGTCGAACTTTTCCGTCCGCCCTACGGCGATTACGACGACGAGCTTATAAATACCGCCGAACAGAGCGGCTACTTCGTCATTCAGTGGGATGTAGACAGCCTCGATTGGAAGGATCTTTCCGCGAGCGACATAGCCATGCGCATAATAAACAGGGTGCAGCCGGGCAGCATAATACTCATGCACAACAACGGACTGCACACGGCGGAAGCGCTGCCAATGATTTTTTCTACGCTGAAAAACAGCGGCTACACTTTCGTGCCGATAGGCGAACTCATTTACCGCGACAATTACACTGTGGACGTCAACGGACGCCAGCAGCCATTGTAAGATAAATTTTAAAAGAGGTACAGCAATGAATATCAGTTGCGAAAAAAACAACAAAGTTTACATCTGCGGCACTATAGTGTCGCCCGCCGTATTTTCACACGAGGTGTTCGGCGAGGGTTTTTACGAATTTTTCGTCGAAGTTAAAAGACTTTCGGGTCAGGCGGATACTCTTCCCGTAACCATATCCGAAAGGCTTATGGGCGAGGGTATGAAGGAGGGCGACACGCTGTGCGCGCTCGGTCAGTTCCGCTCTTACAACAAGCTCGAAAACGGCAAATCCCGCCTCATGCTCACCGTGTTCGTGCGCGAAGTTCTCTCAACCCAGCCGTCCAAAAATCCCAATTCGATAGTACTTTCGGGCTACATATGCAAGCCGCCCGTCTACCGCACGACGCCTTTCAACAGGGAAATCGCCGACCTTCTCATCGCCGTAAACCGTTCGTACAACAAGAGCGATTACATCCCCGCGATAGCGTGGGGGAGGAACGCGCGCTTTGTCAGCAATCTCGAAGTGGGCGACAAAGTCGCGCTGTCGGGCAGAATTCAGTCGCGCGAGTATCAGAAAAAGCAGCCCGACGACAGTTTTGTAACCATGACGGCTTACGAAGTGTCCGTTTCCAAACTTGCGGCGTTCGACGAATATTCCGATTTCGATATAGACGAAGAATTCGACCTGTATTCGCTCTCTTCCCGCAGGGAGGAACACGAAGATAAGTTATGATTGCCTAAGGCTTTGAAAACGGCACACAACTTTTTAAAAATATCAAAAAAATTTAAAAAATAAAATTTTTATGCGCCCGCCGTTTGCAAAACGGCGGGCGCAGGTTTATAATCTTATACGCTATGAAAGAAAAAGCTATCAGGAAAAACACAACCGATTTAACAACGGGCGGAGTGTGGAAAACTCTGCTTTTATACTGTCTGCCCATATTCGGCAGCGCGATGGTTCAGCAGGCGTATTCGCTTGTCGACCTTTTAATAGTCGGCAACTTCGCCGCCAATTCCAATCTCGCGGTAAACGCCGTCGGCAACGCCACAACTGTCGTCAACATTCTTCTCGCCTTCGCGTTGGGCGCAAACGGCGGGTGTTCGGTTACTGTTGCCAAATATTTCGGCGCTAAAAACCACCTTAAGGTCAAGGAAACGGTCAATACTTCCGTGGTAACTTTCGCCGCGCTCTGCGCGTTCACCATGGTTTGCGGCTTCTCCTTCGGCGACCTTTCCATGACCGCCCTCAGCGTAGACCCGTCCTACCGCGCAGATTGCCTTACATACCTGTACATATACGCAGGTTCCATGCCCTTCGTATTCCTCTACAACACGGGTTGCGGCATATGCTCCGCCCTTGGCGACAGCAAAACGCCATTCATCTTCCTCGTAGTGTCGTCCGTTCTCAATGTCGGGCTCGACCTTCTCATGGTGTGCGTGTTCCACATGGACGTTGCGGGCGCGGCGTGGGCAACTTTCATCTCTCAGGCAATATCTGCCGTACTAACGGCTTTCGTGCTTGCGAAAAAACTTAAAACCTTGCCCTGCGAAGGAAAACCCAGAAAATTCGTCGGCTCGATAAGCCGCGACCTTATGGTAACTTCCGTTCCCATAATTTTGCAGAACGCGTTCGTCTCCGTCGGCAACTTCTTCGTAAGCAAGCGCATAAACGACATCGGCATAGACGCAACGACGGGCTTCACCGCGGCTTTCAAACTTGTAAGCATGGCGAACGTCGGCGTCGGACAGATGACGAGCGGTCTTGCCAACTTCTGTTCGCAGAATAAAGCCGTCGGCAACTACAAGCGCATAGTAAAGGGGCATATAGCCGTTCTTACATATTGCCTCATAACCAATGCGATATTCATGGTGGCGTTCATCTCTGCACCGGAATTCTTCACCGGACTGTTCGTCGAGCAGGAAAAACTTACCGCCGATGCAATGGCGTATGCATGCAACTTCCTCGTAATAGTATCGGCGTTCCTGCCCGTAGTGTGCGTAAAAATCGTCTGCGACGGCGCGGTGCGCGGCTGCGGCGGCAACCTCGGCTTTACAATTTCCACTTTTACCGACCTCATTTTAAGGGTAGCGTTCGTATATGCCCTCGTCGGACCCATGGGTTTCCCCGGCGTCAGCTGGGCGTGGGCGATAGGCTGGTCGGTGAGCATGTTCATAGCAATCGGCTTTTATCTTGCAATACCCTGCCTGCGCGGAGTGTTCTTCAAAAAGCGCTCAAAGTCGAAGGATGAACAGCCTGCCCCGCTCGATTAAGGCGTGAGCCCTGATTAAAGGTTATAACCTATTTTGGTAAATTCTGCCGTCGGTCAATGCGGTTTTGCCGCAGATTTAAGGCTTTTTTCCGCCTTGTGCGGGCTTGAGCAGCCCTATGACGCGTTATTATCAAAAACGCTTGATTTTTGCATTTCAATGTGTTAATATAAATACAGTTAAATATTTATAATGCGATGATGCGGAACAGTAATGCCTTTCCCTGGTTCAGAGATTTGTCGGTCGGTGCAAGACAAACGACGGGCGCGCACGAACTCGCCGCGGAGCAGATCCGCTGAAAAATGCAGTAGGCGGATACGGTTTCCCGCCGTACAAAGGGCAGGATGTGTAAGCATCTTAAAGGCGGCGCTCAAGCGCCGTGAAGAAGAGTGGTACCACGCGGCGCGGCGTCTCTTTAAGAGATTGCCGCGCCGCTTTTGCCGTAAAGGGCGGCAAAGCAAAAAGGGATTAAACATGAAAAATTACGACAAGTATTCAAAACAGTATTTCCTTCCCCCCGTCCGTTGCATGGACTGGGTGGAAAAGGACGCGGTGGAAAAAGCGCCCGTGTGGTGTTCTGTAGACCTTCGCGACGGCAACCAGTCGCTCATCGAGCCGATGTCTCTCGAAACCAAGGTTGAATTTTTCAAACTGCTCGTAGAAATCGGCTTCAAGGAGATAGAAGTCGGCTTCCCCGCAGCTTCCGAAACGGAGTATGCTTTCCTGCGCAAGCTCATCGAAGACGACCTCATTCCTTCAGACGTAACCATTCAGGTGCTTACTCAGGCGAGGGAGCATATCATAAAGAAAACTTTCGAGGCGGTAAGGGGCGCAAAGAACGTCATCGTTCATGTCTACAACTCGACTTCCGTCGCCCAGCGCGAACAGGTCTTTGCAAAGGATAAGGAAGAGATAAAAAAGATAGCCGTCGACGGCGCAAAACTTTTAAAACAGCTCACCGAGGAAGCGGGCGAAAAGTACCGCTTCGAGTACTCGCCCGAAAGCTTTACGGGTACTGAACCCGAATACGCCCTCGAGGTGGTAAACGCCGTGCTGGACGTATGGCAGCCCACGGCGGACAGAAAGGCTATAATAAACCTGCCCGCAACGGTCGAAAACGCAATGCCGCACGTCTACGCGCAGCAGATAGAGTACATGCACAAGTTCATGTCCCACCGCGAAAACACCGTAATTTCCCTGCATCCCCACAACGACAGAGGATGCGGCGTGGCTGCGGCTGAAGTCGGACTTCTTGCAGGCGCGGACAGAATAGAGGGAACGCTCTTCGGCAACGGCGAGCGCACGGGCAACGTCGATATAATAACTCTAGCCATGAACATGTTCTCTCAGGGCGTAGACCCCATGCTCAATTTCGAAAATATGCCCTACATAACCTCGCTGTATAAAACTTATACGGGCATGCCCGTAAGCCCCAGACAGCCCTATGCGGGCGAGCTTGTGTTTGCTGCATTCTCTGGTTCTCATCAGGACGCAATCGCAAAGGGCATGGCGCACCGCATAAAATCGGGCAAAAAGGCTTGGGACGTACCCTATCTTCCCATCGACCCCAAGGACGTCGGCAGGGAGTACGACAGCGACGTCATAAGAATAAATTCCCAGTCGGGCAAGGGCGGCGTTGGTTATATCATGCAGACTTCTTTCGGCATAAATATGCCCAGAAAGATGAAGGAGGACATGGGTTATAAGGTAAAACATGTGTCCGACGTAAAGCACAAGGAACTCAAGCCCGTAGAAATTTACGATATTTTTGAAAAGAACTATCTCGAAAACCATAAAATTTTCGATATTCCCGAATGCCACTTCAAACAGATAGACGGCATAGAGGCAACCGTAACCGTTTCCCGCGGGGGCAAGAGCGACGTGGTCATATCCAAGGGCAACGGCAGACTGGATGCGGTATCCAATGCGCTGAAAGCGCTTTTCGGCGTCGAGTATGTGCTTACCGGTTACGAACAGCACGCCCTTTCGGACAGGTCGGACAGCAAGGCAATATCCTACGTCGGAGTAGAGACGGACAAAGGCACGTTCTTTGGAGCGGGAGTGGACGACGACATAATAAAATCGTCCTACAAAGCGCTCACATCGGCAGTAAACAACCTGCTTTCGCACAATTAAAAATTACCGCCGCGCCGTTTGACATTATCACGGCGCGGTGATATAATTTAGAAAAATTTAAAAGGAACATAATTTAATGCATCCTCAGCCTTTATTTGACTTGTTCGGTCAGCATGTCTATGCCTACGGCATATGTATGGCTGTCGGAATAATAGCCTGCTTCGCGTTCCTCATGCTTGCGTTTTATCTTCGCAATTTCAACGAGGAAGCGTCGGATAAAATATTAGTAATCGGCGTGCTCGCAACGGCTTTCGGCATATTCATGGCTATGGTATTCCAGTCGGTTTACAACTACATCGAAAACCCTTCCGCGGGTTTCAGACTCGATGTGTCCATGACTTTCTACGGCGGGCTTATCGGCGGCGTTTCAAGTTTCCTCATCGTATGGAATTTGTATGTCTTCGTCATCGCGCCCAGGGCAAAGAGCAAACTGCTTTCAAACAACATGAACGCGTCGCTTTCAGACGCTCTGCCCATAATTCCCATTGGCATAACCATAGCTCACGCTTTCGGCAGACTGGGCTGCTTCTTCGGCGGCTGCTGCTACGGCGCGCAGACGGACGAATGGTTCGGCATTGCCTGCCAGTCGATAGGCGGAATGAATACGGGTGTAAAGGTCATTCCTACGCAGCTGTTCGAGTGCATATTCCTCGTCGTTCTTACGGCAGTAATGATAGTGCTTTATTTCAAGTTTGCTTTTAACTGCAATTTCGGACTTTACGCAATATCTTACGGCATCTGGAGATTTTTCATAGAATTCGCGCGCGACGACCACCGCGGCGAGCTGTTCGGGCTTTTAACCCCCTCGCAGTTCTGGGCGCTCGTAATGGTAGTGCTGGGAATAGGTTATTTCTTCCTTTACAAGTATTGGCTCAAAAAGTTTATGAAGCACCCCGAATTGCAGCCTTCCGTAAAGCAAAAAAAGAATTCTCCCGCACAGGAAGCCTCCTCCGCGGAAGAGCAGTAATTATTATGTAAAATGCGGTTGGATGCGGCATGTTGCCCGTCCAATCAAAAAAAATCATAAGGCGCCGCCGCCCTTAAATCAGGGCGGCGGCGCTTTTTTTTAGACAAAAAATTATTAAACGGCAAACAGCGTAAATGTCATAAACGCGTTCGGAGCTTCCGCCTTTTTAAAAGAGCGCAAAAAGAGGGCGGCGGATTGCTCCGCCGCCCTTGGAGCGTATCCCGCGATTTTTCAATCGGGGAGATGGGTGGGCGTTTTGCAATTAAATCGAATTGCGAATTTATAATAACACTTTTTGCCAAGTTTGGCAAGTAGATAGTTGCAAATTACAAAAATTTTTCGCTCATCACATTATTTTACGCTCTCATGTAAATTATTTACATGCGGTCAGTCCAAAAATCTCTTTGCTGCTTCGCGCACGCTGTCGGCGAGCGACTGCGGACTGACCACGCGCACCGCGCCGCCGAACGAAAGTATCTTGTTTACAAGCCCCTCAGCGGGCAGCTGCATTTCGCAAATAAGGCTGTCCCCGCGCGGTTCTATCGCGTCGACGCCCAGCCATTCTTCGGCGTCCGAAAGTGCAGAGCGCTCTATGCTCAGCGTAACGGCAGTCAGTTTGTCGGAAGAATAGTAAAAGTCGAGCGGTATCTGGTCGCGCGTTATGGGTTTTTTGACGAAGTTTTTGTCCGTCAGCCAGATTTTTCTTATTCTGCCTATCTTGAAAGTGCGGAAGTCCTGCTTCGTATGGCAGAAAGCATAAACATACCACACATTGCGCTTGAGTATCAGCACATAAGGGTCAATCGTCCTGCGGCTGTGTTCGCCGCTTCGCGAAAGATAATCGATGGTAACGCTTATGCACTCGTTTACGGCTTTTTCGCACGCTTTCATCTTTTCGGTAAAAACTCCCGCATCGCCCCAGTTGTCGCCGTCCACAATAATATCCGCGCACACGGCAAGCTCGCGCTTGTCGTTTTTTTGTTGCCTTTCAATCTTTTCCAGCGCGCTCACCGTCGCTTCGTCGCCCACCTGCGCCGCCCATGCCCTGAGCGCGTTGATGGCGGAGGAGTACTCTTCGCGCGTAAAATATCCCGCAGGCAGCTTGTACGCGTCCGAAATTTTAATTCCGCCGTATCTTCCGCGCTCGATGTCTATGGGAATGCCGGAAATGCTCAGTTCTTCTATGTACCTGTACACCGTGCGCAGGGAAATTTCGTACCTGTCTGCAATTTCCTTTGCGGTAACTTTGCGTTTTGCCAGCAACGTCATTAAAATTTTTACCATAATGCGGTATTTCATCGGCATGTCCTCCGTATAATATGATAGACCTTGGGGCATAACAATTTCAACCCGTCGGCAAAAAATATTTTCTCTTATTTTTAAAAATATTTTATCATACATGACAATATGTGTCAACATTAATGGGTATAATTGAGATTGTAAAACAAAAAGAGGTGTGCAACATGACATTTGCAGCATATATACAATTACAAAAAAGACGCATAACGGGAGAAAGGGGCGCAGTTGCCGCGCCCGCGGTCGCAACTAACGGCGCTCAGTCGGTAAAATCTTCTGTTGATGCTGTAATATGCCCTCGCGAACGCATTTTTGCGCTTTACGGCACAGAACGCTGCGCAGCGGTGCGCGCGCAGGAAAAGGAGATGTTAAAGGCGGACAGCGAGCAGTTGTTGCGCGAAATAAACGCGCTCGTCGGACTGAATACGGCGGAGAGAGCGTTTTATGCTTCCGCGCATGCAAAACGCGGCGGTTATACTTGCCGCAGCGCGGTCTGAGAGTAAAAATGTAAGCAAAAATATTTAAGACCGCCGCGCGGCAGCGCGGCGGGCTTCATCTATTTTTTTGCTGTGTTTTGTGCCTTGTCGGTTGTCTTTTTCCGCCGAGGCTGAGCGCCGTAATTTATTGCGCCTGAATTGCAGAAGGGCAATTATGCGCGAACTATGGCAATTTATCTTGTGAGTATTTTTTCTACTGCCGCGACGATGGCGTACATAGCCCCCGCGAGCGCGCAGAGGATTATCGTCGCCGTCATGACGAGGTCGAGTTTGAAAACCTGCCCGCCGTAAACTATCAGATACCCCAGTCCCGCGCGGGAAACGATGTATTCGCCCATAATCGAGCCTATCCACGCAAGCCCCACGGCAACTTTCAATGTGTTCATGAGTTGAGGCACGGAGGATGGTATCACCAGTTTGAAAAGTATCTGCCGCTTGTTCGCGCCAAGCGAGCGCATTAAAGTCAGCATGGTGTTGTCTGCCTGCAAAAAGCCTGTGAGAGTGTTCATTATGCATACGATTATTGCGACGATAACCGTCATAAAAATGATGGCGGTGTAGCCCGTGCCGATCCATATGATTATCAGCGGACCCAAAGCTATTTTGGGCAGCGCGTTCAGAACTACTATGTACGGCTCGAACACTTTTCTCGCAAAGTCGCTCATCCACAGCGCCACGGCAACGGAATAACCTGCAATCACGGCTATGAAAAATCCCGCAATCGTTTCCATAAGCGTTATGCCTATGTGGTAAAACAGGTTTCCGCCGCGGTAAAGCTCGGCAATGGTCTGCGCCACGCGCGAGGGCGAACTCGTTATGAACGGGTCGATTATCTGCAGCGAGGCAAACAGTTCCCACAGACCTATAAGCGCCGCAAGCAGCGCAATTCTTGCAGTCCAGATTAATATTTTTTTGCGCCGAACGCCCTTTAAAAACGCGGCGTGTTCGGCGGAATATAGTCTTTCTTTCATAAAATTTCTCTTTGAAGTAAAAATTTTTATTGCGCGTAAATTATATTCCCAGCTCGCCGCGCAGCGTTTCGAAGGTATGCGCGAATTCGCCGCTGTTGCGCCGCTTTTTGGGATTGCCCTCGCCGAAAGTTATTTCGTGCTCGGCGACGAGGCGCGCAGGTCTTGCCGAAAGCACTATAACTTTGTCTGAAAGAGCTATTGCTTCGGAAATGTCGTGCGTTACGAGCAGTGCGGTCTTATGCTCGTTTTTGATAATCGCCTGCACGTCGTCGCACACTTCCAGCCTCGTCTGGTAATCGAGCGCGGAAAAAGGTTCGTCGAGCAAAAGCAGTTCTGCACCCGCGGCGAGGGTGCGGATAAGCGCAACTCTCTGCCGCATGCCGCCCGAAAGTTCGGAAGGCTTCTTTTTCAGAAAGTCTTTAAGCCCGTACTTTTCGGCAAGCGATAACGCCTGCTTTTTGTTTTCCGCCGTATTTTTGCCCTTTATCTCGAGGGGCAGAAATATGTTTCCCTCAACCGTCCTCCAGGGGAAGAGCGCGTCGCGCTGAAGCATGTAACCGCATTGACCGCTGGATCGCACAACCTGCCCGCGCGAGGGCGCAATCAGTCCCGCGGCAAGCGAAAGTATGGTGGTCTTGCCGCAGCCCGAAGGTCCTATCACGGAGACGAATTGCCCCTTTTCGACGTCGAAATTAAGCCCCTTTATGGCGGAAGTCTCGCCGTCCGCGGTGTGGTAGGTGTAGTCCACGTCCTTGAAAGACAGTATCATAAGCCGTAAACTTCCTGATAAATGGCGTGCGCGCGTTCGGTTATTACCACTTCGCCGAAAGTTACGCGCCTTTCAAGCTCTCCGGCGCTCTCAATAATGTCCTGCAATCTGCCGAAAGCGCTCTCTTTCATAGCCATATCCGTAACCCACGCGTCAATCGCCTTGTAACTGTCCAAAGAAACTTCCAAAGAAGCTATGCTCGTTCCGTCGAAGTATGAAGCAAGCTGCGCCGCGACGGTAGCCGAGGGCGTTTCGTTTACATATTTGATAGCCTTCGTTACGGCGCGTAAAAGCCCGTCGATTTTGTCGGGATTTTTGTCTATATAGCTCTGTTTAGCCATAAAGCAGGTGTAGGGAACTTCGCCCGACTGCTGACCTACCGAGGCGACGATGTATCCCTTGCCCTGAGCCTGGTATTCGCTCGCCGTCGGCTCGAACATAGTGCAGTAATCGGCAACGCCGCCCTCGAAAGCAGCCGTCATCATGTTGAAAGCCACGTCGTAGTTGAGCGTCGCGCTGACGCCGTTTTCAGCGAGGGCGTATTCAAACGTCATGGCAGGCACGCCGCCCTTTCTGCCTGCAAGAATTTCCTTGCCTTCAAGATCGGACCACTCAAAATCGGGTTGGGGGGTGCGCCCCACAAGAAAACTTCCGTCGCGCTTTGTCAGCTGACCGAAAACTTTGGGCGCGTCGTTAGAGCCGCCTATTGCAACATAAATCGCCGCCTCGGGACCGCAGAAGCCCACGTCCGCTCCTCCCGAAAGCACGGCTGCCATAGTGGCGTCTGCGCCTCCGCCGTTGGTAAGCTCTATTTTTATGCCTTCTTCCTCGAAATATCCCAGCTCGTCGGCGAGATACAGGGGTGCGTAAAATACCGAGTGCGTTACTTCGTTAATGCGCACCACGTTGTCGTCCGTAGAGCAGCCGGACAGAGAAACAGGTATAGCAACGGACATTATCGCCGCCGCAAGCAGTGAAATAAGTTTATTTTTCAATTTTCTGTCTCCGAATAAAAATTTGATAATACATACTATGCTCGCGTCTTAACGATTGACAATTTATGCGCATTTAATTTATAATTATATCCGTATTATTATCAGAGGTTTTATTATGGAAAAAACTTACAATCCCAAAGAATTTGAGGACAGATTGTATAAAGATTGGGAAGAAAAGGGGTATTTCAGGGCAGAACGCGACGACAGCAAAGTGCCTTTCACAATAATGATGCCACCTCCCAATATAACGGGACAGCTTCACATGGGTCATGCTCTTGACAATACGCTGCAGGATACCATAACCCGCTTCAAGCGCATGCAGGGCTACTGCGCGCTCTGGCTGCCCGGCACCGACCACGCGTCCATCGCAACCGAGGTCAAGATTGTCGAGCAGATGGCAAAGGAAGGTCTTAAAAAAGAGGACGTAACGCGAGAGCAGTTTTTGGAACGCGCGTGGGCTTGGAAGGAAAAGTACGGCGGCAGAATAGTCAGCCAGCTCAAAAAAATGGGTTCTTCCTGCGACTGGTCGAGGCTTTCTTTCACCATGGACGAAAAGTGTTCGCGCGCGGTGAGGGAAGTGTTTGTCAACCTCTACAACAAGGGGCTTATCTACCGCGGTTCGCGCATAATCAACTGGTGTCCCTGCTGCAAGACGGCGCTTTCGGATGCGGAAGTAGAGTATGCAGAGGAAAATTCCTATTTCTGGCACCTTAAATATCCCGTTGAGGGAAGCGATACGGAATATCTCATAGTTGCAACCACCCGTCCAGAAACGATGTTCGGCGATACAGCCGTGGCAGTCAACCCCGAGGACGAAAGGTATAATCACCTCATCGGCAAAAACGTCATCCTGCCCGTCGTAAACAAACCCATTCCCGTAGTAGGGGACGAGCATGCCGACATGACGTTCGGCACGGGCTGCGTTAAAATCACGCCGGCTCACGACCCCAACGACTTCGAAGTCGGCTTAAGGCACAATCTCGAAGTCGTGCGCGTAATGAACGACGACGGCACCATGAACGAACATGCGGGCAAATACGCAGGTATGGACAGATACGAGTGCAGAAAAGCCCTCGTCGAAGACCTCAAAGAGGGCGGTTATCTCGTAAAGACAGAACCTCACGCGCACAACGTAGGTCATTGCTACCGCTGCGGTTCGACGGTCGAACCCATAGTTTCCAAGCAGTGGTTCGTAAAGATGGAACCGCTCGCCCGCCCCGCAATCAATGCGGTTACTTACAAAAAGACTACTTTCATACCTGAAAGGTTTGCAAAAATTTATTATAATTGGATGGAAAACGTCAAGGACTGGTGCATTTCGCGCCAGCTCTGGTGGGGACACAGAATACCCGTGTGGTATTGCCCCGACTGCGGCAAGGAAATCTGCGCAAAAGAGGACCCCGCAAGCTGCCCTCACTGCGGCTCGACCAACTTAAAGCAGGATGAAGACGTCCTCGATACCTGGTTCTCGTCCGCGCTCTGGCCGTTCTCCACGCTCGGCTATCCCGACGATACGCCCGACCTCGATTATTTCTATCCCACCGACCTGCTCGTAACTGGTTACGACATAATATTCTTCTGGGTTGCCAGAATGATATTCTCGGGACTTGAGCATATGCGCAAAGTTCCTTTCCGTTACGTTCTCATACACGGTCTTGTGCGCGACGAAAAGGGCAGAAAAATGTCCAAATCTCTCGGCAACGGCGTAGACCCCCTCGAAGTAATAGACAAATACGGCGCGGACAGCCTGCGTTTCTCTCTTCTTCAGGGCGTAGCACCCGGCAACGATACGAGGTATTCGGACGCAAAGGTCGAAGCCTGCCGCAACTTCATGAACAAAATCTGGAATGCAAGCAGATATGTCATCATGAGCTGCGAGGGCAGAAACTTAAAGCCCCTTTCGGAAATCAAGCTGACCGCTGCGGATAAGTGGATAATTTCCAAGCTCAACGCCGCAGTGCGCGACGTAACTTTGATGCTCAATAAGTTCGAGCTGGGTGTCGCCTGCCAGATACTTTATGACTTCATGTGGTCTGATTTCTGCGACTGGTACATCGAACTCACCAAATCGGCGCTTCACTCGGACGATGAGGAAAAGAAGGATAACGCCGCTTCGGTGCTTTACTATGTGCTTACAACCGCGCTCAAACTGCTTCATCCCTTCATACCTTTCATAACGGACGAAATTTACCGCAACCTTCCCGGAACGGAAGGCTCGATAATGACGCAGGACTTCCCCAGATACAACTCCAAGCTGGCTTACAAAAAGGAAGCTGCGGCTTTCGAGGGCGTAATGGACGTAATAAAGGCTGTAAGGGCGGTCAAGACGGAAACGGGTTGCGCACCTTCCAAAAAGGTAACGATCCTAATGCTGACCGAAAACAAGCGCATAATTTCCGCAAATGCGGACAGCATTTTAAGGCTCGCGGGCGCAAGCCAGATAAAATATATCTCCTCGCAGGAGGAAGCTGGCGAAAAGACTGCGGCTAAGGTTCTGCACGTCGGCACGCTGTTCATTCCCATGGGCGAACTTATCGACGCCGAAAAGGAAAAGGCAAGGCTGGAAGGCGAGCTTGAAAAGGTCATGAACGAAATCCGCCGCGCGGACGGCAAGCTCAATAATCAGGGCTTTATTTCCAAAGCACCCAAAAAGCTCGTCGACGACGAGAGGGCGAAACTCGAAAAATTCCAGGAACTCCGCCGCAAAATCATCGAACAGATCAATAATCTGTAATCTGGCATAATATCATATCTTAAAAGCGGCGTTTTGCGCCGCACGGAATTTAAAATATGGCAGCAAGAAAGAAAAGCAGAACTTCGCGTTCTTCCAAGAGAAAATTGTACATAAGGCTTGCGGCGGTGCTGATTGTAATAATACTGCTCTTCGCCATAGCCAACGCTATATTGTACTTTGTTTCTCCCCAGACATTCAACAGCATCTACGCGCCGATAATTTCTGCGGTGCAGGGAATGTCGTCCTCAGACGGAGACGATGACCATACGCACGGCGGTTCGGCGGAAACTCCGCTGGAAGGTGAGGCGCAGGATATAATCTCTTCCGACCTTTCCATACATTTCATAAAATTTGAAAACGACAAAGCCGGCGACTGCACGCTCATAAAATGTGGCGATACCGAAGTCCTCATAGACGCAGGTTCTACCCAGTCGAGCGCGACGACAATCAAAAATTATCTCGAAAACTACTGCACTGACGGCGTGCTGGAATACGTCATAGCAACCCATGCCGACCAGGACCACATCGCAGGTCTTGTGGGAACTTCTTCGGGCGGCGTTTACAACGGCATTTTATACAGCTACGAAATCGGCACTATAATCAAGTTCGACCTTTCCAATAAGGACGTGGAAACGGCTGCGGGCAACCGCACGCTGTACGGTAAGTTCCTTGACGCCGTGGAAAGTTGCGAACTGTCGGGAACGGCGGTATATAACGCGAGCGAATGCTGCGCGGGAAGCGGCGGCGCGGCGGCTACATACTATCTCGACGACGAGCAGACGGTATCTATAAATATTTTAAACAGCTATTACTACACGCACAAATCGTCGGACGAAAACAATTATTCCGTGTGCATGTTGCTCAAGCAGGAATTGTCTTCTGGCGAATTCAATAATTATCTCTTTACGGGCGATCTGGAAGAGGAGGGCGAAGAATACCTCGTTCAGCTCAACCAACTTCCCGAAGTAGAGCTGTTCAAAGCGGGACATCACGGCAGTCCCACTTCGTCCAACGATTGTCTTCTTTCCGTAATAAAGCCTAAATATGTAACGGTATGCTGTTGCGCGGGTACGGACGAATATACTTCCAACAAGAACAATCAGTTCCCCTCGCAGGCATTTATAGACAGAGTAAGCAAGTATACGGACAACGTCTACGTTACCAACATGGTAAGCGATAACGCCCAAGGCTATGAGCCGATGAACGGCGACATAGTCTTTTATGTGCAGGAAGAGCAGATAAAACTGTGGTGTTCAAACAACACGACAAAACTTAAGGATACCGACTGGTTCAAGGCTAATCGAACGGGCTGGGGAGTAACCGCCACGAATTAGCTGTGATTTTATAATTACTTTAAATCTTTCAAAATTTAAATAATTGAATGCTTTACCAATAAAAGCCGCGCCGCAGTTACCTGCGGCGCGGCTTTAAGTTTATGTAGCTTTAATTTATCCGATCAGTTTTTTTAAGTATTTCGGCTTTATGGTGAGCCGACTTAATTTGATTAATTAATTTGACTTTTACATGTTCCGCTGTGCCGCTATTGCGCTACATGCAGCGCAATAGCGGCATAGCAATTTTTAATGCGCTGCAGTTTAATATCAAGCCGCGGCGGAAATTTTCCGCCGCGGCTTGATATTATATCGAGTAAAACCGAAATGCACGACTTTACTTTCAATCGCAGCGCTGCAGTTTTTGTTTCAACCGCAAAAATACCGCGGCGGGAAATCCCGCCGCGGAATGTTATTTTTTAAAATGATTATTTTTCGGAAACCTTTTTCAAAAGGGCGGTAACAGCTGTCTGCATTTTCTTGAGTGCGGCTTCGGCGTCGTCCTTGTTGTTGGCTTTTACCGAGTAATAAATCTTGAGTTTAGGTTCTGTGCCGCTGGGGCGAACGCATATAAAGCTGCCCGTCTTAAGCTCGTAATAAACGCAGTTTGTCTTGGGTGAACCGATGGGGGTAACTTCGCCCGTAGCGACGTCGCGCTTCTGGTCCTTGGAATAATCGCGGATGGAAGCAACTTCGTAAATGTCGAACTTGGTTACGGGATTTTCCTTGAGTGCGTCCACGACGGCGTTCATTTCCTTCATGGCGTTAAGTCCCTTGTACTGAATGGAAACGTTGCAGTCGAGCACATAGCCGTACTTCTTATAAATTTCATTGAGCCTGTCGAATACGGTAGTACCCTTGTAGGTGTAGTAGCAAACCATTTCTGCGCACAGCATGGAAGCGACGACGGCGTCCTTGTCCCTCGCGTGCGTGCCGCGAAGGTAACCGCAGCTCTCTTCGAAGCCGAATACGAAGGTGTGGCTTAAATCTCTTTCCCACAGCTTTATTTTTTCGCCTATGAACTTAAATCCTACGGGGACTTCAAACAGTTCCACGCCGAAGTTCTGGCAGATAGGTCTTGCCATGCCCGTCGTAACGAAGGATTTTACCACAGCCGCGTTGGCGGGCAGCGCGTTGTCCTCCTTGAGGCGGGTCAAAATGTAATCGAGCAGGAGTATGCCTACCTGATTGCCGGAGAGCGCTTCGAATTCGCCCTTGTCGTTCTTTACGGCAACGCCCAGTCTGTCAGAGTCGGGGTCTGTGCCGAAAACAACGGTTGCGCCGATTTTCTCAGCGAGCGCGATACCCATCGAAAGCGTTTCCTTGAATTCGGGGTTGGGCACCTGAACGGTAGAAAATTCGGGGTCTTTTTTGGTCTGTTCCTCGACGACCGTCGCATTTATGCCGAGTTTTTTAAGTATTGTGGTAACGGGGATATAGCCCGAGCCGTGAACGGGGGTATAGACGAGCTTTAAATTCTTGCCGCACTTTTTAACCGCCTTTTTGGAAAGGGAAAGTTTTGTAAGCGCCTTATAATAGTTCTTGTCCACCTTGGAGGGAACGGGTTTTATATATTTTTTAACCTGTTCTGCCGTGGGAACGGGGCTGCCGAGGTAATCGGTAATTTTGTTTATGCTGTCAACGACGACCTTCGTGTCTTCGGGGCTCATCTGCGCGCCGTCTTCGCCGTAAACTTTGTATCCGTTGTACTGCTTGGGGTTGTGCGAAGCGGTTACCATTATGCCTGCAATCGTCTTGAGTTCTCTTACAGCGAACGACAGCATGGGAACGGGATGAACGTCGGAAAAGACGTAAGCTTTTATGTCGTTAGCCGCAAGCACTCTCGCCGCAGCCATGGCGAATTCGTCCGATTTGAGGCGGGTGTCGTAGGAGATGACAACGCCGCGCTGCATAGCTTCCTGACCAAGTCCCTTTATAAAGGCTGCAAGTCCTTCGGTTGCCCTCATAACGGTGTAAATGTTCATCTTGTTCGTGCCGTAGCCGATTATGCCGCGCATGCCAGCCGTGCCGAATTCGAGTTCCGCGCCGAAGCTGTATTCTATTTCCTCTGCATTGTCGGCTATTGCCGCAAGCTGCTCTTTGCCTTCTTCGCAAAGCCTTTCGTCGTTAAGCCAGCTTTCGTAAGCTGCTTTATAATCCATAAAAATTTCCCCCATTTATTATTGATTTTTTAATGTCGGAATGCTCAAACGCCGCATTCTTACTACTATATTATACAAAAAAAATCCCCCCTTGTAAAGGGGGGTATCGAAAATAATTGCCAATAATTGTAATATTAAAGCTCGTCCTGACCTTTAAAGAACTGTTCGCGCGTAAGCACGGTTTCTTTTTCGGGTTTGATAACGTTATTTTTGTCAAGGAAGTACTTTACGTCGTTATTTTCGCAGTAGTTGACGAATTCCATGCAGATGAGTATGAGGTAACTTGCAGGAATTGTAATAAGCAGTCCCGCACCGAAAGTGAGGAACACCGCCGCCGTATTCAGAGCAAGTATTATAAGCACGAGAATGAGATAATTGGAAAATACGTCCGCAAACTTTTTTCCCGAGTAGCCGAAGCTGTATTTCATTGCCGCGCGGTTGTTCATTTTGCCGTAAACGAGCGCGGGCAGCCAGTCGGAAGTGAAAGTCATCTTTATCGAAAAGAGCAGAACTACGATGACCGAGAAGAGGAATATGAGCAGCAGAAGGGGCGTGCCTGCAACGAACAGTCCGTAAACGGCTGCGCCCGTCAGACCTATTACGATAATGTCGAAAAGGGTCGAAAGGGGAACGTATATTGCGTTGTAAAGGCTTGCCGAGCCGAGGTTTTTAATGAGCGTGCCGATAAAGGGCGAATCTGCGCGCATAGCCATTTTGTCGTTGAGCATAGCGCCCGCGGTGTAGTTGCCCAGACCTAAAAGGAAACGCTGAACGAGGTAAACTATTACGATAACGATTATGCCGCCTACGATTTCGCCTATCTGAGAGGAAAGCAGTTCCATCAGACCGTTGAGCGATTGAGTTATCTGCAACCACGCGTCGTGCATGGCTACGAAGTCGAGGTTGGCGAGCGCGCTTCCGAAGTATTTTGAGGCAGCCGACATCTCGAGCATGGGCGCGGTGTTGCTTATGCGCTGCATAAAGGGGAATATAATCGCGGTGTAAATGCACAGACAGAGCGCGGCTATTATAATCCTGTACAGCAACACTTTGTAAGTCGTCTTGAAGTTGTCCACAAAAACGAGAAAAGTGTGTTTGAATTTCATATTTTCACCTAAAAATCAATATTTTCTGAGATCTTCGCGTTCAATTCCTTCAACGTCGGCATAAATTATGTAGCTTGCAACCACGACGAACAGGAACGAGCAGCCGAACGCGCACGAACTTACGATGAGCGAAACTATCTCGCCGAGGAAAATCGCGACGGGTACGGTTATGACGAGGTCTACGGTGAGCGTTATGGCAAGCATGGCAAAAATCTTCCATCTCACCGTTCTCGCCAGGGCGTAGGAGCTGTAAAGCGCCTCGCTCATTCTGAAGCCAGTAACCTCGGCGCAGGGCAGCCAGAGGAAGAAGTGCGCGAAGACGAAAGTCAGAACATAGGAGATAACGAGGCATATGGCAAGACCTGCTATGAACAGATAGGGCGCGCTGAGCGCCGTCGTCTTCATTATCGCCGTAAACAGAACGGCTGCTACCGAAGTGCCGATGATGAGCAGCACGAGCGTTATTACCGAGTATATGAAGTTTATCGAAAAGCTCGACATGATGGAACGGAACGATTTCGAGCCGAACCTGACGTGCTTATCCACCATCGAGTGAATGAACGCCGTGTCTATGACGAGCAGAATATACGCAACGATGCTGAAAATGCAGGTAAACCAGTCGGAAACGTTAATCGGCAAAAACAATCTCAGCCATGCGGTGAAGCTGTTTGTTACGTTTCCCTGTGAAAATGAATTTATGATTGTTTCCGCGGCGGAATAATCGAAGATTGCCGAAAAGGCAAGCACCGCAACCGCCAGGGCGGGCAAAAGCAACAGGTTGCTTTTAAGATATTTCAACGTGTCGATTATGTATTTCATCAGCTTTTAATCCTTTCAAGGAATAATTTGCACTATTTTGGATGTGAATTTATCGCCGTAAACGACGAGGTACAGGTATGATTTTTCCCTTGCCATGCGCGAAAGAGTGCCGGGGTTGAGCACGGTAACTCCGTTTTCTTCCTTCTCGAGCGCCTTGTGGGTGTGTCCGTAAAGCGCAATCTGCGCGCCTTCCTGCGCCGCGCGCGCGGAAAGCTGAGCCGTGCCGCTCTTGACCCTGTATTTGTCCCCGTGGCAGGCAAAAATTTTTAAGTTTTCGACGGCTATTACTTTTTCGTCCTCGCCCAGGCGGGGAAAATCGCAGTTGCCGTTGAGAAGAATTGTCTTTTCGGGGAAAGCCGAACGTATTCTGCTGCCGTCGGCGGAAGTGTCGCCGAGGTGAATTATCATGTCGCTTTCGGCAAAGACGGGATAAAGTTTTTCAATTTCGGCGCGGTTGCCGTGCGTGTCCGAAACTACGACGATTTTTTTCAAAGGTTGCTCCTGAGGTCTTCGAGCGCGCGATAGCGGTGGGAGACGGAATTTTTCTCTTTTTCGTCGGCGAGACCGAAACTTTTTTCAAGGTCGTCGGAATAGAACAGACTGTCGTAACCGAAGCCGTTTGCGCCCTCTTCTTTTTCGAGGATTTTTCCGAACGTCCTGCCCACGCCGAAATAGGTTTTGCCGTCGGGCAGGCAGAGGCATACGGCGCATTCAAAGTGCGCGCGTCTCTCGTCCAGACCTTCCATACGCTTTAAAAGCAGAGCGCGGTTGCCTGCGTCGCCTTCGCCCGAAAAGCGGGCGGAATATATCCCCGGCGCGCCGCCGAGTACGTCGACGCACAGTCCCGAATCGTCCGCAAGGGCGGGCAGGTTGAGCGCGTCGCACACCGTTTTGGCTTTTATATACGCGTTTTCTTTAAAGGTTTTGCCCGTTTCCTCGATTTCGCCCGTAAATCCCGCGTCCGTCATGGAAATGAGCTTTGCCTGCGTGAAAATGCTTTTTATTTCCTCTATTTTGTGTTTATTGCCGCTTGCCACGACAATTTCAAATATTTCCATACGCCTATTATACAATATAAAAAGAAAAAAGTAAAGAGCAGCGCTTAAAATTCAGTAGTCCCATTTAAGGTTGTGCAGTTCGCCTTTCGTCCTCATATGCTCGAACGAATGTTGCCTGAGCGCCTCGTACACGGCAATCGCCGCCGAGTTGGACAGGTTTAAAGAGCGCGTTTCGCCTATCATGGGTATGCGCAGACAGAATTCTTCGTTGGCTTTCAGAAGTTCTTCGGGCAGTCCCTTGGTTTCCTTGCCGAAAACGAGAAAATCGCCCTCCTTAAAGCTCGCCTGAGCATATACTCTGCGGGCTTTTGTGGTAAAGTAATAAAAAGTGGCGTCGGGGTAAGCCTCTTTCAGCGCGTCGAAGCTGTCCCAGATTTTAACTTCCACGAACTGCCAGTAATCAAGCCCCGCCCTCTTCAGGTATTTGTCGCTGATTTCAAATCCGAGCGGTTTAATAAGGTGAAGCGTGCAGCCCGTCGCAGCGCAAGTGCGAGCTATGTTGCCCGTGTTCTGCGGTATTTCGGGTTCTACGAGGACTATGTTGAACAATGTGGTAAATTCTCCGTTTTTTTTATGTATTAACTATATTTTAATCTTTTTTTGTGCGCAAATCAACATAAAACGGAGGGGGTAAAAATATTTTAATTCATTTGACAAAGCAAATAAAAAACTGTTACAATTTAATTACAATCTTTTACAAACGGAGAGAATAATGAGCATAAATGCAGTTCTGCAGATAATAAGCGCATTTTTCTATGTGCTCGGCGGCATCACCGTCTTTATGATAGGCATGGAAATTTTAGGTTCCAACCTCGAAAAGGCGGCTGGCAGCAAGATGAGGAGCCTCATGAGCAGGGCGACCAAAAATAAATTCGTAGGTATAGCCACGGGTACAGCCATAACGGCTATTATACAGAGCTCTTCGGCTACGACCGTCATGATAGTCGGTTTCGTAAACGTCGGCTTCATGACGCTCATGCAGGCGGCTTCGGTAATCATGGGCGCTAACATAGGCACGACCATTTCCGCTTTCATAGCGGCAATGTCCACGGGCGGGGCGGAACTCGAAATTTCCGCAATATTCGCCTGCGTCGCCTTTGTCGGTCTGCTGATGACAATGCTTTCCAAGACGGAAAAACTCAAGAGGGTGGGCTATATCCTCGCAGGTCTGGGCATGGTTTTCGTCGGACTTTACATAATGTCCTTCACCGTGCAGAAACTTACGGGCGAAGACGGCGAAGTCGGTCAGGCGATACGCAACATGTTCGCTTCAATCGGCTACGGAAAAACGGTGCTGTCTTGGGAAATAGTCGTTCTTTTCTTGCTCGGACTGGTGCTTACGGCGATAATGCAGTCGTCTTCCGCTATAACGGCAATCGTCATCTCTCTCGCCAGCGCGGGACTTTTAAACCTTTACATGGCAATGTTCATAGTGCTCGGCACCAACGTCGGCACGTGCTTTACTTCGGTAATTTCTTCCATAGGCGCGTCAACCAGCGCAAAGAGGGCGGCGTGCATACATCTTTGTTTCAACATCATTGGCTGCATTATATTCTCCGTTCCCGTAATAGTATGGGGCAGAGATATAGCAGATTTCCTCAATTATCTCATTCCCGGCAACGTAGAATGGCAGATAGCTATATTCCATCTCTTCTTTAACGTAACCACTACGTTAATACTTATGTGGTTCATAAAATATCTTGTGCAGCTCGCTTGCCTCATCGTTCCCGAAGGCAAAAAGCACCCCGAACCCGTCGCTACCGAAAGCGACGAACTGCTCGACGACCGTCTGCTCAAGACGCCCGCCATCGCAGTCGGTCAGGCAAGGAAGGAAATCGTCAAGATGGGACAGATTGCATACTCCAACTATAAGCGCGCAATCAACATGCTACTTTCTTACGACCTTGCCGAAAAGGCTGAATTCGCCGAAAACGAAAAACATATCGACAAACTGAACAAATATATAACCCAGTTCCTCGTAAAGCTGTCTTCCGAAGATATTTCCGTAATAGACGAAAATAAGGTTTCTTCCTTCTACCGCGTAACTTCGGATATAGAGCGCATAGGCGACTACGCAGAAAACATAGTCGAGTATGCCGAGGAAATGGCTCAGAGCAACGCTCGCTTCTCCGAGCATGCCGAAGCCGAAATACGCGAAATGGACGGCTATCTCACCGAGCTTTACAAGAACGTTGAACTTGCCTTCTCCAAGCATAATTTGAGTTATGTTCAGAACATAGAGGAGGCGGAAAGGTCGGTTGACGAAGCGTATGTCAGAATGAAGAGCGCGCACATCCGCCGCACCAACGAGGGCAAGTGTTCGCCCGAGGCAGGCTCTGTATATCTTCAGCTCGCCGTCAATCTCGAGCGTATCGGCGACCATATGTTCAACATAGCCAATTCCATAAAATCTTATGTCGAACCCACAACCTGATAATTGATTAAAAAACAGCCCCGCGACTTTCGTTGCGGGGCTGTTTTAATTTTTTGTGCAGAAAGTGATTTTCGCTTTTCTTTAACGGCTGTAATATGTTTTCGGACGCTTTAATTGATGTAAAGCATGCTGTCGCGGGAATTTCAGGTGCGGTTTCAGATTTCCATACTCCAAAAAAAGAAAAATATTTACAAAATCTGAAAAAAATTAAAAAAATAGTTTGCGCCATATTGCAAAATGCAATTAAATATAATAAAATTTAATTATAAGAAAATACCTCAAAAACACGTTTGCGTACAATCGGCGGCTTACCTGATGCTGTTCATGCGAAGAATAACTACGGCATTCAAGTCGTCAATAGGTTGTCCTTTGCCGAATTTGCTCAACCTTATCTGCACGGCAAGCAATCCTTTAATCAATTGGTGCGCCTTTAATATCAAACGGATAAATAAGGAGAAAATATTATGTTTTTTTTCAAAAAAAATCCCAACGAAGCCAACTATGCCACAGGTAAGAAAAACTTTCTCACTGTATTAAAAAACCGCGGGGCGAGCGACCTTCTCATCTGGCGTCAGCCCGAGGAAGATTTCAACAATAACTCAACGCTCATTGTCATGCCGGGCGAAGTTGCCGTGTTCATAAACGGCGGCGTAGTTCAGCAGATATTTGAAAACGGTACATATAAACTCAAAACCGATAACTATCCGTTTTTAAGCCGCATAAGAAACGTGCTGTCGGGCGGAATAAGCACATATAACTGCGTGGTATTTTTCCTGCGCAAAGCGGACAGCCACGAAATACGCTGGGGAACGTCTTCGCCCATTCAGGTAATAGATCCCGTCTACGGTATAAGAACGGAAGCCAAATCCAGGGGCGCATATAAGGTAAGAATAGACAACGCCTCGAAGTTTGTCGAAAAACTTGCCGGCAATCTCGAAAGATACAAGGAGCAGGAAGACCTTGAAGATTATTTCTTCAACGAATTCCAATCAAAGATAAAGACGGAAATTTCCAAACTTCTCAACGGATTGCAGCGCACTCTGATAGGCGTAGACGCATATCTTGACGAGCTTTCCCAAAAGGTAAAGCCGCAGATAAACGCGCTCTTGCAGTCTTACGGATTGATCTGCGTAAGTTTTTCCATTTCGGGACTTGATATAGATACCGCAAAGTACGACGCGATAGACCAGAGCCAGCTCGGTCTCATTGCCAAAACGAGGGAGGTTCAGGGCAAAAAGACGGAAATGGATATGCTCGGCGAAAACTGGGGCAAACAGCAGGCGGCGGAAATCATGCGCGATCTCGCAAACAATTCCTCGGCGGGCGGCATGGGCAATCTCGCCGCAGGTCTCGGCATGGGCATTGCCGCCGCCGGCACTTTCGGCGGAATGGCTCAGCAGATGTTTGACCCTCTCTCTCGCAATCCTCAGCAGAACGCGCCTTTCAACGCGGCGCAGCAGAACGCTCCCTTCAATGCGGCTGTCCGCTCGGAGGCGGCAGTTGCGGAAAGCGATAAACCTGCCGCAGAAGATCCCGTCGAAGTGCTTACAAAGCTGAAAAAGATGCTCGACGCGGGGCTTATAACCCAGCAGGAGTATGACGCGAAGAAGGCGGATATTCTCAAAAGGATGTGAGGTCGGCAATGAAAAAGAAAATATTTCTGATTTCTGCGGGACTTATATTCCCCATAGTGTTCAATATAATATTCTTTCTCGTCGGCGGAACCTCGCACCCCGCTTCGGTTTGGATGTCGTACGGCTGGATAATGTTTGCCTATATTTTAGGTTTCGTGCTGTTGTTCGTGCAACCTAAAACGACAAGCTCGGCTGTATTCGGCTTTTCGGTCGGCACTGTTTCGGCGGTATATTTTCTCGTGGAATTCGTGCTGGGAATTATTTTCATCTGCATAGCCTCAGGAGATTATGAGATTGCGCTCATAGTTCAGCTCGTGCCTTTCGCGATTTATCTATGCGCACTCTTTCTCTGTCTGCATTTCAATTCCAGAACAGCGGAAAACGAAAAACGCAGAGGCAGGGAAATCGCCTTTGTCAGACGCGCATATTTCAAGGTGAAAGGCATAATGGAAATGGACGAAGCCGCACCTTTGCATGCAGAACTTGAAGAGCTGTACGACCTTATCCATGGAAGTCCCGTCCAGTCGTCGGCTGAAGCCAAAGCAACAGAAAATTCAATATATGACTTGCTGGACGAGTTGCAGGAAAAAATATCGGATGTTTCCGCCGCGGGCGATCTCATCAAAAAGGCCAAGCGGCTCGTCAACGAAAGGAACAGGCTTGTCAGTTTGGCATATTGACGGCACGAGAGCCTGTTATATGTAAAAATTTATTATAAGTTTGTCAATACGGCTATGCATTTCGATATAGCCGTCAAAAAGCTGTGGCAAAAATGTATAAACCCGGCTTAAATTTAATAAGAGAGCAAAAAAATTCAGCGCGGGGCTTGAACATAAAATTAAAGTAATGAAGATAGCGGAAAAAGAAATTCGCACAATCCGATAAAAAGCGGCAGCCATTCGGCTGCCGCTTAAACTTTGCAATGCGCAAATTTCTGAATACATATTGCAATATTTGTATGCTTGAAATATTTGTCTGCCGTTTGCCGCCCCTTAATATGGTTTGTAAAATCCTCCGCCCTGCGCAAGCAGGCTTGCTTGAATAACTTATGAAAATATATAAATTTATGTAACCGATAAAAATCGCCAAAAACCGTGGCTTTTTGGCGAAGAAGGAGGGGCAGGCATAAAAGCATGCAGGTTGCTTTTGGCTGCATGCAAAGTTTGCCGTGCGCCGACGCGGTGAAGATGATAGGACTCGCGCTTTGAGCAGCGCGCACGGAAAACAGCGGGTGTCCGCTGTTTTGGCGTCGGTAGAATCCTCCGCCCTGCGCAAGCAGGCTTGCTTGCCTCCCCTCGAGCCCTATAGCTCTTCCCCAAAAAAATATCCCCCTCGCCCGAAAGGGTAAGGGGGATATTTGGTGAAGATGATAGGACTCGCGCTTTGAGCAGCGCGCACGGAAAACAGCGGGTATCCGCTGTTTTGGCGTCGGTAGAATCCTCCGCCCTGCGCAAGCATGGCTTGCTTGCCTCCCCTCGAGTCCTATAGCACTTCCCCAAAGAAAAATATCCCCCTTGCCCGAAAGGGCAAGGGGGATATTTGGTGAAGATGATAGGACTCGAACCTACGACCTCTACCATGTCAAGGTAGCGTTCTAACCAACTGAACTACACCTTCGCAAGCTGCGCTTTGCCGCGCGCCCGATTAAAAAAAGAAGGAATGTAATCTTGGCGATTACATTCCCGCTTCGTGGTGACCCGTACGGGACTCGAACCCATGATACCACCGTGAAAGGGTGGTGTCTTAACCGCTTGACCAACGGGCCTTAACTGTGATTGGCGGGTAAAAGCTCGCTCAATCTATATTTTCGCCTTGCGGCGTTGTTATTTATCTGGTAGCGACGGGTGGATTCGAACCGCCGACCTGCCGGGTATGAACCGGCCGCTATAGACCAACTAAGCTACGTCGCCATAAACCTGAACGAGCGGCAAAATTGGTTGCGGGGGCGGGATTCGAACCTCGCGACCTCCGGGTTATGAGCCCGACGAGCTACCTGGCTGCTCTACCCCGCGATAAACGTTCCGCACGTTCAAGCTTTATTAGAATACAGTAAAGAGATTGTTTTGTCAACTGTTTTTGCTTGTTTGAAAAAAAATTGTTTTATTATTTTTTAATGATTGCAACGGGGCGGGCGGTGTGGTATAATCTTTTTATGAATACAGAACTTGACCGCTATGCGGGCAGAAAAATCTGCGTCGCGTGTTCGGGCGGAAGAGATTCCATGGCTCTTCTGCATTGTCTGTGCAGCAACGCGAAAAAATGGAACATAACCGTAAGCGCGTTGAACTGCGACCACGGCATTCGCGGCGAGCAATCTTCCGCCGACAGCGCGTTCGTAAGAGAGTGGTGCGAAAAAAATGCCGTTCCGCTTACTTTTTTCAAAGCGCAGGGTTTTGCTTCCGAGGGCGAGGCGCGAGCGTGGAGGTTGCAGTGTTATTTGAAAGTTGCGCCTTTCGTCGATTGCGTAGCTACGGCTCATCACCTCGACGACAATGCCGAAACCGTTCTTTTCAACCTCTCGCGCGGTACGTCTCTTTCGGGCATGTGCGGCATTACGGACGTGGACATGTCTCATGCGGCGGGTAAAAAATTTTTTCTCATCCGCCCGCTCATAAACTGCTCGCGCAGGGAAATAGATATATATATCGCGCAAAACGGTGTGCCTTACGTCGATGACGAAACCAACTTTTCCGACGATTACACCCGCAATAAAATCAGACATAACGTTCTTCCCGCTCTCGAGCAGGCAGTCCCGGGCGCGTCCGAGGCGATATACCGTTTTTCCCGCCTCGCGGCGCAGGACGAAGAATATTTCATAAAAGCCGCCGCACCGCTTGTCAAAAGTTCGGTTTGCGGTTATACTGTATCATATTGCAGCGAAAAGAGCGTGTTCGCCCGCGCCGTTTATGACGTCGTGGTAAGGCGTTTTTTAAAAAAAGATTATACTTCCCTGCATTTCGGCGCGCTTTATGAGCTTCAGTCTGCCGAAAACGGAAAAAAATTTTCTTTTCTCGGTCTTACCGCCTATAAAGAACAGGGCAGATTGCGCATAATTCAGAATGACGGTCAAGTCGCCGCCGAAGCGCCTTTTAGCGACTTTCTTGAAGGACGCGCCTTTTTCGGCGGTTTTGCTCTCGAAATAAGCGCTAAAAAGCTCTGCCCTTCGGAGGGAGTAAGGGTGCTGCGCGCCGATGAAGATAAAATTCCCCGCGACGCGGTCGTCAGAACGATGAAAGCAGGCGATGTCTTCAAAAAATTCGGCGGCGGGACGAAAAGTCTGGGCGATTTTTTCACCGACAAAAAAATTCCTCTCGCTCTGAGGGATAAAATTCCGCTCATTGCTTCGGGAAACGAAATTTACGTCGTCTGCGGCGTCGAAATTTCAGATAAAGTCAGGACGGAAGAGGGCGGACGGACGATATATATCGGCTGTCCCGACTTCTGCATATAAATTAAGGGGGAAAGGGAAATGCCTTTCATCGATTGCAAAATTAGCAAAAAATTAAACGACGCGGATAAAAAAGCCATAAGCGACGGACTGTGCGCGGCAATCCCTCTCATGCGCAAGAGCAGCTCGTACCTCATGGCGGGCGTTGTCGACGGCTACGACTTGTTCTTTGCCGGCAAGAAGCTTTGCGATGGCGCGTTTGTGGACGTTCGCGCATTCGGCGGAGTGAACGAGGGCGATTGCCGCAAAATGACGGCGGCTGTATGCAAACTTTTAAAAGAGGTTGCGGGCATACCTTCCGACTGCGTTTACATCACTTACGAAGGTTACGAAAACTGGGGCTGGAACGGCGACAATTTCTGATTGACCGCCTGATATATTTCAATTAACGTACAAAAGGAGAACATTTTAAATGCACGAAATGCACCCTGATTGTCAGGAAATACTCTTCACAGAAGATCAACTGCGCGCGAGAGTTACGGAAGTAGCAAAGCAGGTCGACGCGGCTTTTGCGGGCAAGCGCCCCATAGCTTTGGGAATACTCAAGGGCAGCATAATATTTTATGCCGATTTTATCCGTTGCCTTTCCATACCCGTCGAGCTTGATTTCATGGCGGTCTCGTCTTACGGCTCGGGAACGGAATCGAGCGGCAAACTCAAAATCAAAAAGGATCTCGACAGCGATATAACGGGCAGAGACGTAATTATCATCGAGGACATAATCGACAGCGGTTTTACTCTCTGCTGCCTCAAAAAACTGCTTCTCGAGCGCGGCGCGGCAACCGTAACGATAGTTACCCTGCTCGATAAGTATGCCCGCCGCACGTCCGACATAAAGAGCGATTACAACTGCTTCCTCATCGAGGACCAGTTCGTCATCGGCTACGGTCTCGATTACGATGAGCATTACCGTTCGTTGTCTTATATAGGCATACTCAAGCCTTCCGTCTACGAAAAGAAGTAAAATAAAAAATAAGTGTTTGCCCGCCGCCGCGGAATTTTCCGCGGCGGCGGGCTTAATTTTTTGCTTTTTCACATTTAACGGGTGCATGGCGCAAAAATTCAAAAAAATTTTTGAGCTGCGCATAAAACTTTCCGTTTGTAGGACAATAAGTATCAGGAGAACGTTTATGGTAATTGTTAATTTTATTTCCTATATTCTCGTACTCGTAGGCGCACTCAACTGGGGTCTTTACGGCATCTGGAATTTCAACCTCGTAGGCTGGATTTTCCAGGGACCCAGGTCGGTAGGCTCTATAATCGTTTACATCGCCGTTGCAATAGCGGCGCTCTGGCTGATTATATCGCCCATCATAACCGGCAGAGGACTTCTTCTGTCCATGCGTGACGGACACGAAAAGGCTGACGCCTGAAATTAATTTCAAAAAAGGCTGCGGACGCACTGTTTTGGCGTCCGCAGCCTTTTTTTGTCCGCGGCTTTTTTTATTGAATTTTAAACGTACGAATAAATAGCACTGCCGTTCCAATTCCGCGAGAGGAAAAATAAAAAAGTTATTTTGTCGCATATATTGAATTTTTAGACACTTTGTGGTATAATTCAAATAAGGAAACGGTTAAAGAACAGGTTGTCTTTGACCATACGGGGATTAAACGCATAAAAGCGACGGTAAAAATATACAATTTAACAGCGATTTCACACAATTGCCGTTGCAGAATACACATTTGGCGTTTAGAATTGAAAAAAGCCTGAAAAAGAGGTGTAATATGAGTTATTTAAGCCTTTGTGACGTAAGCAAAGAATATACGGTAGGCAGCGTAAAGGTAAAAGCGCTCAAAAACGTAACTTTTGAGCTTAACGACGGCGAGTTCGCCGTCGTTGTAGGCAGTTCGGGCGCGGGCAAAACCACGCTTTTGAACCTGCTCGGCGGAATGGACTGCGTGTCGGGCGGCAGCATAGTGCTGGACGGCAAGTCATTAACCGACCTCGATCGCCGCGGTCTCACCAACTACCGCCGCAACGACGTCGGGTTTGTCTTTCAGTTTTATAACCTCATGCCCAACCTGACCGCGCTCGAAAACGTCGAAATAGCCATAGAAATCTGCAAAGACCACCTTCCGCCCAAGGACGTTTTAGAGGAAGTGGGTCTGGGCGAAAGGCTGGGCAACTTCCCCGCGCAGCTTTCGGGCGGCGAACAGCAGAGGGTTTCTATAGCCAGAGCTATAGCGAAAAATCCCAAACTGCTGCTGTGCGACGAGCCGACGGGCGCGCTCGACTACGAGACGGGCAAAAAGATTTTAAAACTGCTGTACGACATTTCCAAACAGCGCAAAAGGCTTGTAATAGTCGTTACTCACAATTCCGCGCTCAAGGACATGGCGGACAAAGTCATCTACATACGCAGCGGCGAAATAGAAAAGATAGAAACAAATCCCAATCCCAGACCTGTCGAAGAAATAGAGTGGTAAACTGCTTTCAGGCGGTGTTAAATGAAAACTTATCTAAAAACTCTGGGGCGCATGTTCAGCAAGCACATAACGCGCTTCATATCCATAATCTTTATAGTGCTCATCTCGGTCGGGTTTTCCTCGGGCGTAGGTTCTTCTACGGATAAAATACAGCACTCTCTCAACAATTATTATGCCGAGAGAAAAGTGCCTGATTTTATCGTAAAATCGAGCGAGGACGGCGGTTTTTCGGATGAGGACGTCGAAAATATAGTAAATCTGTTTGCCGAAGAGGAAATTGCGCCCATCGTAGCTACCGGCATGTCGGTGGATGTCGACCTTTCTTATCCCGACGGAGAAAGCAGGCTTACGAGAATTTATTTCCTCGACGAATTCCCTCAGTTTTCTTTGAACATTCCCGACGAAATCAGCTCTTCCGATCAAGAAACCGACCTCAATCAAGCCTTTGCCGAGCGCGCAAACAAGACGATTAACGGCGTAGAACTCGGCACGGAAATAGAGCTTGATTTTGCCGATATTTTAAATCAGCTTTCAATTCAGAATACGGGTGAAGGGTTGGACTATAACACATCTTCTCTCATATCCCGATTTGTAAAACCCGTAACCGTAAAGGTTACAAAGACGCTTCAAAGCCCCATGACAATCGCGCTCGACGGCGAGCCTAGCTATGTCAACGGCGAGGACGTCGAACTTCCAGAAACGGGTTCGGGACTGGACGGACTTGTTACTGTGGATAATATCCTTTACGTATCTTCGGACATTATTCCTTCCGTTATGGGTACAGCCCTGCTCGGCAAGGGGGATATATACATAGCCATAGGCGACCGCGACATATTTTCTTCTTTCAGCGGAGGATATAAAGATTACGTCGAAGAAATGAGCGATAAAATCACCGCGTTGATGACGCCCGAAGGCGGCGAAAGCACGGTGCGGGTGCTCACGCTTTACGATAATTTCTCGCTGTATTCGCTCAACAGCTATGCCGAAAAAGTGGAGGCGTTAAGCTGGGTGCTTGTCGTTGCGTTCATGTTTGTAACGGCGCTCGTAGTATTCTCCAACATAAGCCGACTTATGGAGGAGGAGCGCGGTCAGATTGCCTGCCTGCGCACGCTGGGCTATTCGCCTTTCAGAATAATTTTCAAATATGCGCTGTTCGCGCTCATCGCCACGGGCATAGGCGGCGTTTGCTCGTACTTTGTGGGCGTGGGCTTGTCCTCACTAATATACTACATATTCAACTTCTCGTACGCGATGCCCGCAATGTCGGCATATTTTGCCATGAATTTCTTTTATATAGTATTCAGCATAATAGTTGTGGCAATCTTCCTGGCAACGCTGTTTTCGGGTATAAAGATGATGCTTCAGCAACCCGCCGAGCTGCTCAGACCCAAGCCCCCCAAGGCGGGCAAAAAGGTCATCTTCGAGCGCATGCCTTTTTTGTGGAACAGGCTTCCGTTCAGATATAAATCTACGGTGCGCAACGTGTTGCGTTACAAGAGCAGGTTCTTCATGACGGTA
The DNA here is from genome assembly GCA_949282385.1 of uncultured Clostridia bacterium. Classification (GTDB taxonomy): domain Bacteria; phylum Bacillota; class Clostridia; order Christensenellales; family Borkfalkiaceae; genus Coproplasma. The sequence goes on from CASDOP010000005.1 coordinate 136,783, forward strand.
ATTGCAGTTGCTGTATCCATGGCGCTCGTCATGGCGGGACTTTCCATACTCGATTTGTGCCTGTTCGGCTCGCTGAAATCGCCGTCTATAGTCGCAATCGCGGTAGTGGTAATAATCTTTGCGGGACTGCTCACGGCGACAGTCATTTATACCATGACGAACATAAATATCAGCGAGCGCAACCGCGAACTCGCAACGCTCATGGTTCTGGGCTATCACGACAACGAAGTTTCGGGCTATATTCACCGCGAAATTTACATAGATACACTGATAGGCATAATTTTCGGTTATCCTTTGGCGGCGCTGCTCATCTGGCTGGTATTCACAATGATAGGTCTCGGCACGTTGGGCGGCATAAGCTGGTTCATGTGGCTTATAGCGCCTTTCGTGGTAGTCGCTTTCGCTTTGCTCGTAACCCTGCTGTTAAGGCGTAAAATAGTAAAGATAGACATGAATGAAAGTCTAAAGGCTATCGAATAAACCTTTTTACTTAATCTGCGCACAACTGCGAAAAGCTGATAAAAAATGATGAGGCATAAAGCCAAAAATAAATAATCGCAAAATAAACGCGCCGCCGCCCGACTTTGCGGGCGGCGGCGCTCTGTCTTTTTTATCCGCAAAATATGCAGAAAAATACAGCAAAATGTCTTTAAAGGCAAACGCATGGCTTGTTATTAGTTCAATTTACCATAAAAGTCAAAAAATACTTTATGCGCTTGCTATATTCAAACGCTTGTGATAAAATGTATCGCGTTGCGGAAAATATGCGCAATAACTTATTTTCAGAAGGTTAAAGAATATGAAAATTAAAAAAATAGCACTTTTTGCAATCACTCTACTGCTCAGCGCGTCTTGCGCGTTAAGCACCGCATGCGCAGGCTTTGCAGGGGGAAAAGGCGATAACTCGTCCGATATTGAACAGGGCGGCACGGAAAGCGGCGGCACAGAAGGCGGCGGCATAGAAGGCGGCGGCACGGAAAGCGGCGGCACAGAAGGCGGCGGCACGGAAAGCGGCGGCACAGAAGGCGGCGGCACAGAAGGCGGCGGCACGGAAGGCGGCGGCACAGAAGGCGGCGGCACAGAAGGCGGCGGCACGGAAGGCGGCGGCACGGAAGGCGGCGGCACAGAAG
>CASDOP010000006.1 GCA_949282385.1 uncultured Clostridia bacterium
CAAAAATGTTTGCAGGGGGATACCGACAACACTCCCGTTCGCCATTATGCGGGCTCGCCGACTGAATGCGCGGTAAGCTTTTATTATACCGACGGGCGCTCACATGCTCGGATTGTCGCAGGTGAAGCGCCAAAAATGTTTGCAGGGGCACTGACGCCCACGCACACATGCTCGGAATGTAGGTGCACTGCTCAAAACACGAGATGACGCCGTGCGTTTATGCCATTTTATTGAGATATACCCATAACGCCGTTGTTGCGGGCATATGACCGCAACAGCGGCGTTTTTTTAATTTCCCATGCGCCACACAACAAGCGATAAAGACTCATTGAGCGGCACATATGCCCGAACAAATTCAATTAAAGAGAAATTACGCGGCTACAGCGATAGGACAATCAGCTATGTTTTTGAGTTACGATATACCGAGGCGGCGGGCAACATTTTACTGCTTATCTCACGGCGCGCGGACGGAGTAAGACATAAAAAAATCCGTCCGCATTTTGCGGACGGATTTTGAATTTTTTGATTAACCCTTGTTGAAGTAAACCTTGACGCCGGGACCCATGGTGGAAGTAACGGTAACGCTCTTCACATACTGTCCCTTTGCGGTTGCGGGCTTTGCCTTTACGATTGCATCCATGAGGGCATTGAAGTTTTCGACGATTTTATCCGCGCCGAAGCTCTTCTTGCCGATTGGGCAATGGATGATGGCGGTCTTGTCGAGGCGGTATTCAACCTTACCTGCTTTGACTTCCTTGACTGCCTTTACGACGTCCATCGTAACGGTGCCGCTCTTGGGGTTGGGCATGAGACCCTTAGGACCAAGGATACGACCGATACGACCTACGACGCCCATCATGTCGGGCGTGGTGATCATTACGTCGAAATCGAACCAGTTTTCCTTCTGGATTTTCTGGATCATTTCTTCTGCGCCTACATAATCTGCGCCTGCAGCGAGTGCCTGGTCTGCCTTGTCGCCCTTTGCAACGACGAGAACCTTCTTGTCCTTACCGGTACCGTTGGGGAGCACCAGAACGCCGCGGACCTGCTGGTCTGCCTGACGAGGGTCTACGCCGAGACGAACGTGAAGTTCGATTGTTTCGTCGAACTTTGCCTTTGCGGTAGAAAGAACGATGTTTACCGCTTCGGCAGGGTCATATGCCTTTAAATGGTCATAAGATTTTACGCTTTCTGCGTATTTCTTTCCAACTTTCATTAATTAATCCTCCGTGTGGTACATCCGAGGGGTCGACTTTGTGTATTTTATTATCCCTCTCCCACTTTTGGGCTTTTTTTCAGCCCGTTACTCTTCCACCGTAACGCCCATAGAACGAGCGGTACCCTTTACCATGCTCTTTGCCATTTCGAGGTCGGAGCAGTTGAGGTCGGGGAGCTTTGTTTTTGCAATCTCTTCCACCTGAGCTTTGGTGAGCTTGCCGACTTTATCCCTGTTGGGACGAGCGGAAGCGGTTTCAATTCCCAGAGCCTTCTTGATAAGTACGGGTGTGGGAGGCGTCTTCAAGATGAAAGTGAAACTTCTGTCCTGATAAATGGTTACTATGCAGGGAATGATAAGTCCTGCCTGAGCCGAAGTTTTTGCGTTGAATTCCTTGGTAAAGCCGGGTATGTTGATACCGTGAGGGCCGAGCGTAGAACCTACGGGGGGCGCAGGGGTAGCCTTACCTGCCGGAAGCTGCAATTTAACTACCGCAGTAATCTTTTTTGCCATAATTAAATAATCCTCCTGATGTGGTGATAACGAATGGGCCATGAAAGATTTAACCCGCTCTCCCACATATGTAAATCGCCGTCTGGCGGTTTATCCTTATTTTATTGCGCAAATTTTATTGCGCCGCGATACAGCCTTTTCAGGCTTCTACTTTTTTAATCTGAATATATTCCACTTCGACGTCCGTCGAACGACCGAACATCTGAATGTTTACCATTGCTTTCTGCGCGAGGTCGTTGAGTTCGGTTATTACGCCTTCAAATCCTTCCAGAGGACCTGCGTCGATGTTGACGCGGTCACCGACTGCGAAATCTGCATCCACAACCACTTCCTCGAGGCGCATCTTGCGGATTTCATCTTCCTTCATGGGTATAGGTCTGCCCTGAGGTCCGACAAATCCCGTTACTCCGCGCGTACTCGTAACGAGGTACCAAAGCTGGTTGGAATATATCATCTTTATGAATATATAGCAGGGAAGAAGTTTGCGCTCCACCACTTTTCTTTTGCCGTTCTTTTCCTCTATGGTCTGTTCCATGGGGATTTTAACGTCAAATATCTGGTCCTGCAGATTGTTGTTTTCGATTAACCTCTGCAACGAATCCTTGACCATCATTTCGTAGCCCGAATAGGTATGCAGAATGTACCAGCAGGGTTGTTCGCGTGTTTCAGCCATCTGATTACTCTCCTATGCTGGTCAAAAGTTCCAAAAGCGCCTGCAAGCCCTGGTTGATGCCCGTGATAACCACGAGGAATACGAGTACCACTACGAGTACCACGCAGGTGGATTTTACTACCTTGGGGAATGTGGGCCAGGTTACTCTTTTGAGTTCGGAAAAAGTTTCCTTGAGCTTTTTGCCCATTCTCACGAAAATATTGGGTCTTTTAACTTCGTTTTTGTTAGCCATAAGTTCTCCTTAAAACGCCTTGCGGCTTTTAGGTTACAGCTGCGCGTTAAAGCGCAATATGCCCCGCCGCATTTTGCGGCAAGGCTTATAAGGAAATTTATATTACTTGGTTTCCTTGTGTTCGGTGTGCTTCTTGCAGAAAGGGCAGTACTTGGAAATGGTAAGTCTGTCGGGATCGTTACGCTTGTTCTTGTAGCTGTCGTAATTTCTGTGCTTGCACTCGGTGCATTCAAACGTTATTTTTGCCCTCGATGTTGCTTTCATATCTGGAAAACTCCGTACAAAAAAATTACACCCCTGTTTGGTGTGTGTTAAGATATTAACATTATTGCAGGGGCTTGTCAATCGTTTTTTGAGTTAATTTGTAAATTTTTTCTTTACTAATATATAATGATTAAAACGATTGCGGCTATTTGCGGTTTAAACCGATAAATAAACGCGGCGCGCGGCGCGCGAGACGCGCGCCGCGCGCCGAATTAACGATTGAGGAAAGCGAATTGCACAATTACATAAAAATTAGGCTCTTTGCCGCCGTATGAGCCGCGCGAAACGCGGCGACCTGACGATTGAGGAAGGCGCGCTGCACCGTTAAAGAAAAAAAGCATTTCCGCCGCCACGCAAAGCTCGTTCCCGCCGCTGCACGCGGCTTTTTTCAGCACAAAAAAAAGCGCGGAAGACGACTTCCGCGCAAAAAAAGCAAATTTATCAGTTATCGCCGACGCTGAATGCGTAGGTATCCCTGTCTTCGGGGAAGATAGGTCCGCTGATGACGGGGAGATTGAGGGGCGAGATATACGCCTGAGCGGTGAGGTTGGTAACCGCCGTGCGAAGATAGGGATAAAGCATACCCGTAGCTTCGATGACGAAATCCCTCTCCTGCTGGGGATTGGGAGCGCTTTCAAGCTCGTAAACACCGACAAGAGAAACTTCAATGTCGAAGGGCTTGGGTTCTTTTTCGTTGGTAAGAACTGCAACCTTGAGGTTGACAAACATGAGCTTGGGGTTATCGTTAGCCTTTCTTACCTGCCTCGAGAACTGAGGTTTGATGTCGAGACGCTGATTGGGTTCGAGCTTTACTCTGTTGAGTTTGAAAGAGAGCTGCTCGGTTGTAATGCCTTTTAATTCGTATTTCATCATTGTACTCCTGAATATTTTGAATTTACCCTATTATTTTACCAAATGCGTTTGTTTTTGTCAATGCCTGTAAACAAATTGAAGCATTTTTGTTGCTAAAGGCTTGAACCGCTCGCCTTCGGTTGCAGGCGCGCACGCGCAATGCGCGTGCGCGCCGAAAAATACTTGATTAATGCGGCAAAATGTTATAAAATATAATAAATTTTGCAAAGCTAAGGCATATTGCGGGCAGGAATATATGACTGTAAACACAGACGACTTAAAAGACATACTCTCGCGCGTGGAAAAACCCGCGCGTTACACGGGCGGCGAATTCGGGAGCGTTAAATGCGGTCCTTCGCCGTTCTTTTTCTGCATGGCTTTCCCCGACTTGTACGAAGTGGGAATGAGCAATCTGGGCATAAAAATCGTAGCGGAAAGCTTTTTGCGGCGCGGCTATGCGGCGGACTACTGCTTTGCGCCCTACACCGACTTCGGCGACGAAATCAAAAAAGCGGGCATACCGCTTTATTCCCTCGAACTCAAAAAGCCGCTCAAAGAGTTCGACATGATAGGCTTTTCGCTGCAGTTCGAGCTGTGCTACACCAATCTTCTTTACATGCTCGACCTGGCAGGCATACCGCTGCGCCGCGCAGACCGCGCGGGCGGAGGCTATCCGTTAATCGCCGTGGGCGGTCCCTGCACCGTAAATCCCGAACCGCTCGCCGACTTTATTGACATAGCCTTTATCGGCGACGGAGAAAGCGCGGACGCGGACGTTGCCGACCTATACCTCGAGTGCGGCGGCGCAACGCAAGAATTTTTCCGCAGGGCGGCAAAAATCAAGGGCGTTTACGTCCCCGCGCTGATGAAGGTAAATTATTCGCAAGACGGGCGCATAGCCTCGTTCGATACGCAATATACCCCCGAGAGGGCAATTATTGACGACCTCGACGGAGCAATTTTCCCCATGAGCCAGCCCGTGCCCAACTGCGAGAGCGTATTCGACCGCTCGATAATAGAGGTAATGCGCGGCTGCTACCGCGGTTGCAGGTTCTGCCAGGCGGGATTTATCTACCGCCCCGTGCGCAAGAGGAGCGTGGAAACGCTGACAAAACAGGCGTGTTCGCTCATCGCTTCGACGGGATATGAAGAAGTCAGCCTCAACTCCCTCTCGACGGGCGACTACCCCCATCTTCGCGAGCTCATACGCAGCCTTAAAAGTTCGCTGCCGCCCGACGTAACGCTCGCCCTGCCATCGCTGCGCGTAGACAGCTTCGACGCCGACTTTGCGCAGGACGCGCGCAAAATTTCGCTCACTTTCGCGCCCGAAGCGGGCAGCCAGAGACTGAGGGACGTCATAAACAAGGACATCACCGAAGAAGAAATTCTGCGCGCCGCCGAAAGCGCGTTCGACGGGGGATATTCGGCGGTCAAACTGTACTTTATGCTCGGACTTCCCACCGAAACGGATGAAGACCTCGCCGCAATAAGGAGCATATGCGACAAAATAAAGAGCGTTTACAACTCTAAAAAACGAGCAAAAGCGCTGAGAATTTCCGTGTCCGTTTCGACATTCATACCCAAGCCTTTCACGCCTTTCCAATGGGAAAGACAGGCGACGGAGAGCGAAGTCGAAGCAAAGCAGAAACTGCTTAAAGACAAGCTGTATATAAAGGGCGTTTCGCTCAGCTGGAGCGACTATTTCACATCCCGTCTGGAAGCAGTTCTCGCGCGCGGCGACAGAAAGCTGGGCGAGGTCATAGAAAGGGCTTATTCTTACGGCTGTCGGTTCGACGGCTGGGGCAAGGACCTTAAAAAGGACGAATGGCAGCGCGCGTTCGACGATTGCGCCATTAGCATGGACGAATACACGCGCGAGAGGGGCGAAGACGAAATTCTGCCCTGGGATTTTATAAACACAGGCATTAAAAAGCAGTTTTTCCTGACCGAGCGACACCGCGCTTACGACGGCATTGTTACGGGCAGCTGCGCGAAAAAATGCTCGGGCTGCGGGTTGCAGAAGGTTTGCCCCGCCGCAAAGGGGGAAAAATGATAGCTTTCAGGTACACCAAGACGGACGGAGCGGAATACATTTCGCACCTCGACCTTTTAAGGCACATATATCGCACCATGCGCCGCGCGGGAATACCGCTCGCGTTCAGCGAAGGTTTCCACAAACACCCCAAAATATTTCTGAACAACCCGCTCGGAACGGGCATAAAATCGGTTGCGGAATACGCCACGGCGGACACGCCTTTCACGGGCGATTTCATGCAGCTTTTCAATAAATTTTCACCCGACGGCATAAAGTGCCTCGCCTTCAACGTCGTAAAAGAAAATCAGAACTATGCAAACAGCATAAAGGCGTGCGATTATACGGCGAGCGGCATAGCGTCCTTCGACATCAAAGATTTACTGGCGGAAAAAAGCATAACGATTACCGACACGCGCGGACGGGAAATTGACATTCGCCCGCGCATATATGCCGTTGAACGGCGCGGTGAGCAGCTGTTTTTCACGCTCGGCTGCGGCGACAACAACTTAAGAGCGGATCTTTTCTGTTCGTATCTCTGTTCGCGCTTCGGCGGCAAAACGCAGGACATAGTTAAAACCGCCGCCCGAGCCGACGAAGGAATATTTTTATAAAAACGCACTGAAATTTTTTAAAATATATTTTCAAAGAACTGTATCATGGGAAAGAAAACTGTTTACTTCGACAACGTTTGCGGAATGGAATCTTACGCCGTAACGCAGGACGGAAAGCTGACCGAATTCAGCTATGAATCGGAAGATCGAAAAAACATTGTAGGCAACATATATAAGGGCAAAGTTTGCGACGTTTTAAACGGAATGCAGGCTGCGTTCGTCAACTGCGGGCTGGAGCGCAACTGCTACCTCTCGGTTGAGGACCTCGTCCCCGACAGCAACAAATACGAGGGCGAAGAGATAGACGCGCCCTCCGCGCTCAATTTAAAGCCCGGCGACGAGATACTCGTTCAGGTGGTAAAAGCACCAGTGGGCAAAAAGGGCGCAAAGGTTACCACAAACCTTTCGTTCGTGGGGAAATATACTATTTTTCTGCCCACGGTGCCGTTCATAGGCGTTTCGCGTAAAATTCACGACGCGGAGCTGAGAAAAAACCTCGCTTTCGGCGCGGCGCGCACGCGCAAAGGCACGGAGGGAATGATTATCCGCACCGCCGCACCCTACGCCAACCGCAGGGACAAGACGGAGGAACTCAATTACTTCCGCAAGCTGTACCGCTCGATAAAGTCGCACTTCGCCTCCGCGCAGGTAGGCGATCTGCTCTATTCCGACTACCCCATGTATATGCGCGTTCTGCGCGACAATCTGCTTTTCGATGTGGAAAAAATTTGCGTGGGCAACAGGCAGCTCGCCGAAAAAGTTCAGGAAATAATAAAGCTGACGGGCGCGCGCATAAAGAGCTTCGAAGTGCATGACGAAAAGCGCGACATGTACTACGACCTCGGACTTACGGAACAGATATCCGCGCTCACTTCCACCCGCGCCGATCTTGACAACGGAGCGTACCTCGTGATAGAAAAGACAGAAGCGCTCACGGTAATAGACGTCAACACTGGCAGCTTTACGGGCGAAGACAGCCTGGAACACACCGTCTATTACACAAACATTCTCGCCGCGAGGGAAATTGCAAGGCAGGTGCGCCTGCGCAACATAGGCGGCATAATAGTTGTGGATTTTATCGACATGACGGACGAAAAGCACCGCGAAGCCATAGTGGACGAGCTTAAAAACGCGCTTGACGGCGACAAGACGAAGTGCAACGTTCTGCCGATGTCGCAATTCGGACTTGTCGAATTTACGAGAAAGCGGACGGGTCCTTCGGTTTCCTCCCAGCTGACGGAGCCGTGCCGACACTGCGCAGGTACGGGGAAAACCTGCGTGCCGCAACTGACGATAATGAAGATACGCGCACATCTTTTAAGGTTGCTTTATGAAGGCAACAACTTCGTGTGCATAGACATGAACGCCGAAATTGCGAGAAAAATGTCTGCCTGGGATTTGCTTGTGGACGAACTGAAGGAAATGTATCCCCTCGCACGCGTATATATTGTGCCGCACAGAACCTACCACGAAGACAACGCAACTTTCCGCGCGGAACGTTCGGCAACTTTTGCGATACCGTCCGAAGCCATACTATTATACTGAAACGAAGCGCATTCGGCAGCGCAAGCACTGCCTAACGCGCGTTAAATATTTATAATGTTATCAAATTTAAAAAATGCGGCGCGCTCGCTTTCGAGCGCGCCGCATATATTATATTTATTATTGTTTTTCACAATTACAGGGCGAAGAAGAAATATCCTTGGTGAAGAAAGGACAGTCCATCTCCTCGCACCTCTCCTCGCTCTCCGCGTACCCGCAGGACAGGAAAAACGCTTCCGTCCCCTCGGCGGGCAGGCAATAGCAATCTTTCGCTCCGCTTTCGCGCAAAAACATTTCCGCCGTGAGCAGCATGAATTTGCCCAGCCCCTTGCCGCGGGACGAAGGCTCAACGTACAGTTCGCGCACGTCGCCCCAACCAGCCTTTTTGCACCACTCGTTTTCCGCTCTGTCTGTCTGAAAAATTACGAAACCTACCGTCTTTTCGCCTTCGTCTAAAAGATATACGGACAGCAGCCCCGCCTTTAAGTCTGCAACGACATACTCGTCCAAGAGATGTTCCGTGTCCTCGTCGCAGCCCAGCTCGGCATAGTAATCGCCAAAGAGCGCGTAAAATTCTTTCTGTTTTTTGTCTGTAAGCGCGTAACACTTTAACATAATATCACCGTAAAATAAAGGCGAAAGTCGCAAAACGCAACTTTCGCCGTAATTTTTTTATTCAGCCTTGGGATAAACGGACACCTTCTTTCCGTCCTTACCAACTCTTTCAAACTTTACAACGCCGTCGGAAAGAGCGAAGAGCGTATCGTCCTTGCCCATGCCTACGTTGTTGCCTGCCTTGAACTTGGAACCGCGCTGTCTTACGAGGATGTTTCCTGCAAGAACGAACTGTCCGTCAGCGCGCTTTACGCCGAGGCGCTTGGCGTTACTGTCTCTTCCGTTATCGGTGGAACCGCCGCCCTTCTTGTGGGCGAATAACTTAATAAACAACATTCAACCTGTCCTCCTTTGATTATTCGGCTTTAGCCGTCTCCTGTGCGGGAGCTTTCTTTGCGCGAGCGGTTGCGGGCTTCTTTTCGCCTGCAGCGGTCGTCTTTTTAGCTGCGGAAGCAGTCTTCTTTGCGGGAGCTTTCTTTGCCGCGGGCTTCTCTTCAGCAACTTCGCCGCCGATGGATGTAATCTTTACGGTTGTGAAAGGCTGTCTGTGTCCCTGCTTTTTCCTTTCGTTTTTCTTTGCCTTGTACTTGAAGACGATAATCTTCTTGTCCTTACCCTGGCAAACAACTTGTGCGCAAACCTTCATGTCTGCGACTTCTGCGCCAACCTTTATGCTGCCTTCTTCCGCGCACATAACGACGGGGAAGGTAACGGTTGCGCCTACCTGCGCGTCGAGCTTTTCAAGCTTTACGACGTCGCCTACGGAAGCGCGATACTGTTTGCTTCCGTTTTCAAAAATAGCGTACATAAAATGTCCTCCTCTGACCAGTCTCGTCGGATACTTATGCCAATGGCATGGGCGGCATTGAAAAAATTTTGCGCTTTTTTAGCCCGTTCCGAACGGCTCGACAAATAATTTAACATAAGTTAAAGACAAAAGTCAAGCATTTTATGCGCATAACGAATATATTTCGCGCCTTTGGCGACAATAATTGTAAAATATTTTTTCAAAGGAGATATTTATGGAAAACGCCAAGAGCAACGAAGAAATTCTTGCAGAAATTTACCGCAACGCGCAGCTTGCCCTCACCTCCATCGCCGACATCCTGCCAGAGATAGACGACGAAGGCATTAAAAACGAGATACTGCGCGAGCATGAAGAATACGAAAAAATATGCGCCGAAGCCGCACGCATAGCAAAAATGAGCGGCGCAGAAGTCAAAGAGCCTTCGCCCATTAAAAAGGCGATGATGTGGTCTGCGATAAAGATGAACGCCGCAAACGACAACTCACGCTCCAACATAGCCCAGATGATGATACGCGGCACGGTCAGCGGCATAACTTCTTTAAAGACATCCATGACTGAGGGCGAAAGCGTTATGACCGAGGAAGTAAAAAACCTTTTGCAGCAGCTTATAAACCTCGAAGAAAGCTGCGAATGCGCCCTTAAAAAATTTCTTTGAAAAAAGGCGGTAAAAAACCGCCCTTTTGCAATCTTTATTTTTGCCTTTTTGCGCAACACGCGCAAAGAGGCAATAACCGCTTACTGCCTGAGCTTTGCGGCGTATTCCGTGGGGGATACGCCGTAAAATTTTTTGAACACACGCGAAAAATACAGCGGTTCGGCATAGCCGCACATTTCGGCTATCTGCGAGACTGTATAGCGCGAAAATCTGTTTGTTACGCCCGAAAGCATTATATCCTTTGCGCGCGCCATTCGCGCGGAAGTGAGATATTCCAGAGGGGAAAGCCCCACTTCCTTTTTGAAGAGTTTGCGCACATAGTCATAGTTGAGCGGCAGCGAAGAAATGCTGTACTCGAGCGAAAACGTGGGGTCGGAGAGGTTTTTGTCCAGCTCCTTTATGAGCGTTTTTACCACGGGAGAATAGCCGTTGCCCGCGCAATATGCCGTTATCAACGCGTTGAGCAGCCTTGCAAGCCCGTCCGAAACTATAGCCGTTTCTTCCCCCGCGGCTACATACCTGCGCACGCGCGAAAGCACCCACGCTATGTCCTCCGCGCCCTCTCCGCTCACTACGCAGACTTCCCTGACGGGCGCGACGGCGTTTTCCATCAGCACCGACGTTTGCCACGCCGGATTGCTGTGAGGCAGCTGGCGGGGCACTATTACCGCGTCGCCGCGCCTGAATTTTACCTCGTTTGAGCCGAAAATTATCTTTCCGTCCGCCTCCGCAACGGCGACTTCCAGCCCCTTGTGAGTATGTTCGCGGTCGCTTTCCTTTGCCGCGCCCGCATAAACTATATCATTCATAGCCGTATTATACCACGATATATCCGTTTTGTCTATATAATAACAAAAAATCGACGCGGCGCGCCGATTTTTTATTTACGGTAACATTTGCGCCTGTGCCGCACCGCGGTCGAAGCGCCGAATAAAAATCAGAGAGAGATTTTCCACAGACCGTGCAGATTGCAGTAAGCGTATGCCGCGACAACCTTTTCGTTCCCCACGGCAAAGACTGCCGCAGGCTTGTCGCCGGGCTTGAGCGCCTTGCGCTGCACTCCGCTCTCGGTTTCGAGATATATCCACTCTATGAAATGCTCTTCCGCCATGGGATGAGCGACGCTGCCCACGCTGACTTCGGCAACTCCGCCTTCAATCTTTACGACGGGCAAATGTTTTTCGCCCGAAGCTTCGACGGTGTTCGGCACAAGCTCTTCCATCTTCTGTCCGCAGCACATCATGTTTACGCCGCTTGAAACTATGAGTTCGGCGAGGTTGCCGCAGCGGCGGCAGATATAAAATTTTGCAGGCATAAAAAAACTCCTTTCTTTTATTTAATGCGGACAGCAAAATTATTTCAGGTCGCCGTCCGATTATTTTGACAGAGAAACTTTTAAAATTACTTTCCGCAATCGGTCGAGCAGCGTTCAAACGCTTCGCCGCTTTTTACGGCAGAATAAAACCTGTATCCTCCCGCAAAGTTGTAACACTCAAAACCGTTCTGCGAAAGAATTCGGCAGGCTATATAGCTGCGCAAACCCGTCTGACACATTACATACACGGGGCGCGACGCGTCGAGCTTGCCGAGCGCGGAGCGAAGTTCGTCCAAGGGTATGTTAGTGTCGAAACCTTGGGCGTGCCCATTGGAATACTCCTTGGCGGTGCGGGTATCGAGCCTGATTGCGTTTTCGGGCAGAGTTGCAATATCTTCAAAGAAAAACTGCTTTACCTTGCCCTCGATTATGTTCTGCGCGACAAAGCCTAGCATATTCACGGGGTCTTTAGCCGATGCATACGGCGGCGCGTATGCAAGATCGAGATCCGCCAGTTCGGTAATTTTAAGCCCCGCCTGCATAGCGGTCGCAATGACGTCAAGCCTCTTGTCTACGCCGTCGTAACCGACAATCTGCGCGCCGAGTATGCGATTATCCTCGCGCGAAAAGAGCGCCTTGATTGTCATCGTCCTTCCGCCGGGGTAATACGACGCGTGCGACGCTGGGGAAATTATTATTTTATCGTAGGATATTCCCGCGGCGGTTGCGGAAGCTTCGTTAAGCCCGACGAATGCCGCCGTCATATCGAAAATTTTTATTACGGACGACGCGGGTGAACCCTTATATTTTCTGTCCCCGCCGACGATATTGTCCGCGGCAATTCTGCCCTGTTTGTTGGCGGGTCCCGCGAGGGATATTACTGCCTTTTTGCCCGTTACCGCATTGACTATTGAAACGGCGTATATGTCGGGGTCGGAAGTCTGCATGCGTTCGTTGACGACTATGCTGCCCTTTACGCCCGTTTCAAGACCCGCTTCAGCCGCGAGCGGCGTTTCGGGAACGACGCCTACCGCCATGACCGCCATATCGCAGGAAATGGCATCTTCGCCTTTTAACAGCACCTTGAGGCGTGAACCTTCTTCCTTAAATCCCTGCACGTCGCCGTTTAGAATGAGGCGCACTCCTTTCTTTGACATGTGCGCGTGCAGAATGCTTGCCATGTCGCCGTCTATGGGCGGAAGAATGTGGTCGCCGCGCTGAATTAAGTAAACTTCCAGCCCCGCTTCCTTTAAATTTTCGGCTGTTTCCACGCCTATAAAACCTCCGCCTATAACTACGGCGCACCGCGCTCCGCGCGTTGCCGCGCGCCGTATGGCAAGAGTATCCTCTACTGTGCGCAGAGTAAAAATTTTACTGCTGTTCACTCCCTCCAGCGAGGGTACGAAAGGGCGCGCTCCCGGCGAAAGAATGAGTTTGTCGTAGCTTTCGGAATACTCTCTGCCGCTTTCGAGATCGCGCACGCGCACGAGTTTAGCGGCGCGATCGACGTAAATTACTTCCTGTTTTATGCGAACGTCTATATTGAAACGCTCCTTAAAACTTTGGGGCGTCTGCAGCGTGAGGTCGCCCTCGTCCTCTATTACTCCGCCTATATAATAGGGCAAACCGCAGTTTGCGTACGAAACGAAGCCCGTGCGCTCGAAAATTATAATATCCGCCTTTTCGTCCAGCCTGCGCAATCGCGCCGCGGCGCTTGCGCCGCCAGCAACTCCGCCAACAATAACTACTTTCAATTTTTCACCGCCTTGCCGTGATAATATATTATGCCGCCGATGTTCTTTACGGCGGTATAGCCGCGTTCTTTCATGTACGCTTCAGCCCTGCCGCTCCTCGCACCGCTGCGACAATATACGAATACGGGTGTAGATTTATCGGCTATTATATCTTCCGCACGTTCCAGCTCGTCCAAAGGCAGGTTGACGCTGCCCTCTATATGCCCCGCGGCATACTCGGCGGGCGTTCTCACATCGAGAAGAACCGCACCCGCCGTGCCGAGATATTGCTTTACGCCGTCGTCTATGGAAGATTTTTTAAAAAGTCCCGAAAAAATCATTTCTGCAAACCGAGCAACGCCTCAATCTGCGGCTTTGCCTTGTATCCTACCGAAGTATTGACTATTTTGCCGTCCTTTATGACGACTACCGTCGGTATGCTCGCAACGCGGAACGCGGAAGCGAGTTCGACCTCTTCGTCCACATTGACTTTACCGACTTTTACCACGCCTTCGTAATCCTTTGCAATCTCTTCGATTACGGGAGAGAGCATGCGGCAAGGTCCGCACCAGGGCGCCCAGAAGTCCAGAAGGACGGGTATTTCCGATTTAAGTACCTGCTGTTCGAAGTTTTCTTTGTTTATTTTGAGTTCTGACATTTTTGTGTTCTCCTTTTGCTTTTTACACCACTATTATAGCAAGGAAAAACACGCTTTTCTGTAACTTAGTTACTTAACGTAAAAGTTTTTTAAATTTTTTTAAGGGCGGCTACGTCCTTGATAATTACCGAGCCCCTGCCGAGCGAAACGAGCCCTTCGACTTCAAATCTTTTTAGCATGCGGGCGACAACCTCCCTCGCAGAGCCTATGTTTACGGCAATCTGCTCGTGCGTCATCTTTATTGTTTTGCCGCTCTTTTCGTACTCGGAAAGGAGAAAGCCCGCCAGCCTTTTGTCCATTCTGAGGAATAAAATCTGCTGCATTGTCCACATTACGGAAGAGAACCGCTCCGCGGCGACCTCGTAGAGAAAGCATTTTACATAAATGTTCTGTTCGGAAAGTTTATCGAACGCCGAGGAGGGCAGAATGAACAGCGTACAGTCGCTTTCGGCAATCATGTTGGTCTGAAAGGTTATCTGCTTTATTATGCACGAGGCGGAAAGCACGCAGGACGAACCCTCGCCCAGGCGGAACAAAGTTATTTCCCTGCCGTCCTCCGAAAGTATGAATACGCGCAGCTCGCCTTTTAGCACGAGCGCCGTACCCAGGCAGGAACTGCCGTAACCGTGAACCATTTCGCCTTTTTCAAAATTTTTAATAACTGCCCTTTCCGTTACGAACTTTTTTTCGTCGTCGTCAAGGCGCTGCCAATACGGCAGTTTTTCAGCAGCCTGCTCTTTTTCCATATAAATCCTCCGCGCGGCGCGCTTCTTATTTTTCGGCTTTGTCGTCTTGCGCGCCGTCGTCCTTGCATTCGGCTTTGTCGTCTTCCGCGCCGTCGTCCCTGCATTCGGCTGAGTTGTCTTCCGCAATATTTTCCGATTGATTGACGAGGCTCGTCCCTTCGTTCTGCAGACAATCGCAACCTGCGCCCTCGCCCGAACGGGCGCCTATCTCCCGCTCAATCGGCAGACACTTCTTTCTCATTTGCGACATAAATACATAATTGATTATTATGCCTATGTAAATAAGAATTACCGCCGCACCCGACACTATTTTATCGGGGAAAAGAGCGGCAAACACAAAAGATAATACAATAGAAGCGGCATAGAACAAATAAATTGCCCTGCCCTTACCCTTGAAATATTGCTCGTATATGCGATAGACGCGCAGGTTGAGTTCGAGCGCGGGGTCTTGTTCAAGCTGCACTTTCTGTAATTTTTCGAGTTTTGAAAGTCTGCGGGCGTAGGGCAGCGAAGCTATTATTGCCGCTGCCGTAATGGCTGCAAAAATTATAGGTATGCTATAACCGACCCATTCAAAACCGCATATGAACGGCAGAAACAGAACGCCGCACACTATCAGCGCGGCAACCGCTGAAACGCTGACGGCGATAAGCACAACTTTATTCATCTTTGCGCGGGTATTTTCCGTCTCTTTTTGGAGATTTTCGTCGGGAAAGAGATAGCGGTATGACTGAGCATTTTTATCTGCGCGCAGAGAATATTTGTGCTCCCTGCCCTGCGCCGCGTCGATTGCGGCGCTTTCGCTTTCGGTCTGTTGCTCAGCCGTCTTTCCCTCCGCCGTCTTTTTATACACAGAAAATATAACCGTCAGTAAACAAACAAGCAGGCATACGGCGAATACGCAGACAGATATGTTTGTCAGCAGCCCAGGCTCTTCGCTTTCGGGGTTGGTTGCGACATCGTAAATTATTGCCGCAAACATAAACACAGCGCCTGCGATAAGCAAGACTATTCCCGCTATGACGGGTCCGGAAAGTCTGCTTGCGTCCCTTACCTTTTCGCGATAGGTTACAACTTCGGGCATTTCGTCGGCGGAAGGCGGCGACGAGAGTATTGCGCGGTAAGCAAGGCGGAATTTTATTGCGCATATAATCCATCCGACGGCAGATATGAGCCACAACAACATAGTTATTAAAAATATCGCGACGGCGATATTGAAAAGCGTCGGGTCGGTTATAGGATCAAACATCAGGGCTTCAACGACTATTGCTATGAACAGAACGCAAAACGCCGCCATCCATATAAATCTTTTTATGAACTTTTTGTAAAGTTCTGCCCTGCGCGCCTCGTCAGACACGGCTCTGGCATATTTTGCAAATAAATTTTTAAGCATTATCTTATTTTCCCTCTTTCATTCCCGCAGACCGAATAATTTCATCCCAAATGTATTTTTTTGTTTGCAAACCAGATTAAAGCGCAATTCTGCCGACAAATTACTTGTGCATATCCAGCCATTCGCGGCGCAATATGGCGTACTGAACGGTATTTTCGTATATCGGCGAGCCGTCCTCCTCGTTGACGAAGGACACGAATTCCATGAACTCGCCCTCGCGGCGCATGCCCAGCCTTTCGCACAGTCGCTGCGAGGAAAAGTTGTAATCTTCGGTATAGGCGTATATGCGCCTTGCGCCCTTTTCCCCGAACAGATAATTATAGAACGCTCTGACCGCCTCGAACGCATAACCTTTGCCCTGATAACGTTCATTCAACATCCAGCACGGGCTGAAAGTGTCATTTTTCGGATTATCTTCTTCGGGATTGGTCGCCTCGGACACGGCTTCAACTTCGCCTATCACCTTGCCTTCCGACTTCAGGACGATTGCAAAGCACACCTCGTCCCCGCCCAAACGCTTTTTTATCAAATTTTCGGCTTCATGCACGCTGTTGAGTTTCATGCAGGCAAAGCAATGAACGCTAGGCTCTCTGAGATATTCGTAAACGTCGGCGGCGTCCTCTTTCCTGAACGGACGAAGTATCAGTCTTGATGTTTCAATCATAGAATTTTCCGAACATAATTCATTTTGATTAATTATAGCAAAAAAAACGGGCAACTTCAATAGCTGTTCGCAATATGTTGCCCGTTAAAGTTATTTATTTTTAATATAAAATTTATATTATGCTTTTTCGGTGCGGGGCGCGCAACTCGCGCGCCCCGCACTGCTTTTCACATATAAAACGAGTTAATCTTTTTTGCCCGATTCCGGTTCACTGCAGTCGCAGAGTTTTTTAATTTTATTGTAAATTTCCTCCGCATCGTTAATGCCTATAAGCCAAAAGGCGAAATTTATACCTGAAAGGCAAATGCCCCCTTTGGGCTTGATTTTAATAGTCCCCGAACCTTTTTTTATAAAGCTAAGGTGCAATTTCACATATTTTATTTGCTCTGTACTTATTAATTTATTAATAAATTTTCCGCAAAAACAATAAATCCTCGTCGGCGTTATGATATACCGCTTTTCATCTTTAGAAAAAGCGAACGCTATGTATATCGGCACCAGCAGCGCAGGCGCGATAAATATTATAGCGGACACCGCCCATGGCAAATTGCAGAAAAAAGATAAAATCAAGCCTGCCGCCGCCCAGAGAACGGCAAACGGCAACGACCTTTTAATATAATGCGCAAAGCAGGCGCTTTTCTGCGATTTAATATCGACAAGAATTTCCTCGTCTATATCTTCGGCGGTTATCCTGTCTAAAAACATGCAGGCATAATCATAAATATCCTGTCCGTCCGTGTAGCCTTTTTCCCTGACGCCGTTGAGATATGTTATGTAACCTTTTTTCGTCGGCTCTATGACGAGAGTGTCATTTTTGTGATGTAAAATGAGTTTACCCTCTTTGAGAAGCACATTTTTAGACACAGACTTCAAATCGATGTAAAAATCATAAAGACTATCATATTTTTTGCATTGGACACAACATGCGCTCTTGCCGATTTTTATGCTCCAGTATATTTTATCGCAAAAAATATACGGCTCGCCCTCATAGGGCAAAAAGTCGATAACTCCGCCTACTTCGCCCGTGTCGAAAGCGGTAACTTTAAAGACAAAACCGCCCTCCTTTACCTCGATTTCGCTATCGTATATTAAGCCTATGCGGTCGATAAGATTACTTTCCTTTACGCCCTCGAATTTTACCGTTATGATACAGCCCCAGGTCGTATCAAATTCAATTTGCGTGCAATCGCCATCTTTTTCCAGCCTTATGGGTATTGCGTCGTGAAAGGACATCGATACATCCATCAGACTTTGAATGTCGTTTTCATTTTTAATTTCGAACTGCTCGGGCAGAATAATTTCTTTGGAATATTCTTTGAATGCAGGGAAGTTTTCCGCTGAAACCGCTTTCCCGAAGCGCAGGGCTTTGAATAAATTTTTATCCTCAAGCACCCAATCGTAACCTTCCCATAATGATTTTTTGCAGGCAAATTTTTCCCATTCGACAATGAAGACCTGACGGCGGGGACGCCACATTTTTATGCGCCTTAAATGAGTGCGCTCTTTATTAAAGGTCAGCACTTCCGAATTCCAACCTGCATTTTTTAACGCAAAGATCGGCGAAACATATTGCTCTTTGCCATCCGAAATTATTGCAATCATTTTTCTTCCTTTATTTATCCGCAATTATGATAGCGCGAGAGTAATGCAGCGGTTTTGCGCAAAGCTCCTCGCCCGACTTGACCGTCCAACCGAATTTATCCTTGTAATCGTTGAAGCACTTTTCGCAGAACCAGTATTTCATGTCATCTGTGCAATAAAAAATGCAATCTTTGTCCGTAGTCGCCTTATCCCAGCAAAAATAGCAATGTTCGTGCCAGAAATGACGGATTTTTTCGCCCTCGAGGTATTCTTGCCCCCTGCCCGTCTCTTTCACGAAAGAGAACGCGCATTCTTCTATGAGATTGTAAAAGCCGTTCTTTTCGCGACAGGCTTTTTGCCAGAACTCGGGGAATTTAATTTTATAAACGACTGCGCGCGATAAAAACTTTTCGCCGCCGCACGGAATATTATTTTTCATATTTATCCTGCAAAAAACAAAAAAATTTTTACGCCATAACAGACGCATTCAGATATACTCAGAAAATATTCGGCAATTCGATTGTACCATATGATGCGCAATCCGTCAATATCGCCGTTTAATACTGCCAGCAAGCGGGTATTTTTGCATAAAAAAAGGTCAAAAACCCAAGTTTTTGACCTAAAGTTGCTTATTTGTACTCTTATTTTCTGTTCAGCGCGACAAGCGTTTCACATTACCTTTTATTTCAAAGTACGGCATTCCTATTAATCCAACGAAAATAGCACATATGATGTATTTTTATCAAAACAATTTATACATTGTCTAATGATTGCAATTTGCTCTTTAAAACAAATTTGTTCAAAACTTGCCGTCTGAAAAATAATAGAAATTCTTCGCGCCTGCCGATTGTATATGCCTCATTGGGTACAAGGTAAAATTTACCGTTTAAAATTAAAAGCAAATATTTTTTATACTTATACAATAGAATATTTTTAATACTCCTCCTTTGCTTATTATCTACATATACGCACCCATTTTCCACTCGAATGATATGTTTCTTCGTTGTTCCTTCGAGAAAAACTTTATCATCATACCGTTGGAACAGAAAAACCAAATATGAAAAAATCAGAAAAAAAACAGGCAGCAACCATATAACGAGTAAAGCGAGCGGATAAAACAAAACGGCAAATACAGAAAGAATGATTGCAGGCAAAACCGACACATAAAAAACATTTATAAGATTTTTATGATTATTAACCGCAACGGCTTTTCCGTCCGTATAAGCATAAAACTCAATCACTTTTTGCTGTCTCCTCTTTCTTAGACAAACACCTTGAACAATATTATTTTCTGTTCAGCACAACGAGCGTCTCGATATGTTTTGTCTGGGGGAACATGTCGTACGGCGTTATACTCTCTATTCTGTACGCGCCGTCGCCGTCCGAACGGATTATGTTTGCGCCGTCCTCTTTAAGTGTGCCGCACAGCAAGCCCAGATCTCTTGCAAGCGTTGCGGGATTGCACGAAACAAGCACGACTTTTTCCGCGCCGCTGTTTATGATTGCGCGCACGACGGAACGCTGCATGCCCTTTCGCGGCGGATCGCAGACTATTACCCTTTCGTACCCTTCGGTATCCGAAAGCACCTTATCTATATTGTCCTCAACCGTGCCGCAGATATTGAACATTTTATCCTGCAAGTCGTTCATTTCTTTAAGTTCGCCGGCACATACTACCGCCTCTTTGACGACTTCTATGCCGTAAGCCGACTTACAGCCGCGCGCGAGCATGGCAGTGAGCATGCCGCCTCCGCTGTATAAATCTATGGCGACTGCGTCAGGTGAGCAGACCTCGTTTACTATTGCCGAATAGAGCGCGGTGCGCACTCCGTCGTTAATCTGCAAAAAGGTGTTTGCGCCCGCGCGGAACTTTATGCCGAGGTCTTCGCCCTCGAAAAAGCCCTGCCCGCGGCATACTGACCATTTATCCGAAAATATGACGTTGCCCGTACCCGAATTGACGTTGAGAAGAAGGGTGAAATTGGTAAATTCCCTGTCGAGAATTTCCGCAAAGGCGTCCAGCTTTATGCGCCTTGTCGCAACCACCGTTATTATATGCTTATCCTGAAGCTGACGGCAGACTATGTACCTTATATCCCCCTTGCGCGTCGCGTCGTCGTAGCCCTTATAACCCGAACGGCTCATGAAAAGTTTCAGGCAGGAAATGAGGGTTGAACACCAGCCGCGCTGAAGAACGCAGTTATCCACCGACACTATTCTGTGCGAGCGTGGCGCGTAAGGACCGACTATCGGATTGCCGTCCGCATCGTTGCCGACGGGCATGGAAAGCTTGTTTCTGTAACCGAAAATTTCGGGGCTGGGCACGGCGTCCGACACGGGAAAATCTATGCCGCCGAGCTTCCTTAAGCAATTTGACACGAGTTGCTTTTTGAAAGAAAGCTGCGCGGAATAATCCATGTGCTGAAGCTGGCAACCGCCGCACTTGGAATAAACGCCGCACCTCGGCGCAACCCTGTCGGGCGAGGGCGACACGACGCTTTCTATCTTGCCGTAGATTACGTCGCCCTTTACCTTGAGCGCTTTGAAAGTTACCTCTTCCCCGCCGAGACACCCCGGCACGAACGCCCTTGCGTTTTCAAGATCTATGACGCCTTCGCCCTCGCTGCCGAGAGTTTTTACGACGCCCTGATAAATTTCATTTTTTTGCATAATCACTTTCTGATGCGGCAGACGAACGAGGTTATCCACTTCTGACAGTTGAACATTACATAGTCATACAAAAGGAAAACTATCGTTCCGCCAACGAAAATAAACAACAGAATATAGTCGTTAACTATTCTGTAAATTTCAAGTTCTGCGTTGCCTATCGAAGAGCCGAAAACGAGTATGTACATTACCCACAGCGTAAAATCGAACCAGACCGCCTTTACGACATAAGCAATCCACCTGTTTATGTTGAAGCGAAGTTGCAAGGCATTGGCAAGCGGGTGAAGTCCGAAGAACATGATAAAAGGCACGAGCAACCACACCTGCCCGATTGCGCCGAGCAGGATTGTGAGAATGCAGGTGCCGAAGTAAGCCATTACGTCGCCCGAATAGAAGTTCTTAGCAAGCGGCAGCATAAGGCTGACCTGAGCCATTATGTAGCCCGTTGCGAGCATGAAGCGGGTGAACGTGCCGAGAAGCAGAAATATTACCGCCAGCGCGCACGAGACTGCCGACAACGCTATTTCAAATGATTTTGTATTGCGGTTTTTGGACATATTTTATCCGTTGCAGCACATATTGCAAAGACAGTTGATGCACATATTGATATAGCAGCAGGTGATGCAGTCCGAGCAGAAATTTCCGCCCATCTGATTATCCTGTGCGCCGTTCATATCCTGACCGCGGTATGCGCTCTGATTGCCGCCCTGCGAAGCGTTGCGCTGAATGTCGTAGGCGATTTTATCGTTGAGCTTTTTGTACGCCTCTTTGTACTTTTCGTTGGAAGCGTCGAGGTGCATGGCGATTTCGAGCTGTTTCTTGCTCTCGTTAACCCAATTCTTGCGATAGAAAACAACGCTCTGAAGATAGTGCCACTGCGCGTTGCGCTCGTTGAAAGCGTCGAGAACGCGCTGCGCTTCGTCAATGTCTCCGTTCTTTATAAGCTCTTCGACGCGCGTATATGCTTTGCCCGCGTCCTCGGACACGTCCTTATCGGCTTCGGCAAGCTCTGCGAGCAGTTCGCTGTGAGCCGTTTCGATTTTTGTGAGCATGCGCGCGGCGTTGTTGCCCGCCTCGCCGTCGAGAAATCTGTCTTCGAGATATTTTTCGCGCAATGAAGCATACGCCGCCTCTATTTCCTCGGCGGTGGCACCTTCGGTCAGACCTAACAGTTCAAGATTGCGTTTGTTCATTTTTTACTTCCTTTTTACCCGTTCCGCACCTGCCGTAAACAAGCAGACGCGTCCTTGTGGGTATTCCCAATAAAATTATGTTGTCGGTAAGGTCGTGATTAAAGCCGAACTTTACCGAAGAGAGATGAATTCTCATGTCGGCGAACAGCGAATTGAACAGAAAGTTAATCTCATCCGCGTTCTTTCCGACCGCCTCGCTCTTCGTCGCGCAGCCGAACGCCCTGTTGAGAACGTTGTACCTGCCTTTCTTCACATCCTTATCGTAATCGTCGAACGCGTCGGCGAGGTAAACCCATTTGCCTATGTCGTAGCACAGCGCAAAGGTGTGCTCGTCCGCCCTGTCGCCGAGGACGTAGTCCGAAAGTCTTGCCATCATCTGCGCCGTGGGTTCGCACGCTTCGTCTATGACCGAACAGCCCCTCTCTTCGAGGGCGCGCTGGCTTTCCATGCTCGAGGAGATTATTTCCGCCGCTTTCGGGTGTTTTTTCAGCGTGCGCTTATAGCCCTTTTTATACAAAAAAGCAAACATGCCCTTCTTGTCGCCGTCGAGCTTGTCGTCCAACAGCTTATAATATGCGAGACAGCTGTTGATACAGCCCAGGAGAATTGATATATCGTCCTCGCGCGCCATGTATCTTTTTTTGAGGGGATGAAGAGCGCACCTGCGCTTTTCCACCTTTACGTCCTTTGCGGCGAGGTTGTGCATGAGCGCGGACATGAAAGCCATGTCGTAAGTGAGCGCCGTGCGCGCCACCTGACCGCTGCCCTGCTTTATTGACTTGCACATGCCGCAATAGAGAGCCTTGTACAGCATCTCGTCCTTTATGAACATGTGCGGTCTTTCGGGATGAATGTAACCAAACATATTTTGAGCGGCGCGTTATATCCTTTTGCCGACGCGCGCCTTGCGCCGCCGCGTGCGCGGTTATTAAATCAAAGCTGATAGAAACCTATTTTTTTATAGACTTTGGCGAGCGTTCTTCCCGCTATAGCCGAAGCGCGTTCAGCACCCTTTTTTAAAATGTCGTCGAGGTATGCCTTGTCTGCGAGCAGCCTTGCCTGCTCCGCCTGAATGGGCGCGAGCTTTTCGGCTACAGCTTCGCCTACAGCCGTCTTGAAGTCGCCGTAACCGCAGCCTGCAAACTGCCTTTCGCACTCTTCCACGCTCTTTCCCGTGAATACGCAGTATATCGAAATGAGGTTGCTGACGCCCGGTCTGTTTTCGGGGTCGTATTTCACCTCTGCGAGGCTGTCCGTAACGGCGCGCCTGAATTTGCGCATTATCGTATCCTTATCGTCCGAAAGGAAAACCGTGCCGTTGGCATTTTCGGAAGATTTGCTCATCTTCTTTGAAGGGTCGAGAAGGTCGTTGATTTTCGCGCCCATCTTCGTATACACTCCCTCGGGGACGGTGAAAGTGGGCGAATAGATATTGTTGAACCTTATTGCTATGTCGCGCGCGATTTCGAGGTGCTGACGCTGGTCCACACCAACGGGAACGACGTCCGCGCGGTACAAGAGTATGTCCGCCGCCATAAGAACGGGATAGTCCATAAGACCCATATTAATATTGTCTGCGTGTTTAGAAGATTTATCCTTAAACTGCGTCATGCGTTCCATTTCGCCGACGTAGGTGAAAGTGTTGAGCACCCACGCAAGCTCGGCATGCGCGCTGACGTGCGACTGAAGGTAAAGTATACACTTTTCGGGGTCGATGCCGCAGGCGATGTACAGCGCGAGAAGTTCAAGGGTATTGCGCCTTAAATCTGCGGGATTCTGCCTTACGGTTATGGCATGCATGTTGGCTATGGCAAAAATGCAGTCATACTCGTTCTGCAGGGCGCACCAGTTCTTTATTGCGCCGATATAGTTTCCGAGAGTAAGTTTATTTGTTGGCTGAACAGCCGAATATAAAATCTTTTTTCCTTCCATATTTTTCCCTACGGGGTGCGCGGAGCGTTCCGCGCATTTTTAATCATTTTATCACGCGGAGGGCGAAAAAGTAAAGCGTTTACCTAAACAAGCGCCTTCATTCACCCAAATTAGCCGCATATTACACAGTTATTACACAAAATTTTTTGCGGCGGAGCGCAAAATTGCGCTCCGCCGCGCTTTATTAAGCATTTTTTTCAATATTCGCCTCAATACAGCTCGCTGCCGTCCTTAAGTTCGGGGAAGCGGGTGCAGAGCAGACCGAAGATGTACCTTGCGCACTTTTCCGCACCGTAATTTGAGCGCTGGCTTTCGGCGGCTTTTTTATACGGCTCCAGAAGCTCGGGATTGTTTACGAACTCTTCGACTTTGTCCACAGCCTTGTCGATATTGAAAATTTTAATGGCGCTGCCGACAGTCTTTATGTAGTACTTGCCTATCCACCTCTCTATGTCGGTCGCGTAGTGGGTTATCATCTGAGGCACGCCGAAAAAGCAGGGTTCCGCCATCATGGAAGCGCCGCTCTTGCCGCAGGTTATGTCGGCGGAGGCGATTATTTCCAGCATGTTGTCCGCCAGACCGTAGGGACGGAAGAGCGTTTTGCCCTTGCTCGAGAGGGTTAAAAAATATTCGTAAAGCTCTCTGTTTCTGCCGCAGACGGGAACGAGGTTTATGGGCAGGTCGCGTTCGAGAAGTTTTTCCGTCATCTCCCTGATTTTACCCACGCCGTAGCCGCCCTCCGCAAGAACGACGGTGAATTTATCTTCGTCAAGTCCCAGAAGCTGCCTGTTTTCGCGCTTGTCGCGTGAGACGGAGAACGCCTCTTTTCTTATGAGGAAGGGAACTTGCTTTATATTGTTTTCGTTGAACCTGATAAAGTGCAGTTTGCGCGCGCGGCTGTAGCCCGTAGGCATTGAGGCGAGCATGAGGTCGCAGGGATAGCGGAAGAGCGTGTTTATCTTCGCGTCGGGGCAATACATAGCCGTAAGCGGTCTGTTTTTAAGGTGCATGGCGTAGTAATTGGTTGCCCAGTGAGTGCTGACGACGAGGTCGGCGTTAAGCTCCTGCATGTGCTTGAGCCCCTCCTCCGCCGCGTTTTCTTCTATAAAGACGACCGCGCCCCAGCTTGAAATGGTTGTGCCCCAGAAATCCATGTTGAAAGTGGCGAAAAAGCCCATGCAGGGATTTTTATTGTACTTGACCACGCTGTCGGAAAGGTGTTTTTCGTATTTTATGAGGTCTTTATTCCCCGTTTCGGTAAAGAAATTGGAGCGAACGCATTCTACTTTGTCGCCGTACAGCCTTTCAAATTCGTCCGCAATGCTGTTCATCGGCATTATGTGTCCCAATCCCGCCTCGGTATAGGGGAATAATACTCGGGGTTTGCTCATTTAAGCTCCGTAAGGCGGACGCGCGTCCGCCGTATGTTAATTTATTTACTCATATAATTATACTACCGTTTGGCACTCAAGTCAACAGCAAAATAAAAATATGCGCCCCGCGGCGTGCCGCGGGGCGCATTATTTACTCATCGCATGACTTAATTTAACAAGCATTGCCCGTTCCGCGCTTATAAAAGCGCTTCTATCTCTTCGGCGTAGCGCACGGTAGCCATGGCGTCCGCGCAGTACCTGTCCGCGCCGATAGCCGCGGCATATTCCTCGTTCATCACCGCTCCGCCAGCCGCAATTTTAACGTCGGGGCACTCCGCCCTTAAAAGTTCTATCGTTTCCGCCATCGAGCGCACGGTCGTCGTCATGAGCGCGGAAAGTCCGCAAAGCTTCGCGCCGTGCTCCTTTACGGCGTCTGCCACGGCGCGGGGATCGACGTCGCGCCCCAGATCGTACACCGTGAAGCCGTAATTTATGAGCAGAGTTTTAACTATGTTTTTGCCTATGTCGTGAATGTCGCCCTTGACCGTGGCGACGACTATTTTGAGATTTTTGGACTGCGCTCCGCCCGAAAACCTGCTCTTTATCACGTCGAAAGCCGCCGAAGCCGCCTCCGCGCTCATGAGGAGCTGGGGAAGGAAGAGCGTCTTTTTTTCGAACCCGTCGCCCACTTCGTTGAGCGCGGGAATTATGTGTCCGTTTATGACGTCGAGGGGCGCGTTGTCCTTTAAAAGCGCTTCCGCCTCCTCCGCCGCGCGCGCCTTAAGTCCCTTTACAATCGCGCCTTTGAGTCCCGCTTCGCCGCCCTGAACCTGCTTTTTGTCGCCGACGGTTATTTCGCCCGCGTTTACGGACGAAGCGTATTCGATGTAGCCCATGCAGTTTTCGTCCTTTTGCGAGAGGGCGAGGAAACTTTTATAAGTTTTTATCATCTCCTGCGAGGAGGGATTGATTATTGCCGCAGAAAGTCCGCGCGCGAGAGCCATTGCGAAGAACGTTGAATTTATGAAATCCCTCTTGGGCAGTCCGAAAGAGATGTTTGAAACGCCGAGAGAGGTGTTGCAGCCGAGCTTGTGCCTTATATAATCGAGAGCGTCGAGCGCGGCGTTTGCCGCTCCGCCGTCCGCGGAAACAGCCATGGCGAGAGTGTCGAAAATAAGCTCGTTTTTGCCTATGCCGTATTTTTTCGCCTCGGCTATAATCTTTTTTGCAATTTCAATTCTGCCCTGCGCTTGGGGCGGAACGCCGTTTTCGTCCAGCGTAAGCGCAATTACAACGCCGCCGTACTTTTTTACGAGGGGGAATATGGCGTCCATAACCTCCTTTTTGCCGTTGACCGAATTGACGAGCGGCTTGCCGTTATAAAGGCGCATAGCCTTCTCCATTGCGACGGGGTCGGATGTATCTATCTGCAGGGGCAGGTCGGTAACCGCCTGTATTTCGCACACCGCTTTGGCAAGCATTTCGGGTTCGTTAATTTCGGGCAGTCCGACGTTTACGTCGAGGATATGCGCGCCGCAATCGGTCTGCATGACCGCCTCGCCGAGGATATAAGCCATATCGCCCGAGCGCAGCGCCTCTTTGAGGCGTTTTTTGCCCGTAGGGTTTATTCTTTCACCGATTAGTACGGGGATATTGCCGAAGCAACGCGCCTGCGTGTACGAACTAACCACCGTCAGATTTTTGCGCCCGATTGGCGCGGGAACTGCGTCTTTAACGCGCTCCGACAAGAGTTTTATATATTCGGGAGTAGTGCCGCAACAACCGCCCACCACCCTCGCTCCGAGGGAAACGAGCTTTTGCATATCCTCGGCGAACTGCTCCGCGCCGAGGGAATAGAGCGTTTTTCCGTCCTCTTCGTAAGGCAGTCCAGCATTGGGTTTTACGACTACGGGGACGGAACTTACCTTTAAAAATCTTTGCACAACTTCGGTCATCTGCGCGGGAGCGAGCGAGCAATTCAGCCCTATCGCGTCGACGCCCAGTCCTTCTGCAAGCGCGGCGGCGGCTTCGGGCGAAGTGCCAGTCATAGTCTTGCCGTCCGCGCCGAACACGAGCGTGGCGATTATCGGCAGAGAGCAGGTTTCCTTTGCCGCTATAATTGCCGCTTTAAGCTCGTAGACGTCGTTCATTGTCTCTATGGCTATGAGGTCGGCGCCGGCGTCCGCGCCCGCCTTTATCGTAGTTTTGAACGCTAAGACGGCTTCCTCGAAGGAGAGCGGTCCGAGCGGCTTTAACAGCTTGCCCAAAGAGCCTATATCGAGCGCGACGAATTTATCCTTAAACTTTCCCGCTGCGCGCAGGGCGCATTTTACGCCCGCCTGCACCACTTTTTCAGTGTCGTCGCCGAACTTGAATACGTTCGCGCCGAAGGTATTTGCATATATGACGTCCGCGCCCGCTTCAAGGTAGCCGAGGTGAACTTTTTCCACCTCTTCGGGGCGGGTCAGGTTCCAGCTTTCGGGCAGCGTGCCGAGGGGCAGACCGAGGCTCTGAAGCTGCGTACCCATCGCGCCGTCTAAAAGCATTATGGAATTTGCAAGTTTTTTTCTGAATTTCATACGGGTATACCCACTATTGCGGTTACCGATTTGGTCGGCACCATAAAATAATCATCCGAAAGCGTTACGCCGATCGCGCGCGTTACCGAAAGCGCGGAAAAAATGTCCTTCTGCATGGATAGCGGCAGGTCGCCGAAGCCGCACGAAAAGCGCGCTTTTTTGCCGCCGTGCAGCTCGATTATGCGCTCATGCACTCTGTCGCACCAACCCTCGATTAAAGCCGCGCCCAGAGCCTGCACCGCCGCCGCCCGTGCGGGGGAAATGCGCGAATAGCGCGCTATAAGCCTGTCTATGCCCGCCCCCGCCGTAGCTGCGAAGAGGGCGATTTTATTGCAGCCGCAAAGGTACTTTGCAAGGTCGCGGCTGTCCGTTCGGGTAAAGCCGAGGTCGAGCTTTTCGCCCAAATTTATGTCGTAAACCGAGTAGACCGCCTTTAAATCCTGCGCGCCGAGGACTAATGCTTCGCACTCGTCGAAGAGCGCTTGCACCTCTTCAGGCTGCACGGCGGTCGCGCCGCAACCGAGGTAATATAAGGCTTCGCGCCTGTTTATTTCAGTCAGTCTGCCCGTAAAAACATTCATATTATGTGCGAGAGATTTGCCTTTATAGCCGCGGCAACCGCGGGTTTATTCATGGAATAGACGTGAACCGCCTTTACGCCGTTGGCGTATAAATCTATTATCTGCTCTGTGGCGTAAGCTATGCCTGCCTGAGCCATGGCTTCGGGATTGTCGCCGAAACGGTCGATTATGCGCCTGAAACGCGTGGGCAGCGAGCCGCCCGAAAGGGACATCATCCTCTTTATCTGTTTTGCGTTGGTAACGGGCATAATTCCCGCAATGACAGGCACATATATGCCCGCGTCCCTCACTTTTGACATGAAAGAATAGAAGACGTCGTTATCGAAAAACATCTGCGTGGTGAGGAAAGAACAGCCCGCGTCCACCTTGGTTTTGAGGTGCTCTATATCCGAAAAGAGCGTGCTGCTTTCGGGGTGTCCTTCGGGATAGCACGCGCCGCCTATGCAGAAGCCGCCGTAAGATGAAATTTCTTCGACGAGCTGATAGGCGTATTCGTAGTCAAGTCCGCCCTCGAAGCCTGCGGGCAGATCGCCGCGCAACGCGAGAATATTTTCTACGCCCATTTCGCGCAGAAGACGCAATTTTTCATGCACGTCCGCTCTGTTGGACGATATGCACGAAAGGTGAGCGAGCGGAGTTACGCCGAACTTGCTCTTTACGTGTTCGGCTATGCTCACGGTATAGTTGGAAGTGCCGCCGCCCGCGCCGTAGGTTACGCTTATGAAATCGGGCGAAAGCGAAGCTATTTCGTCAACCGCCTTAACGACGCCATCGAAAGCGTCGCCCGTCTTGGGCGGAAAAACTTCGAATGACAGCACCGCCCTCTTGCCGTCGAGTATGTCCGTAATCTTCATATAATCATTTTAACACACGCGCGCAGGCGTTACAAGTGTTTTTCTGCACAAAAGAAAAAGACGGAATAACATTCCGTCTATTGTCGGTTATAGGTTTTACCTATATCCACAAACGAAAAACGCGCGATTTGCGCCTCAAACGCGAGTTTTTTACCTTAAAATGCGCATGTTTATTTTTAAAAATAAGCCTATTAGTTCACACAAATGCGCAGGTCTACGCAAATGCGCAGGTCTACGCAAATGCGCAGGCTTACGCAAATGCGCAGGCTTACGCAAATGCGCAGGCTTACGCAAATGCGCCGCGCCCGCTTGCAGGGCGGGCGCGGCGCAGTAAATTATTTTCCGCCGATTATGGATACAAGGCTCACTCTTCCTCTTCGGGGCAGGAAATGACCATTTCGCCGTCGTACTTGCGGTTGAAGGAAAAGACTTCGCCCTTGTACTTGAACGCGGGAAGAGTTTCGAGCTGGACGTTGTGCAGAGCCTTGAAAACCGACAAATCTACGTCGGGGTTGCGCGAGCGGAAGTCCTTTATGAGCTTTTTG
Source organism: uncultured Clostridia bacterium (assembly GCA_949282385.1). Lineage (GTDB taxonomy): Bacteria > Bacillota > Clostridia > Christensenellales > Borkfalkiaceae > Coproplasma. The sequence goes on from CASDOP010000006.1 coordinate 29,831, forward strand.
ACGTCCTGACGCGCAGACTGTCCCTGTTCGCCCTGAGCAAGATTTGCGGTAAGTTTGCAGGCGCAGGCGATGAATTTTAAGTTGTTGTATTGCTGCCAGTGAATTATGTCGTCTTCGAGCACGCAGTAAAGGGGACGGATGAGCTGCATTCCCTCGAAATTGGTGCTGCGGATTTTGGGCATCATGCCCTGTATCTGACCGCCGAAGAGCATGCCCATGAGCGTAGTTTCTATTACGTCCGATTTGTGGTGTCCCAAAGCTATTTTGTTGCAACCGAGTTCTTTCGCCTTGGCGTAGAGAAAACCGCGGCGCATTCTGGCGCAAAGATAGCAGGGATGTTCGCCGCCGATGAGGTCGTTGACGTCGAAAATGTCGGAAGGATAAATGGTTGCGGGTATGCCCAGAAGCGCTAAATTTTCGCGGATGATTTTTTCGTTTTCGGGACTGTAACCGGGGTTCATGACGATATATTCCGCGTCGAATTGAATTTCGGAATGTTTTTTAAGCTCCTGAATGCACTTTGCAAGGAGCATGCTGTCCTTCCCGCCCGAAACGCATACGGCGATTTTGTCGCCCTCCTCGATGAGGCGATAGGTCTTTACCGCCTCCAAAAATCTCGAATATATGCCCTTGCGGAATTTAGTTATTATCGAGCGCTCTATACTCTGCTGCGCGGTGAGTTGTTTTGCCATGTCTTTATAAAACGAAGTCTGCCCGCGCTTCATGCGCGGGCGGACGATTACAAGTTTTCAATCAGTCGTGATGTTCCTCTTCCGAGGGGTCGGGGAACTGGGCTTTGTCGTATGCTATGCCGTTTTTATCGTAATAATCTTTGATTGCCGCGCGGATAGCTTCCTCGGCGAGAACCGAGCAATGCAGCTTGTGAGCGGGCAGTCCGTCCAGAGCCTCGGCGACAGCCTTATTCGTCAGCGTGAGAGCTTCGGATATAGGCTTGCCCTTAATCATTTCGGTAGCCATCGAAGACGAAGCTATTGCGCTGCCGCAGCCGAACGTGTTGAATTTTACGTCCTCTATTATGCCGTCCTTTACTTTGATGTATATCTTCATTATGTCGCCGCACTTGGCGTTGCCTACCTCTCCTATGCCGTCGGCGTCGTCGAGCTTGCCAACGTTGCGGGGATTGGTGAAATGGTCCATAACTTTTTCGCTGTATAATGCCATGATGTTTTTCTCCTTTTCAGATTAAGCGGTACTGTTTGTCAGATTAAGTGGGGACGCTGTCCCTTTTCGAGTTCTTCCCATACGGGCGATATGGAACGAAGATATTCCACCACCGCGGGAACCTGCTCGACTATATATTTCATTTCTTCTTCCGTGTTGTAAGGGCAAAGGCTGAGCCTCAGCGAGCCGTGCGCCACTTCGTGGGGAAGTCCTATCGCCAGAAGGACGTGCGAGGGGTCGAGCGAACCCGAAGTGCAAGCCGAACCCGAAGACGCGCATATGCCCTTTGCGTCCAAAAGCAGCAGCAGACTTTCGCCCTCAATGCCCTCGAAGCACATGTTGACGTTGCCGGGAAGACGGTTTTTCGCGTCGCCGTTGAGCTTCGAATGGGGAATTTTTGAAAGTCCCTTTATGAGAATGTCGCGCAGTCTGGCTTCTTCAGCCATGTTTTCGTAAAGATGAGCTATCGCGTCCTTCAAAGCAGCCGCCATAGCGCAGATGCCTGCAAGGTTTTCCGTACCCGCGCGCTTGCCCTTTTCCTGCGCGCCGCCCTCTATGAACGTCCTTAAATTTATCGTCTTGCGGCAGTAAAGCACGCCCACGCCCTTGGGACCGTGGAATTTGTGCGCAGACAGCGAAAGCATGTCTATATTGTCCTTTTGTACGTCGACGGGAATGTGTCCCACCGCCTGGACGGCGTCCGTGTGGAAGACGACTTTCTTCGCGCGGCAGACGGCGCCAATCTCGCTTACGGGCATTATCGTGCCTATTTCGTTGTTGGCGTACATTATTGTTACCAAAGCGGTATCGGGACGGATTGCCTCCTCCACCTGTTTTGCCGTAACAAGTCCGTTTTTGTCTACGGGAAGATAGGTTACTTCAAATCCCTCGCTCTCCAACTTCTTTAATGTGTGGAGTATTGCGTGGTGTTCCACGGCGCTCGTTATTATGTGCTTTTTGCCCTTGAGCGCGCCGTTGAAAGCGGCAGAGCGCAGAGCCTGGTTGTCCGCCTCGCTTCCGCCCGACGTGAAATAAATTTCGCGGGGTTCTGCGCCGAGGCAGGCGGCTACGTCCGCGCGCGCCCTCTCGAGCCATTCCTTGGCAAGCTGTCCCACGCTGTGCAGCGAGGAGGGATTGCCGTATACTTCCTTTAAACAAGGTTTCATCGCCTCGATTGCGACGTCGTTCATCGCAGTCGTCGCGGCGTTATCGACATAAACTGTTTTTGACATATGTAAATTTAATTCCTATCTTTTTAGTATGAAATAATTATAAAAATTAATTCCTATTTTGTCAATAGGAATTAGCCCCCTTTTCAAAAATTTTTGCCGTGCGGAGACAATTTCAGCTTGTGCGAAAAACAAATAATTATTTGCCTTAAAAGGTAAATATTTCATGCGGAGAATTTAAAAAAATATCGCCGCGCGGCGGAAGCAGTTCCGCCGCGCGGCTTCAGTATTTTTCACTTATTTTAAAAGGTCGGACAAAAGTTTTGAATTCAGAAAATTCATTATCACATCGTCCAGCTCGCGCCAGAGGGGAAGCGAAAGGCATTTTTCGGCATTTTCGCAGGGTTTTTCGCCCGAAAGACAAGATACGGGCGCAAGCGAACCTTCTGCCGCCGTTATAATTTCGGCAACGGAGTACTCATCGGGGCGTTTTGAAAGGCGGTAACCGCCGCTCTTGCCGCGCGAAGAAATTATAAGCCCTTTCTGCGAGAGCTGCGCAACCGTCGCTTCGAGATATTTCTGCGATTCCTTTACCCTTTCCGCTATATCGGCGAGCGACACGGGCGTGCCGTCGTCGTGCTGGGCGAGGTCGAGCATTACTTTAAGGGCGTTTCTGCCCTTGGTAGTTATCATCATAATATTTCACCTGACGGCTCAGCCGCCGTACTTTATCATCTCTTCTATGCACTTTACCGCGGAAAGCCTTACGCTTTCTTCCATGTCTATGACCTCTCCGCCGTCGCCCGTAAGGCAATGATATACATCGGAGAGCGTCGTCGCCTTCATGTTGTTGCAGACGAGGTCCTTTGAGAGCGCGTAAAACCTCTTTTCGGGGTGTGCGAACTGCAGATGCTGGATTATTGCGTTTTCCGTGCCTATGATAAATTCCTTGGCGTCCGATTTAGCCGCAAAGTCCATTATGCCCGTAGTTGAACCGACATAGTCGGCGTGCTTTACCACTTCGGGGCGGCACTCGGGGTGAACGAGGAAGAGTGCGTTCGGGTGAGCCGACTTTGCCGCAAGCACCTCTTTTTCGTTGATCTTCGCATGCGTGGGGCAGCCGCCCGAAAGCAGCTTGAAGTTCTTTTCGGGTACGCGTTCCTTTACATAAGTGCCGAGGTTTATATCAGGTATAAACAATATGTTCTTTTGGGGAATTGCACGACAGATTTTTACCGCCGAAGAGCTGGTTACGCAAACGTCGGCAATAGTCTTGAGCTGCGCAGTCGTGTTGACGTACGCTACGACCGCATAGTCGGGGTACTTCTCCTTTATCTGAAGTATCATCTCTTTATCCATTTGTTCCGCCATGGGGCAGCCCGCAGCGGGGTTGGAAAGAATGACCTTCTTTTCAGGATTGAGCATTTTAACCATTTCCGCCATGAAGCGCACGCCGCACATGATTACGTTTTTGTTTGTCGTAGCCTTTGCCTTTACCGCAAGGGCGTAGCTGTCGCCCGTGAAGTCGGCGATTTCGCAGATTTCCTCGCTCATATAGCTGTGGGCGAGTATGCAGGTATCCGTCTGCTTTTTGAGTTTTATAATTTCGTCCTGTAACTGTCTTACCGTCATAATTTATATCCTATTTTTATTGTAGGAATTATAGCACATTTATTTGACGAGGTCAAACGAAATAGCGCTCTTGCGCATGCGCTTTAGTTTTGCCTTTTTATGCCATTCTTCGGCGCATACTGCCGCACAAACGAGCGTCGCCGCGATAAAGTCGCGGCGACGCATAAAATTTTATTTGGTTTTAGTCGTCTTTTTAGTCGTCTTCTTTGCGGCGGGTTTGCGAGGAATAAGCTCTTCGGGAATGTCCACCTTGGGCAGGTGAGAGGTATCCTTTTTGAGGCTTGTGAAGTCGCGCTTAGCGCGCGAACGCACGCGCTTTTCTTCCTTCTTCTCCTCCTCCGTGCTCTCGTGATAGGGTACTTCGAACACGACAGCCTCGAAGGGGCGCAGATCGAACTTAAGTTTGTACGGTCTGCCGTTGCACAGCTCTTCTGCCGCCTCCACTTGCATTTCGCTGCCGTCGGGATAGGTTGAGAATATGCGCTTATACTTTCCGTCCACCGGCGCGCCCACGCCGAAATCGTTATAATCTACGGGCGTCATGTTAATGACGAAAATGAGAGCGTCGTTATAGTTCCAGGGGTTGCGCCTGATGAACGAGAATATCGAACGGCTGACGTCGCCGCTCTCTATCCATTCGAACGAAGCCGAACCCGTGTCGTCGTGCAGGACGGGCTTTTCGCGGTAGAGCTTCAAGAGCGCGCGGTAGCAGTCCATTACGTCCCTGTGTCCCGGGTCGTCGCAGAGGTGCCAGTCGAGCGAGGTGCGGAAGTTCCACTCGTTTTCCTGCGCGAAGTCCTGCCCCATGAACAGCAGTTTCTTGCCGGGGTGTCCCATCATCATAGTGTAGTAACACTTGAGCGAACCGAACTTATCCATGCGGTTGCCCGGCATCTTTCTGAACATGCTGCCCTTGCCGTAGACGACTTCGTCGTGCGAGAGAACGAGGATATATTTTTCGTTGAAGATGTATTCAAAGGTGTGCGTCATCAGCCAGTGATGATACTTGCGGTAGACGGGGTCCTTTTTGACATAGCGCAGAGTATCGTTCATCCAGCCCATGTTCCACTTGAGACCGAAGCCAAGTCCGCCCTTTGCTACGGGCGCGGTTATGCCCTCGATAATAGAGCTGTCCTCGGCGATTATGAAAGCGTCGGTGCGGCTCCTTAAAATGCTGTTGAGGTGCTTGAAAAATTCAAAACTTTCGTAATTTAAATTACCGCCGTCCTTGTTGGGACGCCATTCGCTCCTCGCAAAGGAATTATACAGCATTGCCGCAACCGCGTCGGCGCGCAGAGCGTCTATGTGGTACTTGTCCACCCAGAAGAGAGCCGAGGCTATGAGGAAGTTGCTTACCTCGGGCTTGCCCAGGTCGAACGCCTTCGTCCCCCATTCGGGATATTCCGCGCGGAGAGGGTCGGCGTATTCGTAGAGGGGAGTTCCGTCGAAGTTGGCGAGACCGAAATCATCCTTTGGAAAGTGCGCGGGAACCCAGTCGAGTATGACGCCGAAGCCGTGCCGGTGCATGTAATCGACGAAATACATGAAGTCCTGCGGGCTGCCGTAGCGCGCCGTGGGGCAGAAGTAACCCGTTACCTGATAGCCCCACGAAGGGTCGAAGGGATATTCGCATATGCCCATTACTTCGACATGGGTATAACCCATATATTCCATATATTCGCACAGTTCGTGCGCGAGGCGGCGGTAATCGAGATACTTGTCCTCATCCCACTTTTCGAGGTCTTTCTTCCACGAACCGAGGTGAACTTCGTAAACCGCCATGGGTTTTTCGAGGAAATTTGAACCCTTTCTTGCGGCTATGTAATCCTTGTCGCCCCACTCGTATGTTTCGAGATTGGTAACCACGGACGCGTTGGCGGGGCGCTTTTCGCTGCCGAATTCGTAGGGGTCGATTTTGTATACCTCCGAACCGTCGGCGCGCACGATGAGGAATTTATACTTTACGCCCTCGCACATGCCGGGGACGAAAAGTTCCCATATGCAGTCGTCAACCTTTTCCATTATGTCGCGCCAGGGCGTCCAGCCGTTTCCGTCCGAAACGACGCATACCGCCCGCGCAGAGGGAGCCCAGAGTACAAAATGCACGCCGCGCACGCCGTCTATTTCGCGTATGTGAGCGCCCATTTTATTGTAAAGCTCGTAATGTGTGCCGTGATGGAACAGGTATCTGTCCAACTCTCCGAAAAACTTATTTTGCATAATTAACCCCCTTATATATGCGATGCAGCGGTGCTGCGACTGAACTTATTTTAAATTTTTGCCGTATACGCAACCGCTTTTGGGCGGAAGAGTTACAAGCATTCTGCCGAAGCGCACGTCTATGAAATGCTCGGGAGGGAACGCATCGAAACCCGTGCAATAGTAGAGCGCGAGCTTGTCGTCCTGACTTATTCCCGCTTCCCATACGGGCAACGACAGGGAAATTTCCTTATCGTTGTTGTTGATTACTATTATCGAAATATTTTCGTCGTCAAACCTTGCGTAAGAAATGTATCCGTTGCCCGCATCCAGCTCCTTGAGAGAGCCGAGGCGCAGACAGCTTACCCTCTTTCTCAGGGCGATTGCGCTGCGGTGCATTTCGAGAAGGTCGGTGTTTTCCTTGCCCCAGGGGAAGGTTCTGCGGCAGTCGGGGTCCGTCCAGCCCACCTGACCGACTTCGTCGCCGTAATAGAGCGTGGGACAGCCAGGCCAGGTCATCTGAATGAGTACGCCGAGCTTTAAAACCCTTTCGTCTATGCCGCAGGAAGCCGCGTCGCCGCCCTTTTCCTTTAGCGTGCCAGCGGTGCGGTTGGTGCGCGTGAGAAAGCGCGAATGGTCGTGGTTGGAAAGCTGATTTATCGCGCTGTCGAGCGAAGGTCTGGGCAGACGAGCCATGTTTTTGAACATGTTATCGAAGAATGTCTTGCCGTTGTTGAGCTTGCCTTCGTCGAAGTAGTTGCTGTGCTTTTCCATGCCCGTAAGAAACCACGTTACAGGCTCCATGAACGCGTCGTAGTTCATGACGCTGTCCCATTCCCTGCCGTTGAGCCAGGGTCTGGGATCGCCGTAATGTTCGGCAAAGACGAAACTCTCGGGATTGGCTTGCTTTACTCGGCTTTTGAAAGCGCGCCAGAACTTGTGGTTGAACGCAGCGCTGTGTCCGAGGTCGGCGCCGACGTCCAGACGCCAGCCGTCGACGTTGTAAGGTTCGGACACCCACTTTGCGCCTACGCTGTAAATCTTTTCGCACAGCTCCTCGCTCTTTTCGTAGTTGAGCTTTGGCAAAGTGTTGAAGCCCCACCACCCCTCGTATTCGGGCAGGGGAAAAGAATGTGTGAAATTAAAATATTTGCGGTAAGGACTGCGCACCGACTGGTACGCGCCCTTGGCATAACCCGGTTTGTTGAGATATATGCCCTCCCTGTCCATCCATTTATTGAAAGAACCGCAGTGATTGAACACGCCGTCCAGAATGACGCGTATGCCTTTTTCGTGCAGCTTTCCGACGAGAGAGGCGAAATATTCATTGCTCTTATTGAGGTTATTTTTAGAAATAACGCGCGTTATGTAGCGCGCGGCAAATCCGTTGTGCCTCTCCCAGCTCTGCATTGCGTGCTGGCAGTCGTCCTCTATAACAGCGAGGTGAGGGTCGATATAATCGTAGTCCTGCGTGTCGTATTTGTGGTTGGAGGGCGAAACGAAAAGCGGATTGAAATATATTCCCTCTATGCCGAGCGAAGCGAGATAATCTATCTTCTGCTCCACGCCCTGCAAATCTCCGCCGTAGAAGTTGCCCACGTCGAGCGTTTTGGGAATTTCGTCCCAGTTTTCAATCTTTCTGACGTGTCCGCCCGTGTAGTAATACTCGTTTGAAGTAACGTCGTTTGCGGTATTGCCGTTGAAAAACCTGTCGGGAAGTATCTGATAAAACACGTGTCCCAGCGCCCATTCGGGTACGCTGAACCCCGGAATGAAAGAAAAGTTATACTCTTCCTGGTTGTTGGTTACCGCGCCGAGGCGGTTATAATAGACGAGGTCGTCCTGGTCGCTTATCTGGAAATAATAACTCACCTCATCGGCGTCGGGGCAGGTAAATTCCGCCCTGTAAAAGTCAAAATTGTGGTAGGCGGAAAAACTTTCCTTTTCCATCTCCTTGCGTCTGCCGCCAAAGCACACATAAACCTTGAGCACGTCGTTTTTAAGCGTGCGAAAACGCACCGTAACCGTATCTCCTGCCTTGGGCGCATAGGGAAATTTATAACTTATTGTTTCGTCGCTGAACAGCGCGCTGCGGTTGATCATCGTCTGTTTCTTACTCTCTCTGCTCTATGTATAATATGGTATCGTCTTATAAAATTGTAACATAACCGATAATCAAAGTCAATATGCAATTAACCTTTATATTGCCTTGACGGGGGTATATCAACCGCTCAAAATAAAAAAATCCCGTGCGGGAATGCACGGGATTTTTATGCTTTTTAATTATTTGCCGTTTACGAGAGCAACAACTTCCTTTGTAGCTTTTTCGATGTCTTCGGGCGTACCCTTCATCATCCAGCTGCCGCCGCACGCGATGATTTTGTCGTATGCGAGATATTCCATGATGTTTTCTGCAGAAATGCCGCCTGTGGGCATAATCTTAAGATAAGGAAATGCGGCGCAGATAGCCTTTATGGTCTTAAGACCGCCGTAGTTGGATGCGGGGAAGAATTTAAGCGTGGTAAGCCCCTTTGCGATTGCAGCCATAGCTTCGGTGGGGGTAACTATGCCGGGCATATAGAGCATATCGTGTTCTGCGCAGCAATCGGCAACTTCGGGCGAGAAGCCGGGCGAAACGATGAATTTTGCGCCTGCCGCCAATGCTTTTTCGCACTGTTCGCGGTTGATAACGGTGCCTGCACCGATAAATGCGTCGGGATATGTCTTAACTGCGAGCGCGATTGCGTCTGCGGCGCACGCGGTACGGAAAGTTATCTCTGCACAGGGAAGTCCGCCCTTGACGAGAGCGCCCATCTTGGGAAGAACTTCGTCAATGCTGTTGAAAACTACTACAGGTACGACCTTGAGCTTATGAACAAGGTCAAGCCTTTCTTGATTAGTCATGGGAATTCTGCCTCCTGAAAATATTTAATCTGTTGCTATTAAAGTATAGCACAACGCGGCGGACATTGCAATATTTATTTTATAATTTGACAGCTTTTTGTTTGGTTTTTTGCAGTCGCTGTGTTACCATTTAGACATGAAAACAAAACTGAAAAATGCAATCAAATATTTTTCTCCCCTCGAGTGGGGACTGTGGCTGGGCGGAATGGCGATAATCGCGATAGGTTTTTCCGTCGGCGCGGAAAAGAACGCTCTTTCGCTGATCTCTGCGCTTTTCGGCGTTTCCTGCGTGATATTCAACGCAAAAGGCTCGGTGTGGGGTCAGGTTATAGCCATCGCTTTCGCCCTGACCTATTCGGCGTTTGCGTACCTCAACCGCTACTACGGCGAAGCGCTCATTTACATGTTCCTCATGTTGCCCATACACATCGCGTCCATAATAATGTGGATTAAAAACCGCAACGCGGACGCCGAGCACATGGAAGTGCGCATAAACAGGCTGCGCCCCGCGGAATACGGCTTTTTCGCGCTCGGCGCGGCAGCCGCAACCACGGCTTTTTACTTTTTGCTGCAGTGGCTGAATACGGACAACCTGATAGTTTCCACCCTCTCGCTCGTCGCGAGCCTGGGCGCGGCTTACCTCATGCTGAGGCGGTGCGAATATTTTTCGCTCTGCTTTATAGCGAACGATATAATTCTGCTCGTGCTGTGGTCGATGAAGATACCCGAAATCGGTTCTGCCGTCTTACCCAGCCTCATTTCCTTCGCGCTCTACCTCGTAAACGACAGTTACAGCTTTATAAGCTGGAAAAAGATAAAGCGCAGACAGCGCGCATTGGAAGAGATGAACGCGCTCTGATAATCCGCGCCCAAAAGCTGCTTGCCGCACCTGAGATTAAGCCGCCGCGTTAACAGCGCAATAAAATTAATTTTTATGACGGAACACCATTATGTAAAAATGTCCGCCGCAATTGTGCGGCGGGAATTTTTACATAACCGTGCAAGCCAAATGCGGCGGGAATTTTTAATCTGTAAATCTTTATATAAACCGCGCCGCCCGCCGCAATTCTGCGGCGGGCTTTTTTGTCTTAAAACCCGCACACAAACCGCGCCGCCCGCCGCAAATCTGCGGCGGGCGGTCTTTATTGTATAGATTATTCTGCCGTAAAAGAGCATTGATGCGGGGATATTGCCCTTTCAACGCAAATCGCGGCGCATGCGCGAGGTTAAATTATTTTTCGGAGACGAACCTTAAAACTTCGTCGAACATCTTATCGGGGCTGACGACTAAATTGAAACGCACGGTCTTGTCGCGCAGGGTGGAAAGCGACTTGGGTACTGCCATCGCGGTGGCGGCGTGTAGCCTTTTTATGCCCTTGAAGCTGTCGCGCACGTCGTTGCCCGTTACGGCATAGAGCACGTCCTGGGGGAACTTGTAGGGGCTGGCGGTGGATACGACGACCATATTAGTCGTGTCCTTTTTGTTCTTTTCAAACCAGTCTACCGCAACCTTCATTGCACAGCCCGTGTGCGTATCCATCGTATAACCCGTGTCGCAGAACACGTCGTATATGGTTTCCACCACTTCCTCTTCGTTGGCGAAGCCGCCGTCGAAGGTCTGGTTTATGTTTGCCTGCTCTTCGGGAGTTATCTTATAGAATTTGCCCGATTTGAGCTGTTCCATTCTGGAAGAAGTGAGAGCCGCGTCCCTGCCCGAAATCTCGAAAAGAAGTCTTTCGAGGTTGGAGGAAATGAGAATGTCCATGGAGGGCGAAGTCGTCTTGTAGAATTCGCGCCTTGCGTCGTATTCGCCCTTTGCGAGGAAATCGGTGAGCACGTTGTTCATGTTGGACGCGCAGTGCAGTCTGCGGACGGGAAGTCCCATCATTTTAGCATAGTATGCGGCGAGAATGTTGCCGAAGTTGCCCGTAGGCACGCAGAAATCTATGGGAGTACCCATCTCTATCTGACCGCAGGAAACGAGGTCGAGATAGGACGAGAAATAGTAAGCAATCTGGGGCGCGAGCCTGCCGAAGTTTATAGAGTTCGCGGAAGAAAGCAGATAGTTGCGCTTTTTAAGCTCCGCGGCGCACTCTACGGAATTGAATATCGTCTTGACGGCGGTCTGGCAGTCGTCGAAGTTGCCCTTGACGGCAACGACGTCGACATTTGCGCCTTCCTGCGTACACATCTGCAATTTCTGCATCTTGGAAACGCCGTCGTTGGGGTAGAACACGCAGATTTTGACGCCCTTTGCGTCCTTGAAGCCCTCTAATGCGGCTTTGCCCGTATCGCCCGAAGTCGCGACGAGAATGAGTATGTCTTCCTTTATGCCGCAGATGTCGCAGCCCTTCCTCAAAAGATAGGGAAGAAGGGTTAAAGCCATATCCTTGAAAGCGCAAGTAGGTCCGTGGAAAAGTTCGAGAATGTAAACGCCGTCGTCGATCTTTACGAGGGGCGCGGGGTCGTTGCCCTCAAAGCGCGAATAAGCCTCTTCGCATGCGCGCAGAAGGTCCTTTTCGTCGTAGTCGTCGAGATATTTATGCAGCACTTTTGCCGCGCGCTCGGCATAGCTCATGGAAAGCATGGCTTCCAGCTCTTCTTTGCTTACTTCGGGGAATTTTTCGGGAACGAACAAACCGCCGTTGTGGGAAAGTCCCTGCACTATCGCCCTTGCGCCGCTTACTTTTTCGCCGCCGCGCGTACTTATAAAATTCATATTGTTTCGCCTCTCGTCGGTCGCGCGGATTTTTCCGCCGCCGTTATGTGTTTTTTACCGCTTTGCGTCTGTCAATTTTATAATTCAAAAAAAGCGTGCGGCGCACGATGATACCGCGCCGCACGTTTAACTTAATTCAATCAGCAATACTTTGCAATGAAATCGGGCAGGTCTGCTCTCTCGCAGCTGCACGTTACGGTTATCACAAGTTTGCTCTCGTTAGAAATTTTATCGAGCATATAGAACGTTGCGGCAAGCTCGCCGAGCGATTTGCCCGTTATTCTTGCAATGCCGTCTATGTAAACGTATTCGGTATCGTGATTGCCTGCGACTATGCCCTTGACGAAACCGCAGAACGCTTCCTCGCCCGCAACTACGTAATCGTTGACGTCGATAAATCTTACGTCGCGCACGATGTCGTACATATAGCGCTTGGTGTCGGTTATGAAAACGCTCAGACCCTTGGACGTAGCTACGTTGGAGTTTGCCGCCTGGATAATCTGTTTTGTCTTGCCGGTTCCTTTGCCGCCGCAGATAATTTTAATCATTGTCATTTATTCCTCCTGATTCATAGTTTTATACTATGTTTATTTTATTTTATCAGCATAAGAGAATAAATTCAATACCTTTTTTAAAATTTTATTTAATTTTCAGTTAAGCGCGCCAAAAGCGGCGCGCGAATGAACTTTTTTAGCCTTAACAATTCGTTATGCGAGCGCCTTGCAGAAGTTTTCTATCCTCTTAAGTCCCTCTTTTATGTCTTCCATCGAGAGCGCATATGAAAGCCTTATGCACTTGTCGTCGCCGAAGCATACGCCGGGCGTTGCGGCAACCTTTTCAGCCGAAAGGAGCTGTTCTGCAAAGTCCATGCTGCCTTCAATCTTTTTGCCGTTGTAGCTCTTGCCGTATAACTTGTCGCAGACGAGCATTACATAGAAAGCGCCTTCGGGCTTGACATAGTCGAGACCGATTTCCTTGAGCCCGTCGAGAATTTTCATCATGTTAATTCTTCTTTCGGCGAAAGCCTCAACCATTTCGTTCATGGCGGTTTCGTCGCCGTCGAGAGCGGCAACGGACGCATACTGCGTAATCGTATTTACATTGGAAGTTGCGTGGCTCTGGAAAGAACCTATAGCCTTTGCAACGGGTTCTGCCGCGGCGAGATAGCCTGCGCGCCAGCCCGTCATGGCATACGACTTGGAAAGTCCGTTTACGACGATTGTGTTTTCCTTCATCTTGGGCGATACGCACGCTATGGAATAGTGCTTAAGTCCGTCGTAGACGAGCTTTTCGTACATTTCGTCCGAAAGCACGCAGAGGTTGTGCTTTTCGCACACTGCGGCGAGAGCCTTAATCTCTTCTTCCGAATAAACCGCGCCCGTGGGATTGCAGGGGCTGTTGAAGATGAGCATTTTGCTCTTTTCGGTGATTGCCGCCTCGAGCTGTTCGGGCGACATTTTAAATCCGCTCTCTCTCGTCGTTTCTACATATACGGGAACGCCGCCGAAGAAGCGAACTACTTCGGGATAAGTCAGCCAGTAAGGCGAAGGAATGATGACTTCGTCGCCCTCTTCGATGACTGCGGCTACGGCATTTAAAATGGCGTGCTTGCCGCCGTTGCAGATTACTATCTGCGAGGGAGCGTAATCGAGGTTGTTGTCCCTTTTGAGTTTGGCGCATACGCTCTTTTTGAGTGCGGGAAGTCCCGCTGCCGCAACATACTTCGTATAGCCCTTGTCCATAGCCTGCTTTGCGGCAAGCACGATGTGAGCGGGTGTATCGAAGTCGGGTTCTCCTACGCCGAAGGAAATTACCTTTTCGCCGGCAGCCTTCATTTCTGCGGCTTTTGCCGACATTGCAAGCGTCATGGAGGGTGCAATCTGACTTACTCTTTTGGTTAATTTAATCATTTGTCCGATTCTCCGAAAAATTTTAATACCCTTTCATTATACATAAATCAAAGCCGTTTGACAAACGTTTGAACAAATTAAATTTTTATGCGCGGCGATATTATAAAATTTATACTTTTTTGTTATTTTGTCATAAAAATACAAAAATAAACGCCTTTTCCGCTTAATAAACGCCCCTGCCCGGCTTATATTGCGCGTACAGAAATTAAAATTAAACAATTCGCCCTCTGCAACCGCCCTCTTGCGACAGCGCAAAAAAAGAATATTTATGCACAAATTATCCTTTTACACAAAATTTATATAAAAAAATTGACTGCAATTCATACAAAAAATGCGCCCCGCGGCGTTGCCGCGGGGCGCTCTGGTTATAAACGATTGGTTTATGTTTATCAGAGTTTATCAATTTATTCAGTCTGCGTCGGCGACATACAAAGTAACTTCGTTGCCCGTTAAATCTTCTGCAGAAATGTCGCCCATGCTGACCGAAACCGTATGCGCGCCGTCCGAATAGAAGGCGTAATCTTCCGCCGCGCCGTAACCGTAAGCCGAGCGCGAAAAATCCTGCGCGGAAAGAGTTGCACCCGCCGCGCGGTATATCACATAACTTTCGCCGCCGTAAACGAAGGTTATCCGCCATGTGCTTGCAGGGTTATATATGCCGTAGTAGAGCGCAATATCCTGCGTCGCACCCTCTTCGACATACTTTGTAAGACATTCTTCGTCGGTGAAGAAAAAGCTGTCCGTCCACAACCCGCTGTCGCTTTCAAACTCGTCGGGATACGCCTCTTTCAAAGCGCCGAAGCTTACCTCTTCGCCCTGCGCAACGGTAAGAGCATATGAATTGACTACGCTGCCGCCTGAAACGGCGTTTATAGTAATCGTGTGCTTCTGCGAACAGCCGCCAAGACATATCGCCGCCGCGCAGACCGCCAAAAACACTGTAACTATAATTAATTTTTTTATTTTCATGCCGTGCCGCCCATTGAATTTGGTATTTATATTTTATTACAGACCAGACTGATTGTCAATAGCTAACTTTAACGAAATTTGTTACTGTTTAAGTTTTATTGTTGCGGATGTACCGTCAATGATGACTTTAACAAAAATAAGGGCGCGCCCGCGGCAAACTGCCGCGGGCGCGCCTTAAAGGAGTGTTGATGAAAAAACAATGTTATTTACGCTCTTCGCCCTTTCTGCGCGAAGGGCAGGCGTGAGGACAATTTGCGCAACCGCAGTCGCAGCCGCAGGATATGCCCTTTACTTTTTTGTATATCGCGGACGCGATTACGCCTATTGCCGCGACGGAGCAGACGACAATTAAAATTATTTCCAATGCGCCCATATTCAAGCACCTCTCTTTTTCAATTTAGGAAACTTAATTATTCCCTTGTTTTTAAGCACTATGATTGTTACAGCCGCAACCGCGAGAGCAAGCCAGATGAAGACCGTCCACCACCACGAACCCACGGTATAGATTGCCGCGCCCACTATGTAGCTTGTAACCAGCCAGAACGCGATCGTCCACGCGAACCTGCCCTTTGGAAGCTCGGCCTTTGCCGTAGCCACCGCCGCAAAGCAGGGAATTGTGGTTACGTTGAACATTATGAACGCTATGAGAGCGGCGGGCGATATGCCCGTGTTGGCAATCATTATAATCGCCTCTTCCACGCCCTCTTCCGTGCCTTCAAAGTTGGCTACGAACATAGCCGCCAGCACAGAAAACGTTGCGATTACGTTTTCCTTTGCGATAAGTCCCGTAATTGCCGCAACCGCGAACACCCAGCCGTAAGCGCCCAGCTGCGAGCCAAACCCGAGCGGCGTGAACAGCGGCTGAATGAACTGACCGAGCGAAGCGAGCATTGAACTTTGTATGTCGCCGTCCGAAATATAAGTCCAGTTCCAGCGGAAGGACTGAAGAAGCCATATTACTATTGTAGATACGAAAATTATCGTAAATGCCTTTTTGATGAAATGTTTTGTCTTATCCCACAGGTGAAGCATGAGATTGACAAACCCCGGCATATGATATGCGGGCAATTCCATGATAAAGGGCGGAACTTCGCCTCGCATGGTCGTTGCGCGCATTAAAATCACCGCGATTATCGCCGTTATCACGCCGAGAACGTACATAGAGTAAGTGATGAGGTCGACGTTGGAAAAGCCTACGAGATTGCAGAACCCGCCCGCTATCGCCGTGAGAATGGGCAGCTTTGCGCCGCACGAAAAGAAGGGTATAACCCTTATAGTCGCAGTCCTTTCCTCATCGTCGGCGAGCGTACGCGTGTTTATCATTGCGGGTATCGAACAGCCGAAGCCCATAATCATGGGCATGAACGCCCTGCCCGAAAGCCCGAAGCGGCGGAAAATTCTGTCGAGAATGAACGCCACGCGCGCCATATAGCCGCTGTCTTCGAGAACAGAGAAGAACAAAAAGAGCGTGAGTATCTGGGGAAGGAAGCCTAAAACCGCCGTTATACCCCCTACTATGCCGTCGTTAATCAGTCCTGCCGCCCACTCAGCGCCGCCTGCAGCCTGCACACCAAGGTCTATGCCGTAGGACGCGTAATTTAAAACGAGGTTGAAAAGATTTGTCAAAATCATGCCCGGCGAGAACACCGCGCCGTCGTAAAAACATGCCGCGAGAGCTATGCCGAAGTTGCTGTAAATTTCAGTGCCTTCGATGACTTCAAAACCCAAATCTCCCCAAGATGGCAACGGCGAGCCGCAGGCTTCGGCTATCGCCGATATGTAAAACAGGTCTTCCGAGAAAGTCAGGTGGAATATCGCCAGCAGAATGACGGCGAATATGGGCAGTCCCCATATTTTATGTGTGAGCACCTTATCCGCCCTGTCCGACCTTGTCAGCGCGTCCCTGCCGCTCTTTACCTTTACGGACGAGAAGTGTTCGGAAATGTATCTGTAGCGCATATCCGCGATAATCGCTTCCATGTCCTGCCCTGCGGAAATTTCGACGAACAGTTCCTGCGCGCCGTCGTGCTTCAACTCGATTTCGTCGCCTTCGAGCATCTTGACGGCGTGAAAGAGAGGCGAAGACACTCCCGCGCCCTCAAAAAACTGCTTCGCCCGCCCGATTTTTGAAGAAAGTCCGCCCTCAAGCACGGTCGCGCCCGCGCGTTCGCCCTTCATGGCGAGCGCCCTGTCCATAAGCTCGCTTATACCTTTTTTCCTCAAAGCGGAAATGGCTACAACAGGTACGCCTGTCGCCTTTTCGAGCGCGGATACGTCTATTTTGTCGCCGACTTTTTCAACTTCGTCCATCATGTTGAGCGCGATTATTACGGGAACGTCCATCTCGAGAAGCTGCGTTGTCAGATAGAGGTTGCGCTCGAGATTGGTCGCGTCGATTATATTGATGATGCCGTAAGGCTTTTCGTCGAGGATATAGTTGCGCGAAATGACCTCTTCGGGCGTGTACGGCGAAAGCGAATATATGCCGGGAAGGTCGATTATTGCAACCTTTTCGCTCCCGCCCTTATATATGCCCTCTCGCTTATCCACGGTTACGCCCGGCCAGTTGCCGACGTGCGCCGTAGAGCCTGTCAGCGCGTTGAAAAGCGTTGTCTTTCCGCAGTTGGGGTTGCCTGCGAGCGCAAAAGTCTTCATGATACTTCCACCTCCACGCATGCCGCCTCCGTCTTGCGGAGGGTGAGTTCGTATCCCCTTATGGTTACTTCTACGGGGTCGCCGAGGGGCGCTTTTTTGCGCAGCGTTACCTCCGCCGCGGGCGTTACGCCCATGTCGAACAGTCTGCGCCTCAACGCGCCCTGTCCGCCCACCTTTACAATTCTGCCCCTTTCGCCTATGGCAAAATCGCTCAATAATTTAATCATTTTGCTATTCTCCTTATATTTTCCCGATTTTAACTTTCCCGACCGCCAGGTTTTATATTTCCCGACCGCCCGCGCCCGCAAAAGCTTTTGCTTAAGGCAAACCGATACGTTTTTTACTGCGGCGGGCGTTCCTCGCCATTATGCCGCGGGAATTTTGCGCCCGTCTGCGCAAAAAACGCTCTGCGCGGCAATTTCGGAAAGTTGATTTACGCGCTTACGCCACGAGTATTCTGCGCGCGAGCGCGCCGTCGAGGCACAGTCTGCCTTCCTTTACCGTTACTATTATTCCGTTGACCGAAGAGGATATAAGCGAAATTTCGCTCCCTTCGGTTATGCCGAGTTCCATAAGATGTTTGCGCACCTTATCTTCCGCCGTTATCTTTATAATCTTCATTTTGGCGTTGAGCGGCGCCAGACATACAGGCATGTTTTCACCTCCGCAGATGAGTTTGAGCGGACGCGTTTTGCGCCCACTTGCTTTTACGCTTAAATTATATAAATATTTTATGCCGTCTGTCAACAAAAATTAACCATGGTTAATAAAATAATTTAAAAAAAATTTTACCGCGGTTAATTTTTTGCTTTAGAGAGCGACCGTGCAGGAGAAAAAAAATATGCGCGGGCGCCGCATATTGCGGCGCCCGCGCCCTTAAATAAACTATTTTTGTTTCCGCACTCTTTTGTCAGTCGCCGTCTTTATCGACCTGAGCCGCGGATATATAATTTTTCATCATGAGGAAGGTTTCCTCGGATATGACATGCTCTATTTCGCACGCGTCGGCATCGGCTGTCTGCTCGCTCACGCCGTGCATACTTAGAAATCTACGTATGGTGCAGTGGCGGGCATAAACGCTTTCGGCATACTCTTTGCCCCTGTCTGTAAAGTATATGTGCATGCCGTCCGTGCGGATATATCCGCCGTTTATCAGAATGTTAATAGCTTTCTGAACGGCGGGCTGAGAAACGTTCATTCTGCGCGCGACGTCTATGCGATGAACAAATTCAATCTCCCTTGAAAGGAGCAGTATTGCCTCGAGGTAATCTTCGCCCGACTGGTTTCTTTTCATCATTCCCCCCTATCGCACGCAATCAGTTGCCTTCCGCAAGCAACGCTTCCCTTTCGGCAACCTGCAGGGCGTTAACCATTTCGTCCATGTCGCCCAGCATAAATGTATCTATAGAGTAGAGCGACAGACCTATTCTGTGGTCGGTAACCCTGCCCTGAGGGAAGTTGTAGGTGCGTATTCTTTCCGAACGGTCGCCCCTGCCGACGAGGCTCTTTCTGCGCGCGTCCTGTTCGGACTGGCTGCGCCCGTTATAGTAATCGTAAAGGCGGGTGCGAAGCACCTTGAACGCCTTGTCTTTGTTTTTGAGCTGACTGCGCTCGTCCTGACAGGTTACTACTATTCCCGTGGGAAAGTGCGTAATTCTTATGGCGGTTTCGGTCTTATTGACCTTTTGTCCGCCCGCGCCCGACGAACGATAAACGTCCACCCTTATGTCCTCGGGCTTTATCTCCACTTCGACGTCCTCCGCCTCGGGAAGAACGGCGACTGTAGCCGTCGAGGTATGCACCCTGCCCTGAGATTCGGTTTCGGGAACACGCTGCACGCGGTGAACGCCGCTTTCGAACTTGAGCTGTTTATAAGCCTGCTTGCCCGAAACATTTAAAACGGCTTCCTTTATGCCGCCGAGTTCGGTGCGGCTGCAATCCACTCCCTCAACCTTAAGGCGGTGGCGGTCGCAATAGCGGGCATACATTTCGTACAGCATGGCCGCAAAGAGAGCCGCCTCCTCGCCGCCCGCGCCCGCGCGGATTTCGACGATGCAGTTGCGGTCGTCGTTTTTATCCTTGGGCAGAAGAAGTATTTTAAGCTCTTCGCGCAAATCTTCCAGTCTGCGCCTGCAAGAATAAACTTCGTCCGAAAGAAGCGCCTTCATTTCGGCGTCCGTTTCCTCTTCCGCCGCTTTCTGCGCCTCGTTCATCTGTCGCTCGGTTTCGAGGTATTCGCCGTATTTTACCGCAGGCTCTTCCACTTCCGACTGTTCTTTGGCAAGTTTCGCCCACTCGGCAGGGTCGGCGATAACTTCCGCATCTGCAAGTTTTTGGGATAAATTAAGATACTTGCGGTGTATATCCTGAAGTTTTGAAATAAATGTGTCAGCCATAAATTATTGCCTTTTTACCGTGTTTTCGCGCGGTCAGAAGGCTATTTTGAGTATCCTGTCTACGCCCGCATAGTCCTTGACGACCATTGCGTAATCGCGCTTTTCAAACATTTTTAAAATATCTTCCGCCTGACCTTCGCCGCACTCCAGAATGAGCATGCCGCCCTTTGCGATATAGCGGGAAATTTCCTTGGAAAGTCTGCGATAGAAATCAAGTCCGTCCTCGCCGCCGTCGAGGGCAACGCGCGGTTCATAGTCGCGCACTTCCTTCTGTAACCCGGCAATATCGCCGCTCTTTATATAAGGAGGATTGCACACGATGAGGTTGAACCTGCCGTGAACCTTGGAAAACATGTCGCTCTGCACGAACTCGACGTCCACAGAGTTGAGATTGGCGTTTTCTCTTGCCAGCATTATAGCCGCATCCGAGACGTCCGCCGCGGTAACCTGAACTTTTTTCGCCTTGCAATTTTTTGCGATTGCGATGGCTATGCAGCCGCTGCCCGTGCATAAGTCTAGCACTTTGTCGCCGTCTTCCACCGTGCGGACGGCGTTTTCTGCAAGAATTTCCGTTTCGGGACGGGGAATAAGCACGCGCTCGTCCACCTTTATCGTGCAGCCGTAAAATTCGGTGTCGCCTATCACGTACCAGAGCGGTCTGCCCGCCAGACGCTTTTTGGATATTTCGTCTATCTTTTTAGCCTCGCTGGGCTTGATTACGCGCGAAGAATTTTCCAGTTCGCTGCGGTTAATGCCCAGAACTATGGAATATATCCACTCGGCGTCGCTCTCGTCGACCTGAGCTTCGGCAAACTGTTTTTTGGTTTCCGCAAGCATTTCGGGAAGTATTCCGCCCGTAACGAAGCGAGTTTCGGGCAGTTCGGGGTCGGCGTCCATTTCCATTGCCGCATTGAACGCGGCGATTGCCACCTCTATCATCTCGAGGTCGGGTTCGCGCGTCGTGAGCGTTTTCTGAAGAAGCATGCCGGGCGATTTGATTACTTTTGACACGGGTCCGTGGAATTTTGCGAGAAGTTTTAAAACTTCGTAACCGACGCCCGCGATTACGGGCAGAAGCACTATTTCGACGCCCAGCCTTGCAAGGAAGCGAAGCGCGCCGTTAGAAATGTTCTGCAGACCGATTGCCCAGTAAACGAGGGAAATTATTACTATGTTGACAATTAAAACTATGAACAGGAAGGACGTGCCGCACCTGTCGTGAATGCGCGAGCAGGAAGCGACGTTTTCGGGCGTGAGCGGCAGACCTTTTTCGTAGCAGTTTATGGTCTTATGCTCTGCGCCGTGATAGGCGTAAAGGCGCCTTATGTCCTTAAGAAGAAGTATGAGGGCGAGGTAAGCGAGAAAAATTACAAGTTTGACCGCGCCCAGCACGACGTATTCCCACACTGTTCCCGCAAACGAAGGGAAAAGCTCGGAAAGTCCGTTTACCGCGAGGTTGGGCAGGAATATGAACAGAACCACGGCGAGAACTGCGCCCAGCACGACCGAAAACAGGGACATAACCTGCGTTAAGTCCTTTTTGAATTTTTCGGCGAACCAGCGCTGAAGCCTTCCCGGCTCTTCCTCGTCTTCGCCGTACACCTGCGCGCTGCGCATAAGAGCGCGCGTGCCGCGCACGAGCGAAGAAAACATGTTTACCACGCCCCTGACGAAGGGTATCTTTGCCGCCTTCTGAACCGACGGCGAGGAGTTGAGGCGCAGCCTTTCGACCTGAACGGCACCCTCGGTATCGCGAACAGCGGTGCAGTATGACGTTTTGCCCTGCATCATAACGCCTTCCAGAACGGCTTGCCCGCCGACGGAAGTAATATTCAATTTACACTTTTTAGCTTTATCCGACATTTTCTTCTATATTATATTCATTAAGTCGCGCATCATGCGGGCGCATGCGCGCGCATACAAAAAAGGGCTTCAAATGAAGTTTGAAGCCGAGGTTTTTTGTTAAATATTGTATCTTTTCTTAAACTTGTCTACACGACCGCCGGTGTCCACGAGCTTCTGCTTGCCGGTAAAGAAGGGATGGCACTTGCTGCAAATATCTACCTTGAGCGTATCACCTTTCTTCGTGGTGCCAGTTTTGAACGTTGCGCCGCAAGCGCATACAACCGTCACTTCATGATAATCGGGATGTATTTCGGGCTTCATTTATCTCACCTCGCTGTTATTTCTTGTAATGCTAAACTATTATATATAAAAAAATTCTTCAAGTCAATTAATTTTCCGCTTCAAATAAAATTTTTTACATTAGCCACTCAAATTAAGTAATTTTGAGCTTTTTCGGGCAAATGGGTTGATTTACTCGCCCGCTTGGCGTATAATATGCGTGTATGGATAATTGGATTTTAGCCGGTCCCAAGATGTTGGTGAGAAAGCCGCAGAGCGAACTTACCCTTCTTCCCGACCAAGTTAAAGTTAAAGTAAGCTACGTTTTAGCCAGCAATTACGACGCTTTGTGCTATGCTGGCGAGCTGCCCGTCGCCTATCCCAAGACGGCGGGAAGATTTGCCGTGGGCATTGTTACCGAATGCGGGGACAAGGTTTACGGCATTGAAAAGGGCGCGCGCGTGTTCATTGAAGGCACCCGTCCGTGCGGTAAGTGCATGCACTGCAAGCGCGGCGACTTCGAAGAATGCGAACACGTTCAGATTGCGGGGCTGGACTTCGACGGCTTTTTGCGCGATTTCGTCGTGTGCGATTACAGAAGAGTTGCCGTTTTGCCCGACGAAATAGACGATTTGCAGGCGCTTTGCATAGAACATGTTGCTTTTGCAGAAAATATTTACGATAAATTAAATCTGTCTGCGGGCAGCAGAGTGGCAATCGTCGGCGGAAACACGATGGCATACATTCTCGCTCAGGTGGCGATGTACCATAAGCTCGTACCCGTCGTCATCGACGACAACCCCGAAGGTCTGGAAAGGCTGAGAAAATCGGGCGTATTCTATTCCATCCTTTACGACGACGATCTGGACGCCAACATAGCCGAAGCGACGAGCGGTATAAATTGCGACGCCGCAATCTATATTTCCTGCTCCAAAATCAACCCCGACATAGCCTCCCGCGTGCTGGCGAGAGACAAGACGCTCGTTTTAGAGGGAATGTCGTCGCTGCGCTTCAAGCTCGACTCCATACCCCTTTTCAGGCACAACATCCGCGTGTTTACCGTAACCGACGGATACTGCTACACCGAGTCGGCTATAAACATGATACTTCACGGCGCTATAGACCTCGACGTTTTAGACAAGGAAATACTTTCCGACTTCGACGCCGCAGCCGTGCTTTCGGCAAAACTTGCAGATGTGTCGCACGATAGCAAAATGACCGTCTTCAAACTTATTCTCTGACATATAAACGCTTTCAGCCGCGCAGACCTTAAGGTTATGCGCGGTTTTTTCAGTTTTGTTTTTTCCCGTCTGTTCATCAGCTTTTTATTGCTCGCGGCATATATTGCGTGCATTATACTTCTTTGCATATATCTGCCTTCCGTACTTTCGGTAGGCGCGGCGGCGGCAGGCACTTTCATACTCTCCTCCGCTGCTGCGCTTCGGGCGATGAGCAGTAATCATCCCGCCGAATACCGCTGCGGCAGGCTGTTTTTAATAGCCGCCCTGCCCCTCGTGGGCGCGGCGCTCTATTTTGCCTCCGCCCTCAGAAAAAAGCCCGACTGGGGACACCTTGAAGTGAGCGGCGAAGCGCGAGGCAACTGCCGATATTATCCCGACGGAAGCGAGTTTTTCGACGACCTTTTCGCCGCCGTGGAGGGTGCGAAAGAGAGCATTTACCTTGAATTTTACATCTTTTCCGACGGACAGATTTTCGGCAGACTGTACGCACTGCTGACCGACGCTCTGAAGCGGGGCGTCGAAGTCAGAATTATCGCCGACGCGCTGGGCTGCGCGCTCAGGCTGCCCAAAAAAAAGTTCAGAGCGCTGCGCAGGGCGGGCGCGGGAATTAAAATTTTTAACGGACTGTTTCCCCCGCCCCTTTCAAGGCTCAACTACCGCGACCACAAAAAAATTGCCGTAATAGACGGCGCTATAGCTTTTTCGGGCGGAATAAACATAGCCGACGAATATGCCGACATCACCCGTCCTCACGGCAAGTGGAAGGACTGCGCCTTCCGCACGGACGGAAGCGCGGCAACCTTTTTCAACGAGCTGTTTTTATCATGCTGGGAGGGCGACAGAGAGTGCGTTCTTCCGCCGAGCGCGGGAGATAAAATCATTCCCACGTGCGACTGTCCGCCCGAGCATACGGGGCGGGGAAGCGCGGCGATTGCGCGCGCGATTTACGCCGCAGAAAGGCGCGTTTGGGCGTTTACCCCCTACCTATGCCTCGACGAACGGCTTTTTGCAGCCTTTGAAGACGCCGTAAGGCGCGGCGCGGACGTAAAGATTATAATACCCGCCGTACCCGACAAAAAGGCGGCTTACGCGCTGACGTGCGACTGCGCCGCGCGACTTAAAGAGCGCGGCGCGGACATATACGTTTACACCCCTGGGTTCATGCACGCAAAGGCGGTGATATGCGACGACGACTGCTTTTTGGGAAGCTATAACCTCGATTTTCGCTCTATGTGGCTGAACAGCGAATGCGGCGCGCTGTTCAAAGGCGGCATAACGCGCGACGTCGCCGACGACTTCACAGAGTGCCTGAGGCTTTCTTCGCCTTTCGATGTAAAGCCAAAAAGATGGGCGGCAAAGGCGTTCAGGCTGTTCGGTCCGCTTGCCTAAATTGCGGCGTTATGATAAAATTTAAGCATGATTAAATTTATTGCAAGCGACCTGGACGGAACTCTCCTTCCGCCCGACAAGATAATTCCGCCCGAGACATTCGGATATATCGCGATAATGAAAGAGCGCGGCATGGTATTTGCGCCCGCAAGCGGCAGACAGCTGCCCAACCTCAAAAAATTGTTTGCTCCCGTTCTGGACAAAATTGCAATTATAGCCGAAAACGGCGGCATAGCCTGGGCAGACGGAAAAATTATTTTTACCGACCCCACCCCCGCCGAAGGCGTTACATACGCCCTGGGAATTATTAATGAACAGCAAGGATTATATCCCCTGCTTTCCTGCGCGGACTGCGCATATTACAGCAGCGACTATCCGCAGTTTGTCCAAACGCTGTTGCGCTCCTACTCTTCCGCAAAAAAAGTTGACGACCTTTTCAAAGTTGCGCAAAACGAGCAGGTGATGAAAATTTCCGTCTGGGACAGCAAGCCGTGCGCCGAACACGGCGGAATAATTCTTCCGCCCCTCATAAAAGGTTTGCGCACGATGATTTCGGGCTACGACTGGCTGGACGTTTCCGCCCCCTGCGCCAACAAAGGCAGGGCGTTTAATGCGCTTTTACACTACTTCGGCATCGATAGGGATGAGAGCGTTGCTTTCGGCGACCACATGAACGATTACGAGATGCTGTGCGCCGCGGGAAAGGCTTACGTAACCTCCAACGCGTTTCCCCTCCTCAAACAGAAAATAGGCGAAGAGATACCTTCCAACGCGCAATACGGCGTAATTAAAAAATTAGGAGAAATTTTAAAATGAAATTTATAATAGCTTCCGACATACACGGTTCTGCATTCTGGTGCGAAAAGCTGGCAAAGGCATTTGAAGACGAAAAGGCAGAAAAGTTTCTGCTGCTCGGCGACATACTCTACCACGGACCGAGAAATCCTCTGCCCGACGGATATGCGCCAAAGGAAGTCGTTTCTCTTCTTACGCCCTTAGCGGACAAAATTATATGCGTCAGGGGCAACTGCGACAGCGAAGTCGACCAGATGGTGCTGCCCTTCAACGTATCTTCCGACTATGCCTCCGTATTTGCCGACGGCATAACATTTCACTTATCGCACGGACACAGACCCGTACCCGCCCTTTCGCGCGGCGAAGTTTACCTTACGGGACACACTCACGTTCCCATGAACGCAGTCGAAGGCAACGGGTTTCTGCACCTCAATCCAGGCTCAATATCCCTGCCGAAGGAAGGCAGCAGACACGGATATATCCTTTACGAAAACGGACTTTTCACCTTTAAAGATTTTGAAGGAAATTGCCTGGGCGAATGCCGACATTTGACAAAATAAACTAACTTACATAAATTTTTATAAAAACTTTGACATCATGCAAATGTGTGATATAATATTAGCGTGAGAATGTTTTCCGCCTGCCGCGAATATAATGTAATACGCGCGGCAAACCGCAGAATTCGTTTCTTTCAATTTATAAAAATAAGGAGACGTGAAAATGACTTGGTTCAACAGACAGAGCCGCTTGGTTCAGATAATCCTGCTGCTCATCCCCGGCGTTAACTGGATTGTGGAAATCTTTGTAAGATGGTCTACATTCCTCAAGAAAGGCGGTCTTATAAGACTTATTGTAAGTATCCTCGTTACCGTATTCGGTATTATATTCGGCTGGATTGACCTCATCTGGGTACTTCTTTTCAAGAAACTTCTTCTGCAGTAATCGCGTTTGCCGCAAAGGCAAATACTTTAAAAGAGGTAAATTTTGGACTTCGACAGATGGTTTTACTCGCAAAGCCGCGCCGTGCAGGTGCTGCTTTTGATAATTCCCGTAATCGGATGGTGCTGCGAATGCCTCGTAAGGCTGGGCGTACTTTTGCGCACGCGCAGCCCGCTGCACCTCATAGTATTTCTGCTCTTCCTCTTTATCGGCTGGGGCTGGATACTGTGTTTGCTTGACATCTTGTATCTCCTCGTTACGGGCAGGCTGTTTCTCGCCTGAATTAATCGAATTTAAAAGCCCCGCTGAACTTAAAGTTCAGCGGGGCTTTTTTAGCACATTTTTGCCTTATTTTTTTAAACTTTCTGCTGTTTGACCTCGGTATATGCCATGACGAACGGTCCCGTACCCTTGGCGTCGTTTTCGACGACGGGTTCGGAAATGTAGTATTCGAAAGTACCGTCGCGGCGGCGGTTGTTTTCAGGTCCGAGACCTGCCACAAGGCAGATGCCGCCCAGATTTAATTTGCCGTCGCTCTCGGTGAGATAGCGTGAGCAAATTCCGTCGAAAATGCTCTTGCCTATGGCGGCAAAACGCTCGTCCACAAGTCCCAGCCTTGCGCCCTTCATCATCGCATACGCAATCATTGCAGAGCCTGACGTTTCGAGGTAGTTGCCCTCTGCGCCCATTTTATCTATAACCTGATAAAACATGTGTCCGTCGCGGTCGATGTACTGTTCAAGTCCCTCTATCGTCGTGCGGAAAATGCGCGTGAGCGCTTCCTTTGCGGCGGGCGATTTGATATAGCCTATCGCGTCGACGAGACCTACGGTATACCAGCCGTCGGCGCGCAGCCAGAACGACTTGCTGAGTCCCGTCTTTTTATCCGCCCAGAACGCCTTTTTCGAGTAGTCCCAGCCGTGATAATACAGCCTCTTCGTGCCGTCGTACATGTTTTCGTATACGTTTGTAAACTGTCTTACGAGGTCGGAATAGTCGCCGTCGCCCCTCTCTCCTATATAGCGGCAGTAGAATACCTGCGCCATATAAAGTCCGTCCAGCCAGACCTGGTCGGGATAAATTTTTTTGTGCCAGAAGTTACCTATGGCTATTCTCGGCTGACCGCATATCTGTCTGTGAAGGAGTTCTATCGCCTTGTTGTACTTTTCCTTGCCCGTTTCAGCGTACAAGTCGAAGAGAATTCTGCCCTCGTTGAGGTTGTCCAGATTGTAGGTTTCAAGGTCGTAGCCGCGTATAGAGCCGTCCTCAAACACATAGTAATCGACAAATTTATCGATGAAATCGAGATATTTCTTGTCGCCCGTCAGCTTATAGATGGTATACAGCGAAGTCATCATGCAGCCGTCGATATAGTTCCATGCGGGAGCTTTGCCGTGCCTGATGTTTTCTATGTTCCAAATGGGAGCTTCGGGTTTGGTATCTTGTATAAGTCTGTCGATATACTTATCAATTATGCTGTAATCCATATTGCCTCCGGAATTTTATTCGACTATGAGTTTACCGCAATTCTTGTTGATTATTTCAGGTCCTTCCACGCCCTCAAACTTAACGTTTTTGAGCGTAACTTTTTCTACGTTGTCGATATAAAGCCCTTCCTTGCAGTATTCGCGCACAAACTCGAGCATTGCGGGTTTGAAGGGCTTTGCGTCCTTCTTGAAGGAGAAAGAAACGTTTTCGAGCGTGATTTCCTTTACTGGCTGTTCAACAAGACCGTCGAAATAAGCGCACATGCACTCGCAATCGGTGCATTCGATGTCCTTGAAAGTGAACTTGCCCATATAAGGCGTATCGTCGCCTACAGGGTGCTTTTCACGCGACCAGACGTATTCGGTATGTCCGTCGGGATCGCAGAAATAGTACATGTTCAGCACAAGAGGCGTTATAACGTTTTCCATCTTTATATTTTCAAAGAGTACGCCGTCGATTATGGAATCCTTGCCTCTGCCCCTTCTGGACTTTATGCGCAGACCTCTGTCGGTATGTCTGAACAGGCACTGGCAAACGGTTAAATCTCTGACGCCGCCCGAAATTTCGCTGCCAAGAACGATTGCGCCGTGTCCGTCCTTGAAGAGGTCGTTGCGTATCGTGTGGCGGCTTGCGGGCGTCTTATACTTGGAGCCCATGTAAATCTTGCCTGCCTTTACCGCTACGCAGTCGTCGCCGACGGAGAACACGCAGCCGACAATATCCACTTTGTCGCAGCTTTCGGGGTCAAGACCGTCTGTGTTGGGACCCGTATAAGGGTTCTGAACGCGCAGGTCGAAGAAGCCTAAATTCTTAGAGAAGAAGGGATGCAGGTTCCATGCCGCCGAATTTTTGCAGGTTACGCCGTGGAAGACGACGTTTTCGCACTTATTCAAAGTTACAAGTCTGGGGCGGGCGACCTCTCTTCCCTTGGGTCTGTCCCACCATGTGGATTTGTCTGCGTTGCCGTTTATCGTGCCTTCGCCGACAATCATTATGTTGCGCTGTTTGTATGCCGAAACGAACGACTGATGGCAGGGATGAGGATTGCCTTCCCAAGTTGCCAGAATTTCTTCCGTGCCGTCGCCGTGTTCGATTTTTGCGGGAACATAGGGATAATGTTCCTCTACTATGTCGCCCAAAAGCTCTGCGCCCTTGCAGAGTTCGACGGTGATGTCGCTCGCAAGCACTATGGGTCTTATATAGTAGCTGCCTTCTGGCACTATTACCCTGCCGCCCTTGGGGCAGCTGTCGATAGCCATCTGCACATAGTACGTATCGTCCGTTTTGCCGTCGCCTTTTGCGCCCAGATCTTTTACGTTGACTGTGCCGCTTTCCTTAAGCGTTCTGAAAGTCAAAGACGATTTGTCCGAGGATACCGCTACGGTATATTCGGTGTCGGGTGTGAGATTGAAGAGCGAAAAGACGTTGGTATCTTTTTCTTCAACCGCTTTGCCGTTCAGTGTAACGGTATATTTTTCGGGGCTGTAATAAGGTACCTTGTTATCGAGTTCAAAGCACGCGGACGTGCCAGATACGAACAGCAATTTAAACATAATTGTTTTCCTCCGCCTTTTTGGCTTTTTTCTTTTTAACGAGATAAACGATTAAATCCTTTATGCCTATAAACGCCATATCGGCTATCACAGTGAACACGCCGTACAAAAGCGGCTCGACGCCGACGTTGATGTTACTCGACGCCGCGGTTCCGTTTATAACGTCTATAAGCAAATTAATTCCTTGATACATGTAGGTAACGACGAACGATACCGCCACGTAATAGATTACGTTTGTAAGAAAAGTCCAGTATTTTTTAAACGGGAACGGGAACATCATATATGCGTCGTATTCATTGTCGCTGGACTGGAAATAACGCATGGCGGGATTTACGAGAACGTCAACAACTATGCCGAGAACTACGCCCGTCAGAATAATTCTGTTCTCATCGTTTGTGATTATCGAACCTAAACCCATGCCGATGATGTAACACACCATGCCCGCAAACCAGAATTTTATCACGAGTGCTTTAATCCATGTGGGCACTCTTGAAAGTCTGTCGAGCTTGTAAGGGTTAAATTGCTTGCCTCCGGATGATTTGGAGGCATATTCCTTCTCCTCGCCCTGCCCGGCAGCTTCGCTTCCTATGCAATCCTTGACGTCATAGGAAACCTTTTTGCCGTCGTCGGGCGCCTGATCGTTTTTTAAAATATAAACAAGTTCATCGACTTTATCGACCTTGAGGTCGTAATAATTTTCGATTGTTGTTTCCTTGTTTTTCTTTTTCTTTTTTGACATTTTACCTTTTTAGTTAAATAACCGACAATTCATCATTGCCGGTTATTTTCAATTATAAATAAACTTGAATTAATCCTGCAGATCGATTTGCTGCATGTTTTCCGTTGCGGATTCCAGCTTGATGCTCGTATCTACCTTCATTATCAACTTTCTGTAGAGAGGCATCGTAAGGATAAGCACCAACGAAACGCCAAGCAGTATGATGTGGGTAATAGTGAGCGTAAACGAAGATTCAAACAACTTCGTAGCTTCAGGAATGTTCGCATTGTTATCAATGTAGTTAACCTGATAACCTTCCTTCATAAGTATGAAGTAGAACACTTCGCAAACGATCATTATAATTATCATAGCGAGCGTTACGGCAAGCATCATGAGGTTGACATGCATCTTTACTCCCGACTCTTCCATTGTAACAACGACTTTACTGTTAATGGGTTTGAGCTTGGGGAAGGAGTTGAGGTAAGCTACGAGTACGAGTATGGAAAGAAGGGTATTTACGAATACCATCAGACCTACCCACTCGATTTCTTCGCCGTAATAGACTATCAGTTCGGAATAAATTGCAAGAGAAAGAAGGTTGAATACCGTTACTATGAACAAGAAGACAAAGCCTATGTTCTGAGGTTTGCGCTTGATGGCAACCATTCTCTTACGGAACCATTCCTTTATTCCTGCGCCTACTTTTGATAATGCTGAAGGTTTATTTTCTTCAGGGTTAGTCGCTACAATCTGTTCGTTTTCTGACATAATAAACCTCCCTTATCTTATAGCGTTAGTAGTTTCTTTATCGAAGAAATGCATCTTTTCGCTGTCGAAACCAACTTTAATTTCATCGCCGTACTTGTAGTCCGTCCACTTGGGAATTTTATAAACAACCTGTTTTACGCCGCATATCTTTCCGTGTATAAGGGTGTTCATTCCGAGGTTTTCATTGTTCGTTACGGTGAATGGTATGTTGCCGCTCATTGTGAAGTTTTCAGGTCTTACGCCGAGAATAACTTCTTTACCGTCATAATCTTTCAAAAGAACTTGCTGTTCTTCAGTAAGCTTGTACTCAAACAGATCGCAGACGAACTTGCCGCCTTCCACTTTTCCTTCAAACATATTCATGGGGGGGAGACCGATGAACGTTGCTACGAAGGTGTTAGCAGGGGTTTCGTAAAGTTCGATGGGTTTGCCTATCTGCTGAACGTGTCCCATTGACATGCAGACTATTCTGTCGGCAAGGGTAAGAGCTTCGGTCTGATCGTGAGTAACGTACATCATAGTAGCATTGAGCTTTTTATGAAGAAGCATTATCTCGCGTCTCATTGAACCGCGCAACTTCGCATCGAGGTTGGACAAAGGTTCGTCGAAGAGGAAAACCTTGGGATTTCTTACTATCGCACGACCCATTGCAACACGCTGACGCTGACCGCCGGAGAGCTGCTTGGGTTTTTTATTGAGCTGCGTTTTGAGGTCGAGTATCTCTGCAGCAGCCATTACTTTTCTGTGTATTACTTCTTTATTCTCTTTACGAAGAACAAGCGAGAACGCCATGTTTTCGTAAATTGTCATGTGTCCGTAGAGAGCATAGTTCTGGAAAACCATCGCTATATCTCTGTCCTTGGGAGGAAGACGAGTGCAATCTTTTCCGTCAATTACAAGCTTGCCGCTCGTAATGTCTTCAAGACCTGCCACCATTCTTAAAGTAGTCGATTTACCGCAACCCGAGGGTCCGACGAGTACTATGAATTCGCCGTCCGCAATGTCGAGGTTGAAATCCCATACGGCCTGAACTCCGCCGTCATATATCTTTTCGATATGTTCCAAACTTACGTTAGGCATTTGCTTCACCTCCTGTGAGTGTATCCTCGGCAGCTTCTTCTTTGAGAGCCGCTTCAAGATCTACGTTGCCTTCATCGACGTCTTTGACGAACTTCTGAAGCTTGGTTGCCTTAAGATAACCAAACACGCCGGCAACTATGAAGCATGCAGCCGATAGACACAGGAAAGCTATGAACAGGACAAACATTCCGCTGTCAGTGAGCTGAACCGTGCCGGATATACCCTTCTTGTACAACTTTGTATAAGACGTAAGAGGATATATGAAAATTCTGATTATCTGAATAACCGCAAGTCCGAAGGCTACATAAGAGAAGCGCTTGTCGTAATTCTTAATTCTTTCAGATGTAAGGAAAGCGACGAGCAACACGAGAAGATTGATTATAACCGATGCTCCGTGGATAAATGAATAAACGGTAGAACCGTCGGTATATACAGTCTTAATGCCGCATACCTGCTTATACATAAACATAAAGTATAAGCAATTGAAAACTATACCGAGTATGGCAAGGTTACCTGCCATTTTATTCTTGCTATAGCGCATCAGGTCATTGCTGATTACAGGGTTAGTCTTAACATTTTTTTTCATATTCAGGCACCCTCCTTTACAGCACTATTTTCGAGCAGTTTCTTTTCACCGCGCATAAGCATAACCTTCCATACGAGGTTTGCAATAAGTGCAAGAGATGCAAGTATTATGATAGGATAGAGTACATAACCCAGCTCAAAATTCCATGTAGCTGCAGTACATACTATATTTTTCTTTCCGATGATAGCAAACAGCCTGTCGTAATATGTGGGATCTGCTATAATATCGAGGAATCTGGTGTAGAATACAGTATTTTGAATAAGAATATATATAGATATTGCAATATTCGCTATGCTGACAATACCGATTGCCACATAGTTCGAGATATAATAATTTCTTCTTTTATTGGTTGCGGTTATATACAAAAGAACGCCGCAAAGTATAATTACTATTGAAAGTATAAGCAATAAATCATTAAAAGGCTGAACATCTTGATAAATTGTGGCTTCAGGCATAGCAACCGGCTGACCGCCAATCACGCCTTCATATGTGCTTCCGTCCTGGTTGAGCGTTCCGCCTATCGCACCAAGACCTGCAGAACAGTATATAAAGCAATATACTGCCGACAATGCGCCAAGGATAATCATTAAAAGGCACATTATCTTTTGAAATTTCATTTGAGTTTTCATTATAACTCCCCCAAATTTTTTTGTATGCGCCCGCGCCATAAGCGCGGGCGCACGCAAACTGTTAATTAACTACAACTTATAGTTCGGTTACAATTAGCCGAGCGTTATTTCGACACCCTGCTGGCTGTAAGTTCCGGTGTAACCCTTGAAGATAATCCAGTGGAAGATCGAGTAGAAGTTCTTGGAGTCGGTGAGCTTCGTACCGGTCATACCCTTGAGGTCCTGCTGATTTGCATTGTCGATTA
Source organism: uncultured Clostridia bacterium (assembly GCA_949282385.1). Taxonomy (GTDB): domain Bacteria; phylum Bacillota; class Clostridia; order Christensenellales; family Borkfalkiaceae; genus Coproplasma. The sequence goes on from CASDOP010000006.1 coordinate 63,121, forward strand.
CGCCCTGTTCAACGTTGTCGAGAGGAAGACCCGTAGGAACTACTGTGTACCAAGGATTTTCTCCGGGTATAAGCGAAGGATGCTTAATCGTGCCGTTTGCAAGGCTTACGGAAACCTTAGTAGCTTCTGCTGCTGCTTCTGCTGCCGTGCACTGGTTCTCGAACGACTGATCCTTGACGCCCATGGGAAGGGTTGTACCAAGTACTTTACGAGCATAGTTCGTGAAGTTGCCGCGTGCCGAGAATGTTGCATTTACGCCATCGCTAGCTACGAAGCTTTCATACATTTCGGTGGTAATCGTAGGCGTCATTTCGCCCTTGTAAAGTGTACCGGTGTAAAGTTCGTTGTTGAAAGTGAAGTACTGAGACTTATATTCATCCTTTACAACATACTGTCCGCCGACCTTTTCAGCAACGGTATCGATGCTAACATTCGTTACCTTTGTGCCATACCAAGTGCCGTTGGGGTTAACGTTGCCGTTGGTAGACTGAATGCCGAACGTTGAAAGAATCTGACCATCGTTAGAGAACAGGTAGTCAATGAATGTAAGAACTGCATTGAGCTTGTTGGGATCGTTCTTAACGCTTGCAGCAACTGCGAGACCGGAGGTCTTGGTTGAACGCCAGGATTCGGTAAATCTCATTATTGTATCCTTAACGCCGTCGCTGTTATCATCCCAGCGGGATACAGGAGTGCTTACGGGAGCAAACAGATAGTCATCGCTGGCAGACAGGTCAAACATCTGAGTCGTCTGAGTCTGCGAGTAGTCGTACATCATGAAGCCTGTGCCGGCTTTGTCTTTGCAGTTACCCTTGAGGTCAGAACCGGAAACGTTGCCGACCGTGCCGTTGGGCTGAACGTATTCTGCAACGAGACCTTCCTTTGCAAGAAGCGCAAAGTTTTCAAGAGCCTGGTAGAACGTTGCGTTTGCACGTGCGTCCTGAAGCTGGTTGTTTGCATCGATGTAGGTGTATTCGTAACGGGAATCTGCACCTCTTTCGCCGTAAAGCTGGCAAGCAAGACGAACGATATCGGGAGTTCTGTCGTTGGTGTTATCACGAGGGAATATACCGGTAATTACGGTATCAGCGGCAAGACCGAGGTTGGTTGCGTTGGTCTTAACGATACGAAGCATAGCTACGAGGTCGTCAACGTCCCAAGCTGCGCTGTAGCCGTTGAAGAGGTCGGAACGGGTGGTATAAGCCTTAGCGTCGCCGTTCTTGTAAGCTACGTCGATATATGCTCTGTAGAGGGTAGCGAGCTGCTTGCCGGTTGCACCAGCATTTTCAGCAAGTGCTGCGTTCATAATGTCAACGATGTTGCCGCTTTCGCCTGCATAAGCTTCGCCTGCGATTGCGTTGTATGCAGCGCCGAGTTCGGTAGAAGTATCAGCTGCTGCAGCCTTTGCTGCATCGTAGTCCTTGGTGAGGGTAAACGTTGCGCCGCTCGTGCTGCCTTCGACAGTCGTTTCTACGGAGTAAGTACCGCTGGTACCCATGTAGCCGCCTGCAGAAGTCGTTGTTGCGCATGCGCTGCTGAACGTTGCGCCGTCGGAAGAGAGGGTCTTGTCGAGAAGGTCAACTACCCAGTCCTGACGGATGAGGCAATATCTTTCGATATCGTCGTTACCATCGAAGTAAGGTGCAACGTAAATCTTTCTGCCGGTGCCATCCTGGGACATACCGCTCTGAAGGAGGGAAAGATATACGATGGGGTTAGCTTCAAGGAAGGACTTGAAGTTGGGCATCTGATCGAGGTACTCGCCGAGGTTGAGGATATCGCCGGCGTTGTTTGCAGAAGATACTGCAACCGAAAGGTCGGTCGTGCAGACGTCAACCGAAGTGCCCCACTTGTTGGTAGTTTTGAGATCGCCGAGGTTTGCGGAGGTAGACTTACCGGTGTAACCGCCGTCTACGAACGTAACATCGAGCGCTTCGCTTATTGCTTGGAATGCAGGCTTAATCTTATCTGTAGCCGCACTGTAGCCGCCGGGAAGAGTTACGCTACCGGTGATGGTATCATAGAAAGCTGCGGTTTGAGCACTGTTATGACCTATAGCTATGCCGATCTGAGTGTTATCGGTGTACTGAAGGTTAGCGCCTTCTGCAGAAACTTCGCCTTCTTCACCCTTAAGCCAACCCCAGTACTGGCTTGCTCTTGTCCAACCAGCTGCGTTGCTGGATATTCTGTCCGCAAGGCCGTATTCGTTCTTAAGTAATGTTGCAAATGCAACTGCACCTGCGCTGGGTGCAGTGTTCCAGGAACCACCAGCAACAGCATTGCCGCCGCCGTTGCCCGAACCAACATTGCCGCACGCAGTAAGAGAAACAGCCATGCTACCTGCCATAACGAGCGTTACCGCTGCTACGGCAATTTTCTTTGTCTTGTTCATTGATTTCTCCTTATATTTTTATTATTTGGTTTTATATTTAATTCGGAATAACATCCGGATCAACCGTCTGGTTTTAATTATTCCTTGACGCCGCCCATATTTACGCCCTTGGCGAAATATTTCTGGATGAAGGGATAAATTACCAATATTGGAATTATTGCGCATACAACCATCGCATACACTGCAGAAACGGGCGAGAACGCACCTGTGGAAGTATAACTTTCGAGGATACCTTCCCATCTGGTACTGTCTTCCGAAGGATTGTAGCGGCTGCTGTCTGTCAGCTGCGTCCACTCTTCGATGAAGTCGCGGATATAAACCTGTACGGGCCAGGAATATTTCTGATCTTCGCCCATAACCTTATATGCCCAGAAGTAGCCGTTCCAACGGGAAATTCCGAAGAAGAGCGCAACCGTTGCAATGGTTGCCTTGCTCATGGGGATATATACTTTGAAAAGCACCTGCATTTCGGTAGCGCCGTCTATGCGGGCTGCTTCTTCGATTTCGGAAGGCACGCCTTCGAAGGAGTTACGGAGAAGTATGATGTTGGTCGCATTCATACCCATCGCGATAACGACGAGCCATTTGAGGTCGGTTATGCCTGCGCCTGCGAATATTACCGCCGTATTCTGATAGTTGAGGTACTGAGGAACGATACCTGCCGAGAACCACATCGTGAAGACGAGGAAGAAGTTCCAGCCGTGTCTGCCGAGCAATCTCTTTTTTGAAAGAGCGTAACCGCCAAGTATCGAATAACCCAAAGCCCAAATCGTACCTACGAAGGTAACAAACAGCGTGTTGGAATAGTTAATCCAGAATTTGGAGTCTACAACGACGAATTTAAATGCGCTTATCTGGAAGTCTACGGGGAAGAGTACCACAGAGCCCTGATCCACCGCGTCCATGCCGCTCATTGCCGAAGAAACGGCATATATGAGGGGATATACGCACATTATCGCAAAAACTATCAGGAAGAAGTAAGCGACAATTCTGAAAATAAGTTCTGAAAGTTCTGTTTTTCTTTTCATACTTGCGCTCCCTCCATCAATAAAGCGATATATCTGCAGCGCCGCGGGCAATCTTGTTTGCGCCGATAACCAGCAACATGCCGATAAAGTTGTTCAGCATTTCCGCCGCCATACCATAAGCCTGATACGTCTTGTCCTGATTGGTCGACCAGCTGTTCGACAAAGTGGAAACAACCATTGCCACTTCGTAGTTGCCGCTCTTGAGCAACAGGAATATCTTTTCGTAGCCTACGGAAAGAAGCGAACCTATCTTCATTATCAGCATTATGACGACAGTTGAAAGTATGCTGGGAATTACGACGTATCTCATCTGTGCCATCTTGCCCGCGCCGTCTATTTGCGCAGCCTCGTACGAGGTGGGCGAAACGGCTATTACCGCGGCGAAGAAGACTATCGAGTCGTAACCGGCATGCTCCCACAAGTCTGTTATTACATAAATAGTCCTGTAATACTGCGTCGTGTTTATGAGACCCTGAGATATAAGCTGAGGATCTGCGCCGAAAAGTCCGAACAGGTTGGACAAAAGACCGGGCGTCTGCGTAGCGCCGCCGATACCGGGGCTTTCGGGACGGAAGAGCATTATTGCAAGCGTGGTAACGATAACCGTCGAAAGGAACTTAGGAAGGTACGTGCATACCTGCAGAATACTTCTTGCTATGTTGGAACGAACTTCGTTGAAGAACAACGCAAGTATTATGGGTGTAGGGAAGCCGAACAGAAGTCCGTAGAACGCAGTTATGAACGTATTTCTGAACGCGTTCCAGAACTGCGGCGAAAGATCCGAACTTGCTCCGAGTATCTGCTCGAAGTATCTTATACCTGCCCAGTCCTGCTCGTTTACCCTGTCGCCCGTGGTGGGGTTTCTGAAACATCCGGTAAGTTCATACATGGGCATGTACTTCCAGAGCAGGTAAACAAGGGCCATGGGAACAAGCATCAGATACAGACGCCAGTCGGTCAGAACCGACCTGAGTATCTCCTTACCCCTGTTTTTTTCGACTTCGTCCCTGACTGACTGCTCGGGAGACTTATAATAAGTACCCGTAAGCTCGTCGTATTCAAGGAAGTCATCATATTTGAGTTTAACCATCTAAACTTCCTCCATATCATGTATTTTATATGGTTAATTTGAAATCAGATTTAATTATTCTTGCGGCTCGCCGTCCTCTTCGCCGCCGTCCCGCCGTTTCAACCTGTCCGCAGCCCTGTCGTTGCGGAAAAGTTTTGCGTCGTAAGCGTCCATCGAGGCGAGGTCTCTAAGGTCTTCGTCGTCCAGTTCTGTGTAACCTTCCCACTTATCCTCTTCGGCAGGTCTTACCTTGCTGCCTTTATACAATTCCGTAAGGTAAGTTTTCTGGTCAACCATCATTCCGTTTATCATGCGGAGAATGAGTATGCCGAAGAATGCGAATACAACATTCAGAGATTCGAAAGTAAGGTTTTCGTAGAGCGAATAAACAAAGTTATGTCCGTAACACAAGCATATTATAACTCGCCCCGCCACAACGACTATGTAACCGATTATGCAGTACAGCAAAGTCATGTACCAGGAGGACATCCATTTCTTTTTGGGAACGAGCAGAAAAATCAGGGGTATCAACGCCAGAAAGCTGTTGCCTATACAATAAATAATATATTGTTCGGCAATAGCGCCGTTCATCCAACAATACAGCAATCCGTCGGCAAACGGGAAAATAACTCCCCACCATCCCCATCTGATAAAAACTATGAGAGAAACGAGGAGCATGACAGAAACAGTAAACGTCATTCCCTGGAACCACCTGCTTACGGCGAAAACATTTATAGCTTCGCATACGCACATTATCAGAAGAAAAATCAGCAGATCCGCCGTTCTGTACTGTGCATACGAAAGCTGCTTGTTTGTACCTTTATTGCTCATATCGTTTTACTTAAACAATTTTGAACCAACGCAAATGTTCCTATTTATCATTTAACGAACACATTATAACATAGGATTTTTTAAAAATCAATATATATTTTGCAATTTTTACATTGTTTCACAAAAAAACTTGTGCTATAATATTTTTACAAAACGGGAGGTATTTTTATGAAAATTATTCACCTGTCGCCGTCTGACGACATTACGCATATATTGGATAATCTTGACGAACCTGCCACAATATATCTTGCCGAAGGCACTTATCGCGCCAAATTATGGGTTAAGGCGGACAACGTAAAAATTATAGGCGCGGGGCGTGAAACAACAAAAATAACTTTTGACGACGCCGCTAAAAAGCCTCATGCCGACGGCAGGGAGTATAACACTTTCCGCACCTACACCCTCTGCTTTACGGGTTCGGGCTGCTCGGTTGAAAATCTTACCGTCGAAAATTCCAACGCTCACCCGGAAGAAGTCGGACAGTGCGTGGCTCTTTCGGTCAACGCAAAGGATTTTGTTGCAAAGAACGTTGATTTGCGTTCGACGCAGGATACGCTTTTCACCTCGCCCTTTCCCGACGACCTCGTGATACGCTATTCGGGACTTACCGACGACCCGACATATTATGACGGATTTATACCCAAAAAACAGCTCTGTCTCGAGGGGAGCGCCGTGCAGATTTACAAAAACTGCCGCATTTACGGCAGCGTAGACTTTATTTTCGGCTGCGCAGAGGCGTACTTCGACGGCTGCGAACTTATTTCTGTTGCCGACGCGAGGAACAGCGGATACGTCGCCGCGCCCGCCCACAGCCTCAAGCAGGAAAGAGGATATACCTTTATAAACTGCACATTTGCTGGCGGAGGCGCGAAGGACGGAACTGTTTACCTCGCCCGTCCCTGGCGGGACTTCGGCAAGTGCGACTTTATAGACTGCGAATTGGGCGGGCATATATCCCCCCTCCTTTTCGACAAGTGGAACGACACTTACCGCGACAAAACCTGCCGCTTTTCATACAGCGGGCTGAAATCCTCCTCCCCCCTTTCGCCCGTACCCTGGTCGAAGGAGCTTAAAGACGAGGAAAGAAAAGCCGTTCTCGACCGTTACGAGCTTGTAGCAAAGCGGCTGAAAGTATAAACTTAAAAAATCGGCTGAAAAAACCGACACGAAAACGAATTTATAAATTTAAAACGCAAAGCCCCGCGCGGCAGATTGCCGCGCGGGGCTTTTTTCAAAATTTATCGAAAATTTATGAGATTTTAACGCATAGCCTGCCGCCGCGTAGGCAGCCGCGTTCAGGCATTAAAATCCGAAGTATTCCTTTGCGTTGTTGTAGCAAACGTCTTCGACTATCTTGCCGAGCGTTTCCATCTCTTCTGCGGGATACTGACCGCTCTCTACGAGGCGACCGAGCATCTGGCAGAGCAAGCGCCTGTAATACTCGTGGCGGGGATATGCGAGGAAGGAACGCGAGTCTGTGAGCATGCCCACGGACTGAGCTACGAGACCTACCTGCATGAGCGTTTCGAGGTTCTGACGCATGCCGTCCTGCTGATCGAGGAACCACCATGCCGTGCCGACCTGCACTCTGCCCTTTACGCCCTCTTTCTGGAAGCAGCCTGCAAGGACGGTGAGCGCATAGTTGTCGCGGGGGTTGAGGCAATAGAGAATGGTCTTGGGAAGAGCGTCCTGTTCGTCGAGCGCACCGAGCAGAGCGGAAAGCTTTTCCATATAAACGGCGTCTTCGATTGCGTCGTAACCCGTGTCGGGACCGATTTTCTTGAGCATCGACTTGGAGTTGTTGCGGAGAGCGCCGATATGGTACTGCTGAACCCAGCCGAACTTGGAATACTGCTTGCCGAGGAACAGAAGGATATATCCCTTGTACTTGTCCTGCTCTTCCAGCGAAATCTTTTCGCCTTTAAGTCCCTTGAGGTAAATTGCGTTTGCCTCTTCATAGGTTGCAGGAGCATAGCATACCACGTCGAGAGCGTGGTCGGAGAGCTTGGAACCCATGGAATCGAAGAATGCAATTCTCTCTGCGAGAGCGTCGCACAGAGCGTTGAGGTCGTCGAGAGGTCTGCCGACAACCTTGGAAAGCTGAGCCACCCAGTCTGCGAACCACGAAAGTTCGACGTTTATCGCCTTATCGGGGCGGAACGCGGGACGAACCTTGACTTTGAGCGTCTTGTCCTCGTTCATCTTTTTATGCCATTCGAGGCTGTCGACGGGGTCGTCGGTCGTGCAGACGGTCTTGACGTTGAACTTTTCCATCATCTTTCTGGCAGTCAGAGTTTCGAGAACTTTGTTTGCCTCGTCCCAGATTTTCTTTGCGTTCTTGGGATTGATGATGTCGTTTATTCCGAAATACCTCTGCATTTCGAGGTGCGACCAGTGATAGAGAGGGTTGCCGACGAAATAGGGCATGCTCTCTACGAACTGGCAGTATTTTTTGTAGTCGTCGTCGGGACCGGAGATGCTGTCTTCCTCATAGCCCCTTGCGCGGAGTGCGCGCCACTTGTAGTGGTCGCCGTATCTGTCGCCTGCGCCCAGCCATACTTCCGCGAGGTTTCTGAACTTCTTGTCCTCGTAAATTTCCTTGGGCTGAAGGTGGCAGTGATAGTCTATAATGGGCATCTTTTCGGCGTGCTCGTGATATAACTTTTTAGCCGTTTCCGTGTCTAACAGAAAGTCTTTGTCCATGAATGCTTTCATTATAAGGTTACTCCCGTTTTGAATATTGCAATTTCCTTAGTGTTGTTGATTTCGTTTTTGGTCTGCTTTCCGCCCGCAACTTCGACTATAAGCTCGATGAGAGCTTCGAGCTGCGTGGGGAAATCGCTTTCGAGCACCGCGCCCGCATTGAAGTCAATCCAGTTGGGCTTCTTTGCGGCAAGCTCGGAGTTGGTAGCGATTTTGAGCGTGGGGATAAATCCGCCGAAGGGCGTGCCGCGTCCCGTGGTGAACAGAACGAGGTGGCAGCCAGCCGCGCCGAGATTGGTTACGGCGCACATGTCGTTGCCGGGACCGTTGAGAAGGTTAAGTCCCTTCTCGGTAACCAGCCCGTCGTCGAATACTACGTCGGTTATTGGACCGGAACCCGACTTCTGCGTGCAGCCGCAGGACTTATCCTCGAGCGTGGTTATGCCGCCCGCCTTGTTGCCGGGCGAAGGATTTTCGCCCACGGGCTGTCCGTTAGCGCGGAAATAGTCCTTGAAATCGTTTATGAGTTTAACCGTCTTTTCAAAGGTAGCCTTATCCTTGCAGCGGTTCATGAGCAGCTGTTCCGCGCCGAACATTTCGGGCACTTCGGAAAGCACGCTCGTGCCGCCGACGGATACGATGTAGTCGGAGAAAAGTCCCACGAGGGGATTTGCGGTTATGCCCGAAAGACCGTCGCTGCCGCCGCACTTCAAGCCGACTTTGAGGCAGGATATATCGGTGAGCTGTCTTTTGTCCTTCTTTATGACTTCGGCAATCTGCCTGCAAAGCTCTACGCCCGTGCCGATTTCGTCTTCGACGTCCTGGCAGACGAGAAATTTAATCCTGTCGGTATCGATTTCGCCGAGACCTGCCTTAAAGGCGTCCATCTGGTTGTTTTCGCAGCCGAGACCTAAAACGAGAACGCCGCCAGCGTTGGGATGCTTGACCATTTTCTGAAGCATGAACTTGGTTCTTTCGTGGTCGTCGCCAAGCTGTGAACAGCCGTAGGGATGAGTGAATGTGAATATGCCGTCAAAACCCTCTTCGCCGTACTGCGCCTTGAAGGTTTCGACAATCTCTTTAGCCTGACCGTTTACGCAGCCGACGGTGGGAATCACCCACAGTTCGTTGCGTATGCCGACGTCGCCGTTTGCGCGGCGATAGACGTTGACCTGGCGCATCTTGCCTGCGGGCAGGGTGCAGTCAACCTTATTGTAGGTATATTCGAGATTTTCGTTTAAGTTGGTCTTTACGTTGTGCGTATGCACATGCTCGCCGACGGAAATATCTTCTGTTGCGTGAGCTATGGGCGTGCCGTATTTGATAATGTTTTCGCCTTTCTTTATGGGACGAAGGGCAAATTTATGTCCCTTGGTGATGTCCTCGGCGAGAGTTACGCCCTCGTACTTTTCGCCCTTTTTGAGGTCGGTGAGCGCGACGGCTACATTATCGGCTACGTTTATTATTATCGTTTTCTTAGCCATTTACAAATTCCTCGACGGCGCTTCTCATGCCGTCTTTATCCATTTTTTCAAGGTAACCCGCAACAACCTTTGCGAGGTCGGGATGAATGTCGTTCATATCCATTTCCCACGCTTCCTTCCATGCGAGAGCGTTCTTCGCGAAAGCGAGGTAGTCGTTGCCGTTTTCAGCCCAGAGCTTTGCCCAGTGAGCGAGCAGTTCGGGGTCGTCCTTCAATGCAATCTGTTCCTCGCCCCTCTTGCCCTTGTGGAATTCGCAAAGAGCCGCGAAAGCGAATACGAGGTGCAGGGGAAGCTTGCCCTTAATTCTTACATAGTCCGTAAGGGTGGGCAGAAGGCGCGTTCTGAACTTGGTAGTCGAGTTGAGCGCGATGGACATGAGTTCATGACGGATATAGGGGTTCTGGTATCTTTCGATTACGGAGTTTGCGAAAGCTACCATCTGGTCCTGAGGCAGGTCTATGGTGGGGTTGACCTCGTCGAACACGAAGTCGCGCACGAACTTGCCGATTGTGGGGTCGTTTACGGCTTCGCCGACGGTGTCTATGCCGCAGAGATATGCGACGGGAACCATCGCCGTGTGCGAACCGTTGAGAATTTTAACTTTGCGCTGTTTGTAAGGCTTGATGTCGTCTGCGAAGATGACGTTGAGACCCGTGCTGTCGGCGGGGAATACCTTCTGCACGAATTCTTCCTTCTTGAGTACCCAGAGGTGAAAAATTTCGCCCTTTACTATGTTGTTGTCGATATAACCGACTTCTTCGCGGATGGCGTCGATTTCGTTTCTGGGATAGCCGGGAACGATGCGGTCTACGAGCGTCGAGGTGAAGTGGTTTGCCTTCTGCATCCACTCGATGAACTTCTTGTCCATCTTGTTGTGTTCTGCAAGCTGGGTGAGGCACTTATACAGCTCTTCGCCGTTGTTGTCGATGAGTTCGCAGGGGATTATGGCGAGACCTTTGGTCATATCGCCGTTGAAATGGTCATATCTGCGCTTTAAGAGAGCGAGCATTTTGCCGGGGAAAGACTTGGGGCACTGAGAAAAATCGGTGTCGTTGGGGTCGAAAGCTATGCCCGCTTCGGTGGTATTGGAGATTATAACCTGTAAATCTTCGCTTTCGCCGTAGGAAAGGTAATGCTCGTACTGGGTGAAGGGGTCGATGCAGTCGCCTATTACGTTGATAACCTGGCTGCTCTTGACCTTTTCGCCCTTGTCTATGCCTTCGAGACGGAGAGTGTAAAGTCCGTCCTGAGCCTCGAGATCCTTTACCCTGCCGAAGGGCATGGGCTGAACGACCGCAACGTCGGACGAAATTGCGCCGTTGTCGTTAAGGTTCTGGATAATCCAGTCTACAAACGCGCGGAGGAAGTTGCCTTCGCCGAACTGCATTATCTTTATTTTTCTTTCGGGTTTGTCAAATAATTTTTTGCTTATTGTTTCCATAATTTATAAAGCTCCGGAACGATTATTAATTTTTCCCGTCCTTACGGGTCTGAACGGTCGGGGATTTCAAGCGCGCGGCGGCGCGCAGAAACAGCCGCGAACAATCACGCGAACAATTATATGTGTATGCGCACGCGCGTACCCGTGCACAAGCGCGCACGGCGATATGCCGACGGCGCAGACATGCCGCACGGGGGTATTAAAAAATCAACGCCCGACCGCAAGTTGCGCGAAAAGGCGCAACGCTGCAGGCGATGCAAAGACATCGTCGCAAAGCCCTATCCGAGGGCGCGGTCAACAACGCCCTGCCATAAGGCGGAGCGAAGGAATATTTAAGATTTTCAGTTTCTATTGATGCTCGAAGGTATAGCCTTTTCGGTTTCCTTGTCGAAGAGATATGCCGCCTTGTAGGGAACTACGAACTTGAATTCTGCTCCCATCTCGGGCGTATCGTGAGGATTTACCTTGAGGATGACGTTTACGTCGCCGACATTTGCATATACGTTGGTGGTATCGCCGAGAAGTTCGGTGAGGTCGACAACCGACTTGATGAGGTATTCTTCCTTGCCCGCTCTGCCCGTCTTGCTGACCTTTATTGCTTCGGGACGGAACGCGAATACCACTTCCTTGCCCTCGATTGCCGCAACGTCGTCCACTACGGGCGAAACGTCGAGAGATACGCTGTCGTTTACAAACTTGCCGTCCTCTATTCTGCCCTTGAGGAAGTTCATGGGAGGTTCGCCTATGAAACCTGCGACGAAAAGGTTATCGGGATGGAAATACAGCTCGTAGGGGGTGCCTATCTGCTGAACGTAGCCGCCCGACTTCATGACGACTATTCTGTCGGACATGGTCATAGCTTCCGTCTGGTCGTGGGTAACGTAAATCGTGGTAGCGCCGACCGAGCGGTGTATCTGTTTGATTTCCGAACGCATGGTAACGCGCTGCTTTGCGTCGAGGTTGGACAGAGGTTCGTCCATCAGGAATATCGAAACCTTTCTTATGAGCGCACGACCTACGGCGACACGCTGGCACTGACCGCCGGAGAGGTTACGAGGGAACCTGTCGAGGTAGGGCGTAAGACCGAGAATTGCGGCAGTTTTCTGCACTTTCTCGTCGATTACGTCTGCGTCGACGCCTTCGAGCGTCAGTCCGAAGCCGAGGTTTTCGGCAACGGTGAGGTGAGGATAGAGCGCGTAGGACTGGAATACCATGGCTATTCCCCTCTCCCTCGAGGTCATGAGGTTTGCAAGTTTGCCGTCGATGTAGAATTCGCCGGCGGTGATTTCTTCTAGACCCGCAATCATGCGCAGCGTCGTAGATTTGCCGCAGCCCGAGTCGCCGACGAGGCAGATGAACTCGCCGTCCTTTATTTCCATATTGAAATCGTGTACGGCATGGTATCCGTTGGGATATACCTTGTTAACGTCTTTAAATAAAAGATGTGCCATTTTATTTATTTCCCCTTATTTTCCCCCGCGCCGCGCGACGGCGCGGGGAATGAATATTGTTTTTTTATTTTTAAAGGTTTATCTGAGGTCTTGCGTTGCGATATTGTCCATATCGTCGTAAGTCTGGTTTTCGCCGCACATGCCCCAGATGAAGGTGTAGTTCCTCGTGCCGACGCCCGTGTGGATCGACCAGGAAGGCGAAATTACCGCCTGCTCGTTGTGCATGACGATGTGGCGCGTTTCGGTAGGCGTTCCCATGAGGTGGAACACGGCTTCGTTTTCGGGAAGCTCGAAGTACATATATACTTCCATTCTTCTTTCATGCGTATGCGAAGGAAGAGTGTTCCACGCCGAACCTACAGCCAGTTCGGTCATGCCCATCGAAAGCTGGCAGCTTTCGCATACACCGCCTATTATGAACTGATTTATAGTACGCTTGTTGATTGCGTCCTCGCTGCCCAGGTGGCGCTGAATGCAGTACCTCACGCCCTCGGGAGGGTTTTTGCCCTCTACGGGTTTGACAATCTTTACCGTGGGGTATTCCTTGTGCGCGGGGCAGGAATTGATGTAGAATTTTGCGGGATTTTTCTTGTCGACGGAGGTGAAGGTTACTTCCTTGGTACCTTTACCTATATATATACCTTCCTTGAAGCCTATGTCGTACTTCTTGCCGTCGAGTTCTATGACGCCCGCGCCGCCGATGTTGATGACGCCCATCTCTCTTCTTTCGAGGAAGTATGCCGTTGCAAGCTCCTTGAAAGTGCCGAGCGACAGCGCCTTGTTCACGGGCATTGCGCCGCCCGCGATTATTCTGTCCTGATGCGAATAGGTGAGAAGAATTTCATCCGCCTCGAACAGTTGTTCGATTAAATATTTCTGACGCAGTTCCGCAGTATCGTAACGTTTGGAATCGTCGGGATGATTAGAATATCTGATATCGAATTTCATTTTATCAAACAGCCTCCCATTTGCTCCTTACGAATTGAATGCAGGGCACTATATCGTCGCCCGTCGTTCCTTCAAGAACGAGAACCGCGTCCCTGTCGTAAGCTTTGATTTTTGAAAGAATTTTATCGTAGTCGAACAGCCCTTTGCCGGGCGCGACCTGCTTGACTTTTCCGTCCTCGATCATGAAATCTTTGAGGTGGAAAACTACTATCTTTCCCGCGAAGGTCTTAAGTCCCTCGTCGAGAATGTCGAGATATTTGTCGTAATTGGACATATCCAGATAATTATAAATATCGAATATGACCTTTACATTTTTGCGGTTTACTCCGTCCACCGCCCTCTTGAGAGTTTTTACGTCGTAGCAGACATGCCCCGCCGCGCCTTCCATTCCTATATAAACGCCGCGTTCGGCTGCATAATCGGCAAGCTCGGTAAAGGTTTCTATAACCGTCGCGAGAGCTTCTTCGGTGCGGTTGAGCGGATTATACGTCCACTTGTCGTCGTTGAACGAACCCGTTTCGCTTCCCACTATGTCGCAACCGAGCTGCCTTGCGTGGTCGAGGTAGTCCTTGAACACCCTTTTGCAGTCGGCAACTTTCTGCTTGTTTGAATGAACGGGATTGAAATAGGCGCCCGTCAGGGGGACGGAGATATCCGCCCCCTTGAAAGCCTGCCCTATTTTTTCCGCAAGTTCGTCCGTGAGCGCGCCGGGAACGTACTTGACTTCTTCGAGAAATTTATACGCAACCAACTGAACGGCGTCTATGTTGCAATCTTTTATCTTTGCGATTGCGCCGTCCAGTCCCTTTACGCCCAGATCGTGCGTGCGAAAAGCTATTTTCATTATCTCTGAACTCTGCCGGAGCCGTCGCCGCCTGCAAGAGATTCGACTTCCTTGCGGGATACGAGGTTGAAGTCGCCGGGAATGGTGTGCTTGAGAGCGGATGCGGCTACGCCGAATTCGAGCGCTGCCTTGAAATCCTTGCCGTCGAGGAAACCGGTGATGACGCCGCCCGCGAAGGAGTCGCCGCCGCCTACGCGGTCAACGATGGGATGGATGGAATATGTCTTGGAATGATAGAATTCCTTGGTTGCAGCCGAGTAGATGCAAGCCGACCAGCCGTTATCCGATGCCGAATGGGATACGCGGAGGGAAGAAATTGCATACTTGAAGCCGAATTTTGCGACCATCTGTTCGAAAATCGACTTGTAACCTGCAAGTTCGAGTTCGCCGCTGGTTACATCCGTCTTGCCGGGCTTGAAGCCGAGAACGAGTTCTGCGTCCTCTTCGTTGCCGATGCAGACGTCGACGTACTTCATAAGACCGGTCATAACCTTCTGAGCCTTTTCGCTCGACCAGAGCTTCTTGCGGAAGTTGAGGTCAACCGATACGGTAACGCCGTGCTTCTTTGCAGCCTTGAGAGCTTCTTCGGTGAGTACTGCGGCGCTGTCGGAAACTGCGGGAGTGATGCCCGTGAAGTGGAACCAGTCAGCATCCTTGAAGATTTCGTCGAAGTCGAAATCCTTTGCCGTAGCAGTCGTTATGGAAGAATGCGCTCTGTCGTAAACGACCTTGGAAGGACGCATGGAGCTGCCCGTTTCGAGATAGTAAATGCCCAGTCTTTCGCCGCACTTTGCGATGTGCTTGGTTTCAACGCCGTACTTTCTGAGAGCTGCGATAGCGCACTCGCCGAGTTCGTTATCGGGAACTGCCGTTACGAATTCTGCGTTATGACCATAGTTAGCGCAGGATACTGCAACGTTGGCCTCGCCGCCGCCGTAGTTGATGTCAAACTCGTCAGCCTGAATGAACTTTTCGTTGTTGGGGGTGGAAAGGCGGAGCATTATCTCGCCCATGGTTACGATTTTTTTCATTGAATTTTCTCCTTGAAAATTATATCTATTTTATTTTTTTATCGAAATTTGTTTGTCGCCGTCCCGCCGCGAAACGCGGCGGGACGGCGCGTTTTGTCTTAAGATTATTTTTTGAGCAATTTGCCTTAAGATTACTTTTTAAGCACGAGGTGAACGGCAAATCCGCCGAAGTCATCCGCAAGGTATGCCACGGTGGGCTTGCCCTTTGCGTCGTACTTTATCGAGCTTTCGTCTATCGTGAAGCCGCGCATCTTGAGCTGATACATTGCGCGCTTTACCGAGTTGGTAGCAACGGCGATGTGTCCCATCTTTCCCTTGAAGGGCGACTTCATGCACTCTACGAAGGTCGAAGCGAATACCGAGCTGTTGCCCACCTTCTTGGTGAAGCCGAACGCGCTGTCGAACTTGTCCGCAACGCCCTCTGCCTCTTCGGGATTTGCGCAGTTGATGCCGACGTGTACCATCTGGAAGCCGAGCATCTTGTCGATAGCCTCGCGGCAGAGCGCCGTGATGCCCTCCCAGTTTTCTTCGTCGAGCATCTTTGCGGGTACTATCCAGCTGCCGCCGCAGCAGACGATTTTATCGTATGCGAGATAGGTGTTGAGGTTGTCCGCCGTAACGCCGCCCGTGGGCATGAAACGCATGGAAGTGTAAGGTCCGCAGACCGACTTTATGTAGGGAAGTCCGCCTGCCTGCTCTGCGGGGAAGAACTTGACGAAATCAAGCCCCAGCTCGATAGCCTGCTCTATTTCGCTTGCCGAGGAAAGTCCGGGAGCGAAAGGTATGCCCTTGTCGAGGCAGTGCTTTACAACCTTGGGGTTAAGCCCGGGAGCGACGCAGAACTTTGCGCCCGCCTTTGCGGCTGCGTCCGCCTGCTCGCAGGTCAGCACGGTGCCGGCGCCGACGAACATATCGGGATAAGCCTTTACCATGCGCGAAATTACTTCGTCCGCACCCTTTGCGCGGAAAGTAACCTCCGCACAGTTGATGCCGCCGTCGCGCAGCGCTTTTGCCAGCTTTTCGGCGTTTTCGACCTTGTCGAGCTTGATTACGGGAACTATGCCCACGCACTCAAACTGCTCGACGATTGCGTTTAACTTCTCTTTTATACTCATATAAAGTCTCTCCTTTGCGCGCGCGAACGCGCGCAACGTTTTTATAGCATCATCAGCCATAATCATTATAGTTATTAATCGCCCCTTGTTCCATACATAAAACGGATTAAATTATGTATTTTTCGGATATTAATATATATGTCGCGCGGTATGCGCGCGGGCGGGATAAAAATAGGCGCAAACCATTGACAAAACGCGGGCGCGGTGATAGAATTAATAGCGTAAAAGGGAGTAGTTGCAAGCGCCCGACCGTCATCACGACCGCTGAGGTCCGGTTGAGCCGCCGATTTTGCCGGTAACAAGACTTTTAGCATTCGTGCTGAAAGTCTTTTTTTAACTTCGCGCGCGGCATAAGGTTATAAACGCGCGGGCAAGGCAATAAAACTGACGACAGCAACGCTTTAACGCGCCGCAAGGCGCAAAAATTTTTTGCGAGGTGAACGATGTTCCACAACAAGAGCACAGAGGAAACTTTTACCGCGGTAAATTCCTCTGAAAACGGTCTTTCCTCCGCGCAGGCGGCGGAAAGACTGCAAGCAAACGGCAAAAACGCACTTGCCGAAGCCGCGAAAAAACCGGCGATACTCAAATTTTTATCGCAGTTTACCGACCCGATGATAATCGTTCTGCTGGCTGCGGCGGTCATTTCCGCAGTTCTGGCGGGCGTAAACGGCGACCCGATAGAGCTTATCGACAGCGGCGTAATACTGCTTATCGTAATCATAAACGCCGTAATCGGTTTCGTGCAGGAAAACAAGGCGGAAAACGCACTCGAAGCGCTTAAGGCGCGAAACAAACCATTCGTCAAGGTCATAAGGGACGGCGAGCAGACGGTAATACCGTCCGAAGACCTCGTTGTCGGCGACATCGTAGTGCTGGAAGCGGGCGACGTCGTTCCCGCCGACATGAGGCTAATTCAGTCCGCCTCCCTCAAGATAGAAGAAGCCGCGCTTACGGGCGAGAGCGTACCCGTCGAAAAGAACGCCGACTGCATAGTGGACGAAAAAGCGCCCCTCGGCGACAGGCACAACATGGCTTTTTCAGGCAGCACGGTAACTTACGGGCGCGGCAGAGGCACTGTTACCGCGACGGGCATGTCTACCGAAATGGGCAAGATTGCACAGATGCTCACCGAGGTCAAGGAAGACCCCTCTCCCCTCAACAAACAGCTTGCAAAAACGGCGAAGATACTCTCCTTCCTCGTGCTGGGCATAGCAATAGTCATTTTCATAGTCAACCTGTGCGCGCATATCTCTACGGGACTTAACGTAAACGTATTCATGGACGCGTTCATGACCGCCGTAGCGATAGCCGTAGCAGCCATTCCCGAAGGTCTGCCCGCAGTCGTAACGATAGTGCTGGCGATGGGCGTGCAGAAGATGTCCAAACGAAACGCTATAGTAAAGAACCTGCCCTCGGTGGAAACGCTGGGTTGCTGCGAAATTATATGCTCGGACAAGACGGGTACTCTCACCCTCAACAAAATGACGGTGAAAGACACCTACTGCCCCGCTGGCGAGGAAGAACTTTTAAACCGCATAATGGCTCTCTGCAACGACACCGTAGTTTCCAAAAACGGCTTGCAGGGCGACCCCACAGAGACGGCGCTCGTAGATTATTTTATTAAGCAGCAGGGCGATTTTGCCGCATTGACGGCGCAATATCCCCGCGTCAACGAAAAACCTTTCGACAGCGTGAGAAAGCTGATGACGACCGTTCACGAGAACGGCGGAAAGAAATACAGCTACACCAAGGGCGCGCCCGACATGCTGCTTGCAAAGTGTACGCACGTGCTTACGGATAAGGGCATAAGAAAGCTGACGCCCGACGACGAAGCCGCCATAAAAGAGGCTAACCGCGGCATGGCGCAGAAGGCGCTGAGAGTGCTTGCTGCCGCATACAAAGAGGGCGACGACGTTTCCGAAGAGGGCATGATATTCGTCGGTCTGACGGGCATGATAGACCCTCCCAGACCCGAAGTCAAGGCAGCCGTTGCGGAGTGCAGAACGGCGGGCATACATGCCCTTATGATTACGGGCGACCACATGGATACGGCGTGCGCGATAGCGCGCGAGCTTGACATTCTGCGCGACGGCGATTTGACGGCGACGGGCGCGGAACTCGACAAGATGACGGACGAATATCTGTACGAGAACATAAACAGATTTTCTGTATTCGCCCGCGTAAGCCCCGAAAACAAGGTGAGAATAGTAAAGGCTTTCCGCGCAAACGGCAAAGTTACCGCCATGACGGGCGACGGCGTAAACGACGCTCCATCCATAAAGGAAGCCGACATAGGCATAGGCATGGGAATTACCGGCACGCAGGTTTCCAAGGAAGCCGCGGACATGGTGCTGACCGACGACAACTTCGCAACGATAGTCGGCGCGGTCGAAGAGGGCAGGAAGATATTCTCCAATATAACCAAGGCGATACAGTTCCTGCTTTCGGCAAACATAGCCGAAGTGCTGTGCCTGTTCATAGTGGAAATGATTTCGCTCATATCCGGACAGCCGCAGGTCTTCCTGTCGCCCATAATGATACTGTGGGTAAACCTCGTAACCGACTCCTTCCCCGCACTCTCGCTCGGCACGGAAAAAGCCGAAAAAGACGTGATGAAAATGCCGCCGAGAAAGAACAATTCTTCGCTGTTTGCGGGGCAACTCGGCAAGGACATAATCATTCAGGGCATAATGCAGACGGCGCTGGTAATGCTTTCGTACCTGCTCGGACAGTATGTCATAACCGACGGCGTAGAACACCACGCCGAACCCATGACGATGGCGTTCATATCGCTGTGCTTCATACAGCTCTTCCACGCTTTCAACGTGCGCTCGCAGAGAAACAGCGTGCTTAACGGCAAATTCTTCTCCAACAAGCCCCTCGACATATCCGCCCTCATAGGCATAGGGCTTACGCTCTTCGTCGTGCTTACGCCGGGCGTCAAGACGGTATTTATCGAGGGCGCGGGCAACGACTTCATGCTTTCGCCCGTGGAATGGCTCGTTTCTATAGGCGTGGCTGTAGCGATAATACCGCTGGTCGAACTGCAGAAACTTATAGAAAAATTCGTGCGTTCGCGCGCAAAAAAACAGATTGCAGAAAAATAATGCGCACGGCGCATATTCCCTCTCGTTGAGGGCGAAATAAAGCGCTCCGCGCGAGGCGGGCGGATAAACCCCCATTTATCCGCCCGCCTCTTTTTTTGCGCGTTTTTATCCGATTTTGTCCGCCACTCTTGCCCCCTTCCTTTTTGCATGTCTGCCCTTTCCATAATTCTTCCGCCCACCCTTTTTGCTGCACGGCACGGGCATATTACACCTCAATCGCACCGTGTCCTATCGCTTGCCCCGTAAATGCTGCGCCCGTCGCCTGTACCGCGCCGCACCGACGCTGTCAAACCGCCGCCCGCCGCCTGACCCGTCCGCCCCGCAACGCGACACCGTAACGACCGCGGACTATTTACAAGCTGCACGCGCCCGCAAGATAATGACCGCGCCCTCTCGGCTTTGCGCGCAATTAAAATTTACTTTTTGTTGCTACTTTTTTATTTGCCCCTTGATTTTTGGCTTAAAGCGGTGTATAGTATATTCAGTCAATATAACACTTTTGGGGGAATACAGAAAAATGATTTTAGATAGTTTCAGCTTAAAGGGTAAAGTTGCCATAGTTACAGGCTCCAACACTGGTCTGGGACAGGGCATCTGCCGCGCCTTTGCCGAGGCGGGCGCCAAGGTTGTGGGCGTTTCGAGAAGACCTTCCACCGAAACGGAAGAACTCATCGGCAAGGATAAGTTTTACAATGTGATAGCCGACCTCTCCTCCTGCGCGGTCATTCCCGAAGTAATTGAAAAGACGCTGGAAAAGTTCGGCAGAATTGATATACTCGTAAACAACGCGGGCATCATAAAGCGTCAGGACTCTTTGGAATTTTCCGAAGAGAACTGGGACAGCGTTCTCAACGTCAACTTAAAGACGGTGTTCTTCCTCACTCAGGCGGTTGCACAGCAGTTCGTAAAACAGCAGTCGGGCGGCAAGATAATCAACATCGCTTCCATGCTGTCCTATCAGGGCGGCATACGCGTTCCTTCATACACCGCTTCCAAGTCGGCGATACGCGGAATTACCATGACGCTCGCCAACGAGTGGGCTAAATACGGCATTAACGTAAACGGCATAGCGCCCGGATATATGGCTACCAACAACACCCAGGCGCTCCGCCAGGACGAGGAAAGAAGCTCAGACATACTCGCGCGCATACCCGCAGGCAGATGGGGAACTCCCGCCGACCTCGAGGGCGCGGCGGTATTCCTAGCCTCCTCCGCTTCCGACTATGTGAACGGCTTCACCATTGCCGTGGACGGCGGCTGGCTGGGAAGATAATCCCTTACGCACAAACGCTGTTTAAATTCAAACGGCAAATTTAAACACAATAAACATAAACGGCGCACGAAAAAGTGCGCCGCTTTGGTTTTTATAAATGTCAAACGTCGGGCAATATGCGCCGATGATTGAGGAAAAGCGAATAAAAAAAGGATGCGGCGCGAGAGAAAAATTCTCTCGCGCCGCACCCTTCGGACGAGGGAACATCCGAAGAAGAATATATAGGAGTTAAGGGGAAATCATTCAACTTCTGAATTTAACCGAACAGCCCGCGTCTATCTTGTAAACCTCGCCGCGGATTTCCAGCCAGACGGGCATGCATGAGGGATTGAACACTCTTTCGCCGTCGATGGAATATACGAGCGAGCGATACGCCTCGACATAGTCGCATATCTGCCCGTTAGCGGCATACCACACGTCGTCCCTGCCCGATATTTCGCGGGAAAAACGCTCCATTACGTCCCAGTTGTCGTTATCGTCGAACTCGTAGCTGTGTCCCCATACGTAGAACAGCCAAGGCTCTCTGAATTTGAACTCATCTTCGGGACGTTTATTTAAAAATTTATCGAGCAGGTCAAACAGCTGTGCGTCGTTGTGGTGGCAGGTGGGGTTCCATTCGAGGAAATCTTCGGGCAGCGCGAACGAGCGGGTGGAAAAAGTCGTTCTGGCATACTTTACGCCCAGGTCGGAAAGAACGCGCTTGATGTCCCCGTTGAAACCGTTGTAAGCGTACGCCATGCCGTTGACTATGCGGCAAAACTTGTTTTCGAGGTAGGCGCGGTTGTCCGCAACCTCCTTTATCGCTTCGCACAGCGGAACTTTGTTTAAAAATATGTGTCTTGCGCCGTGAAGCGCTATTTCCTGACCGCATTCGCAGAATGTCGAATATGTTTGCTCTTCGTCCATTCTGCCGTGCCAGTTCTCGCAGTTGAAAAGGCGGGAATTGAGGTTGAAAGTCGCTTTAAGATTATATTTATTGAATATGCCGAGCAGTTTTTTGTCCGACCCCACGCCGTCGTCGTAGCTGAAAGTTACGGCTTTCGATTTGCCTTCGGGGAAGCGCATATATTTTTCTTCAAACATCTGCCTGAAAATTTTTTCTGCCATACTCTTACTCCTCTGTACCTTGTTTATCCGACAGATTTTCTTCTGCGGGCAATTCTTCGGACGGGCATTCCGTAGATGAAAGCGTAACTTCGCCTGCGCCCGCCTCGGCTTTAACCAAGTTGTTATCCTGCGCAATTTCGCCCTCTTCAGAGGCGGCTTTTTCGGCATAATTATTGAGCATGCCCGAAGCCTTCCGCCATCTGCCCGATATTATTCTGGATGTAAACAGTATGGAACGAAGTCCCCAGTCTGCAACCATGCCTATCCACAAGCCGAGCGCGCCGAGGTGAAGCGAGGGTATAAGCGGCGTACACATTATAAAGCAAAGACCGACGCGCATTACCGCCATAGACGTTATGGCGCTGACCATCGTGTAGCGCACGTCGCTTGTCGCCTTGAGAACGGCGGGTCCGCCGAATGACAGGGGATATGTGAAGAGCTGTACCGCGAAGCAAAGCGTAATGCACTGATGCGCCATATTTACCGCTTCCGTCGTAATCGTATCGGCAAATACGCCGACCAGCAGGGAAGAACATGCCCACGTTACGGCTACGCACGCGGCGTTGCCGATAAACGAGATTATGAACATCTTTTTTATGTAGTATTTAACGCAGTCCACGTCGCCCGTACCGACCGCCTGTCCGACTACGGTAAGAATGGATGTGTTTATACCGTTGCCGACTATCGAACCGATAGTATTGATATTTTGCGTAACCGAATTGGCGACGTTGGCGTTGTTTACCTTTGCCGCTCCGTATATGACGTCATATGAAGCATCGGCGACAAAAGAAGCCGTCATAACCTTTCCCACCTGGAAAAGGCAACTTTCTATACCGCTGGGAATGGCAAGCAAAGCTATGCGCTTGATTATGCCTGCGTCAAAGCGGAATTTTTCAAAAATTTTAATTTTAACCGTGTTGTTTTTGTTGGTAAGCAACGCAGTCAGGAATATGGCAGGGAACGCACGCGAAATGAGCGTTGCAAGTCCCGCGCCCAGCACGCCGAGGTTCAGTCCGTATATGAAAAGCGCGTTAAAACCTACGTTGAGGCAGAAACTTATACCTGCGCTCGTCATGGTGTTCATGCTCTTTCTTTCCGCCCTCAATATAGCCGCCGAAGCATAGAACATGGCAAGGAACGGATAAGAAGCCGCCATCATGTAAAAGTAGGTATATGCGTAATCTTTATAACCCGTCGCATCGCCGTTGAATATCAGGTCGATGATCTGCTTGTTGAAAATGAGGCATACCGCCGCCACGACGAGCGAAGCGCACAACATCAATACATACAGCTGTTTGGCGGATTTGTTCGCGTCTTCAATCTTTTTAGCGCCCAGACACTGCGAAGTTATTATAGCTCCGCCCGTGCCGAATGCGGCAAACAGCTGTATCATAACGTTAGAAATCTGGTCAACGTTGGAAACTGCCGACATTGCCGTGCCGTTTTCGCCGACGCTCTTTACCATGAACGAGTCAACCAATCCCAGGGACATCGTGAATGCCGATTCTATGACTATGGGAAGAATGAGCATGAACAACGCCTTGTTCGTAAACAGCGAATAACGCTTTTTAGTCCTCTGAACAGTCTGCAATTATTTTATCCTCCTATGCCGTCTCTTCCGTTCCCTCTTTACCCGAGGCGGCAACCTCTTTGAGCATGCCCGAAGATTTCTTCCACCTGCCCGTAAGAAGGCGGGACACGAAGAGTATCGAACGCATGCACCAGTCGGCGCACATGGATATCCAATAGCCCATTGCGCCCATCTCGAATTTGAAACCGAAAGTCGACAACAGCCAGGGCGTGAGGGCGTCGTCCACGAGAAGGAAGCACAGTCCCACGCGCATGATAATCATCGACGATATAGCCGACCACATTACGTACCTCACGTCGCTCGTCGCCTTTAAAATGGCGGGCGTCGTGAAAGATAACGGGTAAGTTACGAGCTGGAAGGCAAGACAGAGGTACAGACATCTCAGGGCTATGGGATATGCCTCGGCGGGGTATTCCCACATATATATCAGCCACTGACTTGTACCCATTATCAGAGCAACCGCTATGGCGTTAGCGACGAACGACACGAGAAACATTCGCTTTATGTAATACTTTACGCAATCGACGTCGCCCGTACCGACCGCCTGACCTATTACGGTGAGGCAGGAAGTACCCACGCCGCTACCCACGACGGAGGCTATGTTGTTGAGGTTGTTCGCCGCCGTGTTGGCGTTTGCCTGTATGTTTATGTTCTCCCCGAGTTCGGGGTTGTAATTTATGTAGCAGCCCGCATTGACGAAGGTGTTCGTCATCAGTTTTCCGAGTTGGAAAAGGCAACTTTCCACGCCGCTGGGAATGGCGATGAAGAGAATGCGCTTTACCATCTTCATATCGAATTTAAACTTTACGAACAGCTTGACGGTGAGCACGTTTTTGTCGCTCATAAGCAGAACGCGCATATAAATTGCGGGAATTGCTCTGGCAATGAGCGTTGCGAGCGCCGCGCCCGAAACGCCCATCTTCAATGCCATTATGAAGAGCGCGTTGAGCGCGATGTTGACTACGCAGCTTATGCCCGCGCTCGTCATGGTAACGAGGCTCTTGCGCTGTGCGCGCAGAAGCGCCGCGCTGCCGTTGAATATGCCTATGAAGGGGAACGACGCAGCGGTTATGTAGAAATACTGCCTCTGCATTTCCATGAGCGAGCCTTCCACGTCGGGGTAGGCGAGCTGAAGGAGCTGCAGATTGAGTATCAGGCACACGGCGGCTATGAACAGGGAGAATATCAGTACGAGAACGAGCATGTGTTTCGCGCTCTTGCCGGCATTTTCCGTATCCTTCGCGCCGAGATATTGCGAAGTTATTATCGCTCCGCCCGTCGCAAACGCCGAGAAGAGCTGAATTATAAGGTTGTTTATAAAGTCGACGTTGGATACGGCGTTGCTCGCATGCCCCGCCTCGTCTATCGTGGATACCATGATAGAGTCGAACATGCCCAGCGAAGTTGAGAATATGGATTCTATAACTATGGGAGCAATCAGCCAGAAAAGCTGTTTGTTGGTGAACAGCGAATAACGCTTTTTAGCCCTCTGAACGGTCTGCAATTAATTCCCTCCGACTCCCCTCGCGGAATATTTTTTGATTGTAAAAATATTTTACAATAGTTTTTCTTGATTTTCAACAGGTTTATGCGCTATAATAATTAAAAAATACTGATTTTTCAACAATAAAAGGGAGTTTTTATGAGCGGTTGCACTCCATCCAAAACACACGGGACGGTTATCGATAAAATTTACGCCGAAAGCATCGTGCGAGAACGCGGTTTTATAATGCTCGCGCCGCACTGCCACAACTACTTTGAATTTTTCTACGTCGAAGACGGCGCATGCAGCTTTTTCATAGAAAACAACATGTACGATCTTCATGCGGGCGACATCATGCTCATTCCTCCGCAGGTATTCCATTACACGAGGTATATGCTCGGTCAATGCAAAAGAAGCGACATATTTTTCCGCCGCGAGGACATACCCGAAAGCGTGAAAAAACTTTTCCCGCGCGCAGATAACTTTTTTGACGAAATGCGCATTATGCAAATGCCCGAAGCGTACCGCGAACAGATTTCCGCACTGATAGCGCGCATGATAAGGGAAGAAAAAATCAACGACGAGCGTTCTCCCCTCATGATGGGCGTGCTCTTGCAGGAAATTTTAATTCTCTGCAGCAGGGAATGCAGTCTGCTCGACGGCATGCCGTCCGAAATACATACCACCGACCGACCGATAGTTCAGGCGGCGCAATTCATTAAAAACAGATACATGGACGACATCTCCGCCGCGGACATCGCCGAGGCTGCGGGATACAGCGCAAATTATCTGAGCAAAAAATTCAGAGAGGCTGCGGGCATAGGTCTGCACGAATACCTTACCTTCATAAGGCTTCAGCGAGCCGCGCTCGAACTCATCGAAACGGACGACACTATAACCTGCATAGCTCTGCGGTGCGGATTTTCGGACGCAAACTACTTTAAAGACGCGTTCAAAAAGAAATACGGCGTAACTCCGAGGGCGTACAGAAAGTAACGTTTTTACAAATATTGCCTTTACGTTGCTTTTTTGCGGTTTGCGCGCGCAGGCGCAAAGTCGTTTGACTTATAAGCGTTTTGACTATAAAATAATTGATATGAAGAGCGAAAAAAGACTTAAAACCGAAGATTTTATTAAACGTTATCTCATAATTACTTTAGGCTGCGTGCTGTACGCGGCAGGGGTAGTCATTTTCCTGCAGGCGGGCAACCTCGCAGGCGGCGGCGCGACGGGCATTGCGCTCATCATAAACGAAGTTACGGGCTTCAGCACGGGTATAACGACGTTTATAATAAACGTTCCCCTCATGCTGTGGGGGTGGAAGGTATTCGGCAAGGAATTTTTCTTTTCCACGCTGTACGTGATAGCCTTTTCCTCCCTGCTCATGTGGCTGGCGGACAAAGCTTTTCTCGAATGGATACCCGAGATATACGGCAAAAACTTTTTGCCCCTCACAAACAACATGCTGATAAACGCCGTAACGGGCGGCGCGCTGTTCGGTTTGGGTATGGGACTTATTTTCCGCTGCGGTTCCTCTTCGGGCGGCACGGATATACCCGTAAAAGTGCTTAAAAAGAAATTCAGGCACATCAGCACGGGCATAATATCTATGATTTCCGACGTGTTAATCGTTGCCTGCTCGGTTTTCGCATATAAGGAAAACACTCTCGAAGTGCTGTTTTTCACCGTTCTTTCCGTCGTCGTCTTCACGTTCGTTTTCGACAAAGTGCTTTACGGCGGCAACTCGGCAAAGATGGTATTCATAGTTTCGGAAAGCGCCTATGCACAATCTATCTGCGACAGAGTGCTTAAAGAACTTGACGCCGGCGCAACATTCATAGACGCTCGCGGCGGCTACACGGGCGAGGACAAAAAGGTGCTGCTGTGCGTGGTTAAACCCATAGTTTACCCCCGCCTCCGCGACATAGTGCGCGAGGAGGACAAAAAGGCGTTCATGATAGTTTCCTCCGCAAAAGAAATATACGGCGAAGGGTACTTAAGCCCCGACAAGGAAGAGATTTAACCAAGCGTGATTTAACGATGCATGCCGCCAGCCATGCGCATAACAAAATGCACGCAACAACGCGCGCCGTCCGACATTCACGCAGCAACACGCGCGTAACAAAGCGTAATTTTTAATCGAAGCACAAAAAACCGCCCGCGCCTTTGCGCGAGCGGTTAATTAATTTAACTTAAAAATTATTTGTTAGCTTTTGCTACAGCCGCACTGCCTGCGCCGCAGATAACGCCGCCGATTACGAGCAACCATGCGCCGATTGCGGGAACCATTTCCATTCCGCCAAGCTTAATAAGTTCGTTGTTGCAGAACACGAACGTGAATACAAGTGCAAGGATTGCGCATATAAGAGTAACTGCGCCTGCGCCTACTGCGATACCCTTAACGATTTTAGCGTTGATAAATACGGAAGCGGCAGCTGCTATAACAGCAATGATACCAGCGGCAAGAGTTACATAAATAAATGCAACCATTGCATCGTAGCCGTCCATAGATTTATCAGCCATCGCTTTGTAACCGTCGTTCATGTCGGCAAGATCTTTAAGTACGCCCGTCTCGCTCATTTCGCCCAACTTTACGGTTACCCAGTCAATGCTGAGACCGACAATGACGAGTACAAGACCAACGATTGCAACAACTATTGCTATAATAGCATTAGTGTTAAGTTTTTTAGATGCCATTTTTTTCATCCCCCTGAATTTTTTTAGGACAATGTCCTTATTTTTTTATTTGAAGCGGATAAAAAATAGTTATTTCCGCCTCATGAGATTATTTTATCACGGTTGCACCTCATTGTCAACACTAATTTCATAATTTTATCACAATTTTGTCATTTTATGTAGATAAAATAAACTATCTGATGAATATTCTTGCAAAAGCAAGAATTTTTAAGCTCACCCCTTCCCTTTTGATAACGAAAAACTCGCATCTGTATAAGAACGCAAAAAAGTCGCCCGCGCACAAAGCGCGGGCGACGATTTTACAGACAATATTAATCTGTATATGTAAATAGCTGTTATTCTGCGTCCGTTTTTTCCTCTTCGGGTTCAGCCGCGGGTGCTGCCTCTGCTACAGGCGCTGCCTCTGCCGCGGGAGCTGCTTCAGTTGCGGGCGTAGCTTCTGCCACGGGAGCTGCTTCTGCCGCGGGTGCCTGCTGTGCTTTAGGCGACAAAAGAGCAAACGCACATGCCCCTGCATCCAATATAGCGCCGACGACAAGCATCCATACCCCGGTATTCGGAGTGCAAGCGAAATCCATTTGCTGAGCGGCAAGTTTGAATTCATCCGAATTGCAGAACAAGAATGTATATACGACTGCGAGAACTGCGAAAAGAATAGTTAATCCTGCAAGTAAAAGCGTAATCGCCTTGACTGCCTTGTGCTTATAGAACAACGAAACAAAAATAGCTATCGTAGCAAATATGCCCATTACGAGAGCGATATAAATATAAGCGTTCATTTCGTCGTAATATGCAGGCGAAAAACCGGCAGTCGATTTGTATCCGTCGCTGAAATCGGCAAGATCGCCGAGGTTAAAACCAAATCCTATGCCCTGGATGCGCATCGTTACCCAATCGGAACTCATTCCGATAATCAGAAAAATCAGACCGACCAACGCCGCGCAAGCCGCTCCGAGAGCAACTTTGTTAACATTTTTTAAGTCCATATTCTACCCCTTTTTTAATTTACATGTCGCGCACGGCGGCATGATTAAAAAAAATTTTACCACACTGTGTCCAATAAGTCAATATGGCGGGATAACATTATGTCGAAAAATACACAAAAGCTGACAATAACAGAAAAGAAGGCGTTATTTGTCGGCGAGTATGACGCCGCCGCCCAGACAGCGGCGTTCGTCGTAGAACACGGCGTACTGTCCCGCCGTAACCGCGCGCTGCGGCTCTTTGAAATCGACGTGCGCGCCGTTTTCCGTAAGAGTAACCGCGACTTCCTGCTCGCCCTGGCGATAACGGAATTTCGCCCTGCACTCAAACGATTTCTGCGGCTCGAAACCTATCCAGTTTATGCCGCCTACTTCGCAACTGTTTGTGTAAAGCGGACTTTCGTCGCCGTGCGATACGTAAAGAATATTGTTTTTGACGTCCTTTTTAACGACGAACCATCTGCCCGCTTCGCCCTTTTTGCCGCCAATGCCCACGCCCCTGCGCTGACCTAAAGTGTAGTACATAAGACCTTCGTGCTCGCCCACTTCTTCGCCCTCGAGCGTGAGTATTTTGCCCGGCTTTGCAGGCAGGTACTGCGACAAAAATTTGCGGAAGTTGCGCTCGCCTATGAAGCATATGCCCGTGCTGTCCTTTTTCTTCGCGGTGGCAAGCCCCTCTTTAAGCGCTATTTCGCGCACCTCTTCTTTTCTGAGCTGCGCGAGGGGAAAAATTACCCTTTCGAGCTGTTTCTGCGTTACCTGATTTAAAAAATAAGTCTGGTCCTTGCCCGCGTCCGCCGCCTTCAGAAGATAATGCCTGCCGTCCGCGGCGTGCTCCGCTCCGCAATAGTGCCCCGTGGCGATATAGTCCGCGCCCATGGAAAGGGCGTACTCGCGGAAAGGACCGAACTTTATTTCGCGGTTGCACAAAACGTCTGGATTGGGCGTTCTGCCCGCAGCGTATTCTGCAAGGAAATATTTAAACACCCTGTCGTAGTACTGCTTTGCGAAGTTTACCGAATAATACGGTATATCGAGGAGCGAGCAAACCCTGCGCACGTCCTCGAAATCGCCCTCCGCCGTGCATGCGCCGTCGGGGTCGTCCTCCTCCCAGTTGAGCATGAAAAGCCCTATTACGTTGTAACCCTGTCGCTTTAAAAGATAAGCGGCTACGGAGCTGTCCACGCCCCCGCTCATTCCCACGACCACAGTCTTTTTTTCCATAAAATTATTATAGCATATCCCCGCCCCTGTTTGCAAATAAAAATAAATGTGTTATAATAGCGTATATGGAACTGCCCGAAGATAACTTTATTGCGCTTTCTTACATCAACACCAAGCTGCGAGACGAGTACTCTTCATTAGAGGAACTCTGTTCGGCTTTGGACGTTTCGCGCGCATATATTGTCGAACGAATGAACAAAACAGGCTATCGGTACAATGCCGAAGCAAACAGATTTGAATAAAAGGGAATAATATGTACGACGTACTTGAAAGATTTTTGAGATATGTAAAATGCGACACGCCCAGCGACGAAAAACACGCTGACCGCACTCCCTCCACCGAGTGCCAGAGAGAGCTTGCAAAAATGTTGCTTGCCGAGCTCGAGGGGCTGGGACTTGAAGCGCGCATGACGGACGAATGTTATGTGTATGCCAAAATCCCCGCAAACTGCGCCGCACGCGCAGCCGTCGGATTTATCGCGCACATGGACGTCGTCGACCAGCCCAAAGGTTACGGCGTTCAGCCGCGCATACACAAAAACTACCGCGGAGGCGACATAGCGCTCGAGGGCGGCACGACGATAAGCGAGAAAAAGTTCCCCGCGCTCAAAAACTACGTCGGCATGGACATAGTAACTTCCGACGGGACTACCATTCTCGGCGCGGACGACAAGGCGGGCGTTGCAGAGATTATGGCTATGGCGAAATACGTTGTAAGTCATCCCGAATTTAAACACGGCGACATAGGCATAGCCTTCACCCCCGACGAAGAAATAGGTCACGGAGCAAAGCTGTTCGACGTAAAAGGCTTCGGTTGCGACTTCGCTTACACCTGCGACGGCGGCGTGCTGGGCGAACTGAGCTACGAAACGTTCAACGGCGCGGCTTTCACTTTTACGATCGACGGCGTAAACATTCACCCCGGTTCGGCGAAGAACAAAATGATTAACGCGCTCATCGTGGCGACGCAGATAATAGGCGAATTCCCTGCAAGCGAGCGCCCCGAAACGACGGAAGGTCGCGAGGGATATTATTTCTTTGCGGAAATCGAAGGCAACGTGGAAAGGTGCGTGCTTTCGGGCATAGTGCGCGACCACGACGACGCTTCGTTTAAAGCGCGCAAAGTCAAAGTTCTGGAAGTTGCGGACAAGTATGCCTCGCTCTACGGCGGCAGGGTACGCGTTGAACTGCACGACCAGTACTACAACTGCGCGAAGGTCATAAAACCCGTAATGCACATCGTGGACAACGCCGCAAAGGCGATGGAAAAGCTTGGCATTGCGCCCATAACAGAGCCGATACGCGGCGGCACGGACGGCAGCGGACTTTCGTTTATGGGTCTGCCCTGCCCCAACCTCTGCACGGGCGCGCACAACGCCCACGGCAAGACGGAATTCGTTGCCGTGCAGTGCATGGAAAAGGCTGTGGATATACTGCTCGGCATAATAAGCGCTTACGCAGAATAAAATTGGAATAAGTTTGACAGCTCTGCTATGGCTTTATTCCGCGCAGAGCTATGCACCCGTGGTGGAATTGGATACCATAAAGGCCTCCGACGCCTTCGGTTCGGGTTCGAGCCCCGACGGATGCACCATACAACAGCGGCGGGGCGCGCAGTTTGCGCGCCCCGCCGCTGTTTATTTTAAAACTATCACCGAACAGTATCGTATTTATTAATTTTTATAACCGTACTGAAAATGTTTATTGCTGACTGATAGCCATTAAATCGCAGTATTTGACTTGTTTTTTTGCTTTTGCCGCCGATACATACCAACGTATTATGTTTATCGGTGTTATAAATATACCAAAAGCTATGCCCAATATGAAAAATATAATTTTTACAAATGTTCCCCTGTCCCTGTGAATGCCTGTATCGGAAATTACATATGTAGCACCGTGCTTGGCATCATATTCGTCTATGGAATTTGCCGCAAACCGCCAGCCCGCAACAGCACAATAACCGCCTATTGCCAGAATACCTATCAGCGTAACAACAAAATTGCCTCCTGAAAAACCTAAAATAAACCAGCCCGCTATATAACATATGAGACTTATCGTAGCCGCAAGAGTTTTTTTATGCGAAACTTCTGAATACGCCTCTCGCGCCTCTTCAATCTTGCTGTTATAGCAATCCGGGCACAACACCCCGAAATCATTTTTCAGATATTGGGTTTTGTCCATACAATCTTTGCAGATATATGCGCCGCATATCTCGCATTTGGCGACAGCGTCTTTGTCCGAATGATAAGCACACACCATAATTTTTCCTCTTTAGTAATTTTTTTACTTTATGGTTATATTATATAGTAATTAAAATGCTTTGTCAAGACTTTTAAGTAATTTTTTTGGTATAAGATTAATTGAGAAGGTATACAAGATGAAACTTAAAGAATTGCGCGAATACGCGCACATGACACAAAAGCAACTTGCCGAAAAAATCGGAAACGTACAGAGGAATATAAGCAACTGGGAAAATGGCACAAGCGAACCCGACCTTGCTACCGTCATAAAGCTTGCGGAACTTTTCAACGTATCGACGGATGAACTGCTCGGCAAAGAAGGACATTTGCTTTATTTTAAAGAAAATGATTACTACTCAAATCTTTTCAGCAGGAGCTCAAAAGGAAGCGAAATAATGACCTATGTAAGCATGATGACCGAAGAGGAGCAAAACGCGCTTCTTACGCTGCTTAAAGGCGCGTTTGAACGCAGCTGAGCCAGATACGATAGAATAAACTTAAAAAAGCGCAGGCTAGGATAAGCCTGCGCTTTTTATTTGTATAAGCGTTTTTATTCTTTGCTTTCGGTTGTGTTCTGCGGCAGAGTTTTGACATTTACATCCAACTGGTTGAAAGGTATATCTATGCCGTTTTCTTCGAGGGAGGAAAGAATTGACGCCGTGAGAGCGTAATAAACCGTCCAATAATCCACTCTGTTGCACCATACCCTGACAGTGAAGTCGAGCGAGCTTGAGCCCATGTTGCTCAGCTCCGCAAAGGGCGCGGGGTCGGTAAACACGAGTTCGTTCGCGGAGCAGACTTCCTTGACTATTCTTTTGACTTTTTCTACGTCGCTGCCGTATGCGACCGAGACGGCGATCTCCACCCTTCTGGTGTCCTTGGCGGAGGCGTTGACTATGACGTTGTTTGCAAGCTCGCCGTTGGGTATGACCACCGCCTTGTTATCCGTGGTAACTATGTGGGTATAAAAGAGCTTTATATCCTCGACCGTACCCGAATAGTCTCCCGAGGTGATAAAGTCGCCTATCTTGAAGGGACGCATGACTATTATGATGACGCCGCCCGCAAAGTTGGAAAGCGTGCCCTGGACGGCGAGCGAAATGCCGACGCCTATCGAGGCGATTACGGCGGATATGGAAGCCGTTTCTATACCGACGTAACCGACAAGGCAGGCGAGAATTACCAGCTTTAAAAATACCCTTAAAGACTGACTGCTCACCCGCGCTATGGTTTCGTCCACATTCTTTTTGTGCAGGCGTTTATACAGCCTTTTGGTGAACACGTTTACGATTTTGAAAGTGATGATCATCAAAAAGACGGCAATTACGAGCTTTATGCCCGTAGACGTCATCCATTGAACTATTGTGTGCCAAAGGGCGTTCCAGTCAAATGAAGCCGCAGCGCCCTCCTCGGCGAGTAAATTTGTTATCATAATTTTTTCCTTTCGCGATGCTGAAAATATTATACATTACATTCCGCCGTTTTGCAACAGGAAATTGAAGGCAAAAACCGCTATTGACTTACGCGCATGCCCATGATAAGATAATACTGAAAAAAAGCACGGGAGGAAATCATGCAGAAGTTGGCAAAACGCGCATTTGCGGCGGATATTGTAAGCGCACTGTGTCTGTGCGCAGCGATGATTTACTTTTTTATTTACTCTGTTATCATATTCCCCGCGCTCGCCGCAACTTATGCGGGCGACACGGGTTCGGCTGCGGGCAATGCGGTCGCCGCTTTCGGCGTTGCCCTCGGCGCAGGCGTGGTTGCAGCCGTATTCGCAATTATCGCCGCGGCGGGCATACTGCTCGGCATTTATGCGCTCGGCGCAGCATTTATTTGCCGAAAGTCGCTTTTGCAAAACAACCGCCTTACCGCGCCCTGCGCCGCGGCGGGCATAACCGCCACTCTCGCGCACGCCGTCGCCCTTATGGGCGCGCTTATGCTCTATACATATCCCGCATACATCCCCGTCCCCACGCTGGCGGCTGTCGGGCTGGCAATATCCGTCGGCGGATGGGTCTACAAGATAATCGCGCTGAATAAATTGAGCCACAATTCAGTCGCACAATAAATCCGAACGCAACTAAAATAGCGCGGACGCAAACGCGTCCGCGCTATTTTACGCCGCTGCGCATAAAAAATCTGCAAATAACAAGAATGAATAAGGCGGAGAATTGATTATTCTCCGCCGTATAATGCAATTATTATGAATTAATGATCGTCAGGCAGCCTGTAAAGATTCTGTTTCAACCTTTTGCTCTTTCTTTTCCTTTACGAAAATCTGCACCGCAACCCAGCCTGCGATGAGAAGACCGATAACTATTGCGGGAACATATGCAACGCCTGCGGAAACAACCGTAACAAATCCCGTATCTGCCCATGCGTTGAGATAATTAGCGCCGAGTATTGGATAGATTATAGCCAGGATTAGCAATATACCGAAAACAATCAGGTCAACAATTTTCTTGACTTTGCCATCAGGCAGGTAAAGATCCATGCCGAGACAGATAGTGCATAATAATCCTACTATAAACATGGCTACAATGAATGTGCCGAGCGCACTCATGCTGTCGCCTACACCGGGGAAATACATGTTGTAAAGGAAGACGCATTCACTGAAAGAATTGCCGTATTCCACCAAAGAAACCGTTACAGTGGTAACGCCGCCGCTCGTTGACGATGTAATGATAACGTCCTTTATGAGAGTTTTTGCGCTTTCTACCTGGTAAACTGCGGGAGTTTCTACGGAATTGTCGGTAACGGTATAGCCCGTACCGTTCCACGCTATATTAAGATTTTTGTTCTGGGAACTTACCAAATCGAACTCGTCGCCGTTTTTCTGTATGAGGATATTTTTGAATACGCCGTCTTCGCCGTCGTAATACGAACTGTTGCCGGAAACGGCATCATACATAAACTGATATCCGTTTTCCGTCAGCCTAATTTCTTCCTCTGCAGAAGCGTCCGTTACGGATACGTTAAAGACGTTAAACAAAGGAGCAAGCAAAAACATAGTTATGATTGCAATAAAAATCAAAAGCAGGAAAACCTTTTTTGATGTTAATTTTATCATTTTTCCCTCCGGCTACGCAATTATAGTTTTATTCAGCACAGCTACTGTTTTGATAATATCACAAAATGAGATGTTTGTCAATATCTTAAAATGAGATAATTTATAATAATTTACGATGATGAGACTAAAAGAACTGAGGTTGCTGAACGGACTTACTCAGAAGCAGATTGCAGAAAAACTGAATATAAGACAAAATACCTATTCTCAGTATGAAAACGGAAACAGGGAAATTCCTTTGCAAAGTCTTATAGCGCTTTCAGATATTTACGATACATCTATCGACTATATTGTCGGAATTACCGATTATGATACGGCATATCCGCGAAACAAATAAAAAGGCACACAAGCGTGTGCCTTTTTTGTTGCGTTTTTCATCACTTCCGACAGGCGCGACAATTCCGCTTTTTACGCGCAAAGCGAAACTTTGCGCATTTGCTTTTCGAACCTCCGGCAAAACAATTATTTATGTCATTGTTGAAACAACAGCCGCTCATGCCGCCATATTTTCGGGATAAGTATCTATGAGATAATCGAAAGACGAGCAGACATCATTGACGAAAGCCGCGTCCCTGTCCTCGTTTTTATAGCAGAAAACGCTTATGGATTCCATAGTTTCGCGTATAGGCGCGTTGAGGTTTGTCCATACCATTATTCTGTTCTGATTTTTATCCTTTCCCATAGTCCTCGGAGCATACACAGTAGGTTTGTTGTGCGAAGATTTTGCAGCGCGCTCGTCTGCGTTAAATCGCGCAATCATCATGGGCATCTGATACTCATCTTCGTAATAATGCAATTCCACCTGCACCGCCGCAGGGCATTCTTTATTCCTTTCGTTAATTTCTTTAAGCCACTGCCGCACCTGCCTTACCTGGCAATTATGGTCTCCGTTTTTCTTTAAAAGATTTTTAATGTTGAGAATGGTTTCTTCGCTCGCAAAATCTCCGTCGGCGGGCATGACTTTACTTTTTATGAGCATGACGTATGACCGCTCCAGAAAGCTTTTTGTCTTTTCCTTGCCGATTATGACGTTATAATAATATTGCGCCATTTCCTCTATTTTTTCTGCCGAAAGTTCAACCTCTTCAGCCCCGAAGCGCCCCCTTTCAGGATTTGCCAAAAGCACTTTTACCTTACAGCCGCGCTTTGCCAAACTTTCAATATAGCCCGTCTTTTTCTGAAAATCTCTGAAAAACGAACTGCCCGTAAGGAACATAAAATCTGCTTCGCGCGGAACCTGATGTCCGTTGAGTGCAAACAGGTACTGATGATCTTTTTCCGAAAGTATGCCGGCATCATTGCTCTTTACGCGCTCGATACCGTATTCACTCAAGCGTTTGCCTATTACCTTTTCGCGCAACAATATGCGGTTGAAAAGGTATCTTGTAAGCAGCGTTGTAAGGACAAGAATTAGAGCAGATTGCACCACGGCTATAATCAAATCAACTATCTGATCTGCGTAATTTACGCTATCCCAATTCCACATTCTTCAATACTCCTTTCCCCAATCCGAATAAATTTTTTCAAGCTCGATCTCCGTCTTGTCGTTCCCTCCTGGGGATTTAAAAAATAAAATTTTTGTGCCTTTGACCGATTTCTGATAATATTTCGTGAACGGTCTTATCACAAAAAAATCTCCCTGCCCGACCTTATATTCAGTTCCCGTTTCCAGGTCCAGATATTTGCTTTCGCCGCTAAGGACATACTGATACTCGGTACAACGGGTATGATAATGCGGTTTTTCGCATTTATATTCTGTGTAGCAGGTCAACCCGACCTCTACGTCGTTATCCTGAATATTTTTTACTTGCTGCGGCATGGCTAGATTGCCTGCAAGATACTGTCTGGTATTATTTTTGAACGCCTTCTCTATCTCATCGCTCCTAATAATTTCAAATGCCAAATTATCTCCCCCCTTCGAAACCGAATGTCTCTGTACAAATTATGTGCTTGTATTACTTATATCACAACAAGTTAATGTTGTCAACAACGCTTAATAATAGCTTATTTATACAAAATTTCGGTTACATATTGATTTTGAAAATATCGTATGGTATAATTGAATAAAATCTGAACAGGAGAGATTTTATGAAAAAATTTTCAGCTTTATTGGTTGCACTTGCAGCCGTCTTGTCGATTAGCGCTTTTGCGGCATGCACGCCCAATTCGCAGATAAACGGCGACACCGACCCCGACGATATTAAATCGGATAAGATAACCCAAGCCGAATGGACGCAGGCGTTTTCGGACAGTTCCTTTACGAATTATACCGCAAAGGGCGTAATGACGCAGTCGGACAACCCGCAGATTGTACAGCAATTTGTAATGAAATATGCAGAAAACGGCTCGACTACCTTAGTCGATATGACGGAACAGGAAGTCAACAATTCTGAGGTCGCCAATTCGTACAATACATTCTACGAAAAGACAGGCTCAACCATATACGCATATGAATATGAAGAAGGCAAGTGGGTTAAAAGCGAAATAAGTTATATTCCTTCCGATGGATTTAACATTTACCGCAACTTATTAGCCGACGGATTTTCGCAACTCGAATACAGCGAAAAAGACAACGCCTATGTCGCGGAGCAATTCACCGCAGTGTCAGGCTCTTCCTACACCATGCAACTGACTTCCGTCAGCGTAAAATTTGCAAACAAGAAAATTGCGCATATTCAATTCGACATGCCAATTTATTCGGACAGCGAAGAAGGAACTGTTGCAACAGCTTCATCCATAACTGCGACCATTTCGATTTTGTTCTACGATTACGGAACTACACAGGTTACGCTGCCGAATGCTTCCGACAACGGCGGCAACGGTGAGGCGGCAAACACGATAACCGAAGCGCAGTGGCGCGAAGCGTTCAGCGAAGAGGCTTTAAAAAACTACACTCTGACGGGCGAACTGGAAGTTTCATATACCCCTTCAGGCTCTTCCGAACCCGTGATTTCAACCCAAACTATCATACAGCAGTTCGACATCACCGAAAATCACGACTATCGCTACCTTAAGCAGACGCAAACAAGCCCCATACAGATAGAATTGGAATACTATACCAGCAAAACGGACGGCGTTACAACCGTTTACACCAAAATGTCGGACGGAACATGGGAAATTTCCACGCGCACGAGCGATCTCATCGGCGAAGGATTTACCATATTCGCCGACAGCTATGCGGACGCGCAGTACGACAGCGAAACCTCCACTTACATACTGAGAGATTTTTCGCCGAGCGGCTCGAGCGCAATGTTTGATTATGTATATCTACGCTTTGAAGGAAACAGGTGCGTTTACATGCAGCTTGTTGTAGACGGTCTGGTTGCCTCGGATACTACGGGCTCCGCGACCACCACATATTATATGACTTACGGAACAGCGCAGATAACTCTGCCGAGCGCAAATTAAAATAGCTGCCGCCGCGCAGGGAAAACTGCGCGGCGGCTTCTTATACCCTATACAAAAACTTAAGCCGTGCGGGATAAATCCCGCACGGCTTTTCATTGAATTTTTACTTTTAAAAGCTATTCCGCGAGATTATTCTTTGGAGGCAAATTTCTTGGACAAAACAACGTTTGTTATGCTTGCCGCAACAACGAACAACCCGAACAGCATGACGACGACGGGTACAGCGACGTCAATCTCGAACATTGATGTGAACGATGCGTAGGAAGCAGAAATTACGCAAGACAATATTCCGTACAATACGGCAAATCCGCCCGTCAGAATAGTAAACACAAAGGTTTTCTTTGCTACGCCGCGTCCGAAAGAAGATATTATATCGGCAAGGGACAAAACAGCAAACACACAGAGCGCCACAACCGCCACGAGCGCAACCGCCGTGAGCGCGAGGCAGGTATTGTAGGTATTGACATAATTGGCAATGTCTGCGCCGCTGTCTATAGAATTGAAGAGCGAAACTATGCCCAAGGAAGCAGTTCCGTTAAGCGAGCCGACTTTGCAGAACGCAATGCCGCTGCCTATGGCGCCCAATGCGACGAATACAAATACGGCGACAAGGGTCTGGCACACCGCACCCGAAACATATGCGCGAACGTTTCCGCCCATACCGCACCTTACCGCCTTTAACGCAACTGCCGCCACCATAAACAGGGCGCAAAGCACAAGTCCGGCAATCGTAGCTCCGTTAGGCGCCATGCCGACGGATACTCCCATAGAGGACGCACCCTCAGCAAGACAGAGATTGAACAACGCCGCGCTGCAGACATAGGCTATCACCGTTGCGGCTGCAGGAGCGATCATGCTCTTCTGCGTGCGCTTTTTAAGTATCAGAATAAAGCGTACTATGGCGCAGATAAAGCATGCGAGCGTTGCCGCAAGCGACAGAGCAACCAGTACTGTACCGCAAACCGCGGCAAAGATGTTGTTGCTGCCGAGCAAGGTATCCGTCTTATAGACATCTCCGAAAAAGAAAAATAAATTGTATCCGCCTATACCTGTGTTGGCAGAACCGCCGCTAGTAGAAACGGCATTGCCGATTACAAGCACAAATATCATTGCCAGCAGCGCAGCCGCCGACGCGCACGCGAAAGAGATTATGCCGAATATTCTTCCCAGTTCGGGCTTTATTTTTGAAGAGCATGAAGCATTATCTTCATCGCTCACCGCTGCGCACTCCGCCTTTTCAACGGGTTGTTCAAAAGCGGCATCGACAACTGCAGCCCTCTGCACGGGGCGCTCAACCGCGACCTCGGCAACGCCCGATTTTTTTGACGCCTGAACGGGAGCGCGTTCGATAACGCGTTCGCGCATTATGTACACGGGAGCATTCCTGTTGGCGCCGCAGTTTATGCAGAAGTCGCCGTCCGCAGGAGTTAATCTGCCGCAAAAACCGCACGCGCTCATGCCGTCGAACCTCTTTCCGCAATGCTTGCAGAATACTGCATTCTGCGGATTTTCAGTACCACAATTTTTACATTGCATAGCTTTCTCTCCTTTTTGCTATTTTGATTGATCTCATTATACTACAGAATTTATAAAATGTCAAAATAAATAATTTTTACCACTACAAAGTAAATGCGACGTCCCCGAACCTTATTATTTTTTGTTATTCTTTTGCTCGACAGATTTTTATCTGTATAAGTGTATTGTCATAGTAGCGCGTTTGCAGGTAGTAGAGCTCTGTTTCTGTATCGTAGTACTAACCGCGATAACGGAAAGGATTGAGGACGCCTATGCCGCTTTCAATATCTGCGCCGCTGATATCTACTACCGCATGGTTGCCCCACGCATCGCACTTGTATTCTATCATTACTATGCCATTTTCGTCAAGGACAACGACTATTTTGTTCTGTGCGTAATTTCCTATATTTAATCTATTATTTATTTTTAATTTTAAAAAGGAACGGATTGATATCCGTTCCTTTTTATTACCTACATGCATACTATTGATTGTTAGTTTTTAATTACAGTAAAAGGTATTCCCAAAATTTCGCATATTTTTTTTGCTTGATTGTAGGTTACGCTTTCGGCAAATTCTTGCAAGTTTTTATCGTCTTCCTCGGATAAAGAATTTTCTATTATTACGCCGCAAAACCTACGTACCTCAAACTCTTCCGCATGATAAAATCTAAAAAAGATTAAATCTGTACATATGTCTCCGATAAATCCGCTTATAAATACCAGCAATTTTATAAAAGGGTTTACTTTTCTTATACATATAGAAACGATTTCTTCCTTTTTTATATGAAATTGCACCTTTTTTCCATGAATTTTGATTACTTCTTCTGCTGTAACTATTAGCTTACCTTTATAACACAATCGCGCTACGATAGCTATTAAACTAACTGCTAAAAAGTATATAATAAAGCCAATACCGTACCATTTCCAATCTATATATATATCTGTAAACAAATCCAAAAAAAAATCAACTACACAAGGAATTAAATACAATATTAAAAAATCCGCCACCCATGCTATATAATTGTCTTTATATGGCTTTATTATTAATTTTGTAGGTTCTTTCAAAATAATTCCCCCTTTATGGAATCCAATATAAAAGAAACGGGCCATATAAGCGCTGTTTTTATATATGTACGTTCCATTACAGTTTTAATGTTTTTAATCACGAATTTTACATTACCTTTTATTTTATTAAATACGCCTTTATAACCTTGAGGATTTTGCGGCCAATATCCTTCTACGCCCAAAGCCAATCCCATACCGAAATTCATTGCACTTTCGATTGCTAAGAAGCCTCCGGATATTAATGCTTCATTCCATTTAAATTCTTCTCCGTTCAAATGAGTTTCTAAAGCATATATTCCTACTCCGGCCGCAAAAGAACCAACCACTACCCCTGCCAATGCTGTTAAAGCAGTTGTTGCACTAATTGCTGTGCCAGCAACAAATGCAGCTGTACCTAATGCGCCGCCTAAACCAAAAGCCGCACCAGTTACCGCTCCCGTTAGAGCACCTATTAAAAATCCATTCAAAAAAGATTGACCATTTTGAATAGCTGAAATACCGCCAGATATACCTCCTGCTACTGCCCCTGCAATGATTGCCCCGATAAATATAAACCAAAAAAATGTACCGATCGGGTCGATATTCATCACGGGATTATTGCCGCAGTAAGCGTACAGGTTGAGACCGTTGATGGTTTCAGGGTCGGCGTATTCTATGCTGTCACGGGAGATAAAACGACCAACTTCGGGGCGATAACGGAAGGGGTTGAGAACGCCTATGCCGCTTTCAATATCTTCGCCGTTTTCATCAACGATTACATGATTGCCCCATGCATCGTACTTATATTCTACCACCACATTGCCAGTACTGTCAAGGATGGCTATAATATTCCCCTGTGCGTCGCGGCGGTAGAAGTTATCGTAGATAAATTCAAGTCCGTTGCTCTGCTTTAACAGGTTACCGTTACTATCGTAAGTGAAAGTAATATCGTTCTTGCGTATGCGCCTGCCCTGACCGTCGTAGGTAAACGTTGTATTGCCGTAACCCGTAAGGCGTTTGCCGTACTGCCATGTTATCTCATTGCCGCGATAAGTTGTGGGATTACCGAAGTCATTATACGCAATAGTTGTTCCGTTGTAGCTTACAAGTTTATCGCCGTCGTAATCGTAGCTGTAAT
>CASDOP010000007.1 GCA_949282385.1 uncultured Clostridia bacterium
AAGCTTACCGCGCATTCAGTCGGCGAGCCCGCATAATGGCGAACGGGAGTGTTGTCGGTATCCCCCTGCAAACATTTTTGGCGCTTCGCCTGCGACATCTCGGGTATGGGGGCGCCCGTCGGTATAACAATAAGTTCACCGCGCATTAGGTCAGCGAACCAGCATATGCTCGTGCGAACGTCGGCGCGGTTGATCGGTTATAGCAGCCGTTAAAAAATTAAGCGCGCGGCACTTTATAGGTGCCGCGCGCAATATGTTTTAAATATCTTGATTAAGCCGCACCGAGCAGCGTCATAAGGTTGAACTGATTGAATACTACGACGCATACGAGGGAAACGGTACTCATAATCTTTATGAGTATGTCGAGGGAAGGACCTACGGTATCCTTGAGGGGATCGCCTACGGTATCGCCGACGATAGCCGCGTCGTGCGCGGGCGAACCCTTGCCGCAGCCTTCAACGCCGCCTGCCTCTATGTACTTCTTGGCATTATCCCATGCGCCGCCCGCATTGCCCGTGTAAATTGCGAGCATTATCGCCGAAACTGTCGCGCCGAACAGCACGCCGCCGACGAAGTATGCGCCGAATATAAATCCGCACAGAACGGGGAACGCTATGGATATGAGTGCGGGAAGCACCATTTCTTTAAGCGCGCCCTGCGAAGATATGGTTATGCAGGTCTTGTAGTCGGGTCGCGTTTCGCCCGTCAGAATGCCAGGCATTTCGGTAAACTGTCTTCTCACTTCGCTGACCATCTTTCTCGCGGCTTTTGCCACGGCGTTTATCAGCATGCCGCTGAACATGAAGGGCAGTGCCGCGCCGACGATTGCGCCGACGAGTACATCTTTGGAGAACAGGTTTAATATAAGCGTTTCAATTTCTATGAACGAATACATGTAGCTCGAAAGCATCGAAACGGTGGCGAGAGCGGCGGAACCTATAGCAAATCCCTTGCCGATAGCCGCGGTGGTGTTGCCCACGCTGTCAAGCTTGTCGGTTATCGAACGAACTTCCTTGTCAAGACCGCTCATTTCCGCAATGCCGCCCGCGTTGTCGCTTATAGGACCGTATGTATCTACCGAAACGGTAGCCGCAACGAATGAAAGCATGCCCATAGCGCCGCAACCAACGCCGTACATTCCGCCTACTACGAAGCAGAGGTAGATTGCTATGCCGAGGATTATTACGGGAAGCATGCAGGAAATCATGCCCGTAGCCATACCCTGGGTAACGGTGAGGGCGCTGCCTTCCTTGCTCGCCTGAGCGATCGCCTTTGTGGGTTTATAGTCATAACTCGTATAATATTCGGATACGATGCCTATGAGTATGCCCGCGACTATGCCTATCGCGGCGGCAACCCAGGGCGAAATTTTACCAATCGCAAAATCTGCCGTCTTGAGCTGTTCGTCTGCTTCGCCTTCAAACAGGAACCAGCAGAGCAGGAAGCCGAAAATTATCGTAACGCCAGCCGAAATCCAAGTGGCTAAATTTAGTTCGAGATGGGGATTATCCGAAAGCTTTTTCTTGATGAGGGGGAAGGATATGCCGGCTATGCAACCGAACAGACCTATTGCCGCAAACAGCATGGGGAACGCAACCATCTTTGCGTAGAGCGTGGTAGAAGCGAAAGTGTTGTGCGTGAATATTTCTATCGCGAGTATCGCGCATGACATAATCGCGCCGACGTAGCTTTCAAGAAGGTCGGAACCGAGACCTGCAACGTCGCCAACGTTATCGCCAACGTTGTCGGCAATGGTGGCGGGGTTTCTGGGGTCGTCTTCGGGGATGTGCGCTTCAGTCTTTCCCACGAGGTCTGCGCCCATGTCGGC
The DNA here is from genome assembly GCA_949282385.1 of uncultured Clostridia bacterium. Classification (GTDB taxonomy): domain Bacteria; phylum Bacillota; class Clostridia; order Christensenellales; family Borkfalkiaceae; genus Coproplasma. Next base: position 1,829 of record CASDOP010000007.1, read on the forward strand.
AGCCTTTGTGTAAATGCCGCCGCCCACGCGGTTAAACATTGCAATAACGCTGCAGCCGAGGGCATAGCCCGAAAGGATGAGCGAAAGCGAATAATGCTGCTGGGTTATGGGGTTGATGTTGGTGGGGATGTTGCCCTGCGCGTCAAGAAGGAGCATGCCTTCGCCCAGACCGAAAATCATGTAAACGATAAATATGCCCAAAAGCGCAAAACCTGCAACGCACAGACCCATAACGCTGCCGCCGCGGAAAGCGACTTTGAGCGTCTTGCCCGTGTTGCGCGTTTCGTCGGCGGTTTTAGCAACGCGCACGTTGGCGTAAGTTGCTATTTTCATGCCTACGAAGCCCGCGCTCGAGCTCATGATCGCGCCGATGAGGAAAGCTATCATCGTTTCCCAGGAAATTACAATTCCCAGAATGCCTGCGATGACAACTCCGATGATTGCGACAATTTTGTACTCGTATCGTATGAATGCGTTAGCGCCTTCGCGAATGGCTGCTGCAATTTCCTGCATCCTGTCGTTGCCCTCTTTGAGCTTACGGACGAGGAAGAAATTGAGTGCGGCATAAGCGAGTGCAAACAGCGCGGCGAACAACACGAGTAACATCAACAGTTGTTCCATTTTTCAATTTTCTCCTTATCATTTATCTCAGAATTTTGCCTTTTACAATATACAACAAAAACTCCGTCTTTTACATTATAACAGAGCAAAAGCCGCTTGTCTATACCATTTTTTAAATTTTTTTATGCTATAACATCGCGTGCGCGCGCCCGCACGCGCCATATAACTTAACTATTATATTGCGGTTTTACTCTCATTTTGTCGTTGCACCCGAAATATTGCCTGCCGCTTGCCGTCTACAGTTTGTAGCCGATACGCACAGCCCGTCGCCCGCATCCGCCCGTCGTCCGCATCCGCCAGTCGTCCGCACAGCCCGTCGCCCTCGTCAGCGCCCGCTCGTCGTCCGCACAGCCCGTCGCCCGCACTGCCCGTCGCCATGCACCTGCCCGTCGCCCGCACCGCCCGTCGTCCGCATCCGCCAGTCGTCCGCACTGCCCGTCGCCCGCACTGCCCGTCGCCATGCACCCGCCCGTCGTCCGCGCCCGCCCGTTGCCCGCCCGCCTGCACAAGCGTCGTGTGAGTTTTTGAGGAAAATCGCCCAAAGGAGGCATTTTCGGGCAAAAAAGGCTCTAAATGCGTAAAAAAAAGTATTATTATACAACATATTGTTAAAATGTTAAAAACTTTCATACAATATGTTGTGTTGCATCGCTTGACTTTGCCTCGATTGCAAGGTTATAATAGATAAGCTTTCGCCCGAAACGGCACGGCGGCAGAAAGTAGCCGCGGGATTTCCTGTTTATCGACATATACACAAATTATTGTGGATAATTTAAAAAAATATCAATATATTGTGTATTCGGTATTGACAAAACGTGCGTATAGCGTTAGAATAGTATACGTAGAACTTTCCGCTCTCGATAAGGGGCGAATAAGATAAAAAATTCCGCAATTATTGAGCGGAAGAGAGGTAGAGAAAATGAAGGTTATAAAAAGAGACGGCACGACCGTAGATTTCGACAGAAGCAAGATAGCAATCGCTATAAAGAAGGCTAACGAGTCTGTCGATTTCGAAGACAGAATAGACGATGCCCAGATAGAAAAAATAGTGGACGACATTTCTTCGCGCCACAGAACGCGTCTGCTCGTCGAAGATATTCAGGACATGGTGGAAGAGAAGCTGATGGAATTGCAGAAATATCAGCTCATGAAGTCATACATTCTCTACCGCTATGAGCGCGCGCTCATCCGTAAAGCCAACACCACGGACGAGAGCATTCTTTCGCTCATCAAAAACGCAAATAAGGATGTAATGGAAGAAAACTCCAACAAAAACGCGCGCACTGCTTCAACGCAGCGCGACCTCATCGCGGGCGAAGTTTCAAAGGACCTTACGCGCAGAATTCTTTTGCCCGAATATATTTCCAAGGCTCACGACGAGGGCGCTATTCACTTCCACGACGCCGATTATTTCCTTCAGCCTATTTTCAACTGCTGCCTCGTCAACATAAAGGACATGCTCGAAAACGGCACGGTTATGAACGGCAAAATGATCGAAAGCCCCAAGTCTTTCCAGGTTGCCTGCACCATAGTTACGCAGATAATCGCCTCGGTTGCGTCTTCGCAGTACGGCGGACAGTCCGTAAATGTTGCGCACCTCGGCAAATATCTCCGCCGCACGCGCGAAAAGTACATGAAGCAGTGCAACGAAAAGTTCGGCGACAAGATTCCCGAAGAGGAAAAGAAGCAGATTGTCGAAATGCGCCTCAAAGACGAGCTTAAAGCCGGCGTTCAGACCATACAGTATCAGATTAACACCCTCATGACGACCAACGGTCAGTCTCCTTTCGTAACGCTCTTCATGTATCTCGACGAAAAGGACGAATACATCGAGGAAAACGCGATGATAATCGAGGAAATTCTCCGTCAGCGTTATCAGGGCATCAAAAACGAAGTGGGCGTATACGTTACACCCGCATTCCCCAAGCTCATTTACGTCCTCGACGAAAACAACTGCCTCAAGGGCGGTAAGTACGATTACCTCACAAAACTTGCGGTAAAGTGCTCGTCCAAGCGCCTCTATCCCGACTATATCTCGGCAAAGAAGATGCGCGAAAATTACGAAGGCAACGTGTTCTCGCCCATGGGCTGCCGTTCCTTCCTCTCTCCCTGGAAGGATGAAAACGGCAATTATAAATTTGAAGGTCGCTTCAACCAGGGCGTCGTTTCGATAAATCTTCCCCAGTGCGGCATACTCGCAAAGGGTGACGAAAACAAGTTCTGGGAAATCCTCGAAGAAAGACTTCAGCTCTGCTACGACGCTCTCATGGTTCGCCACAACGCGCTCATGGGTACGCTTTCGGACGTTTCCCCCGTTCACTGGCAGTACGGCGCAATCGCGCGCCTCGGCAAGGGCGAAAAGATTGATAAGTATCTCCTCGACGGTTACTCCACAATTTCCCTCGGTTATATCGGTCTGTATGAAGTAACCAAACTCGTCAAGGGCGTATCTCATACCGACCCCGAAGGACTTAAATTCGCCCTCAAGGTTATGCGCACACTGCGCGAACACTGCGAAAAGTGGAAGAAGGAAACGGGCATAGGTTTCGGTCTTTATGGCACTCCCGCAGAGAGCCTTTGCTACCGCTTTGCAAGGATTGACAAGGAACGCTTCGGAACAATTCCCGACGTTACGGATAAGGGCTACTACACCAACAGCTATCACGTAGACGTGCGCGAAAAGATTGACGCGTTCTCCAAGTTCAAGTTTGAAAGCCAGTTCCAGCAGATTTCTTCGGGCGGCGCAATATCCTACGTCGAAATACCCAACATGCGCAACAATCTGACGGCGATGGAAGACGTTGTAAGATTTATTTACGACAATATCCAGTACGCCGAATTCAACACCAAGTCGGACTACTGCCATGTCTGCGGCTTCGACGGAGAGATTATCATCAACGATAACAACGAATGGGAATGCCCCGTCTGCCACAACAAGGATCAGCGCAAGATGAACGTTACCCGCCGCACGTGCGGATACCTCGGCGAAAATTTCTGGAACGTCGGCAAGACAAAGGAAATTAAAGCCAGAGTGCTTCATCTCTGATAATAAAGCTACAAAAATCTTTACCGCCGCGGCAGGTATCTGCCGCGGCGGTAACCGACAAATCGAAAAATATTACGGGCGGAAAAGCCTTAAAATTAACTATGAACTACGCAACAATAAAATGGTATGACATATCCAACGGTCCCGGCGTGCGCGTTTCGCTGTACGTCAGCGGTTGCCGCAATCACTGCAAGGGCTGTTTCAATCCCGAAACGTGGGATTTCGCCTACGGTCAACCTTTCACTCCCGAAGTGGAGGAAAAGATAATAAAGGGACTTGAACCCGACTACATAAAGGGTTTCACGCTGCTCGGCGGCGACCCCTTCGAGCCGGAAAATCAAAAGGTGCTGGCACCCTTTTTAAAGAGATTGCGCGAGCATTATCCCGATAAATCTTTCTGGTGCTTCACGGGTTACGATTACGAAGCCGATCTGCTCACGGGCAAGCTGGGCGACGGCGACCTCGTCATGCAGATGCTCTCATGCCTCGATGTCCTCGTGGACGGAAGGTTTGTTGAAGAGCTTAAAGATTTAAACCTCAAATTCAAGGGCTCTTCCAACCAGCGCACCATACTCGTTCAGCCTTCGCTCGAAAAGGACGAAGTCGTTCTCTGGGACGAACAGACTGTAGTCTGACGCGTTGGCTGCGGCATATGCCCGCACCAATCGCTTTTTTAAAGCGGGAGGTATTCAGGCATAATGCTTTTTTTAAGGCGGCTGAGCAAAAAAATATAAGTCTGATTTGCTTATAATAGCGCTTAAAATCGCCGCACGCATGCGTGCGGCGCTGACTTAACAATAATTTACGCGAGGATAAAATGAAAGTAAACGTAAAAAAACTCAACGATAAAGCGCGTCTGCCCGTGTACGGCAGCGAATATGCCGCAGGCGCAGACCTCTGCGCATGCACGGAAGGCGACGTAACCATACAGCCTCACGAAACGGTTATGATACCTACGGGACTTGCAATTGAATTGCCCGTGGGATATGCGGGACTTATCTATGCCCGCAGCGGACTTGCTTCAAAGAAGGGACTTGCGCCCGCGAACAAAGTGGGCGTTGTCGACTGCGACTATCGCGGAGAGGTAAAAGTTGCCCTGCACAACCACGGTTCGGTTGCGCAGACCGTATCCGACGGCGAAAGAATTGCCCAGCTCGTCATAGCGCCCTATCTCACTGCGCAGTTCGAGGAGGCGGAAGAACTTTCTTCCACCGTCCGCGGAGAGGGCGGTTTCGGTTCTACGGGAACAAAATAACGCATTATAACGCCGCGACGCATCGTCGCGGCGTTAAAAATATAGCGGGCGGTATTGACAGTTTACAAACTTTGTAATAAAATATATAATAGTTATCAGTTTATCGAAACAGGGGGCATTATGAAATATTATCTCGGAATAGACATAGGCGGAGCTACAATTAAAGCCATGTGCATAACCGCTCGCGGCAGAGTGCTCAGCGAGGGCAACTGCCCCACCGAAAGCCAGCGAGGAGGACAGGTTATGTGCGATAACCTCGTTGCTCTCTGCAATAAGGTTCGCGCTGGCATTGACGGCGAACTTGTCGCAATAGGCGTGGGATGTCCCGGAATGATAAACACGCAGGAGGGCGTGGTAAAATTTGCGGGCAATCTCGGACTGAGAGATTTCCCCCTCGGCGAAGAGCTTGAAAAGCGCCTCGGCATGCCCGTAAGAATGACCAACGACGCCAACGCGGCTGCGCTCGGCGAAGCTAAATTCGGCGCAGGCAAGCACCGCAAAAATTCCATACTCGTTACGCTCGGCACGGGCGTGGGCGGCGGCATAGTTCTCGGCGGCAGAATTTTTGAAGGCAATATGTCGGCAGGCGCGGAAATAGGACACATGGTAATAGAAACCAACGGCGAAAGATGCACCTGCGGCAGAAAGGGCTGTTTCGAGGTTTATTCTTCGGCAACCGCGCTCATGCGCAAGACGCGCAGCGTCATGGAAGAGGCGAAAGATTCCGCAATGTGGGGCAAATACACCTCGCGCGACTGCACTGGCAGAACGGCGTTCGATTTTATGGAAAGCGACAAGGCGGCAAAGGAAGTCGTCGATTGGTATATTAAATATCTGGGTTGCGGTCTCGTAAACCTTGCAAACATATTCCGTCCCGAAGTTATAATGCTTGGCGGCGGAGTTGCCGCGCAGGGCGAAAAGCTTACAAAGCCTCTTCAGGAAATAATGGATAAAAAGGTCTTCGGCGGCAACGATTATGCCAGAGTGGAAGTGGTAACGGCTTCGCTCGGCAACAAGGCAGGCTGCATGGGCGCCGCCGCTATGGTAATGAACAAATAAAGCGCGCAAAGGGGAGAAATATGAATAAAGATATACCCGTTTTTTCGTTGCAGAGGTTGCCCGTTTACCTCAATTATCTTCGCGGGCTGTCCGATGACTGCGACAACAATTATATATCCTCGGGAAGGATTGCCAAGGCTCTGGGGTTTGGCGAAGTGCTGGTAAGAAAGGACCTTGCCTACAGCGGTTGCGCGGGCAGACCTAAAGTCGGCTATCCCCGCTTGGAACTTATCGGCGCGCTCGAAGAATTTCTCTGCGTAAATGCGCGCAAAACGGCAGTCATCATCGGCGCGGGCGGATTGGGCAGCGCGCTTTTGAGCTACGGCGGCTTCGAGCATTACGGTTTCCAAGTGCCGGTCGCCTTCGACAGCGACCCCGCAAAGATAGGCACAACCATTTCGGGCAAACCCGTTCTGGATGTAAAAGACCTCGAAAAAGGCTGTAGGGAAGCGGGAGCGGTACTCGCAATAATTGCCGTGCCTGCGTCTGCGGCGCACTCAGTGGGCGAACAGCTAAAGGCTGCGGGCATAAAAGCCATACTCAATTTCGCGCCCGTCCAGCTAAACCTCGGCGAAGAGGTAAAAGTCATAAATATGGATGTAGCCGCGAACCTCGCAGTGCTTTCCGCAATGATTTAAAAGGATTTTCAAAGCCGCTCTACCGACGGTAGAGCGGCTTTTTTTCATAGTAGAGAGCGCAGTTAAATCGTAGATTTAAAGTAATCGGCATTTTATTGACTTTGCTTTCTCGCTTTTGTAAACTGCTAATGTAAATAAATTTTTATCGGATGCGCCGCACGGCGCTTTAACGGAGGCAACTTAAAAATGGCACAGTATAAGATAACTTGTTGTTCCACATGCGATTTGTCCGCCGAACATCTCAAATCTCTCGGCGTTCCGTTCGCGAAATATCATTACATCATTGACGGCGTCGATTATTCGGACGACCTTTTTTCGTCTTCCACGCCCGAGGAATTTTACGGCAAAATAGACGGCGGAGCAATGCCCACTACGTCGCAGGTTACGCCTGCCGAACTCATCGCTCTCTGGAAACCCATTCTCGCTGGCGGCGAGGACGTGCTTCACATAGAATTTTCTTCGGGGCTTTCTGGCGGCTTCACTTCGGCAAAGCTCGCCAAGGCGGAGATGGAAAAAGAGTATAAGGACAGAAAGATTGTCCTCGTGGACTCGCTGGCGGCTTCGTCGGGCTACGGTCTGCTCGTGGACAAGGCGGCAGAACTTAAAAAGGGCGGCATGTCCATAGACGAACTTGCCTCATGGCTGGAAGAAAACAAGCTGCGCCTGCGCCACTGGTTCTTTTCCACAAACCTTCAGCACTTCAAGCGCGGAGGCAGAATTTCCGCAACCGCGGCGGCGTTCGGGTCAATGCTCAACATCTGCCCCGTTATGGACGTCAATTCCGAAGGCAAGCTCATTGTCCGCAAAAAGGCTCTCGGCAAGAAAAAGGCGATAAGGGAGATGTTCAACATAATGAGCGAACAGGCTGAGGGCGGTCAGGATTACAGCGGCAAGTGCTTCATTTCGCACTCTCGCGTGCTTTCGGACGCTCAGGCTCTCGCTTCGCTCATAGAGGAAAATTTCTCTTCGCTCTGCGGCAGAGTGGAAATCGACAACATCGGCACGGTAATAGGTTCGCATACGGGTCCCGGGTGCGTGGCTTTGTTCTATTTCAGCAAGGAAAAGCGCACGCTCTGACACATTGCGGTAGGTTATCAATTCTCAAAAATTAACCGTAAAATCGGAAATAAAATATTTAATCGACAATTCAGCCTCCCGACCGCGTTTGCGGTCGGGAGGCTTTTGTCGCGCAATAACGGGCGGTTTTTCATCGCGCAATAACAGGCGGCTGTTCGCAAAATTATTGGTTTTTTCCGCATGCCAAGGAAGTATGTGGCATGCTCGCGCATTAGCGAGGGGCAGGGCAGAAAGATGGTGACAATTAAACCTTGTTTCGGTGCAATTTGCAAATTCAGTGCATACTTTTTTTGCGGCAAAATAGATATATAAATGTGAAAGATTGCAAATCGGGCAGACAGTTCATATTTGTGGCTATGGGCGCGGCGTTCGGGCTGGGCAACGTAATGCGCTTTCCCACGCTTTGCCTTTATTACGGCGGCGCGTTTGTAATTGCGTACGTAATAGTGTTGTCGCTGTTCGCGCTGCCTCTTCTTTGCGCGGAGCTGAACTTCGGCGCGAGGGTGAATAAATTTTCGCTCTATCTTTCGGCGCAGGGTCGTTTTGGCGGAGGGGTGAGGAATATTTCCTGCCTCAATTCGTCGGCGATAGTCATATATTACATAACAATAATATCTCTGCTCGCCGTGCGCGCATGCACCTTTTACGGCAGCATAAACGTCGGTTACCACTCGGATATTCCGCAGACGACGCCCCTTTTTGCCGCCCTGTGCTGTTGCGCGCTCGCGTTTGCGCTCACGCGCAAGGCGCACAGCCGCGCGCGGCTGTGCGCCCTTACAGTGTGCATGCAGACTACGCTTTTTGGCATTCTTGCAATAAAAGGTCTATCGCATACAGACAGCCTTCAGGCTCTTGAATATATCTTCCGCGTGCAAAATGATGCATTTGCCGACATACAACTTTGGTCGTCCGCGCTCGGTCAGGCGCTTTTGTCCCTTTCGCTCGCGGCGGGAGCAATGCCGTGTTTTGCCTGCGAAATGAAGGGAAAGGGCAACCCCGCGCGCTTTGCCGCCGTCATACTGTGCGCAAATTTTTTTGGCGGAATACTCTCTTCGATCGCCACTCTTTCCCTGGCATATTCCTGCGGCATGCTGGGCGGAATAAGCGGTTCGGGCATAGATAACGCCTTCAATATTTTCCCCGCGGCGCTGTCGACGGCTTTCGGGAGCGGTCATGCTGCTGGGGTTGCAGGCACGGTTTTTTACGCCGTGCTTGCGCTTACAGCGTTCGTTTCGGCTGCATCTCTTGCCCGTCCGCTGTTCGTTCTCATGCTCGATAAACTGTCGCAAAGGAACGCGGCTATCACTCTTTGTGCGTGCATTTTCGCGCTCGGGCTGCCGTTTGCGCTGGGCGCTGACTATTCCTTGGCAGATTACGTTTGTTGCAACGTCGTCGCGCCCGTAATCGGCGTCTGCGAATGCGCTTGTTTCGTATGCGCGGCGCTCGGGCGGCGCAAGTCTTTGAAGGTGTCCCGACGATACGGAAAAAGACGGTGAGCGGCAGAAAAAAAGAGCAGAAAAATAAAGGGATAGGTCGAAAAAATAAAAGCGCCGCAAAATGGAGGGTGGCGGGAATTAAAAGAGGCGCGAAAATGCAGGAACAGGTCGGGCATAAACGCCGTAAAAGTGCAAGCAGAGGGCTGAAACAAGCGCCGCGAAAATACAAAACTCGGCGGAAAAACAAAAGCGCTGATACAGATTTTTTAGTCTTATTGCCGTTAAAAATGTATAAAATAATGTCGGCGCGCGTAAAACTTACGCGCGCCGACATAAACTTTTATTTTATGGAGCGTGAATTTTTATCTGTTCAGGTTTCGGTCTGCGCCGCGGGGACGAGGTTGACGTTCCCGTCTTCCCTTGGGTCCCGTATTTCGTCTGCAAACATCCTTTCAGCCTTTTCGAGCGAAAGCTCAAGGCTGTATTTTTTAGCCGATTCGGCATAAACTTTGCCCATAACTTCGCGTTCGGCGTCGCGTTCGTACCAATAATCAATTTTCTCCGCGAGGGAAAACTCGTTGTTGTCCGTAAAGAGCGAACGTTCGTCAAGCGCGAACTGCGGAGTAGCCGAAGCCGCGCTGTCGGCTATTATGGGTACAAGTCCGCACGCTATGGCTTCGAGAGCCGCTATCGCTTCTATTTCTACGGAGGCGGCGTGTACGTACAAGTCGCCGTTCTGCAGTTTTTTTATAAGGTCTTCCTTTTTAAGGAAGTCGAACGATACGTCTACGCCAAGCTTTTCTGCAAGTTTTGCAAGCGATTTCTTTTTAGGACCGTTGCCGAGCAGAGTGAGGTGAATTGCGTCTTTATGCTTCGAGCGGGCAATGCCTTTTATAAGTACTTGCTGGTTTTTTTCGGGTGCAAGTCTGCCAGTCATTATAATTTCGAACTTATCGTTCTTTGCCTTGGTCTGCGCGGGTACGAAAGCGGGGTCGTAACCGTTGGAGATTACGTAAAGCTCGTTTTCGTAGCCGTGGTTTGCAAGCTGACCGGCGATAAAGGCGGAGGGGCAGTGAATGCGCCTGAATTTATTATAAAAAGTGTGCCTCAGATAGAAATATATAAACTTGTTGAAGGGCTTGAACCAACTGAGGTGGGCGTTGTATGAAATATTTTCGGGCTGAACGTGGAACGCCGCCGTGGTAGGAATGCCCATTTCGTCGGCAAGCGCCTTGCATTTCTTTTCGAGCTTGAAGGGGAAAATAAAATGCACGAGGTCAACGCCCTCGAAGGTCTTGCGTATGCGCTTTTCGTCGAATTTTCCGAACTTAATCTGATTGAGCGCGGAAACTTCCGTAAGAATGGGAACATAACGTTCTTCCACGTTGCAATCGTCAGGACCATCGGCGCCTATTGCAACGAGGCGCACTTCATGACCGCGCGCTCTCAACCCTTCGGTAAAGCGCAGTGCGGTTATCACCGAGCCGTTTGTTTTGTTGTCGATTAAGTCAATTACAATCGCTATAACCATAAAAATTACCTTTTACAAATTTATGTTAAACGACAAAAGTAAATTGATTATAAACTTATTGTTGATTTTTTCCAAAAAATATTATATACTCGACTAAGCAGACTTATCCTAATTTTAAGTCTTTCAGGGTGATTTAATGGCAAAAATTCTCATAGTCGAAGACGACGTCAATCTGCGCATGCTGATGACGCTAAGACTTAAAAACAAGTACGAAGTTGAGGCGGTTTCAAACGGCGCGGAGGCGCTTTCCAAGTGCGAGGAGGGCGGTACAGACCTTATAATAACCGACATCATGATGCCCGTCATGGACGGATATGCTCTCGTGGAAAACCTGCGTTCCACGGGCAATTCAACGCCCGTAATCATGCTTACCGCTAAGGACGCCATCAACGATAAGGGCAGGGGATTTGCCGCAGGTACTGACGATTATCTGACAAAACCCGTAAATTTTGAAGAACTTATGTGGCGCATAGACGCCCTTTTAAGGCGCAGCAAAATCGCCAACGAAGGAAAAATCACTATAGGCGAAGTGGTTGTCGACAAGCAGTCGTTCACGGTTACGCGCGGAGAGCTGTCCTACGAGCTTCCCACAAAGGAATTCCAGCTTCTGTATCTTTTGCTGTCCTATCCCGGCAAGATATTCACCAAGGAAAACATACTCGACAGCGTGTGGGGATATTCTTCCGAGAGCGACGAATACACCGTGCGCACGCACATTAACAGACTGAGGAACAAATTTGAAAATTTCCCCGAGTTCGAGATTATGACCATACGAGGGGTGGGATATAAGGCGGTGATAAAGAAATGAGTAAAAAAGACGGCGGAAAAAAACGCGCTTTGCCCGTTCACGCAATGATAATCGCGGCGCTCAGCTTCATACTCGTGCTCATCGTGGGCGAAATCGTCGTTTACGTCATTCAGACGCTCGTGTCAAAAACCATGGACGTCGCGGAGGGTTCGCTGATAACGCTTTACGTCATTCCGTCGATTGCCGTGCTCATAACCTGCGCGGTAATTTACCTCAACCACCGCACTTTGCAGACTTCAAAAACTTTGGTCGACGCGCTCAATAAGGTTGCGGGGGGAGATTACAACGCCAAGATACCCTACAAGCGCCTCGACGGGTTCAACGCCGTGTATGAAAACTTCAACAAGATGACGGAAGAACTGAAGAGCGTCAAAGCTCTGCGCGAAGATTTCGTGCATGACTTTTCTCACGAGTTCAAAACGCCCATAGCTTCGATAAACGGCTTTGCCAATCTTCTTCTGGAAGGAGGCTTGAGCGAGGAAGAACGCCGCCAGATAATCAAGATTATCGCCGACGAATCGGACAGACTTTCCCGACTTGCCGAAAGCATGCTTGCTCTATCCAAGATAGAAAATCAGCAGTTCCTCGGCGAGAGCAAAAAATTCCGTCTGGACGTGCAGATAAAGGATTGCATAATTTTGCTTCAGCGCCAGTGGGAGAGCAAAAACATCGAAATAACTTCCTCGCTTGCCCGCACGCTGTACACGGGCGACGAAAATCTTTTGAAGCAGGTGTGGCTCAACCTGTTGTCCAACGCGGTAAAATACACGCCCGAGGGCGGCAGGATAAGCGTTTCGTTAAAGCGCGAAGGCGGGCGGATAGTCGTGTCCGTAAGCGATACGGGCATAGGTATCCCGCAGGAGGCAATTCCTAAGATTTTTGAAAAGTATTATCAGGTTTCTTCGGGCACGGGCAACGGTCTGGGACTTGCCATATGCAAACGCATATGCGAGCTCAGCGGCGGTGAAATAAGCGTGGAAAGCCGCGAGGGCGAAGGCTCTGTATTCACGGTAAAACTTTAACTTTTCTATAATATGAGCGCATGCGCTGTCGTGCGCGGAGGCGTGCAATGAAAAAGACGCTGGTATATTTAAAACCTTATTCGGCAACGGCTATCCAGGGACTTGTAGTAAAGTTTGTGGGTTCTATTGCCGAACTTTTTTTGCCCCTTCTTTTAGAGTACATAATAGACGACGTCGTCCCCGCGGGCGACCTCGGCGCGGTGCTTTGGATGGGGCTTGCCATGCTCGTCTGCTCGCTCGTGGCAATGTTCGGCAACATCCTCGCCAACAGGCTCTCGGTAAAGGCGGCGGCTAACATGACGCACGACTTGAGGTACGACCTCTTTGCCAAAACTTCCCGCCTCAAGAGCGGTCAGGTGGACGAAATCACCGTGCCTTCGCTCGTTTCCAGACTGACTTCGGACAGCTACTACGTCAACCAGATGGTCGCACGCTCCTTAAGGTTGGGCATAAGAGCGCCCATATTGCTCATAGGCGGCATAATTTTAACTTTCATAATCGACTGGAGGCTGGCGCTCGTTCTTCTTGCGTGCGTACCTTTCGTCATAGTCGCAATCATAATAATCACCCGCAAGAGCATACCCTGCTATTTCAACCTGCAGCGCAGCGGCGACGACATGGTGCGCGCCATGCAGGAAAACATCTCTGGCGTAAGGGTGGTAAAGGCACTCTCCAAAGAGGAGTACGAAACGCGAAAATTCCACGAAGTGAGCGATCGCCTCGCCCGCACCGAACTGAGGGCTAACAAGATAATGTCGCTCACCAACCCCCTCGCAACGCTCATACTCAACCTCGGTCTCGTGGCGGTAATAGTCGTCGGCGCGCTCATTTCGAGCGGCGCGGGCGTCGTTCTGGCGTTCCTTTCGTATTTCACCATCATTCTTAACGCCATGCTCGGACTTTCCAAAATCTTCGTCGTCCTTTCGCGCGGCATAGCTTCGGCGGACAGAATAGAAAAGGTGCTGGACATGGACGAGCGGCAGGTGGTTGAAGACCGTCCCCGCGACTGCGAGGACTGCGCCGTCGCGTTCAGAGACGTCTGCTTTTCGTACAACGGCGTCGAAGACAACCTCACCGACATAAACTTCGCCGTGGGAAAGGGCGAAACGCTCGGCATAATAGGCGCGACGGGCAGCGGCAAGACGACGGTAATCAACCTTATGATGCGCTTTTACGACGTCCGTTCGGGCGGCGTTTACGTGGACGGCGAGGACGTCCGTTCGCTTCCCCCCGAAGAGCTGAGGGCTAAATTCGGCGTGGCGTTCCAGAACGACTTTCTGATGGCGGCAAGCGTAAAGCAGAATATAGACTACGGCAGAAATCTCGCCGAAGAGGATATAAAAAAGGGCATAGAATGTGCTCAGGCGCAGTTTGTATATTCGCTCGAGGGCGGACTTGAATACAGCCTCGCGCAGAAGGCGGCAAACCTTTCGGGCGGACAGAAACAGCGCCTTACCGTCGCGCGCGCACTCGCTGGCAAACCGCACATACTCGTGCTGGACGACAGCTCTTCCGCGCTCGACTACGAAACGGACGCGGCTATGCGCAAGGCGATAGCTACGGAGTATCCTGACACTACCAAAATAATCATAGCCCAGCGAGTAAGCTCGGTTATGAACGCCGACAAGGTGCTCGTTCTTGACGACGGCAGACAGATAGGTTACGGCACTCACGCCGAACTCATGGAATGTTGCGAGGAATACCGCCTAATTTACCGCTCGCAGATGGGGGAGGACGTATGAAAGAACCGAGAATGCATATTTCCGACACCCGCAGGATAGGCAGGCGCAAGGTAGATACGAAGTATGTTATAGTCAACCTGTTCAGATATTTAAAACCCTGGCTGCCTCTGTTCATAATAGTGTTTGTCGCCAACGTTGCGGCGGGCGTGCTTTCGCTCGTCGGACCAAAAATAAGCGGTCAGGCAATCGACCTCATTCATGCCGACGGCAGCACGGATATGAACGGCATATATTACTACTGCGCTCTGCTCGCGGGCATATATGTGCTGTCGGGCGTAATAAATTATCTCTCCACCATAGGCATAGCCTACGTCGCGCGCCTCATGGTGCGCAAGATGCGCAACGACACATTTGAAAAGCTCATATCCCTGCCCGTAAGCTATTTCGACAGCCGTCAGGCGGGCGACATCATTTCCGTTCTGTCCTACGATATAGACACTGTGGGAGAGTCCCTCGCAAACGACGTCGTACTCGTTCTGAACAGCCTCGTAATGATAATAGGCTCGCTCGTCATGATGCTGACGATAGCGCCCCTTCTGGTACTCGTCTTTGTCGTTACCATACCCGTTTCGGTGTTCATAACGCGCTATCTCGCCAAAAAAGTTCACCCGCTCTTCCGCAAGCGCAGCGCAAAGCTGGGCGAACTCAACGGCTTCGTTGAGGAGATGATTGCGGGACAGAAAACTACCAAGGCTTACGACTGCGAGCAGGTTGTAATCGACGCATTCGAGCTGAAAAACCGCGAAGCGATAGACGCATACGCCAATTCCGAATATCTTTCCACCGTAACAGGACCTACATCCAACTTCATGAACAACATCGCCCTCACGCTCATTTCCGTGTTCGGCGCGCTCATGTACATGTACTCGTTCGGAGGGGTTACGGTAGGTCAGATTTCCTCGTTCGTGCTGTATTCTCGCAAATTCTCGGGTCCCATCAACGAAATCGCCAACGTCTTCGGCGAATTCCAGTCGGCTCTCGCCGCGGCGGAAAGGGTGTTCCGTGTGCTCGAAGAAGTTCCGGAAAAACCCGACGCCGAGGATGCCGTCGAACCGCATAACGTGCGCGGCGACGTCGAAATAAGTCATCTCGCGTTCGGATATGTGCCTGGCAATGAAATAATTCACGATTTTTCCCTCTCGGCGAAGCAGGGCAACATAATCGCCGTGGTAGGGCGCACTGGCGCAGGCAAGACGACGATAATAAATCTTCTCATGCGTTTTTACGACGCCGACAGCGGCACTATATCTATAGACGGTACTGACATAATGAAGATGACGCGCTCGGGACTGCGCGGCTGCTTTACCATGGTTCTGCAGGATACATGGCTGTTTGCGGGAACGGTTTACGAAAATATCGCCTACGGCAAGGAAGGCGCTACGCGCGAAGAGGTGGAAAGGGTGTGCAAAGCCGCAAAAATCCACTCGTTCATAACAAAACTTCCGCAGGGCTACGATACTTACCTTTCGGACAGCGCCGTCAACATTTCCAAGGGACAAAAGCAGCTTCTGACGATAGCGCGCGCCATGCTCATGGACAGTCCAATGCTCATTCTCGACGAGGCGACGTCCAATGTGGATACGCGCACCGAACACATAATTCAGCAGGCAATGACAACGCTCATGCAGGGCAGAACGTGCTTCGTCATCGCGCACAGACTTTCTACCATAAGGAACGCGGATAAAATCCTCGTCATGGAAAAGGGCGATGTCGTCGAACAGGGCACGCACGACGAGCTTATGAAAAAGAGGGGCGCATATTACAAATTGTACCGCTCACAGTTTGAAAGTTACTAAAATTCTTCCGCGCGCCGACCCGAAAACGGGTCGGCGCGCTTTTTCTGCTTGAAATCGCCTCATAATTCGTCGCGATAAACAATTATTGCCTTTTTTGTCCGCATAACCATTCAATTGTTTGCCATAAATTTACTTATGTGATATAATGCTGAATGTTATTGATATTATTTTATCGAAATGCGCCCTTGCGGGCGACGTAAAAATAAACAGGAGTGAAAAGATGACAACAATGACCTTCGAGGGCACGAGCGAACAGGAAGTCGCCCTCAAAAAGGTAATAGAAGAGCACCGCGGCGAACGCGGTTGTCTTATGCCCGTGCTGCACGCCGCGCAGGATATTTACGGTTATCTCCCCGTTGAAGTGCAGTCTCTCATCGCCGAAGAACTTTCCATACCTTTAGCCGAAGTTTACGGCGTGGCAACCTTCTATTCGCAATTCAGCCTCAACCCCAAGGGCAAGCACAAAATATCCGTCTGCCTCGGCACGGCGTGCTACGTAAAGGGAGCGGATAAACTGCTTTCCGCGCTCGAGCACGAGCTGCACATAACCTGCGGACAGTGTACGCCCGACAGAAAATTTTCTATAGACAGCTGCAGGTGCGTGGGCGCTTGCGGACTTGCGCCCGTAATAATAATCGACGGCGAAGTTTACGGCAGGCTCACAGAGGACGAAGTCCGCAAAGTGCTGGATAAATACATAAAGGACTGAGGGGGGGTAAGCCATGACTGTCGAAGAACTTGAAAAGAGGGCGGCGGCTAAAGCCGACCTCATAAAAGTAAGAAGAATAATAAAATCGCAGGCGGAAGAGCTTGCAAAAAATACGGGCTATCGCAAACAGGTTCTGGTATGCGGCGGTACGGGCTGTACGTCGTCGCACTCGCTCGATGTAATTAAGGAACTTGAAAAGTGCTTTGAAGAGCTGGGAATTGACGACGTTCTCATCGTAAAGACGGGCTGTTTCGGTCTGTGCGCTCTCGGACCTATAATGATAGTTTATCCCGACGGCGCGTTCTATTCGCAGATGACGCCCGAACATGCGCGCACGGTTGCTGAGAAGCACCTTGTAAAGGGCGGAAGCATAGTAAAGGAACTGCTCTATGCCGACACGGTTATGCCCGACGGCTCGGTTCTGCCTTTCGGCGAGCTGCCCTTCTATAAGCACCAGATGCGCATAGCTTTGCGAAATTGCGGCGTAATCGCCGCCGAGGACATAAACGAGGCTATCGCTGCGGGCGACTATCAGGCGCTCAAAAAAGTACTGTTCGACATGACGCCCAACGAAGTCATCGACCAGATAAAGGCTTCGGGTCTGCGCGGCAGGGGAGGCGCGGGCTTCCCCACGGGCTTCAAGTGGCAGTTCTCCAAGCAAGCTCCCGGCGATGAAAAATATATCTGCTGCAACGCCGACGAAGGCGACCCCGGCGCGTTCATGGACAGGTCGGTGTTAGAGGGAGATCCTCACACCGTTCTCGAGGCGATGACCATAGCCGGCTACACCGTCGGCGCGCACGAAGGTTACATATACGTCCGCGCGGAATATCCCATTGCCGTAGAAAGGCTCAACATAGCCATAGCTCAGGCGAGGGAAGCGGGACTTTTAGGCAAAAATATTTTAGGCAGCGGCTTCGATTTCGACATTCAGCTGCGCCTCGGCGCGGGCGCGTTCGTCTGCGGCGAGGAAACTGCGCTCATGACCTCTATCGAGGGCAAGCGCGGCGAACCTCATCCCCGTCCCCCTTATTCGGCTCAGTGCGGACTTTTCGGCAAGCCCACCGTACTCAACAACGTCGAAACGTGGGCAAATATTGCGCCCATAATTCTCAACGGCGCAAAGTGGTTCTCCTCGATTGGCGAACCCAACAGCACGGGTACAAAGGTCTTCGCCGTAGGCGGCAAAATTCACAACGTCGGACTTGTCGAAGTGCCCATGGGAACGACGCTGCGCACCATTGTTTACGATATTGGCGGCGGCATACCCGGCGGCAAAGCTTTCAAGGCAGCCCAGACGGGCGGACCGTCTGGCGGCTGCATTCCCGCCGAATATATAGACGTCAAGATGGACTTCGATAACCTCATCGCAATAGGTTCGATGATGGGTTCTGGCGGACTTATCGTCATGGACGAAGACACCTGCATGGTGGACATCGCCAAGTTCTATCTCGAGTTCACCGCGGACGAAAGCTGCGGCAAATGCACGCCCTGCCGCATAGGCACAAAGCGCCTTTTGGAAATCCTTACCCGAATTACCGAAGGCAAGGGCGAGGAGGGCGACATGGAGCGCATAAAGGAAATTGCCGAGCACATGAAGAGTTCTTCTCTCTGTGCCCTCGGACAGTCCGCGCCCAACCCCGTGCTTTCAACAATCGCTCATTTCGAGGACGAATACAAAGCCCATATCTACGATAAACATTGTCCCGCGGGCGTGTGCAAGTCGCTGCTCAACTATTACATAGACGCAGACAAGTGCCGCGGTTGCACGCTGTGCGCGCGCAACTGCCCCGTAGGAGCTATTTCCGGCGCGGTAAAGAGCCCTCACGAAATTGATGTTGCAAAGTGCATCAAGTGCGGACAGTGCATTGCGCATTGCAAGTTCAATGCGATAGTCAAGAGGTAACGGAGGGGTATCATGGTAAATCTTAAAATTAACGGCATCGCCGTGAGCGTGCCGGAAGGTTCAACAATACTGCAGGCGGCAAAGGCTGCAAACGTTCGCATACCCACCCTGTGCTATCTCAAGGACGTCCAGTGTGTAGGATCGTGCAGAATGTGCCTCGTCGAGGCAACCGGTGCCAAGGGACTTGTCGCCGCGTGCGTATATCCCGTAGCCGAGGGCATGGAAGTGCGCACCAACACGCCCCGCGTCAGAAAGTCGCGCAAGACCACGCTCGAACTCATACTTTCCACCCATAAAAAGAAGTGCCTTTCCTGCGTTCGCTCTATGAACTGCGAATTGCAGAAGCTGGCTTTGGAATACAACGCCGAAGAAGACAAATTCGGCACCGACCACGACTTAAAGCCTATAGACGACCTTTCCGCCTCCGTCGTTCGCGACAATTCCAAGTGCATACTCTGCACCAGGTGCGTCGCCGCGTGCGAAAAGCAGACGATAGGCGCGATAGGCGCAAAGAACAGGGGCTATGCCAAGGTTATAGGTTCGCCCTTCGACGTATCTCTCGCGTTCACGCCCTGCGTAAACTGCGGTCAGTGCGTCGTCGCATGTCCCGTTGGCGCGCTTTACGAAAAGAGCGCCGTGGCAGACGTCTGGGGCGCAATAGTCGACCCTTCCAAGCAGGTCGTGTTCTTTACCGCTCCTTCCGTCCGCGCGACGATAGGCGAAGCGTTCGGTCTGCCCGTAGGCTGCAATTGCGAAGGCAAAATGGTTACCGCAATAAAACAGCTCGGCGACGTAAAGTGCTTCAACATGGATACCACCGCCGACCTTACCATTATGGAAGAGGCGACGGAACTTATAGAAAGGGTGCAAAACGGCGGCAAACTGCCCATGTTCACGAGCTGCTGCCCAGGCTGGATAAAGTTCTGCGAACATTACTATCCCGACCTTTTACCCAACATATCTTCCTGCAAATCCCCGCAGGAAATGTTCTCCGCGGTACTCAAGACGTACTACTGCGAGAGGGAGGGCATAGATCCTGAAAATCTCTTCGTCGTATCCGTCATTCCCTGCACGGCTAAAAAGTTTGAAATTGAGCGCGAGGAGCTGGGCGGCTATACAGACGCGGCAATCACCACGCGCGAGCTTGCAAAGATGATAAAGGAAGCGGGCATAGATTTTGTAAACCTGCCCGAAAGCAAGTTCGATAATCCCTTCGGCGAAGCGTCGGGCGCAGGCGCGATATTCGGCGCGACGGGCGGCGTAATGGAGGCGGCATTGAGAACGGCGGCTTCCAAGCTCGGCGGAGAATGTGCGCCCATAGAATTTAAAGAAGTGCGCGGCACGCAGGGCGTCAAGGAAGCGGAATACGATTTGGGAGTTGCAAAGGTGAAAGTTGCCGTCGCTTCGGGACTTGCCTGCGCGAGAAAGGTTATCGAAGACATAAAGAGCGGCAAAAAGGACTACACCTTCGTCGAAATCATGGCTTGCCCCGGCGGTTGCATAAACGGCGGCGGTCAGCCCTACGTTCACGACGAAGTGCGCAACAACGTCGACCTCAAGACGCTTCGCGCACAGGCGCTCTACGACTACGACCGCGACAGTACCGTTCGTTGCTCGCACGAAAACGCCAACGTAACCAGGCTTTACATGGAATATTTCGGTCATCCCAATTCCGAAAGAGCGCACAAACTTCTGCACACTACATATAGTTACAGACCTAAATATTAAATTAAAAAAGCGGGGAATTCCCCGCTTTTTTGCGCTTGAAGAAGTTTTTGTTTTGGCTTTTTCGGACGGGCGCGTTAATGTGCGCGGCGTAAGTCATAAAAAATACCGCGCGGCGATTAAATATCGCCGCGCGGTCGATAAACGCATGCATAAAAAATAAGGAGTAAATATTTCTGCGAACAAAAAGGCATGCGTAAAATGTAGTTCAAAGTTATTTTTAACCTGACTAGCATAATTATATTAACAGGTTTTTATTGTTATGTCAATAGCCATTTTAAATTTTTGTTTCAATAATTTATATGCGCGCGATTATTTGCGGTTTAAGTCGTTTTTTTAGTTTTTTTGTGCAAATTCGCCGTTTATCGTTCGCATAAAGGTAAATGGCAACGCCCGCTTTGAACTAAAGTTATATAAATCCGCGCGTGGCATGCCATCGGTATTCCCAACGGAATATTGCCCAGCAAACGCAAAATTTTTATTATACGAAAAAGGAATAAGCCATGGAAATACGCAGATACGTTTCTTCCGATTGCGCAATTTTATTAAAACTTTTTTACGAAACCGTTCATACGGTAAACGCAAAAGATTATACAAAAGAGCAGCTCGATGCCTGGGCGACGGGCGATGAAGACTTAAAGGCGTGGGACAAATCTTTTAAAGAAAGTTTAACTCTCGTTGCCGTCGAAGGCGAAAAAATCGCAGGCTTCGGCAATATCCGCGCGGACGGATATTTAGACAAACTTTACGTAAGCGCGGACGCGCAGCGCCGCGGCGCAGGCACAGCTTTGTGCGACGCGCTCGAAAGCGCGGCGACAGAAAAAATATTTACGCACGCTTCAGTTACCGCGAGGGGATTTTTCCTCGCGAGGGGATACGTTCAAATAAAGGAACAGACCGTCGAAAGGCGGGGCGTAAAACTGCTGAATTACGTTATGGAAAAGCAAAAATAACTGCTCGGAATAATAAATTGTGCGCCAGCCGCATGCGATATTAATAAACAATAACGGCAGGCTTTCACTGTGTATAAAAAAGCAAATCCGCCGCATCTTCGCGATGCGGCGGATTTTTATCTTTTGCATGAAAGCTGCGATATGCAGCTTGTTTTTAATTAAATTGTTATATATTCGAGCGAGGAGAGCGAGTAAACGATGTTCCCGAGGTTGAAAGGCATTGTTTCGCTCATTCTTATGAGCGCAGCCCTGCACGTATTGAGTTCGCTGTTGGAAACGTGGGCGTACCAATATGTGGAGGCAGGTCCGGGCATTTCCGAGGCGAGCGCGAGGGTGAGTTCGTTGTACGAATAATTTATAACGTTTTCGTCGTTCTTGCCCGCAATGAGGTAACCGCTGTCTACTGCTGCGTCGAGGGCGCTTACTATCGTCGAAAAGCTCTCGTTTTCCCTGTCGAGCGAAAGTTCGCCGCCGCATGCCACGGTAAAGCGCGAGGTCTGTTTTTCGGCAGCTCTCATAAGGTCTATGGTGTGCGTTCCGCTGGATGTGAACGAGCGCATCGCCATAGCAACGTAACTTGCGTCGAATACCGAATATTCCGAACCTACGCCAGCCGAGGCGGTCTGCTTTTCGGGATTTTCTGCCGAGCGGTCGGTTGTTTCTATTATCGCGCTGTTGCCGTCGCGGTTATAATATACTTCGTACAGACAGTCTACTTCGACATAAGCGCTCGCAAGGTCAGCGGGAGCAATGGCATTTGGCGACGTGCAAACGATATCCTGTTTTGAATAAACGGGAGTAAGGTTGTTGTCAGCCGAGCGGAAATAGCTTAAAGTGGTAACCGCGTTGCTAAAATCGCGCTTCGCGCCGTTTACTGTAACCGAGCCTGTCAGCGCGAGCGTCGTTTTGTAAGCGTAAACGACGTCCGTCGTGTCGGATAATCTGTATTCTTCGGGAACGGAAGCGTCGTTCCAGTCATACTTTACGGCGTAAAATTCGGTGGTATAAGTTCCGCCCTGATTATATTCAAAGGAATAACTCGTGTTTGAGCCTTTTTCAAAAGTTATGGCATAGGTGGCTACTTCTTTGCGGGTAAGGCGGTCGGAATTTTCGTTGAGTTCGCCGCCCGCGGGATTGCGTATTTCCCAGTTGGGCGAAGTGGTGGTTTTGTAACTTACGGTTCCGCCGCAAGCCGCCATAAGAATTGTGCTGCCTGCGCATAAAGCGAGAGCAAGGACTTTGATTGCTTTTTTCATACTCGCTATTATAGCATATAAATTTTTAATTGTAAAAACTTTTCTGCCCCAAAATATTTAAAAAATGCAAGCGATATGTTATAATTTGTAATATGATAACATCTTATACCGCGCCGATGGTCGGCGCGGCTCTCGAAAAACTGAAAGAAATAGTGTCTGAGAACGAAAGCGCGGGCAAAAACACCGTCATCTTTTGCGAGGACAGGCTTACTCTCGCCGCAGAGCGCGCGGTCTGCGCGGCTGCGGGCGGAACTTTTTCCGCTTCCGTATATACCTTTTCGCGCTTTCTTTCGGCGGAAAGGGGCAAGCGCAGCGACATACTCTCCAGCCAGGGCTCGGCTATGGTCATACGCAAACTCATCGAGGATATGCGCGGGGAGCTTACCATGTTCAAAAAACTCTCCTCGCCGACTGCCGCGCAGGACGTCTACGATACTATAGCCCTCTTGTATTCTTCGCGCGTTACGCCCGACGACCTCTCCGCCGTCACCGCGCCCTCCGCCGTGCTCGAGGGCAAGATACGCGACCTCGAAAAGCTCTACCGCGCTTATGCGAAATACCTTGAAGAGAGCGGCAGCATGGACAGAAACCGCTATCTTTCCATGCTCCCCGAAGTCATTTTAAAAAGCCGCGCGATAATAGGCGCGGAAGTCATATTTTTGGGCTTTCAGGCTTTCACCCATTCCGTTTCGGAGTGCGCTTCCGCCTGCATGGAGGCGGCGAAGAACGTCACGGGGCTTTTCATAGGCGGCAGGGAGGAAGTGTACGTCAACGAAGCGGCGGCGTCCTTTGCCTACGCAGCGAAAGCCTTCGGCGGCTGCAACTCAAAAACCATTAAATCGCCTCTCGGCGCAGAGGCGGAGCGCATGCGTTCGTATGTGTTCAATCCCGACGCGTTCCACCTTAAAAATTCTCTTCCCACGGACGCGGTAACCATATTCGAAGGTCGCGACGAGGAGGACGAGGTTGAGTATATCGCCTCGCGCATAATAAAGCACGTGTTCGAAGACGGCGTGCGCTATCAGGCTATTTCTGTAATGCTGCCCGACATGGCGGGTTACAGCCCCGTCGTCGAGCGGGTATTTTCGCAATACGGCATACCCTGTTATCTCGATAAAAGCTATCCCCTTTCCGAACACCCTGTGTGCGCCTTTCTGGAAGGTTACCTGAATTGCGCGCGCGACGGATGCACGGCGCAGAGCCTCTTTTCGGTTGTAACTTCGCCCCTGTTCGTCGTTGAGGACGAGGGCAGGAGCGTCGGCGAGGGCGAAAGACGCAAAATAAAAGATTTGTTCGTCAACTATATTTTAAGACTGGCGGCATACCGCGGAGGAATAAGAAGACAGCCGGACGAAAACATTCTCTCTTCGCTCGGGCTGGACGTAAATGCGGTGAACGCGGTGCGGGAGCCGTTTTTGCGCAGCTTAAAGCGCATACCTTCCAAGGGCAGGGGCGAACAGTTCTGCGCCGCCCTGCGCGCAATACTGAGGGATTTCGACGCCGAAAATACCCTTTCGTCCATGAGCCTCAGTTTTGCCGAGGAATACCCCTCTCTTTCCGCGCTTTCTCAAATGGCTTACGAGAGCGTGCTTTCCGTCCTCGACGAGGCGGAGCGCTTAACTTTCGGTCAGGAAATGACGGTAAGGGAATTTTCCGCCGTGCTGAAAAGCGGCTTTGCGGCAACGGAACTTTCGCTCATTCCGCCCAAGCAGGATGCCGTTTTCGTCAGCGACCTGCTCTCCACTAACAACATCGGCAGCAGAATAATTTTTGCCGCGGGGCTTACGGGCGACGTACCCGCAACCAGCCAGGACACCGCCGTGCTGACGGACAGGGACCTTGAAAGCCTCGAAGCCCTCAACATAAACATTTCGCCTAAAATTTCGCAGGTAAACAACCGCTCGCGCGAGACGGCGGGTCTTAACCTCTGCGCGTTCAGGGACAGATTATATCTCACTTATCCCGTAAGAAAGGGGGGAGAGGAGTGCGGCGTAAGCGAAGCCGTGCTATATGCCCGTGCGCTGTTTTCAACGCTTTCGGGCGAAAAGCTCCGCCCCGTAACGGCGCGCATGGAGCATAAAAACGCGCAGGATTTAAAATATTTCTGCGCCCGTCCCGTTCCCGCAATAAACAGGCTCGCGGGCGAAACTTCGCCCGCCGTGCGCTCATCGGTGTATAAACTTCTCGAAGAAAACGGCTACGGCGCTCAGGCTGCCGCGGCGCTGGCGTCTTCGCCCGACGGCGTAAAAGTTTCGGACGCGGGCAAACTTTACGGCAACAGCTTTACGCCCACCGCGCTCGAAAGCTATTTTTCCTGCCCCTACAAGTGCTTCATGATGAGGGGGCTTAAACTCGCCGAACGCGAGGAGGGCGTCATGCGCCCGCTCGACTGCGGCAATTTCATTCACTCCGTGCTGCAGAACGTCTTCGAGCCGTCGGTAAACGGGTTCGAGGACGCGCAGGCAGTCGAAAACAGGGCAAAGGAGGAGTGCCGAAAACTGCTCTCTTCGCCCAGATATTCTGCACTCTCCGCCGACAAACGCGGACAGTATTCTGCGGAAGCGCTCACCGAAGAGGCGGTGGAAGTATGCCTCGGCGCGTTCGAACAGCTTAAAAATTCTTCCTTCCGCGTGGCGGAAGTCGAAAAAAATTGCCGCCTCGCGCTCGACGGAGGCGCGACGCTCTTCGGCAGAATAGACAGGGTGGACGACTGCGGCGACATGGTGCGCGTCATCGACTACAAGACGGGTTCGACCGACAACAGCGCGTCGTCTTACTACATGGGTTTGAAACTTCAGCTGCCCGTCTATCTGCTCGCTTCCTCTAAGGGAAGAAGAGCGGTGGGCGCGTATTATTTCCCCGCAAAGGTCGAGTACGAGGACGCGCACGACGGCGTTTTCAGGCTCAAAGGCTACATGGACGGCAGCGAGGACGTCGTGAGAAGTTCGGATACCGTCGTCGAAGAAAAGCAAAAGAGCAGTTATGTTGACGCATATCTCAACGGCAGACAGGTCGAAAGCGTGCTTTCGCGCGAAGATTTTGCCGATTTCCTGCTGTATTCTTCGCTCGTCGCCCGCCAGGGCGCGGCGGAAATGGCGCAGGGTTACGCTTCGCCCTCTCCCGCAGAGGGCGCGTGCAAACATTGTCAGCTTTCGGGCAGTTGCGGTTTTTCCGCAGGTCTGGACGGCGAGGAGCGCAAAAAGGCAAAGATCGATTGCCGCACGGTTGCGGGCATAGTCAGAAAGCAGAGGGGGGACGAAGATGGCAACTAAATTCTCGCCCGAACAGCTCGCGGCGATTGCAGCTCGCGGCAAAGTCATAGTCTCCGCTTCGGCAGGCTCGGGCAAGACTTCCGTAATGATAGAAAAAATATGCCGCTACCTCATATCAGGCGGCGACCTCGACAACGTTCTCGCAGTAACTTTCACCAAAAAGGCTGCGGGACAGATAAAGGAAAAACTGCGCTCCGCGCTCATAAAAAAACTGGCGGACTGCGACGAGCAGACAAGGCTTCACCTCAAAAAACAACTCACAAAAATTTCCTCGGCGGATATTTCTACAATACATTCCTTCTGCGCAAGGCTGCTGCGCTCGTATTTCTATGTGCTGGGAGTAGACCGCTCGTTCGACATAATCGCCGCGGACGATGCAGTCGCGGCTACATATAAAGACCGCGCGGCAGACAGCCTTTTCGACAGACTGTATTCCGAGAGCGACGCCGATTTTCTTCTGGTTTTGTCCTGTCTGAGGCGCAACCGCAGCGACGACAGCGTGCGAAGGCTCATTTTTGAAGCACATTCGGCGATATGCAACGTCGTGGATTACGCCGACAAAATAAACGGCATGGTCTCGCTTTACACAAGGGAGGGTTTTGAAAAAGTGTGCGCGGAATACGTCTCAGCCATAGCCGAAAAATGCGGCGCGCTGCTTCGCTCGCTCGAAGATTTCAGGCAAAGTTACGCCATTCCCGAGGGCTGCGAAAAGCTCAATGCTATCATGGACGAAATGCGCGTTTCGCTCTCCTCCGCGGGGGAAGTTCCGCTGTTTTCGCCGTTGCCGCCCCTTTCTTCGACAAGGCGACCTGCGGCAAAGGAACACACGCGCGAGGCGCTCGAAGAGTTCAGTTCATTCCGCGATAAAATCAAAAAGAAGTACGACGACCTCAAGAAGGACTTGTCCGACGAGCAGACCGAGTACGACCGCTTTATAAATAGCGGCGCGCTCGCGCAGGCTTTCGGCAGGCTCGTTTTGCAGTTCGATGCGGAATATGCCGCCGTCAAACGGGACGAAGGCAAGCTCGATTACAACGACTTGGAACATTTTACCCTCCGTCTTTTAAAGATGGACGACGTGCGCGAGCAGGTAAACGCAAAGTACAAGAGCGTGTACGTCGACGAATATCAGGACGTCAATCCCGTGCAGGAGCGCATACTTTCGCTCGCTGGCGCAGGCGACAATTTCACCGTGGGCGACGTAAAGCAGGCAATTTACGGTTTCCGCGGAAGCAAGTCGGTGTTCTTTTCGCGCAAGTACGAAAGCATGCTTTCTACCGACGGGTCAAAGCGTCTTTCCGTCAACTTCCGTTCGTCGGACGCCGTCATAAATTTTGTAAATAAGCTGTTTTCTGACGTAATGACGCCGTCGAGCTGCGGTTTTTCCTACTCGAAGGAAGGCACGATGAACGCGGGCGGAAGGTATCCCGAAGGCAGCGGCTTTGCAGAGTTTGTGGTGTTCGGCGAGGACGAGAGCGAGCGCGAACGCGCGGAGGGCGTTTATTCCGTCGCCGCGCACGTCAGCGAAGAGGTCGGACACTCTCGCGAGAGCAGGGCGGTTCTGGATATAGTAAAAAGCGAGCTTTCCTCCAAACATTACAGCGTTGAAGAGGGCTGCATGGTAGATACTCAGCCGGGCGACATATGCATACTTACCCGCAAGCGCGCGGACGCGAGCGCGCAGAGTATAGTGCGCGCCCTTACGGACGCGGGCTACAGCGTCGAAAGCTCGGGCGAGGGCAACATATGCAACCGTTCGGAAATACGCGGACTTCTGGATATACTCTCCCTTATAGATAACTGTCAGCAGGATATACCGCTCGCAACAGCAATGCTTTCGCCCATAGGCGGCTTCACTCACGACGAGCTTGCCGCCGTAAGAATTGCCGCGGGAAGCGGCGCTTCAAAACTTCCCTTCCGCGCCTGCCTGGTTGAATACCGCATGCGCAGGCAGGACGAACTCGCGCACAAGATAGGCGCATTTTTCGCAAAAATCAACCGCTACCGCAAACTTTCGGACATTTTAGGCGCGGCTCGCCTCATAGACGCGATAATTTCCGACTGCGGTCTCGCCGCAAGGTATGCCTCGGGCGGAGGCGCGGCGCTCGCCGCCGTAAGAAGGTTGCAGCGCGAGGCTTATTCGACCTCGGGCGAACTGCGACTCAACGCCTTTCTTCAAAAAATAAGGGCGGGCGGCTACAACATCTCCGCGCCCTCGGCTTCGTCGTCGGACAGCATAAAGGTCATGACGATGCACTCGTCCAAGGGGCTGGAATTTCCCGTCGTCATAATCGCCGACACCGCCGCGTCCTTCGTCGGCAAAGATTACAGCGACATGCCCTTCGACGACGATTACGGCTTCGCTCCCAAATTTTACGACGTAGCCAAAAAATTGTCCGCGCAGACGGTTTTGAGAAAGCTCTGCGTGCTCCGCCGCAAGCGCGAAAACATCAAAAACGAACTCAATCTCTTTTACGTCGCGTGTACGCGCGCGATGTGCAACCTGCACGTTCTGTGCAGTACGCCCAAAGATTACGATTACACCGCGCTTTACGACGCCGATTGCTATGCGAAGCTGTTCGACGTGCGCGCCTATTCGCCGCGCTTTGCCGAAGTTTCTTCAGATTTTTCCTCTTCGCTGCCGGAGCAGAAAATAGTTGCCGCCGCGGACGAAAAATTAGTGTCTGACATGAACGCCCTGTTCAACGCGAGCTACGCGTTCGGGGATAGCATATCTCTTCCCGTCAAAAGCTCGGCTTCGGGGCTTCTCAACATGGAGGAGGAAGCTTTCGCGCAGAACATATTGTTCGACGACGTGGACGAAAGCGACGAAAAGGGCGGCGCGGATACGGGTACGGCTTATCACAAATTTCTGGAGCTGTGCGACTTTTCTCTGCGCGACGAGCAGTCGGTTGCGGACGAGATAAAGTCTTTCGTGGAACGCGGTCAGATGACGGAAGAACAGGCGCAGCTTTTAAACGTTTCCAGACTTAAAGAGATACTTTCCATGTCAGTATTTTCCCGCATGGAGGGCGCGCGGCTCTTCCGCGAAAGGGAATTTTTGTGCCGCCTGCCCGCAAATCAATTTCTGCCCACGTCCGCCGCGGACGACGTGCTCGTTCAGGGAGCAATCGACCTGCTTGTGGTCAGGGGAGAGGACGTTTCAGTTATCGATTACAAATATTCCGTGCTGGGCGACGGCGACCTTGTAAAGAAATACACGCCCCAGCTCGAGCTGTACAAAAAGGTTGTCGCGCGCATACTCTGCAGGGAGGAAAGCTCTGTTTCGACCGCGATAATAAACATAAGAAGATGCCGCGAAATAAAACTTTAAATATGCGTTAATTCGACAATATATCCGCCCGTTTGCGCAAACGGGCGGATATAATTTTTATGCTATGGAAAATTTTGCTGAATATTTCCGCATTGCCTACCGTGCGGTTTCTTCGCTGCCGTTCGGAACGCTCATGCTCATATCTCTCTGCTCTTTCGGCGGAGTTTTTGCGCTCGCTCTCGCGCTGTGCATACTTTCAAAAAAGGTTCGCCGCGCCGATAAAAAGCCGCTGTTATTTCTGCTCAACGCCTTCACGGCTGTAATGGTCGCGCTCTTTTCCATGGGCTTTCAGCCCGAGCAGACAATATTTTTTTCCGCGCTGTTCTGGCTGGCGGGCTATCTTCTTTACGGACTTATGCGCCTGCTCACGCCAAGAAATCGCGCTGCGTCGCCTTCGATTTCAAGGGTTAATGTCGTTTCTTCAATGCCCGTACGCCCGCCCGAAAGGCAGGAAGAATATTCCTCTCTGCCCGCGGCAAAGAGCGCGGTAAGGTTGGATCACGCAATTTCCATAACGGATAAACTGCTGCTGTGCCGCCTCGCGCGAACGGACAGACAGGAGCTTGAAAAAATCAAAACAACGCTCACCGTTCTGCAGGTCAAGGGCAATCTTTCCCCGCAGGAAGGAGAGGTGCTTAACGATAATTTCAACGCAATATTAAAATATATGGCGAAGTATAACGTGTAAATCGAGGCAGGACGGCTGCGCGCCGAACGGCGCGCAGCCGCCCGCATTTGTAAAGTTTTGCGCGCAAAAACTAAATCATTCTCCCACTATGGCGGACAAAAACATATCTTTTGCGGCGAGAGCGGTCGGTGCGCCCGTCCTGTCGCAGAAAACGGCAACATCCTTGACGCGCAGCCTGTCGAAGGGCAGTTTTCTGCCGCTTACGTTAGCGCTGACAACGCGGAAGCGGTTTAAGTTGTAGTCGTTTATCATGCCTAAAAATTTGCCTCGTTCGTCGAAACACGCCGTGCCTGCGCGCAGGGCGTTTCTGCGCGCGGGCTTGGGACATTCCCTTTCGTAAACTATGCGCCCGTCTGAATTTATTATTTTATCCGTGTCTATGGCGAACTCGCGTTCGTCCTCGTCCGCGCAAACAAGCGTGCGTATGTCCGTTCCCTCGGCGAGGGCGCGCAGAACGTATCCGCTCCGCCTGCCGTCCATTCTTTCAACTTTCATTCTGTAAAGCTCGTTGAGTGTCATAATTTTCTGTCTCCTTTTGCTCTATAATATTTGTTTTTTAATCCTCTCATTACCTATCGACGATAAAAAATTTGTCATATGTTGGCGTTTTGCTCGGCGCGCAGAAAAACTCGCTTCGCGCCGAAGAAAAGTGCATGTCTTTTAAAAATTCTGCCGCCTCGCTCTCATGCGCCGTTGCCGCTTTAACGCTTTGCCGCCGCAGCCGTTGCGCAAATGTAAGAATACGCCGCAGTCGAACAGATCCGCTCTGTCCCGCGGGGCAGAACATGCCTCGCTTTTGTGCAAAAATTTAATTGACGGGATTTTTTTGCCGTGTTATAATTTTTGCATAAAAGTTTGGGAGGCGTCTGTTGGAAAGATACGTTGCGTTCGATATAGGCGATAAGCGCATAGGCGTTGCGGTTTCAGACCCGTTCAATACATATGCCCTTCCGTCGGAAACCTATTTCCGCAAGGGCTTTGCAACCGACGTTGCCGCAATAGCAAAGATTGCAAAGGATAAGGGCGCGACGACTATCGTTTGCGGACTTCCCGTCAATTTTGACGGCAGTCAGTCTGTACAGACGGCAAAAGCTCAGCGGTTCATAGAAGAGCTTAAGCGCGCCACAGATATTCCCGTCGAGTGCGCGGACGAACGCTTTACCACCATGATGGCTCACGAAACTTTAATATCCGAGGGAATGAGCAGGCAGAAGCGCAAAAATTACGTGGACGCCCTCGCCGCGGCGAACATTCTGGACGGATACCTCAACGCAAAAAATAAAAAAGGGGACTGAATTTATGCAGGACAACGAAATCAACGAAGAAGAGGAAGAAATAATCGAGCTTGTAGACGACGAAGGCAAAATAATAAAGTTCAGACTGCTCGACGTAACCGAATATAAGGGACAAAAATATACTCTTCTGCTCGCAGCAGAGCCCAACGACGAAGTGGCGGATGACGAAGTCGTTATTTTCCGCTTCAACGAGGAAGAACAGACGCTCGATCCCATAGAGGACGAAAATCTGTTGCAGGAAGTTTTCGATTTTTACCAGAACGAAGACCTCGGCAACGAAGAGGACAACTGATTGAAAAAGAGATAAGATATTAAAAAGATAAACCGCCCGCGCACAATGCGCGGGCGGTTTTTTACTCTTTTTGCAAGCAAAAGGCGCGCGGAAATTTTTTCCGCGCGCCTTAACGATCACAAACAAAGTTTAACGCTATGTTAAAGTAAAAGCAAAAGATTAAATAAATTAAAATAGTACAATGACGGCAAAAAATGCGCTTTGCGGGGCGTTTTTTGCTTTACAACTATTATAAATTCTGCTAAAATATCAAAGCTATAAAAATTCGCACCCGCAAGGCTGGCGACCCGTGGCGGAAAAATTCTTTTTCAGTTCCGCAATAATCGCCGCAAAAAACTGTGCTTGCGGGGAGGTTTAACGGAGGAATTAAAATGGCAGTTATCACTATGAAGCAGCTCCTCGAAGCAGGCGTTCACTTCGGTCATCAGACCAGAAAGTGGAACCCCAAGATGAGCAAGTACATCTATGCGGCACGCAACGACATTCACATCATCGACCTTCAGCTCACCGTCGGTCTCGTAGAAGAGGCTTACAAGTTCGTGGCTGAAACCGTAAAGGAAGGCAAGTCCATCCTTTTCGTCGGCACAAAGAAGCAGGCTCAGGACGCTATCAAGGAAGAAGCTGAGCGTTGCGGCATGTACTATGTAAATTCCCGTTGGCTGGGCGGCACGCTCACCAACTTCAAGACCATCCGTTCGAGAATTGACAGAATGGTTAAGCTCGAAAAGATGGAAGAAAACGGCGAGTTCGACCTTCTTCCCAAGAAGGAAGTAGCTAAGCTCAAGGAAGAGCTGGCAAAGCTTCAGACCAACCTCGGCGGCATCAGAAACATGACCAAGATGCCCGGCGCTATGTTCATCGTTGACCCCCATAACGAAGACATCGCAGTATCCGAAGCGCGCAAGCTCAATATTCCCATCGTGGCTATCACCGATACCAACTGCGATCCCGACCTCATCGACTATGTAATCCCCGGCAACGACGACGCTATCCGCGCAATCAAGCTCATTGCAGGCGTAATGGCAAATGCAGTTATCGAAGCAAATCAGGGCGAAACCCCCGTTGTTGAAGAAATGGCTGCAGCAGACGGCGAAAGCGAACCTACATCCATCGAAGAAGTCGCAGCAAGCGAAGAATAATTTATAACCCCGCGCTTTTTTGCGCAAAAAATTAAAATATCCGCGGCACAGCCGCAACAAATAAAAAAACAGGAGAATGACAATGGCTTTCACAGCAAAGGACGTAATGACGCTGCGCGATAAGAGCGGCGCAGGCATGTTGGATTGCAAAAAGGCGCTCACCGACGCCGACGGCGATATGGAAAAGGCAGCCGAACTGCTCAGAGAAAGAGGAATAGCAAAGGCTGTCAAAAAGGAATCGAGAATAGCTGCAGAAGGCGCCGTAGGCGCATATGTCTGCCCCGAATGCGGAGTGGGCGTTCTGCTCGAAATCAACTGCGAATCCGACTTCGTATCCAAGGGCGATAAGTTCCAGGGCATAGTTGCAAACGTTGCAAAAGTTATAGCTCAGAACAAGCCCGCAGACGTCGAAGCACTGAATGCTTGCGCAATCGGCAACGAAACCGTCAAAGATTACATCACTTCCAACACGGCTGTAATCGGCGAAAAGATTTCCATCCGTCGTTTTGAAGTTTACGAAACGAGCGGCAAAATCGAAACCTATATCCACATGGGCGGCAAGGTAGGCGTCATGGTTGACGCAACCGACTTCGTTGCAGGCAGCGAAGAAACCCTTCACGATGTTGCCCTTCAGATAGCTGCATCCAAGCCTTCGTATATAACCGAGGAAGAAGTTCCTGCCGAAGTTATCGCAAAGGAAAAGGAAATCATGCTCGTTCAGATGCAGAACGACGAAAAGAACGCTAAAAAGCCCAAGGAAATCCTCGAAAAGATCGTTATGGGCAAGATGGGCAAGTTCTATTCCGAAAACTGCCTGTTAAAGCAGCCTTTCGTCAAGGACGACAGCATGACCGTTGCACAGGTCATCGGCAACAAGTTCAAGGTTGCTCGCTTTGTTCGTTGGGAAATGGGCGAAGGCATCGAAAAGAAGAGCGAAGACCTGTCCGAAGAAGTTGCAAAGCAGGTCGCTGCAATGAAAAAGTAATTTATAAAATTTTTAAAAGGCGTTCCGCGTGCGGAACGCCTTTTTTTCTTCGTTTTTCGCCATGTATGCTGGCGCGCCGCGCAATTTATTTTGCGCGGCGCGCCCTCCTGCTTTGTTTATTATTTGTCAGACGACAATTTTTTCATTTTCAAAAAGGCAAATAGTATTGTCAAACGGCGCAATGTATGGTATAATCTAAAGGATTTAATAATGGGGCAGGGTACAGCTTTGCGCCGTAAATACCTTTGGGAGGGTTATATGCAGCCTAAATACAAAAGAGTATTAATCAAACTTTCCGGCGAAGCTCTCGCGGGACAGGCGGGACACGGTCTTGACGAAAGCGTCATTTCCTACGTCGTCAACCAGATAGTGACCATAAGGAATATGGGCGTAGAAGTGGCACTCGTAATAGGCGGCGGCA
This sequence comes from uncultured Clostridia bacterium, assembly GCA_949282385.1. Taxonomy (GTDB): domain Bacteria; phylum Bacillota; class Clostridia; order Christensenellales; family Borkfalkiaceae; genus Coproplasma. The sequence goes on from CASDOP010000007.1 coordinate 35,835, forward strand.
ACTTCTGGCGCGGTCGCCAGGGCAAGAATATGGAAAGAACGACAGCCGATCATATGGGCATGCTCGCAACGGTTATGAATTCGCTTGCCATGATGGATGCACTCGAGCAGCGCGGCATTCCCACCAGGGTTCAGACGGCTTTAATCATGACGTCTGTGGCAGAGCCTTACATCTTGAGGAAAGCTCTTCATCACTTTGAAAAGGGCAGAGTGGTGATAATGGCGTGCGGCACGGGCAACCCTTATTGCTCTACGGATACCGCGGCGGCGCAGCGCGCATGCGAAATCCAGGCGGAAGTGCTTATGATGGCGAAGAATATCGACGGCATTTACGATTCCGACCCCAAGCTCAACCCTTCGGCTAAAAAGTACGACCATATAAATTATATGGACATAATCAAAAACGGCATAAAGGCGATGGATACCACGGCAGCCACGATGTGCATGGAAAACAACATTCCCGTGCTCGCGTTCGGTCTGGACGAGCCCAATTCCATCGTTCGCGCTGTATGCGGCGAAAAACTTGGTACAATAATCGACAATAATTGAGAGGTATAAAAATATGGTAGACAACGGACAGGCAGAGGAAATAATCTTAATCCTCGACGACAAACTCGGCAAAACAATTTCCGTGCTGGAAGAAGACTATTCGGCAATCCGCGCGGGCAGAGCCAACCCCCACATTCTGGATAAAGTCATGGTCGATTATTACGGCGCCATGACGCCCGTTTCGCAGACGTCGAACATCTCCGTTCAGGAGGGCAGGTGCCTCGTCATATCCCCCTGGGACGTATCCATTTTAAAGGCAATCGAAAAAGCCATTCAGGTTTCCAATATAGGCATAACGCCCACAAACGACGGCAAGGTTATAAGGCTGGTCTTCCCCGAACTCACCGAAGAGCGCAGAAAAGACCTCGTCAAGCAGATAAAGAAGATGGGCGAAGACGCGAAAGTAGCACAGCGCAACGTCCGCCGCGAGGCAATGGACGCGCTCAAAAAGCTCAAGACGGACAAGGTTCTTTCCGAAGACGAGTTCTCGGCATACGAAAAGGACGTTGAAAAACTTGTGTCCGACGCCGTTGCAAAGATAGACGCCGTAACTGCAGCCAAGGAAAAGGAAATTCTCACCATCTGATGCTCGGGAAGCGGCGGAAAAATGAAGCAGCAAATAATTAACGTTCCCCGCCATGTAGCCGTCATAATGGACGGCAACGGCAGATGGGCGAAAAAGAGGCTTATGCCCCGCACGTTCGGACACGCCGCAGGCATGAACGCCATGATAGCCATGGCGCGCAAAGCCAAGGCAATGGGCATTACATACCTGACTGTTTATGCCCTTTCAACCGAAAATCTTGCCCGTCCCAAGGAGGAGCTGGAAGGACTTTACTCGCTCATACGCAAGTACTTTACCAAAAACGTAAAGGATTTATATGCCGAGGGCGCGGCGGTAAGGGTGATAGGCGATATAACCGCTCTCCCAGAAGATGTGCAAAAACTCATAAAAGAGGGCGTGGAAAATTCGCCTAAGGACGCGCAGTTTTTTGTCATACTCGCGCTCAATTACGGCGCGCGCGCAGAGATTGTCCGCATGGTTAACGCGGCAATATCCCGCGGCGAACGCATTTCCGAGGAGCAGGCAAGCGCGCTTTTGGACACGGCGGACATGCCCGACCCAGACCTCATAATCCGCACGGGCGGAGAGATAAGACTTTCCAACTTTCTTTTGTGGCAGGCGGCTTATGCGGAGTTATATTTCACCGACGTGCTTTTCCCCGATTTCGACGAAAAGGAATTTGAAAAGGCGATAGACGATTACTCGCGGCGCAACCGCAGATTCGGCAAAGTTTAAAAAAAACGGCTCAGACAGTTTAAAGAGGAGTTTTATGCAAGAAAACAAACAGGCGGAAACGAGCGTCGCTCAGCCCGCTCCGCCCAAAGAAAACATGAAAGCTCGCACGGCTACCGCTGCGGTTTATCTGGCGGTGCTCGCCGGACTTATAGTGCTCAAGTTCTATTTCCCCGTGTTCGGTTCGATAGGCTTCGATTTGCTATTCTGGTTTATTTCAGTTATCGGCGCGTACGAATTCATGCGTGCAGTCGGATGTATTTCCCGTGCGCAGTGGTGGTCTACGATGATTACCTGCGCGCTCATAATACCTGCATTCGTGGCAACCAAAATAGCGGGCATCATACTTGAAAAGCCAAATGCGTGGCTGTCCTCGCTCATGGTTTTAATGACGGTTTCGTCCGTCGGCGCAATGGTTACTTCGGCTTTCCTCGTATTCGATTTCGGCAAGAGCAGCATACAGAGCACGGCATATTCGCTATTTTGCATACTCTACTGCGGAGTGCTGGGCTGCGTAAGTTCCAACATCAACCACATGGATATAAACTCAATTCAGGCGGTTACTCTCATGTTTGCGATTACCGTCGCGGTTGATACTTTCGCGCTCATATTCGGCAAACTTTTGGGAAAATTTATTCCCTACAAACTTGCCCCTCACACCAGCCCGAACAAGACGATAATCGGCTTTGTCGGCGGTATAGTCGGTGGCATACTCGCGGCAGTTTTCGTTTGGGGACTTTGCTTTATTCCCGGTTTCGAGCTGTACTACAGCGGTCCGCTCGACGCTCTTTCCCTTCTCATACTCATTTCGCTTCCCACTTCCGTGCTCGCCCAGATAGGCGACCTCTTTGAGAGCGCGATAAAGCGCGGTTGCGGCATAAAGGATATGGGCAAACTTCTTCCCGGACACGGCGGCATGCTCGACAGGTTCGACAGCATGCTCTTCGCTTCGGTCGCAATAGTCATCTGCTTTATAATAGTACGCTGAAAAAAATTTTAAAAGCCTCACGCTCGTTGCGGGGGCTTTTTGTCATTAATCTGAATTTTACGGGTATAATAATAAATGAAAAAGATAGCGCTTGTAGGTAGTACGGGTTCGATAGGCGTTCAGACGCTTTCAGTCGTTTCCGCACATCCCGATATGTTTGAAATCTGCGCCCTCGTGGCGCATTCGTCTGCCGAAAAATGGCTTACGCAGGTCGCGCGCTTCAGACCGCGCTGCGCCGCCCTTGTCGGCGGCGAAGTTTCTTCGTCTCTCGGCGGCACGTCCTTTTTCTTCGGCGAGGAAGGCGCTCTGCGCGCCGTCGAAGAGAGCGGGGCGGACATAGTCGTCGTGGCGTGCGGCGGCTTTGCGGGGCTTAAATATTCCCTTCTCGCTCTTAAAATGGGCGCGAGGCTGGCTCTCGCCAATAAGGAAACGCTCGTGTGCGGCGGCGATATTGTAATGCCCTCGGGCGGGGAAATAATCCCCGTGGACAGCGAACATTCGGCAATATGGCAGTGCCTTTCTTTCAGGCGCGACGCGCGCTTTAGAAATCTCATCATAACGGCGAGCGGCGGACCTTTCAGGGACAGACAATTTTCCGAGCTTGAGGGCGTTACTGCGGCGCAGGCTCTCGCCCATCCCACATGGAATATGGGCGCAAAGATAACGATAGACAGCGCAACCCTTTTAAATAAGGGCTACGAGGTTATCGAAGCTCATCATCTCTACTCCGCGCCGTATGGCAGAATAAAGACGGTCATTCAGCCGCAGAGCATAGTGCATTCCTTGGTCGAATTCGAGGACGGCGCTCTGCTCGCGCAGATGTCGCACCCCACCATGGAAGTGCCAATTCAGCTCGCCCTCACCTATCCCGAGCGCGTTTCAAGTTCTGTAAGGCGCATGACTTTCGACGAGCCGTTTTCGCTCGCGTTCGAGCCGCTCGTGCGCAAAAAATACCCGCTCTACGACCTCGCGCTTTCGTGCGGGGAGGCGGGCGGACTTCTTCCCACGGCGCTCAATGCGGCGAGCGAGGAGGCGGTTCACGCCTTTTTAAAGGATAAAATAGGCTTCTGCGACATATTCAGAGTGGCGGAGGAAGTCGTTTCTTCTTCGGAGCGCTGCGCCGTAGTCAGCTACGAACAGCTTGCCGAGGAGGACGCGAGATGTCGCGCTCTGGCGCAAAAAATTATTTTAAAGAGGTATAATGGCAATTAATCTGTTGACGGGCGGCGTGCTGGAAACTGTCTGGTCCGTCGTTCTGGCAATACTTATATTGCTTGCTATGATAACCGTCCACGAGTTCGGACATTACGTGGCGGGCAAGGCTTTAGGTTTCGGCATAAACGAGTTTTCAATCGGCTTCGGACCTGCCGTCTTCAAGCGCAAGAGCAAAAAAAGCGGCGAAGTCTTCGCCGTTCGCGCCCTGCCGCTCGGCGGTTATTGCGCGTTCGAGGGCGAGGACGAAGAGGGAGAAAGCGAGCGTGCGTTCAACAATCAGCACCCGTTCAAGCGCATAATAGTGCTGGTTGCGGGCGCGACTTTCAATTATCTGTTGGCGCTCGTACTCATAATAATATCCATGTTCGCGTTCGGTCAGGCGGCATATAAAGTCAATTCTGTCGCCGTCAGCGAAGATTGTCCCGTTCAGTACAGCCTAAGCGAGGGGGATATAATTTTGTCTGTGGACGGCGACGACATTTACCTCGCAACCGACCTAATAAGTGCGCTCAAGGGCAAAAGCGCGGGCGAAATCGTAACCGTGGGCGTTCTGAGGGACGGCAATCCCGCCCAAGCCGAAGTAATGCTGCGCGCCGATTGTCATTTTGAAAATTCTTCGCAGGTATCGCTCGCGCTGCGCGCGCTCGGCGTGGGTACTTACGCCGTTGACGAAGGCGCGTATTACGACATATCCTCCGTCAGCTGCAAGTTCGGCTTTTTTGAAAGTTTAAGCCGCTCTTTCGTCTATTCGTTCAAGATAGCAGGCACTATATTCACCGTTCTCGGCGAACTTCTCACGGGCAATCTTGCGCTCACGGCGGTTGGCGGTCCGGTAACAACAATTAAACTCACCAGCGAGATGGCTGCGCAGGGACTTAACGGTTTTCTTTCAATCGCGGCATACATCGGCGTCAACCTCGCCGTGTTCAATCTCCTGCCCATTCCCGCGCTTGACGGCAGCAAAGTCATTTTCTGCCTCATAGAATGGATTTTCCGCAAACCCGTGCCGCGCAGGGTGGAGGCGGTAATTCACGTAATAGGTTTCGTCTTCATTTTAGGCTTCGCCGTGCTCGTAGATATTCTGCAATTCATATAAAATTAAAGTTGCCCGCCATATATATGGCGGGCAACTTTAATTTGCGTTAAAAATAAAAAGCGCGGCGCGAAGAATTTTCTTCGCGCCGCGCCCGCCTTTAAGGCATTATTTATCTGTTTTGTTGTATTCGGGCGCATTGAAAGCCGTCGCCTGAATTCTCTTTACCTCTGTAAGGAAAGACTTTGCCGAGAAAACTACAATTCCCACGCCGATTGCTATGGCTATGTCGGCGAACACGAACGAGTTATATGCAAGGCTGTAAATCCAGGGATTTTCCATCGTGGAATATTCCGAGAACGCGTATGTGCCTGCAAGTACGTGCGAGAAGAAGCGAAGCGCGCTTGCAACGATTGCGCCGAGCGCAAATTTAATCTGGGGGAGCTTATCGAGCGCTTTGACACGCGAGAACATGCCAGCAAGACCAATCGCGCAGAATGCAACGGGATAGTCCAGAAGGAACTGTGCGGGGTGTATGAACCATATTCCCTGAACTGCCTGCAAAATGCCGTATGCAAAACCTGCTATAACGCCCTTTCTCACGCCGAACATATAAGAATATATCATGAGGGGCAACAGCGAAGCGAGTGTAAGCGAACCGCCCTGAGGCATTTCGAAGAACTTTATGTAGGAGAGCGCAAAGCTCATTGCGATGCACACGCCCGCATATGCTACGGACTTGCTGTCAAAGCCCTTCTTTTCGCCCCTGCCGAATGCCAGCGCAAGGAGCGCGATAAGTGCTATGACGCCGACCGCGCAGCAGTAAAGAATGATGTTTTCGCTGTCGGAAATTACAGCGCCGTTGTTGTATTCCGCATTGCCGGACGAGAAATAGACGGCGATGCAGGCAATGAGCGAAATGAGCGCGGCTACGCACAGCGCAGCGCAGACAATCATGGTAATTTTAAAGGGTTTTTCGCCGAAAAGGGAGGATACATATCCCGCAATGAGCGCGGCAACTACCGTTGCGCCAAGCACGATGGAGGGAATGTAAACATAATCTCTTATTCCGTCGTATTCGGCATAGCCTTTTTCGGAAATTTCGGCAAATCCCAGCGAAATCATGCATATGAGTACGGTGAGGAAGAAGCCTGCGGCGATAAGCCCTGCGCCCTTTGCGAAAGAAGCGAGTTTTTCGGGCTTTTTGAGTTTTACTACGAGAGCTACGGCTGCAAGCACAACTATGAGTGCGATTGCGCAGTACAGGAAGACGAATGTCAGCAGATTGTTCGCGTAATAAGTCCATACGTCTTCGTAAGCGTAAGCGCCGTTCTCTCCTACATCGACGGTATCGATGTACGAGCTTAAAAGTGATAACGACATAAAACCTCCTTTTACCGCCGCGAAAAAAATAAACGCGCCCCGAAAAAACGCGGGGCGCGCAAAAAAATTCTACTCTTATGTACTATCGCTCAACCATTACGTTGCCGATTCAAAGGGTATAATCTCAGCCCGATATGTCTTCGGACACCCCCGACGGTAAATTAAATTTTGATATTCAAATTATATTTTATTTTTTGTGCAAAGTCAATTGAATTTTTGCCCGCCATGCTATATAATTAAAATACTTTTCAAAGTTAAGGAAAAAAGTCATGTCATACAATTTTTACGCCTTCATGGACAGAATGAAGTACATCAAGCGCTGGTCGCTCATGCGCTCGGTTCGCGAAGAAAACATAATGGAACATTCGCAGCAGGTGGCAATGCTCGCCCACGCACTCGCCGTAATCACAAATAAAATCTATGGCGGCAGCGTCGACGAAGAAAAGTGCGTTCTGTACGCAGTATATCACGAGTGCAGCGAAGTTATGACGGGCGACCTTCCCACGCCCATAAAGTATTTCAACAGTTCCATAAAGGGCGCTTATAAGGATATTGAAGCGCGCGCCTGCCAGAAATTGCTCGCCATGCTGCCCGAAGAACTCAGGGAAGGGCTCGAACCTTTCGTCATGGCGGACATGTCTTGCGAAGAGTATAAAATTTTAAAGGCGGCGGACAGGCTTGCGGCTTATATAAAGTGCCTCGAAGAACACCGTAGCGGCAACACCGAGTTTGAAAAAGCCAAAAAGAGCATAGAAGACGACCTTCATTCGCGCAATATGCCTGCGGTCGAATACTTCATGGAAAAGTTCATTCCGCCGTTTTTGCTCACGCTGGACGAACTCGAAGGCGGACTTTGATTGTCTCTCATAAAGCGCGGATTGCCTTTATTGCGGAATAAAATATGCGGCATTTATTCGTTCGTGCTGCAATATGTTCCGTTGAAATAGGTTTTGAATAAAAAATTAGTAAAAAAGCGGCGCGCCTTGAGGCGCGCCGCTTTAACATTTATATTCAGCATTATGAGTGAATGAACAGAACGCCAAGGGTGTTTCTTCCGCAATGGCTGGTTATTATAGAGCCGGCAACCGTTTCTGTAACCTCGTCGAATTCAAAGTTTTCGCTCACGGCTTTCTTTGCTGTTTCCACAAGCTCGGGGTCGGCGTTGGAATGGGTTATAAAACATCTCGTCCTGTCGTAAAAGCGATATTCCGCTCTTAAATCGGCTATATAATTTTTTATGCAGCGCTCCATAGAACCCATATATTTTTTCTTGGCGATGAGCTGTCCGTCCTTGTCCTCGGCAATCATGGGGTGAAGTTTAAGCACCTTCGCTCCCAGCATGGCGGCAAGCGAACATCTGCCGCCCTTGTGCAGATAGTTGAGGTCGTCGGGTACGAACGAAGTATTTACAAAGGGCGTAAGCTCTGTTATTCGCTTTGCAATATCCTGCGCGTCCATGCCCTGCGCGCGCATGTCGCACGCTTTCATGACAAGCAGTCCCTGCCCCGTCGAAAGCGCTTTGCTGTCTATTGCTATAACCTGCGGACCTATGTTTTTTGCGGCTATGCAGGCGGCGGAATGACAGCTCGAAGCCTTGGAAGATATATTGAAATGAATGAGTGCGTCGCAGCCCTCAATCTGTTTTCTGAAAAATTCTTCGTATTCCACGGCAGAACCCGCCGCCGTTTTGGGCAACGTCTGCGTCTGCGCGACGAAATCGAAAATATCCTGCGGGGTGATGCCCTCTCCGTCGCGGTAGGAATTTTCTCCGAGTATGACGGACAGAGCGAATATGCCTATATCGTTTTTTTCAAGCTGGTCCTTGCTCAAATCGCAAGTTGAATCCGAAGTGATTTTAATTTTCATCTTTTCCTGTCCTTAAATCTTTAATAAGTCAACCTGACTATATAATAGCACTTATCTTCAAAAATTACAAGGACGCTGCAAAAAAATAATAAAAATTTGTCAAAAATATCAAAGTTTACAATAAAGTGGTCAAAATTAAGCGGTTTTTCATAAAATTATGCGGGCGCGCAACCGCAAGTTGCGCGCCCGCACCTTAAAATTGGTTGAAAGTCTGCATTTCATACCGTATAATAAGATTATAAAAGCGGAGGAAATTTTATGGCATTTTGCGATAATTTACAGTATTTGAGAAAGCTCGGAAAAATAACGCAGGAAGAACTTGCTGAAAAGCTCGGCGTTTCCAGACAATCGGTGTCCAAATGGGAAACGGGCGAAGCCTATCCCGAAACCGAAAAGATAATAGCGCTCTGCCGCATGTTCGGCGTAAGCATGGACGAACTCATGCTCGGCGACGTGTCGGTTTGCGGCGGTAAGGCTTCTGGCGCGTCTTCCGAAAACATATCTTCGCAAACGGAGGATAGCTCATGTAAGACTTCAGACGCTCAAGAACTCGAAGAGCAGACGTCTGAAAAAAAGCAAGAGGACGATATTTTATTTGTTACTCGCGAGGAAGCAGAAAAAATAGAAAACTTTTCCGATCTGCCCGAAAGAGTGCGCAAAGTTGCAAAATGGAAGTTGGTAAGGCATGCCATAAATTCCGCTCTGTTTGCCTGCGCCATGATAAGTTTTTTCTGCCTCGGTGCAATTTCCAATTTGTGGAACCCCGCGTGGCTGTTGTTCCCTCTCTGCATTTCGCTCTGCGTGTTTACGGATAAATTGTTTTCCTGCAAAAAGGACGGTACGTTCGCGCCGCTCGGCAAGCGCATTTTAAAAGCCTTTTCTTCGTCTGTCTGGCTTTTAGCCGTAACAGCCTATCTGTTCATCGGTATCGTGTATTCGCTGTGGCATCCCGGATGGGTTATTTTTATAGCGTGCGTGTTCATCTCGCCCTTGCTCGAAACCGTAATCGGACTTATTTACATAAAAAAAGACAAAAGCTGAATGCGTATTTAATCATCGCGATCGCGCGATAAATTCAGTGCGATTTATATGCAACCCATAGTAAATGTATCATATTTAAATGCAGTCCGCGAAAATAATTTTGCGCAAATAAAGGTGCATATTATATCCGCAAAGTATAGTGCAAAAAATTAAGCGGGTTCCGACTTTACTGTCGGAACCCGCTCTTTCTCTATTTAAAATTTTATCTTTTGCTTTTGCATTATCTCGCGCAGCCGAGGGTTATATAGGAGAGAGGCGATACGCCAATCTCGTTCTCGGCGCTGTCGAGTTCTGCAATTTTTTCATACATGTCTATCATAAAAATTGCCTCCTTTATTAAGTTGCTGCATGAGTTTTTTCTGGTGTTCTTCGGTTATGCAAAAATTATTTTGCGCAGCCGAGTACGACGTAAGACAAAGGGTTTACACCGTATTCAGTCGTTTCGTCGTCGAACTGGTTTAATTTTTCATATATATCCATTTCTCGTACCTCCTTTGAAGGTATTCTCTTTCTTGCGCTTTGCCGCGCCTAAGTTTTTTTGTTTTTTTGTACAGCCTTCCGCTGTTTACGGCTGCAGTATATCATAGAGATTTTTGTTAGTCAATAACAAACTCAAAATTTTTTAAAATGCCGAATTTGTTAGTTTATAACACTATTTTATGATAATACCGATAAAAAATGTTAATTAACATTTTAATTGTAAACAAGTTGTAATAAATTTACAAAACTAACAAAAGTTTTCAATTTTTAACAAAAAGGGACAAAGTATTTGAAAATTGCTGTCCTGTATATGTTAAAACGGGTAATATCGTAAACCTATTGCGATTTAATCTTATTATTAATATATAACCCGTCCAAATGCTCGTCAATCGCTAAAAAAATATTTTATTTGCTATTGCGCGGGCAGCCGCCGCGTGATATAATTTTTATGATAATATGGCAAAAAAAGGAGATTTTTTTATGCATGGAAATTTTGAGTTCTGCAACCCGACAAAAATATTTTTCGGCAAAGGCGCGATTGAAAATCTCGAAGCCGAACTTAAAGGTTACGGCAAGACGGTAATGCTCGTCTACGGCGGCGGTTCGATTAAAAAGAACGGCATTTACGATAAAGTTACTCAAATTTTGGCAAAATGCGGCAAAACGGTAGTTGAGGACGGCGGCGTTATGCCCAATCCCACCTCGGATAAACTTGCCGAGGGCGCAAAGATTGCGCGCGAAAACGATGTCGATTTAATTCTCGCCGTCGGCGGAGGTTCGGTCTGCGACTATTCCAAGGCGGTTTCCGTGTCGGCTTATTGCAACGACGACCCCTGGGAAAAATATTACGAGCGCATGGAAGACGTCGACAATAAGATAATTCCCGTCGGCTGCGTTCTGACCATGGCAGGAACGGGTTCGGAGATGAACGGCGGAGCCGTTATCACCAACCATCACAAAAAACTCAAGGTCGGACACGTCTTCGGCTACAACGTTTTCCCCAAATTTTCCGTGCTCGATCCCGAATACACGTTCTCTCTGCCCGTGTACCAGATGAAAGCGGGCTGTTACGACATTATGTCGCACATCTTGGAGCAGTATTTTTCTGGCGAGGACGACAACGTTTCGGACTATATCGCCGAAGGGCTTATGAAATGCCTGATTAATTCCTCGCGCGCGGCGGTTAAAAATCCTTGCGACTACGAGGCACGTTCAAACATAATGTGGACGGCGACGCTCGCTTTGAATACGCTTACTGCCATGGGCAAGACTACCGACTGGATGGTGCATATGCTCGGGCAGGCTGTCGGAGCATACACCGACGCAACCCACGGCATGACGCTCGCCGCCGTTTCCATGGCGTATTACAAAATGATTTTGCCGAGCGGAAAGGCAAAATTTGCCCGCTTTGCGCGCAACGTCTGGAACGTAGTCGATTGCGGCGACGAAACAAAGATGGCGCTTGCGGGACTTGCCGAAATGGAAAAATGGATGAAGGAAATAGGTTTGGTTATGAACCTTTCCGAGCTGGGAGTAAAAGAAAATATGATAGAGGGCATCGCCGACGCGACATTCATTCTCGACGGCGGTTACAAGGTTCTTACGCGCGAGGAAGTCGTGGAAGTTCTCCGTCAGTCTATGTAAAGGCGTTTAAGGGGCAAGCTGCGTTATTTTTGCAGATTAACTTTTTAATTTGCAGACTTATTAATCCTGACGCTGAAAGTTCGCGCACGAACGGCATGCGCGAACCGTAAAAAGCAATAATAAAATTAAAAGCGCCCGCAATCGTCGCGATTGCGGGCGCTTTTTTTACTCTGTTTTTCTCTGCGTCGGGGGGAAGGCACATCAAAAAACGGGTTTTGTCGGAATTTTTTGCCGTCGGGTCAAAAATTACTTTTCGGCAATATCGAGGTAATCGTTGGGGTCGGCAACGGCGCCGTCCTTGTAAACTTCGAAGTGCAGGTGCGCGCCGTCCTTGTACTCGCTGCCTGCGGGCTGCGCAATAGTGCCTATAACGTCGCCGCGGCTTACGGTATCGCCTACTTTAAGCGTTTCTGCAGCGTCAATGAAGTAATAGCAGGTTTTAACGCCGTTGGCGTGCGAAAGGGTAACCTTCGTTCCGTCGAGGACGTCGCCCACCGTAATGCTTTCCACCGTTCCGTCCAGGCAAGCCATAACTTCCGTGCCTACTTCGCCGGACATGTCAAGTCCCGTATGGAAATGATAGCAGTCAAGCGTCGTGTTGTGGTAGAAGGTGTAATCGTTTATAACGTCAACCTGCGCGACGGGGGCAATGAATTCGTAGCTCGAGGATACGTCGTCGGAATCGTCGTCATCGTCTGAATTATCTGTATCATCTGTATCGTCTGTATTGCTATCGTCCGTTGAATTGTTGATTTCAAAGGAATTTTTGGAATTCTGCACGGCAAAAATTACAGTAACGGTAATCGCTGCGATAATAAGTATGCAGGCGCCCAGAATGAGGTAGTAGGACAGTATTCTTTTTTTGTTGTTGTTTTCTTGGCTCATAATTTTGTCTCCTTTTATGTAGCGGCTTTGCGCTCAGACTTTTTATTGACCGCGCGGGGCGGTTTTATACATTTTTTATCAGTATCCTCCGAAAATTATCGGCGAAGCGATAATAACGCTGTCGGCTTTGACGCAGATGTGCAGATTTACCTTCTGATCGTAAAGCGTAACGGAATAGGGCAGGTCGGCGGAGCAGTAGTAGTTGACGCTGTCGGAAAGCTGTTCGGAAAAGAGTATTTTTCCGTTCACCTTTTCAAGAAGTTCATCCGTGTCCAGAGTTTTAAACGTCGTGGCTTCGCCGCAGACGTTGGTGAGCGTCAGCGCCAGAAGTTCCGCGCCCTTGTCAACCGTAATCACCTTGCAGTCGGCGGAGCTTGTGCCTATAAAAAAGGTGTAGCTGTCGCCGCACTCGAAAGCCGTTTTCTTTGGCAGGGAAACGACAGCCGCGCAGACAGCCAAAGCAATTATTATGATTATGCTCAACTTTATCGCACGCATTTTTCGTTTTCCTCCCCCGCGTCGTTGCAGGGATGGTTATAGCCGCCTTTTTGCCGCCTTATACAGAAAAAGATAAAAAATTTTATTCGGCAAAAATAAAGCCGCCCGCGGGCAAAATGCCCGCGGGCGGCGTGCTTAATGATATTTATAAGTTTTGCAAATTAAAAATAGTAAAATAAAAATGCGGCAGGCATAAGGCTGTCGCATTGTGTTATAAGAACGGCATGTAATATTTTTCAGTGTATTTCATGTTTTTGCGCGCAGTCGTTGCGGCAAAAATTATTTTAGTTGCCTTATTTTGACAACAATGGCGCGTGTCGCAGAGGTTAGCTGTAAAGGGGGAATTTTATTTGCCGCAGCCGGGGCAGGTTTTGCAGTGTCCGCTGCATTTTTTTGCGGGTTTTCCCGTGGCGGAAAAAATTTCGCCCGAATAACTGCGCACGGCGGCTGTGCCGCATGAAGGGCAAACCACCGCGTCGTCAAACTTTCTGACTAATTCTTCAAATTCCTTGCCGCACGAGGGGCATTTGTACTGAAGTAAAGGCATTTTATTTCTTCCTCGTTCGTTTCTGGCGCCTGCTTCTTTTTGTCGGCGCTATCATATATCTGAAAAGTATAAAAGCTATGGCTACCGTCAGCACCATGGTGCATGCAATGACGAGCCAGAACCATACGCTTGAAGTTTCGCCGTTGAAGGCCTGGAAGGGAACGGGCATGTTCATGCCCCAGAACCCAGCAATCATGGTGGGAATGGCGAGCAGGATGGTTATAACCGTCAGTTTTTTCATGGCGTCGTTGGCGTTGTTGGAAATTACCGAGCCGTAAGCGTCCATCGAAACGCTCAGAATATCCTTGTAGATATTGCACATTTCTATGGCCTGGTTGCTTTCTATCACCATATCATCGTACAAATCGCGGTAATCTTCGCGCGTTGCAACGGCTTCGGCTTTGGAGAGTTTTTCGTGAACTTTGAAGTTTGAGCTCAAAGACGTGGAAAAGTAAACGAGCGAATTTTCCAGATCGAGGAGCTGTAAAATTTCCTCGTTTTTGAGCGTTCTGCCCAATTCCGCCTGCACTCTGTGAGATTTTCTGTCTATCTGCTTGAGGCAGTACAAAAATCTCTTCGCGTTGCCGTACATGAAATTAAGTATAAATCCCACGGGTTTGTCGCAGGAAATTTTAACTCGTCCCGTAATAAAATCTTTCAGAACGGGATTGCCCTTAAGGCATACGGTAACTATGCAGTTTTTGTTGTAAATTATGCCGAGGGGGAGGGTGGAATAGCTGTCCCCCGCGTCGCTCTCCTCAATGACGGGGCAGTCCACGACGAACATCGAACATCCGTCGTCGAATTCTGTGCGCGCGCGTTCCTCTTCGTCGAGCGCCGCCTTAATCATGTCTTCGGGTATGCCTGTGGCTGCAACCACGTCGTCCACTTCGTCGTCCGTGGGGTTAATCATGTCTACCCAGCACAGCTTTTCGTATTTCTCGATGCGGAAGAGAACGTCGTTTTCGCCGTTGATAAAGAAATTAATCATCCGTTAAACCTCACAAAAAAAATGCGCGGAAAAAGCTCCCGCGCACATTTCAGGTTCGTGCGGCGGGTCAGTTTTCCATGTTTTCAAAACTTGGGCTGCTGTCCATATTTCTTCCTTTGTCGTCGGAACGGTAAAATTTTAACTTGCCCGTACGACGAAGATATTATACTCTATTTTATTTGTTTTGGCAACAAAAAGTTAAAACTTTGCGCAAATGTAAAAATTGCTGTAGATATTCATAATAAAAAGCAAGCCGCGCGGCAAAAAATCGCCGCGCGGCTTGCTTTAAGTTAATTTACGTCAATAATTATTTGTCAGATAATAACTTTCCCTTCGATGAAGCCCGAAAATATTCCCTCGCAGTCCGCAACCTTGCTCAGCTTTGCGATAAGTCCCTCGGGCGGAGCGATTTTTCCCTTATATTCTTTATAATATTCCGAAAGCGCGTCGACGAACTGCCTGTCGCCGCAGGTGTTGCGCACCGCGTCGAACATGAGAAGCGCTTTGTTGTAAGCAATGTTGGCGTATTCATAGTCGCCCGAATATTCTGCAAGCGGTCTGTTCATGGATGTGTCAGCGTCGCCGAAAAGCTGGTTATAAACGGAATAGTATGCCCTGTATGACTTCATGGCAGTACCCGTAAGCCCCGTGCGCGTAAAGCCGTAAGCGGGCGAGCTTTCAAAAAACATGAGTGCGGAGTATTCTGCAAGCCCCTCGTCCTGCCAGCCGCATAAGTATTGGTCGCTGCCCACCGCCGCATACCACCATTGATGCGCGTTTTCATGCACTATGGTATATATTGCGCTCTTTTCGTCCTGCGCGTCTGAAATCATCGTCAGCGCGGGGTATTCCATGCCGCCCATGCAAAAGCCCGTCTGCGCGATTGAGAGGGTGGGGTACATATAATTCCCGAACTTTTCGGAAAAATATTCCACGCTCTTTTGGGCGACTTCTAGACTGACCTGCGGCTGCGCGTCTTCATAATAATAGTAATATACCGTAGTCCCGCCCGCCTGCGCGCTTAACACTTCAAACTTTTCGGAAAGCACCGCGGCAAAATCCCGGGCGCAACTCAGGCTGTAGGTGTAAGAGGTGTTGCCGTCCTCTTCGGTCTGACCTTCAAGCTGTCCGCTCGCCGCCACTTTGAAGGAGGAGGGGACGGTTAAAGTTACGTCGTAGTCGGCAACTTCGGAAACAAAGGGGTCGCCCGTGCTGCAATATTCGTGTTCGGCGAAACCCGAGCTCGTGTATGCGCAAAGAACGGGGTAAAAATTTCCGAGATTGACGGTGTTTTCAGTTACGCCCGTGCGGTGGTTGACGTCGGCGAGCGTGAGGGTGTAATCGATGGCAATCGTAACGCTCTGTTCGGGGTAGAGCGTTTCTGCAAGCGCGACGTCTAAAATATTCATGTCGGCGCCGCATATCTGCCACTCTTCGCCTCCTTCGACGCCGTTGATTTCCATGCCGCCGTAACTATCGCCCCTGTAGTACGCTTTGGACTGATAAACCTGCGAAACGGGCGCATATATGGCGCCCTTTCGGTACGCATTGCCCCAGAGGTTGAAGCTCAGGCTGTCGAAACAGTTGTCGGTATCGTTGTAGTATGTGAGCACGGTCGTGCCGCTGAGCGTGTTTTCGCCGTCGTAAACGACGTCTATGTCGTAGCGGCTGAGGGAAGCGGTGTTTTCGGAGCATGCCGCGGCGGGCAGGCAAAGGGCGGCGAACGCCGCCGCAATCATTACCGATAATAATTTTTTCATACAAATAAGTTATTCTTTTTTCCGTCGCCGTAGAACCTTTTTTGCAAAGCCGAAATAATATAAAATGTATGAAAATATGCGTAGCGCCCCGCATGAGGGCAAGCGACGCCGTCCGTCTGCCCGAATGCGACGTTGCGCTTATGGGGTTCGATTATCTGGGCGACGTCGATTACGAAAGCGAACTTTCGGGCAAAACGGATAAATTCGGCGAATTTTCCCGCCTTACCAGGGCAAGTCGCTGCGCCGCGGTGTGCGGATGCCGCACGGACAGCAGGGGATTGAAGCGCAAATCAGCCGCGGTGGCGGATTGCGGAAAACTGCTCGGTATATCCGACATGCTGCACGTCGTCGACAGCGACGGGTATAAAAGCGGCGCGGTGCTGGGCGTTTACCGCCTCGGCGGGTATAAAGTGGGAGTGTGCATAGACAGCGACCTGTATTTTCCCGAAAACATAAAAGCTCTTTCGCTGTGCGGCTGCAATTTGTTGCTCTGCCTTATGGATAACGTGCGAGACAACATGCCGCCCCTGCTCGCCCGAGCGTATGCCTATCTGTACGGCATGCCCGTCGCCATGAGTGCGGGCGGATGCGCTTACTTCGCGGATATTACGGGGGAAATCGCCTCTTCGGGCGCGCCGCAGACCTTTTTTCTGGCAGAGCCAAAAAACAATTATCGCGTAGTCAGCACGCGCGAGCGAGGGCTGTGTTCTTCCGAAAGAGAGGATTACTGAACGCCTTGCCATTGCAGCCCGCCGCGCGGCAAAAGCGGCGCGGCGGGCTTTCCCTTGCAAATAAATTTTCAAAAGCGGGGAAAGCCGCTTGAATTTTGCCAAATTATGCTGTATAATAGGAACGAAAATTCTCTTTACGGGGTATAATTATGTACAGCATGACGGGCTACGGCAGAGGCGAATACAGACAGGGCGGCTTGGAACTCACCGCCGAGGTCAAAACGGTCAACAACAGGTATCTCGACGTGTCGGTCAAATGCCCCAGAATTTTTTCGGGCTATGAGGATTTAATCCGCAAAAACGTGCGCGAAAAGCTCACCCGCGGACATGCGGACGTGTTCATAAGCTACACCGACAAGCGCGACAAGGCAAAATCGCTTTACGTCGACGAGGGGGCGGCGAGGGCATACGTAAACGCCGCAAAGGAGATAAAATCTCTCTTCCCCGAACTTGCGGACGATTTAACCGTAACGAGCGTTTTAAGACAGCCCGAAGTGCTCAAAGCCGAAGAAAACGCGGGGGCGGACGAAGAACTCGTGTCCGCACTCAACAGCGCGCTCGGCGTCGCTTTGGAAAACCTCAACGACATGCGCGCAAAAGAGGGCGAAAAGCTCGCAAAGGACATGCTTTCGCGCGTAAACTTCATCGAAGAGTGCGTGGGCAAAATCGCAAAGCGCGCGCCGCTGGTCGTCAGCAACTACCGCCAGAAGCTGGAAGAGAAGGTAAAGAGCTATCTCGACGGCTTGAGCGTGGACGAAGGCAGACTGCTTACAGAAGTCTCTCTTTTCACCGATAAAGCCAACATAGATGAGGAAATAACCCGCCTCGGCTCGCACATAGCGCAGTTCCGTGCAATCTGCCTTGAAAAACTTGTGGGCAGAAAACTCGATTTCCTCGTGCAGGAATTCAACAGGGAAACAAACACAATCTGTTCCAAGTCTAACGACATAGAAATTACGGGACTGGGACTTGACATGAAAAACGAAATAGAAAAAATAAGAGAACAGGTACAGAACGTTGAGTAAAAACAAAGGAATTTTGATAGTAGTATCCGGTCCGTCGGGCGTAGGCAAGGGAACGGTTGTGGACATGCTTTTGAAAAAGCTGCCCCGCGCCGTGCTTTCGGTCTCCTGCACAACGCGCGCTCCCCGCGAAGGCGAGCAGAACGGCAAGAGTTATTTTTTCATTTCCAAGCAGGCCTTCCTCAAAATGATTGACGAAGGCGGATTTCTGGAATATTCCAACCATTTTGAAAATTATTACGGCACGCCTCGATTTTTCGTCGAAGAAAAACTCAAGGATAGCGACGTAATTCTCGAAATCGACGTCGACGGTGCGGAAAACGTCAAAAAACTTTACCCGGACGCGCTTCTTTTAATGATAACGCCGCCCAGCAAGGACGAGCTTATCCGAAGGCTCAAAATGCGCGGCACGGAGGACGAAACGCTCATACAGCACAGGCTGGAGCGCGCCGATTACGAACTTTCGAAGAGCAAGATATACGATTATACGGTCATCAACGACGACTTGAACCAAACCGTAGACAATATATTAAAAATAGTAGAAACAAGGAGGAAGGGTTAATATGATCAATGTACCCGCAGTAGACAGCCTCATAAAAAAATTGGGGGACAACGGCGTCACGGTATCGCGCTATGCGCTGTGCGTAGTGGTTGCAAAGCGCGCCCGCCAGCTCATAGAGCAGAACAGCGTGGATAATCCCGCGGAAAATCCCCGCCACCTCAAGGAAATCGCCCTCGCGTGCGAGGAGATTAACGAAGGCAAAATCAAAGCAGTCAAAGACTGATAAACAATGCGCCCCGCGCGGGGCGCTTTTGTTTAAAGAGGACGATTTTTAAAGTCGGGCGGAGGTTTGTTTGTACGCACAGGTCATAGTCGACATAGCGCACAGCCAGGTCGACAGAATTTTCGAATATTCCTGCACGGACGAGGTAAAAGTCGGCTGCAGGGTAAAAGTTCCGTTCGGGGGCAGGATAATAGAAGGCTTCGTTATAGGTCTCAGTCCTACCCCGTCTTTCGCCGCGGAAAAAATCAAGCCCGTGCGCGAAGTTTACGACGAACTGCCCGCAATACTTCCCGAATGCCTCTCGCTTATGGAGGCGATATGCACCCGCTACCGCGTTCCCAAGGCGGTCGCGCTCAGGCTTTTTCTGCCCTCGGAAATGCGCCTCGGCAAAGTCAGGGAGGTTTACACCTCGTTTATAAAACTCGTATCCTTCGACGAAGAAGGAGTAAAAAGAGCGCCCAGACAGGCGGAGCTTTCTTCCGCTCTCAGGGAGGGCGATATTGAACTTTCTTCCGCCGTCGAACGCTTCGGCAGGGCGGCGGTCAACGGGCTTGTGGCAAAGGGCTTTGCGCAAGTTTACAAAGTGCGCCGCATACGCACGCCCATGAGCGGCGAAGAAGAGGCGTTTTCTCCCGTCGAGCTCACGCCTGCGCAGCGGGGCGCGCTCGAATATATCGAAAAATCGGATAAAACCGTTCAGCTCATTCACGGCGTTACGGGAAGCGGCAAGACGGAAATTTATTTGAGCTACATCGCGGAAGTGCTTAAAAAGTGCAAGACGGCAATATTTCTCGTGCCGGAAATTTCTCTAACGCCCCAGATGCTCCGCCAGCTCAGGCGCAGGTTCAAGGGCGAAGCGGCAATAATGCACAGCGGACTTTCGGCGGGCGAACGCTTCGACGAATGGTGGAGACTGCGCTCGGGCGAGGCAAAAATCGCAATAGGCGCGCGCTCCGCAATCTTTGCCCCGCTCGAAAATTTAGGCGCGATAATCATAGACGAGGAACACGACGCGTCCTATGTTTCGGAATCCGCCCCGAGGTATTCCACGGCGGACATAGCGCGCATGCGCGCGGAATATAACGGCTGCAAACTCATTTTAGGCAGCGCAACGCCCTCGGTTGAAAGCTATATATGCGCCACCGAAGGCAAATACGGGCTTATAACCCTGCCCGACAGAATAAACAAAAAGCCCCTGCCCGAAATCATAATTTCGGATATGCGCAAGGAAGTCAAAAGGGGCAACAATACCTGCTTTTCGCAGGCGCTTAAGGAAGAACTCTCTTCCGCCCTCGCAAGCGGAAATCAGGCTATAATTTTTTTGAACCGCAGGGGATATGCAAAGACGGTAATCTGCCAGGATTGCGGCTATGTGGCAAGGTGCGAAAACTGCGATGTGTCTTTGACATATCATGCGGACGAAAACTGCCTCAAGTGCCACTATTGCGGAGCTAAGTACCGCATGCCGCCAGCCTGTCCAGAGTGCGGCGGCAGACATCTGCGCTACGGCGCGACGGGTACGCAGAGGGTAGTTGCCGATCTTAAGGAACTTTTCCCCTCGGCAAAAATCCTGCGCATGGATAACGACACCGTTTCTGGCAAAGACGGACATTACAAAATTCTAAAGCAGTTCGGCGAAAGACAGGCGGACATACTCGTCGGCACGCAGATGATAGCCAAGGGACACGACTTCCCGTCGGTTACTCTCGTCGGCATACTCGACGCCGACATGAGCCTGCACTTTTCAGACTATCGCAGCGGCGAACGCACCTTTCAGCTCATAACGCAGGTTGCGGGCAGAAGCGGCAGGGCGGGCGCGAAGGGCAAAGTCGTTCTGCAGACCTATTCGCCCGAAAATTATATTCTGCGCTACGCCGTCAACTACGACTACAAGGGCTTTTTTGAAAACGAGGTAAAAATCCGCCTCGCAACCTCATTCCCGCCCTATTCGCTCATATGCAGGGTAATGGTCGTCGGCGAGGACGACGCCGAGGCGCTGGGCGTGCTCAAAGAAATTTATTTTGCGCTTCTAAAACTCAAAGAGGAAAACGAGGACGAGTTCATATTCTTCAACAAGATGCACTCGCCCATCAAAAAGATACAGGGCAAATGGCGTTACCAGGTGCTTATGCGCCTTAAGGGCGGCGCGCTTTTGCCTCAGATTTACGACGTCGCCGCGCGGTTTACAACCAATTCTGTGCTGGCTTATGTCGAAGAAAATCCCGCAAATTTATCGTGAGAGGTAATTATGGTAAGATACGTTGTACAGACAGGCGACGAGGTTTTAAGAAAGACCTGCGCCGAAGTTAAAAAATTCGATAAGGAGCTGGGGGAGCTTATGGACGATCTCAAGCAGACCGTCCGCGCAGAAAACGGAGCGGGTCTCGCCGCGCCCCAGATAGGCGTGCCCTTAAGAGCCGTAGTCGTGGACGTGGACGATGGCTTTTTCGAGATGGTAAATCCCGTCATTCTCTCTAAAAAGGGCGAACAGACCGGTCCCGAAGGCTGCCTTTCGGTAAAGGGCAAGCAGGGTACGGTTACCCGCCCTTATAAGGTAAAGGCGGAATACCGCGACAGATACGGCAGAAAACACAAGCTAACCGCCGAAGGCTTTTTCGCCCGCGCGGTCTGCCACGAGCTTGACCATCTCGACGGCGTGCTCTATACCGACATAGCTTCCGAAATTTACGATTTGCCCGAAGAGGACTGATTTATGAAGATAATCTTTGCAGGTTCGCCTCAATACGCCCTGCCTTCTTTGAAGGCTCTGCACGAAAAATTCGGCGTGTGCGCGGTCGTAACCCAGCCCGACAAACCCGTCGGAAGAAAGAAAATTCTCACGCCCACTCCCGTCAAGAGCTATGCCCTCGAAAACGGCATACCCGTCATCGACAGCGCGAGGATAAGGGACTGCGTTGAAGAGCTTAAATCTTTCGGCGCGGACATAATGATAACCTGCGCTTACGGTCAGATACTCACAAGGCAGGTTTTAGACGCATTCCCCGCGGGAGTGTGGAATCTGCACGCCTCGCTTCTGCCCCTTTTCAGGGGCGCAAGCCCCATTCAGTCGGCAATACTCGCGGGCGAAGAGTATACTGGCGTAACCGTAATGAAGACGGAGGAGGCTCTGGACAGCGGCGACATTCTCCTCATAAAACGCTGCGCCGTCGGGGACAAGACGTGCGGTCAGCTTTCGGAGGAATTGTCCGCCCTCTCTGCGGAGGCGGCTGTCGAAGCCGTCGAACATATACAAAAAGGCAATGTTCAGCTTTTATTGCAGGACGACAGCGCCGCAACCTATTGCAAAAAGATAAAAAAAGAGGACGCGCGCATAACTTTTGTGTGCGCGGAGAGCGCCGTAAGGCTTATCAAGGCTATGAGCCCGCAGCCCCTCGCGTATTGCTTTTTAAACGGCGTTCAGCTCAATATATACGACGCCGAACGCGCCTGCTGTGAGCAGGCTGAGGCGGGCGAAGTCGTCCGCGCGGACAAGCGCGGTATTACGGTAAAGTGCGCCGACGGCGCGATTAATATATTAAAAGCGCAGTTTGCCGGCGGCAAAGTTTTAAGCGCAGCCGACCTTGCAAACGGCAGAAAGATAAAGGCGGGCGACATACTTGACTAATCCCCTGTGCGACCCTTATCTCGTGTTGACAAAGGTATATTCGGGGGGCAAATATTTAAAACAAGCCATATCCGAAACGCCGATAGAGCCTTCAAACAAGGCGGCAACGGTAAAGATATGCTACGGCGTGCTCGAAAAGGACATTTACCTTTCGCACATAATTTCAGGCAACGCCGCCCGTCCGCCCAGGAGCGCGATAAGGCTGATTTTAAAGATAGCCCTTTACATGCTCGAGTTCATGGACAAGAACGACTATATGACCGTCGATTGCGCCGTGGAACTTGCAAAAAAGCTGGGCAAGAGCGGCGCGGCTGGCTTTGTCAACGCCTTTTTGCGCTCATATAAAATTCCTGCCATGCCAGAAAGGGCGGACGAAGCCATGTCGGTCAGGTGTTCCGCGCCTTTGTGGCTCGTAAAGGCTTTAAGGCGCAGCTATAAGGGACAGGCGGAAGAAATTCTCTCTGCGCCCTCGCACGGCGTGTGCGTTCGCTTCGAGCGCGGAGAGGAAAATTACCTTTCAAAACCTCACGAGGATACTCCATTTAAAGGCGTGTTTATATTCCGCAACTTCGTGCGCGACGATGGCTTTCTGAACGGCGATTACACTTTTCAGTCGGTAGGCTCGGTAGCAATATGCGACGCGGTCGAGGGAGGGGAAAGTCTTCTCGACGTCTGTGCGGCTCCCGGCGGCAAGAGCGTGCTGCTCTCAAAAAAGTTTGCTTCCGTTACGGCGTGCGAACTTCATCCCCACAGGGTCGAACTGATAAAGAGCTACGCTTCCCGCATGGGCGCGGAAAACGTAAAAGCCGTCTGCGCGGACGGCACGGCGTTCAATCCCGACTACGAGGGCGCTTTCGATGCCGTTTTGTGCGACGCTCCCTGTTCAGGTACGGGCGTCATCAACGAAAATCCCGATATAAAGCTCAACCGAAAAGCCGAGGACATACCCTCGCTCGCCGCGACGCAGGCGGCGCTTTTGGATAACTGTTGCAGGTATGTCAAAAAGGGCGGCAGACTGTACTATTCAACCTGCTCTGTTCTGCCCGAGGAAAACGACAGCGCGGCATATAACTTTCTCGCTTCGCACAAGGATTTCGAACTCGAAATACCTTCTTCGCCCCTGATAAACCTCAGAACCAAATTCGGACTTCAGTTTTTGCCCCACATCTCGCAGGGTGCGGGATTTTATCTCACTTCTTTCGTAAAAAAATGAAAAAAATTATTCAGGATTTCAGCTTCAACGAAATATTTCAGCTTTCAAAGCGCTTTAACCAGCCTGCTTTCAGGGCGAAACAGCTGTACGAAGGCGTAATGCAGGGCAAGAATATTTCTGATATAACCACTCTGCCCGCCGCGTTCAAACAGCAACTCCTTGAAGAGTTCGAGGACTGCCCCATAGAAATAATCCGCACGCTCACCTCGACGGACGGCACGGAAAAGTATCTTTTCCGCCTTGCGGACGGCAATATTATAGAGGGCGTGTTCATGAAGTATAAATACGGCAACACGCAGTGCATTTCCACGCAGGTGGGCTGTCGCATGGGCTGTAAATTCTGTGCCAGCACTCTGGGCGGCAGAGTGCGCGATTTGACTTCGGGCGAAATTCTTGCGCAGGTACTCGCCGTAAACGCCCTTCACGGCGGCACGAAGGAAAAGCGCGCCGTGACCAACCTCGTTCTGATGGGCAGCGGCGAACCTTTCGACAACTACGACAACGTCGTAAAATTTTTGCGCAACGTTGCCGCGGAGGAGGGCATAAACATTTCTCCCCGCAACATTTCCCTTTCAACCTGCGGTCTTGTCGATAAAATGTACAAATTCGCCGAAGAGGGCATACCTTTAAACCTCACTGTGTCCCTGCACAACACTACAGACGAAGAGCGCGCCCGCACTATGCCGATTGCAAACAAATGGAGCATAGCCGAAATTTTAAATGCGTGCGAAAGCTATTTTGCCAAAACGGGCAGGCGCTACATCTTCGAATACGCCCTCATCGTAGGGGAAAACTGCGACAGTCGCCACGCGGATGAGCTTATCGCCCTTTTAAAGGGCAGACCGTGCCATGTAAATCTGATAAGGCTCAACAGCGTAAAGGAACGCACCCTCGAGGGCGCGGACGAAAAGAGCGCGTATAGATTTTTGGGCATGCTCGAAAAAGGCGGACTTTCCGCCACTTTAAGGCGCAGAACGGGCGCGGACATAGGCGGCGCGTGCGGACAGCTCCGCGCAGGCTTTCTGAATGAAAATGCCGAAGTGCAGTCAGGGCATGACGATAATCAACAATAAATTTATAATACAAATAATACAATCAATACAAATAATACAGAAGTGCGCAAGTTTAAACCGCACAGCCGTGCGCAAGTGAAACCGCGCGGCGAAATGATATAAAAAGGTACGCTAAAAGGAAGACGCAAATGAAAATTTCTATATCACCCTCAATTCTTTCGGCAAATTTTGCCGATATGGGCGGAGCGATACAAAAACTCAACGCCGCGGGCGCAGACCTCATTCACTGCGACGTAATGGACGGCTCGTTCGTCGGACCTATAACTTTCGGTGCGCAGATGGTAAAAAATATCCGTCCGCTAACAAATTTGCCGCTCGACGTCCACCTCATGATAGAGCACCCCAAGACGCAGATAAAGTTTTTTGCCGACGCAGGGGCGGATATCATAACCGTGCATTACGAGGCGTGCTCAAAAATTTCTCCCGAATATCTCGGAGAAACGCTCGAAATGATTAAATCGTTGGGCGTAAAGTGCGGCGTAGTCGTAAATCCCGATACCGGCGTGGAAAAAATATTTCCCGTTCTGCCAATGTGCGACATGTTGCTCATAATGTCGGTTTTCCCCGGCTACGGCGGGCAAAAGTTCATTCCCTCCGCGCTCGGACAGATAAAAAAGGCGCGCGAGTACGCTCAAAAAATCGGCAGGGCGGATATGGATATAGAGGTAGACGGCGGAGTGGGCGTTTCCAACTGCCGCGAAGTTATCGAAGCGGGCGCAAACGTGCTTGTTGCCGGCTCGGCGGTGTTCGGCTCTTCAGATATGGCGGCAACCATTGCCGCCCTCCGCGGCTGACATGAAGGGTATACTTTTACTCAACGGCACGCCGTATGAGGAAAAAATAGACTGCTCGGACAGCGTTGTTTATTGCTGCGATGGCGCGTATGAGTGGGCGAAGGACAAGGTTCGCATTGATAAAAACATCGGCGATTTCGACAGCCTGGGTTATATCCCTGTGCCTGCGCCCGAAAAAATTTATCCTTCGGAAAAAGATTTTACCGACGGCGAAATAGCCCTTTACAAAATGATTGCCGACGGCATAGACCAAATTACTATCTACGGCGGCGGAGGAGGCAGGGAGGACCATTTTTTGGGCAATCTCAATCTGCTCTATGCCGCTCATGCCCGCGGCGTCAGTGCGAAGATGATTACGGAAAATTCTGTAATTTTCGCGTCTTCGGGCAGAATTCCGCTCGGCGATTTCTGCGGTTGCACATTTTCGCTGTTACCATTCGGCAATTTTGTGCGTATAATGGAAAGTGAAGGGTGCAAATACGCCTATCCTCAAAGGATAAGCGCAGGCGAGTGCCGCGGAATATCCAACATTGTAATCAGCCGCTCGGCTTTCGTGCGCACGAACAGGCGGGACGTCGCCCTTATAATCATAAACAGGGGGAAAGTATGACGATTATCTGCGTTAAACCGCCGAAAGTTGTGCAAAAAATTTTAAAAATAATCTGTAGAAAATAATTCTCATCCCGAAAAGCCGCGCCGCGACAAACTTGTCGCGGCGCGGCTTTTTTTTATGTTTATTCCTTCAAAATTTCGTATTTTCGCCTTTTAAATCATGGAGTTTCAGTCATATTAAATGCTTTATCCGAATGGGCGCATGAATTTGCCTGTTCATGATTAATTTGTAATTTTTTGCATAAAAAGTGCTGTTTATTTTCTGTTTACAGCCTTTTAACGCCTCAATTCAAGGCAAATAAGGAATTCCTTACAATGCAGGATTATTTTTCGCGTCCGTAAATTTATCAAAATTTCACAAAACCTTTCCGAATGATTGTTGCATAACTTAATGCGATATGGTAAAATTATTTTGTTATGAAAAAGATTTTGGGCTTTGTCTGCGCGGCTACGGTTGCGTTGTGCTGCGCGTTTTCGTTCGCGGGCTGCGGCTCGGCGCAGGTCGAATATAAAATAAGCGAAGACGGAACGTATTACATTTTAAGCGGAGTTTCGGGAAACCAGATGGCTTTGAAGGAGTGCGTCATCGCCTCCGAATACGACGATGGTGAGCATGGCTCGCTTCCCGTTACGCGTATCGGCTCGGACGCTTTTGTCGGCTGCACGTCGCTCACATCGGTCAATATCCCTTCAAGCATAACCCATATTGGCGCTCGCGCGTTTGCTTATACTAAGATAAGCAGTATCGAAATCCCGGATAGCGTAACATATATAGCAGATTCTGCATTCGGCGCATGCAAAGTGTTGAAATCTGTAGTAATTCCTTCGTCTGTTACTTATATCGGACCTTTTGCGTTTGCATATTGCTCTTCGCTTGAAAGCGTAACCGTAAACGCTCAGGTAAGTGAAATTTACACTTCGACTTTCAGGGGTAAATATACCTTTACTGAATCCGACGTGTATTCGGACGCCGTCCTTTCAAGCGTAACTTTGCCCGTAACGCTCGAAAAAATAGATATAGCGGCGCTCAGTTATAATCCCATAACGGACATTTATTACGGCGGAACTGCGGCGCAGTGGAAGGAAGTAAAGTTCTGTTACTATCAGTCGCAGGCTTCTGAAGATAATCCCGATGAGCAGGAGGTAGTCGAGGTCGATCTTACGGACGATGAAATTGCTTCCTATATGAACCAATCTTATAATGCGCGCCTGAGCTTTTATTTGCTCTCATCCGTCGTTACAGTGCATTGTTCGGACGGTACGGTGGTTTATTCCGAGGGCAAGGCTACTACGCATTTATCCTGAAATTAATAAAAAAACGGCGGAAAAAACCGCCGTTTTTTTAATTTTTAAATAAATTCTTATAATTTTAAAACTAATTTCAGCTTGCCTCTGCATTGGCTTAAAAATCAACTTTGCGCCGTCTCGCAGGTATGGGCAAAAAATTCATTTAATTTTACTTTAAGCCTTTAATTTTTACTTGAAATAAGAGGGAGAATAAGTTTTTTTTGATTGCCATTAAAAGGACGCATACGAAAAAAACGCCCGCACCGATTAAATCAGCACGAGCGCTTTCAGCTTAATTAAATTAACGACGAAAAACGCCGAAAAATTATGCTCTTTCGACGGTCTTCAAGCAACGGGTGCAAACGTAATCGTTTACTACCTTGCCTTCCTTATTTACGTAAGAAACTTTCTGAACGTTGGCTTTGAAAGTTCTTCTCGTTCTTCTCTTGGAATGGCTTACGTTGTTACCGGAAGTCTGACCCTTTCCGCATACGCTGCATACTCTCGACATAATATATTACCTCCGTAAATGGACTTTATACTTAAAAAAGTGCGTGAAACCAAAGCCGTCTTTTCAGAACAGCTATATTAATATAACACGGCTTTTAAAAAAAATCAAACAAAAAACGCTTATAAAACAATTTTTTTTGAATAATTTTGCCTCTTTAAGTCCTGTACGGAGCGGCAAATTACATAATTATTTAATAAACACTTGCAAAATTTGAAAAAGTAGGTTACAATTATCGTATAAGACCGCGCCGTCGGCGCGGAATTGAAGGAAGATTTCATGTCAGTCAATACAAGTAACGTTTATGGTAAAATATCCATATCCGACCTCGCGATAGCAAAGGTTGCTTCCAACGCCGCTTTAGAATGTTACGGAATAGTGGAGATGGTTTCGCGCCGTTTCACGGATTCTTTGTCTGAACTTTTAAAAAAGCAGCCCGGCGGAAAGGGCGTGAAAGTCGTAACCAACGGCGACAGAATTTTTATAGACGTCTACGTCATAATCAAGTACGGCGTTTCCATAAACGCAGTTGCCGAAAGTCTTAAAGAGGGAATTAAATATAAAGTTGAAAAGTTTACCGGCATGATTGTTGATACGGTAAACGTCAACATCATAGGGGTTAAACTGTAATTTTTTGCTGTTTAATCCTTTTTTGCGGCAATTTTTTGGAGTGAGCGTAGCCGCATTTTTATTGTAAGTTAAGGAGAAAAAATGCAGAAAACATTGACAAGCACCGATTTCAGGAAAATGATAGCCTCCGGTGCGAGAATGCTTGAAATAAACAGGGCAAAAGTCGACGCCCTCAACGTGTTCCCCGTCCCCGACGGCGACACGGGTACAAACATGTCGCTGACTTTGCAGTCGGCGGTAAAGGAGATGAACGCCTGCTCGTACAACCGTTTTCAGGAAATATGCGACGCGGTTTCCAAGGGCGCGCTTCGCGGCGCGAGGGGCAACTCGGGCGTAATTTCTTCGCAGATTATCCGCGGCATCTGCTCGGTTTTAAGAGATTGCCAGCAGGATTTCGACACAAAAACTTTCGCAAAAGCCATGGAAGCCGGCACTAAAGTTGCATATTCCGCCGTTTCCATTCCCAAGGAAGGTACAATTTTAACCGTCGTCCGCCTCATGAGCGAGTCTGCGGCAAAACTTGCTTCCAAAAATAAAGATTTTACCGAATTTTTCAAAGCGCTCATCGCTGTGGGCGACGAAGCGCTCGCGCAGACGCCCGAACTTCTTCCCGTTCTCAAAAAGGCGGGCGTCGTTGACTCGGGCGGCGTAGGTCTGATGACTATAATGCGCGGCTTCCTCGCAGCCGTAACGGGCGAAGAGGTGGAAGGCGACATCCCTACCGAAGCAGCCGAAACCAAAAAAGAACCCGAATTCGGCGACAACTCGGACATTATCAATCTCGACCTCGGCGAAATTCAGTACGCGTACTGCACCGAATTTTTCATAATCAACTTAAAACAGATGACCACGCTTGCCGATATAGATAAGCTCAAGGAAAAGCTCATGACGCTGGGCGATTCCGTAATCTGCATAGGCGATCTGGAACTCGTAAAAATTCACGTCCACACCAACACGCCCGGCAAGGCGCTCACTTACGCTTTGGAGCTTGGCGAACTCGACAGAATTAAAATCGAGAACATGCTCGAAGAGAACCGCGAACTCAAAAAGAAGCTCGAAGCCGAGAAGAAGGAGATGGGCATGCTCGCAATCTGCGCAGGCGAGGGACTTGCAGAAATTTTCAAGGACCTCACCGTGGACAGAGTTATCGAGGGCGGTCAGACTATGAACCCTTCGGCTCAGGACATAGCCGACGCCGTTCAGAAGATTAACGCTTCCAACGTCTTCGTCTTCCCCAACAACTCGAATATAATTCTCGCTGCCGAACAGGCAAAGGGACTTGTCAACAACCGCACCATACACGTCATTCCCACAAAGAACGTGCCTCAGGGCTTTGCGGCGGCTCTCGTCTTCAATCCCGACGACAGCGTGTCCGAAAATAAGACCAACATGATACACGCAATCGACGGCGTGGCGTCAGGTCAGGTCACTTACGCCGTGAGAAACACCACTATGAACGGCTTCAAGCTCAAGGAAGGCGACATCATAGGTCTCGACGCGAAGAAAATTCTCGCAAAGGGCGACAATATAGAAGAAACCACGCTTCAGCTCATAAAGAAGATGAAGCGCGACGAACACGAGATGATAACCCTCTACTACGGCGAGGGCGTGGAGGAGGAACAGTGCGAGGAACTTGCAAAGAAAGTTTCCGCAGAATTCCCCGACTGCGACGTCGACTACCATTACGGCGGTCAGCCCGTGTACTATTACATGGTATCTCTCGAATAATAACATAAAAAATTTACAAAAGGCGAGGCATTCTCGCCTTTTTGTGTTATAATAGAAATATGAAACTGACGGCACTAAAGTACGTT
The DNA here is from genome assembly GCA_949282385.1 of uncultured Clostridia bacterium. Taxonomy (GTDB): domain Bacteria; phylum Bacillota; class Clostridia; order Christensenellales; family Borkfalkiaceae; genus Coproplasma. The sequence continues at coordinate 66,105 of CASDOP010000007.1, forward strand.
TCGGACAAGCGCGAAAAGGACTTCAACAAACTCAATATTTTTTCGCAGGAAGATTTGGTCAGGCACTTTCCGCGCGACTACCTCGACCTCACCCGCACGGACACCGTGGCGGGCGCTTACCATAACGACGTAATTTTAACGATGTGCGAGGTTCTTAACGTAGAAAACAACCGCTTCGCCCGCAAACCTTACGTCAAGGCGCTCTGCCGTCAGGGCAACTACATATTCAACGCAATCTGGTTCAATCAGCCATATGTGGCTTCCAAACTCGACAACGGCGAATACCTCTTTTACGGCAGGGTGCAGAACAGGTACGGCATGGGCGCTTCAATGGTCAACCCGTCCTTCGAGAGGGCGGACGCCAACATACGCCTGCGCGGCTACATACCCGTATATCCCCTCGCGGGCGGGCTTACGCAGGGCGCGGTGCGCTCGGCTGTCAAACAGGCGCTCGCAAACGTAAAGATAACCAGCGCCGTACCCGTCGCGCTGCAGCGCAAATTCGCTCTGCCCGACTTGTACGAAAGTTATTGCAAACTGCACAATCCCGCCAACCCCGACGAGGTAAAAATCGCCGCCGAGAGGGTGGCGATTGAGGAATATTTCCTGCTCGTTTCGGCGTTCCGTCTCATAAAGGGCGACAGACAGACGGCGCGCGTCAACAGATATACCGCCACGGCGGAGGACGTAAAAAATTTTGCCTCGCGCTTTCCGTTCGAGTTCACGCAGGGTCAAAAGGACGCGGTGAACGATATTTTCCGCGACCTGCGCTCGCCTTCGCCCATGAACAGACTTCTGCAGGGCGACGTTGGCAGCGGCAAGACGGCTGTTGCGCTCGCGGCGATATATATGGCGGTCAAATCGGGTTATCAGGCGGCAATGCTCGCCCCCACCGAGGTGCTTGCAAGGCAGAACTGCGAACTTATAAAAAAATATTTCCCCGAATACAGGGTTGAATTTTTGTCAGGCTCGACGACGGCGGCGGAAAAGCGCGCAATCAAAAAGAGCGTTGCGGAAGGCGCTGTCGACATAGTCTGCGGCACTCACGCCATCATTCAGGGCGACGTGGATTTTGCCCGTCTGTCTTTGGTTGTGTGCGACGAACAGCACCGCTTCGGCGTTGCGCAGCGCGCCTCGCTCACGGGCAAGGGCGAAGGGTGCGACACGCTGGTAATGTCGGCAACCCCCATTCCTCGCACGCTGTCGCTCATTTTTTACGGCGACCTGGACGTTACTACAATCAAGGATAAACCGCGTTCGCGGCAGGATATATCCACATCAATCATTCCCCGTTCACGCTACGACGACATGCTGGATTACATACGCCGCAGCGTAAAAGAAGAGGGCGTGCAGGTCTATTTCGTCTGCCCCAAAATCGAGGGCGACGACGAAGGTTCGGTTATGTCCGTTACCGAACTTTACGAAGATTTGCAGTCAAAACTTCCCTCGCTCAAATTCGGGCTCATGCACGGCAAGCTGAAGGATAAGCAGAAGGACGAAGTAATGCAGTCGTTCAAAAACCGCCTTTACGACTGTCTGGTTACTACCACCGTCATAGAGGTGGGCGTAGACGTGCCTAACGCCACGATAATGGTCATTTACAATGCCGAACGCTTCGGGCTTTCGCAGCTCCACCAGCTGAGGGGCAGAGTGGGCAGAGGGGACAAAAAGAGCTATTGTTTCCTGCTTTCGGGCGACGAGAGCGAAAATTCGAGAAAGCGCCTTTCCGTCATCAAGAACAATTCGGACGGCTTCGCCATAGCCGAAAGCGACCTGCAGCTTAGAGGCGGGGGCGACTTTATGGGTACGCGCCAGAGCGGACACGCCATATCCGATCTGAAAAATCTGCGTTTCCCCGTGTCTGCGATATTCACCGCCAAGGCGCTTTCGGACGAGGCGTTCTCGGGCGCGTTCGATACGGCGCAATTAAGGCGCGCCGCGCTCGAAAAATACAATAATTTAAAGGATGTAATATTAAACTGATGCAGAAAAAATTGCCAAACACAACGGTATATGTCGTGGGCGACAGCACTTTAAGCGCCTTTTCGGACGATTATTACATGCCGCGCTACGGCTACGGCACGCAGCTTTCCCGCTACCTTTCGCCCGAGGCGGAAGTTGTAAATCTCGCGCTGTCGGGGCGCAGTTCGAAGAGCTTTCTGACCGAGGAAAATTATAAAATTCTGCTCTCTTCGCTTTCCTCGGGCGACTACCTCGTGATAGGTTTCGGGCATAACGACGAAAAGGGCGAGGACGAGCGCTACACCAATCCCAACCTCGGCTATCTCGACGAAGATTGTGCGCGCGGAGTATCTTTCCGCAACAATTTATATAAAAATTATATTGTTCCCGCGCGCGAGCGCGGGGCAATTCCCATACTCTGCACGCCAATAGTCCGCCTTTCGGAAGATGACGACTACAGCGGTTCGTGCGGACATATCGCTTTGTCTTCTGGCAAATACGAGGGCGGCGATTATCCCGCCGCAATCCGTTCGCTGGGCGAAAGCGCGGGCGTTACGGTAATCGACCTCACGCGCTCTTCCATGCAGAGGTATAAAGAGGTCGGGCATGAAAAAGCCGCTCTCTTTCACGCATGGGCGGCGACGAGCGGAGGCAGAAAGACGGGGCTTGACTTTACTCACCTCAATAAATACGGCGCGGCATGGACGGCTTTCGAGTGGGCGAAATTGCTCGCGGCGACGGACAATCCGCTCAAAAATCACCTCGTTCCTCGCATTTGCCCGCCCGCGGAAGAGCTGCTCGCGCAGGCGGTTAACGCCGCATATATAGAGCCGAGCTATAAACCTTTCTCGCCCGAGGATGCAAAAAAGGCGCATTTCGGCGCGCAGCCGCCCTGGTACGTCGCGGTCATGGGCGATTTCGGCGGAAGCGAACACATAAAGGAATTTATCGCTGAAAGAGAGGGGGACGGCTGGAAACTCGGCAACGACAGCACTGTCGCCCGCGGCAAAATAAGCGGCTCGTCGGACGGCTTCGCCGCGGTCTTCGCGCAGCTCGGGGCAGACAAAAATTTCGAGTTTTTCGCGCGCGCAACCCTGCTTTCCCTCGCGCCCTGCGCGGACGGGCAGACGGCTTTCGGCATTATGGTTCGCGACGACATATATGTGGACGAATACGTTCCCTCGCTGTCTTCAAACTATGTGGCGGCGGGCGTTCTCGGCGGCGGGAAGGGCGTCTTTTCGCGCGAGGGCGGCAAACTTAGTACATATCTCAAGGAAGGTTCGGCGCAGGATAATTGCGGAAAGAGTTTTACTCTCCGCATAAAAAAGGTCAACCAGCAGACGGTCGTTTGTTGCGACGGCGACGAGCGCGCCTTTTTCGATTTCGATTTCGTGTCTGTAGACAATAATTTCTGCTATGTCTGTCTGTTTGCCAACAGGTGCGCGGTGGTAAAATTCGATAATATCTGTCTGACCGTTACTGGCGACGCCGTCCGCGCCTGAACGCCGCGCCGACATGCTTTCCGTGGTTGCGTAAAAATTCACTCGTTGCAGAAAACGGTTGACGTAAAGATGATTTGTCTTATAAAATTTCCCCCGACCCGTTTCGCAGGCGCGAAACGGGTCGGGGGAAATCAGTTTTTCAAGCGCGCGGCGCGCCGCTGAAACGGCGCGCCGCGCGCGTTCGTCTGCGGAATGCGTGTGCAAATTAAGCGAGACGGCATGCTCACAGTCTGCAAGCACATTATTGTTTAATCGCGTCAATATGCCCGCGAGGTCAAATTTGTTCCGAGGGGTTGACAGCCCGGCGCGTTTTGTGATAAAATTACGCATATTACACTTTGTGAGGACAACCAATGAATAAAGATGTCGGAAATCTTCAGTCGTTCAGAAAGAGCATAAAGCTCGTCGACGCAACGCTGCGCGACGGCGGCATAGTAAATTCTTTCTATTTTCCCGAAGGATTTGCAAAGGCGCTCTATAACGCCAATCTCGAGGCGGGCGTTGACATTATGGAGTTCGGCTACAAGGTATCCAAAAAGCTGTTCGACGTAAACAAATTCGGAGAGTGGAAATTCTGCGACGAGGAAAACATCCGCGCTGTCGTCGGCGATAACGCCACGGACATGAAAATCGCAGTAATGAGCGACGTCGGCAGGGTGGATTTAAAGACGGAAGTCATCCCCAAAAAGGATTCGGTTATAGATGTTTACCGCATAGCTGCATATTGTCATCAGGTCCCCGCCGCAATCGAGATGGTGGAATTCTGCCACAAGATGGGCTACTTTACGACCTGCAATATAATGGCTATTTCCAAAAATCAGGAAAGCGATTTAATCCGCGCGCTCGAAATACTCGCGCAGTCGCCCGTAGACGTAATCTACATAGTCGACAGTTTCGGTTCGCTCTATCCCGAAGAAATACGCCGCATATGCGACATGTACGGCGAGGTTGCGTATAAATACAACAAGCAGCTCGGCATACACGCGCACAACAATCAGCAGCTGGCGTTCGCCAACACGATAGAGGCCTGCGCCAAGGGCGTAGACTATCTCGACGCGACCGTAAGCGGCATGGGCAGAGGCGCGGGCAACTGCTACCTCGAAGCCATGCTCGGTTTTCTCAAAAATCCCAAATACAAAATGGAACCCGTGTTGAAGTTCGTCCGCGAACACATGACGCCTTTAAAGCAGAGCGGCGTCGTCTGGGGATACGACGTACCCTATCTTCTTACGGGACTCAACAATGTTCATCCCTACAACGCAATAGATTTCATCAAGGCGGGCAGGGACGATTACGAAAATTTCATTCAGGAAATTCTCGCCGTCGATTAAAATAAAAAATCCGTCAATTTTGTTGACATTTCAATTTGATTTTGTTAAAATAGCATTTGCTGTAATGATTAGCATGGGTTGCTATGCTGAAAAGTACGGCAAAGCTATTTTTTTATGCCTCTGAAATTTGCATTTAAGGGTATGCAGATTGAAGATATATTCCGCAGGTCATTGCGACCGAGTAACACAAGGAGGAACACAAATGCCTACAATTAACCAGCTCATCAAACACGGAAGAGAAAAGCAGGTTTTCAAGAGCAAGTCGCCCATTCTGGACAACTGCCCTCAGAAGCGCGGCGTATGCCTTTCGGTTACGACCACCACGCCCAAGAAGCCTAACTCGGCTATCCGTAAGATTGCAAGGGTAAGACTTACCAACAAGCAGGAAGGTACGGTTTACATTCCCGGCGAAGGACACAACCTTCAGGAACACTCGTCCGTGCTTATCCGCGGCGGAAGAGTTAAGGACCTGCCCGGCGTTCGTTACCACATCGTGCGCGGCGCGCTCGATACGGCGGGCGTTTCCAAGAGAAAGCAGTCCCGTTCGCTCTACGGCGCAAAGAAACCCAAGGCTTAATCGCCTTTTTGCAATCGTTTAAATTTCAACAATAACCATATAATTATTAATGTTTATTCTTGTTGGGAATATATCTACCCTTAACCGACAAAGAATAGGCAGTATTCGCAAGAGATTGCGGAGAAGATTTGCTACCGCAAAGCGGCAAGCAATAGCTTATTTAAGGTTAAACCCTTAATACAAATTTAAAAAGGAGGATTTAATTATGCCCAGAAGAGGAAACGTTCCCAAGAGGGACGTATTACCCGATCCCGTGTACAATTCCAAGGTTGTAACAAAGCTCATCAACCAGATAATGTACGACGGCAAAAGAGGTACGGCACAGAACATCGTTTACGATGCTTTTAAAATAGCGAGCGAAAAGCTCGGACAAGAGCCCATGGATATTTTCAATCAGGCAATGAACAACATCATGCCCGTATTGGAAGTAAAGGCGAGGAGAGTAGGCGGCGCGAACTACCAGGTTCCCATCGAAATCCGTCCCGAAAGAAGACAGACCCTTGCAATCCGCTGGCTGGTTAACAATACCAGAAAGCGTTCCGAAAGGGAAATGTGCAACAAACTCGCTGCAGAACTCATGGATGCGTTCAACAACACCGGCGGTTCCGTAAAGAAGAAGGAAGATACGCACAGAATGGCAGAAGCCAACAAGGCATTTGCTCATTTCAGATTCTGATCGGAGTTTAAACTATGGCAAGAGAATACGACTTATTGCATACCAGAAACATCGGTATTATGGCGCACATAGACGCGGGCAAGACCACGACTACGGAGCGTATCCTTTACTATACCGGTATCAATCATAAAATAGGTGAAACCCACGACGGTACCGCAACCATGGACTGGATGGTTCAGGAACAGGAGCGCGGCATAACCATCACATCCGCCGCAACTACCTGCCATTGGACGAGATCCGGCAAAACCAAGGCTGACGAATGCAGAATTAACATCATCGATACCCCGGGACACGTTGACTTCACCGTAGAAGTTGAACGTTCGCTCCGCGTACTCGACGGCGCAGTAGCAACTTTCTGCGCAAAGGGCGGCGTTGAACCCCAGTCCGAAACCGTATGGCGTCAGGCTGACAAGTACAAGGTTCCCCGCATCGCATACGTCAACAAGATGGACATCAACGGCGCCAACTTTGAAAGAGCCGTAAAGATGATGAAGGAAAGGCTCAACGCCAATCCCGTTCCCATCGAGCTTCCCATCGGCAAGGAAGATACCTTCAAAGGCATCGTTGACCTTATCGAAATGAACGCCGAAATCTACGATTCCGACGACGGCAAGCAGTACCACAAGGCAGAAATTCCCGAAGACATGCGCGACGCTGCGGAAGCGGCTCACCTCGCAATCATGGAAGCTGCCGCAGAAGGCGACGACGAACTCATGGAAAAGTTCCTTGAAACCATGGAACTTACTCCCGACGAAATCCGCATCGGTCTGAGAAAAGCTACCATAGCTATGAAATGTACCCCCGTTCTTTGCGGTTCTTCCTACAAGAACAAGGGCGTTCAGATGCTTCTCGACGCCGTCGTTGACTTCCTTCCTTCCCCCGTCGACATCGACCACGTAAAGGGTATCAACCCCGTTACCGAAAAGGAAGAAGAGAGAAAAACTTCCGACGACGAACCTTTCTCCGGACTTGCATTCAAGATTGCAACCGACCCCTTCGTAGGTCGTCTTGCTTACTTCAGAGCATACTCCGGCGTTCTCGAGTCGGGTTCCTATGTATATAACTCCACAAAGGGCAAGAGAGAAAGAGTAGGACGTCTCGTTCAGATGCACGCAAATACCCGTATGGAAATTTCCAAGATTTACTCGGGCGACATCTGCGCTATAGTAGGTCTTAAAGAAACGACTACGGGCGACACGCTCTGCGACGAAGCTCATCCCATCGTTCTCGAACAGATGACTTTCTCCGACCCCGTTATTCAGCTTTCCATCGAGCCCAAGACCAAGGCAGGTCAGGAAAAGATGACCATGGCTCTTATAAAGCTCGCAGAAGAAGACCCCACGTTCAAGACCTATACCGACCAGGAAACCGGTCAGACGATAATCGCGGGCATGGGCGAACTTCACCTCGACATCATCGTTGACAGACTTCTCCGCGAATTCAAGGTGGAAGCAAACGTCGGCGCTCCCCAGGTTGCTTACCGCGAAACTTTCCGTCAGGCTTGCGACGCAGAAGGACTTTACAAGCGTCAGTCCGGCGGTAAAGGTCAGTACGGTCACTGCAAAATCCACCTCATTCCCGGCGAACCCGGTTCGGGCTATACCTTCGAAGACCTCACTGTCGGCGGCTCTATTCCCAAGGAATATATCCCCGCAATCGACAAGGGTATTCAGGGCGCGGCAAAGAACGGTTACCTTGCAGGCTACGAAATGGTTGACTTCAAGGTTCAGGTTTACGACGGAAGCTATCACGAGGTCGACTCCTCCGAAATGGCGTTCCAGATCGCAGGCTCCATGGCTTTCAAGGACGGTATGTCCAAGGCTAAGCCCGTTCTTCTCGAACCCATCATGAAGGTAGAGGTCATCACTCCCGACGATTACTTCGGCGACATCATGGGCAACGTAACGGCGCGCCGCGGTACTATCGTATCGACGGACGACCGCGCAGGCGCAAAGGTCGTCGACGCAGAAGTTCCCCTTTCGGAAATGTTCGGTTATGCAACCGATCTCCGTTCGCGCACGCAGGGTCGCGGTCAGTTCACCATGCAGTTCGACCACTACGCAGAAGTTCCCAAGTCGGTTGCCGAAAAGGTTATCGGCGAAAGAGCGAAGAGAAACGAAAATTAACACGGGCGTCGCATAGCGACGATGCCGAATAAAAATTACCGCCGCAGCGCGCCGAAGCAATTTTTTGCAAAAAGCACGGAAAAATATTTGTGTTTTTTGTAAATGTAAGATATAATATACTCGACGCGCAAGGCGAAATAAATTTGCAGCAATAAGATAATGATAGATAGCTGCGACGCCAAAAGGCGTAAGTTATCATTTAAAATAAATTTTTATAGGAGAAACTAAAAATGGCAAAGGCTAAGTATGACAACAGCAAACCTCACGTTAACATCGGCACCATCGGCCACGTTGACCACGGTAAGACCACTTTGACCGCAGCTATCACCATGGTTATGGCATGCAAGGGTCAGGCACAGAAGATGAGATACGACGAAATCGATAAGGCTCCCGAAGAGAAGGCTCGTGGTATCACAATAAACACCGCACACGTTGAATATGAAACGACCAAGCGTCACTATGCACACGTTGACTGCCCGGGACATGCTGACTATGTCAAGAACATGATCACTGGCGCTGCTCAGATGGACGGCGCAATCCTCGTTGTTGCAGCAACCGACGGTCCCATGCCCCAGACCAAGGAGCACATCCTCCTTGCTCGTCAGGTAGGCGTTCCTTACATCGTTGTATTCCTCAACAAGTGCGACCAGATGGACGACCCCGAACTTCTCGAACTCGTTGAAATGGAAATCAGAGATACTCTTAACTCCTACGACTTCCCCGGCGACGATACGCCCATCATCCGCGGTTCCGCACTCAAGGCTCTCGAAAAGGCAACCTCCGGCTGCTCCGACGCAGAAGTTCTTGCTGCTCCCGAATGCCAGTGCATCCTTCAGCTTATGGACACCATCGACGAGTACATCCCTACTCCCGTACGTGACACCGATAAGCCTTTCCTTCTTCCCGTCGAAGACGTATTCACCATTTCCGGTCGTGGCACCGTTGCTACCGGTCGTGTAGAAAGAGGTGTAGCTCACGTCGGCGATCCCGCAGAAATCGTTGGTCTTATCGACAAGCCCGTTGGCACGACCATCACCGGTCTCGAAATGTTCCACAAGTCGGTTGACGAAGCTATCGCAGGCTTCAACATCGGCGCACTCCTTCGCGGTATCGACAGAAAGGGTATCGAAAAAGGTCAGGTTCTTGCTAAGCCCGGCACTGTCAAGACGGCTACCAAGTTCGAAGCTCAGGTTTACGTCCTCAAGGCAGAAGAAGGCGGACGTCACACTCCTTTCTTCAACCACTATCGTCCTCAGTTCTTCATCAGAACTACCGACGTTACCGGTTCCATCGAGCTTCCCGCAGGCACCGAAATGGTTATGCCCGGCGACCACGTAACCATCACTGTAGAGCTTATCAAGCCCGTTGCAGTTGAAGAAAAGCTTAAGTTCGCTATCCGTGAAGGCGGCAGAACGGTTGGTTCCGGCGTCGTTGCTAAGCTTCTTAAGTAATTAATTAAAATAATCAAAAGACCTTGCCTCGCGCAAGGTCTTTTTTTTGTTAAAATTGCGGCGCGGCACAAAAATGTGCCGCGCCGCAATCGTTACGGCTTAATATGTGTCAGTCGGCATGCACAAAAAATCTACGGCAATCAAAATGCGGCATGCGCAATCGATATGCCCAACCTGTATGCAGCGACAGTTATACTGAAAAAGCGGTTCGGTCTGAGCCAATAGATATGCGCAAAAAAGCCCGCGGAAATTTAAAAATTTCCGCGGGCTTATGGTTAAAGGGGGTAGGTTATAGCAGGTATAACAGGCTTCTCCGCCGTTTTGAATTTCTACGCTTTTTTTTAAATTATATGGTCGTATCGGGCTGAACGGCGGTGCGAACTGTGTGCCGCCTTTATGCGCGAGGGACGTTTGCGTATTGAGCATTCCATGCTCAGCGGTCAGAGAGTTAGTTTGCACGTCACCGCGAGTATCTTTTTGTGTTGTCGCCGCGCGTCGAGGCAAAGTAGGGGCAGAGGGGGTTGAGAGTGCAGTTTATGCAGTCAGGTTTCTGCGAATGGCAGACTTGTCTGCCGTGGTATATAAGCCAGTGGTGCGCCTTGCTCCAGTCTGCCTGCGGTATAGCCTCCCTCAGCTGCAGTTCGGTTTTCTGCGGCGTGTCTGCATGAGCAAGCCCCAGCCTGTTCGATACTCTGAAAACGTGAGTATCCACGGCTATCGCGTCTCCTCCGAAAGCCACGGCATAAACAACGTTGGCGGTTTTCTGTCCTACGCCCGCAAGACTTTTAAGCTGCTTATGTTCACTCGGAACCTGACCTGCAAACTTTTCTACAATGTCGCGCGAGGCAGAAAGTATATGAGCCGCCTTGCTGCGGTAAAGTCCGCAACTGAATATGTATTTTTCCAGCTCCTGTTGCGATAGTTCAAGCATAGTCTCGGGGGTATTGTGTTCTTTGAACAGTTCCGCCGTTACCTTATTAACCCTTTCGTCCGTGCATTGCGCCGAAAGTATGACGGCAACGAGCAGTTCGTACGGCGTGGAATATTTCAGCGCGGGGCGCGCGTCGGGATAAAGTCTTTCAAGTTCTTTAAGTATTTCTTTTTCGTGCATGTCAATATTTTATCACTTGCCGCGCTTTGGTGCAAGCATATTGCGCCATCAGCATAAAGCGCCGCCCGCAAACTGCGTTTGCGGGCGGCGCTCGGCGTTATCGCAAATATAAAATTTTTCCTCTATGCGCTGTCGCGGTGCCGTTTAGTCTTCGGCGCCGTCGGCGTGGCAGGCTGTTGCGTCGCCGTCGCGGTCGTTGTTCTGTCCTCATAGTTATCGCAAATATAATTTTGCCGCAATGAACTGTCTTCTCGCGAATATCTCATGGCGAACGCCAAAACATTCTCGGCGCGAAGCCGACTGCCTAGGGCGCTTTAGCAGTTTGATGCCGCGTCATCTCATTGTCGAAATATAAGTTTGACCGCCCGCATTCGTCATGCTCATAAAGCCGTAAAAGTTTGCGTATCTGGCCGCATCTATTAGTTTTTTGGCTCTTTCTGCCTGTTGCATATCAACTTTAATGCTCAGACCGCAGCCGATATGCGCCTCTTTCGGCGTGTTGACGAGCGCGCACCTTATGCCCGCGCACGCAAGTTTGCGGTTGCAGTCTATCGCCTGGGAACGCGACCTGAATACCGCCAGCATATATGTCATATAATTAAACCTCTGTAAGTATATTTATTATGTAATTAAGCATGCGGCTGACGGAAGAAAGTCAGTCGGGGAAAGGGGGACAAGTAATGATATATTTCGATAACGCCGCCACGGGCGGCTTCAAACCGGATGAGGTTCTGTGCGCGGTCAACGCCGCGCTTAAAGCGGGAGCAAATCCCGGAAGGAGCGGACATGCCCTGTCGCTCGCCTGCGCAGAGCGCCTGTTCACCGCGCGCACGCTGCTGTGCAACTTTTTTGGCGGCAGCTCGCCCGACAGAGTTGTATTCACAAAAAATTGTACTGAAGCGCTCAATATCGCCATACTCGGCACTCTCGGGGCGGGAGATAAAATAGTTACGACCGTCGCAGAGCATAATTCCGTTCTGCGCCCGCTCAGGGTACTCGAAGATAAAGGCGCAACGGTGAAATACGCTCCGCTCGACAGTCGCGGCTACTTCGACGTTCCCGCGCTCATATCCCTTATCGATGAGGACACAAAGGCGGTTGTAATCACGCTTGCATCCAATGTGACGGGCATATCCCCCGACATATGCGCCGTCAGAGCAGCAATGCCGCCCTCGGCATATCTAATCTGCGACGGCGCGCAGGCGTGCGGACACGAAAAAATCGACATAACTTCGTCGGGCATAGACGCTCTCGCTGTGGCGGGGCATAAGGGTATGCTCGCCGCCCAGGGCAGCGGCGCGCTCATTTTTTCTGAACGCTTCAATCCCCGCCCCGTCATGTACGGCGGCACGGGCAGCGACAGCGCCAATGCGCACATGCCCGACTTTTACCCCGACAGGCTGGAAGCAGGCACGCTCAACTATCCCGCGGCAATATCGCTGGGCGAGGGCGCGCTGTACCTTACCGGCAGAATGTACGAAAACCGCGACAAGACGATTTACCTCACCGACATGCTCATTAACGGTCTGCACCGTATAAGGGGAGTAAAGGTGTTTTCCCATTCCAACCCGTACGGCATAGCTTCGTTTTCTATGGAAGGCATGCAGTCGGAGGAAGTCGCTTCGCGCCTGTCGGAAGAATACGGCATATGCGTGCGCGGCGGGTTGCACTGCGCGCCTCTGATGCACGCCGCTCTCGGCTCGGACGGACTTGTCAGGGCGTCTTTAAGTTCCTTCAACACGGCGGGAGAGGTAAATTATTTTCTCTCGGCAGTAAGCGCCCTTTCGGCGTCCTGCGGCAACTGACGCGCATTTTTTGCAAAACGCGGCGCATCAAATGGCTTTCAGCTGTTTTATAATCTGCTGAAGTTTGCGCTTTTTGAAACCGTCAAGGAGGGGCGCGAGAGTTGAATAAAAATTATCCAGATCGGCGTTAGTCAGCGTGCCGTCCCTCTTTCCCTGTTCCGCCTGCGCGATAATCGTCTGCAAAACCTGACCTTCGCTCTTGCCCGCAAAGGCTTTTGCTAAAGTTGCGGCAAGATTTACGGTGTTTTCCACGCTGCCGCCGTCGGCGGGCGGAGTATTCTGTCCTTTGGTGTAATTTTTAAAATCGCTCATCATTCACCTCGCATATAATGATAATACAGTTTATGTTGCGGGGTGTAATTATGCAACTGGCATTGCTATTGATTTTGCTTCTGGCAGGCGGCTCTAAAGGAATGGAAGAGTTCCGTCCCTTAATCGAAGAACTTGCAGGCGACGGCGCAGCCGAAATGATGAAGGAGGCAGAGCAGCTCTCTTCGGTTGTGTCTGCTTTCGGTCGTTCGGTCGGCGGGAATGAAGCGGAAAGTATTAAGGTTGGGGATAGCGGCGGCGTTTTCCCCCTTGCGCCCGTGGCAGAAATTGCCGACGATGGCATAACTTGCTGTCTTTCCAGGTACATAGCCTCGGGCAGGTAGCCTTTTTTGCCGTTCGTATTGCAATCTCGGCTCGGCTGTGATATAATCGATGTATGCAGACAGGTATCTCTACGGCGTCTTTGTTCCCCCGCCTCAACACGGAGGACGCGCTTGAAAAAATCAAATCGCTGGGCGCAGATTGCGCCGAAATATTTTTTTCGACGTTCTACGAGTATCGTCCCGAATTTGCCAAATCGCTGGCGGAGAGGGTGCAGGGGCTTAAAATTAATTCCGTTCACGCCAATTCCTGCAACTTCGAGCCTAACTTTTTCAATCCCTCGCACAGGGTAAAGGGCGACGGCTACTACTGGCTCGACCAGATAGGTCGCTCTGCACGCCTGCTCGGGTGCGGAAATTATACTTTCCACGGCTTCAACCGCATAAACGGCAGGGCGAACGACGATTTCGACGCGTTTGCCGCAGGACTGAACGAAATCTGCGATTTCGCGTCCGATTATTCGCTCAAAATCTGCCTCGAAAACGTCCGCTGGTCGCTTTACGACCGCCCGGGAGTTTTTTCGCAGCTCAAATCGCGCACTCCCGCGCTCGGAGCCGTTTTCGACATCAAGCAGGCGCGCATGTCGGGTTATCCCTATCAGGCATACATAAAGGATATGTCGGGCGCAATACAATACGCACACCTCTCCGACGTCGACGAAATGGGCAGAACCTGCCTCCCCGGCACGGGCATTTACGATTTTAACGATATAATTTCGCGGTTGGTCGGCGAAGGCTTCGACGGCGCTCTTTTAATTGAAGTTTACGCCGACAACTATGCGGATTTCGGCGACATCGCCCGCTCCGTCGAGTTTATAAAAGAGGTTGCCTACAAACTAAAGTAAATAAAAAAGCAAATTTCTGCGGCGCGCGGATAAAATCCGCGCGCCGCTCGGCTTTTATTTGTAACCGCCCGCAATGCGCTCTGCGGCTATTTTGTGGCAGTAAAAATGTTAAAATACAACATATAATGAAAGCTATTAAAATCTATAAAAAATTGAGAAAAATCGATAATTTTTTTTAAAATTTGCTTGACTTATGGGTATTCATTTGGTATGATATAAAAGCTGTCGATTTGGACGGCAGGTTCTTTAAGAACCGACCCCCGACTTTAGTCGGGCAAACGAAGACTGACAACTGCATAGAAGAGAAATAATATTAAAGTACAAAAGGCAATTTAGATTAATTGGTTAATACGAAAAAGCGAATTGCAATTTTGCAAAAGTCTTGAACTGTAAAGATTGAATTAGTCGAGTTAAAGTTGTAGAATTTTTTTGTAGGATAGTAAAAAACTCAG
>CASDOP010000008.1 GCA_949282385.1 uncultured Clostridia bacterium
AAGACCCCTTGCAGACTACAAGGTTGATAGGTCGGAGGTGTAAATGCAGCAATGTATTAGCTGACCGATACTAATAGGTCGAGGGCTTGATCTCAACAATAGTTGAGAAACAGATTGAATTTTACGAATCCTAAACAAAAAGAGATACAGCTACAATTTTAACGAGCGTACAAACCTTTTTCTTTGATTTATTTCAAGGCTATGCAGTTGTCAGTCTTCGCAGGAAAAAGTGAAGATTGAAAATGCTTTAAAGGCGAAGGAAATTTTGTCTTGCAAGCAAAAATCAAGTTTATATCGGCTTTGAGCCGTTATAATATCATTCCGGTGATGATGGCGATGAGGATCCACCTGTTCCCATTCCGAACACAGAAGTTAAGCTCATCTACGGCGAAAGTAGTTTACCATCCAAGGTACGCAAGGATAGCAAGTTGCCGGATTTCAAATTAAAGTGTCAACCAGTTGGGTGGCACTTTTTTTTACTTTAATCGCTCAACTGCGGATATGTAAAATTTGTTTATAAAATAAAAGGAGCGATTTTCGCCCCTTTTATTTTATAAAATCATAATATTTTAACTATTGTGTTATAAATCAAGAAGTTATATCATTTTGTGCTAAATCTTGGTTTTGTAAAATGTTGTTTGAATATGAATTTGTTTTATAATCACCACTCATATTATAATATTTATTATTTTCTAAATTATCAATTAATGTTTCATCATTATTATTTGCTTTATTTTCTTTAATTCTTACAGTAAACTCTGTGTATCCTTTGTCTGTAAGATTTAATATTATTATTCTACGTGCAGTACCTTCTAAATTAGCATCTACTGTACTTCCATTATCCTTAATAAAACTTATAGTGTTATTATCAACGGGGGAAATAATTCCGTCGTCAGCAAGTTTTTCATTTATAGCGTCGCGCAGTTCGCTTCTCGCTTCCTGAATTGTCGGATTGTAATTAAAACCATATTCGGTTATATATTTTGCACCAAAAAATTCATTTGTATCAAATGCACTTTCTATTGCTTCTGTATTTTTTACAACTAAATCTTGAATATTAAGTTCTGTTATTGGAGCTACATTTTTTACATAATAGGTTCTTGAAGTTTCAGAGTTGTTATAGAAGAAAAACATTCTTATTGTTTCTATATTCCCTTGTCCGTCATCTGTTATTTCCCATTTTGCATCGTCAACATTGTTTAAATCATAGTTTCTAATTGTTTTACTTACCATATTTTCATATAGGTAGTCGTTTAATGTGTCGGAAACTATAGATTGCCAGTATTGCGCCCGTGAAAGTTCAAGCTCGGTAGCCGTTTGTTCGTTCGGGAACAGTTCTGCTACGGTCTGGGGCGGATAATCTTTTATCGGGTCCTCAGGTTCTGGGCTGGGAATAATTTCTTCACTCTCATTGCCGTCACTATCGGTATTGTTGCCCTGCTCGTTGTCGGTATTATTATCCTGCTCGTTATCAGTGCCATTGCCCTGATTGTTTTCGGTGTCATTTCCTTGGTCTATGTCTGTATTATTGCCCTGGTCATTATCCGCTGTGTCGTCCTGGTCGGGGTCGGTGATAGCGCCATTACCATTGTCCGGGTCGGGAATATTGCCATCATCAGGGTCGGACGTGTCGCTGTTGTCAGGGTCAGAGGGCTGAGATCCGCCGTTTTCGGGATTATAAATTCCGCCTTGAGGAGGCGTGCTATTATCCGTAAAGCAACCAAAAAATGATGTTGCGCTGCAGAATGCGACGGTGAGAGAAATTATCGCAATGCATAATTTTTTAAAAGTTCTTTTGCCGCCCGATTTTTTAAAACTGCTATTTTTTTCTTCCATATTAATTCTCCTTATTTTTATTATAACATTTTTGTCGGAAAAAGCAATAGGTTTATAAAACTCATTTGGCTTGCAATTAGTCGAAATTAGCCTTAAAAGTCAAAAATTTTAAATTTATTTATCTTAATCCTGTTTTGCATTGCTAAAAACTTAAATTTTTTCGGACAAAATAATATGCTCATATTTGAATGTGTGCAAATTAATTTTAAAATCGAGTATTGACACAACACTCTTATTGTGATACAATCTCAATAAGAACAGGCGGAAAACCTGCCTGACAAAGGGGGATAAGTTATGAAATACGTGTGCCGTATATGCGGATACATATACGACGAAGAGAAGATGGGCAAAAAGTTTTCCGAATTGCCCGACGACTGGGAGTGCCCGATTTGCGGCGCGTCCAAGTCGCAGTTCGAAAAAGTTGAACCACAGGAAGAAAAGGAAGCCAGCTCTTCAGCCGCAACAAAGACACCGTCAACAAAAAGCGGAGAGGAAAATTTTAATTCGCCAAAGAATGTGACGTCAAAATTGGAAAAAAAGAGCGACGAAGTAAAGCTGTCAGTAGGTCAGCTTGCCGCGCTGTGTTCCAACCTTGCGAGGGGTTGCGAAAAGCAGTATAAGGACGAGGCGGCGCAGCTCTTTACCAGACTTGCCGAGTATTTTACTTCCGTAGCGCCCGCGGTAAATGACGCGAGCGTGGAAAAACTTTCCGCCATGCTTGAAAGCGACGCGGAGAATTATGCTCATGTGCGCAGCGTTGCAGACGAGAATTCGGACAGAGGCGCGGCGAGAGTTTGCGTCTGGGGCGAAAAAGTGACGAGAATGCTTTCAACGCTTGTCGGAAGGTACTTGAAAGAGGGTGAAAAAATGCTTGCTGACACACAAATCTGGGTTTGCAGCGTGTGCGGGTTCACCTACATAGGCGACAATCCGCCCGAACTTTGCCCTGTATGCAAAGTTCCGTCGTGGAAATTCGATAAAATCGAGGGGAGGGCGAAAAAATGAGAAAAATTGCCGTAAGAAATCTTCGTTTATGCACAAAAGATTGTCTTTGTCTTTATGTCTGCCCGACGGGCGCGACCGACACGGAGAACAGCATAATAGATGTTACTAAATGTATAGGTTGCGGCGACTGTGCCGATGCCTGCCCGAGCAAAGCTATAAGCATGGTGCCGCAGGAGTATCCTCCCCAGCAAAAGAAGGATAAAAAAGTTATCGCTTCTCTCAACCGAATGGCTCAGAGCAAAGCCGACGGCGAAAATATGGCTCGTGCGCTTGCAGAAAGCGCTCAACAAGACGGACTTTACCGCCTTATGCGCGCTGTGGAAAAAGCTGAAAGGCTGATTGCCGAAGATTTGATGCGCGAGGCAGGATATATGTTGCCTCAAAGCCAGAATGCGCGGGACGTTGTAAAAAATTTTATCGATAACCCGCCGGAGGGTATGCCCGAAGGCGTTGCGGATAAACTTTATAACCTGATTTTAAGATAATTTTAGCGGCGGCGCGGAATTAATTCCGCGCCGCCGCCCTATTTTTTTATACTTTCTTTATTTCAGATGTCGCTTTTGCCGCAAAGATAATCAATGCTTACGCCGAAATATTCAGCCAGCCGCCAGCATTCGAGTATGCTGGGAATAATTATGCCCTGTTCCCAACGCGATAAATTTGCCTGGCTCGTTCCGATTTCCTTCGCAAGTTGCCTCTGCGACATATGTGCATCGTTGCGCAATTCTGCAATTCTGTTGCCGTTAAAATTCAGATCCATAAAAATATTATACATTTTTGTATTGTTATTGGTTGACATATACAAATATGTATCATATAATTGAAACAGGTCGGCAGAGAATACAATTTTTGCGTAGCCGAAGCAAAGGAGAAAAAATGAAATACTGTTCAGAATGCGGCAAAGAGGTAAACGACAATGCATATGTGTGTCCGTCGTGCTGATGCAAACTTCCCGGCAAAGAAGAAAAGTCTGCGTCAACGATAAGCATAATAGGTTTAATACTTTCGATATGTTTGCCCTTGATAGGTCTTATCGTCAGCATAATAGCTTATTCTTCGGCAAAGAAAGAATAAAACGCAAAGAGCAAAACCTTTGCCAAGGCTGGTATAATCGTGGCTGTGTGCATTATTTGTTTTGCGTTAATTATTATAATAGGTTCCGTATCCTGCGCGCTGGCGGCAGCAAGCACGGTTTACTGATTTTTATTGGTTTTTTGCATAATCAGGCTTTTAATGCGCAAATTATCTTTACGGAGGTTATTTATGAAGCTTAATTGCGGAGATACCTGCCCCAGAACGGGCAAATATAACGTAGTGGACGAAAAGGGCAACGTGCTCAACAACGTTTACGTTAAGGAAGGCGAAACCATGCCTCCCACGCAGTATTCGGGTTGCCACTACGAAATCTGACCATAAATAATAAAAACGGAGCGCGGAAATTTTTCCGCGCTCCGCTTTTTATGCTCGGTTGCATATATGTAAACATATCCTTGCGTAAATATATTATCATGCTGTCAGAAAAATTATATTTTGAGCTGTTTTGCTTAAACGGATTGCGCACGTCGGGTCTTGACTATAAAAAAAGTGTATGGTATAATTTGCATATGCAACTGGATAATGAATGCAGGCAGTGCCTGTACGAAAGTCAACTTAAAAAAGTTATCAGAATGCACGGCGAAAACGCCACGACCGAACTTTTCAGGCGGGATGTGCGCGCGCTGTGCGACGCCGCGCCCGAGACTTCGTGCGCGCCCCTTCTTATGCGCGACATCGACGGCATATATCGTTCAATTTTCGGCAAGGGAATAGATTATTCGGAGGAAAAAAATCTCTTCAATACCGCCCTGCTCGCAATCGAGGATAAAATTTTAAACAAAATACTCGAAAGCGAAGAGCCGCTCAAAGAGGCGATAAAGTACGCCATGGCGGCAAACTACATAGATTTCGCCCGTCTTTCCGACCTGAACGAGGACAGTATAAAGGAAGTGATTTCCGCGGCGGAAAGGACGGTTGTTGACGAGGAAGTCTATGCCCTTCTCAAAGAAAAAATTATGAAGGCTAAGACGCTCTGTTACCTCCATGACAATTGCGGCGAAATAGTGTTGGACAAAATTTTTATCCGCACGGCAAAAATGCTGAACCCTCGCCTCAACTGCGTTTCCGTAGTGCGCGGCGGAGAAATTATCAACGACGCAACTAAGAGGGACGCGGAACAGGTGGGACTGGGCAAATTTTCTTTCGTTATCGAAAACGGCGCGGCGATACCCGGAACGTACCTCAAAGAGTGCAATCTGCTCACTTCGGCATTCATCCGCAACAGCGACGCAGTAATTGCCAAAGGACTGGGAAATCTGGAAACGCTTTATGGCACGGGCAATAAAATATTTTACATGTTCATGTGCAAATGCAGCCATATAGCGCGCAGATTTTCCAAAAATCTGTGGGAAACGGCGCTCGTAACCGACGCGGCGGAAGTTTCGGAGGAATGACGGAAAATATAACAAGGCAACGGACGGCGTAACGCAAAATCGCCGAGGGGGACAATATGGAAGACAACGAAGAATATTCCTATAAGGGATATTCTGCGGAAACCGAAGCGCGCCTCAGACGCGCGGAAGGCATTTCTACCGTAACGGGAGACGAAGAGGAGTATTCTTTTTCCGGCTTTAAAGGTTACGAAGAAACCGCCGCCGCTGAAGAGCACACGGGCGGCGACTTTCTGATTGAAGAATTTTCCGCGGAGACAAACGCATATAAACTTTCCAAAGCGATAAAAATTTCGGAAAAGACGCTCAGATACATACTTTGTTCCGTATATTTTATCGTAGGGTTGGTCTGTCTTGCGCATTCCAACCATTTAAAAATTGCGTTCCCCTACATAGTCGGCGGATTTATGATTGCGATAGGTCTGGGACTGTTCATATATGCAGTTAAGACAAAGGAGTACGTTCATACTCATTCTAACAATACGGCTTCTTCGCTCGTAATGATTGCGCTGGGTATTCTTATTTGCGTGGAATATAAATCTGCGTTCACGATTATATCGGTTGCGTGGGGTTTTTTAGGGCTTATCGAGGCGGCGCACGCTTTCAATCACGCTTTCAGCCGCATAGCCCGTTCGGGACGGTGTATTTATTATATAGGTAAGGGCATAGGCGAACTCGTTCTTGCTTTTCTTCTTTTGTATGAGCCAAGCAACGACCACCATATACCTTTGCATATCATGATATTCGGACTACAGCTGATTTTCGACGCGATAACGACGTTCCCGCCCGTAAAAGATTATTTAAGCAGGAAATGACATGAAATTTACACAACTCGATCTTATGCGCCTCGCGCAGGCGACGGACGGCGAATTCGACGCCGCCGATTATACGCCCGAAGAACTTGAAGAGCTTTTCGGCGAGCTGGATGAAAGCCCGTCCGTGGAAGAAATGCGCAGAAGGTACTTTGAATTTTACGACGACATAAAGGACAGAACTCTGCCCAAACATAAATGGAGCGACTAATTTTAAACGCCCGTCCGCATTCTGCCGACGGGCGAAATTAATGTTCAAAGACATGCGCAAATACGCGGTAAGTGCGGGAATATTATGCGTTGAATAAAAAAACCGCGCATTTTCTGCGCGGTTTTTTTTTTACATTACGACTATGTTGTGGTCTTCGAAAATCTGTTTGTATTCCTTGGGGAACGTATCGTCGGTGATGAGAACGTTTATGTCCTCGATGTGCGCGAAAGTGTAGGGGTTGATTTTTCCTATCTTTGAGCTGTCGAGCATCATATAAACGTGTCTTGCCTTTTTGAAAACCTGCTTAAGTAGGTCGCTTTCGATCTGGCTGTTGCAGCTGAACCCGTTTTCAGGAGTAAAAGCCGTTGCCGAAACGACGGCGATTTCGAAATTGGTGAGCGAAAAATATTCCTTGGCCGCGGGCGAAGCGGTGGAAAGGTTATCTTTCATCAGCTGACCGCCGACAACGGTAATGTTGATGTTCTTTTTCTGCGCAAGTTCCATAGCTACGGCTATGCCGTTGGTGAAAACGTTGCACTTTATGTCGGGCATCTCTTTGGAAAGATACATCGCAGTCGTGCCGCCGTCAAGGAAAATCGAAATGCCCTCGTCGATAAGAGTTGCGGCTTTCTGGGCA
This sequence comes from uncultured Clostridia bacterium, assembly GCA_949282385.1. Classification (GTDB taxonomy): domain Bacteria; phylum Bacillota; class Clostridia; order Christensenellales; family Borkfalkiaceae; genus Coproplasma. The sequence continues at coordinate 6,988 of CASDOP010000008.1, forward strand.
ATAACAATTTTCGCATCCGTGTTAATGGTCGTCTTTTTTGTGTACGCTTCGCCTGAAACCTTCTGAACTTCTTTTACGGACATTGCGCCTCCGCGGATGCGGATAATTCTTCCGTCTTCTTCAAGCTGGAAAAGGTCGCGGCGAAGAGTCATCTGGGAAACGTTGGGAAAAACTTCTTCAAGTTGTTCGAGCGTCATCTTGCCGCGTTTGTCCAAAATGTCGGCAATTTCTTCAATTCTTTCCCTTTTCATGCAAACTCTCCTCTGTGAATAATTAACATAAATATTTTACGTTAAAATTATTATAATATTTATTGAACGCGAAGTCAAGGAAAATAAGCAATCTTTTAACAAAATTATCCATTTCAATGTTAAAAATTTTCAAATAAAATTGTAAATTCTTTTCGCCGCGAAATACAGCCATAATTATTGATTTTTGCGCGCTTTTAAGGTATAATATGGTTATGACGGCTACAAAAAAATTACGTTTGCCCCCCGCGGCGCTGATAGCGTTGAGCCTTCTTGCGGCAATACTCGTGGGAACGGCGTTTTTATGTATTCCCGCGGCGACGGTAAGCGGAAAACCTGATTTCATGGCTGCGTTTTTCACGGCAACGAGCGCAACGTGCGTAACGGGACTGTCGGTTGTCGATACGGGAAGTTACTGGTCGTATTTCGGTCAGGCAATAATTCTCGTCCTCATGCAGATAGGCGGACTGGGACTTATAACCATACTTTCTGTCTTTTTCCTGTATGTCCAGAAAAGGGCGTCCCTTTCCAAGCGCAAGCTCGTCATGCAGTCGGCGGGCGCGGTCAGTCTCGAGGGCATAAAAAAACTCGTTAAATATATTTTAATAGGAACTTTTGCCTGCGAAGCTACGGGTGCGTTCCTTTTAAGTTTCGCTTTCGTCCCCGATATGGGTTGGGGTATGGGCATCTGGCAGTCGGTATTCACGGCTGTGTCCTCGTTCTGCAACTGCGGTTTTACTCTCACGGGCAAGTTCGGGCAGGATTCACTCAACGCATACGTTTCAGACCCGTTGGTCTGCATAGTGGTTTGTCTTTTGATCGTCATCGGCGGCATAGGCTTTTTCGTCTGGGGCGACATGATTAAAAACGGCGTGCATTTCAAGCGCTATTCATTCCATTCCAAAGTGGTTTTAACGACGACCGCAGCGCTCATCGTCATCGGCTGGGCGATATTCATGGCGATGGAGTGGAACAACCCCGCCACAATAGGCGATAAGGACATCGGCACTAAAATTTTAGCAACTTTCTTCATGTCCGTAACGCCCAGAACGGCAGGCTTCAACACCGTAACCTATTCGGCTATGTCGGACGGCGGCAGCATACTCACGATAATACTGATGTTTATAGGCGGCAGCCCCGGTTCGACTGCGGGCGGCGTAAAAACCACAACGCTCGCCGTAATTTTCCTCTCGGCGATAGCCACTTCCCGCCGCAGAAACGAAACGCACATTTTCAACCGCCGCTTCGACGACGACGCTTACCCCCAGGCGGGCGCGGTATTTTCGATATATCTCACAGCCATAGCCGTAAGCGCGCTCATCATCTGCGGAATAGAGAGCGCTTCGGCGTTCACCGCTCACGAAATTATTTTTGAAGCTGTTTCGGCGATTGGCACGGTGGGACTTTCATTGGGCATAACATCGTCGCTTTCGGCGGCGTCGCAGGTAATACTTATCTGCCTCATGTTCCTCGGTAGAGTGGGCGGCTTCACGCTCATACTCGTGTTCACCAACGAGCGCAAGCCCGTTTCTATAGCCAGAGTACCCGATAATCTCATTATCGGCTGACAATTTTGTAAAGGTAGTAAAATATGAAAAAATCTGTTCTCATAATAGGTATAGGCAGACTTGGCGGACACCTCGCCGAAAAGATGCAGGAACTCGGTCATGACGTAATAGTCCTCGACAAAAACGAAGACAGCATAAAGAGGATAGCCTGCAGATGCAGCGACGCGCGCATTGCCGACTACACGAGCGAAGACGTGCTTCGCACGCTGGATATACCTTCGTTCGACTTGTGTTTCGTAACTGTCGGCGACGATTTCGAAGCGTCTATGATAACGACTATAACGCTCAAAAATCTCGGCGCGAAGTACGTCGCGGCGAGAGCGCGCGACGACATTCAGTGCGAGCTGCTCAAAAAAATAGGCGCGGACGAAATTATCTATGCCGACGGAGAAACGGCGGATAAACTCGCCATACGCCACAACGGCAACAACATCTTCGATTACATCGCCCTCGCGGGCGGCTACGCCATATTCGAAGTTCCCATAATAAAGGAATGGAAGGGCAGGACGATTATGGAACTCGACGTGCGCAAAAAGTACAAGATAAACATAATCGCCATCAAAAACGGCAACAGCGTAAATCCTTCGCCCATGCCCGATTATTGCTTCAAGGAAGACGACCATATTTTCGTTATCGGTCAGTCGCGCGACGTTTTCAAACTGTCGGGCAAAACCTGATAAAATCGCTTGATTTATCGGCGGAAATGATTTATAATCTATAAAAATTCAAAACCTTATGACAGAAAAACTCCGCTTTTACGCGCGGCGACAGAGAGGAAAATCATCGGCTGAAAGTTTTCCGTTTGCGCGGCGGAATTATGCGCTGTCCGGATAAAAATCCAGGGTCGGGTCAATACCCCGCGGCTGCTCCCCGTAAGAGAGATAAACGAGGTCCCTTTCGGGGGACGAAGTAAAGTGGAACCGTGCAAAGCACCTTTACATATAATGTAAGGGTGCTTTTTTTCAGGCATAAATACTCATTCAGGGCAAGACACATGTTTTTTAAAAGATTGAGAATGGACATAAACGCGGCTAAGGAAAACGACCCCGCCGCGAGGAGCAAATTTGAAATATGGCTTACATATGCGGGCGTGGCGGCGCTTTCTCACCACAGGCTGGCAAACAGGCTCTATAAAATGAAGCTGAGGTTGCTCGCGCGCATAGTCAGTCAGATTTCGCGCGCCCTTACGGGCATAGAAATTCATCCTGCGGCAAAAATCGCGCCGGGAGTATTCATCGACCACGGCATGGGCGTGGTGATAGGCGAAACGGCGGAAGTCGGCGCGGGTACGGTCATTTATCAGGGTTGCACCCTCGGCGGCACGGGCAAGCAGAAGGGCAAGCGTCATCCCACGATAGGCGAACACTGCGTGATTTCCGCGGGCGCGAAGATACTCGGCGACATAACCGTGGGCGATTATGCCAAAGTGGGCGCGGGCGCAGTCGTTCTGCGCAACGTTCCCCCGCATGCCACGGTGGTGGGCGTGCCGGGAAGAATAGTCAGAATTCGCGGCAGCAAGGACGGCGTTGACCTCTATCAGGAAAAGGACGATCCGCTGCTTTCCGAGGTATGCTCGCTGAGAGAGAGGGTTTTCGCGCTCGAGGAAAAACTTTCAGCGCTCGCGCAGGAAAATAAAGACGGCGACAAGAACGCGGCGCAAACAGACAGCCGCGACGAGAGGAAGGATATATGAGAATTTATAATACGCTCACCAGAAAGAAGGAAGAATTTGTACCCCTCGAAGAGGGTAAAGTCAAAATGTACGCCTGCGGCATAACCGTTTCGGGCGAGGCGCATATAGGACACGGCTTTCAGGCGCTCATCTATGACATAATGCGCAAATATCTCGAAAAGAAGGGATATGCCGTAACTTATGCGAGAAACTACACCGACGTCGACGATAAAATTATCGCCCGCGCGAAAGAGGAGGGCGTTCCCGCAGACGCCTACGCAGAAAAGATGATAAAGAAGATTGACGCCGTCATGCGCGAAATGGATATAGACGACCCCACCGTCTGGCTCAAGGCGACGTGCAATATAGGCAACATAATAGATTTTATCTCGCAGCTCATAGCTACGGGACACGCATACCCCGCGCCCTCTGGCGACGTCTACTTTGACGTAACCTCTTTCAAGGGCTACGGCTGCCTTTCCAACCGTTCCGTTGAAGACATGCTTGACGGCGTGCGCGTGGAAAACGCCGAGGACAAGCGCAATCCCGCCGACTTCGCGCTGTGGAAAGCGGCTAAAGAGGGCGAAATTTTCTGGCAGTCCCCCTGGGGTAACGGCAGACCGGGCTGGCACATCGAATGCTCGGCGATGAACCGCGCGGCTTTCGGCGACCAGATAGACATTCACGGCGGCGGCAGGGACCTCATTTTCCCCCATCACGAAAACGAAATTGCGCAGACCGAAAGTCTTACGGGCAAGCGCTTCGTCAGATACTGGACGCATAACGGACTTATCAAGGTCAACGGACAGAAGATGTCCAAATCGCTGGGCAACAGCCTGCTTTTGGAAGATTTGCTCGCGAAATATACCAACGAAGCGATTAAATTCGCACTGCTTCAGACCAACTACCGCAACGACATCAACATAACCGACAACCTCTTCCCCGACGCGGAAAAGCACCTCACGGAGTTCTATAAAATAATAGACGAAGTCGAAAGCGCGTTCGGCAAGGGCGAAAAGGGCAACGAGGATATAGACAAAGCCTTCAACGAGGCTATGGACGACGACTTCAACACTGCGCTCGCACTCTCCGACTTGTATGCGATTTTTAAGCGCGTTTCGGCAAAACTTGCCGCAAAGGATAAAAGCTGCGCCGACGACGTTATGCAGATAAGAAAGACCTACGGTCTTCTCGGACTGTTCAAAAAGGACGCAAAGGCATACCTTTCGGAGGCGGCTTCGAAGGCTCCCCGCGAGGAAATTCCTCAAGAGGTAAAGGCTCTCGCCGAAGAAAGATGGCAGGCAAAGAAAGCTAAAAACTGGGCTGAAGCCGACGCTTTAAGGGCAAAGATAGACGCCCTCGGCTATGTCGTCAAGGACGCTAAGGACGGATACGCCCTGCAAAGAAAATAAAAATAAGCAAAAAAATGCCTTCGCCGCGTTTGACGAAGGTGTTTTGCCGTTGTATAATGTTTAGGTATTAAATTGAGGTTAAAAAAATCATGAAGGAACTTACAAGCGAAAGTTTAAGAAATTTATATCTCGAATTTTTCAGGCAGAGAGGACACGCCGTAATACCTTCGGCGTCGCTCATTCCCGAAAACGACCCCACGGTACTCTTCACGACTGCGGGCATGCATCCCCTCGTACCCTATCTTCTGGGCGAAAAGCACCCTGCCGGCAACAGACTTTGCGACGTACAGAAATGCGTGCGCACGGGCGATATAGACGAAGTGGGCGACTCCTCGCACTGCACGTTCTTCGAAATGCTCGGCAACTGGTCGCTCGGCGACTATTTCAAGCAGGAAATGATAGCGTGGTCGTATGAATTTCTCACCTCGCCCGAATATCTCGGCATTCCCGTCGAGGATATAGCCGTAACCTGCTTTGCGGGCGACGAGGACTGCCCCCGCGACGATGAGAGCGCGAAGAAGTGGATAGAGTGCGGCATAGATCCCAAGCATGTATTCTTCCTTCCCAAGAGCGGAAACTGGTGGGGTCCCGCCGGTACTACGGGTCCCTGCGGTCCCGATACCGAAATGCACATAATCCGCAACCATGCGGAGGCGGACAAACTTTCTTCCGACCAGTTCGACCTCGCGCCCGCAGGCACGTTCCTCGAAATCTGGAACGACGTCTTCATGCAGTACAACAAGACGGCGGACGGCAAGTATGAGCCGCTCAAGCAGTGCAACGTCGATACGGGTATGGGGCTTGAAAGAACGCTGTGCATACTCAACGGCAAGGCGAGCGTCTACGAAACGGATATTTTTGAAAACGCAATCGCCGAAATCGAACGCCTCACGGGACTTAAGTATAACCAGAGCGAAGACGTAACCCGCGCATTCCGCGTCGTGCTCGACCACGTTCGCACGGCGACCTTCATGCTCGGCGATACCAAGGGAATAGTCCCTTCAAATACCGACCAGGGTTACATTTTAAGAAGAATTATCCGCCGTGCCGTCCGCTTCGGCAGAAACATCGGTCTGCCTCAGGGCGCGCTCAATTCGGTATCTAAAACAATAATAGAAAAATACAAGGACGTCTATCCCGAACTCGTGCGCAACTCCGCAAAGATAGAGGAGGAGCTTAACAAGGAAGAAACCAAATTCTCCAGAACGCTCGCACAGGGTCTTAAGGAGTTCGAAAAAGTTGCATCCCAGCTCGGCGCAGGTCAGGAAATCGACGGCGTAACGGCTTTCCATCTCTACGATACCTACGGCTTCCCCGTAGAAATCACGCAGGAAATGGCGCGCGAAAAGGGACTTTCCGTAGACGTAAAGGGATACGAAGCGGCATATGCCGAACATCAGGCCAAGTCGCGCGCGGGCAGCGAGCAGAAGTTTGCCTGCGGACTTGCCGACCACAAGGAAGAAACCACCTATCTCCACACGGCAACCCACCTTCTGCACGCGGCGCTCAAAAAGGTGTGCTCGCCCGACATAGAGCAGAAAGGTTCCAACATAACCGAGGAAAGACTGCGCTTCGACTTCAACTTCTCCAGAAAGCTCACGCCCGAGGAAGTTGCCGAGGTTGAAAAACTCGTCAACGACGTAATAAAGGCGGACGTCCCCGTCGTCATGAAGGAAATGTCCCTCGAAGAGGCCAAAGAGCAGGGCTTTACGGGACTTTTCGAAAGCAAGTACGGCGAGAGGGTAAAGACCTACACGATAGGCGATTTTTCCAAGGAAATATGCGGCGGTCCTCACGCCGAACACACGGGACTTCTGGGTACATTCAAAATCGCCAAGCAGGAAAACGTTTCCGCAGGCGTAAAGAGAATTAAGGCAGTGCTAGTAAAATAAGCATAAAAGCGTATTTTATCACAAAACAAATGTGAGCGCGCGCAGGCGTTTAGCCTGCGCGCGCCCTTCGATTTATAGTGTTTTTATGCAATTTATGGCGCAAAAACGCATAAAAAAGGTAAACTTCGGGGCGGTAAAAAAATTCTTTTCAAATTTTTGAAAAACTTTGTAAACCAAACACAAAACGGCTTGACATAAATTTCATTTAATAATAAAATAGTTTTACATTTCAGTCAGAAACAAAGAAACAGCAGTAAATACACTCATTACGCAGAGAAAATTCGATAAGGAGTAAACAATGAAAACGTATATGGCAAATGCCCAGACAGTTGAAAGAAAGTGGTACGTTGTCGATGCTGAAGGCGTTCCCCTCGGAAGACTTGCTTCCAAGGTTGCGGCAGTTCTTCGCGGCAAAAATAAGCCTACTTTTACCCCCAACGTTGACACGGGCGACTTTGTAATAGTAATAAATACCGACAAGGTTGTTCTTACCGGCAAAAAACTTACCGATAAGTACTATCGTTATCACACCGGTTACATCGGCGGTCTCAAGGAAATATCTTACAAAAAGATGCTCGCTGAAAAGAGCGACCTCGCCGTTTATGAAGCCGTAAGGGGCATGCTTCCCAAGAACTCGCTCGGCAGAGACATGATCAAGAAGCTGAGAGTTTACAAGGGCGCAGAACACAATCACGCAGCACAGAAGCCCGAAGAGCTTAAGTTATTCTAATCGAGAGGTAGAGGAAAAGTTATGGCAAAGGCTAATTTAAAGAAAAAGTTGCAGTTTTGGGGAACGGGCAGAAGAAAGAAGGCAATCGCCCGCGTTCGTCTCATTCCCGCAGGAACAGGCACTATCGTTATAAATGACAGAACTTTTGAAGATTACTTCCCTCAGTCTGTTTTGCAGTACGTTGTAAAACAGCCTTTGGCTCTTCTCGGCGTAGAAGGCAAGTATGACGTTCTCGTCAACGTTTACGGCGGCGGCTACACCGGTCAGGCTAACGCAATCCGCCTCGGCGTTGCGCGCGCTCTCCTTCAGGCAGAGCCCGATTGCCGTCCCGCACTCAAGAAGGAAGGCTTCCTTACCCGTGACCCTCGCGTCAAGGAAAGAAAGAAGTACGGTCTCAAAAAGGCTCGTCGCGCTCCTCAGTTCTCCAAGAGATAATCTTCGGAAGCATGCGCTTCAAAATATGTATTTTCAGCCGTCGGCAATCTGCCGACGGCTTTTTTTTCGTTGACGGTCATTAATTTATTCAAAAAATAGTATATATTTTTGTCGGGATTGCGCATGACTTGCCTTGCTTGCAGAGCTAATAAATTAATGGGTATTGAAATTTGCGATATTGTATGATATATTATGTTTACAATAAACTCTTCCCGATGCGGGAAGAAAAGGAGAATGCATATGGTAAAAAATGAAAAGCAGTCGGACGGAACGCCGCGTATGCAAAAAATACGCGAAAAAGCCGTTACTATCGTTGCAGCGATAAAATCTGCGACGGAAAAGTACATACTTCATGCTCTTGTAATCGTTTCGGCATTGATTGTTCTCATTTCGGGTTTTTTTGTAAAATACGAATATATACCCATGGAACAGTTGCAGACATATTCTCAGAGTGCCTCGGGTAGTACTCAGGTTGACCAGATAATCAACGATATGTTTGAAGAAATAAAGTATGAACAGAGCATGTTCTATCCTCTCGGCGCATTGTTTGTAGGTGAAGACGCGGTTGAAAACGCCAAGGAAATAGGCGGACTGCAGACGAATATGGATAATGCTTCCATGGGCTTCCTTGCTCAAAAGGGAGACGTCGTGCTCAAGCTCGGTCTGTTGCTCTCCACAACAGACTACGAAGCGGACGAAGCCATGAAACTTATAGACGAAATCCGTAGCGGAGCTTCAGGCATTTATTCCGATGTCAATCTTATGCGTTTAGAAAAGTTGCAGGTCAAAAATCAGCTTCTTCTCGCCGACGAAAGCGTAGAGGCGTCGATGACGGAGCTTTATCAGAGGCAGTTGAACGACCTCACCGTGCGCGACGCCGTTCTGTCGGCAGGAAGCTTAATTTATATATATCTTCAGATTGTTGCCATAATCTTTATAGTTGTCGAAGGGCTTGCGATATTGAAACGCAAAACAGTCAGCGCAAGATTTTTCGCGTTCTATATGCCGGGTATTTTTGCGCTTTTTGCAATCAGCCAGCTTACGGCGGTCGGGCTTAACGGAGCAGCCGTCGCCTGCTGTGCTGTAGCTGCAATCTTCTGCGGTTTGTACGCCCTCGGAAAAGTCTGGGTCACGCAAAAAGGCGCGGTCGCGCGCAGAGGGCTTATCGGACTGTTCGGCTCGCTCTGCCTGCTTATATCGGCTTGTCTGTTCGGTTCGGGCATGTATTCGTTCGGCGTGAGAGTCAACAATATAGGCGCAGCTCTCGGCTTTAACTGCTATAACGGGCATGTATTTGCCGAGGGGGAAATAAACTCGGCGGTAATGGTAAATTATTTGCCTCTTGCCGCGTTCCACATAATCGCGCTCGCGCTGACGATTGTATCTCTTGTAAGAATGACGGTAAGTGCCGTAAAGGGCGAAAAATGCGGCTGGAAGCTTCCCGCCGTCGCATCGGCTGTAACGCTTGCTGGATATGTGGCATATAAGGTGTGTGTGCTTTGCGGAGCGGTTGACCTTATTTCGCTCGGCGGTCAGATGCTCGTCATAATAATTTTCAATGTATTGGCTGCTCTGGCGGCATATGTTTCTTCCAGTCATCAAGAAAGCGTTGCCGAAAAGTCGGAAGCTCAAGAAGTTGCGCAAGACGAGGTGACTAACGAATAAAATTAATAAACTTGCAGATAGAATTATGCCCGACGGAAATTGCTCCGTCGGGCATATTTTCTGACGGAACTAACGCCGTGTTGCCGCTGAACGGTTCTTGACAAAGGTTGCTCTCTGATGTAAAATAACTCTATGGTTCTTACGGACATTCACGTTCATTCAACATATTCCGCCGACGGCGAGAGTTCGCTCGGCGACATGCTCGCCGCTGCGGAGGCAAAGGGCATAAAATATCTCGGCATGGCGGAACACTTCGACTACGACTACAACGCCATCGGACTTAAGATAAACGGCTTGCCCGCATTCACCGACGCGGAGGGTTATTTTGCCGAGGGCAGAAAAATGCAGAATTCCTGCAAGGGATTGAATTTGTTGCTCGGTTGCGAAATGGGATATTCTCCGTCTGCGGAAGTCTGGCGTCAGTACGGCGAGATAGCCGAGAAGTATTCGCCCGATTTCATCGTCAACAGCGTCCACACCTGCGCAGGGCATGATTGCTGGTTTGCCGAATATTTTGAAGGCAAGGACAAATTTTCGGCGTATAAAGATTACCTTCTGCGCGTAAAAGAGAGCCTTTCTGCGCCGTATAACTACGATATAGTGGGGCATATAGGCTATGTTTCGCGCAATGCGCCTTATGCCGACCCCGTACTGCGCTACGCGGAATTCAGCGGGATTTACGACGATATTTTAAAGGAAATAATCGCAAGAGGCAAAATACTCGAGGTAAATTCGTCCGTGCGCACGGCGGGATGCCCTCATCTTCCCGACAAGGACGTGCTTGCAAGGTATTTCGAGCTGGGCGGCAGAAAGGTAAGCTTTTCTTCCGACGCTCACTGTACGGGCAATCTGTTGAGGGGCAGGGAGGAGGTTGTGCGCTCGCTCGTATCTGTCGGGTTCGACTGCCTCACAGTGCCGTGTCGGGGCAGGGAAATAAAAGTTCCGTTAGTCTGAAAAAATCAAAAATACAGCCGCCCGCCGCGCAAAATCAGCGCGGCGGGCGGCTTTGACTTTATTGAAAGCGTTTAACATTATTTTATAAACTTTTTCATTTTTGCTATTGATTTTTTTGCTCGTCTGTATTATAATTGAATAAGGCAAATGCCTCAATAATCCAATAAAAAACCATTTTAAACCATCAAGGGGGATTTATTTAATGAAAAACGTTATCGTAGGACAGTCGGGCGGACCCACGGCAGTAATCAACTCCAGCCTTTTAGGCGTTTATAAGACGGCAAAAGACAGGGGAGCAGACACCGTATACGGCATGGTGCACGGCATTAAGGGACTTCTGGACAGGGACGTGGTGGATTTGTCCACGCAGATAAAGAACGATCTGGACATGGACCTTCTCAAGCGTACGCCTTCATCATTCCTCGGTTCGTGCCGCTATAAGTTGCCTGCAATCGAAGGCAACGAAGAAACCTACGACAAGATTTTCGGCATTCTCAAGGAACTCGATATTTTCGCTTTCTTCTATATCGGCGGCAACGACTCTATGGATACCATAGACAAGCTGTCCACTTACGGCAAGAGAATTAAAAGCCCCATCCGTTTTATGGGCTGCCCCAAGACTATAGATAACGACCTCGCAATAACCGACCATACCCCCGGTTACGGTTCGGCTGCGAAGTACATAGCTGCAACCACCAAGGAAATCATTCGCGACGGTCTCGTTTACGACTATCCCGTAGTTTCCATAATCGAAGTCATGGGAAGAAACGCAGGCTGGCTTACGGCTGCGGCTGCTCTTTCCAAGGGCGAAGACTGCGAAGGCGTAGATATGATTTATCTGCCCGAAAGAGTGTTCGATATCGAAGACTTCCTCGCTAAGACGGGAGAAAAACTCAAAAATAACCGCTCGCTCGTAATCGCGGTATCCGAAGGCGTAAAGGTTGCCGACGGAAGATATGTATGCGAACTTTCCGACCACGTCGATTACGTCGACGCATTCGGTCATAAGCAGCTCGCCGGCACGGCTCGTTACCTTGCGGGCAGAGTGGCGGAAAGATACGGCGTAAAGACGAGGGCTATAGAGCTTTCTTCGCTTCAGCGCTGCGCCGCACACATCACTTCGCGTATAGACGTAACCGAAGCGTTCAACTCGGCAGGCGCTGCGGTAAAGGCGGCATTCGAAGGCAAGACGGGCATGGTTGCCTGCCTCAAGCGCGTATCCGAAGACCCCTACATGTGCATAACCGAACTTGCGGAAGTAAGCAAGATTGCAAACGTCGAAAAGAAAGTTCCCGACGAATGGATTTCGGCAGACGGCACTTACGTTATGCCCGAGCTTATCCATTATATCCGTCCCCTCATTCAGTCGGAAATCACGCCTTTGTGGGTAGACGGTCTGCCTCGCCACCTCAAGCTCGAAAGATAATTAATCATTGAAAATCCCGCCGCGCAGAGAATTGCTCTGCGCGGCTGTTTTTTTTACGCGCCGCCTTTTTTGCTTTTAACTCTGTTTGCGACGCGCTCGTGCCTCATCATGGCTTCCGCCATGAGATTGGGTGCGCGGTTTTCGCCGTCCGTTCCGTCGGAGGCAGAGCGCCCGACCGAACGCGACCGTTCTGCGCCCTGAGCAACGGCTTTGCCGTCGGCGCGCGCCGTTTGTTCGTCTTTGGCGGCGGGTTTTGCCGCATTTAACGCGTCTATCGCTTTGAGAATATTCAGCAGGGCAAATTTTTCCGTAATATAATTCTCCTTTTATTAAAATTTCATTAAAAGTGCAATGTTTTTTATTGCGTAAAAGACAGAATTGGGTTATAATTATTGAGTATCGATTAGTATAAAACGGTTATAACGGGCAAATTAAAAGGATCAAACCAATATGCGCAAAACCATCACTAAAATTATATGCATCGCAGCGGCAGCAGTAACGGCTGCAGGGCTTATGCTCACGGCAGGATGCGGCAACTGGAAGTATGAAGGCGTTTCCGCCGATAATTATACTCAGGTTACGTCCAACGGCGGCTTTGTCGTTCAGACGGACGATTACATCTACTTCATAAACGGCGCGGAAAGCAACACTGCGGACAATACCTTCGGCAATCCCTTGAAAGGCTCTCTGCAGCGAATTTCCAAGACCGATCTCGCCGCGCACAACTACACCGCCAGCAGCACGGTAGTTCCCCTCGTATTGTATTCGGGTTACTACGATGCAGGCGTCTACATTTACGGCGACAGAATTTATTACGCGACGCCCTCTACGGCAAAGAACAGCTCGGGCGAAGTGCAGAACTCCAATCTCGAATTCAAGAGTTCCACTCTCGACGGCAAGGAGACGATGTCCGATTATTATTATCGTTCTTCGTCTGCCGCTATCGAATACCGCTACGTAGAAGTTAACGATACCGTATATCTTATGTACGTCGTATCCGAAAGCATTTACGGCGAAAGCTCTTCGGTTATCAATATTCACTCCAAGAACACCGCCACGGGCGAAGACGTTCTGTTGGCTTACAACGTATCCGATTATATCTTCGACACCGAGGACCCCGAAAACCCTTACGTGTACTACACGATGAAGGTTACCTATAACCTCGGTTCGCTCAACAGCATAGGCGAATCTTATAACCAGCTCTTCGTCGCTCGCGCAGACGCAAAGGATTCTGCTGCCGAATACGATTTCTCGTACGTCGAGGACTACGACGCATCTTCTGACCCCCTTTATGTCAACAAGGGCGAATTCGTGCTCGACGGCATAGGTCTGCAGGCTTACGGCGAAAGATACTGCCAGTTCAACTACGGTTACGGCAGCGAAAATACTTACACCATAACCTATCCCGACGTAACTTACGGTCTTTCATATTATAAGAACGGCAAACTCTTCTTCACGGCAAAGCAGTCGCTCGACACGACGGGCGGTCTGTATGCCATAGATTGCGACGACATAGATGCCGATAAGGACGGCGTTGTAGACGCGTCGTGGGACGCGATTGCGGCTAACTCTACGCTGAAAGCCGACTATCGACTGCTTACTGCGGACGACGAAGTTGACTATACATTCGTTACCGTCGGCGGACAGCAGAAGGTGCTCTACAACGGCGACGGCGGACTTATGCTCGGTCGCTTCGAAAACGGTGCGATTACCGACGAATTCTCGCTTACCGACAGCGGCAGCGCAACCATACTCGCTATAAGGGACGAACAGACTGCGCCCGAAACGGGCAGCGCAACCGAAACGCATACCTATGTATATTATTCAATTACGGGCGGCAACGGTTACACGTTCTACCGTATAGCGATAGACGGCGACAAGGACGATTACGCAACCAACAGACTGCCTTCCGCCGACCTTTATACCTATACCGAAGTCCGCATTCTTGACCTCGATGCCAAGTCGGGCTGGTACATGCCCGAATTTGTCGGCAACCAGATACTTTTCGCCAGCGAAACGGAGGGTATGTCGGGTTATAATTACATTATGGCGTTCGACATGACTTCTTCCGACGGCGACGTTATGTCCAATGCCGAAATCAACGCTCTCAACGAACAGTATGAGGGTATAACGGAAAAAATCGAAGAGTACGAGGACGCAACAAATTCCGACGGATCTCAGGCTTATCGTTACCTTGCAGACGCGCTCAAATATCTCTTCTACAGCGGCGACGCCGATTACCTCGACAGCCTCATTCAGGCTTATGTCGACATTGAAGGCAAGGCGGCAGATTATCTCTACTCCGAACGCAGCGCGGAAATTTATCGCGAGTTTGCTTCTGCGGCAGAAAATTCCGATTGGGCTGAATACAGAGAGCAATCCAGACAGGTCAACGGACAGACTGTATATTCCAACAGCCGCGACTATTACTACAGTGTAGTCGGCAGAATGACCGACGGCGATTATCAGGGCTATCTCGATACTCTCCGTTCGTCTTACATGCAGACCTATCCCGTAGACGATACAACGTGGTGGGAAGGACTTTCAACCGTAGCTAAAGTATTCTTCATAATAGGCATGTGCGTTGCGGGTCTGCTCGTCATAGGCGGTATAACCGTGCTTGTCATCTTCATTGTAAAGCGCGTTAAGCGCAAGAAGGGCAAGGTTGTTTCCACCCGCAGCAAGGTTGATATAACCGACGATAAGAACATCGACGTTTACAACAACTAAAACAATCAATCCCCCGCGTTCGGCGGGGGATTTTTTTATGCGATTTACATGCATCGTCCGTTGGTGATACAGTTGAGAATTTGCAAACGCAAATGCCTGAGCGCATGAATAAAATTTGTGCGTTCAGCCCTATATATCCTTGATTTAAGTTAAAATACGTTTTCGAGATTAATCGAGTAAGAAGAGGGCAGCGACTGCGCCATATGGCTTACGGCTTCCAGCTTTGCAAGGGCGTGTTCGTAGCGCCCTTCGCGTATAAATCCGCCCGCTTCGGACAGGTAATAATCTATCTGCGAAATGTCGTTGTGCGGAATAAAAATATGCAGTCGGCTCTTTTTCTCTTCCCACATACAGCACACGGCTTTAACGTCGCCGTCGTTGGCGCTTTCGTTTTCAACCTTGTCGTAGAGCGCGGTTACCGCGCGGTGAAAATCTTCGAATTGAGTGTTGACGTACGTCTCGCTGAATAGGAAAAACGCCAGACAGAGCGCGGCTGCAACGAGCGTGTAGATGATAGATTTTACCATTGCCTGCCCACCTCTATGTGTTCAATCGAGTAAGGTTTGCCCTTTTTCTGAAAGTAAACTCTGCCGTTGCCGTCAGCCGTCATCACGAGTACTTTTTTAGCTTTGGTGTTGCGCTCGGAAAGAAATTTTTCCAGCGCAGTCTGCGAAATTTCCGCAATTTCCATATTGTGCCTGTCGGTGTGTCCGTTGTCGATAATGGTTACGGGCAGAGTGTCGGTTTTGCTCTCGCGCGCGAGCGCGGAAAAAGAACCGTTTGCCTCGTACAGCCCGTAATATACGTCGTCGAGATTGAAATAACCCGCCGCGCGCATGCTCTCTATGAGGTCGGCAACGTCGAGGTTGTTTTTGCGCAGCTGATAGCTGTCTATGCCCTGTCGGTTGATTACAACTGAAGGTTTTCCGCATATAACCGACTTGAGCGGTTTGAACCACATGTCCAGCATCCACACGAGCTGGTGAAGAATGAATATTGCGGCAATCGAAACTATGCCGTACATGAGGGGGATGCTGCTGTCCGCCATGGGAATGCAGGCGAGTTCGGCAATAAGCAAAGTTACCACGAATTCGAACGGCTGCATTTCGCCTATCTGACTTTTGCCCATCAGTCGCATGAATGCCAGAAGGGTTAAAAAAATTATCGCCGTTCTAATAAAAATGAGCGCCATACCAACAGTATCGCTTAAAATGGGCAAAATATCCTTGCAACGGGCAAGTTAAAGTGATATACTGTATTCAACGCGGTTGCGTAAAGTGGTGCGGGTCGGACAGCCCGCGCACGAAAGGCTTGCCTGCGGTAGCCGCGTTGCGTCCCTGACAAAGATTTTTTATTTTTATACGGGCGCATATGCGCCCGTTTGCATTTTATATGAAAGATTATATAGCCGCCGTAAAAGCCATGGAAAAGTGCGGCAGCAAGTTCGGCATCGAGAGGGCGAAAGAGCTTTTAAAACTCTGCTTAAGTCCCGACGAAAAACTCAAAATAATACACGTCGCAGGCAGCAACGGAAAGGGGTCGGAGTGCGCCATGCTCACTTCCGTACTCGTTGCGGCGGGCAAAAAGACGGGTACTTTCACCTCGCCCGAGGTCTTTTCGTATTGCGAAAAATTCTGCATAGACGGCGTTCCCGCACCCAAGAGCGAAATCAACTTTTACCTTTCCCGAGTTTTCGCTCTCGCCGAAAAGATGGAGGACAAGCCCACGGCTTTCGAAATTGAAACGTGCGCCGCGCTCTGCATGTTTGCCTGCGAGGGCTGCGAATATGCCGTTATCGAGTGCGGTCTGGGCGGACTTAACGACAGCACAAACGCTATTTCGGGCAAGGTTCTCGCGGTCATAACGTCGGTATCGCTCGAACACACCGCAGTTCTCGGCAAAGACATAATGAGTATCTGCCGCCAGAAAGCGGGAATAATAAATAACTGTCCTGCCGTCGTTCCCTGCAATCTTCCCTCCGACGCGCTGGAATATCTCCTTGAACGGGGTGCGCAGTGCGCGGGCGACGGGCTGAGCGTTCTGCGTTCGTCGCTCAAGGGACAGAAGTTCCGTTACCGCGGAAAGACATACACTATTTGCTTCTGCGGGGAAGAACAGGCTTACAACGCCGCCGTCGCTATAGATTGCGCCCGAATTCTCAAAATATCGGAAAAGCATATAAAGCGCGGACTTAAAAACGCGCGCATAGACGGCAGAATGCAGGCGATAAAAAAGCGTGGCAAACTTTATATTCTCGACGGCAGCCACAACCCCGCGGCGTTTTCGCCGTTGGTGCAGACGATAGCCAAGGTAAAGGGCAAAAAAACTCTCGTGTTCGGCTGTCTTTCGGATAAGGATGAGGAAAGCGCAGCCGAAATTTTGGGCGGACTGTTCGACAGGATAATTTTAGTCCCCGCGCCCAGTTACCGCGCCATGGATATTAAAAAGACGTTTGCCGCATTCTGCGATAAAAATAAAAACTTACTCGAGGAGGGCGAAATTTCTTCCGCTCTCGGTTCGGCTAAAACCCGCACCGTCGTCGTGTGCGGTTCGTTCACTCTCTTGAAGGAGGCAAAAAAATGGATAGAGCAAAGGCAATAAAGGCAATAGAAGATCTCCTTGACGCATTGGGCGAGGACAGGACGCGCGAAGGACTTAAGGAAACGCCCCGCCGCGTCGCGGACATGTTTGCCGAACTTTTAAGCGGCGAAGGCGCAACGGCGGAAGAGGAGCTTTCCAAAACTTTCTCTGTCAGCGGCGGCGACATAGTTATAGAAAAGGACATTTCATTCTCGTCGACGTGCGAACATCATTTAATGCCTTTCTTCGGCAGAATAGCCATTGCCTACATTCCCGATAAAAAAGTTGTGGGACTTTCCAAACTGGCGCGCTGCGTGGAAGTTTACTCCAAGCGCCTTCAGCTCCAGGAACAGCTCACCCGTCAGATAGCGCAGGCGGTAATGGATTACCTCGCGCCCAAGGGCGTTTTTGTCTGGTGCGAGGCTGAACATACCTGCATGACCTGCCGCGGCGTTAAAAAGCCGGGCAGCAAGACAATTTCCTACGTTACGATGGGCAATTTCCCCGAAAACAGACTTCAAGAGGTTCTCGCGCTCGTAAAATGAAAATAGGTAACCGCAATTTTTCCGATTACACTTACGTCATGGCGATAATCAATCTCACGCCTGACAGTTTTTTCAAAGATAGTCGCGTCGCCGCAGACGACGCCCTTTTCGCCGCAGAAAAAGCCATAAAGGAGGGTGCGGCAATACTCGACCTCGGTGCGCAGTCCACCCGCCCGGGATATATAGAGGTCGGAGCGGAAGAGGAAATTTTTCGTCTGGAAAAACCGCTTCAAGCCATACTTTCACGCTTCGATATTCCCGTTTCGGTCGACACTTATTTTTCAGAAGTCGCTCGTTTCGCGCTCGAAGTCGGCGCGCACATGATAAACGACGTTCGCGGACTGAAAAGCGCGGGCATGGCGGAAGAAATCGCCCGTGCGGGCGCATCCGTATGCATCATGCACAATTCCCCCTCGCAGGTTGCAGGAGATTTGTTCGGCGAAGTCAAAAGTTTTCTTTCCGCGCAGGCGGAATATGCTCTCGCTTGCGGAATTGAACGCGACAAGATATGTCTGGATGGCGGCATAGGTTTTGCCAAGAGCAGGGAGCAGAGCCTCGAACTTCTCAGCGGTTACGGCTCGCTTTCGACGCTCGGCTATCCGCTTCTTCTCGGAGCGAGCAGAAAGTCGCTCTTCGGCGGACAGCCTTTTGAAAGATTGCCCGCAACTCTCGCTTCAACCCGTCTCGCCGCGCGCGAAAAAGTGCTTTTCGTGCGCGTTCACGACGTAAAGGAAAATTTTGCGGAGATACAGAAAGTTTATGAAAATTTGCGTTAAAGGACTGGAAATATCTGCCTGCCACGGCGTTTTGGATTTCGAAAAGACAACCGAACAGCCTTTCTTGTTCGACATAGATATGGACGTCGATTGCGACGACGGAGCGAGGGAGGACGATATTATAAAGACCGTCGACTATTCCGCCGTCTGCGCGCTCGTCGAAGAGGTTGCAAAGGAGAAAGTGCGCAATCTTATTGAAAACCTCGCTCGCGACTGCGCTTTTTCTATACTTTCGCGCTTTGAAAGGGTAACGGGCGTAACGGTAACCGTCGGCAAGCCCAAAGCTCCCATGCAGTGCAAATTCGGCTGCGTATATGCGGTTTTTGAAGCGAAGAGGAGGGACGTCGTTCTCTCTCTCGGCTCAAGCATGGGCGACAGGCGCGAGGTGCTTAAAAGCGCCATTCAAAAACTTTCCGAAATTGAAGGGATAAAGATTAAAAAAGTATCTTCGTTTATAGAAACGCCCCCTTTGGGCGGCGTGGCGAAGAATAATTTTATAAATTGCGCTCTCGCGGCTGAATGTTTTCTTTCCGCGCGCGAACTGCTCGGGGCAATTCATGCAATCGAAAACGAACTCGGCAGACGTCGCACCCTCCGCTGGGAAGACAGAACCGCCGATATAGATATAATCTTTTTCGGCAACGAAATAATTGCCGAAGATGGTCTTGCCGTGCCTCATCCGCACTATTTAAATCGCGACTTCGTCATCCGTCCCTTAAAGGAAATCTGCCCCGAATTTGTCTGCCCGCTTACGCATAAAGCCGTAAAGGATATGTAATTTTTTGCCTGTTCCGCCATAAATAATCAGGTGTTAATAATTTTCACGGGTGAAAATTTTATGTGCATGTTGCACAATTTTTTTTAAAATCTCTATACAATAATGTAGCCTTGTGATATAATTCTGCATAGTGGATAAAATGTATTTTTAATAAAAAAAGGCAATTTAAATTAATTTTATCCAAATAATTATGTTGTTTCCGCAGCGCAACTGAAATATGCTGAAAATTTGTTTCCCGCAGCGGGGATATACAATCAAGGAAGTGTTCAAGTTGGAAAAAATCGGTATTATCGATCTCGGTTCAAATTCTGCCCGTCTTGTAATCGTAAACATGTTTCAGGACGGATATTTTATGGTTATGGACGAACTTAAGGAAAGCGTTCGTCTCGGACAGGACATGGAAAGGGACGGGTTTTTAAAGCCCCAGCGCGTCGCCGAAACCATAAAAACTTTAAGAATGTTCAGAAAACTTTGCGATGCCAGCGGGGTTACCAGAATTATAGCCGTAGCAACCGAAGCAGTGCGCAGGGCAAAAAACCAGCGTTCTTTCCTCGATGAAATTCAGGCAAGCTGCGGCATAAAGCTGCACGTTCTTTCCGCCGAAGAGGAAGCAACTTACGTCTATCGCGGAGTAATCAACACGATGGACATACCCAAGGGTATAATCCTCGAAATAGGCGGCGGCGCGACCAAAATCGTATATTACAACCGCAGGAATATGCTCAATTACGTTACCTTGCCTTTCGGCGCGGTAACTTTAACCGACCTTTTCTCGTGCGACGGTCTCAAACCCGAAGAGCAGGCGGCTAAGATGGAAGAATTCTTTGCCGAACAGCTCAAGGGCGTGGAATGGCTCAGCCAGGTTGACCCCGACGTTCAGATGATTGGCGTGGGCGGCAGCTTCCGCAACCTTTTCAAAATAAGCAAAATCGTGCAGAAGTATCCCCTCGATACCGTACACAATTTCAATATGCAGGCAGAGGACTTCTATCCGCTCTACGATATGATAAAGGTTCTCGACCTCGACAAGAAAAAGAAGATAAAGGGTCTTTCAGCCGAGCGCGCAGACATTCTTCCCGCCGCTCTCGCTATAATAAAGGCGTTTATCACTCACCTCAACCTCACCGAATTTACTATTTCGGGCGCGGGACTGAGAGAGGGCATTATGTTCAATCAGGCTCTGCCTTCAACCGTCGAAAAACCCATTTCCGACGTAATGAACTATTCGCTCACGACGCTCGTAAAATATTACGACTGCGACGAAAAACACGTTGAACACGTTGTAAATCTTTCCATACAGCTCTTCAAGCAGCTGCGCGTTCTTCATAAATTCCCCAGGCAGTACCTCAAAGTGTTAAAAGTCGCCGCAATGCTTCACGATTGCGGCATGCGCATAAAATATTACAATCATCAGCGCCACAGCTGCTACATGATACTCAATTCCACGCTCTACGGCGTAACTCACAGGGAAATAGTGCTCGCGGCGTTCACCGCATGCTGTCATAAAAAGGAGGACATAAACCTCTACGACTGGAACCGTTACCGCGATATTTTAAACGAAGACGACATAGAAATCGTCAAGAGACTGGGCGTAATGCTTCGCATAGCCGAAAGTCTGGACAGATCGGATTCGGGCACGATTAAGGGAATAAATTGCGATATTCTGGGCGATTCCGTCATTATGAAGACCGAAGTTGACGGCGATGCAAGTCTGGAAATCCGCGACGCTATGGCGGCGGGCGCGGAATTCAGAAAAGCATTCCGCAAAAACCTCGAAATACTTTAAAATAAAAATTCAATGCCGCCGCAGGGCGGCATTGTTGTTTGGTACGTATGCGTTATATTCTTGCCAGCGCGTCGCCAAGGCGGCGCGAACTACTCAGCCATATTCTCGATGAGTTCGAAGTTATTCCCGCGACTTCGGAGGAGGTAGTCGATCTTTCGCTTCCGCCAGAAGAGATTGCGCGTTCGCTTGCGGAACACAAGTGCGGCGAAGTTTTTTCTTCTAACAAAGACGCCGTCGTCATTGCCTGCGACACGATAGTTGTGTTCTGCGGCGAAATTCTCGGCAAGCCTAAAAATGCGGAAGACGCGAAAGATACGCTTAAAAAACTTTCGGGCAAGGTGCATTTGGTCATAACGGGCGTGTGCATACGCGCGGGCGGCAAAAAAATTTCGTCTTTCGATAAAACCGAAGTCAAGTTCAATAACCTTTCTGAGGAATTTATTTCCGCCTACGTAGCGGGCGGTTCGCCCATGGACAAGGCGGGCAGTTACGGCATTCAGGACGAAGGCGTGGTAAAGGAATATTACGGCAGTTACACCAACGTTGTGGGCATGCCCGTCAGATTGGTAAAAAACATGTTGGAGCAGATAAAGCAATGATAAGACTTGCAATAGACATAGGTTCTTTCGTAACAAAAATATATATGCTCGGTTGCGGCGTCGTGCTTTCGGAGGCGACGTGCGTCGCCGTGGAAAACGACGAGGGTCGCATTAACATAAAAGCCTTCGGCGACAGGGCGAGGGCGCTTTCAGGCAAAGCCGCGCTCAATACCCACATAGTCAATCCCGTAACCGAGGGCGACATAACCCGTCCCGAACTGTTGTCGCCCCTTTTATCATACTTTCTTGAAAAGATAGAAGTAACGCGCAGAAAGGCAAAAAATTGCGAGGTCATGTTTGTCATTCCCTGCGGGGCGAAGGACGAGCTTAAGGAAAAATATCTCGACGTAGCGTTTGAGTGCAACATCGGCAGAGTGTATTTCACGCAGACGCCTTTCGCCGCCGTTCTCGGGCACAACGTTACGCTTTCCGAAACCGTGCCCATGTTCTGTCTTGACGTGGGCTACGGCATAACCAACATCGCCGTGCTTTCGCTCGACGGCATAATATCCGGCTTGTCCGTCAATCTCGGAGGCGGAAATATAGACGTCCATCTGATGGATTATATGGCGGAAAATTTCCGCCTCAAGATAGGCGCGCTCACCGCCGAAAGAATTAAAAACACGGTGGGAAGCCTTCTCGAAGACGACAACAAAATGACGGTTGCCGACGGCAGGGACCTCAATTCGGGCAATCCCTCGTCCGCCGCGGTAAATTCTTCCCAGATAGAGGGAGTGATAAGAATTTACGTAGATAAAATTTTGGAATATGTAACTTTGGTCATGTCCAAACTTCCCGCGGAGGTTGCTTCCGCCGTAATGCACGGCGGCGTGTATCTTTCGGGCGGACTTACCAAGATGGACGGCTTTGCCGAATACGTAAACAAAAAGCTCGGCATACCCGTCAACCAAAGCGAAGAACCTTCCCTCTGTTCGGTGATAGGCGGGGGCGTTATTCTTTCGAGCGAATATCTTTGCTCCAGGATAGCGGGCGAACAGTAAAATAAATGAGTAACCGCTTTCCCGCGCCGTCTGTGAGCGGGCAGCTCTTTAATGCCGCGCATACCGCGCGGCGCGTAGTTTGCAGGAAAAAATTATGATATATTCTGCTCTTATTGGTCTGGGTTTTGACCTGTGCGCGATAGTTATCTGCATTATAATAATGTGCAATTACTATTCGGTAAAGCGCAAGCATACCCGTACTGAAATGCTCTTTCAGACGTTCATGTGGTCGTCGCTCTTCGCGGCTGTCATGGGTGTTCTTTCGCTCGTTTTCAATCAGTTTTATCCCGAAGAGACGCCTCTCTGGCTTAGGTATATGGCGCGAATGCTCATGGTAATTTCCGTTCACGGCGTGGGCATAGTATTCATGATTTACGCCGTCGCGGAGAGTTACGAAAACAGAAATCTTCCCAAATCGGTTTTCTGGCTTTCAATAATTCTGATTGTAGCCGATGCCATATCAATCGCTATTTACGGCTGTACGTACGTCATGGACATTCAGCTGTCCGCAGCGACATATCCCGCCATAATCAACGTAATGTTCGTCTGCCATTACTTCGCGCTGACGGCAACGGCGGTGTATATGCTTATCAACCGCCGTTTCCTGCGCGTGAGAAAGCAGGTCAACATATTGTTTTTCATAGTTTTCAATCTGGTTGCTACGATAGTGCAGTTCTACACCAGCATCCAGATTTCCGACTTTGCTTTCGCCGTTTCGGTAATGCTGATATACGCCACGCTCCGCCGTCCCGAAGACGAGCTTGAACCCGTAACGGGCGCGTTCAACGGCAAAGCATTGAAAGATTTTCTCGCAATCCAGTTGCACTCGGGCAGAAGCGTAGAGCTGTTCGTGTGCGAAATCAAAAATATGCCCGTAATAAATTCCGTTCTTGGTCATGTCGGCGGGGAGGCGGTTTTAAAAGAGCTTGCCGAAAGACTTTCAAAGATAACGGGCAAAGTAAATTACCTGTATTGCATAGACGGTTCCAAGTTTGCCGTGCTATTCAACGATGCCGACGAGTACAAGCATTTTAAAGGCGGCTACATCAAAGCTATAGGCAAAAAATTCTTTGTTTCAGGCACGATAGTGCCGGTGGATATGTTTGCTTGTCTTATACGTTTTCCCGAAGTGGGCGGAAAGATTTCCGACGTTGACAGCATTATGAAATACTACCGCGACAACAGCGCTGGCGGAGGCATAATAGAGGCTTCAAAGGAAGCGGTAATGAGCATCGAGCGCAGCGAAAAAGTCGGTTACGCCGTGCAGAAAGCGCTCGAAAACAACGGCTTTGAGGTTTATTATCAACCCATATACGAAATCAAAACGCGCAAATTCAGCGGCTGCGAAGCTCTCGTAAGGCTCAACGACCCCGAGTTGGGATTTATTTCTCCCAACGAATTCATTCCTTTAGCCGAAAAGGACGGCACTATAGTTGACATTGGCAGACAGGTAGTGTCGTCGGTGTGCAGGTTTATCGGCGAGGATAAGCCCCAGCGCTACGGCGTAAGGTACATAGATATAAACCTTTCCATAATTCAGTGCCTGCATCCGGATATAATTGAAGAACTTAGGAATATTTTGGGCGAGTACGGCGTTCCTGTAGGAATGATAACATTTGAAATAACAGAAACGGCTTCTTCCAAGGAATACAAAAGGCTGCATTCCAACCTTGAAGCTCTGCATGCAAGCGGCTACAAGCTGTCTTTAGACGATTTCGGAACGGGTTTTTCATCCATGGAATTTTTGATAAATTTCCCCTTCGACGTCGTCAAGCTTGATAAATCGCTCGTAACGGCATACATGGACGAACCTAAGTATGAAACCATACTTCAGCATTACATGCCCATGCTTCACGGTCTGGGCGTTAAGATAGTGGCGGAGGGAGTGGAAACTATGGAAATGGTGCGCACGCTCGATAAACTCGGTTGCGACTATCTTCAGGGCTATTATTTCTCCCGTCCCGTTTCGCGCGGCGATTACCTCGAGTTCATAAGGGTAAAAAACGCGTAAGCTTTTCGAGCTTTAGCTGAGCGCATTTGCAAAATAATTAGGTTTTAAAATTTAAGCCGCCCGCCGCAGAATGCGGCGGGCGGCCTCCTTCGTTTTGCAGGCATAAGGCATAAATTTTTGCTTTCAATTTGTATTTGAACAGACTTAAATCGCCGCGCTTTCGGGCAAGGATTTTTAATAAGACGAAGAGGCGCGGGCTGTCGCCGAGGCGAGAATAAATGCAGCGCATCGCTTCAGGCGATGCGCTGCATTACTGATTTACAAAATTATTTTATGAGCGACTGAATAATGTTTTCGGGCGCTTGTTCATAGCGGTCGAAAGTGCTTATGAACTTGCCCCTGCCCTGCGTCATCGAGCGGAGTGAGGTGGCGTATGTAAGAATTTCTGCCTGTGGCGCGTCCGCGGTGATAATCTGCAAATCATCCTTTGCCTCCATAACTATAATTCTGCCCCTGCGCTTGGTGAGGTCGCCTAAAACGTCGCCGAGGTACTTTTCGGGTACGCCTATCTTCATCTTGCATATGGGCTCGAGTATGGTGGGGTTGGCGTTCTTCATGCCCTCTTTGAATGCAATTTCAGCTGCAGCCTTGAAAGCCGCTTCGCTGCTGTCCACGTCGTGATAGCTTCCGTCGTACAGTACGGCTTTTATGTTCATAACGGGATATCCCGCAAGCACGCCCGTCGGAAGGCATTCGATTATGCCCTTTTCAACCGCGGGTATGTACTGTTTGGGAACAGCGCCGCCCACAACTTCTTCGGCAAATTCAAACTCGCTTTCGCACGGTTCAAACCTCATCTTGCAGTGTCCGTACTGACCGTGTCCGCCAGTCTGCTTTTTATATTTGCCCTCTGCGGTGGAGGTGGAAAGTATAGTTTCTCTGTAAGCTATTCTGGGCGATTTAAGCACGGCTTCCGCGCCGAATTTGCTCTTTAACTTCTTGCAGATTACGTCAAGGTGAACTTCGCCCTGTCCGCCGAGCAGCGTTTCGCCCGTGTCGTTGTTCTTGATAATTACAAAACTCTTGTCCTCTTCGGCAATCTTGTTGAGCCCTGCAAAAACTTTGTCTTCCGTGCCTTGCGTCTTTGCGTACACCGCCATGTAGAGCGAGGGACGGGGGAAGGAGATTGCGTCGAATTTAATGGGTGCGCTTTCGTCGCACAGCGTATCGCCCGTACCCGTAGAAGTGAGCTTTGCAACCGCGCCGATGTCGCCTGCCGAAAGCTCGGAAACGGCTTCCTGTTTTTTGCCGTTGACCACATACAGAGCCGTAATTCTTTCCGTCGCGCCCGTGTTGGGGTTTAGTACGCTCATGCCTGTTTTAAGTACGCCGCGGTTTACCCTGAGGTAATTGAGTTTGCCGACGAAGGGGTCAACCGAAGTTTTGAAAACCTGTGCGGCGAAAGGTCCTTCTTCCTCGCAGGAGATGGATATAACTTTGTCCGTCGCGCAGTCGGTGGCTAGCAGGTCGCGTCTTTCCGCCGCCTGAGGAACGTATTTGACTATTTCGTTCATCAGGTTAATGACGCCTCGGTTGCCCAGGGCGCTTCCCGCCATTACGGGAATGACGTTCATGTTGGCAATGCCCTTTCTTATGCCGTGAATGCACTCTTCGCGCGTAAGATAGCCCGTTTCAAAATATTTTTCAAGCAGAACGTCGTCGTTTTCCGCCGCCGTTTCCATAAGCGCGAACTGCATTTCTTCGAGCTGCTGTTTCATGTCTTCGGGAATAGGTATCTCTTCGGGACCCGTAGCCGAAAATTTATATGCTTTGTCCGTCAGCGCGTTAATCATGCCCGTCATCTTGCCTTCGTGCATGATGGGCAGCTGTATGGCTGCAATCTTTGCGGGATACTGTTCGCGCAGAGCCTCTATAGTGGAGTGATAGTCGGCGTTTTCCTTATCCATGCCGTTTATGAATATGACCATGGGTTTTGCCGATTTCATGCACAGCGAAATTGCCTTTTCCGTTCCCACGGTAACCGTTCCGCCCGCGCCCGTGACTATGAGCGCCGCGCCGCATGCGCGCATGGCTTCGTTGAGTTCGCCTTCGAAATCGAGAAAGCCGGGAACGTCTAAAATGTTGAGTTTTGTTTCTTTCCAGAAAGTGTGCGTAACGCTGAGCGAAATGGACATCTTTCTCGCAATTTCCTGTTCGTCGAAGTCAGACAGCGTCGTGCCGTTTTCTATTTTGCCCATACGCGTGAGCGTTCCGCCGTTGAAAAGCATAGCTTCGCACAGCGTCGTTTTGCCCTCGCCGCTATGACCTATGACGGCGATGTTGCGTATGTCTTTAGCAGAAATGGACATATCATTTCCTCCTTAAATCCATCATATAACCATTATAAAGTAAAACGGAGCATAAATCAATACCAAACCGAAAAATAATTTCGTTTTATGTTAAAAACTTTCAATATAATCAATACATTAAACGCTCCTCGGGCAAAAAAATAATTTACAATCGGGCGGGAATTATATATAATTAGTATATAAAATCGGACGGAACATAAATGAAGAAACCAAACAGCAACATCAGAAATTTTTGCATAATAGCGCACATCGACCACGGGAAATCGACGCTTGCCGACAGGCTTATCGAACTCACGGGACAGGTTTCCAAGAGGGAAATGGAAGAACAGCTCCTCGACAGCATGGATATCGAGAGGGAGAGGGGCATAACCATAAAACTTGCTCCCGTAAGAATGTTCTATAACGCCGACGACGGCGAGGAATACGTCTTTAACCTCATCGATACCCCGGGGCATGTCGACTTCACTTATGAGGTTTCGCGTTCGCTCGCCGCTTGCGAGGGTGCTATACTCGTAGTGGACGCTTCCCAGGGCATCGAGGCGCAGACGCTCGCAAACGTTTACCTTGCGATAGAAAACAACCTCGAAATTCTGCCCGTAATAAACAAAATAGACCTTCCTTCCGCCCGTCCCGACGAGGCTAAAAAGGAAATAGAGGACGTGATAGGTCTCGACGCGTCCTATGCGCCCCTCGTTTCAGCAAAGGAAGGCACAAATATAAAGGAAATTCTCGAAGACATAATAAAGTACTTCCCCGCGCCCGACGGCGACCTCGACGCGCCCCTGCGCGCGCTTATTTTCGACAGCTATTACGATAACTATAAGGGCGTAATTCTGTTCGTAAGGGTAAAGGACGGTTCGGTGAGAGTGGGCGACAAAATCAGGTGCTTCCGCTCGGACAAGATTTACGACGTCGTGGAAGTGGGCGTTTTCGCGCCCCACACCGTGCCGAAGGACGGGCTTTTCGCAGGCGAAGTCGGCTATATCGCCGCGTCGATAAAATCCATTCAGGACATAGCCGTCGGCGATACGGTCATAAATGCGGAAACCCCCGCAACCGAGCCTCTTCCCGGCTACAAAAAGGTGCAGTCAGTCGTGTTCTGCGGCATATATCCCCTCGACGGCAGCAAGTTCAACGACCTCAAGGACGCAATTTTAAAACTTCAGCTCAACGACGCGTCCCTTGTGTTCGAACCCGATACGTCCGTCGCGCTCGGCTTCGGCTTCCGCTGCGGCTTTCTCGGACTTTTACACATGGAAATCATGCAGGAAAGGCTGGAGCGCGAGTTCGGTTTAGACATAATCACGACCGCTCCCTCTGTAAGCTATAAGGTTATAAAGACGGACGGCGAAACGCTTTTCGTGGACAACCCTTCGCACCTGCCGCCCCAGTCGGAAATAGATTATATGGAAGAGCCCGTTGTCAGGGCTGACATATATTCCCCGCCCGACTATCTCGGTCAGATAATGGATTTGTGCCGCGAAAAGAGGGGCGTCTTCGAGCAGATGACATACCTCGACGAAAAGAGGGTGCAGCTCGTCTATCGCCTGCCGCTCAACGAAATAATTTTCGACTTCTTCGACAGAATTAAATCGCGCACGCGCGGCTATGCGAGCTTCGATTACGAGCTAATCGGCTACGAGCGCAGTAAGCTCGTCAAGCTGGATATACTTTTAAACGGCGAAGTTTGCGACGCGCTCTCTATGATAGTGCATGAAGATTCAGCATATTCCCGCGGCAGAACGCTGTGCGAAAACCTCAAAGAGGCAATACCCAGGCAGCTTTTTGAAGTTCCCGTTCAGGCGGCTATAGGAGGCAAGATAATCGCGCGCGAAACGGTCAAGGCGGTCAGAAAGGACGTCCTTGCCAAGTGCTACGGCGGCGACATAACAAGAAAGAAAAAGCTGCTGGAAAAGCAGAAAGAGGGCAAAAAGAGAATGCGCTCGATAGGTAGCGTGGAAGTGCCTTCAGAAGTATTCATGGAGATACTCAAGACCAATAAGGAGTAATTTATGACCCTGCGTTTTGCCTCGGAAAAAGACTATGCGGCAATGCTTGAAATTTACCGCCCTTACGTAGAGCAAACGACGGTTTCGTTCGAGTACGAAACTCCGTCCTCAGAAGAATTTTCAAAAAGGTTCATAAGCCTTGAAGGCGCGTTTCCCGCAATCGTAAGCGAGGAAAACGGGCAAATAGTCGGCTACGCATACGCATCGCCCGCGTTCGAGCGCAAGGCGTACTGCTGGTGCGCGGATTTGTCTGTGTATGTCAGAGAGGATATGCGCGGCAGGGGCGCTGGCAGGGCGCTTACAAATGCCGTTCTCGACATCCTTAAAAGGCTCGGGTATCGCAAGGTTTACTCTCTCATCACGGGCGAAAATCAAAAGAGCCTTGCCTTTCACGAAAAAATGGGCTTTGAAATTGTTGCCGAATTCAAGGATCAGGGCTATAAAATGGGCAGGTGGCTGTCCGTTTTCTGGTACGAAAAACAGCTCAACTGCGCGGATTGCGCACAGAGCTTTCCAAAAAAATTCATAAAGGAAAATTACGACTTGTCCCGATATGAATGATTTTTATAAAGCCGTTTACGGCGTTGTTTCAAACATACCCCGCGGCAAGGTGCTTTCCTACGGTGACGTTGCAAGATTGGTCGGCAGACCGCGTTCAGCGCGTCAGGTCGGTTGGGCGCTGCACGTCAACCCTCAGCCCGGCGTCATACCCTGCCACAGGGTTGTTTTCAAGGACGGAAAGCTGGCTTCCGGTTTTGCTTTCGGCGGAATGGAAGTGCAGGCGGCGCTCCTTGAAGAAGAGGGCGTCGAGGTTTTTGACGGCGCGGTGGACATGAATAAATACAGGTGGAAAATATAATGGCGGGAATATACGCACACATACCCTTTTGCAAGAGCAAATGCCGCTACTGCGACTTTGCCTCTTTCCCCGACAAAATAGGGCTTGCCGAAAGTTACATGGCTTGCCTTTACAGGGAAATGGCAATGCGCAGCGACCAACTTAAAGGTTATAAATTCGATACGCTGTACATAGGAGGCGGCACACCCTCCGTAATAGACGAAAATTACATCGCCATGCTCGTCGCGGCGGCGCGCAAGCACTATAATCTTTCGTCCTCCGCGGAAATTACAATAGAGATGAACCCCGGCACCGTGTCTGCGGGCAAGATAGAAACATATAAAAAGTGCGGCATAAACCGCTTTTCCGTCGGGCTTCAGTCGGCAAACGACAAAATACTTGCCGACCTCGGCAGAATTCACACTCTCAATCAGTTTGTCAGTTGCTGCAAACTGCTCAAGGGCTGCAATTTTTCCGTGGATGTAATGATAGGTCTGAAAAACCAGACAATGGAAGACATTTCGCAGGCTATCGAGGTGGCGGCAGCTTTCGGCGCATCGCATATTTCCATGTACGCCCTCACGCCCGAAGACGGCACGCCGATATATTCCGATTATCTCAACGGCGAACTGCCCGACGGCGACGAGGTTGCCGCGCAGTATGCTTTCGGCGTGGAAAAACTCAAAAATCTCGGCTTTGAAAGATACGAAGTTTCCAACTTCTGCAAAAAGGGAAAGGAGAGCAGGCACAACTTAAATTACTGGAAGAGGGGCGAATACATAGGTTTCGGCGTGTCGGCTTCGAGCTGCATCAAGGATGTGCGCTTTACCAATACTTTCGACCTCGACGAGTATTTCAAGTGCATAATTTCGGGCGCGCTTCCCGTCGTGGACAGAATGGAAATTTTGCCCGAGGACGCAAAGGACGAGTTTGTCATGCTCGCCATGCGCACGACTGCGGGAGTGGACATGAATGAGTTTGAAAGGCTGTTCAAATCCTCGTTCGCCGCGACATATGCCCAAGCTATCGCAAAAAATAAGGATTATCTCGAAATAACCGAGAGCCGTGCGCGCATAAAGGACGAGTACCTTTTCGTGCAGAATTCTATAATCTGCGATTTTCTCCGCAGTTAAATTTATGAGCGAATTTTTTGTAAGAAAGGCACAGCCTTCAGACGAAGACGAAATAAATAAAATATTTTCGGGCGCGCGGGCATATATGTCCTCGCTGGGCAATCCGCAGTGGCAGGACGGACACCCGTCCGCGGCTTTTATTAAGAGTTCGACGGCAAGGGGAGAACTTTTCGTCGTCTGCCGCGAAAATCGCATTGCGGCTGTCTTTTCCGAGGTTGAAAGTGATAAGTATTACGACGCTGCCGACATATGGGCTTGCTCGGGGAAATATCTCGCCGTGCATACCGTGGCGGTGAGCCGAGACTTCCGCGGGTGCGGCTGCGCACGCTTTATTCTGAGCTATGCGGAAAACGTGGCGCGCTCCCTCGGCGCACATTCTTTAAGGCTTGACACGCACGAACTTAATGTCCCCATGCGTTCGCTGCTCACATCGTGCGGTTTTTGTTTACGCGGAGCGATTTCCGTGCGCGAACAGCCGCGCATCGCTTACGAAAAACCTCTTATCTGAATTTCGGCGTATAGCGCGGCGCATCGCAAAAAGACATGCAGAAAAAAGAGGCGTATGTCAAAAAATTGTGCGACCTTACGCCCGCGCATGCTCAGCATTTTCATGCGCCGACACAGCTCTTTGTTGCATAAGGGCGCGACTTTTAAAGTCGCGCCCGTTAATTTTTTATTTTTTTACGCACAATTTTTTTGTTTGAATTCTTTGTCTTGTTTCCGCTCGGTCTGCGTTTTCATGTCTTTCGTTCGGCTATAACGCCGCCCTTTTCTCCGTCCACTAGGTAGGCGCTGATATTGCCTTCTCTGTCGCATACGCCCACATAGTAGTAACATTTGCCCGCGTCGGAAAGCAGGCGCACATAAATTTCTCCCAGAAAATTCTTGTCGTCTGTGAGCGCGGAAAAAGTTTCGCCGTCGTATTCGCGCGCGCACCCGAGCGCTTCCTCGCACGATATAACTCCGTCGTACATAACGCTGGCGACCTCTACGGTCTTTTCGCTGTTTTCCCACGAAAGTTTAACGCTCACTTTATCGCCCGAAAAACTGCCCGCAAAGCTCAGATAAAAGCTGTCGGTTACAGACATATAGTTCATTTCGCCGCCCCTGCCGTCGTCGAAGAGTATGTCGACATCGCTCGGACCTGCCGTAAAATGCACAAAAACTTCACAAATTTCTGTCATTTCGCCCTTATATCCGTCCGAAACGTAAGGCTCTTCGCGCACCGAACAGTGCAGCTTTACGGATAAGTCGTCGTCCTCGTAAAGGTAAACGGCGTAGCGCTTTTCGGAAATAAAGGAAGAATAATCGGTTTGCCCGCCGCACGCCGCGGCAAATGCGAGTAAAAATGTTGAAGTTGCGGTCAATAAAAATAAAATAAATTTTCTCATCAATACAAATGTATTTCGGGCGAAGAAGATTATGATAAATATTTTAAATTTTCCGTTTTTTTTCTTTTGCGTGCGTGCGCGCATATACAGCGCGCATATTATTGTCAAACGGTTGCTTTTTGCCTTGCCGTGTGCTAAAATAAAAAAAATAATATTCGGCTTTCGGCGCAAGATTAATCTTCGCCGAAAATAATTTAAGGGCAAAAATATTTATTGCCGCCAAGGTGCATTCCCTTTGAAAAATCTTATCGTCAGAACGGCGGTAAAAACCGCTCTAATAATACTCGGCGTTCTCGTCGTCGCATTCGGCGTGTTCAGCTTTGGCTTTCCCCAGCACATGGCGACCTTTGCCGAAAACACGGGCAACTATTCTCTTGCGCTGCGCTATGCCTCGCTCAGGTATTACTACACGGGCGACGTTCATGACCTCGCCCGCTGCGTGGACGACGCGATTTTGTCTAAAAATCCCGATTTTATAGTCGAATACGGCGGACAATTCCTCGCTCATCAGGGCAAGGAGGACGTCATAGCCGAAAGAAACGAAAATCTTTCGGGCATAAGCTACGATTATTTTGTCGAAGGAAAAGTCGTTGTCGCCTATTACGACATAGGCAATTTTTCAAACGCGCTCGAGCTTGCGTATGATTTCAACGGCGCGCAGTCGTTTGCATACGGCAACGCTTTGATGACGCTTTCCGTTCACGTCGCGGATAAGTCTGACGGCGGCGCGGCGGTGCGCATTCTCGAAATTCTGGAACTTTTAACCCCCTCGCAGCCCGAAGAACAGCAGTACCTTGAACAGGTAAAATCTCTTCTCGGGGCTATAGTATAAAAATACAGGAGAAAACAATGAACAAGATTGTCAAAGAAGCTCTCACTTTCGACGACGTCCTGCTTATTCCCGCGGCGTCCGAAGTTCTTCCCGCAACGGCGGACTTGCATACGAAGCTGTGCGACGGCATCGAACTCAACATTCCCCTCGTTTCGGCGGCGATGGATACCGTTACGGAATCCCGCCTTGCCATAGCTATTGCGCGCGAGGGCGGCATAGGCGTCATTCACAAAAATATGACGGTGGAAGAGCAGGCGGCTCAGGTCGATAAGGTAAAAAGGAGCGAACACGGCGTAATAACCGATCCTTTCCATCTTTCGCCCGACCAACCCGTTTCCGCGGCGGTCGAGCTTATGGAAAAATACCGCATAAGCGGCGTACCCGTAACGCAATCGGGCAAGCTCGTCGGCATACTGACAAACCGCGATCTGCGTTTCGAGGCGGATTATTCCCAGCCCATCGCAAACGTGATGACGAAGGACAATCTCGTAACCGCGCCCGTGGGAACTTCGCTCGAAGAGGCGCAGAAGATTTTAGGCAGACACAGAATAGAAAAACTCCCCATAGTCGATGAAAACGGCATTTTAAAGGGGCTTATAACCATCAAAGATATAGAAAAGACCATTCAGTATCCCAACAGCGCGCGCGATAAAAACGGCAGACTGCTTGCAGGCGCGGCAATAGGCGCTTCGCCCGACGTACTGGACAGAGTGGCGGCGCTGGTATCTTCAAAGGTTGATATGGTCGTTCTCGATTCGGCTCACGGACATTCCGCAGGCATAGTCAGGGCGGTTTCCAAGGTAAAGTCGGCATTCCCCGACCTTCCGCTCGTTGCGGGCAACGTCGTTACGGCGGAAGCTACAAAAGCCCTGCTCGACGCGGGTGCGGACGTGGTTAAAGTCGGCATAGGTCCCGGCTCTATATGCACTACGAGAATTGTAGCCGGCATAGGCATGCCCCAGCTCACCGCCGTTTTGGACTGCGCAGAACAGGCAGAAAAAATGGGCAAGCGCATAATCGCCGACGGCGGCATAAAGTATTCTGGCGACATAGTAAAAGCCCTTGCCGCAGGCGCAAGCGCGGTTATGATAGGTTCGCTGTTCGCAGGCACGGCTGAAAGCCCGGGCGAGCTTGAAATTTATCAGGGCAGAAGTTTCAAGTCTTACCGCGGCATGGGTTCGCTTCCCGCAATGAGCAAGGGCTCGAAGGACAGATATTTCCAGTCGGACGCAAAGAAATTTGTACCCGAAGGCGTCGAAGGCAGAGTGCCTTACAGGGGCGCTCTCGCCGAAATTATATTCCAGCTCATGGGCGGTCTGCGCGCAGGCATGGGATATACGGGCAACGGCACGATAGACGAGCTGAGAAAGAACGCGCGCTTCGTCAAGATGACGGCGGCTTCGCTCGCAGAATCTCACCCTCACGACATAAGCATAACCAAGGAAGCTCCCAACTACAGCCCCAAGGGCATTTAAAATTGAAAGTCAAGTAAAAGAGGAATATATATAATGCAACACCAAAGAGTATTGATTTTAGACTTCGGCGGACAGTACAACCAGCTCATAGCAAGGCGAGTGAGAGAACTCAACGTATTCTGCGACCTTCTTCCCTCGGATATGAGCATAGAAAAAATCAAAGAATACAACCCCATCGGCATAATCTTTACGGGCGGACCGAACAGCGTTTACGACGAAAATTCGCCCAAGATTGATAAGGAAATTTTCTCGCTCGGCATACCCGTTCTCGGCATATGCTACGGTTGCCAGCTCATGGCGCACATGCTCGGAGGTACGGTGCAGAAGGCTTCCACATCCGAATACGGCAAGGCGGAAGTTGAATATGTTTCTTCGCCCCTCACAAAGGACATGCCAAAAACGGCGGTATGCTGGATGAGCCATACGGACAGAATTACCGTTCTTCCCGAAGGCTTCAGAATGCTCGCGCAGTCGGCGCACTGCCCCTATGCGGCGTTCGGCGACGAAAAGAAAAATCTTTACGGCGTTCAGTTCCACCCCGAAGTAAACCACACTTTCATGGGTACTACGATACTTAAAAATTTCCTCTACGAAGTCTGCGGCGCGGAGGGGGATTGGACTATGTCCAACTTCGTTGCCAACAAGATAAAGGAACTTAAAGAGAAGATAGGCGATAAAAAGGTGCTTTGCGCCATGTCGGGCGGCGTTGACTCGGCGGTTGCCGCAACGCTCGTTCACAAGGCTGTGGGCGACCAGCTCGTGTGCGTGTTCGTCGACCACGGACTTTTGAGAAAGTACGAAGCGGACGAAGTAATGAAGGTCTTTGCCGAAGGTCTGGGCATGAACCTCATCAAGGCGGACGACGGCAAAATTTTCCTCGAAAAGTTAAAGGGCGTTTCCGATCCCGAAACCAAGCGCAAGATAATAGGCGAACAGTTCATTCGCTCGTTTGAAAAACAATCCAAGGCAATCGGCAAGGTCGATTTCCTCGTTCAGGGCACTATATATCCCGACGTAATCGAAAGCGGCAAGGGCAAGAGCGCCGTAATTAAATCTCACCACAACGTCGGCGGACTTCCCTCGGTAGTCGATTTCAAGGAGATAGTTGAACCCCTTCGCGACCTCTTCAAGGACGAAGTAAGAAAGGTAGGCTTTGAACTCGGACTTCCCAAAAACGTCGTAATGCGTCAGCCATTCCCCGGTCCCGGTCTCGCCATAAGAATTATGGGCGAAGTAACGGAAGAAAAGCTCGAAACGCTGAGGGATTCCGACTATATCCTCCGCGACGAAATCGCGAAAGCAGGACTGGACGATAAAATCTGGCAGTATTTCACCGTTATCACCAACAGCAAGACGGTGGGCGTGCAGGGCGACTTCCGCACCTACGAAAACGTCATAGCCATCCGCGCGGTAACCTCGCTCGACGCGATGACGGCGGACTGGGCGCGCATACCCTACGACGTGCTTGAAAAAATCTCCACGAGAATTGTAAACGAGGTCAAGCACGCGAACAGAATAGTTTACGACATCACCTCGAAACCCCCTTCAACCATAGAGTGGGAGTAATATTAAAGCGCTGCGGCGCGTGAATTAAAAAATTATGCAGTACAAGAGATTTGCAGATAAAATTGTTGCGCGGTTTGACAAGGGAGAGGAAATTTTATCTTCCTTAAAGTCGCTCTGCGAGGTCGAAAAGGTAAAGCTCGCATACGTATCGGCGATAGGCGCCGTGGGCGAATTTACCGTGGGCGTGTTTTCGCCGACGGACAAAACTTACCGCGCAAACAGCTTTAAGGGCGACTACGAAATAGTATCTCTTTGCGGCACGGTAACGACCAAGGACGGACAGTTTTATGCCCATCTTCACATGAGCGCTGGCGACGAGAGAGGCAAAGTTTTCGGCGGACACCTCAACGAGGCGAAAATTAGCGCGACATGCGAAGTTGTAATATTTGTCATTGAAGGCAGGGTAGAGCGCGCTTTCAGTCAGGAAGTGGGGCTCAACCTATTCAGTTTTGTCTGATTTAAGGGCGCGACGGCATTTGCGGAGCTTTTATGAACGTTGAAGAATTGCTCAAAGAACTTAATTTTCAGCCGATAGGCGAGGCAAACGGCATAATAAAGCGCGTCAAAGGCATACTGTCCAACAGCAAGCCCAATCCCGAAAAATTGTTCGTGGCGGAGGGTATATGGCTGGCGGGAATGTGCCTTAAATTCGATACGCCGATAGAAACGCTCATAGTCTGCCCCGAGCACGTGCGCACACCCGAAGTCATGGCGCTCATACGCAACCTTTCGGAGCGCACGCCCCTGCGTTTTTCCGTATCTGCAAAAACTTACGAAAAAATTTCGGAAAAA
Source organism: uncultured Clostridia bacterium (assembly GCA_949282385.1). GTDB lineage: Bacteria > Bacillota > Clostridia > Christensenellales > Borkfalkiaceae > Coproplasma. Next base: position 44,141 of record CASDOP010000008.1, read on the forward strand.
GGTCAGCCCGACGGCATAATGGCTCTTGCGGCTCTTCCCAGGCGCAACCTTGCCGATTTCAACCCCTCGGGCAAGGCTGTAATTTTAATAATCGACGGCGTCGAAATTCCGGGCAATGCCGGCACTATGCTGCGCATGGCGGACGGCGCGGGCGCGGACGGAGTGTTCTTCTGCAACCGCAAAGTCAGAATGACGCATCCCAAACTCATAAAATCGAGCCAGGGCGCAATTTTAACCGTACCAACGTTTGAATTCGGTTCGGTCGCCGAGTGCAGAGTCTGGCTCGAAGCGCACGGCTTTACAATCTATCTCGCCGATACGCGCGCCGAAAGATTTTACTATGACGAGCCTTTCGGCAAAAACGCCGCCCTCGTGGTTGGCAGCGAAAGGTACGGCATCGCAAGAGAGTGGTACGACGGCGATTACAGCATGATTGCCATTCCCATGCTCGGCAAGTGCGACAGCCTCAACGTTGGCGTGGCTGCAACTGTACTTACCTACGAGGCGTGCATAAAAAATAAACTTAAATAACCGCTCCGCGGTTTCACGGAGAATAAAATGAATATCTGGCACGACATTGACAAGAGCCGCATAACTTCACGTCTTTTTGAAGCCCTTATAGAAATTCCCAAAGGCTGCAAGACAAAGTACGAACTCGACAAACAGACGGGATTTTTAAGAATGGACAGGGTGCTGTATACATCCACGGTATATCCCGCAAACTACGGCTTTATACCGCGCACGCTCGCCGAGGACGGCGACCCGCTGGACGTGCTGGTGCTGTGTTCGGACGGGGTTTATCCCATGACGCTCGTTACCTGCCGCCCCATAGGCGTAATAAAGATGGTGGATAACGGCGAATACGACGAAAAGATAATCGCCGTACCCGTGAGCGATCCCAATTATAAAGATTATCAGGACATACGCGCTCTGCCTGCGCACATTTTCGACGAAATGATGCACTTTTTCGAGGTCTACAAATATCTCGAGCAGAAAGTTACGCGCGTAAACGAAATCTGCGACAGGGAAGAAGCCGTCGCCGTGATAGATAAGTGCATAAATAAATACGAAGATAATTTCGGTTGCCGTACGGGCAAGACCGATATTTAAAATTGCTTTGAATAATATTTAAAGGCGCAAGGCGTCAAGGCGCGGCGGGCAAAGTTCTTTAAAACTTTGCCCGCCGCGCTTATTTATAGGAAAAAGTGACAAAAAATACATAAAATGCTACAAAAATGTAGTGTTTTGTCTCTTAAATCACCATTTTAAGACGGGGCTTGATTTTTATGCGCAGTCATGCTATAATAATATGAACGGTTTGAGCGTTAAGAAAAAACCGCAACGTATATATGGCAGATTTAAAGCAACTCAAAAAATTAATAAGTCCTTCCAAAGAGACGGATAAAAACTTTTATCTCGACCTTCTGGACGAAGAAAAGCAGACGCGCTGCGAGGAAGAGCACCTCGGGGCGGTTCTTCTCATGCTCAAAATCGTATATGTAAAGAAGTATCTCGACAAAATCGCAGCCTGCGTCAGGGAGAGGGACGAACTTCAGTCTTCGCCCGACTACACCGCCGAAAAATACAGGCAGGTTTTGGAGCTGAACGCGCAGATTGCGGGTTACAGGCGGCAGATAGACAGCTATAAATGCTTTTTCACCGAAACTTATTTCGCCCGCATGGACCTTTTCGACGATAATGACGGCTATAACAGTTATTACATCGGCAAAAAGGGCGACGAAGCGCTGGAAATAGTCGATTGGCGCGCGCCGCTCGCCAGAAAGTATTACCAGAAGAGCCGCCTCAACTTTTCGATAAACGAGTTCAATTACAAACTCATTCTGCGCAGGGCTTTAAGGGTGCATAACGGCAAACTTGCGGGTTTCCAGAACGAATATCTTTCGCTCGGCGATTATCTCACCAAGGAGGAGATAGGCGGCAGGGACGAGTCTGTCATTTTCGACCCGTTTTTAAAGGATATTTTAAAGAGCCGAAAGGAAAAGCAGGAAATCTGCGACATAATAGAGACCATTCAGGAAAAACAGTACGAAATTATAACCGCGCCCGAAAATGCGCAGTTTGTCGTGCAGGGCGTGGCTGGTTCGGGAAAAACTATGATAATGCTCCACAGGTTGTCATATCTCATGTACAATAACGAGAGCATAAAACCTTCCAACGTCCTCGTCATCACGCCTTCGGACAGTTTCAATGCGTTCATAGACGAACTTGCCCAGGTGCTGGAGCTGGAAAAAGTTAAGACGACAACGCTCGACAACTATTTTCTTGTCATGCTCAAAAACCAGGGTATAGACATATCGGGCAAAGTTGATTATCATATGCAGGTAAACAGCGAATATCTTAATTACGTGTATTCGCCTCGCTTTGTTGCAGACATAAACAAAAAACTTTCCAAAATTTTCGACAGTGTGCGTTCCATGCTCTCGCGCGAAAACGGAAGCGAACTCATCGACGGAGTGGCTTCGTCCTGCGAAAGACAGATAAGGGAATACGAACACATCAAAAACGCCTCGCTGAGGGTGAGGAGGTGCGTGCTCGGAGAAATAAAGGAAAAGCGCGACGGCGGGCTTTATTATACCAAGCAGATGCGCGCGCTCTTCAACTGCGTTTACGAGGTCAAAGACTTCCTCGCCGTCAACGTCGGCGACGCAAGGATGAACGGCTATTTCTATTTTTACAAGCAGTTCTTGTCCTTCTACAAATCGCTCAGGTTTATCCGCCGCTACGGCGAAAAAATCTGCCTTACGGCGATAGAAGATCTGCGCTCGCTGCATGCGACAGTAGAAAAGGAAATAGTTGATTTAAAGCGCTATAAAATAATAGTCGCGGGCAAGGAAGAGTTCACTTACGCCGAAAGAATTTCAAAGCGCGAGGAGCTTAAAAACGAGATTGATGCGGCAATATCCCGCATCGAACGCATTCTTTCGGATTTTTCGGTTACTTTCGATTTTGCGGAAGTTGCTCACGGTGAAGGCTATCTCGTGCGTATAGGAAAGTGCGAAGACACGGTTGACATCGCGCGTTTCTTCTATAAGGAGACGGTAAAAAACATAAAGGCTAAATACGGCGTGTCCAACAAGGTGTTCTGCAGGGCGGATATTTATTGCCTGTGCGCCCTTCTGTGCGCGCTGGGCTATAACCTTTCTCCTAAGTATTCTTTCGTCTTTGTGGACGAGGCGCAGGATATTTCCCCCGCAGAGTACGAAATTTTAAAAAAAGTAAATTCTGAGGCGTGTTTCAACGTCTTCGGCGACCTCAAACAGAACATAACGCCTTTCCGCGGCGTGAGCGACTGGTCGCAGCTCGGTTACGAGGTTTACGACATAACCCGCAATTACCGCAATACCAACCAGATAGTCGATTACGTCTCCGCCAATCTGGGAATAGACATGCAGCCCGTCGGGCTTTCCGGCGAAGAGGTGGAAAAAATCGCGCCCAAGAGCATAGGAAGGTATCTTTCGGACAAAAAAGGTCTGCGCGCCGTAATAACTTCGGAAGCCAACCTGCAATCATATACGCGCAAGGCTTATAACGTCGTTCGGCAAACGGGCGTCATTTCCAAAAAGAAGATAAACATCATGACGGTCTACGAGAGCAAGGGCTTGGAATTCACCGCCGTAGCCGTCGTCGACGGCGATATGTCCGTCAATGAAAAATATATCGCTTACACAAGGGCGCTCAAAGAACTTGCCGTTATTAATTGAACGACGATTAAGCGACATTTTGTCGAAAAAAGATAGACTAAACAAATTTTATATGATAATATAAAAGCGTTAAAACAAATACGAGGGGAAAAGACAATGGACGAAAGCAATCGCGAAAAAGAAAACATTCAGATTTGTTATTGCGGGAATAAAAACGTCTTTCCCCAGATTTTGCTTTCCGTACTGTCGATAATCAGACACACGGAAAATCCCGTAACCATCCGAATTTTTACCATGGACCTTACGGACGTAAACCAAGCGTTCACGCCCATTTCCGAAAATCAGCTGAACATTATAAAGGAAGTTCTTCGCAGAAAGAACGAAAAGAGCGACGCAGTCCTCGTCGACGCGGGAGAAGAATACCGCATAAGCCTCGTCGGGGGCAAAAACGAGAAAGGATTTTATACGCCCTACGCGTTGCTTCGTCTGCTTTTCGATAAGTACGACCTTCCCGATAAACTTATTTACCTCGATACCGACACGATGTGTTGCGGCGACATAGTAAAGCTTTGGAAATACGACATAGAAGATTACGAGTTCGGTGCGGTGAAGGACAAGGAAGGGTCTTTCTGGATAAACAAAAATTATTGCAACAGCGGCGTGCTTTTGATGAATATGGATCGTTGCCGCAGAACAGACCTTCTTGGCAGGGTGCGCGACAAGGTTATGAACCGCAGAATGTTTATGCCCGACCAGAGTTCTTTAAACAAACTCGCAAAAAGAAAACTTTACCTTCCGAGGGCGTTCAACGAACAGAGGGAAATACGTCCCGATACCGTAATAAAGCATTTCTGTCGCGGCATGAAGTGGTACGGTCCGTTTTTCAAACTGTACAATTACAAGCAGACGGACAGGGAGAACGTACATAACAAGCTGAAAATATTCTGTTTCGACGACATTTACGAAGAATACGACAGGCTCGCCGAGCAATATGATTTCGCAAAATAATTAACTCAGTTCGGAATAAAATATATGCAGAAAGAATACGCACTTGAAATTAAAAATCTGACAAAATCATACGGCAAAGTAAAGGCTGTCAACGACATTTCGTTCAATGTAACCAAGGGCAGCCTCTTTGCTTTTCTCGGCGTCAACGGCGCAGGCAAATCGACTACTATAAACATAATCTGTTCCATACTCGATAAGGACGCCGGCACGATTATCGTCGACGGCAAAAACCTCGACGAAGCGCCCATAGACATAAAAAGGCAGATAGGCATCGTCTTTCAGACGTCGGTACTCGACAAAGAGCTTACCGTTTTGCAGAATTTGCAGATACGCACGGCTTTTTACAGCATAGACAAAAAGCAGAAAGCCGAAAACATAAAGGACATAATAGAACTTTTAGAGCTCGGTCCCATCTTAAAGCGCCCCGTAAAAAATCTCAGCGGCGGACAGATGCGCAGGGTGGATATAGCGAGGGCGATGGTTCACCGTCCCAAACTGCTCATTCTTGATGAGCCGACAACGGGACTTGACCCCAAAAACAGGCAGGCGGTGTGGTCGCTCATAGATAAAATAAGGAACGAAACGGGCATGACCGTTTTTCTCACTACCCATTATCTGGAGGAAGCCGAGCTTGCTACGGACGTCGTAATAATGGATAAGGGGCAGATTATAGCCCGCGGAACGCCCAACGAGCTTAAAAACGCATATTCTTTCGACGTTCTCGTAAGTTACATGCCCGCGAGCGATAAGTTTGAAAAGTCGCTAAAAAAAGACGGCTACGAATTTTCTTACGACGGGGAACAGTCGGCTTACCGCATAAAAATAGCCGATACGGCTTCGGCTAAAAAACTCATTGCAGACTATCCCGAATATACGGGCGACATAGAGATTTTAAAGGGAAAAATGGACGACGTTTTCCTCAACGTAACGGGCAGGGATATGACTGTTGCGCAGGAAGAAGGCGCGGAGGAAGAAAATGCTCAGGACTAAGCAGAATTATTTCGAGCAGCTTAAAAGTCTCACAAAGAGGCATCTGCTCGTATTCATAAACAATCGCATGCGCGTCTTTTATACGATGATGGTGCCTTTCATCATTTTCGTAATTTATATCTTTTTCCTGCGCGACCTCGAACTTATGACCATAGAGCCGGTGCTCGAAAAATACGGACTTTCGGCTAGCGACAAAAAACTCATGTCGTACGTCTACACGCTCATAGATTCTTGGATGCTCAGCGGAATTATAGCAATGTGTACCATAACCGTGTCGCTCCAGATAAATACGATTACCGTAAGCGACAAGGAAAACGGCATAAACCGCGACTTTGCGTCCTCGCCCGTTTCTTCAAATATTTTAATACTCAGCTATTTCCTTTCAAACTTCATAATAACTTTTGCGGTATGTTTTATATTCCTCGCGGCATGCTTTATTTATCTTGCTTGCCTCGGCGAACTTATAATGACATTTTCGTCAATAGTTTCCATTCTCGGCGTGCTTATTTATTCGACAATAAACTCCGTTCTCTTCACGGTGTTTATCTGTTCGTTTATTTCGCACGATTCCACCATGGCGAGCATAATAACAATATTTTCTACGGCGATAGGCTTCCTCATCGGCGCATATATGCCCCTTTTCATGATGCCTTATGCCGTTCAGTACCTCTGCGGCTTCGTCCCCGGAACTTACTGCTGCGCGCTGTTCAGGTATGCGTTCATGTCTGACGCCATCGCCGAGATGACCAACTATGTTGTAGGCATAATGCCGGGTTCGGGCGCAGAACTCATGAACCAGCTCACAAGCAATTTCGGCTACAATCTCGACTTTTTCGGGCATATAGTAACCCCGCCTTATCAGGCGCTCGCGATAACTATATTTACCGTTATTCTCGTCGTTCTCAACGTTCTGTTCGGACAAAAGCTGACGGCGGTAATCGGCGGAATGTCCAAAAAGATATTTTCCAGAAAGAAAAAAGATGTGCAGGAAAAGAAGGACTGACCTTATTTAATTTGCTGATTGGCACGGATATATGTGCCGTTCAATCTTAAAAAAAATGATAATAATGGGCGCGGTTGCTTTGGCAACCGCGCCAAATTTTATTCTTAAGCGGTGAATTTTAAATCGCGGCAATTTAAGTTTTTTTATTTCAGCTTTTCTGTGTTCTGTAGTTCAGATTTGCGACGTTTTCAAAGTATAGCGTCCATTGTCAATGCGTGTGTATTTTTATGGCTTAATTGATTTTTTCTTTCGCGTCTGGCGCTTTTGGGCTTTTATTGTCGATAAAAGCCTTAAAAACGCGCAAAAAATAGTCATATTTTGTCGCGGTTAAAGTTAAAAACTTTAAAGTGCAAATTTTTTGCGTCCCAAAGATTGTATATCGCCGATATTTGTGGTATAATCGAAAGGTAAATAATTACAATCGGGGAACAGATATGCCAGCAAACAAAAACACAAAGCCACAACTTGACGCGATAGAACTCGACGGCGAACTTTTAAACGCCGTGTCCTATGCCGCGTATTTCAACAGAATTCCGCTGTTCACCACATTCCGCGTTTACAACAACGGGGAAGACGACATTGAAAATATCACCATAAGCGTTTCGGGCGACTGCGCGCTCATCATGCCCGCGCAGATCAACCTTCCCGTCATACCTGCAAGCAGCAGCACGGAAGTAAAATCGCCCAACCTTCTCAACCCCAAATTCCTCGCCGACCTTCAGCAGGCGGAAGAACACAAAGTGTTCGTCAACGTCGCCTGCGGCAAGAAGGAAATAGGCTCAATTTCGGCAGACGTTACCGCCCTTCCCATGGATACGTGGAGCGGTATTTCGGGGCATACCGAAATGCTTTCCGCGCACGTCAGACCCAAACTTCCCGACTGTCAGAAAGTACTCGCCGAGGCGGGGCTTCAGCTCAAAACATGGGGCTTTTCACAGGAATTTTCGGGCTATGCGGGCAACGATAAAAACGCCGTGCGCGGCGCGCTCGCTTCCATCTTTTCGGCTATAAGAAACCTCAACATAGAGAGAGGGGCGGAGAGCGATATATCCGGTATCGTGCAGATAGGCAACGTAAGCGACATCGTCGAAGCGAGGGTGGCAACGCCCATAGCAATGGCGTGCTTTGCAGCTTCCTGCCTCGAAGCTGCCAAACTCAATCCGGTCATCGTTCTCGGCAAAACCAAGCTCGGCGTGGGCGTATGGCTGTATGAAAGCTGCTTTACCGCCACATTGCAGGACGATATGTCGGTTGTAGAAAGATACGTCGCCGACGGCGTCAATAACCTCGCAATCGTCGACGTGGACGACCTTTTCGCGCATAAAAACGCAAGTTTTACCACTGCGGCGGCGCACTTTGTTTCCGCGCTCAACGCAAAGAAATTCGAAGGCTGTCTGGACATAAAGCGTTGCCGCATAGGCGGCGTGTTCCCCATGCCCATAAAAGTAAAAAACGGTTCTTCGTACGAAATTCTCGGCGACAGACAGTTTTCCTACGACGAGCGTCCCAAGGACATAATCGATGCCGACAAACTCGACCTCGGCAGAAGCGCTTCCAAGGATAAAAACTGGGAAAGGCGCCTGCTCGATTTGTCGCTCAAGAACAATCTTCTCGCGTTCAGGTACCGCAGGGACTGCATTCATCTTTTAACGTGCGACGCGGCGTCCTTCCTCGAAAAACTTGGCGACAGGGACAAGCTCGTCATACAGCCCAATGCCAACACGCTCGAAACGGCGCTCTACTTCGGCGGAGGTCAGAAACTCAAAACGCTTTCCGAACTTATAAACATTGAACTCGGACAGGGCATAGTCCGCTCATATACCCGCGGCGAAAGCCTGCTCGAGAACGCGACTACGCTCATAAGAAAGGCTCGTTCCACGCAGGAAGAAGTGGGAGCAAACACGCTTTTCCTCGCAATAGGTTTCCTCAAATGGAAGTCGGGCGACGAAAGCGAATTCAAGTATGCGCCCCTCGTCTTAATGCCCGTCAGCCTCAAAAAGACAAAAACTCAGGGCATAGAGGCGGAGCTTGGCGAAGATTTCCACGTAAATACCACCCTTCTGGAATTTTTGAAGGGTCAGTTCGGCATAGACATAAGGGGACTTGAAGACAAAAACTTAAAGCCGCTCGAAATTTTAGCCGTTATCCGCTCCAAGACTGCCAACATGAAGGGCTGGATGGTCTTCGAGGATATTTATATCGCGCAGTTCACTTTCGCGCGCTACGCCATGTGGTCGGACGTAAAGAACAATATGCCCGTCTACAGGAACAACGCGCTGATAATGAGCCTTCTGACCAATTCCAACAGGCTGGGCGAAAACAAACTTGCGGGCGTGAGCGAGGACGACAGCAACCCTCTTGAAATACTTACGCCCCTTCCATGCGATTCCTCGCAGTACGCCGCCGTGTCGGAATCGGCAAAGGGTACGACATTCGTTCTTCACGGACCTCCCGGAACGGGCAAGAGCCAGACGATAACAAACATAATCGCCAACGCCGTGGACGCGGGCAAGCGCGTTCTGTTCGTCGCGGAAAAGCAGGCGGCGCTCGACGTCGTTAAAAAGCGTCTGGACGAGATAGGCATAGGCGAATTCTGCCTTGAAATGCACTCCGGCAAGACGACAAGCAAGAGCGAAGTTGCCCATTCCATAGAAAAAACTCTGTCGCTGACGGACGATTTCACGGACGAAAAGTTCATTGCGTGCGCGCAGAAGATAGAGGAGGACAGGGCTCAGCTCAAAAAGCCGCTTGCGGCGCTTCACAAAAAACGCCGTCTGGGCGTTTCGGTGTACGAGGGCATAATTTATTATCTTCAGAACAAGAACGCGCCCGAACTCGTAAACATAGAGTCAACTTTCTATGACCGCCTCACGGCAAAGAAGCTTGCCGAGTGCGAAAACATGCTTTTAACCGCTCAGGCAGCCGCCAAGGAATGCGGCGGCGTCTACCGTTCGCCGTTTGCCGGCGTAAATATTTCCGTCTGCAACGAAAGCGTGCTTGCCTCCGTGCTCTGCTCGGCGGAAGTCGTGCTTGCGGAGCTTAAGCACCTCAAAAATTATCTCGGACTTTTCCTCGATACGTTCAATCAGAAAATTTCGGCTTTCACTTCAAAAAAGCTCGAAAATCTCATTGAAATCGCCACGGTGCTCAAGGAGGACAGGCTTAAAAACTTTTTCAGCTGCGACGAGAGTGATTTTTACGTATTCTATAACGCCAACCTGCGCTACGACGCGGAGGTCAACAACTGGCTTACCCGTTTCAAAACGCTGCCCGACATCGGAAAACTTGCCGACGATATAGACAGCGAAATTGAAAACTGGGGCGAAAATTACCGCTCGTCCAAGGTGCTTTTGGCAGTTATCAAAAAGATAAACCGCTGCTCGCGCACGCCGCTTGCGGAGAGCGAAGAGCTTGAGTGGGTTAAGCGCGCATACGAAATAGAGCAGGCAAAGCGCAAAATTTTAGGCTTTACCAACCTTTCTTCGGCGTTCGTCGGCATAGGCGGAAGCATAAACGACAAAAAGCGCGAAGACTACATGCGCCCCATCTATTCGCTGCACGAAAGCTGTGCGAGCGTGTTCATGGACTACAACGGCGACGCGTTCAACAGCGTGTGCGCACGCGCGGCTGACGGCTATCTTCAGCCGCTGCTTACAGGCTTCATTTCCGCTGCGGTTGCGTTCGTTAAGGCGTGCGACAACTTCCTTAAGGTAATCAGGTCGGATAAGAACATAGTCGGCGACGACGATGTTTTCGACTTCTACACGTCAAAGTGTTCCGCGCTCATAGACAATATAGACATGCTTCCCGCATGGTGCATGTACAAGGCGACGGCAAAGAAGCTCAACGAAAGCGGACTTACCTTCATAACCGACGCCATGGAGTCGGGACAGATAAGCGGCGAAAAAATTCTTTCGGCATTCCGCAAGAACGTTTACCGCAACTTCATTCAGACCAACATACCCGCGGACGAAGCGCTGGCTTCGTTCTCTGCGGCTCTGCTCGACGAAACCGCGCAGAATTTCTCGCAGGTAATAGAAGAATACACTTCGCTCACCCGCTCCAAGATACGCCACGACCTCGTTTCCCGCCTGCCCTCGTCGCAGACGGAAGGTCCGCTCGCGCTCGAACTTATGGCGTTCAACCGTCAGATAAAGGGCAACATGCGCGGCTTTAACCTGCGCAGTCTTTTAACCGACTTCCCCGAACTTTTAAAAGTCGTTGCGCCCTGCATGCTGATGAGTCCTTACACGGTTTCGCAGTATCTCCCGCCCGACCCGCAGCTGTTCGATATAGTAATCTTCGACGAGGCGTCGCAGATGCCCACGTGCGAGGCGGTGCCTTCGCTTGCCCGCGCAAAGAGCGCGATAATTGTCGGCGACCCCAAGCAGATGCCGCCTACGTCATTCTTCGTCAATATGGAAACGGACGAGGACAACCTCGAAGCGGAGGACCTGGACAGCATTCTCGACGACTGCCTCGCTCTCGGCATACCCGAAAAGCACCTCAACTGGCATTATCGTTCCAAGCACGAAAGCCTCATCGCGTTCTCCAATATCATGTACTATTCGTCCAGGCTCTGCACGTTCCCTTCGCCCGACGCACTCGACAGCAGGGTTAAGCTGCGCTATATTCCTGGCGGAGTGTACGAGCGCGGCGGAACAAAGTGCAACAGGCAGGAGGCGGAGGCTCTGGTGGAAGAGGTCATTGCCCGCCTCAAGGACGCAAACTCGCGCAATTCGAGCATAGGCATAGTAACGTTCTCCACGCCTCAGCAGGTTTATATAGAAAAACTTCTCAACAAGCGCCTCAACGAAAAGGGGCTTGAGGAAGCGGCTTACGACAGGGAAGAACCGCTGTTCGTCAAGAACCTCGAAAACGTTCAGGGCGACGAAAGGGACGTAATACTCTTTTCCGTGTGCTACGGACCGGACGCAATGGGCAAAATTTCCTTAAACTTCGGACCTTTGAACCAGCTCGGCGGTTGGCGCAGACTTAACGTTGCCGTTTCGCGCGCGAGGGAGGAGATGATAATCTTCTCGTCCATGCGCTATTCCATGATAGATTTGTCGCGCACTACATCCCGCGGCGTTGCGGGGCTTAAGGCATTCCTCGAATTTGCCGAAAAGGGCAGAACGACGATTGCCGCACCCAGCGACGAGATGATAATAAACAAGAAGAGCATAGGCAAGTACGTGGCGGCGGAACTTTCTTCCTACGGCTACGAGTGCCGTTGCGACGTCGGAGTTTCCGATTTCAAGATAGACGTAGGCGTCGTAGACCCCAAGAACAAACACAATTTTATCCTCGCCATTCTTTGCGACGGCACTACCGATTTCTCCGTAAAGGACCGCTCGGTAATGCAGGTGCAGACGCTCAAGCGCAACAACTGGAACGTCATAAGGCTGTATTCCATCAATTTCTTCAACAATCCCAAGCGAGAAATCAAAAAGATAAAGGAATACCTCGACAAGCTCACTTCGACCGCAAAGGCGACGGCTACGACGTACAAGCGTTCCTACCGCTTTGCCAAGCTCGAAGAAAAGGTTGTCGACCCCGCCTCTATACTTTCGGGCGAGTGCGACGCCGATATAATAAAGGCGATACGCGCGGTTGTTTCTGCGGAAGAACCCGTTTCTCACCAATTTTTGATAAAGCGCGTTCTTTCGGCGTTCGGCATAACCAAATATGGCTCCAAGCTCGAAGGCAAACTTTCCACGCTCATTGCGGCGTGCGCTTTCAAGAGCGTAAACATGTTGTCAAATACCTACTATTACAAGAACGAAAAGGTTCTCGAATACGAAAGATACCGCGTGGAAAGCAACGGACAGGTGCGCACTTCCGACACAGATTTTACGCCGTTCGACGTAATTTCGCTCATAAAGGCGATACTCTTCGACAAGGTAAGCATGTATTCCGACGAACTCGTTACTACCGTAATAAAACAGCTCGGCGTACCCAGAACGTCGGATAAACTTGTAGCCATGGTCAGTGCGTGCATAGACGAAGGCGTGCGCACGGGACTGTTCATAAGAAGCATTTCGGATAAAATTTCGCTCGGCTGACGTAAGCCGCACTAAAGATGAAAAAGGCGTACAAACTTGCAAATTTCAGATTGCCTTTCGCGCTCGCTCTCTCGCTCGCCGCGGGAATTGCGGCGGCGTACGCCTTTGCGGCTTATCGCGCAGATTTTACATGGTTAATTGCGGCTGTGCCATTCACAGCCGTAATTTTTATTGTCTGCGCTGTGGTTACGAGGGAGTGGAGAGCCATGGTAACGTGCGCGCTGGTGTGCGCAGCTTTTTTGACGGGCGTCTTTTATTCGGGCGGTGTGCTGTACTCATATAATAATTCCGTCGTCGAAACGGGCGCGGTTTCAACCGTTTCGGGCGATGTCAAGAGCATGGGCGAAACCTCTTCGGGAAGCGTCTATTTCATCGTTGAAAACGCCGTTTCGGAATATGGCGCTCTAGACGGAGATATAATAATTTATGCGGACGATAAGGCTGGCGGGTATATAGCGACGGGCTATAAAGTGCAGGCTCGCGTCGCTGTCGAAAAGTACGATCTGTTTGTTTACGGCGAGCTTAACTATCGCGCGGCGGACGGCATAAAGTACTACGGCACGGCGCAGGGGGAAATTAAATCGACGTATTCGTTTTCGCTGTTCGGCAGCATTCGCGGGCGCATATATGCCGTCCTTTTTGAAAATTGCGACTACGAAACGGCTTCTGTAGCCTACGCCATGCTGACGGGCGACACGGGGGATATGTCCTCGCAGACGCTCTCGTCTTTCCGCTACGGCGGAGTGGCTCACGTCTTCGCCGTGTCTGGACTGCACATAGGCGTGCTGTTCGGTTTGCTGTCCGCTGTAGCTTCGCTTTTAAAAATCAACAAAAAAGTATCTTTTGCAGCAATTATAATTTTAATCTTTTTCTATGCGGGAGTGTGCGGCTTTACGCCGTCTTCTGTAAGGGCGGCGGTTATGTGTACCGTCGCGGCTGCGGCAAAACTATTATTCAGAAAATACGACGGACTTAATGCTCTTTCGCTCGCCGTCATAATATTGCTGCTCATTAACCCTTTAAACCTTTTCGACGTCGGGTTCGTGCTTTCCGTTTCAGCCATGCTTGGCATAATTTTTCTTTCGCCGAACGTAAAAAGACTGCTTTTAAGGACCAAACTTCCTCAGGGTATGTGCGGCGGAATAGCCGTAAGCGCGGGCGCGCAGGCGGCTACTTTTCCCGCGCTCTTGATTACGTTCGGCTATGTGTCCGGCGCGGGAATAATTCTCAACGTCTTCGTTCTTCCGCTGTTGTCGGCGCTGTACGTAATTTCCTTTGCCGTCGCCGTAATATGTGCTGTAATCGCTCCGCTCGTGGCGCTCATGCCCTTTGCAATGTTGCCGCTCTCCGCCGTGATAAACTTTTTCGTCAGCTGCGGCTTTGAAAAGGCGCTCATTTCGGGTTTCGGCGGCTGGTGGGTGGCGCTGTTTATATTCATCGCGATATTCGCCCTTTCGGATAAATTTAATTTTACCCGCACTATCCGCGCCGCTGTTTGCGCCGTGTGTGCGGCGTGCTTTATAACTTTCACCGTGCTCGGCGGCGTCGTTTACGGCAGTTCTGCGCGCATAATAGTGGGCGCTTACTATAACGGGGGAATGGTTCTCGTGCGGAGCGACGAGGGCAGCGTTCTCATCGTTACGGACGGAATGTATTCGGGCAGACTTTCGTCGTTCATAAACCGCTATTGTCCGCTCGGCGCGGATAAAGTAATAATACTCGGCGGCGAAAGCGCGGCGGACTATATCTATGAGCTTGATTACGACTTTACCGACGCATATTTCTCGCCCGATTGCATAAATGTTCCCGCGCCTTATGGCTGTACGGCGCACTACGAAAGCGCTTTCGAACTGTGCGGAACGCAATATTCCTTTATAAATTCATATACTTTGCGTGCGAGCGTAAACGGCGTGGATTTTGTCGTCAGCGCGGGAAGTTATTCGCAAAACGCCGCCGCAGATTTGCTTATATGCCGGAGCAATTATGGAGGTGCTGCTTCGACAGTTGTATGTTTCGACGGCGCGGGCGGCGATTACGACGTTTATTCGCAGGGATGCTTGCAATTTATCGCCGATAATGGTAAACTAATGCTGTCGGGACTTGTTCCCGCGCAGTAAAGCGCTAAGACGAGCGGCGGAAAAATTATGAAATATACCGAACTCAAAAACGACATAACATCTTGCGACAGGCGTATTTACCTTCTCGAAGGCGAAGACGCCTATTTTGCCATGCACGGCGAAGAGCAGATAAAAGCCGCCTTTCTGACCATGCCGGAGCTTAATTTCGTTTCGTTCGACGGCGCAGATCTAAAGGGTAAAAACGTGTCTTTGCTCCTTTCCGCCATGACTGTTTTCCCGTTTATGGCGGAAAAGCGCATAATAAAGGTAACCGACTTTTTTCCCACGGAACAGGAATACGAAAAGAACTTAAAGCAGGCGTTTGAAAATTGTCCCGAAAGCACAATTCTCATCATAGTGAACAGGACGGCGGGCAAGGGCGCGGACCTTAAAAGAAAGAAGTGCATAACTTACGTCGATTGCTCCCATGCTGACGAGGAAACGGTTACTCGCTGGGTATACGTTACTCTCAAAAAAGCGGGAGTGAAAGCCGAAGCGGACGCCTGCCGCGACGTCGCGGCGTTCTGTCTTTGCGATATGTCGAGGGTGAGCAAGGAAACGGAAAAGCTCATCGCTTACGGCAAGAGCGAGCTTTCGCGCGCGGACGTATGCGAGCTTGTCTACAAGGACGCCGATTACCGAATATACGAGATGACCGAAGCTCTCGCCCGCAAAAATTATGCAAGGTTTTGCGCAATTTATTCCGATATGCTGTCCAAGGGAACGGACGGCAACGTTATAATATCTTCGCTGCACAGGTATTTTAAAAATCTTCTGATAATTCTTTCTTCCCCTCAGAGCGACGCGGCGCTCGCGTCCTCTATGAAAATGAAGGAATACGGCGTGAAAAAGAGCCGCGAACAGGCGGCGAATATCGGCAGGGATAAACTGGAAAAACTCATTGTCGCGCTCTACGACTTTTCTGCTGCGATGAGGAGCGGCAAACTCACGCCCGAGGGCGCGTTCGACTGTGCCGTCGCCAAAGTTTTGCTCGGCTGAAGCCGTTAAAGGCAAATATTGCCCCTTTGCGTCAAATATTGAGGGAAAAAACGCTTTATTTTTATTACAAAACATAATATAATAATTTTATAGGCGCGCATAAGTCGCGCGGGTAAATAAAAATTACTCGGAGAGCCGCCATGTGGGAAAAAATAGGAAATAAATTCGTGGGTATGTGGAACGGTATGGACTGGACGTATGCGGTTCAGTTCATAGCTTTTGCCGTTCTTTTTTATCTCGTTTTCAAAGTACTCAAGGAGAACAAGGGCGGTAAATTCATCGCCATCGTCTGCGGTTCTGTAATAGTATTCGGCATCGCATGCTCCTTTTCGGACAACATCACCTCGCAGACGCTTTTAATTCTCATATTCCTCGTCGCAATCGCCGTCATAACCATGTTCAACGTCGAAATAAAGCGTTCCATGCTCGACGCGGGCGCGAGGCACCATATAGGCAAATCTGATATGACCGTAAGTCATATCGAAAATATAATACAGGAAACAATTCACGCAATACAGGATATGTCCAAGAGCAACGTCGGCGCGCTCATAGTGCTGTCCAACGACAACCTGCCCGAGGGTATAATTTCTTCGGGTACGGTAATCAATGCCGACATAAACGCACCCATGATAGAGGCGGTTTTCTATCCCAAAGCTCCCCTGCACGACGGCGCAATGATAATAGAAGGCGACAAAATTCATGCGGCTGGCTGTTTTCTTCCTATAATTCAGAACGATAACCTTCCCCAGGAACTCGGTTCGCGCCACCGCGCCGCGCTCGGCGTAACTTCCGTCGCGTCGGTTACGGCAATTGTCGTTTCGGAAGAAACGGGCATAATTTCCATAGTCAAGAACGGCGAAGTGAGAAAACGCTATGCAAGCGACGCCGACCTCAAAAACGCGCTTTCGCAGTATTATTGGTCTGATCTGACCGCGGAGAACTGATATGAAAAAACCCGGAAAATTCTTTAAAGAGTTCTTCACGAAGAACATCGACATTAAAATTTTAGCCTTAGTCATAGCCGCCGTTGCGGTTATACTCATAAACATGCCCAACGCTTAAGGAGGAAATTTTATGAACACAATAAAAATTCCCCGCATTCTCCTGCCAAACACGTACGATTTGTCTGCCTGGGCGGTAAACGCCTGCGACCAGTTCACTTCGGACGAAGAGTACTGGCGCAATCTCTATTCTTACGTCGGCGACAAGCCCTCCGCGCTCAAACTGATACTTCCAGAAATTTACCTTTCGGATAAACCCAAAGAGCGCATTGAAAAAATAAACCAAACCATGTATTCCTACCTCGCCTCGGGCATGTTCCGCGCCGTGGAGGACGGTTTTATACTCGTCGAAAGAACGACGCAGTCTGGCAAACGCACGGGTATAGTGCTTGCAGTAGATCTTGAAGATTATTCATACGAAAAAGGCAGCTCTGCGCTCATCCGCTCGACGGAGGCGACCATTCTGGAAAGAATTCCGCCCCGCGTTCAGATAAGAAAAGACGCGCCCATAGAGCTGCCGCATATAATGCTTTTATACGACGATAAGGAAAACGAAGTTCTCTCGTCCGTAAAGCGCGGCAACGTGTTGTACGATTTCGACCTCAACATGGGCGGCGGACATCTTACGGGTACTTACATAACCAATCCTCACGCGGTGATAGACGCGTTCGACAATCTGTGCGACGGCATGAGCTGCTATGCAAAATACGGCTCGTTCCAAAGACTTTTGTTTGCCGTCGGCGACGGAAACCACTCGCTCGCAACGGCTAAAGCCTGCTGGGACGGCATAAAGGAAACGCTCAACGCCGAACAACGCGCCGTTCACCCCGCGAGATACGCGCTCGTGGAAGTTGTAAACATCTACGACGAGGCGCTCAAATTTGAACCCATTCACCGCATAGTCAAGACGGATAAAACCGATTTGTTCATGAAGGGGTTAAATCTCGGCGGAAGCGGCAAGGCGGTAGTTGCGGTAAGCGGCAGAAGGGGAGCTATAAAATTCCCCGAAAATATCCCCGAAGGCATAAAAGCGCTCGACGAATACATCTCTTCGTTCATACAAAGAAACGGCGGCGAGGTCGATTACGTTCACGGCGACGACGAACTCAAAAGGCTGTCGTATCAGGGCGTGGGTATAATGTTGCCCGCAATAAAAAAAGAGGATTTGTTCCGCCTCATAGTAAAGGGCGGAAATCTGCCCAGAAAAACTTTCTCTATGGGCGACGGCAACGAAAAAAGATATTATATGGAAGCAAAGGCGATTAAATAATTATGGCACTCAAGGTATGTAAATTCGGCGGCACGTCAATGGCTGACGGGCATGTAATGAACAATGTTAGAAAGATAATAGAAAGTGACCCCGACCGTCGCTTCGTGGTCGTTTCCGCACCCGGCAAGCGTTTTTCGGGCGATATAAAAGTTACCGATATGCTCTACAAATGCTTTAAGGATTTAAAGAGCGAAGGTACCTGCAAGACGGCGTTTGCCGAAGTTCGCAAGCGCTTTGAAAGCATAGTAAAGGAGCTCAATCTCGATTTCGATATGGCTAAAGTTCTCGACGAAACCGAAGCCCGCATCGATATTGAAAAGAGCGAAGATTTCACGGCTTCGCGCGGCGAATATCTTTCCGCCGTCGTAATGGCTCACCTTCTCGGCGCAAAGTTTATCGACAGCGAAGACGTAGTTTTCTTCGACGAAAGAGGTCGTTTCGACGACGTTAAGAGCTATAAGGCGATAGCCGCCGCAACCGAAGGCTGCGAAAAGGCGGTATTTCCCGGTTTCTACGGCAAGGGCTTTGACGGAAAGGTAAAAACTTTCTCGCGCGGCGGTTCGGATATATCGGGCTCAATAGTTGCCCGCGCAGTCGGCGCGAGCGTCTACGAAAACTGGACGGACGTATCCGGCTTTCTCGCCTGCGACCCCAGAATAGTAGAAAGTCCCAAGAGCATCAAGAGTCTTTCGTACAAAGAGCTTCGCGAACTTTCGTATATGGGCGCAAACGTGCTCCATTCCGAAAGTATTTTCCCCGTACGCAAGGCGAATATTCCCATAGTAATCAAAAATACCTTCCGTCCCGAAGACGAGGGTACGTCCATTCTTCCCATCGCGCAGTATAAACCGAGCGGAAACATCGTGACGGGCATTGCGGGCAAGAAGAATTTTACGGTTATTTTCATTGAAAAATCTCATATGAATTATGAGATAGGTTTTGTGCGCAAGGTACTCTCCGTATTTGAACGTTTCGGCGTTTCGGTCGAGCATATCCCTTCGGGAATTGACACTATGTCCGTCGTAGTGGAAAGCAGTCAGCTCAGCGGCTTCAAGCTCGAACAAATACTTGAATGTATCAAGAGCGAAACCGAACCCGACTTCATAAGGGTGTCCGAAAACATTGCTCTCATCGCCACCGTCGGACACGGTATGTCGTCTTCCATCGGTACTTCGGCAAGGCTCTTCAAGGCGCTTGCAGAGGCAGGCATAAACGTAAAGATGATAGACCAGGGTTCGTCCGAACTTAATATAATAGTTGCCGTCAAGAACGAAGAAATGGAAAAGTGCATAGCGGCTATCTACCGCGAATTCTTCGGCAACAAGTGATTTACGGCAATAAAAATATTCAATAAAAATTGTGCCGCCGCGCGGAAAATTTTTTCCGCGCGGCGGCTTTTATTATTCAACCTTATTAAAATGTAATTCTTTGTGTAAGTTATTTACTGCGTTCGGCATTAAGCCGACTGCGACAGTCGGCTTGAAGTCGGCTACCGCAGTCGGCTTAAACACTGCTGCGGCATTTGATTAAAAACTCAGTCGGGCGGTCGGCTTATGATTTTTATAAAAACCTCTTTTTGCCCGTAAGGTTATCGCATTCTACTTTATATACGTCTACGATATCCATCGCGGCGCATTTTTCTGCGGGATAATCTTCAAATCCAGTGTGCGCGAGCAGCGCCTTTATGCCTTTAAGTTTATTGTCGCCCTCGCATTTTTTGACTATGCCCGTTGCGATAACGCTTTCGTAGTCGGCGGTGATGGAAAGTTGCGAGCGCTTATATCCGTTAAAAATATCCCATTCCAGGCATACCCTTTCATCCGATTGCATAAGGTTAACTTTTCTTCCTTCTGTCGCGCAATGAAAATATACGCACAATTTGCCGTTTTGCGTTTCGTATCCGAAAGACAGCGGGACTATGTATGGGTAAGGCTCGTCTTTAAGCGCCATGCGCACGGTGTCACACTTGTCGATTACGGCTAAAATGTTTTCAAAATTTTTAATTTCTCTGTCTGCCTTTCTCATTGTTTTTCCTCTGTTATTTTTAAATTATTATACATTGCGCGGCTTTTTCGGTCAATTAAAATAAATGTGCCGATTATTCTTAAAAATTTCGTAAATGAAGCGCAATCAGGCGCGCAGCTTTTTCGGGGGGAATGCGCTTTAGCAATAAGGCGTAACGCCGCGGGCAAAGACTTCATAAAATATATAGATGACGCTTACGGTATGTATGATAGCAAAGAATGAAAGCGACGTTATCGCGCGCAGCGTAGCCTGCGCAAAGACGGTCGCCGACAGGGTGATAGTGGTGGATACGGGTTCATCTGACGACACCAAAAAAATTGCGGAAGAAGCTGGTGCGGAGGTGTACGACTTTGAGTGGTGCGACGATTTCTCCGCGGCGCGCAACTTTTCTTTTTCGCTAGCAGACGGCGACTTTGTCATGTGGCTGGACGCCGACGACGTCATTTCCGAAAGCGACGCCGCGCAGATAAAGGACATTGTTTCCGTCGGAGATTTCGACGTTGCCATGCTCATTTATAAAAGCGGCGACCTAAAGTATTACCGCGAACGAATATTGCGGCGTTCAATGAATTTTGTGTGGGAAGGCGCAGTTCACGAAGCGATAACCCCGCGCGGACAGATAAAGTATTTTTCCGCGGCGATAGAGCACAAAAAGCTCAGACCTACAGACCCGCTTCGCAATCTCATGATATATGTAAAACATATTTCAAAAGGCGAATATTTGGACGAACGCCAGAAATTTTATTACGGAAGGGAGCTTTATTACAATAAAATGTACTCTCAGGCGATTGCCGTGCTGAACGATTTTCTTAATGGCGACGGCTGGGTGCAGAATAAGGCTGAAGCCTGTCGCGTGCTGTACTATTGTTATGCCGCTACGGGCAATCAGTCGGCGGCAAGGCTCTCGCTCGTGCGTTCATTTCTTTATGTTCCGCCGCGCGCAATGGAATGTTGCCTGCTCGCAGATATATTTTTGTCGGGCGGAGATTACAACGCGGCAAAGTACTGGTATGAAGCGGCTCTCGCTTGCGGTGAAAATGAAAAGGACGGCGGCTTTGTGGATGAAAGGTATTCGGGTTTCGTTCCCTGCATAAGTCTGTGCGTCGTGTACGACAGATTGGGCGACTATAAAACCGCCTTTGACTGGAACGAGCGCGCAGGTTCATTTCTTCCGAACGATTTATCTTATATAAATAATAAGCGTTATCTCTCTTCAAAACTAAACGGAGAAATCAAATGATAAAAAAATTTAATATAATACCCTGTTTCTGCAAAGACGATGAGTGGAACGGTTGTTGTTCGCATTGTTGCGGCTCCGAAACAGTTATAACCCGCACTGTTTATACCCTTACGGGCATAACTGGCGCGACAGGCGCAACAGGTAATACAGGTAACACAGGTGCTACAGGTAATACAGGGGCAACGGGACCTACGGGTGCGACTGGACCCACGGGCGCGACGGGTATTTCTGAAACTGTCGAAGTAGGCACAACTACTACGGGCGAGCCGGGCAGCGAGGCATCTGTTACCGATGTCGGCAGCGGCACGCAGCATATTCTCGATTTTGTAATACCTCAGGGACCGACAGGGGCAACAGGTGCAACGGGACCCACGGGTGCAACTGGACCTACGGGTGCAACGGGACCCACGGGCGTAACGGGACCCACGGGCGTGACTGGACCCACGGGTGCGACTGGACCCACGGGTGCAACTGGACCTACGGGCGCGACGGGACCCACAGGCGCGACGGGACCCACGGGTGCGACTGGACCTACGGGCGCAACCGGTCCTACAGGACCTGCTGGAACTGACGGCGCTACCGGAACGGCGGATACTTTAGCAGTCGGAACAACTACGACGGGGGACGAAGGTTCATTTGCCACAGTTACGGATTCGGGCAGCGGCAATAATCACGTTTTCGACTTTTACATCCCTCGCGGCGACAAGGGCGAAAAGGGTGAAAAAGGCGACCCCGGCGACAGCTCGCCGGTATCTGTAGGCGCTGTATTCATCGCAAACGAAAGCATTGAACCCGGTCAGCAGTACGCGCAATTCAATGACCACAGTTTTTACCCCGACCCGAGCGAAGCGTTCGAAGTTCGCGGCGAAAAAATAATATTGAATCAGTCTGCGCTCTATTTTGTAAACATTAATGTATGTTACGTCAACCGCGCTTGCGAAGCTGGGGAATTTATTCTCAGCATAAACGGTGAAGATATATGCGTTACAGGGCGCACAATGCCGCCCTGCACGGCTGGAATGAGCAGCGGTTATGCGTTTATGGCAAACGAGGGTGACACGCTCAGATTGTCGTTTGACAAGACGGATAAGTTCAAAGAACTTAAATTCAATCTTTCCATATGCCAGATGTTCCTTAAAGACGACTGAAAATTCCGTTCTGGTATTTTGCCAAAATATTAAAAGAGCCTGCGCCGACTTTGTCTGCGCAGGCTTGATTTTAATTAATATTCGTTAATAATTTGAAAATGTAAAATTGCAATCAGTCTTGCTTTATATCAGGATTTAAGTTGATATAGCTCAGTCAGGCAAGCGTTACAAATATTTGTCCGTCTTATAAGCGGTGAGGTGAATTGCGCGCTTTATTTTATCAAGCTTTGCCTTGCTCTCAAGCTTTTTATACGTCATGAGGAGCAGTTTTTTAGGTTCATTGCCTTCGGTAAGCGGCGGCAGGTAATATTCATAGTCATTAAGGCAAAACGAATGACGTTCATAAAATGCTATGCGCCGCCTGCAAATATCGTTTTCGGGCAGTTCAACTTCAAGGCATATAATTCCGTCAAGCATGTTCGTAAGCTCGTCCAGAAAAGCTCCGCCCAGTCCGTTGCCGCGCAAATCTTTTCGCACGGCAAAATTTTCAAGGAAATATCCGCCTTCGATTTTCCACGCCGCCATTATCGCGGAAATCTTTCTATCTTCGGTGCGCGAACAAAAAACTCTGTAATTCTCGTCGTCAAACAGTTCAAGTTGCTTTTCGCGCTCTCTGTATTCGTCTTCGGGGAAACTTTGCCTCATTATTTCAAACATCTCGTCAAAGTCGCATTTGCTCATTAATTCAATCATATATCGGGGGCAATCTCCAAAATTAATCATTTTGCGCGGCGGAAATAATCTTATCATGATATGAGTAATCCGCCGCTCATGCAATAAAATTATACGCTTTCGTCAAGGTTAAGTCAAGCGCGGGGTTTCTGTTATTTGCTTGCCAAAAGGCTTAATAAAGTGTTACAATATAAAAAATAAATTTTAACGGAAAAAAGTAATATGAAATTTACGGAAATCACGGTTCATACCTCTACCGAGGGCAGCGAACTTATTGCGGATATAATGTGGCGATACTCATCTTACGGAGTGGCAATATCTGACGTAAAGGACGTCATTGCGCTGCAGAACGATAAGGTCATGTATTGGGACTACATGGACGACGAACTTACGCGCGATACGTCGGGCGACGTTCTCGTAAAATCTTTTATTCCCGTCGATATAACCGAACAAAAATTGCCCGAAATCAGGAGGGATATCGAGGAAATGAGCGCCTCCTGCGGCGGCGCGTTGCCGCTCGGCTCTCTCGAGATGACCACGCGCGTGGTGGAGGGCGACGATTGGATAGAGATATGGCGCAAGCATTTCCGCCCCATACATATAGGCTCGATAGTCGTAGTGCCTGAATGGATAGCATACGACAAAGCCGAGGGCGAAGAGATAGTAAAACTCGATAACAACATGGCTTTCGGCACGGGCGAGCATGAAACGACGGCTATGTGCGTCGAACTTCTGCAAAAATACTTAACGCCCGACAGCGTTTGTATTGACGTGGGCTGCGGCAGCGGAATTCTCGGCATAAGCGCGGTTAAGTTGGGCGCAAAGTACGCATATCTTACTGATATAGATTATGTCGCTGTAAAGAGCGCAAATCACAACTGTGCGCTCAACGGCGTTGCGGACAAGGTTACCGTGGCTCATTCCGACCTTCTGGAAAATTCCTCGGTCAAGGGCGATATTATGCTCGCCAACATAACTGCGGACATACTCGAAAGGCTTGCCCCCTCCATACCCAAAAATCTCGCCGAGGGCGGAACGCTCATCCTCAGCGGCATAATCGACGAGAAGAAGGAGGGCGTCATAAAGGCTTACCGCGCCCAGGGATTGCAGCTTGACAAGGAGATGAAGAGGGGGGAATGGAACGCCTTGGCGTTCGTCAGAAAATGAGTACGCCCCACAGATTTTTTGTAAGCGACGTCAGCTATCCCGAAAACAGCGAAACAGTGATAGAGGGCGACGAATTTGTACACGCAAAGACCGTTCTTCGCGTTGAAGAGGGCAGCGAAATAGTCCTGCTCGACAACAGCGGAAAGGAATATAACGCAATAGTCGCAACTGTTGGCAAACGCGCTTTAACTGCACATATTACGGGGGTAACCGTCGGCGACAAGCAGGCTTCAACGCCCGTTTACCTTCTGTGCGGAGCATTAAAAGGCGATAAAACCGAACTCGTCGTGCAGAAAGCAACCGAGCTTGGCGTGTCAGCGATAGGCGTTTTCAGGTCGCGCTATTGCTCGGCATATTTTAACGAAAACAAGCTCGAAAGGCTCAACAAAGTCGCTCGCGAGGCAACCAAGCAGTGTCTGCGCAGCGTTGCGCCCGAAGTTAAATATTTCGACGATTTTGACAGCGCGCTCGCTTCTGCCGACGAATACGGCAACAAACTTTTCGCGTGCGAATTTGCCGACAAGAGCGAGGTTGACCTTCGCTCGCTCAAAGGTTCAACTGCAATAGTTATCGGCAGCGAGGGCGGCTTTGCGGACGAAGAATTCGCACTCGCGCGTGAAAAGTATGGGTTCAGCGGCATAACGCTCGGCAAGCGCATATTGCGCGCCGAAACGGCAGCCGTCGGCGCTTTAGCCATAGTTATGTTCTGCCTCGGAGAAATGCAATGAAGGCGGTCGTGTTCACTTTGGGCTGTAAGGTAAACGAGGTGGAAAGCGCGTCTATGATGAACGCGCTCGAAAAACTCGGCTGGGAAACTTCTTCCGCTCTGGGATATGCCGACGTTTACGTTCTGAATACCTGCGCCGTAACGCGCGAGGCGGAAAAAAAGAGCCGTCAGCTCATTGCAAGAGTTAAAAAATTCAACCCGCAGGCGCCCGTATATGTCTGCGGCTGCGCTTCCGAAAAGAATGCAGAACAGTTTTCTGAAAGGGGCGTAAAATTCGTGTGCGGCGCGCGGGACAAGCAGCGCCTTCTCGACGCCATAGCCGAAGATTTTTCCTGCGGCGTTCACGTTACTTCGTCGCTTCCAAAACAGGTTCGCACCCGCGCTTTCGTAAAGATAGGCGACGGTTGCAATAATTTTTGTTCGTATTGCATAATTCCCTATCTTCGCGGCAGGGTAACCTCGCGCGCAATCGAAGATATTATAAAAGAAATTTCTTTGACGCAGTCGGACGAAGTCGTGCTGACAGCAATAAATATTTCCGCTTACGGCAAGGATACGGGCAGTTCGCTCACAGAACTTATGCGTGCGCTCAGAGATTGCCCCAAGCGCATACGCCTCGGCTCTCTGGAATGCAACGTTATTGACGATGAATTTTTATCGGCGTGCAGAAATTTAAAAGATTTCGCGCCCCAGTTCCATTTGTCGCTGCAGAGCGGTTCGGATGCTGTTCTCAAGGCAATGAACAGGCACTATACCCGCGCGCAATATCTTGAAAAGTGCGCTCTGATATACAAATATTTCCCCGACGCAGCAATCACCACGGATATAATAGTCGGCTTTTGCGGCGAGACGGACGAAGATTTTTCATACAGTCTTAAAATTATAAAAGAAGCGGGTTTTGCCCGCGTTCACGCCTTTGCATATTCTCCGCGAGAGGGTACTAAAGCGTATTCGTTGCAGGATATTCCCGCACCAATCAAGGATAAACGCCTGCATGAATTGCTGAATGAAGCGGAGCGTGCGGAAAAAGATTTCATATCCACGCGCATAGGAAAGGCGAGGGAAGTCATATTTGAAGACTTTGACGGCTGTTACACGGGCGGCTATACGCCGGAATATATAAAAGTTTATGTCGAAGGTTCGCATACGGGTCGCGCCTCTGTCGTTTTGCAGAGCGTCTTCCGCGACGGAGCTTTGGGCATAATTTACAGGTAAAATATGGCAAAAATCAAAAAGGGCGCGTCGCGCGCCATGGCGCAGCTTGCTTGTTTTTTCAAGCAGACTTTCCGCCGTCATACGCACGATGAATATGCGGAGTTTGTTACCCGCGGAGTAAACAGGCAGGATTACTTCCACAGAAAGTATCCTTGGTTTTATATGCGCCTTTTTGCCGCATGTTTCATACTTTTTGCCGTATTTCTTCTTATAATACGCTTTACTTCAAACGAGCTTTTTTCTCCCTCAGTCATACTTTTTGCTGCTCTCGTATTCAACGTGCCTTATCTCGTTCTTGTTTACGAGGTGTATCCGAGGGGGGATCTCAGCCTACTCCAAGTGTTTATGACTTTGCTTATAGGCGGCACGGGGGCGTGCGTCGGCGCACAGATTTTTTATGCTTTCTGGCATAATTCAAACGAATGGCTGCTCGCCCTGTATTCTGGTTTTGCCGAGGAATTTTCCAAAGCGTTGGCGGTCGTTATTATAATCGCGGTAATACGCACCAAGCAGCCGCTCATAGGCTTTATTATGGGCGTCGCGGTCGGTTGCGGATTTTCCATAGTCGAGGATATGGGCTATATTTTCGTCTATTCCAACGAGCTGCCCGCCATAAATATAACAACTACTATAACGCTCTTTTTCGACCGCGGTCTTACGGCTCTGTGTACCCATTCGCTGTGGACGGGCGCAGTCGGTTGGGCTTTCTGCTGCTTTAAAAGACCTCTCGTAAATCCGATTTTTTACTTTGTTTTCGCTTCGTCTTTCGGGCTTCATGCCCTGTGGAATATGCCTTTTGCAGGCGTATGGAAGTATGTCGTTACGGGTTTCTGCATAGTCGTTGCCGTCGTGTTTGAAATTATTGTCGTATATAAGGGAAGAAAAGCTCTGTTCGACGATGCGGGCGAACAGCCAACGCCCGAATTTTTCCGTTCGGACGAGCAGTCTCTCAAAAAGAACAGGCAGTATTACATACACGCAGGACATCTCAGCCTGACGATTGCGGCGGTGATGATTGCTTTTACAGCCATAATCTACTGCGCCATACCGTTCCGCGAAACTTACTATACCCAGACTTTTTCCGACAAACAGGAATTTATTTCGTTTATGCAGGACGGTTACGAGCTTTCTTCCGAATTCGACAGAGAATACGATGAAAATCTTCCCAACAGTTCCAGTACGTCCGTCGACGGCGTTCTGACTTCGGTTACTCAGAAAGTCGAAGAGGGCGGCTTTACTTATTATTATGCTTACAACGTTGTCGGCGACGGCAATATTTCGTTCTATTTTCTCACTGAAGTGAGCGTGGACATAACCACGGCTACGGGGGAATACCGATACTTCAAGGAAGATTTGTATGATGCCAAGGGCAGAGTTTATGCCTCGTATTTTCGTATCCGTTCGGACGTAACGGGTTTCAATATGTCCGCCGACGGCGAAGAAATCACGGCGTTCATGTACAATCCCGCTTTTGTAATGGATTATTCTCAGCCGCAGTATGCAATACTGTTCTATGTTTTTGCGGGCATTGCTGTCAGCGCGCTGACGACGTATATCATTTTTTACATTATTTCGAGGAGGATAAAAGATGACGTTGAATGATAATTGTATTTTCTGCAAAATAATCAAGGGTGAAATTCCCTCGCAGAAAGTTTATGAGGACGACTTTATGCTCGTGTTCAAGGATATTGAGCCCAAGGCGAAAGTTCACCTTCTCGCCGTACCCAAAATGCACTTCAAGCTCATATCCGAAGCGGGCGAAGAGGGACTTGAAGCAATATCCCATATGCTTTCCGTCATTCCCGAAGTTGCGGCAAAGAACGGCTGCACAAACGGCTACAGACTTGTTATAAATCAGGGCGACGACGCGGGTCAGACAGTTTTCCATCTTCACATTCATATTCTCGGCGGCGAAGAACTGCCCTGGTAACCTTTTCGGAGGCGGCATATGGATTACATTATAAAAAGTTCAGCGCTTCAGCTCACCGTTACGGACGAGGGCGGAAGCATGCGCTCGATTATATATCTTCCCACGGGCGAAGAGCGCCTGTGGCAGGGTGGCGAGGCATGGAGCAGCAGGGACGTTGTGATATTCCCGATAATCGGACACGCACAGCCCTTTACGGTTGCGGGCAAGCAATACAGCCTTAAATCGCACGGCTTAGTGCGTTACAGAACGCTCACAGTGCGCGACATGGGCGACGACTTCATTGAGTTCGGCTTAACTTCGGACGAACAGACTTTAAAGGAATTCCCCTTTGAATTTCTGTTCGTTTTAAGGTACGAGGTCAGGGGAAATTCGATAAAGTTGACCTATTTTGTACAGTCTAAGAGCGGAAAAATGCCCTTCTACGTCGGCGGACACCCCGGCATGAAAGCCCCCGGCGGCGAGGCTTTGATAGAGTTTTCCAAGCGCGAACATCCGCTCATATATCCGGTCGGCGAGGACGGAGCGGTTGCGCCCGAAGGCGTTCAGCGCATGGTACTCAACAAAGAATTTTTTTCGCGGTGCAAGACGTTGCAGATGGGTAATCTCACGGGCAGTACTATCAGAATGACTACCGCCGACGGATTTGTTACAGAATATTATTCGAATTGTCCCGTGTATGCTTTCTGGTCTAACGAAAATGCGGGCGATTATGTCTGCGTAGAGCCTTGGTGGGGAATTAACGATTTTCCTGCCGCGCCGAGGGAGCTTTCCCTAAAGCCCTTTATAAACTTCGACGACGGAGCAGGTCAGGCTTTTTCATACCTTATTACAATAACAAAGAACTGACGTTAATTAAAAATTTTGATATAATTTTAAAAAAGCCGCAGGCGATACCGCCTGCGGCTTTTTAGTTTATCGTTCACTTTAAAAGAGTAAAATTTTATATGGTTTATGAACTACATATGCGCAAGTTTTTGTTAAGTTTTTATTTTTATATTACGCTCCGCGACGGTCATCCCCATAAAAATAACGCCCTTAAAGCCATTACGGGCGCGCAACAGCAACAAAAGTAAGGAATGTAAGGTATTCATTGTTATATATGAGACTAAATCAGTGTGCTTAAGCGTTACATATATTTAATAAACGACCGACAATCTTAATGATGATTTAGGTTTATCTTTGCAAAAAGAAAAATATGTTCTCATGTATATATGCTGACATTATAATTTAATGTAAAGGCAGGCTTGACGATATCCGATTACTTAAAAACTTGCATGTTTCATTACAAAGAAAAATCGGGGCATGGGTTTACTTATTAATTGATTGCTCACCTAATTAATAATGCAATATGCGTGTGTTAAAGTTTCATCTAAATTATTATGACTTTTCTCAAAATATAACTGCAACCATGCGTGCGGGTTATAATTATAAAATCTATTATAAAGTTAAGATGTTGCCGTGGCACCAAAACCAAAAAAAGCTTCCCGACCATGCGGTCGGAGCTATTATTTGATTGAGCAATTCAATTTTATGAGAGCGTTTACTGCCACCGAAAACAAAAAAATACAGCCCCGACCATGCGGTCGGGGCTATTATTTGATTGAGCAATTCAATTTTATGAGAGTGTTTACTGCCACCGAAAACAAAAAAGTACAGCCCCGACCATGCGGTCGGAGCTATTATTTGATTGAGCAATTCAATTTTATGAGTGTGTTTACTGGCATCGAAAACAAAAAAATGCAGCCCCGACCATGCGGTCGGAGCTGCAATTATTTAAGGAGGTTTCTTATATTACTTGCCTGCGAGCTTCTTGTAGCCTTCAAGACGTTCCTTAGCGGATTCTTCGGTCTTCTTGAAGAGTTCAGCTGCAACTTCGGCGCCCTGCGTCTTGACGAGCGAGGAATATCTCGTTTCGCCTGCGAGGAATGCCTGGTAGTCGCCTGTGGGATCCTTGCTGTCGAGGGTGAATACTTCTCCGTCGGGATTGTATCTGTAAAGCTGCCAGTAACCGCAGTCAACAGCAGCCTTCTCTTCGAGCTGGCTCTTGGTCATGTTGATACCGTGGTTGATGCAAGGAGCATAGCAGATGATAATGGAAGGTCCGTGATATGCTTCGGCTTCGCTTATAGCTTTGAGGAACTGTGCGGGGTTGGAGCCCATAGCGCACTGTGCAACGTAAACATAGCCGTAGCTCTTTGCTATCATGCCGAGGTCCTTCTTCTTAACTCTCTTACCTGCGGAAGCGAACTTAGCAACTGCGCCGATGTTCGTAGACTTGGAAGCCTGACCGCCGGTGTTGGAGTAAACTTCGGTGTCGAGTACGAGAACGTTTACGTCTTCGCCGGAAGCGAGAACGTGGTCAAGTCCGCCGTAACCGATGTCGTATGCCCAGCCGTCGCCGCCGAATATCCAGATGGACTTCTTAGCGAGGCAGTCCTTACTGTCAAGGATTTCCTTAGCAACTGCAGCCTTGCTCTTCTGGCAAGCTTCAACGAGTGCTGCTGCAGCCTTCTTGGATGCTTCTCTGTCGTCGAATGCTGCAAGGTAAGCGTCGCATGCAGGCTTAGCTTCTGCATCTTCTGCTGCGAGAGCTTCAACCTTAACCTTGAGGGCGTTTCTTCTTGCGGAGTAAGCGAGGTTCATGCCGTAGCCGAACTCTGCGTTGTCTTCGAACAAGCTGTTAGCCCATGCAGGACCATGACCTGCTTTGTTGGTGGTGTAAGGGCATGTAGGGGAAGAACCGCCGTAAATGGAGGAGCAACCCGTTGCGTTTGCGATTATCATGTCTTCGCCGAAGAGCTGGGTGATAACCTTTACATAAGGAGTTTCGCCGCAGCCTGCGCATGCGCCGGAGAACTCAAACAAAGGCGTGCAGAACTGGCAACCCTTAACGGTGTCTTTCTTGAACTTGGAGGTGTCAACGTCGGGAAGTTCAACAGCGAAATCCCAGTTCTTGTCTTCGCCCTTTTCAAGGGAGGTTTCAAGGGGAACCATCTTGATTGCGCCGCCGTCCTTTACAGGGCAAACGGTTGCGCAGACGCCGCATCCCATGCAGTCGAGAGGGGATACCTGCATTCTGTATTCATAACCTGCAAGACCTATTGCAGCCTTGGTTTCAAAAGTTGCGGGCTTGTCTTCGCCGACTTTTACAAGTGCGGGACGGAGGCAGGCATGAGGGCATACGAACGAGCAGGTGCCGCACTGTACGCACTTTGCAAGGTCGATTTCGGGTACGGTAACCGCAACGCCGCGCTTTTCAAACTTGGTCGTACCGGTGGGAACGTGTCCGTCTGCATTGAACTGCGAGGACTTAAGTTTGTCGCCTTCGAGGTAGAGGATGGGTTTGATGATTTCCTGATAGTACTTATCTTCATGACCCTTAACCATCTCTGCGCCGGTGGTAGCTTCAGCCCACGAAGCGGGAACGTCAATCTTCACGAGGTTGTCGCCTGCTGCGGAGTCGATAGCGTCGTAGTTCATCTGAACGACTGCGTCGCCCTTTCTGCCGAAGGACTTCTTAGCCATGTACTTCATGTACTCGACTGCTTTGTCGTAAGGCATAATCTGGGGATTTACGCGGAAGAATGCCGACTGGAGAATGGTGTTGGTTCTGCCCTTAAGTCCGAGCTTGCCTGCGATGTGGATAGCGTCGATAACGTAGAGGTTGATGTGCTTGGTTGCGATGTCGCGCTTAACCTTTGCGGGAAGGAAGTCTTCAAGCTTTTCAACCGTCGTAGCGTCGGTGTTGATGAGGAACGTGCCGCCTTCCTTGATGTCGCTCGTCATGTCGTATCTTGTTATGTACGAAGGGTTGGAGCACTGAACGAAGTCAGCGGAGTCGATTAAGTATTCGCTTTGAATGGGCGTATCGCCGAAACGGAGGTGGGATACGGTAATACCGCCGGACTTCTTGGAGTCATAGAAGAAGTAAGCCTGAGCGTGCTTGTCCGTATGGTCGCCGATTATCTTGATGGAGTTCTTGTTAGCGCCTACGGTACCGTCGGAGCCGAGACCGTAGAACTTGCAGGAGGTGGAACCTGCGGGAGCGGCGTCAAATTTTTCGGAGAAGTCGAGCGAGGTATTGGTAACATCGTCGTAGATACCGATTGTGAAGTGGTTCTTGGGCGACTTCTGTTCAAGGTTCTTGTAAACTGCAAGTACCATGGAAGGAGTGAATTCCTTCGAACCGAGACCGTAACGACCGCCTACAACCTTGATATTCGTAACGCCCTTTTCGATGAGAGCGGAGCATACGTCGAGGTAAAGAGGTTCGCCGAGCGAGCCGGGTTCCTTGGTTCTGTCGAGAACGGCAAGTTTCTTGCAGGTTTCGGGAATAGCTGCAACGAAAGCGTCAGCGACGAAGGGACGGTAAAGTCTTACTTTGATAAGACCGTACTTCTTGCCCATCGTGTTGAGCTTGTTGATGCTCTCTTCGATTGTTTCGCAACCGGAGCCCATGCAGACGATAACTTCTTCCGCGTCCTTTGCGCCGACATAGTCGAAGAGGTGATATTTTCTGCCGCACTTTGCGGAAACTACGTCCATCATCTTCTGAACGATAGCGGGAGTAGCTTCGTAGTAGCTGTTGGCAGTTTCTCTGTTCTGGAAGTATGTATCGCTGTTCTGAGCGGTACCCTTCTGGATGGGATGTTCGGGGTTGAGTGCGCGGCTCTTGAAATCAGCTATATCCTTGTCGAGACCGACCTCGTCGCAGATGGCGCGGATTTCAGCATAGTCGTCAGCTTCGTCCCAAACGTCGATTTTAGCAACTTCGTGGGACGTTCTGAAGCCGTCGAAGAAGTTGATGAAGGGAACTTTAGCCTTAAGGGTGGAAAGGTGAGCAACGAGAGCGAGGTCCATAACTTCCTGAACGGAAGAGTCGCATATCATTGCAAAACCGGTCTGGCGGCAAGCCATAACGTCGGCATGGTCGCCGAATATGTTGAGCGAGTGAGCTGCAAGGGCGCGCGCCGAAACGTGCATAACCATGGGCATCAGTTCGCCGGAAATCTTGTACATATTGGGGATCATCAAAAGCAGACCCTGGGAAGCCGTGTATGTGGTCGTAAGAGCGCCTGCGCAGAGCGAGCCGTGAACGGCGCCTGCCGCACCGCCTTCGGACTGCATTTCAGCAATCTTAACGGTCTGACCCCACATGTTGGTTCTGCCTGCCGTAGCCCATTCGTCCGCAATCTCCGCCATGGGAGAGGAAGGAGTGATGGGATAAATCGCTGCTACTTCGGAAAAAGCATACGCAACGTGGCTGGCGGCGGTATTGCCGTCGATAGTCAATTTTTTCATCAAGAAACCTCCGATAAAAATATAATTATATTGTTTTTTTCTTATTGGTAAAACATGCGGACGCAAAACTACACGGGTACGCATACAGGCGCGCGTACCCCACCGCATTTTTATACAATACAATTATAAAACACAATATTTAGCATTCACACACAAGCTGTATTCGAGTTAGAAAGCTTCTTTCTCAATTTGCAAGAGGATAAAAACTGACCATTTTCACAAAAAATCAGATCCGATGGAATGATTTTGGGTCCAATGTTATAACAGAAACTCTCAAATTGCTCACTTATTAATGCCAAGAGGTGTTCGCATATCATTTCCAGACAAACTGTATAATAATCCAATCAAACAAAATTCAAAACAAGTAACTTTACAATATCCCTGCAATTCTGGTTCCACTTGTTATCCTTATGAAGTCACATTTAGTCCAGGAGCATATACAATCGAGTGTTATGGCGCTGGGTATGCAAGTAATCCAAAATATAAAAGTTATGGCGCATACACAAAAGGAACAATAACATTCATTCAAACAAAAACATTATACTTTTACATTGGAGGGTCAGGTGGAATATTTAACGTAATTCATCCAAATGCCTCATTGTTCAAAGGTACTTATCCCAATGGAGCCACTGACGTTAGAACTGATAAGGGAAATTATTACGATTTTTTCTCACTTAAAACTCGAATAATGGTAGCTGGAGCAGGAGGAAACTCAGATGATTTTCTTGGTATTGATGGCCATGGCGGTACTCTTCAAGGGGATAATGCTTTAATCAACTATTCTTGGACTCGACCAGAAATTATTTATGATCCACCTAGAGTTATTCCTGGTGGTAAGCAGACAAACGACTATTCAGAATGTCTTTCTGAAAAATACTGCATCAAAAGTTTTTTTGGTCTTGCTGGATTCCGCTACTTCAAAACTGATGGTCAAAATGATACTGGTGCTTTTGGTGGTGGCGGATATTATGCAGGAGCTTCGACAAATGTAGAAGGAAAAGCAGGCGGTGGATCTTCATTCAT
>CASDOP010000009.1 GCA_949282385.1 uncultured Clostridia bacterium
TGCCGATTTAAACGCAATAGTGTTGTTTTGTTTTTCCTCCTTCCTTTCATTTGTTGCGGCTTCAGAGCCTTCCAGATAGCCGCAGAGCATGGCAAAGCCGATCTGCACAGAGCGTAAATCTGCGGCAATTCGTTCGGTTAAATTCTTTAGTGTTTCTTTCATGGTTACCCCCTTAAAAGTTAGTAGGGGTAATTATAACACTTAATTAGTATCCGAGAACTTTGCCCACGTTCACGCCCTCGCGCTCGAGGTACGCTACCACATACCCGAGTACATGCGCTTTTTGCAGCTCAGACATCACGCCGAACAGCTTTATTATGTTCTGAAGCGATTTATCTGTAACCTCATACGGCGGACGTCTGATTACTTCTTCTTTATGTCCGAAGTCATCTTCGAGCCCAAGCAGGTAATCAACCGACACGTCAAAATAATTTGCGATTTTAGAAGCAAAAGAGGCATTAATTTCTATACCTGTTTCCCAATAGCTTATATTACGCTGTGTTGCGCCCACAGCTTCGGCAAGCTCTTTTTGTGTAATACCAAACGTTTTACGTAATTCTTTTATCCTGTTCATATCTAAAATTATAGATAAATTTTTCTGTGATACTTGACATAGATAAATATTTCTGCTAAAATCTTTCATAAGTAGAAATATATTTCTACTAATAAACCTCATCTTGCGGCGCGTAACAGCTCCTTATCATATTAGTTATAGTTATTCGCTTTTAGTTATGCACCGCTCAGAGGTGAGGTAAATTAAAAAGATGAGGTATAAAAATGGAAAGTAAGAACGAAGAAAAGAGGTCGGTCGACTGGTCAAAATTCAGTAACGAGATTGAAAAAGCGTGCCAAGAACACCGCAATTTTATAAAGTCGGACTTTATACAACTTATCGCTAATGGTAATCCGCAGTATGGTGAAGAGTGGCTATTTGTATGTTGGCGCAATCCGTACACAGATAAACTTGAAATATATGACGCTGGCGACATTGAAGAAGCGCAACAGCTGATAGATTATTACAAATTTTCTAAGGCAAATACAAAGGTGGTTGTTCGAGCCACTGGCGAAGATTTTTCAAACCGTGTTGTGTTCAATCCTAACTACCATGATACGTTTGTAATTTAAGTGCGGTGAGGGACTAACTATGAAATATCTTAATATAATCAACCCGCAGCCAAAGACCGCGGAAGAACTCATTGAAGAAATGAAAAGCGGCATTTGTAATGCTTCTCGCGCTCCTACTATTGTGGAAGTTTATGATTTGCCGAGGGGAAGGAAACTTCGCGAGCTTAGCAAAAACTATTTTATCGTTAAAGATTTAAAATTTAAACATTTAAAAAACCATATCAATCTAAGGAATATCGCAGACTTTGTCGACTTGGCAAGAGCTTATCCGAAACACGAAAAATTATTTTTATATTATCTCTGCAATTATATTGCGGGTGAAGATTTTGACATCTGCTATGAAAAAGCGTGTGATCGTATCCTCGATTTTTACTTTAAAGGTGAAATATGATTAAACTTCGTTTATGGGGCGAGCCTTCGGAACTCGCGGAACTTACAAAGCACATTGAAAGCGACGAGCGCGTAAGCGTGTTAAGCGTATCAGACCAGTATCAGGACAGGGGCAAAAGCTATTCTGTGTGCGTTTACATTGACATTAAGCTAAAAGCCGCCACAGAAAAGCAAAGCGAAAAAATGGTCTATGTTATGGAATTTCCTGAGTATGATTTTTGTTTAGCATGCTATGCAGAGGCGATAGACTTAGCACAGGACAAAATGTTTGAAATGCTTGAGAAATTAGACCCGAAATCAAAATTAATTCCTGAAGGTGCTAATTTTGATATTTACGGTGTTAAACCAGCAGACGAATATTAATATGTTTCGTACAAATTAAGCCATACGGGACAGGACCTCCAATCACCCAAGCCGCCGCGTTTTTTAAGTTTTTTCGGCGCGGCGGCATTCGACCAAAATCACGGCGCACGCCGTAAAAAATATAGGAGTAAATATTATGAGCAAAACAAAAACAATGAGCAAAGGCACGGCAAAAGCAATTGTGGCAGCATGCCTCAGTGCGGCAATGCTTGTCGGCGGCGGTGTCGTCGGTTATGGAATGGCGACCGACTGGACGTATCAGAAGGGCACTCAGATTGAACAGCCTGACGAAAACCAGACAGCGGGAAATACGTTAATAAGCCCGTCTGAAGAGAACGGCATAAAAGTTATGTCAACGCGTATCGCGCCCGCAGACTTCGCGGCAAACGGCGTATCCACGTTCGCAGACAGCGCATACACGCTTACGGCAACGATTACGCCCGACAATACCACTTACAAAGCGGTTGACTACACAGCTGCATGGGCAAACCCCCAGTCAGAATGGGCGAAGGACAAAGACATAAGCGACTATGTAACGATAGCCCAGAACGAAGACGGCAGTCTGTCCGCGAATTTAACCATATTGCAGCCGTTTTCTGAGCAGATACAAATAAAAGTAACGCTGCGCCGAAACCCTGAAATTAACGCAACCTGCACCGTTGATTATGTCGGTTGCGTAAATACGAAAGATTATAACGGTTATATCGATGTCGGTAGTATTGACGAGATAATAAGCATTGAGGCAAACGGGCTGAAATACGGAACTATAACGCCAGATTTAACCGATGTTTTTACGGTTGAAGTGTCTTTCGGCGGCGTAGCTTCAAAGTTATCAGAGTATAACCCTACCACAGTTGAATATACGGTAACGGCGGAAAGCATAACCGATACAGTCAATATTGCTTCACTTCGCGATATGTTCTATAAAATTGTAGGGCTTGAGAACGCAGAAGCCGCCGAAAAAGAGGCTTACTGGGCAGATTTAAGCGCAGCGTTCCTCGGCTCTTCTACTCCCGAAGACTGTAGCGGTGACAGCGTTTTAGACTATAAAATTTATAGCAAGCGTTTATACGCAGATACCAACTATGAAGCAGAGCTTGTATCTCAAGGCGAAATTAGCCTTGCTAACTGGTCCTGCTTCGAAGTACCCGCAACAGGCATGGACATCAGCAATACGACAATAGTAACGGGCTAAGCGCTTAGCGGCGGCGCAGGAACGCGCCGCCGCCGTTTTAAAAGGTGAAATATGAAAAAGGCAATAATATCACTTATAATCTGCGCCGTGGTCGCTCTGAGCGTCGTATGCTTTTCTGGGTGCGACGTGGGCGCTACGCTTAATGGCTGGGTAACATATATCACTAACGCTATAACGGGCAAGGGCGACAACCAGTCGGGCGGCAACCAGACTGAAGAGCCCGACGACGGCAACCAGACTGAAGAGCCCGACGGCGGCAATCAGACTGAAGAGCCGCACCCTGACGACAATAATAACCCTGACGAAACAGGCGTATTAAGCGCGCCGTTTATCAATGTTGATACGCAATATGCAGGGGAAAATTATTGCAATTTGATAGTAAATATCACAGGCGGCGCGCATGCGGATATTTACTATGTTCATTTGAATTATAACGGCATGGATATGCCAGTCCGTACGGCAAATTCAAACACATACAATCTGGGCGTAAGCTCGGCGAATGCTGGAACTTACAGCATATATGTAGTAGCTTCGGACAGTACGGGCAAATATCGCGATAGCGCGGCTTCGGAAACTATAACAGTAACGCTTTTCGAGTGAGGCGCGATTATGATGACAGCAATAAAAAAATACATACTCTGCGCCGCTGCTATGTTGTTTATTCTCCTTGGCTTCATGGCAGCGGCGCCCGTAACGGTGTTTGCGGCAACGTCAAGTTATTCCGATGTGTTAGACGACCTCAAGACTGACAGCGCGTTTGATGTTTCCGAATATCCTGAAGCGAATTCGCCTTTAAATAAAAACGATTATCGTGTTGAAGTAATTCAAATAGCAGAAAGCAATAATAAAGAGCTTTTTATTTATACATATCAACCATGCAATACCATTTACCCGATTATCGCAACGGATATTAATATGTCGCTCTCTGATGAAGTCGGGGGCATAGTGGTTGATGATAGCATTGTTGCGGGTTCTGAAACTTCGCAGCTTTATCAACTTTCGCTTGTAAGCACTAATGGTGTATTTTCCAAGTACAAGGTAGATAATTTTACTGTCAGCAATGATATAGTTCGTTATTATACGATTTCTGCCATATATCGCGATTTTATTGAAGGTGTTGATACAGGGTCTGGAAATGATAATATTGTTATATCTAAGTCTTTTGCGGTTGGCAAACAATATGCAGCCATGACAACGGAAAGCGGCGTTACATATGCATGTAAAATTATTGATTATGTAGTTATTGAAAAGCCGTTTGTTGACTTTTTGGCATATGGTTCATATGACGGCTTCGACTTGATTTTTGGTAATGTCGATTATACAGATATACATTATATCGCGTTTACGCCTGAAAGAAAGATTGACACGCTTAAAGAAGCAGATGTTACTTACACGACACAATCATATATAACAAATCCTGACGGTAAAAACACCGCTACATGGTACGGGGAAAAGTCTGAGCCGCAATTTATCACTTTGACTGGTGAAGAGCATGTCGGCATAGATGGTCAACCTGAATATACATGGAAGAGCATTTACACTTCTGAAGATTTTATGAAAACCTGTAATCTTACAGGCGAGGCAAAAACGCAAGTTGAGAATTCGCAGTTTGTGCTTGTCTTTTTATCAACAAAATGTTCAGAACAAGAGTTAAGCGACTTTTGGCAAGGACACTATATGCGTGTGTCTGGCGTTAAAGTATCCGATGTAAGCATATTGCGCCTTATGTTTGAAACTGACGGCGATATATATAACCTGGGTGTAGTTATGGATATTCAGGAAGGCGACGACATCGCAGGCAACAAACCTGAAGTGGAAGGCTTTGACTTGTTGTGGTGGGTAATTTATTACCTTGTTTGGTTTGTCTTTGTAATAATCGCTATATTGCTTGTATTCGGTCTGATAATATGCCTAATAACCCTTGCACCGTCTATATTTGCGGGCTTGTTAAAGCTTATGCTATGGCTTTGCAAGTGTATAGCGAAGTTTGTACTTTTACCGTTTAAAGCTATAGCAGCACTCTTCAGAAAAGAATGTTAACGATAATATTCGGCGCGCCTGGCAGCGGTAAATCAACGCTTAATACGTCGCTTCTTAAACAAGAGTATATGCAGCAAGGGCGCACGCTTTACGCAAAGACATGCAAGCGCATAACAGAGCTTAACAAAGAACGCACGCAGCCGTTGACTTTGCCAGACCGCCCGCCCATTTATGCAGACTTTAAAATGCAGCTTCAGACGGGCTATAAGAAGTATTTTAATCCGTTTTTTGTAGACGGTTATCATCTGGGACTTGATAACGCACATGTTCAGATAACGCAGATTGTCCCCGGCGCTAAAATTCACCTCAGCGAAGTACAGCGATATTACGACAGTCGTAAATCACAGACGTTCCCCGAGTGGGTATCGCGCTTCTTTGAAATGCACCGACATTATGGCGTTGATATTACTATGGACATACAACGCGCAAGCCTTGTTGATATAAATATCCGCGACTTGTGTCGCCACTTCATAGAAGTTCAATCAATGAAGCATACGCTTGACGACATGGGCAGAATAATTCATACAAAGTTTGTCTGTCGCGAGTTTAAGAGCTATCCAGACGTTGAAGAGTACATCAACAACAATGGCAAAAATTACGAAACGACCACATACACCAATGAGGGCAACATATACAGGTGTTTTGACAGCTGCGCGTATTTCAAAAACTTTGTCCCCGCAGACGATAAAGACTTTTCGTATATGGAATTCGGCAACAACTCAATAATTGAGCCGAAGGAGTTCAGACACCCTGAGAAAAAGAAGGCAAAGACAGAGGTCGCATAATGGACGATAAAAGCAGGACCGAAAAACTTGACGATTTTAAAAAGTTAAATACGAAGTTTTACGAGATATACGGCGATTTATTCGAAAATCGCGAGTTAATCGGCACAAAAGCGGCTTATGATTATATGGCTTTGAAGATATTCGAGCAGTACAAAACTGAGTATGAATACTTGAAGGTTACTTCGGAAATAGTCGAAAAGCCTGAGTTATACGCCGCTAAAGTGCGGCATAACGAGCTTGTGCCTCGGCGCAGATTTTTCTTTTTCAGAAATCGCGCAATGAAGTTGTCGGACGAGGAAATATTAATTTCGCTTGAAAAGATTTTTGATGAGCGTAACGCAGCTCTTCTGAAAGAAATAGAGGCGCGGGAAAAGCTCGCGGAAGCTCTGGATAAGTCCGACGATGTCTCAGCTCGTCCGATTGCGTTTGACCGTGAGGAAAAGCCGAAAGGCGAGAGCGGGCAATTGAAGGGACAAATCAGCATTGACGAAGTCAGCAAGGCTGAGCCGAAGTAATCCTCTTTATTAGCTTATAGCCGCCGCGCGGGCTGTGATGGCGACGAGCTGGCAGAGGCGCACTTGCGGTACGCTGTGCGCCTCTGCCAGATAGGCGACAAAGCGCGGCGGCAAGAAGATATAAATTAATAATGGGGTCAGGGCGTAGCCCTGCCGCATTTTTAGAGAATGGTTGCGCTTGCCTCAACCATAAAGGAGCAACAAAAATGATAGGCAAAACAATCTATGCAGACGGGCGCAATTACCTTTGCGACGACTGCAACCGTTTAGAAAAGTTTCAGAGCATAGAAGCCGCCCGCGCTGCGGGCTGGGCGATTGCTCGAAATCGTAAAAACTGTTACTGCCCCGCATGCGCGCCCGCG
Source organism: uncultured Clostridia bacterium (assembly GCA_949282385.1). Classification (GTDB taxonomy): domain Bacteria; phylum Bacillota; class Clostridia; order Christensenellales; family Borkfalkiaceae; genus Coproplasma. The sequence goes on from CASDOP010000009.1 coordinate 6,776, forward strand.
CGTCGGAACGTCGGCAAGGCTTGGGGCGGCGTTAGAACTTTAGTTAAATAAGGAATTAAAAGCGCATGAATAAATCACCCGCTTTAAAATTTAATATTCCAGACGACAGACGGTGTACGCGCGTTCCCGTGGAATGCTTTAAGCATACCACTTTAAGTGCTGCTTTGATTGCGGGCGAGGTGTTCAGCTATTCAAGCAGCGGCGCCGATGGGGCGCGCTCGACCTTCAGAACGTACAAAAAGTTTAATGATAAGTTGGGCGTTTCGTATGCGACAATAAGCCGAGGACTTAAGCGTTTGAAGTCTGACGGCGTGATTGAGCGTATAAGTCAGAGCGAGTACCGCTCAAAGCTTCCGTCCACGCGGCAGTTTATCCGCATGCTCTATTGGGTCAACGGGTCCGAGTTCGATATAAACGGAAAAAAACGTAAGCTCACGCCGTCTGAAAAAGCAGTCTTCGGATATATTTATACCATGTGCGACAACGGCAAGCGCGGCGGCAACAAATTGCGCGCGAGCAACAAAGATATAGCCAGCGTTCTCGGGCTGCACAAAGACACTGTCAGCCGTTGCGTTGCGGTCCTTGCCCGTCTCGGTCTTATCATTAAGGACCGTCCAGAAGAAGACCGTTTCGGCGTTCGTAAAAGTACATATCACATTAACAATAGACTTTTATCGTCGCGCAGCCGCGGTCATCAGCGCGACCCCGAAAGCGATACTATTGCACGCGCAGATTGGTACGCAGAACGCCGTCAGCGCGCGGAAGCTATTGCAGATAGGAACAGAAAGAAAGCGACGTCAGACAGCGAGTATAAGCGCGTGATGAGCGAAATTACGCGCGCAGCCATAGAAGAAGGGCGCGCCGAAGACGGCGGGGACAAGCAAAAGATAGATAATTGCGCCGCACATCGCGAGAAACTCGAGCGGCAGCGCATAATCATACTAAATCGGTTAGGGCTAAAGCCAGAGGACCTCGAAGCGCATTATCATTGCACGAAGTGCAACGATACGGGCTTCGACCAACGAGGGCGGCTCTGTGATTGCTATGTAGGTGTAGGCGAACTGGATAAATAATTAAAGCGCAGATACGGTCTGCGCTTATAGTCGTGTTTTAAAACGCCCGCCGCGTAAATTTTTACGCGGCGGGCGTTCTTTGTTAAATGGGTATAGGTATTTTGATAATTTTGATGTATCAAAATGCCTGTCAAAAATGCTCAAAAAGTCGTTTTCGCGCTCTCGCGCGACATTATTATATAATGTAAAACATAAAGAATATTAAAAGCGCCGCGGCTGTTTGTGCGCCTTGGCGCGGGGTTTAAGCGGTTTATTTTATGCGCTAAAGCGCGAAGCTATGTGGCGAAGAGTAGTTGTAAAAGCGGCGCATGCGCCGCAGGGCTTTAAAAGGTGAATATTTGTAAGCCGACTTTCGCTGCTTGTTTTGTTTCTGAGCGAAGCTCCTGGGCGGCGTTTCTGAGCGAGTTTCAGGGGTCAAAGACCGGCGTTAATCTTCGAGGCTATAAAACGTCGTCAACGAGCTGCCGTAACAAAAAAACCCCCGCCGCAGCTTGGGGACTGTGCGGGGACTATATATAAAAAATTGCGTTTAAATCGGTAAAAATATTAAAAAAATATCGTTTTTTAGGCTTTCCCTCTGTCTCTGACTCCGTCATTCGGGTGTTCAAATCACTTCGCCCCAGCCAAAAGCACTATATATTGTGGCTTGTTTAAATCCAGACACAATTGTAGTGCTTTTTTGTTGTCATTTTTTGCCTTTTATGACTGATTTTTTGTCAATTTTGTAGTTAAATTTAGCTTATTTTACCCCGTTGGGAACTTTTGGGAACTTAAGGAAAGCTGCTTTTCAAGTCAATTTCAGCTTAAATTCAGTTCCCTTTTTCGTCCTAAAATTCATAGTTCACCTTCTCGGCTTCGGAAAAGATATATTCCTCGGAATAGGTCGTATATCCCCTGTCCACGGCGGAAGTTTTAACATCCTTGTCGAAGGAATGTCCGTCCCAGAGCATTACGACTTCCTGGTTGACCCCTGCCTCTTTGCAGCGGGTTATAAAGGTATATCTCAGCTCGTGCGGGTGATGATCGGGAAATAAACGCTTTAAAGTAGTCGCTACCGTTCGGGGATTGGTGTCCCTCGCCTTGTCGAAGTCGACGTAGGGCAGCACCCTCTTGAATACGGGTGTGAAGGGTATGCGTCTGAGCGTTACGTTTCTGCCCATGCGCTCTTTGCTCGTCGCGCATTCAAGCATATTGTCGCCTAAAATTTTAATCGATTGCAGCTCGCTCTGCCTCAGTCCGAAGTACAAAAGCACGAGCATTGCCGAACTTGCGGCGTTATCCTGCTTTTGTATGCAGAAGTCCACAAGCTGCCTCTCTTCTGCTTTGGTGAACGCTCTGCCCTTCTTGGTTTCGCGGAAGGGAAGCACGATTTTCTTCATGGGCGAATCTATCTTGTAGTCCTCGACAGCCATATCGAAAATGCAGTTGAGCTGCAATTTGAGCTTTTCCGCCGTGCGGTGATGCCCCTCGTCGACAAAGGTAAACAGATAGTCCTGAACCATCGGTCTTGTAATCTCGCCAATCTTGCAATCGCCGAAGGTCGGCTTGAGATTTACGTTGTACGAGCGGACATATTCCTTATATGTCGAGGGCTTTGTCGTGCGCTCCTTAATTTTAAGCCAGTTTTCGGCGCATACGGCAAACGTAACCGAATTGGACGGCGAATATGGCAGAGTTTCCGCATATTTCGGGTCGGAAGAATACGCCTCGTTGAACTTTTCTATGAACTTTTCCTTCATAATCTCAAAGTCCATCGAGGCAACTTCAATCCTCTTTCCGTCGCGGCGGTAACGCGCCTGAAACATACCCCTTATGTAGCGGTACTTTACATAAATATTGTTGTATTTGAAATAATTTCTCATGATTGCAGGCATTTTTAAAATCTCCTTTTTAGTAAATTTTAAAATGCCCGATTTCTTTTCTCTTTCCGTCTTCTGACCTTTTTTATCAGAAGTTTTTTTGCTATCCCTCTCACCGCCGCTCGCCATTTTAAGAATGGTCGCAATGTGTTCGTCGGCGTTCGGGCGCGTAGAAACTTCCTTTATAAGTTGTGTCAATTCAAATATTTGCTGTTCTGTCATTTCCTCCTTGCTGCGGTTATTGCATAGTACAGCCGCGTATTTTAATCCCCTTAAAATTGTAATTCCGAAAGGCAGGTATCGCCCTGCCGCTTAAGCAATTTCAGTATAATTCTTAAATTTTCCAATTAAAAGGAACTAAAGCGGTATCTTCCCAAAACTTCAGCAACAAAACCCAACTATACCCCAACAAACCCCAACTAAATGGAGGCAGGGCGGCGCTCGAATTGAGTTGTATGTATATTTTATATTCATATCATTGCTTGCATAAATATTTTTTGTAACGCCCCTGAATGGTGTAAATCACCGATTGTACAGTCCCTGCGCTGCGGTTGACAAGCTTGGCAATCTTTCTCAAAGTCATTCCTGCCATGCGGTAGTTCAATATCTCACGGTGGTAGGGCGTAAGCTTCATTTTATCCATCATCTGTTCGGCGACAATGTATTCTTCTTCGCTCGGCGTGTATGTTATCTGCTCTTTGTCGTTGAGTGCTTCAACCATACTCGCGCTCTTCGTAAAATCGCTGTATCTGCCACATATCATGCGGGTAATCAGTTTGTAACAGTAGTATTGAAGGCTTATATCTTTGCCTTTTCTGTCTGTCGTATAGGTATCTTCCAGATGCTCTCCGAAGTGCTCGCATAGGAAGAGTGCAACAGTCTGCACTATGTCGTAATTGTCCGAAAGTATGTATCCAGGCTCATTCTTGCGGTAAATGTCCTTGCAAATTTGAGTGTGTATTTCTGCCGCGAAACTGCCCGAAAAGCGAATAAGGTTCTTGGTCTCCTTGCATACGATAAGCTCCGCCATTTCCAGAACGTTTTCCGAAGAGATGACCTCCTTAAACAACCTGAAACTTCTTTTGTTTGTCTTTGTCATTTGTTTTTACCTCCGTCTTGAGTTTTTTTGTCTTTCGACGGGGTAAAAAGGGCATGGGCGATTTATTGATTGCAGAATTCTGATGTAACGGTGTCCCCTGTCAATAGAGAGAGGAAATTTTCTGCTGTCGGCAATTTATCGTCTTTATGAAATTTACGAGCGACATTGACTGGGGTAAACGGCTATGCCAAAATATCCCCTCGAAAGAGAAAACATACCCTTACCACAAAAACTCAATTACTTTTCGGCATTTTCTCTATCACCTCGTAACTGACTTTTCCCATAATCTCGCCCTCGCTTATGCAGGTAAAATCGTCCGCAAGTATGTACTTAAAACCATGGTCTTCATCTCCCATTTGGCATAGGATATCCTCGTCCAAAACGTCCGACACGAAATAGGTTTTCATTCCGCGCGAGTAGACTACTTTCTCGTCGTTTTTGGTGATATATTTGAGCATATACTTAATGCTGTCCGCAACTTGCAGTTTATTTGTAATTGCGGAAAAGTCGCTCCTGCCGAAACGCTCGTTGAAATAGCTGTTTTGAATACTCTTTTCGCGACGGCGGCGCTTGGTGCTGTAATCTTCGTGTTCTTCTAATATACCGGGCATACTGTTTTCGGGAATATACGCGAGTGCGTGAAAGTGCATTCTTTCACCGAGTTCGCCCCTCTCCCACGCGCCTATATACCTCCAACCACGCCTTGATGAGAGGTGATACAGCGTATTCATAAGACTTGTTCTGAAACTCTCTTCCGTATGTTTCTCGGAATTGTAGGTAAATGTACAAAAGAAATTCCAGCCATAGTTATATCCTCTCCGTATCATTCGCTTGTACCTTTCCCAACGGTTGCGACTTAATCTGTTAAAGTGCTTTTCCACAAATTCGTCCGCATCCTCTTGATTTTCAAACAAGGGCGAACACTCTTGCAATACCTTAGCCTTTCGCGTTGAACGCTTGCCTTTGACCTTATTGAATTGCTCTTCTATAATTTCAACCTTTTTCTTTTCCTCGGCTGAAATAGGCATCTTTTCATTTCGCCTTTTACGCCGCCTTTCTGTATGAGGTATGGCAATATAATGTCCGCCGTCATAGTAAATCTTTGCCGCAAGAAGGTTCATTTGTTCTCACCTCCCCGCATATCCGAAATTGTTGTTCTGTGTACCTGCAAATTTCTGTCCTCCTGATAAAAATTTGCACGAAAAAAGGGCATAGCACAAAAAAGAGAAACTGTTTCATTTCACTTAATTTGTACTAAGCCCTTCAGGACTGCAACTTCTTCCAATTACTCCGCTTGGACAACGGGGCGGCCTTTTTTATTCGGCACAATCACTACAAAACTCGTCGACTATAAATCCTCGCCGTACTACCTATCTTACTTTATTTTTTACTTTTCTTTTACTTAACTTTGTTCTCCTATTAAATTGTGTATGCACTTTTCGCATGCTTGGACTTATTTTACAACCTGTTGAAACAAAAGTCAAACATATGTTTGCAAAATTTTAAGAAAAATTTTAACTTATGCACAATGGTAAGCTGCAAAACGGGCGCCGAAGAAGACAAATGCAGATAAAAACCGTACGCCGCGGAGCGAAAAGGCGATCCGCAAGCGGGTTAGCGCGGACGCCTTTTTCTGCGACGGACTTTTGTTGCAGGTGTTTTTCTCATTGTCTATTGCTCAGACACAGCTGTTCGATTAGTCGGCTCATCCGATTAGCCATACTGCCCCCACCGCTTTTTAAGTCGTTTTATCGATTATAATATAGGCGTGAGCTTGTCTGCGGCGGCGCGGAGCGCCGCCGCACTCGTCTATGACAAGCTCACGCCTAACTGCCAACGAATATTTTCTGTCGTATAATGTAAGGCAATAAGACGCTCTCTTCGATTACGAAATTTTAATTGCCCCCATAATATGCCCCCACTAACGCAATTTTATAGCTGATTTTGCTTCTGAAATTGTTATAAATTACTTTATTAATCGGCATAATTACCAAATCAGCAAGTTTAATTTAACAAAATAACTTGAAATTTCCTATATGCTTAAAGGGCTTTATATGGTGTATAATATTGACAAATTACCTTGTACATACTATAATATGGTATAGATAATTTCTAAAAAAAGGAGGAAATGCTGTGACCGGCGTAACCGTTATTGCTTGTTTAGTCATAGTTATGCTCTGCCTTGTCGGCGTACTTTATCCCATGCGCAGCAACCTCCGCGGAGAAAACTTATGCGGATTTATGTCGCGCGTCTGCGCTCGCATCTCCCGTTATTCCGGAATTGCTTTTGCCGTGATGCTGCTGGTCCTTTGCAACTACGGTCAGATTAAATATATAATTAATGCTGTTTTGCCCGAGCAGAGCGTAAAAAATATAAAGTTTTTATTAACATTTGTGTTCGGCTCTTCCTCTGTATTTTCAGCTGTTCAATCGATTTTGATTTATCTGCTCCTTGTAAGCTGTCTCACAGGGCTCAGTGCTTTTTTTGCCATTAAGTTAAAGACTTTTCTTGCAGATAAAGTCAGGTCTTTCTCCGACAATCAGGATACAAAAAATCCTGCACAGCGCGAATGCAGGCGTATATTATTAAGACCCTGCCTGGTTAACAGCAGGTGCAATTCATAAAACTCAATATTAACTCACGGCACACGTCGTGAGTGTTCGGCGTATTTGTCTTTTTGCTATTACAGTTTTTACATGCTCTGCATCAACAAAGTTCGACAAAGTACGCTTTTTGTTTGTTAAAAGATAGATATCGCAAGTTATTAATTTTCTAATTAAATTCAGATTATTTAGGTTTTATATGAAAATTGTAATGATAGGTCACAAATACGTTCCGTCCCGAGAGGGCGGCGTAGAAATAGTGGTTGAAAACCTTGCGACGCGAATGGCGACGCTGGGGCATGAAGTCACGCTTTTCAATCGCAAACGCAAAGAGTATGCTCCTATCACCGATTATAAAGGCTGCAAAGTAGAAAATATTTTTACAGTCAACAAACGCTCGCTCGATGCTATCGTCTATGCCTTCTTTGCGACGCTTAAAGCCAGAAAAATGCTGAAAAAAGGCGAGGCGGATATAGTTCATTATCATGCCGAAGGTCCCTGCTTCTTCCTCAATCTTTTGCCAAAAAAGAAGAAACGCCCCGGTACCAAGATTGTTGTAACCATACATGGGCTTGACTGGCAAAGAGGCAAATGGGGCGGATTTGCAACTAAAATTTTGCTTTCGGGCGAAAAAAAAGCTGTTAAGTATGCTGACGAGATAATTGTGCTGTCCCATAATAATAAGTCCTATTTTATGGATACTTATGGAAGAGAAACAAAATATATTCCCAATGGCATCCAGACGCCTCAGCTTCACGAGCCTGAAATTATAAAAGAGAAATACGGACTTTGTTTTAACGACTACATTCTTTTCCTTGCAAGAATTGTTCCCGAAAAAGGACTGCATTATCTGATTGAAGCTTGGAAAAAGGTTGTTGAACAGACAGGCACAACCAAGAAGCTTGTTATTGCAGGCGGTTCTTCGCACAGCGACGAATACTTCGAAAGTATATGCAATATGTGCAAGGGCGATAATTCCATCATAATGACGGGCTTTGTGCAGGGGCAGGAATTGCAGGAGCTGTATTCCAATGCCTATCTCTATGTGTTGCCTTCAGATATCGAAGGCATGCCCATGAGCCTTCTCGAAGCGCTTTCGTACGGCAATGTCTGCCTTGTTTCGGATATACCCGAAAATACCGAAGTTATCAATGAGAATTGCTATGTCTTCCGCCGCGGAGATGTGGACAGGTTGCGCCACCAGATTAAGAAGATAATAAACCTCAACCTTACAACTCACAGCAATATGGTAATCCCCTACACCTGGGACGAAGTCGTAGACAAGACAATAGAAGTCTATAAGAGATAATATGAAAGTTTTATTGGTTAATAAATTTCACTATATGAAGGGCGGTTCGGAAAGATATTATTTCACTCTTGCCGAAACATTCAAAAGCAAAGGACACGATGTGGTATTCTTTGCTATGGCTGACGAGAAAAATATTCCTTGTGAGCAGTCAAAGTATTTCGTGTCCAACTCTTCCGTAGGCGGCGGTATTAAGAGCAAGCTGAATATGGTGCTTCATATCGCTTATTCCAAGGAAGCTTATAAAAAAATGAAAGCTCTTCTTGCAGAGGAAAAGCCTGACCTTGTTATACTTAATCTTGTTCACAAACAGATAACGCTCTCGATTATTGACGCCATCAAAGAATATAACGCTAAACTTCCCATATTCTGGACTATGCACGATTTGATTACCGTTTGTCCGTCATATACAATGTTGGACGGCGCGGGCAATATCTGCGAGGCTTGCATGGACGGAAACTTTGGACATTGCGTTGAAAAGAAATGCATCAAAGGTTCAAAACTTATGAGTCTGCTCTCTAAATACGAAGCAGACTATATTCGTAAGAAAGGATGGTACAACAAGGTAGACCTGTATATATGCCCTTCCGAATTCTATAAAAAGAAATTGAAAGAAGGTAAATTTACCAAATCACCGATAGTCTGCATGCGCAATCCGCTTTCGGCAGATACTCAGTTCGGCGTTAACGACAACGATAAAGGCTATGCGCTTTACTTTGGAAGGCTATCTAAGGAAAAAGGCGTCAAAACCTTGATTGACGAAGCAGTAAAAGCTAATATCAAACTTTATATCCTCGGAACGGGACCGATAGAAGAAGAACTCAAGGAATATGCCCAAAATTATAGCAATGTCGAGTTTAAAGGCTTCCAAACGGGACAGGCTTTGACTGATTATATCAAGAATGCGCGTTGCGTCGTTCTGCCTTCCGAGTGGTACGAAAACGGTCCTTACAGCGCAATGGAAGCAATGGCTCTCGGTAAACCACTTGTCGTATCAGACAATGGCGGATTGCCGGAATTGGTCGACGACGGCATAAACGGATATATCTATTCCGATAAGGCACAGCTTTCAGAAAAGTTGACAAAAATATTTGCCCTTTCGCAGAGCGACTACTCGTCAATGTGTAAGCAATCGTATGAAAGAGCTAAAATGCTGTTCGATGCGAACAGTTATATAGACAATTTACTTGCTGAATACAGTAAAATAAAAAAATAATTTGGAGTTCTGATATGGCAGAGAAAAAATTAAACGGAACAGTAATCGTAACCTATCGTTGCAATGCTCGTTGCACGATGTGTAACAGATATAAGGCGCCTTCCCGCCCCGAAGAGGAGCTTTCGATTGAAACTATCAAAAAATTGCCTCGCATGTATTTCACAAATATCACCGGCGGCGAGCCTTTTATTCGTCAGGATCTTAAAGATATAGTGCGCGAGCTCTATAAAAAGAGCGACCGCATCGTTATCTCGACTAACGGCTTCTTTACAGACAGAATTATCGACCTTTGCAAGGAGTTCCCCAACATCGGTATTCGTATCTCTATTGAAGGCTTAGAGCAGACTAACAATGAGATCCGCGGTTTGCAGGATGGTTTCAATCGCGGATATACTACATTGCAGAAGCTTGTTGAAATGGGCATGAAGGATGTCGGTTTCGGCATGACCGTTCAGGATAAGAACGCTCCCGACCTCGTCCCCCTCTACCTCCTCTCCAATCAGATGAATATGGAATTCGCAACGGCATCTCTGCACAATAGTTTTTACTTTGTTGAAGCGAAGAACATTATTCACGACCGTCCTATGGTTGCGCAGAATTTTGAAAACCTCATAAACGAGCTTCTCAATTCCAACAGCCCCAAGAAGTGGTTCCGCGCATATTTCAATCACGGCTTAATCAATTATATATACGGACAAAAGCGTCTTCTTCCCTGCGATATGAGTTTCGATACTTTCTTTATCGACCCTTACGGCGATGTAATGCCCTGCAACGGTACGAAAGATAAGGAAGTCATGGGCAACCTCAATACTCAGACGTGGGACGAGCTGTGGAACAGCGCCCAGGCAGAAGTCGTCCGCAAAAAGGTTCGTTGCTGCGACAGAAATTGCTGGATGATAGGTTCAGTTTCGCCTGCAATGCATAAATACATCTGGAAACCTTTATGGTGGGTATTCGTTCACAAGTTCCTCCGCTTCTTCAAGAAGAAAAAGTACAGCATGTATGAACTTAAAGTTGTTCGCGATTACCGCGACGGCAAGGTTACAAAGGAAGATTTGGATAAGCTTTCGACTTGTGATGTAAACGCAACAATCAACGATGGTTTGTCTGCAGCCAGCAAGGAACAGCTTGCAACCAAGTCCGGCGAAGAAATAGTCGACGCCGACATCAAAGGTCAGATGAGTGAAGAAAAGTAATGTCAAACTTAAATAGTATAATAACTGTTGTTACGCCAACGTATAACAGAGCAAAGGAACTAAATAATTTATATAAGTCGCTTATTTTACAAGATTGTCAAGAATTTGTTTGGTTAATTATTGATGACGGCAGCGAAGATGATACACAAGATGTAGTATCAGGTTGGTTGACTGAAAATAAAATTGATATTTTATATAAGAAAAAAATCAATGGTGGCAAACATACTGCACTTAATTTTTCTTATCAATTTGTTTCAACACCTTTGATATTTATAGTTGATAGCGATGACCAACTGACGGCAAATGCAATTTCCACAATTGTATCGAAATACAATTTATATAAAGATGAAACGGATTTATGCGGTTTTAGTTTTTTGAGAGGGAAGCCTAATGGGGGATATTTAAGCACCAGTGGAGTTCCTAAAAATAATCTTAAAGAATCTTATGTCGAATGTCGTATAAACCGCAAAATTGGCGGAGATATGGCTGAAGTATGGTTTACCCACTGTCTTAAAGAGTTTCCATTCCCTGAATTTGAGAGCGAAAAATTTTTAGGAGAAGACGTCGTCTGGATAAGGATGTCTGAAAAATATAAATTGCGTTTTTACAACGATGTTATTTATATTTCTGACTATCTTGAAGCCGGATTAACAAATAATCGCCGTAAACATAATATTGCATCACCTAAAGGATGTGTTATAAGAGCTGAAACGTTTCTTGATTCTGATGCGATTTTTTCGCAAAAGATAAAAGCAATGTTGCAATATATAATTTATGGCAAATTTGCCGGATATCAACAAAAAGAATTACTAAAACAAACTTCAAAAAAGTTTTTGTTTATAATACTATATTTGCCTGCTTTATTAATTTATTATAAGTGGAAAACCATTTAAAAACTGATTGAAATTTATGAAATCAATAGCATTTGTTATACCTTATTTTGTTGAAAAGGACAATAAATTACCAAATTATTTTAAATTATGGCTAAAAACATGTTCATATAATTCATCAATAGACTTTTTATTTTTTACAAATGATAAATCACACTATGAATTCCCAAAAAATGTAAAAGTAACTTATTGTGATTTTGTGGATATCGTCAAACTTTGTCAAAAGCAATTTGACTTTAAGATTGAATTGACTAAACCTTATAAGTTATGTGATTTTAGACCAGCCTACGGCGAAATATTCCATGAATATTTAACCGGGTATGATTTTTGGGGATACTGTGATATCGATTTATTGTGGGGGGATATAAGAAATTTTATTACTGATGATATATTGATAAAATATGATAAAATTTATACACATGGGCATTGTTCATTATTTAGGAATACGTGCGAAGTGAATTCTTGGTATCGTACATTAAACAACAATGGCTGGCAAAATTGGAGAGATGTTTTTATATCAAAAGATGCGTGTTGCTTCGATGAATGGGGGGGACACCATGGTGGAGGAATCTCATATATACTAAAAACAAATGGCATTTCTCAATATGATAATATTGATATGGCTGATATAAATGTTAAACATGGACGATTTGATTTAATAAGAATCCCTGGAAAGGATTGGTCATTTAAGTATAATCTTGGCAATTTGGAGGCGTTTAACAATAAATTCAGATGTAAATTGTTATATTGTCATTTTCAAAAAAGAATGATAAAGTTTGAAAATGATAATGTTAAAGATGAGTTCTATCTGTTATCGCCAGGGTACGTTTCAAACAAATATAAAAAATATTATATAGGGAGAATGAATTATAGGTTAAAATTTTTATTTAACCGACTTAAATATTTAGTCAATAAGTTCTTTCATTTATAAATATTAAATTATAATTGATGATTGTAATAATATATAAAATAAGTAATTTATGTTATCTTTATTAATGTCTACCTACAATGGTGAAAAATTTATTGAACAACAATTAAATTCTATTTTGAATCAATCATTACCTTTGGATGAGGTTATTATAATTGATGATTGTTCTACTGATAAGACTGTACAAATAATTAATGACTTTATTAAACGTAACAATTTAATTAATTCATGGATTGTTATTAAAAATAATATTAATCGTGGGTGGAAATTTAATTTTTTCTATGGTATTGAAAAAACACGAGGCGATATAATTTTCTTTTCTGATCAAGATGACATTTGGCATCCTGATAAAGTAAAATATTTTAATAATATATTTATCGATAATGAATTTATAGATGTTGTTGCGTCTAAAGAAGAATTGTACTTTGGTGGAGAATACAAATTTAAAAAATTATCAAATTCATTTGTTAAAATTGGACTTGATGATAGATGCGTGCATTATAGAATGGAAGTTTCTGGATGTGCAATGGCAATAAGAAAATCTTTTTATAATAAGGTTAAGTCTTATTATACTCAAGGTCAAGCTCATGATGAATTTTTTTGGCAAATGGGACAGGCTTTTGATTCTCTTGCTTTGATAAGCGATCGTACAATTTTACATAGAATTCATGGTGGAAATGAATCGAGGAAAAAATCTTTTAAATTAGACAGAATTTCATGGTGTATTGGTAATATTAATTCAATAGATAACACGCTAAGGTGTTTGGAATATTATAAAAATGAAATAAATGATTATAAAATTAAAATTTTAGCTCTAAATGGTAGAAAAGAATTGTTTAGGGCAAGATTATTATTGTTAACTGAAAGAAAAATAAATATGATATTTAAATTATTTTTTGACAAATATCATATTTACGCCAGGAAACGGCAATTGTTTAAAGATATAATGTGTGCTTTTGGATTTTTAAAATGATTTTTATTGTAATTGGTATTTTTATAATATTTTATAGTTTTATTAATTATAAAAAAGGCTTCAGCTTATATTTGTGTTATAAATTAATACTGGTAACAAATATTACTGTTATCTCATCACCTGGATTGCCGTTACTTACTCTTGAGATGGCAATGACATTAATTTATATTATTTTGTTTATCTTTAATGGCGCAAAATACCAAAGAGCGCATATGAAATTTCAGTTTACATTGCCTATATGGCTTTATGTTGCTTCTTTATTTATTTCTTCTCTACTGTCTGTTGCTGGTTTGGGAACTGAAATATCTAATCTAATAAAGCAATTGTCCGAAAATGTTGTTTTAATTTGGATAGCTTGGCAAATTATAGAGTTTAAAGAAGATTTTTATTATATTTTTAAAATAATAACGGCAATTATTTTGTTTTCATGTGTTTATGGCTTTGTAGAATATTTTTTACAAAAGAATCCTTTGACAGAATTTGAAGCTACACTAAATAATGATCCTAATAGAACAATAGATTATTCGTATGATTCTGATTTTAGAGGATACAGAGTTAATTCTATTTTTGAACACGCGATTGGTGCTGGAATTATATGGGGGTTATATGCGTCAGTAGTTTTTATTGCCGTTAAAGAAAAGCAATTAAAAGGCGATAAAGCTATTGTTCCTTTAGTTACAGCATTTTTATGTATTATTTGTGTTTTCTTGACAAAAATGCGAAGCACATATTTATTTTTATTTATTTGTATTTTATCTTTAATTAATTTAAAAAGTCCAAAATTTTATTTGTTATTATTTATAATTTTAATAGTTGGTGCTATTTGTGTTCCATTTATATCTCCGGATATAATTAACGTTTTAACAAGCTTCTTTAATAGTGATAGTGCTAATGCTGTGTCGGGCAGCAGTCTTGAAATGAGGTTGGATCAATTCAAAGCCGCATTCCAATTGATGTCTATCTCACCTATATTTGGACTTGGTCCAAGCTTTACTGATGTAATGGAAGGTACTTTAATAGATCGCTTATTGGGAAGTGAAAGCATTTGGCTTGGAGTGATTACGCAGTTGGGTGTTATAGGTATTATTGCTTATATTATTCAAGTATTTTATTTTATTTATAAGGTGCCTAAAAATTTTAAAAATAAGTATTTGTTTATTGTTTCTTTAGCTTATTGGATAACTGCAACTGTCACTTCAATGCCAGGGTTTAAAATTATTTATTTGTATTTATTTTTATTTTATATTATAAAAAATACAGAATATTATAAATTACAGATAACTAGAGGTAGAATATATACGTTTAACTTTAACAGTGGTGCTTTTAAAGTTAGAAAAATAAAAATATAAGAATTAATAGGAAATTTATTATGAAAGGTATTATACTTGCAGGCGGTGCGGGGACAAGATTGTATCCGCTCACTATGGTAACAAGTAAGCAGCTTTTGCCTGTTTATGACAAACCAATGATTTACTATCCGCTTTCGACGCTTATGTTGGCAGGGATACGCGAGATATTGATTATCTCTACCCCTGTCGATTTGCCTAATTTTGAGAAATTGTTGGGAGATGGCAGCCAATACGGCGTCAAACTTTCCTATAAAGTTCAACCATCCCCCGATGGGCTTGCACAGGCTTTTATTTTAGGTAAAGAATTCATAGGAAACGATGCCTGCGCCATGATACTTGGCGATAATATATTCTATGGCGGTGGTTTCAGTAAAATTTTAAAAGCCGCAAAAAATGACGCAGAAAGCGGCAGAGCGACTGTTTTTGGATACTATGTCCCCGATCCCGAACGCTTTGGCGTTGTCGAATTCGATAATAACGGCAAAGCTATATCCATTGAAGAAAAACCGCAAAATCCTAAGAGCAACTATGCAGTTACCGGACTGTATTTCTATCCTGCAGGCGTTGCAAAGAAGGCTGAACAAGTCAAGCCTTCTGCTCGCGGTGAGCTCGAGATTACCACGCTCAACGAAATGTATCTTAAAGAAGAATTGCTTGACGTCCAGGTTTTAAGCCGCGGTTATGCATGGCTTGATACCGGCACAATGGACAGCCTTGCAGAAGCAACCGACTATGTCAGGATTGTGCAGAATCGTCAAGGCGTAGAAATATCTGCCCCGGAAGAGATTGCATATATCAACGGATGGACTACAAAGGCAGAATTGCTTATTGCGGCAGAGAGATACGGGAAATCCCCCTATGGCAAGCATTTAAAGAATGTTGCAGAAGGCAAATTACAATACTAAGGAGAGAATAACTACATGACAATAATAGTTACCGGCGGAGCCGGATTTATAGGCAGCAACTTTATATTCCACATGCTTGGAAAGTACCCCAATTACCGCATAGTATGCCTCGATAAACTAACCTACGCCGGCAATCTTTCGACGCTTGCAAGCGTAATGGACAACCCCCACTTCCGCTTTGTAAAGCTAGACATATGCGATCGCGAGGGTGTATATAAGCTCTTCGAAGAGGAACACCCCGATATAGTTGTCAACTTCGCGGCTGAAAGCCATGTTGACAGAAGCATTGAAGATCCGACAATCTTCCTTCAGACAAATATAATCGGCACATCTGTTCTAATGGACGCCTGCCGTAAATACGGCATTAAGAGGTATCACCAGGTATCCACGGACGAGGTCTATGGCGATTTGCCGCTCGACCGTCCTGACCTGTTCTTTACTGAGACCACCCCTCTTCATACGTCTAGCCCCTATTCAAGCTCAAAGGCATCGGCAGACCTCTTGGTTCTGGCGTATTACCGCACGTACGGATTGCCCGTCAGCATATCGAGGTGCTCGAATAACTACGGCCCCTACCACTTCCCCGAAAAGCTCATACCCCTTATGATAGCCAACGCGCTTACAGACAAGCCCCTTCCCGTGTACGGTAAGGGCGAAAACGTGCGCGACTGGCTGTATGTTGAAGATCACTGCAAAGCAATCGACCTTATAATTCACAATGGCAGAGTCGGCGAGGTCTACAATGTCGGCGGTCACAACGAAATGAAGAATATCGATATCGTCAAGCTGATATGTAAGGAACTTGGCAAGCCTGAAAGCCTTATAACTTACGTTGCCGACCGTAAGGGGCATGATATGCGCTATGCAATCGACCCCACGAAGATACACGAAGAGCTCGGCTGGCTGCCCGAAACAAAATTTGCGGACGGCATAAAGAAGACGATAAAGTGGTATCTCGACAACAAGGAATGGTGGCAGACCATAATTTCCGGCGAGTATCAGAATTATTACGAAAAGATGTACGGTAACAGACAATGAAGATATTTGTAACAGGCGTCGGCGGTCAGCTCGGCTACAACGTCATGAACGAACTTAAAAAGCGGGACATTGAAGCTGTCGGTAGCGACATTTTGCCAGAGTGCGATAAATACGAGCACTATATCCCAATGGATATAACCAATGCCAAACAGGTCAAAGAAGTAATTTCATCTGTCAAACCCGATGCGGTAATTCACTGCGCCGCGTGGACGGCTGTCGATGCCGCTGAAGATGAGGAAAACATTCCCAAGGTCAGAGCAATAAATGCAGACGGCACTAAAAATATTGCCGAAGTCTGCAAACAGACAGACGCCAAGATGATGTATATCTCGACGGACTATGTCTTTGACGGACAGGGAGACAAGCCCTGGCTGCCCGATTGCAAGGACTATAAACCGCTCAATGTCTATGGTCAAACCAAACTTGAAGGCGAACTTGCGGTATCAGCTTTGCTTGAAAAATATTTTATCGTCCGCATAGCGTGGGTATTCGGTCTGAACGGCAAGAACTTCATAAAGACAATGCTCAATGTCGGCAAAAAGTACGATACCGTCAGGGTGGTAAACGACCAGATTGGCACCCCCACCTACACTTATGATCTTGCCAGACTGCTTGTCGATATGATAGTTACGGATAAATATGGCTATTACCATGCAACTAACGAAGGCGGATATATCAGCTGGTATGACTTCACAAAGGAAATTTTCCGCCAAGCTGGTTATACCACAAACGTCCTTCCCGTCACAACTGCGGAATACGGGCTCTCTAAGGCGGCAAGACCTTTCAATAGTCGTTTGGATAAGGCAAAATTGCGTACAAGAGGATTTGAACCTCTTCCCGACTGGAAAGATGCACTTAAAAGATATCTCAAGGAGATTGAACACTGATGAATCTCAAATATATAATTCGCCTTTTAGCATTTAAGCGCAATTGGCGTAAAACTAATACGCATAACTACACTTGGGTAAATGGGGTTTTTGATGATAAATATGTTCATGTTGCTAATTATACTTATGGCGGATTAAATATAAGACAATCAAATGTTGGACCTCATCTATACATCGGTAATTTTTGTTCTATTGCCGGCGATGTAGTGTTTATGTTAAGTAGCGAACACTACATTAATCATATTTCTACTTTTCCGTTTCGCGCTAAATTATTAGATGGACATGCGGAAGCTTTTGGTAAAGGCGATATAGTTGTTAATGATGATGTATGGATAGGCGAACGGGCAATTATTATGTCAGGTGTATCGATTGGTCAGGGGGCGGTAATTGCAGCAGGAGCCATTGTAACAAACGATGTTCCCCCTTATGCATTAGTCGGTGGCGTTCCCGCAAAAGTCATTAAATATAGATTTAATAAAGAATTAATTGATGAATTAATCAAAATTGATTATTCGAAACTAACAAAAGAAATGATCAGCTTACACAAGAATGAATTATATAAATCTTTAACAGAAATCAATCAATTAGATTGGTTACCTAAAAAATAAGCTATGAGGAATCTATGGGACAGATAAAAGTTGAAAAGAATGTCGGCGGGATTGAAGGTCTTTGCGTAATTACCCCCGCTGTTCACGGCGATAATCGCGGCTACTTTATGGAAACATACAGTCAGCGCGATATGGAAGAAGCGGGTTTTAATATCACTTTCGTGCAGGACAATCAGTCTATGAGCACAAAGGGCGTATTGAGGGGACTGCATTTCCAAATAAATTATCCTCAGACCAAACTTGTCCGCGTTATAAAGGGTGCGGTGTTCGATGTCGCTGTTGACCTTCGCAAAAACAGCAAAACTTATGGCAAATGGTACGGCGTTGAACTGACCGAAGAAAATAAAAAACAGTTTTTAATTCCCAAGGGTTTTGCGCACGGCTTTTTAGTAAAATCTGATGTCGCTGAGTTCTGCTATAAGTGCGACGACTTCTACCACCCCAACGACGAGGGCGGACTTGCATGGAACGAGCCCTCCATCGGCATTTATTGGGGCGTTTGCGGCGAATACCGTGGTTCCGCTTCCGCTGAAGGTTATACCCTTCCCGATGGCACGCCGTTAAATCTTTCCGCAAAAGATCAAAAATTGGGTTTATTTACAGATATACAAAACTAATTGGAATTAAATATGAAAATCTTACTTTTAGGTGCTGCAGGTTTTATAGGCACTAATTTAGCTCTTGCGCTTTCAAAAGACAAGAATAATATAATAACGGCTGTAGATTCTAATATAAATTTTTTTGCACCGATTTTACACAATATAGATAATATAAAGCTTACAGAGACATCAATTTGTAATGATTGTGACTTTGACAATATTTTGAATGGTCAAGATGTAATTTATCATTTATTAAGTACAAATATACCTAGCACCTCTAATCAGCATATCCCTCAAGAACTTGTTGCAAATGTGATATTCTCCGCAAAGCTATTCGAATCTTGCGTTAAAAATTGTATAAAAAAAATAATATTTATTTCATCTGGTGGTGCAGTATACGGAAAAGAGTCAGCTTGTCCGTTAAGTGAAAAGACCTCTACTAACCCAATTTCTTCCTATGGCATTCAAAAAATAACGATTGAAAAATTATTATATTTATATAGATATTTATACGGGATTGATTATCGTATAATTCGTTTGGCAAATCCTTATGGTCCCTACCAAAGACCTAATGGGGTTTTAGGTGCCGTAACTACATTTACTTATAAGGCGTTGAAAAAAGAAGACATTATTGTTTACGGCGATGGATCTGTAATCAGAGATTTTATTTATATAGATGATGCTATTCGTGGGATTTTACAAATTTCTGAAGGTAATTCAGATTATAGAACTTTTAATCTAGGTTGCGGATATGGCACTAGCATAAAAGCTTTGCTTAATATAATTTCTCAAGCACTTAAAATGAAGTTAAATGTGGTTTATAAAGATGGAAGGAAATCAGATGTTCCAGTAAACTATTTAGATATAAGTAGGTTCGAAAGCTGCTATGGAAAACTAAATCCGATTTCATTGGAAGACGGGATTAAAAACACGGCTAATTTTTTAATAAAAAATTATAAGTTAAAGTAGAGAATTTTATGGAAAATTTCTTATTGTCTTTATGCATACCAACAAATGGTGTGCCTGAGTGGGTTATACCTGTATTGAATAGCATATATTCTCAAGGAGAAAACGAAAATTTATATCAAATTGTCATCACAGATAATGGTGATAATGAAGCTTTTTTTCAGAGAATGAAAGAATTCACAGATAAGCATTCTAATCTAAAGTATTTAAAAACCAATTCACCTGGATTTTTAAATCAAATTGATTGCTTTAAAAATGCAGATGGTCAATTTATCAAATTTATCAATCATAGATTTACTCTTAATAGTGGTGCATTGAATTATTATATAAATTTTGTTAAAAATAATATAAGGAATAAACCAATAGTATATTTTACTAATGGCGTCTTAAATGGTGGCAAAACAATCTTAAGATTAAATACCTTTGATGAATTTATAAATCAGCTTTCATATTGGTCATCATGGTCTGCAGGAATTGGCTTATGGAAAGATGATTTATATAAACTTGATGAGCTTAATGAATACAATGAACTGTTCCCACACACTGAAATCTTGTTCATGGAAACAAATTCCAATAATTATATTATCGATAATACAAATTTATTGACACAACTTCCAGTACAAGCCATTGCCAAAGGTAAATATAACCTATTTAAAGCATTTGCTGTAGAGTATCCTTCTATATTATGTAATTTATTCAGAAAAAATCATATTACTTTACAAACGTTTCTAAAAATAAAAAAAGAGAATTTTAACTTTATTAAAGGGCAATATTTTGAGTATATTGTAAGAAAAAAAGATTGCTCATATGACTTGACAAATGCTGATTTATACCTAGACATATACTATTCGAAGAGACAAGTTAAGGCTTCAATGCCTTTTATATGTTTAAAGCGATTTTTGCGTAAAGTATTGAATATATTCATTTGTAAGAGTTAATTTTATTTTATATAGGAGCTTTATTTTGGATAAAAAGAAAGGCTTAATAAATGTAATAGTCTCTATTGCATTCAAGATTTTATTGCTAGTCGGCGCATTATTGGTACGACGCTTCTTAATTCAATATATTGGTAATGAAGCTAATGGATTATATTCTTTATACACAAGTATAATAGGATTTCTTGCTGTCGCAGAACTAGGCGTTGGAAGTGCAATCACATTTTGTATGTACAGACCAATAGTTAATGGCGAGACGCAAAAGGTATCAGCATTATATAATCTATTTACTAAACTTTATTTAATTATTGGTGGCATAATTTTAGTCGGTGGATTAGTAGTAATGCCTTTTTTACCGTATTTTGCTAAAGATTATCAATCACTTGATGTTAATTTATATCTAACATTTGGGATAATGCTTGCTGCGACATTTATTTCCTATTTGTTTAGTTCAAAAACTTCATTAATAAATGCATATAAAAATAATTATATCACAACAACAATTAATTCTGTAGGTATGATTATTCAATACGCTTTGCAAATTGTTGTAATTATATATACTAAATCATTTTTTTGGTATCTCATATGTCAAGTATTGGCTATAGCTGTTCAATGGGTGGCTACTGAAATTGTAGCCAGAATAAAGTATGCTGACATTTTGAAAGATAAAAGCAAAGTTGATGATGAAACAAAACATTCTGTAGTTAAAAATGTTAAAGCTTTGTTTATGCATAGGATAGGCGGCGTATTAGTAAATACAACTGATAGTATAATAATTTCCGCTTTCATAGGTGTTGTGATTTTGGGTAAATACTCAAACTATACGACAATTATGGTTTCTATGACAGGTGTTATTTCTTTATTTTTTACTCCATTAACTTCTATAATAGGACATTTATGTGCTAAAGGCGATATAAATGAAATTAATAAATATTATAATTTCTTCTACGCTTTTAATTTTGCTGTTGGCACTTTATTTTTCTTAGGTTACTATGGAATTATCGATAATTTGATTACTTTACTTTTTGGTGATGGATTAGAGATGTCAAAAATGGTATCTTCAGTTATTACGGTCAATTATTTTGTTCAATTTATGCGTCAAGCGACTTTATTATTCCGTGATGCGACGGGGACTTTTTATTATGACCGCTGGAAACCTATTTTTGAAGGTATTTTAAATATTGTTCTCTCTATTGGTTTTGTTTATTTGGGCTCGTGGATATTCGGAGCGGAAAACGCTGTAATAGGTGTAATTTTAGCAACTATAGTTGTAAATCTTACGATTTGCTATATAATTGAACCTCATGTACTGTATAAATATGCTTTACATAGATCTGCTAAAAATTTCTATATAAAGAACTATATTTGTGTTATTCTATTTATTTTAGCTTTAGGGCTTTTGAATGTTTGTTTGATATCATGCGATAATCAAGTTTCAGAGTTGTTTATTAATGGGTGTATTTCGATTTGTATATCTGTAATTCCAATCTTTGTACTAATCTTATTTGATAAAGACTTTAGATATTATTTATATATTTTTATAACAAAGATAAAAAATAAAATAACCAAAGCTTAATTTTGGTGTATGTTTTATATAAATTTTATTATTATCAAAGAATTGGTGCGGATTCGAAATGAACTCCAAAGTATGAATATAAATTACAATTAGATCGCTTGGGTGCAAGTTGGTATCGTACAAAATTCGTGCTTATTAGTTTGAGAGGAAATCTATTATAGATCTAAAAGGTAAACAACAAATTAAGCGGTGTACAAGTTCGCACACTGCTTAATTTTTTGGAAAATATTTTAATTTTTTCAACTAACTATACCCTAAAGATGTTGCACTTAATCGACTTGATATTCTTTAAGTTGAGTTTCATATCTGCCTCCTTTTCAGGTCGCAAGTTCGCGCTGTTCTGATAACTTCTTGAACCAGATGAAGTAAGAGATTTCGATTTTGCGCGTTTCGTATCCGTTGCACATATCCGTTGCGGACTGGCTGTCGGGATTGATTTTGCGAGTGCCGAACGAATTCTGGTCGTGTCTGTCGTATACGGGAATTTCGACTTCGCGGATTTCCGAATAGTTGCCCTTGAATTCGTCGGGACGGTTGACGATGCTGTGGCAATAGCTTATGCAGGGGAACACGCGGATATAGGGATTACCCTTTTGACTGAGTGCGGGTATATACAGGTTTTCATCGTCGATGTAGCCGATGCCTGTCGACTTTGAGGGGAACTTACCCGATTTTGAAACAGAGAAGATAACTTTTTGCATATGGAATACCTCCGAAAATTTTTTTGTGTCCCTAAGGACAGTTGGGAAAAGACCATCGCAGGTTGAATATTCGGGTTCACAAATAATTTTTCAAATTGCAAGGGAAAGCGTAGCGACAAACAAAAAGTTATCTCAGAGCATAAAAAAGGCCGAGGTTATCTAACCTCGGTTTAAGCATAGTTCGATAAGTTTTTGCGCCTTGCAATTGACACCTGCCATCGTAAAATCCCAACAGCCGAGGGACAAAAAAGTTGAGCGGGGTTTGCCGAAATGCGAAAGTGAGCTTCGCCGTGAAAAAAGCGGTAAGCCCACTTAACTCGTTCGCTGAAATAAGGCTATGGGTAACGGCAGCGGCAAAAGAGCTGAAGGAAAATTTTGTAGTCACAAAGTATTTGATTTGCGCCATTTGGATAGCTTGCCTGCAAGTGTTTAATATAGTCATTGTCGTTCAGTTGACATAAAACATATTGATTTGTAAAATAATCCTATATAGAAATTGAAAACAGACAAATAATATGTTATAATCGTCTTTATAAACCATTAAAAATCAGGTTTTTACCCAATGCAAAACATAATAGAAAAATTTGAAAGTTCAATAGTTATAGAAAAGATTTCCTGGTTCATCGGGTCAAAAATTTATCCCGTTGTAATGGGGGCATATATTCTTTTATGTTATTATCTCGGATGGGATATGGCTATGATATGGTTCATGGCACTCTCTGCAATAGCAATGCTTCTTACCTGCAAGGATATGACACCGGTATTTGCCATGTTCCTCTTTATGAATATCATCATCTCCTTGCAAAACTCTCCTTCAAAACTTGGAAACCAGTCAAATTATTTTGTTGAGCCCGTCATATATATTCAGATTATAATAGCTATTTCTGCATGTATCATAGTACTGTTGGCAAGGCTTGGGTATAATATATATTCAAAGACGTTCAGACCATCGCCTATGTTCTTCGGAATATGCGTACTAAGTGTAACATTCCTATTTAATGGGGCATTCGGACCTGAGTATACTCCGCGCAATATTGTGTACGGTTTGTTTCTTTCGGCAATTTACATCGGGCTGTTTATGCTAGTCTCCTGCAACGTTCCCGCTACTAAAAAGACATTTGAATCCGTGGCATATTACTGCTGTGTGTTTTCCGTAGTGCTTGCAATAGAGCTTATCGTAGCGTACGCTACCTATGACGGACTGATAGTCAATGGGATGGTTAACAGGACTAAACTGTTTTTCGGATGGGGTATGTATAATACAATCGGCATGCTTTTGTGCATATGCATACCTGGCTGGTTCTATCTCGCCCTAACAAAGAAATATGGTTTTTTGTTTACGGTTGGCGGATTTTTAAATGCCGCGATAATTTATTTTACCTTTTCACGACAGAGCATGCTTGGCGCGGCGATAATAACTGTTGCGTGCGTTATATGGCTTTTAATAAGTATTGATAGAAAAGAACGTTTTAAGCATCTGTTGATTGTAGTGTTTGTAACTGCCGCTGTTGTTGTCGTAGTCAGTCTTAATTTCGAGTTAATAATAGGCTATCTTAATCCTATGATTGAGAATATCGAAAACGGCGGAAACAGAATTGGATTGTGGCAACGAGCCGTCGAAAATTTTCTTAAAGCACCAGTATTCGGTGTAGGCTTCTACTATCTTAAAGATCTTGACGCCGGCTTTGTCGGGCTGGATATAATACCCCTAATGTATCACAATACGGTATTACAGATGCTCGGAGCTTGCGGAATAGTTGGATTGATTGCGTATGCTGTTCACAGAGTACAGACGATAATATCTTGTTTCAAGAATATCTCCGTGGGCAGGATATATGTCGCGATAACGCTGGGCGGTCTATTATTCATAAGTCTGTTTGACAACCACATGTTCTATATTTTCCCGACAATCGTCTACATAGCGTTTGTAGGACTGTTACAGGCATCGGAAAGCAAAATAGAAAAGACAGATAAAACGGAAAAAACGAATTGATAATTTTTTAAAAGCAGCTATTAAATACAAATACATTTACTACAGTTTTGCATAATCGAAACGCTTATAATTTAGATAAAACATAATAAATCTGCATCGCACAAAAAAAGGGAGTATCGTGGGTTTACGATACTCCCTATGCTTTTGTCTTGTATGTTTTTATATTAACCTACTTTTCTTCGATATTTGCACACCTTTTTTATAGGACTACTCCTCTTTGATTATGTCGGAAAAGTCGAGGCACTCCATTGCAAGGCGGAGACCAAACTTGAAACAGCGTATGTAATAGTTCTCCTCTTCCAGCGCGTGGCGTTCGCCGTACAGGTCGACAAATTCGTCGAAGAGTTTGAGCTGCTCGCCCGAAAGTTGGGGGCGCAATTTATCGTACAACGCGGTCTCGCGGCGGTCGATGTCTTTGTATTCCTGCGACCTTGGCGAACGGATTATTTCGTCCGAAAGAGTACCGCGAAAGAAGGCTTTTATCAGTTTGCTTTGCATAATTTACTCCGTAATTCAAATTTCACATTTTTTTTAAAAAACGCTGTTTTGCCATGAAAATTTGTTAAATTTTAACATTGGGAATATGAGGGGAACTGAAAATTTGAATGACGGATTGAGAAGAGAGAAATCGGGCATGTATGAATGTTTTTTATTGATTTTGGCTGAAATTCGCTGTTTTTTGGCACTCGGATTGGGAACTTGAAGAGCTTGAAAAGGCTGAAATCTCCTCTGACTCCGTCATTCGGGGGTTCAAATCACTTCGCTCCGCCATTTTTGAGCAAATTATAGCTTTTTTCAACTTAAATTTGCTCATTTTTTATACTCAGAAATTGACTTGTTTACAATTTGGTGAAAAAAACCGAGAAAAAACTGCGGGAAAACAGTAGCCCCCCCACTGTTTCCCCGCAGTTTTATGATTGAAAGCATGTTTAAAAACATTAACGTAGCAATAAATGCAGCTATGAAATTTTTTTATCCTGGTCATTTAATTCCTACGTTATTTTATATTACAACTATAAATTGATTGACCTGAATTTCCATGCGCGAGCAAAAATGTCGGAAAAATGCGGCAACAATACAGATTAACAAAGCGAAAGAGCCGCAGGCGCTAAGCCTGCGGCTCTTTCAAGTTTTTGCGGAATTTTCCGCATTGGAGGACACTCTGCTTATAAAGCCGAAAACCCGCAGCTTTATGAGCGTTTATTATCTGAGCTTAATACCGCCGTTTACATCGTCCAGAACCCATACGTTTTCGAGGTCGAAACCGAGAGCCGTGAACGTTTCTGCCAGCCTGATGTTATCGGCATTGACCGAATTATCCGTGCTGTTGTAAGTTACGTTGCCGTTGCTCATGGAAGTAACTATGCCCGCACAGCCGTTTATGCTGTGGTAGCCCGTTCCCCTGTATCCGCCGAGAATGTAATTGCCCCAACCGGAAAGAACGCAATCGGTATAGCAGTTTGTAATTTCGAGATTGTCGAGCACGTTTCTGTCGTCGTAGTTGCCCGCTATGCCGCCTATGCTGTTGCCCGCCTGAACTATTGCTTTGACATAGCAATCGTGAATTATTACGTCCATATGCCTGTCGGCAGAGCCCGTCTGCACGTATCCGACAAGTCCGCCTACTCTCTGCGAAGCCTGAGGTCCGCCTATCTGTGCGATATACGAACCGTCCTCTTCCGCCGTGGTATCGTTGACTATGGATACGTTGTAAATTCTTACAGGAAGGTTATCGCTTGTGATAGCGCCCGTAAGTCCGCCCACGCGTGCGCAGCTTCCCGTAGCTATCGCGGTTATGTTTGTAAGCTCTACGTCGAATACGTTGCCGTAATAGATAGTGCCGAATATCGCACCGATTTTTTCCTGCTCGCCCGTAACGTTGATGTTATCGAACTTGACATTTGTAACCGTACCGCCTCCGAGCGAACGGAACACGCCCGTATACTGTATGCCCGTCGAGTTGATGGTTATGTTCCTTATGGTGTGTCCGTTGCCGTTGAAGAACGCTTTGAAGCCGTGTACGAGAGGATCAAATCCCGCAGGATTGTAAATCTGGTAATCGAAATCTGCAAAATCGAGGTCCTG
Source organism: uncultured Clostridia bacterium (assembly GCA_949282385.1). Lineage (GTDB taxonomy): Bacteria > Bacillota > Clostridia > Christensenellales > Borkfalkiaceae > Coproplasma. Next base: position 33,562 of record CASDOP010000009.1, read on the forward strand.
CGTGAGCGCGTAGATGGTCTTTGCCGCCTGTTCGTCGGTGATGTCCATCGGGTGCTGAGCAAGCTGATAGAATGCCTCGGGCGTGCTTATTTCTACCACGTTTACTCCCGATTCGTAGATTGGCGAAGTAACTTCGCCGTTGCCGTTGGTGAATACGAGATAGATGTTGTACGCGCCGAGATTTGCGTTTGCAAAGTCGAACGAAATTCTCGTTGCTCTGAACGCCTTGCTCTGACCGTTTTCCATGATGTATGCAGCCGTCTTATTCTCTTCGGAAAGAGGTTCGCTCGAAGCGTAAGCATAGATTGTACCTATGGCGCTGGTGAGGTCGCCCGATACGTTGAAGCCGCCCGAGTTGACGGATATGTCGAACTTGTCGTCGAGGAAGCCTATATCCGCCGTGTTGGAAGCGACGAGGACGTAATATACGAACTCTGCGCTCTGTCCCGCATTTGCGCCGAGTTTTATGGTTACCTTTGTGGTAATCTTGAACGCGCCGTCCTGCGCGGTGGTGAAGCCGCTGACCTTATCCGAATTGCCGCTGTTGAGGGCGGCAATATCTTTGCCGAATTCGTAAGTCGTTTCAAAATCCGCTTCCTTTTCGGTTATAACTTTTCCGCTGTAATCCGCGGCGTTGAGAACGGTCATCTGAGGTTCGGTGAGCGCGGTGTACTTATCGACGATTATCGAGTCGCCGTTGGTAATTTCCGCTCCGTTCGGTCCTATTACCGTTATATCGCCTATTGCGGGGTCGTCGCCCTTTACTGTAAGCGTGAACTGTTTGGTAAGCGAATGTCCGTAATACCATATTGTCGCCGTGAGAGTTACGTCCGTATCAGCTTCGGGTCTGTAGACCTCCACGGGGATATATTCGCTCTCGGAAACGGAAGTATTATACGACTTGCCCACCTTTATTATATCTTCGTTATCCGACGCCCAAGTTACGACGCAACCGTAAATTTTTGATACAGCCTCGAAGTCCTGATATACCGCGTTTCCGTCCGTCTGGACGTAGAGCATATCCTTCGCCGCCTGCAGTCTTACCTGAATTTCGCTCTCGAAATCGGTGAAGTCGGTCATGTCGTAATGCTTATACTCGTCGTAGGAAGTCTTGTCGAGCGTAGCGCCTATGGGATTGTCTTCGCCTAAAAGCGCCGTCTGGTTTTTAATCCTGAAGTACTCGCCCATATTTATCGAGCCGTCTGCGTTGCGCAGGGCTTCGTTTATGTTGCGCGTGCCGCCCACGCCGCTCTCTCTGCCCTCGCAGCCCGTTATGTTGTGGATATAAGTCGTAACCTGCGCGCCCGTGCCGTCGTCAGACGTTACGGTCGTCTTGTACGCATTTACCGCCTCAAACACTTCATCTGCCGAAAGAAGCGCGATTTCTTCGCCCGTTATGCCGTTTCTTACGTCGGCGTCCATGCTGCCTTCAATCTTTATGCTCTTGGCTTCCGTGCCGCTTGCGCCGCCCGCGTCGGTGAAGAGTATGCTGTCCTGAACCGAGCCTTTTATGTAGTCCATGTCCAAGCCCTGCCTCATATCCGTCATGACGGACAGGCAATGGTCGAGATGGTTATAGCTTGCGTCCGAACGCGCAAGGTCGAAGTTGGACTGTATTGCCGACACGCCCGATACAACCTTGCCGTAATCGGGGCTGGAAGGGTCGTCGTCTATCGCGGCGTTGTTGTTGAAGGACGTGCAGTAGCTTACCGAAAGGAACCCGGGGTTGGAGTTATCGGTAAAGCCGTGCATTCTGTTGGCGAACGAAAGGCAGTTGTAAACGAACACGTCGCCTTCCATCGCTTCGCCGCCCAGCTTGAAGCCGTTGCCGTCGCCGTCGGCAGTCGTATATGAATTCTGCTTTCCGGGTTCTGCATAATCGGGGCTTCCGCCCTTGTACCTCATAATATTTTCTTCCTGAGTATATTCGAGGTAACCGTTTTCAAACGCTACGCAGTTATAGATATAAACCGCGCCTATGTTGCCCTGGCTCTGCCTTGCGTACAGATCCCAGCCGTCGTCCGAGTTGCGGTATGCTATGCAGCCGTCGAAGACGTTGCCGTAGCCCAGCGTGAGTTTTGCCGCAAAGCCGTCTGCATTTTCGCCCCTGACGTTGTAGTCGTAATTGTTGTGGGACGTGCAGTTTTTGATGAGGTTGTAACCCGGCCAGCTGTCGATGGTACTGCCGCCGCTGCGCGTTATCTGAATGCCCGTGTCGCGGTTGTCGAAACTTTCGCAATTCTCCACGAGGTTATAATTTCCGCGCACCCTTATGCCGTTAGAGCCTGCACCGCATTCCTTTATGCCGATAAGGTTGATGAAATCGGCGTCGATTGAAAGACCGGTACCGCCTCCCATTTCGTAGAACGACAGCGTCGCCATGCCGGTATTTTCAGCCTTTATGGTTATAGGTTTGTCGTATGTGCCGCTCTTGTTTATAGTAAAGGTGTTGGAGAATTTATATTCGCCGTCTTTGAGAATTACCACATCGCCCGGCTGAACCGCAGCCGCCGAGCCGCCGAGCGCGGCGGTTATACCCATGGGATTTTCCTCAGTGCCGTCGCCCGTTCCGTCAGGCGAAACGTAGAGCGTTCTGAGCGCCACAACCTCCTTCGCGCCGAAAACCGAGCTTACGGTATAGGTCTTTCCCTCCTCTATCTGCGTTACGTCCGTAGTGCCGGAATTTGAACCGAACATCTCGTTTTTATCCGAACACGACGCCAATGACAACGCACCGAACGAAGCCGTGGCGAATATTGCGAGAGTGCTCAAAAGTGAAAATATCTTTCTTTTAGTCTTTTTCATTTTTTACACCTCCCCTTGCGCCGTCTGGTAGCTTAGTACGAGTTTGTAAAGAACTATGCCGCTTCCCGCCGAACCGAGGTAATATGTGCCTGCGGCGTCTATTACCATCGTTCCGACCGTTCCTGCGCCGTCCACGGGCATGCTGTAAACAAATTTTCCGCTGCCCGACTGCCCGTCAGCGTATGCGCCGAGCGTGCGTATCGTTCCCGCGCCGCCGCCGTGATTTGCATAGACGGTGAGGTAAACCTTGCCGCCCGCGAGCATTTCTTCGGTAACGGTGAACTTTATCGAACGGGCGTTGCCGCTGCCCTTCTTGCTGCCGCCGAGATTTATGTTCTTTGTGAACTCTATTCCGCCGACGGTTGCAGGCTCTGCCGACTTATCTTCTATCTTGACAGACGCGCCCGAAGCCGCAACTATCGTAAATGTATCTCCGAGAGCTTTTTCCGCGGTATATTCGGCTATATCTTCCGCCGCAAAGTCGTTCGCGTTGACGATTGCCTGTGCGGGAATGATGTCGCCCGATATTTCTATGCGGAACGTATTGAGCGAGCCGCTGGACGCAAACAGAGTGTAAACGCCTGCGTAAGGCACTTCGACGGTAACAATCTGGTATGCGCTGCCGTTGGAAATTTCGGCAGACTGAGCCACAATGTTGTATGCCGTATCCTGAAGAACGTAATACGAGCTTCCGCCGCCCGACGAGCCGTAACGCGCGTAGAGCGTTATGGTTGCAGGACCTGCCATATAGAGCGTCAAGCCCTTGGTTGTGCCGAACTGCACTCTGCCGTACAGCTTGCCTTCGCCGTTTGCTCCCGCCTTGTTTTCGGAATTGACGCCCGAAATACCGTTGGAAACAACCATGTTTTCGACCATAGTATCGCCGTTGGCAACTGCCGTTATTACGTGAGTAGCTGCAGGCAATTCAGCCTGGTCGGCAGTACCCGCGCTTATGTCTATTATTGCGCCGAACTGCGCCGCTTGGGTCGCTTCGGTTATCGTGTAGTTAACTTCGCAAGAGAAACTTACCGTTTCTTCGCCGAGTGCGTAATAGTAAGTTACTATCGCCGTGCCGCCTCCCGCAACCGCGGTGTTGATGCCCGTAACGGTGTACTGACCGGGCTGTGTGCCGACGGTCGCCGCAGAAAGGTCAATTTCATGCGCGCCCGTGAGGGTATATGTTGCGCTGAACTTCCAGTCCGACGTCATAGTCTGGGCATATCCCTGAGGCTGCGAAGTCGTTCCGCTCGCAAGCGACATTTCGTAAATTTCGTCGCCGACTACTGTTACGAGAACGAAGTCAGACATGGTGTACGTTTCGCTTCCCTCGGTGTAATCGACATAAGCCCATATCTGGAAGGTTCTTACGTTCGCGTTAGTCATTTCTTCGGGCGCTATTTCTGTGCCCTCGAAGAAGTATTTGTAGGTTATGCCCTCTGTTATAACTTCGCCGAGAGTGCCGTCCGCTTCAACGGCGTTGACCGTGAGGTCGTCGATATTTATAACCTCGGGTTGCGTTCCTACGGCTACGTCGTATTCGACTTTGGTCTTGGAAAGCTCTATGCCGTGTACGCCCGAAATTACCGACGTTACGGTTACTTCATAGCTTGCCCAACGGGTTATATCGTCGAACGTGTAGCCGACATAGATAGTATATGTGCCTGTCTGTGCGGAATTGAAACCGCTGTCATCTATTGTGAGAGCGGGATCGTCCGAAAGCACTTCCTGCGAGCTTTCGCTGCCGCTCTGCTTGTCTCTGAATACGGCGTTTACGGTAATTCCGTCAGATGTGAACGCGTCGCCTATGAAGTATTCTTTCTTGACCGAAGTCGTGCCTATGTTCAGTCCGACGAGCATTTCTTCTATCTCCGTCCACTGCGCCGTGAGCGTTATATTGGAGGTTACGGGGGTGTCGAAGTTATAAGCGCCCGAAGCGTCGTTCCAGCCCGCAAAGCGGTATCCCGCGCGGTGAGGCTCTTCGGGAAGAGTTGCCTTTTCGCCGTCCTTGACCGTCTGCGCGGCAACGTCCGTTCCGCCCGCGCTGTCGAACGTAACCGTGAACAGCTGCTTCCATGCCGCAACTATGGTTATGTCCGCATTGACGGGGGTATTGACATCGTATGCCTGACCGTTTACCGTCCAGCCCTCGAACGAATATCCGGGGCGGTCGGGTTGAGCCAGCTGACCGACTGCCTCGCCCTCGTCTACCGTGTATGTAGCGGGCGCACTGCCGTCCGCCTTGTCTACCGTTACGGTATAGACTTTAACCCATTTTGCCGTAAGCGTTATGTTTGTCGTTACGGGCGTTGAGAAATCATAAGGCTGACCTTCGAGCAGCCAACAGTCAAACCTGTAGCCTGAGCGTTCGGGTTGTTCGGGCAACTGCGCGCTCTCACCCTTTTCTATCGTCTGCTGAGGCACAGCCGAACCTTCCGCCGCGTCGAAAGTTATTGTTACTTTCTCCGTCCAGTGCGCAACGAGCGTTATGTTAGCCGTTACGGGAGTTGAGAAATTATATAAAGTATTGCCGAGATACCAGCCTTCAAATGTATTTATTCCGTAAGTGGGCTGCTGAGGAGCTGTTGCCCTTTCACCCTCCCTTACCGTCTGGCTTTTGACGGATGAACCGCCAGCCGAGTCGAAAGTTACGGTGAAGAGCTTTGTCCACTTTGCAGTGAGCGTTATATTGCCGTTTACGGGGGAAGAAAAATCGTATTTCTCGCCGTCGAGATACCATCCGTCGAATTCATAGCCGCCGTAGGTCGGCTCTTCGGGCTCGGAAACAGCACTGCCCTTTTCGACTTCAACGCTCGCCACTGCGGAACCGCCTGCGGAGTCGAAAGTTACCGTAAACTTTTCCGCGGCGCAAGCCGAAACGAAAGCGAGAACGATAACGACAATCAACGCCATCAATGCAGGCAAAAACCGTTTATGCGTTTTCATTGTTTCCTCCTTTTAAACTTTGTAAGGTAATTCGCCGAACAAAATCATGACGGTTTTACCGCCGTCCGATTAAACAAACGGGCGCATTTTTCTTTGGCTCGCGCATGCTTGCAACGCCTTTGCCCGTCGGCGAATTGACCTTCCTTTGCCCTCACAGTATAACACCGCATATTAGCCTCGTCAATAGATTATGTAAAAATATTTCAATAATTGGTATTGTTTACCATAAAATACAGCTATATTGCTTTAATTTAACATTTTGCATAAATATACGCGCTTTGTCAAATAAATTTTATGTTAATTTTTGACATTTTATTGCATTAATCTCATTCGCTTCGTCAAAAAAATACGCAAAAAAATGCAGCCGCCCGCGACCTGAAGTCGCGGGCGGCTGCGTAAAAAAATGAATTATTATGCCGCCGCTCGGCATAGTTATAAGTTATTTACAAAGCCCTGCGGCGTGCGGGCAAGTAAAATAATGTTTGTCAAAAATAAAAAGCAGCACTAAATATAAGTTAAATGCCGTTAAAAAAACGGGCGCGTTTAATGTGTTTTGATTTTAAATAGGCATATAGATAAAACCGGCGGCTGAATGAGGTTAAATATAAAATCGCATTAAATCAAATGGCGCGGCGGAAAAATTTCCGCCGCGCCGCTGTACGCTGAAATTGCCGCATGCTTAAAATGCTTTCAGTTTTTGAGTTCGCGCCAGGTGCGGATATGGTGAACGGCTATGCCGAAGTCGGAAGGAATAAGCCCCTGCAGCTCGTTGAGCTGCTTATTCATATACTGCGCGCCTTCCTCGTAAAAGGTAACCGAGCTTCCCTCTCCGCTTGCGCCGGTTTCAACGCCCAGATTGAGCTTTTTGCCCACGCTCTCCGCATAGCGTATTTCGTCCTCGGCGCAGGAATAAATTTGCTCGCAGCTGTCGCGGTAGCTCATAAGCGTTACGCGCGAAGAATTGTCTATAATATGCGCGTAGGCGGGTTTTACTGCGCCGTATAAAGCTATTTCATCGTCCAGCCAGAAGGGCAAGTCGTATTCTATAAACTCGTCGGGATAAGACGCGCGAAGTTCGGCGGTCAGACGCACGAAGGAGGTTAACAGCTCTTGCCTGCGTTCTTCGAACTGCGGGTGCTGGTGCGGCTCTATGTCAAAGTGAATGCCGCAGAATGTGTATTCGCTCTGCCGCTGAAAGGCAAAATATTCGTCCAAAAGCGCGGTTAACCCCGACATATCCTCAATCCATTGATATTCGCCAGTCAACCAATATACTCTTATGCCCCGCTCCGCGGAGGAGGAAATAAAGTCGGTCGTCTTTCGGTTAAAGGACGAAGCATAGTAATAGATTTCGTTGACGCCATTTTCTTCGGCGAAGTCGAGATATGTATCGTCCAGCCTGTTATCCCACCACCACACGCCGAAAGGACGCGCCTCAGCCTCTTCGTCTTCAGGGAGAAAAGTTACCATGACTAAAACGATTATAGCCGAGAGCGCGATTGCCCAGACGGCGATTAAAATTTTTGCCCACTTAGAAAGTTTATCCATTGTAGTCACCGCATTAATTATAATATATTTTTGCCGACAATGCAACGGCAACCTTAAATTCAACCCGCCTTAACGCCGCAATTAGAGTAATTTAATAAAATTCTGATATATAAAGTGAGAAAAGAGCAACAAAAGTATGTTGTTTGATAAAGAAATTTACAATAACGCAAATAATAAAGCAAAAAAGAGCGGCGTCCGCATTCGCGGACGCCGCATTTTCAAATTATTTATATATTATAATTATGCCTGAGGAGCAGCTACATCATAACCGAAGAACCACAACTTTGCAGTACTTGATGCGTGATCATTGGTTGCATATAATGTCATCGTGTCACCCGCATTAAGTTCAACTGTTATTGCTACCATAGTATCTCTCTTAGGAGCCGATACAGTAGTATCTGCACCTCCTGTAACCTGATAATGGAATGTTGCAGGTCTGTCAGAGTTATAGCTGTTATTGCAAAGCGTGAAGTATACAGTAAGCGTCATGCTTGACTTTGCTTCGAACGTATATGTGCCGGTATTGGTTCCGGCAGCAGCCTCTCCAGAATCTTTATAACCCGCAGTAACAGCCGTACCGTTTATAGTAGGTATTTTGCTTGATAACGAGCTATCATATTTAACATCACCAGATGTGGTGATCTTAAGGTCTGTCGTTTCACGGAGCACGCCTGCCGGGTTTTCAGTTTCATCAGCCAAAGCCAACGAAGAAACGAGGAAGCTTTCGGGAGTAACCGTACCAGCCTGCACAACTTCAAGTACAGCATACAGAGTATCGTCTGCCGTCAGCTTATATGTGTCAAGGTCTATAGCCGTACCGTCGCTTGTTTCAGCAAAACCTGTTATAGTGTATCCGGAAGGTTTAAGAGAAGCAGCTGCTGCATTAAGCGCATCCTGGTCAATAGGTGCACCCTTGTAACCATAAATTACAGCGCTTTCCTCGCCAACCTGTACCGTAATAGCTACCGTTGTAACGGGAGTGCCGTCCCATGCGTCTGCATAGGTCATATTGCCGTTGGTTGCGCCGAAGATGGTTGCAAGAGTGGTGTATTCGGTTGCCTGAGCCTGGGTCATAACCGTGCAAAGGTTTGCAATTACGCCCGTAGTCGCGTCTGCCGTTGCAATCATTTCAGCCGTGAGCGCGCCGTCGCCCGTGTTGCCGTATTCAAACAGCTTAGTTGCATCGGGATCCGCATTCATCTTGGTATAACGGTCGTTCTTTACGCTCGTCGTATCGCCGTATGCTTCAAGAGAATATGCGCCAGAGATATTGCACTCTATGAATGCAACCGTCATGTATACATCCCATCCGCGCGCGAGGGATACTGTGCCTGCAACAACGTTTTCGTCTGCCGTCAGCGTGCAGTTATCGAAGATATAGCCGTACTCGATCGCATCAGAGCCATCCTTTTCTGTTGCGCCCTTAGTAGCTACAATGTAACCGCCGTTCTTTTCATCGTTCGCACCAAGGGTTTTGAGCGTGCAGCCCGTGAAGTAGCAGGTTGCGTTGTAACCGAAGATATAGTCCGTTCTGCCTTCGATGTAGCAGTTTTCATATACCTGACGACCGGTCATTGCATAAAGCGTGTCGTGATAGGACGTGAAGTTGCAGTTCTTGAAGTAGGACTTGTCAGCCTGTACGAGGCATGCAACTGCCTGAGTATCTTTTGTTATCGTAAGAGATTCCTGATAAAGCTCATTGGTATTGTAGTAGTTCTTGAAGGTTATGCCCTCTGCATAGAAGCCTTCTGCGCTTTCGCGTACGGAAACGGTTGCAGAACCGTCGGTCGAATATACCATAGAACCGCTGGGATCGAGCAGACCATTGAGAGCGTCAAATACGATGACCGTCTTGGAAGCGTCTGCAGTATCTGCGCCGACGAGCTTGACATTGGGAATATCAATTTCGACCTTTTCTTTGTATGTGCCTGCGGCAACGTTGATGGTCTTGGTAAGTCCGTCAGCCGTACCCATGAGCTTGAACGCCTGAATTGCATCGTTGATGCTCGTTACGGTAAGAACGCCCTCGGTTATGCCTACGGTGCCGTTTACGCCTACGTTTACGGTAACTTTGCTTGCCGTTGAAAGGTCAACTACGTTTACGGTATAAGTTGCAACTTTGCCGCATGCGTTGACAGTTACAGTCTTGGCGCCTGCGGAAGTCAGATCTGCCGAAGATACCTGGAATTCGGTTGCGTCGAGGATAAACACCTCTTCTTTGCCGCCTTCGCCGTTGCAGATTGCCTGAACTGCAAGGTTATCGGAATTGAACGTGCCGTTGAGAGCAAAAAGTTTCTGAACGGGAAGGGTTACTCTGCCTGTGCCGAGCGAGAAGTCGGAAAGTTCAAGGTGATCTGCCTCATAAACGACTACCTGGTAAGATGTAGTAAAAGGAGCTGTTGCGTTGTCCGGAGTATAATTAACCGTAACGGTGTAAGTGCCTGCCGCATTCATATCTACGGCGCTGCTGTCAACGCTGAAACCGGAAGTTATCGCGTCCTGTCTGCCGTTCTGATAGTTGAGCGTTACGTTAAGTCCTGTGCTGTTGAAAGCTCTGCCCTTAAGGAACTTTGTGGTTGCGCCGCTTACGGTAATGCCCGTCGCTTCAGATTTTTCAAGTTCTTCAGTAATTTTAAGATTGGCAATTCTGCCCGAACCGTCGTTGGAAACGAGATAGTACGTGCCAGCTTCAATTGTTTCGCCTTCCGCCGTGCCGTAGGTCATGCCCGTAACGGTGGTGCTGTTAGCAACAGTTGCCCATGTCTTGACGACCGTGCCGTCTTCCTTGCAGAGCGTCATCGTGCAGCCGCTACCGGAAGCGCCCTTTACGTCGAAAGAAATCGAGTTTGTTCTGCCGCCGAATACAATAGTTATTTTCTTTTTCTGGTTATTTACGCAGGGACCTTCAAGACCGGAAGCAGAACTTTCAAAATATGCGCCCGCTTCTATGCTGAATTTGCCCACGGTTTCTGTCTTGGTGGTCTTGAAACCACTGCCCGAACCGCCCGTAATTTCAATGAATTTATTGAAATCCATAGCGGTGGTTACGAACTCGTATTCAACTTCTGCGCTCTTGGTGTTCCACTTTGCATACAGCGTGATATTTCCCGTGATTACCGTATTGAAATCAAACGCCTGCGTGCATTCTGCGTCCGTATACCAGCCGCCGAACGTCTTTGTGGTATCGGTATTGGTGGGGTCTGAAGGCTTGGTTACCTTTCCGCCTTCATCGACCGTTGCCGCCTGAACCGCAGAACCGCCCATTGAGTTGAACGTTACGGTGTACTGCTCAACCTGCGCGCTCTTGGTTGTCCACTTTGCGTACAGCGTTATGTTTGCATTGATAGGCGTGTTGAAGTCGAACGCCTGAGTGCATGCCTGGTCGGTGTACCAACCGCCGAACTCCAGAGTTGCGTCATCGTTGGTGGGGGCTGCAGGTTTAGCAACCTTGCCGCCCTCGTCAACCGTCTTTGACTGCACAGCAGAGCCGCCCATTGAGTTGAACGTTACGGTATACGTAACGGGCGTTGTCTGCTCGGTTCCATCGTCATTTGTAGAGCAGCCCGCAATTACTCCTGCCGATGCGACGGTGAGCGTAGACACCGCTGCAAGCAAAAAGATAAGTAAAGTTCTTTTCTTCATTAATTTGTCTCCCTAAAAGTTTTATATTCGGGCAGCGATTATCCGCTGTGCCTTTACTGAATAAACAGATGTGCGACCGCAAAAAATTATGTTTGACGCACAGCAATTTTTCTGTCTTTTTTTGACGCACAAGCGGCTTTGAGAACACTGCTTGTTAGTCAATAAAATTTTTTGAAAAATTATAACAGTATAATAACATAAACTTGTGCGTTTGTAAAGTATTTTGAATAATTTTAAAAAATAAAAAATTACAACCCCCGACGCGTTTCGTCATTTTTCGCAAAAGGCGCATAACTGCCAATCGTTACGAAAATGCACCGCCTCAAGCGGACGGACGGGCAGAAAATTTCAGCGCGCAATGCCTGTCGCCCGGAAGACAGCTGAGTTGCAAGAAAATAATGAAAGGCGCGAGCCGCCCGAAAATCGGGCGGCTCGCGCCTTGATGAAAAAGTATATAATTTGCGCAAACAATATCAGATTTCTATAAGAAAACCCTTTTCGCGCAGAGCGCGCTCTATCTTGTCGAGCGCCTCTTCGCTGTCGGCGGACACGGTGTGATAGTGATAGCCGTCGGTTACGCTCATGAGCGGTTTGGACGCGCCCGAAACGAGCGAGCGATACAGTTCCTCCGCATGCGTGTGCGTTACGAGGTCGAGCCTGGCGGCAATTCTGCCGTAAACGCGGTGGTTGACGAAGATGTCTTCCACTCTGCCGCCGTTGGAGATAATGAGTTCCGCCTCCTCGACGAGCTGACCCAAAGTGTGCCTGCATTTGAATACGCGTTCGGAGCGCAATCCGCTGCCTATCACATAGCCGCGGTTTGTGGAAATGACGTCGTAGCCGTTGGCACGGAGAATGGCGATATCCTGCACGATTACCTGGCGGGAAACGCCGAACTTATCCGACAGCACGCCCGCGGGTATGGCGGACGAAGTGTTGCCTAAAAGACTTAAAATTTCGTTGCGCCTCTCTGCCGCTTTCATTTAACCCTCCAGCGGGCGGAGATTTTTGAGCGACAAATCGAGTATGGGCGCCGAATGCGTGAGCGCGCCCGATGACACGAAGTCTACGCCCGTATCCAATATATCTTTTATATTGTCTTTGGTAACGTTGCCGCTGCACTCGGTCTGCGCCCTGCCGCCTATCATCTTTACCGCCTCTTTCATCTGCGCGGGCGTCATGTTGTCGAGCATGATTATGTCCGCGCCCGCTTCCAGCGCTTCGCGGCACATGTCGAGGTTTTCCACCTCAACCTCAATCTTTCTGACGAAGGGCGCGTACTCTTTTGCAAGCTCTACCGCCCTCTTCACGCTGCCCGCAGCGCCTATGTGGTTGTCCTTAAGAAGAATGCCGTCCGAAAGGTTGTAGCGGTGATTGCAGCCCCCGCCCACTTTGACGGCGTACTTTTCGAAAATGCGCATGTTGGGCGTCGTCTTGCGCGTATCTAAAAGTTTTGTCTTGCTGCCTGCGAGCAGGTCGACCATCTTTCTGGTATATGTGGCAATGCCGCTCATTCTCTGGAGGTAATTGAGCGCCGTTCTCTCGCCCGAAAGCAGAACGCGTATGTCGCCCGTTACCTTGCCGAGGAGCTGACCTTTTCTGACGGCGTCGCCCTCCTTGACGAAGAACTCGCACTTTGTAGCGGCGTCCAATAGTTCAAATGTGCGCGAAAAGACGTAAAGACCGCATATTATGCCGTCCTGCTTGCATATGAGCTGTACTTCGCCCTGCACCGCTTCGCGCATTACGGCGTTTGTGGTTACGTCCTCGCTGGTTATGTCCTCTGCGAGGGCTGATTTTATGAGCGCGTCGCTGTTGACGGCGTTGGTTATGGGATTGTTCATCTTTTTTCTCCTTGCTGCTGCGCCTGAGCCTCGGCGCACCTGATGTTTTCCTGCCCGATGGCGTCGAGTACCATCTGTTTGTAGCTCTTTAAAAGTTTTGCCGAATTGCTGTACTCGGCGAGGTTGAGCGCGTTCTTGGCGGCAATCGCCTTTTCGCGGTCGATGGGCGAATAGTTGACGTCTATGTCCTGCGCGGCGCGCTTGGCAAAGAGCAGGCTCTCAAGAAGCGAGTTGGACGCGAGACGGTTTTTGCCGTGTACGCCGTTGCAGCACGTTTCGCCCACGGCGTACAGCCTGGGCATGGTGGTTGCACCCTTCGTATCGCTGCGTATGCCGCCCATGAAATAGTGCTGCGAAGGAACTACGGGTATGCACTCGCGGAAGACGTCGTAGCCCTCGTTGAGGCAGTGCTGAACTATACCGGGGAAGTGACTGATTACCTCCTCCCTCGGAATGGGGCGCATATCCAGCCAGACGTGGTCGGTGCCGTCCTTTTGCATCTGTTTGCGTATTTCGGCGGTAACTATGTCGCGCGGTTTAAGCTCGTCCGTAAACCTTTGAAAATTTTTGTCGAGCAGCACCGCGCCCTCGCCGCGCACGCTCTCTGAAATTAAAAATCTTCTGCCCTTCTTCTTTGAATAGAGCGTGGTGGGGTGTATCTGAATGTAGTTTATGTGGTCCACGGCTATGCCGTGCTTTAAGCATATGGCGAGCGCGTCGCCCGTGAGTATGCGGAAGTTTGTCGAATTTTCGAACACGCCGCCTATGCCGCCGCTGGCAAGCACGGTGTAGTCGGCGAACAGTTTGTACAGTCTGCCGTTTTTGCCGTCCCTCACCACAATGCCGTAGCACTGCTCGTCGTCGCAGATTATGTCGAGCATGGTTATATACGGCACAATGAGAATGTTCCTGCGCGAGCGCGCGACCTTCATAAGCTTGGAGGTTATTTCCCTGCCCGTCGTGTCCTCGTGGAAGCATATTCTGGGGCGGGAATGTCCGCCCTCCTTGGTATATGCGAGCGAGCCGTCCTCCTCGCGGGCGAAATCCACGCCGTAGCAGATAAGGTCGTTTATTACCTCCTGCGAGCCGCGTATCATAGCCTCTACCGCCTCGGGATTGTTTTCGTAATGTCCCGCGCGCATGGTGTCCTCATAGTAGCTGTCGTAATCGCTCTCTTCGGGCAACCTGCATATGCCGCCCTGCGCGAGGTAGCTGTCCGATTTGTCGGGCGTTTCCTTGCAGATGACGAGCACGCTCTTGTCGGGCGTGATGTTGAGGGCGCAGTTAAGCCCCGCAACTCCCGTGCCGACGATTATCACATCATATTTTTTAGCTAACTTTATCATTAATTTTGTCCTCTGCCCCGCAGGGCTTTCGTTGTAATAATTTTACAGTAAAACTTTACACCTGTCAAGTCAACTGTAAACAAATTTAATGCGCGCGGCAAATTTTTTTGCCGCGCGCGGGTTAAAAAACAGCAAAAATGCGGTAAAACGCGCAACTTATCCGGTTTTAGCAAAATAACGGGCGCGCCCGCCACAGGAGGCGGGCGCGCCCTCGCTATGCAGCGTTAAATTACCTTATATTTAACGCGGCTGTTCGGCATTATTTTAAGCTGTTCCATACTCAGTCAAGCGGCTCAACCGTAGTGTATATCGCGGATATTGACGATTTTTCCGCCCTCGACATCCGCGGCATAGAACCTGACGGAAAACAGGTTGCCGCCCGAGGGATATACAAGCCCCGCGGCGCGCTCTTCGCCGCAGGCGTCGTAAAACTTGCGGGGCGGGACGAGAACGCCGACGAACCCGCCGAGGTATCCCGTAACTTTGTCCGCTTGGGGAACAAGCTCGTCGCAGAGGTATTTTTTGTAGTCGCCGCGCGCGAGCACGCTTTCAAAAAAAGCGAAATGAATTATCTCCTCCCCTACGGGGCGCGTTTCGCGCGTATGACCGGAAATGAGCTTCATCTCTTCGCCGTCGAAGGAGAAATCGCACTCGCTCTCGCAGCCCGCGCAGGTATCGAAATTTATCGTTACCCGCAGCATATCCCCGCACGAATAGCTTTTTGCTCTGTTTCTGAAAACCATTTTCCCCCGCGCGGAAAAGACGGCGAGAGCGCCCTCGCAAAACAGGCACATTACAGGCTGCCCGCCTATGCTCTGCTCAATAAAGCGCGCCGAGCTGAAGGCAAAACCCATTTCTTTCAATGAAAAGTCTTCGCCGTCGCAGCTGACGAATATTCCGCCCTGAGAATACAGCGTGAAAAGGCACGCGCCCAGCCGCGCCTGACAAAGAACGCGCAGAGCCGCGTCCGAAGAGCGGTATCCGCGCAACTTTATGAGCGCGTCGCTGCCTATGAGGTACACTTCGGCAAATTCGGGCGGCTTGGCGAAAAAGTCGCCGTTTATCATAAAGCAGAGGGGCAGACCGTTGTCCGAGGGCGTTATTTCCGCCAGCAGGTCGCCCTGCGCCTCCACTCTGCGCTCGAAACAATCTATGACGCCGACATACTGTCCGTTGAGCCTGAGCGCGGCGGGGACGGGGCTTAAAAAATATAAAGTCATACTATTATAAAATGTATAAGTGCAAAATTTTATGTCAATAACATGCCCTGCAAGGAGGTTGCCATGAACAAAATAAACGGTTACACCAAGGAAGAAGCGGGAAGTCTGGTAAAATATGTATGTGAGGGAAAGATTAAGGGCAAGACGCTGACGCGCATTTTCGAGGAATACGCCAACGATACAGGCAGGGCGAAAGGCAGTGTGCGCAACTATTATTATGCGCTTTTAAAGCGCTCGGACGATGAAGAAGTTAAAAAACTGCTCGACGGAACAGAGCTTAAAGCCGAAAGCATTACGCCCTTTTCCGAGGAAGAAACGGACAAAATTCTGCGCGCCATTCTGCGCGAAAAGAGCAAGGGCGTTTCGGTGAGGAGAGCCGTTTTAAACCTCGCGGGAGGGGACGACAAGCTCATGCTGAGGTATCAGAACAAGTACCGCAACGTGCTTGCCAAGCAGCCCGAGAGGATTAAAAGAATTATGAAGGAGTGCGGCATGGAGTACACTCCCGAAGGGCAGAAGCGCATAGAGGACAAGATTAACGACCTCTACGACAAGCTGACGCAGTCGCTCAGGGCGGAAAACGAGCGCCTTACAGCAATAGTGAGAAAGCTGAGCGACGAAAACAGACTTTTAAGACTGCAAGTCAAAAATTTACAGTAATACTACCCCCTTTCTCCGCCCATACTTATTACGGGCGCATATGCCCGAAGGAGTACTATGGAAAAATTTATTTTGGGGCTGGCGTTAGGCATGGCAGGCGGAGCTTTGCTCGTTGCCAACAACTGCAAGCTGCGCTACCTGGTAAAGAAAAATCAGGAAGAACTCATGCAGAAAGCCGAACAGTATATAGACAGCAAGCTCGAAGACAAAAAAGAATGAAAAAAGGCGCGCCGCGGAAATTATTTTCCGCGGCGCGCCCGCATTTTCGCACTATTTTAACCGTCCGTAGCCGCGCCCGCGCGTTTTAATGCCCTCCGCAGCCGCTCTCTTTGTCGCAATAATTTTACGCCGCCTGTAGCCGCACTATACGCGTTTTAATGCCCTCCGTCGCCGCTCTTTGGCGCAATATTTTTACACAGCATGCCGCCGTGCTTTACCCGTTTAAATCGCGACTTAGACCGCTTATATTAAATTCCCTATATAGCCTGCTCATACAGAAAATAAAAAACCCCCGCGCAACTTTGCGCGGGGATTTTTATTTTATAATCAATATTTTGTGATTTTTACGGAAACTATCTTTAAAGGCATGCTCGTTACGACGTAATCGTCGACGTTGGTGTATCTGTCGCCTATTATCTGGTCGTACAGGTCAATTTCGACATCCTCAACCTTAATCGTAAAGTTGGAATGCGACGAAGTGTAGCTTGTTATAGCCGACTGCAGATCGGAAAGGGGCGTCGTATCGGTAAGCTGAGCGAACACGCAATATTTGCTGTCCGCGTCCGTGCTGCTGCCTACCTGAATGGAAAACATGCTTGTAGCGCTGTGCTGACCGTATTCGGCGAGAATGGGCATGTCGTTGCCGTTCTTGTTGAGATAGATGATGTCGCTCTTTTCGAGGTCCTTGGACGAATAGAACATTCTGAGCGCGCCGTATGAGCCGGTAAGCGCACCGTTTTCGATGACGTGCGTTTCGCCCGCCTCGCATATGAGGGTGGGAAGCGCGTCGCGGTACTGTCCGTCGAGGTAATCGCGGTATACGGAAGGCGTGAGTCTGCCTGCGGTAAACAGGTCGTAGTACTGCTTTTCCTTGGAGTTAGCCTCGAAGTAAGCCTTCATGGTGCTTTCGCCGTCTTCGAAGTCGGCTTCGTAGGTGCTTTCGTAGTTTGCGCCGTTATAGGAATATCCGCCGCCGTACCAATAGTCGGACGCGTAGTCGTGAATTATGGTATCGTTATAAAATCCCGCGTCGGCAAGCTCGATGAAGTGCTGAACGGTCTGGGGATACATGTTGCGGTACATCTTATATTTGAGTTCGTAAGTCGTACCGTTGAATTCTATTGTAATTACTGCTTCGGGGTGGTCGGAGGTGCAGCCCGACATGAGGGGAACCGACACGGCAACCGCCGCAAGCGCAGCCAATGCTGCAGCGCGCTTTATAAACTTTTTCATACAATAATCCTTTTAAAAGTTTGCCTTTTAATTTTACAAGTTTACACATTAACAGTCAAGCGTTTTTGTGCGGCATTGGATATTTATCATGCGCTTTTCACAGCAAAACGTGGCAATATGCAGCAAAAATGAGAAAAAAGTGCAATAAAATACGCGCAGCGTGCGCTGCGCGTATTGTAAACGGGTTTTATAAATAAATTATTCAGCAACTGCGGTTGCGCCTGCAGCCTTGAGGTCAGCAACGATCTTGTCTGCTTCTTCCTTAGCAACATTCTCTTTGAGAACGCCGCCCTTTTCAACTGCCTGCTTAGCTTCAACGAGGCCGAGACCGGTGAATGCGCGAACGACTTTGATAACGTCGATCTTCTTAGCGCCTGCGTCCTTGAGAACGATGTTGAATTCGGTCTTTTCTTCAGCTGCGGGAGCTGCTGCTGCAGCGCCTGCTGCGGGTGCAGCTGCTACTGCTACGGGAGCTGCTGCGCTTACGCCGAATTCTTCTTCAAGTGCTTTTACGAGTTCGTTGAGTTCGAGAACGGTCATGGATTTGATTTCTTCGATAAATTTCTGTACGTCTGCCATTTTTATAATCTCCTGAAAATTTTTTTTAATTTATTGTGCGTATCCTGTTTGCGGCCGGACGCCCGCCGATACCCTGCTTAAAATTGAATTTAAGCTTCTTTGCTCTGTGCAATACCGTTGAGTACGCGAACAATTCCAGACACGAGGTTGGAAAGTACACCCGCGAAGTTTGACACAGGAGCCTGCATCGAGCCGAGCATCTTTGCGATGAGTTCTTCTTTCGAAGGCATCGTTGCAAGTGCTTTTACGCCCGCTTTGTCTACATACGCGTTATCCACGAAAGCGCTCTTTAATACGACTTTGTTTTCGTAATCTTTCGCAGCGGCTACCATAGCCTTTGCCGCGCCGGTTTCGTCTGCGCCGAATGCGATTGCCGTGGGACCGTTGAGGTCTGCATCGAACATATCGTAGCCGAGTTCGTTGAATGCCTTGCGGACAAGGGTGTTTTTGTAAACCTTGTATTCGCAGTTAGCCTTCTTGCACTTGTTGCGCAGTTCGGAAACTTCTGCAACGGTCAGACCGTTGTAATCTACGAAAACTACAGACTTGGAAGCCTTAATCTTTTCGACGATTTCCTGAACAACTACTTTTTTTGCTTCAAAGTTAGCTGACAAATTATTTACCTCCCGTTTTATTTTGCAATTAAAAAATCCTTGCACCGCACGGGTACAAGGACAAAATATCGCTTTAACACTTTGTTCTTACTACCTCGGCAAGAAATTAAGGAAAAATTTCCACTTGCTGTCTGCGGCGTAAATCAATTTTTACTCGAATATTATATAAATTATGCGCGCGCTTGTCAACTCGTTTGCGGGCGCTTGCGACGCATTTTTTTATAATTTTTTAAAATTGCGCAACATTTTGCGCCTTTTTACTTGAGAAGTTCGGGCAGAACGGACAAATCGAGCTTCCAAGCGGGTATTTTGTTCCTGCGGCGGTGAGCTTCGTTCGCCTCGCCGAGCGCCTTGCGGTATTCGGCATAGGTACAGCCGTTGACCTTCATGAAGTGCGCCTCCGCCTCCCTCTCCCCGCCCGTAAGCTGCGTTCTGCCGATGTGAATGACGGCGTGGCACCTGCGGCAGACGGCTATGACGCCCTCAAGTTTCTGAACGGCGTTTTCTTCGTCGTAAGACCACACTTCGTGCGCTTCGAGCCGCTTTTCAGGCGAAAGACAAATCATGCACCGTCCGCCCGCGCGGGCGTACGCCTTTTTTCTTATTATGTCCCAGCCGCTGGGCGGCAGAAGGGAACGCAGGTTGGAATACCAGCAGCTGTCGGGAACGAGTTCGAACTTAAGCTTCATGCCTTTATTATACCACGCCCTGCGCCCGCGCGCAAACGCGATTGCAGAATTTTTGCATATTGACAATACATGCCGCGTCAATTATAATGATTGCAGTATAACAACATGAGGTGAAAATTCATGAACGATAATGTAACCGAAAAGCAGATTAAGGGCGTAAACGGCTGGCTTGCGCTCGCAATTATCATATTATCATTCGCCGCGTCCGTCGCAGTAGCAATAATCGGCATATCTATGCTTACAACGACGGAAAACACGGGTTTTATAGGCGTGGTGCTGCTGGGCATAATAATGTTTGTCATCTGCGCCATATGCGCGAACGGATTTAAAATAATATCGCCCAACGAAGCGATAGTTCTCACATTTTTCGGAAAGTATCACGGCACGCTGAAAAGGGACGGATTTTTCTTTGTGAACCCCCTCTGTACCGCCGTAAGCCCCGTAAATACGCTCGCGGGCGGACTTATCGGAAGAAAAAAGCTCAGCCTTAAGGCAATGACTTTGAACAACGAAAAACAGAAAGTCAACGACGAAGAGGGCAACCCCATAGAGATAGGCGTAGTCGTCATCTGGCGCATAGTCGACACCGCAAAGGCGGTTTTTGCGGTGGAAAATTACTCCACTTACATCTCCACCCAGACGGACAGCGCGATAAGA
Organism: uncultured Clostridia bacterium; assembly: GCA_949282385.1. GTDB lineage: Bacteria > Bacillota > Clostridia > Christensenellales > Borkfalkiaceae > Coproplasma. The sequence continues at coordinate 53,561 of CASDOP010000009.1, forward strand.
CAGGTTGCGAGGCAGTACCCCTACGACGTGTCCGACAACGGCGACGAAAAGTCGCTACGCGGCTCTTCGCAGGAAATTGCAAACATATTGAAAGCCGAACTTCAGGAACGCGTGAACATGGCGGGACTGGAAATACTGGAAGCGCGCATTTCCAACCTCGCTTACGCGCCCGAAATCGCCGCGGCTATGCTGCAGAGACAGCAGGCGGCGGCAATCATTGCGGCAAGGCAGAAGATTGTGGACGGCGCCGTTTCGATGGTGGATATGGCGCTGAAAAAGCTGTCCGATAACAAAGTATGCGAGCTTGACGACGAGAGAAAGGCGGCTATGGTGTCCAATCTTTTAGTTGTGCTGTGCGGCAACAAGGACGCCCAGCCCATAGTCAACAGCGGTTCTGTATGATTAGAGCCTGACGGGCATGCCACGTCCGCGCCGATACTCTTAAAGCTAATTGTCGCGGCGCTTGCGCCGCGGCATTTTCACGCTGAATATACCAAAAAAGGAGCGGCTGAGGCAAATGCCTCAGCCGCCGCAATGTTATTTGGTTGTTTCGCTTTACAGCCCGCTTAATTTTCAGTCCCTGTTGTACTGCGCGTGAAAGCGCTTTATTTCCTCTTCGTCTGTGGAAATGTGCTGCAGCGCACCCGTAAATTCGTTTGCGCTTACAGTCTCTTCGGCTATATCCGTAAATTTATTTTTGTGCTTGTTCTTCATGCAATTATTATCGGAAATTTTTTACGTTTTTATTCGCGCCCTCCGCATGATTGCGCGCAATCATGCGGAGGGCATGCGCTGAAAAACACACCATTTTATAAATAAATGAGGGTTGCGCAGGACATATTAAAGCTTCTGGCGCAAAAGGGTGCGATACTATGTGTCTGAAAAGCATTAAAAAATGCCGCCTCGGGCGAATTGCCCGAAGCGGCACCTCTTTAAAATCAATTGTTTGAAAGCGAATATATAATGTTAATTTCAATATTGGCATTGCCTACAATATCCTGTTGAGCCTGACTGATTGTGTCGGAGGTGAGAATAAATTCTTCGGTACTTCCGTTTATAGTTACATAAAGTATGCTTCCTTCAATACTGTACACTCCGTACATAGTATATCCCTGAATAGTATATGAGCAGGAAGTATCGTTTGTGAAAGTAAAATACGAACCTTCACCTATCATATTGTTCATGCTTATCACTTCGTCAATTTCCGCCTGCGTTAAATCGCCCGACAAAACCTCCACTTCCGTGCCGTAGAATGAAAAGACTTTTCCCGACAGTGTGGTAGAGGGAATTTCCGGCATTGACCCGTTTTCTTCAAGGGTATATTCCATGGTAAGATAAATGCCAGTTACGTCGCCCATAAGAATTTCGTCCGACTTGATGATTTTGTTTCCTTCGAGGATAAAATCTTCGTTATCGTTCTCTAATGTTATGGTGATTGTATTTGCCGCAAAGGCATAATTGCCCGTCATTATGTTGCCGCCAAGACTGACGACGCAGACGCTTTCGTCGTAAAACGCAAGGTATGCGCCTTCAACCATGACGCTGAACTGGCTTTCCAGATCGGCGATCTCTGCCTGCGACAAATTGCCCGTCATATCTTCGATTTTTACATCGCTCACATAGAAAATTTTGTTCGCGAGAGAGGTAATTTGTCCGTCGGGGTTATCTGGTCCGTCGGGATTTTCGGGCGTTACGCTCTGCTCTGTCTGCTTAAATTTAACCGTCGCGACAAAACTTTCTTTTTGCATTTTGTACTCAATGGCATTTCCGTTGACGGTAAACTCGTTTTTAAGACCGCTTAAATCGATATTGATTTTGTTGCCATCCTGGGTGTATGTGCCTTTGGTAACGTTGCTGCCCTGGCTTACTGTAACGCTGCCGTCTGTATCGAAAGAAATCTGCATGCCTGCGTACATCCCTTCCAGATTTTCAGACACATCGGCGTTCTCCTGTTCGGTGCCGCCCGTTACGGTTATGCTTTCAAACACATATGTATTGCCCTCTACGCTCGTCGTGCCTCAACCTGAAAAGGCTCATGCCGCAAAAATCATGCACAGCGCAAGAACGATACAGGAAATAACTTTTTTCATCTCAATGCTCCTTTATAATAAATTGGTTTTATTGAATACATTAATAATATCGCGGACAATATTTGTCAATACCGACGAGAAGCAATTAACTTTTTCCGACGCGCGGTCGCATTATCTCACACGCAAAACCCTGACGGGGCAAAAAATTAATTGCCCCGCACATATGCCGCGGCGAAATAAACTGCGCCTTATGTCCGCACAAACTATACCCGCGCGGAAACTTCTGCGCGGAATATAATTTGCAGGCATTTTTAAGACGGCAATCGTTGAGGCGCGCATTGTCTGTTTATGGCAAAATCAAGCGCCGCGCCAATCCTTTTACATTTATTTTAAGCGCACCCCCCTAATCTCTTTACGCACATATAGCCCTCATTGTGTTTACAGGCATACATTTTAAGCGCACCCCCCCCCCAATGCGTTTACGGGCATAATTATAGCGCCCCGCGCGGAAACTTCCGCGCGGGGCGCTTTTGAATGCCTTATCGATTAAACAAGCTCAATGATTGCTTCTTCGGCACCGTCGCCGCGGCGCTGACCGAGCAGGTAGATGCGGGTGTAACCGCCGCCCTGACCTACTTCTTCCTTGCGCTGAGCGTACTTGGGAGCAATTTCATTGAACAGCTTTTCCATGAGGGGATGCTTTACGTCCTGGGTGCGAGCCTTGAACTCGGACTTCTTTTCGTTGAAGCCCTTAACCTCCTGAAGGTCGCGAAGCTTTGCCATGATGGCGCGGCGCGCCGCGAGCTTTTTGGGGCTGTCCTTGATAACCTTTACCGTAACTTCCTTACCCTTGCTGTCCGTCTTTACGACTTCCTTTTCCTCGTTGAGGTCATAGGTATTGATTGCTTTGGTGATTATCTTTTCAACGTAGGGCTGAAGCTCTTTTGCTTTTGCCTGCGTGGTTGTTATTTTGCCGTACCACAGAAGCTCGGAAGCCTGGTTCCTGAGCATTGCGTTTCTCTGTTCTGACGTTCTTCCTAATTTACCGGGCATGATATTTTAGTCCTCCTTGTTTGATAATGAAAGACCATAGGACTGCAACTTCAATATAACTTCGTCCAAAGACTTTCTGCCGAGGTTTCTTACCTTGAGCATTTCGTCTTCCGTCTTTCTGGTTAAATCTTCCACCGTGTGAATGTTGGCGCGTTTCAGGCAGTTGTACGAACGAACGGATAAATCCATATCCTCGATTGCCATGGCAAGTATCTTCTGCTGGCGGTCGTCTTCGTTCTTTACGAGTATGTCCATATCCTTTATCGTATCCGAAAGGTCTACGAAGAGCGATATGTGGTCCTGCATGATTTTAGCCGCGAGCGAAACGATTTCCTTTGCGGAGAACGCTCCGTTCGTCCATACCTCCAGCGTGAGCTTGTCGTAGTCGGTGTTCTGTCCCACGCGGGTATTTTCCACGTTGTAGTTGACCTTCTTGACGGGCGTATATATGGAGTCGATGGGAATATAGTCGATGAGTTCGGTGCGGGTATGATCCGCGCCCTTGTAGCCGCGTCCGCGACCGATGGTAATTTCCATGTCGATCTTGCCGCCCGCGTCTACTGTGCATATGTGCTGGTCGCCGTTGATTATTTCAATCTCGGCGTCCTGCGATATATCGCTCGCCTTGACTTCGCAGGGACCTTCCTTGTAGAGGTGAACAACCTTTACATAGTCCTTGTCGAGTATCTTGGTCTTGATTGCAAGCGATTTTAAGTTAAGGATAATCTCGGTTACGTCCTCCTTAACACCCGCAACTGCCGAAAACTCGTGCTTTACGGAACCATCTAAAAATCTGATGCCCTGTGCGGCTGCGCCGGGGAGCGCAGACAGGAGTATTCTTCTTAAGCAGTTGCCTATTGTGAGACCGAAGCCCTTTTCGAGAGGTTCGACGACTATCCTGGAATAGGACTGGTCCTCGCTTTCTTCCACTTCGATTTTGGGCATATCCATTTCGATCATAAACTACCTCCTTAACTTAAATTGTGATTACTTGGAGTACAATTCGACAATCATATGCTCGGCAATCTGGCTGTCGATGTCCTCTCTTACAGGAAGCGCTACAACTTTACCTTCGAGCTTTTCGGGGTTGAATTCCAGCCACTTGGGAAGGTTTGCAACCTTGGAAGCCTTTACTTCTTCAAAGTACTTGTTGGAAGCCTTGCTTTCCTTTACTGCAACTACGTCGCCTGCTTTGACGATGTAAGAGGGAATGTTGACCTTTTTGCCGTTGACGGTGAAATGCCCGTGGTTGACGAGCTGACGCGCCTGTGCGCGGCTTACGCATATACCCATTCTGTAGACTACGTTGTCCAGCCTTCTTTCGAGGAGGGAGAGCATATTTTCACCGGTTATGCCCTTCATGCGGTCTGCTTTTTCGTAATATGTTCTGAACTGTCCTTCCTGAACGCCGTAGATACGCTTAACCTTCTGCTTTTCGCGAAGCTGCTGGCCGTATTCGGAAACCTTCTTTCTGCCTGCACCGTGCGTGCCGGGAGCTACGGGACGTTTTTCGAAAGGGCATTTGCCGTTATAACATTTATCGCCCTTCAAAAAGAGCTTTGCGCCTTCTCTTCTGCAAAGGCGGCATTTTGCTTCTCTATAAGTTGCCATATTCTGTTTCTCCTCCGATTATACTCTTCTGCGCTTGGGGGGTCTGCAACCGTTGTGAGGAATGGGAGATACGTCGCTGATGAGCGAAATTTCTACTTCGCAAGCCGCGATTGCGCGGATTGCGGACTCTCTGCCCGCTCCGGGACCCTTTACATATACTTCGACAGAGCGAAGTCCGTGTTCTTTTGCCGCTTTGACAGCCGTTTCGCATGCCATCTGTGCTGCGAAGGGCGTGCCCTTTCTGGAACCCTTGAAGCCGAGTGCGCCCGCGCTCGACTGTGCGAGTGCGTTGCCCTGCATATCGGTTACGGTTACCAAAGTATTGTTGAAGGATGACTGAATGTGAACCTGACCTTTGTCAACCTTTTTAAGCTCTTTGCGCTTTCTGGAAACTGTAGTTCTTTTAGTTGCTGCTGCCATTTTAAGTCCTCCCTATTACTTTGCGCCCTTCTTCTTGGCTACCGTGCGGCGGGGACCCTTGCGGGTTCTCGCGTTTCTCTTGGTGGACTGGCCGCGTACGGGCAGACCCTTTCTGTGGCGGATGCCGCGGTACGAACCTATTTCCATGAGGCGCTTGATATTGAGCGATACTTCGCTGCGGAGTTCGCCCTCTACTCTGTAATTGTGGTCAATATATTCACGGAGCTTGGATACTGCTGTTTCGTCGAGATCCTTAACTCTCGTGTCGGGGTTGATACCGGTTGCGGCGAGTATCTTTTTGCTCGTCGTAAGACCGATACCGTAAATGTAGGTTAAACCTATTTCTATTCTCTTTTCTCTGGGTAAATCTACACCGGCAATACGTGCCATAACGATTTATTTCCTCCGTTTGATTTTAAAAAAATATTACTTATGTCAACCGCGCGGCTCGTCGTTGCGGAAAAATTGTGGAATGCACCGCTCCTTTCGCCGCCGAAATTATTTTTATAATTAAGAGTTCCGTCGCACAAAGTACGGCACCATCCCGCTTTTAAAGCGAAATCAGCTCTGTCATTATAAACGTGAAAAAACTTATCATGCCCGAAGGCATTCAATTAACCCTGGCGCTGTTTGTGGCTCTTGTTCTTGGAACAGATAACCATTACTTTGCCGTTTCTTTTGATGACTTTGCACTTGTCGCACATAGGCTTTACTGAAGGTCTAACTTTCATAATTAATCTCCTGTTTTGTGATTTCCGGCGGGAAGGATTAACCCTTGCTGCGCCAGGTGATTCTGCCTTTGGTCAGATCGTAAGGACTCATTTCGAGCTTGACTGTGTCGCCTTCTATAATTCTGATATAGTTCATGCGAAGTTTGCCTGAAATGTATGCCGTGATTACGTAACCGTTAGAAAGCTGTACTTTGAAGTTGGCGTTGGGAAGGCACTCTATTACCTTTCCTTCCGCTTCAATTACATCGTCCTTAGACAAATTGTTTTCCTCCGACTTTATTTTTTACTCTGCAGATATTGCTTTATGGCGTAAGCCAGCCTGCAATCGTCCGCACTGCCGTTTGAAATATCCGCACCGTACTCCGCCGCGTTTGACGGCGTGAGGCGAAGGTGCTTTAAATTTTTCCGTTTGGGACAACTCAGCTTTTTGCGGTTGCCGTCCGCTACGAGCACGAACTGCGGCGAAACGACGCTGACTACCGCATACGTCACGCCTTCGTCCCTGCCCTGAGCGCTCACGCAAATCGTGCCCTCTCGGGGAGTCTTAACTTTCATTTTGCACCCTTACAGGGTAAGAATTTCTACTCCGTCCTCTGTTATGAGCACGGTGTTTTCGTAGTGCGCCGAAGGCTTGCCGTCCATAGTCGTAACCGTCCAGCCGTCGTCGTGGAACACTACCTTGTACGTTCCCGCATTTATCATCGGTTCGATGCATATCGTCATGCCCGCCTTGAGTCGCATGCCCGTGCCCTTCTTCCCGAAATTGGGAACGGAGGGGTCTTCGTGCATGTCTTTGCCGATGCCGTGTCCGACCAGCGCGCGCACGACGCCGTAGCCGTGGCTTTCGGCGTGCGTCTGCACCGCATAACCTATGTCGTAGAGCGGCGTACCCGCCTTGAGCCCTTCGATTGCCTTGAAAAAGCATTCTTCGGTAACTTTTACGAGCTGCCTTTTTTCTTCGGAGACGTCGCCTATCATGAAGGTACGCGCCGCGTCGCCGTTATAGCCGTTCTTTTCGGCGGTTATGTCTACGCTGACGATGTCGCCGTTTTCGATTATTCTGTCGGAAGGAATGCCGTGAACGACAACTTCGTTGACAGATACGCACGCGCTTGCGGGGAAACCGCCGTAACCGAGCGACGAAGGATATGCTCCGCACGAAGTTATGTAGCGGTAAACCATATCGTCCACGTCCTTGGTGGTCATCCCTGCGCGTATGTTTCTGCCCACGAAATCGAGCGTCTCTTTGACAATCCTGCACGATTCGCGCATGAGCGCGATTTCTTCGGGACTTTTTGCTTTAATCATTTTATGTATTTATCCAGCTCTCTTTCTATGACGGCGAATACCTCTTCGGGCGTACCCGCGCCGCCGTCTACCGTGAAGAGCTTTCCCTGCGCCCTGTAATATTCGGTAAGGGGCGCCGTCTGGGTGGCGTAAGTGTTGAGCCTTGCTTCTACCGTTTCGGGGTTGTCGTCCTCGCGCCTGTACAGTTCCCTGCCGCACTTCGCGCACTTGGTCGCGCCGTTGAGCATGGATACGTGATAGCTCGCTCCGCACGAACACATTCTTCTGCCGCAAATTCTGTCCATGAGAAGGGACTTGTCTACATCGATGTTTATGCACAAATCTATTTGCGCAAAGCCGTCGAGCTGTTCAGCCTGGTATATGTTGCGGGGAAAGCCGTCGAGCATGAAACCTTTGCCCGTTTCGCCGTTTACAAGCCTGTCTTTTACGAGTTCGCAGGTTACTTCGTCGGGAACGAGCTCGCCGCGGTCGATATAGCCTTTGGCTATAACGCCTATCGGCGTGCCGCCCTTGATGTTAGCCCTGAATATATCGCCCGTCGAAACGTGCGAAAGGGAATATTTTTCCTCGATGAATTTTGCCTGCGTACCCTTGCCGGCGCCGGGAGCGCCGAGTAAAACTATGTTCATTTTACGCCGCCTTTTGTGTTTATTATTTGAGGAAGCCTTTATAATTCTTCATCATCAGCTGCGACTGCATCTGTTTGTCGAGTTCGAGCGCAACCGATACGACGATGAGTATACCCGTCGTGGAGAAGACGCTTATGAGGTCCGTTCCCCAGCTGAGCGCTGTTGCGACCATGCCGAGAATGGAAGGTATGAACGCGACGAGCGACAGATATATCGCGCCGAACAGTGTTATTCTGTTGTTGATTTTCTTGAGGTACACTGCCGTGGGCTTGCCGGGGCGGATGCCCTGGATGAAGCCGCCGTTCTGCTGTATCGTCTTGGATACGTCCTCTGCATTGAACTGCATCGAGGAATACAGGAACGCACAAGCGAATATGAGCAGGCACAGAACAACCATGTAGATGAGCTGACCGTACCAGTAAGGCGATGAACCCGAGAACCACTGAGCAACGCCCACTTCGAACGCGCTGCCCGGCCAGAAGAGGCTGGCGAGCATTGCGGGAACGCTGATGAATGCGAATGCGAAGATGAGAGGCATTACGCCGCCGCCTGCAATTCTTAAGGGAATTACCGACGACTGACCGCCGTACATCTTTCTGCCCTTGACCTGCTTTGCGTACTGAACGGGTATTCTTCTTTCCGAAAGGTCGACCGCGACGATTGCCGTGAATTCGACGATGGTGAGGATGATAAATCCGAGTACTTCCCAAAGAACGGAAGGATTACCCGTGAACGCTTCGCTGAATTTGCCTACGAGCTGGCTGCCCGCCGTGGAAATGATGCCCACGAAGATGATGAGCGATATGCCGTTGGACACGCCGTATTCGGTAATTCTTTCGCCCAGCCACATTACGAGCATTGCGCCCGCGGTGTAAACAACGGTCAGGAATATGCCTGCAACCCAGCTTGCGCCCGTAGTGCCTATCGCCTGTTCGCCGAACAGGTGAAGCTCTATCGAATCGCCCTGAATACCGAAGTTTACGATGATGCCGACTGCCTGAAGCACTGCGAGAATTATCGTAACGTATCTGGTAATCTGAGCTATCTTCTTCCTGCCCTCTTCGCCCTGTTTGGAGAGGTTTTCGAGGTAAGGAATGCCTACGGTTAAAAGCTGAATTATAATGGAGGCGTTAATATAGGGGCTGATGCCCAGCGCGAACAGCGTTGCGTTTGCGAGCGAGCCGCCGGTTATCGACGACATGATTTCGAGGAACGAAACGTCGCTTATCTGTCCGGCAAAGCTCTCGGCGTTCATGCCGGGAACGGGAATGTAGCAGCCCAGACGGAATACGAGCAGAATGAGGAGGGTTATCCAGATTTTCTTGCGTATTTCCTTGTTTTTAAAACAATTTTTTATTGTTTCAAACATTTATTGGCTCTCCTTCGGCGCCATCGGGCGCCTGCGTCTATTAATTAAACAATCTCGGCTGTGCCGCCGGCTTTTTCGATTGCTTCCTTTGCGGATGCAGAGAATGCCGATGCTTTTACCGTGAGAGCGACGGTTACTTCGCCGCTGCCGAGAACTTTAAGTCCGCCGTTGTTCTTGACGTTCTTTGCAAGCGAGTTTGCAACTACGTAATCGTAGTCGACAACCGTGCCTGCGGGAACGGAAGAAAGCTGCGACAGATTGATAATAAGATAAGACGTTGCCCACTTGTTGTGGAAACCTCTCTTGGGGATTCTTCTGTGGAGGGGCATCTGACCGCCTTCGAAACCGGGACGTACGCCGCCGCCCGAACGCGCCCACTGACCTTTGTGACCCTTGCCGGACGTCTTGCCCTTGCCCGAGCCTATGCCTCTGCCTAATCTCTTGGGAGAAGTCGTTGCGCCCTCTGCGGGCTGTAATGTATCAATTCTCATTTTTGCTCTTCTCCTTAAACTTCTTCAACCTTAAGAAGGTATGCAACCTTCTTTATCTGACCCATGTTTGCGGGGGTCGCTTCGAGGGTCTTGGTCGAACGGATTTTTTTAAGTCCCAACGCCTCGACAGTAGCTTTTATGCTCTTGTTTTCGTTGGATACGCTTTTTATCAACGTAATCTTTACCATAACGTCCTCCGTTTAGCCTATAATTTCCTCTAACGTCTTGCCGCGTGCGGCTGCAACGTCTTCGGGAGCCTTGAGCGAAACCAGTCCCGCTACGGCTGCCTTTACGCAGTTGATGGGGTTGTTGGTTCCGTGGGATTTTGTACGAATATCCTTAACGCCTGCTGCTTCCATCACGGCACGCACGGGACCGCCAGCGATAACGCCGGTACCTTGTGCGGCGGGCATCATAAGCACGGAGCCTCTGCCGTATACGCCGATGACGGTGTGAGGAATGGATGTATCCTTTAAGTTGCACTTGGTGAGGTTGCGCTTAGCCTGCGCGGTAGCCTTTTCGATTGCTTCGGGAACTTCCTTGCTCTTTCCCATGCCGTAGCCTACCGAACCCTTGCCGTCGCCGACAACTACGAGCGCTGCAAAGCGCATGTTGCGTCCGCCCTTGACGGTCTTGGTTACCCTGTTGACCTGGATGAGCTTTTTGATGAAGCCGTCATCCTCGTCTCTTCTTCTGGGTCTTGAATCTCTTCTCTGCGTCCTTTCTTTCTTTTCTTCCATACCTGTGCTCCTTAGAAATTAAGTCCGGCTTCTCTTGCGCCGTCGGCTACTGCCTGTACGCGGCCGGTATAAAGGTAACCGCCTCTGTCGAAAACAACTGCCTTGATGCCCGCTGCGATTGCGCGCTCGGCTGCTTTCTTGCCTACGACCTTTGCCGCTTCGGTTTTGGTCATATCCTTGATTTCCGCCTGAATTTCCTTTTCCATGGTGGATGCAGAGCACAAGGTTACTCCCTTTACGTCGTCGATGACCTGAACATAGATGTGGTTGAGGCTGCGATAGACGTTGAATCTGGGCGTCTCGCCGGTGCCGGATATCTTTTTGCGCACTCTGACGTGACGACGCTGTCTTTCCTTATTCTTATCGATTTTACTTATCATGATGTCTCCTTAAAATATATGAGCAATCCGCCGCTTGCGGCGGCGCATCCTTCGGATTTGGCAACCTGCCTTCCGCGTCCGGAGTGAACGCGGCGGTCAAAGTTTAAGCCGCGGCGCTATGCCGCATATCCGAAATTATTTCTTGCCCTTGCCGCCCGTCTTGCCTTCCTTGCGCTCGATTACTTCGTCGCTGTATGCGATGCCGTAGCCGTGGTAAGGTTCGGGGGTTCTTATCGATCTGATGTTTGCCGCCGTCTGACCTACGAGGGTCTTATCGATGCCGGCAACCACGATTTCGTTGGGTGTGGGGCAGGTGAGGGTGATGCCTGCGGGTTCTGCAACCTCTACGGGATGGGAGAAACCTACATTGAGCACTACCTTGTTGCCCTGCTTTGCGACCTTCCAGCCGACGCCGTTAACCTTGAGCGACTTGGTGTAGCCCTGGGTTACGCCCACAACCATGTTGTGGAGCAATGCGCGGTAAAGACCGTGCTTTGCGTCGAGTTCTGCGCTGTCCGTCTTCTTGACTACGAGAGCTTCGTTGCCCTCTACCTTGAAGTCGATGTCGCCTGCTACTTCCTGAGTAAGAGTGCCCTTGCCGCCCTTGACGGTGAGAACGCCGTTTTCGAACGTTACCGTTACGCCTGCGGGGAGCTGTACGGGTAATTTACCTATTCTTGACATATTCTAAATTACCTCCTTACCAGATGTAGCAGAGCACTTCGCCGCCTACGTTGGCAGCCTTTGCCTGCTTATTCGTCATTACGCCCTTGTTGGTGGAAAGGATTGCGATGCCGAGACCGTCCATGACCTTGGGCATGTCTTCCACGCCGGCATAAGTGCGGAGACCGGGCTTGGAAATTCTCTTAAGTCCGTTGATAACCGACTGCTTTCTGCCGACATATTTGAGCGTGAGCACGAGTTTGCCGCCGAAGCCGTCCTCTACGAGTTTGACGTCGGAAAGGTAACCTTCTTTGAGCATGATTTCCGCGATTGCCTTTTTCATGTTGGACGAAGGCACTTCAACGGTTTCTTTATTTACCATAAGCGCGTTTCTGATGCGCGTGAGCATATCTGCGATGGGATCTGTCATCTGTCTGTCCTCCTTTCTTACCAGCTCGATTTCTTTACGCCGGGAATTTCACCCTTGTAAGCAAGGTTTCTGAAGCAGATACGGCATACTCCGTATTTACGCAGAACGGCGTGGGGTCTTCCGCAGATGGAACATCTGGTGTACGCCCTCGTCGAGAATTTGGCAGGCTTCTGCTGCTTGTTTATCATTGCTTTCTTTGCCATATTGTTAATTCTCCTTACTTCTTGAAGGGCATACCGAGTGCCCTTAAAAGCTCTCTCGCTTCTTCGTCGGTCTTTGCCGTCGTTACGAAGCATATGTCCATGCCGCGGATTTTTTCAACCTGGTCGTACTGGATTTCGGGGAAGATGAGCTGTTCCTTGACGCCCATGCAGTAGTTGCCCTTGCCGTCGAAGCTGTCTGCGGATACGCCGCGGAAGTCGCGCACTCTGGGAAGAGCGATGGATACGAATTTATCGTAGAAGTCGTACATCATTTTGCCTCTCAGGGTAACTTTGATGCCGACGGACATTCCTTCGCGCACTTTGAAGTTTGCGACAGACTTCTTAGCCTTGGTGAGTATGGGCTGCTGGCCGGTAATCTGCTTGATTTCGTTTACTGCGAGCTGAATGGATTTGGCGTTGTCCTTGATGTCGCCGAGACCCGAGCTGATTACTATCTTTACCAGCTTGGGAACTTCCATGGGGTTCTTATAGCCGAATTTCTTGGTGAGCGCGGGTACGGCTTCTTCAGCATACTGCTGAGCGACCCTGCTTATATATTCTTTCTGTGCCATATTCTGTGACGTCCTCCTTATTCAGCCTCGCCCTCGGCGGTCTCTTCCGCCTTCTTGGCTGCACGCTTACGGGTACGCTTTTTAGGCGCTTCTTTGGTTTCTGCCGCCTTTGCGCCCTTCTTGCCTGCATATGCCTTGTCGAGAACCGCGCCGCACTTGGGGCAAACTCTTACCTTTTTGCCGCCTTCGACGCTGTATTTTACTCTTACGGGTTTGGAGCATGCGTCGCAGACCACCATTACGTTGGAAGCGTCGATTGCGCCTTCCTTTTCGATTATCTGCGAAGTTTCGTTAGCTCTTCTTGCTTTTTTGCATTTTTTCTGAAGGTTTACGCCTTCAACTACCACCTTGCCGTTCTTGGGAGAAGTGGCAATTACCTTGCCCTGCTTGCCCGCATCCTTACCGGTGATAACCAAAACAGTATCATTCAATTTTACGTTCATAGCTCTTCTCCTTAGATTAAAGAACCTCGGGTGCGAGGGAGATTATCTTCATGTAGTTCTTTTCGCGAAGTTCCCTTGCAATCGGTCCAAAGATACGCGTGCCGCGGGGTTCCTGGTTGGAACCGATTATTACGGCTGCGTTGTCGTCAAAGCGGATATAAGTACCGTCGTTGCGGCGGATACCCTTGGTGCTTCTTACGATTACGGCTTTGACCACGTCGCCCTTCTTGACTGCGCCGCCGGGGGTGGCAGTCTTGACGGAACATACGATTACGTCGCCGATGTTGCCCGTCTTTCTGAACGAGCCGCCCAGCACCTTTATGCACATAAGCTCTTTAGCGCCGCTGTTGTCTGCGGCCTTGAGCCTCGTCTGAGGTTGTATCATATAATTCTCCTTTTATGTCACTTACAACTCTTTATACGGTATAGGGATGCGTCCTGCCGCGAGGCGGCTGTTTACCCTGTACGCGCGGAACCTTTGGGAGCCGCGCAACCTTATATTAAAGGTCGCGCTCCCGCGCATACGGCATAAATAAGACGTATCCTTGCCGCGAAACCATGAAAAGAATTATTTTGCCTTTTCGATGATTTCTGCCACTCTCCAGTTCTTGTCCTTGGAGAGCTTTCTCGTTTCAACTATTCTGACCGTATCGCCGACGCCGCAGGCGTTTTCTTCGTCGTGCGCCTTGAACTTCGTCGTCTTGGTTATGGTCTTTTTATACAGGGGGTGCTTGCTTTTCTCGGTGATGGCAACGACTACCGTCTTATCCATCTTGTCGGAAACTACCAAGCCAACTCTTTCTTTCCTGAGCGTAGTTCTTTCCATACCTTTCTCCTTAACCATTTATCTGCCTTGCGCGGATTACGGTGTTAACCCTTGCGATGTCCTTCTTGACGAGGTTGATGCGCATGGGGTTTTCCAGCTGACCGCTTGCGTGGCGGAAACGTAAATTGAAAAGCTCCGTCTTCAACTCGCTGAGCCTTGCTTCAAGCTCTGCGTCGGTCAAATTAACAAGTTCTTTAGCCTTCATTAGCCTCACCGCCTTCTTCTTTCTTTATAAATTTGCACTTTACGGGAAGTTTGTGCGCTGCAAGGCGCATTGCTTCGCGTGCAACGTCTTCGCTTACGCCAGCCATTTCGAACATAACTCTGTCGGGCTTGACGATTGCTACCCAGTATTCGACGGCGCCCTTACCGGAACCCATACGGGATTCTGCGGGGTGCTTCGTTATAGGTTTGTGGGGGAATATATCTATCCAGACCTGACCGCCGCGCTTGATAAATCTCGTCATAGCGATACGGGCTGCTTCTATCTGGTTAGAGGTAATTCTGCCGCCTTCCATGGCAACGAGACCGTATTCGCCGTAGGCAATCTTGTTGCCCTTCTGCGCTCTGCCTCTTATTCTGCCGCGGTGCTGCATTCTTCTTTTTACTCTCTTGGGAATTAACATATTACTCTTCGCCTCCGTCCGATATAATCAGTTTCTTAGAGCCGGAAAGCACTTCGCCCTTGTATATCCAGCACTTAACGCCGAGCACGCCGAACGTGGTGTGAGCTTCGGCGAAGCCGTAATCGATGTCCGCTCTGAGCGTCTGAAGGGGAATGGAGCCTTCGTGGTAGCTTTCGCTGCCTGCGATTTCTCTGCCGTCGAGACGACCGGAAACTGCGATTTTAACGCCCTTTACGCCCGACTTTGCAACCTTGGAAAGCTGCTGCTTGATTGCCCTTCTGTAGGATACGCGCTTTTCGAGCTGCGAAGCGACTGCTTCGGCAACGAGCTGTGCGTCCTGATCTATCTTGTCTATCTTCTTTACGTTGATGATGATTACCTTGCCGCCGGTGAGCTTTGCAAGGCTCTTCTTTATTACGTCTATTTCGGAGCCGGCTTTGCCGATGAGCACGCCGGGACGACCGGTGTAGATGGTAACTTCTATTTTGTTAGCCGCTCTGACGATTGCTATGCTCGAAATAGCCGCTTCGTAATACTTCGACTTGATGAAGTTGCGGATGACGTTATCTTCCTTGAGCTGCTTGCCGAAGTCCTTTTTGTCTGCGTACCACTGCGTGCTCCAGGGGGAGATTACGCCTACTCTCAAACCATGAGGATTAACTTTCTGTCCCATTCTTCACTTCTCCTTTAAATTTCCTTAGCGTCGAGTATTACGGTGATGTGGCTCGTTCTCTTGAGGATTGCGTGACCGCGACCCTTGGAAACGGGCTGCATTCTCTTGAGGTGGGGACCGCCGTCCGCGAACGTTTCTGCAACGAACAGATCGCTTCTGTCCATGCCGAAGTTGTGTTCTGCGTTTGCTGCGGCGCTGAGAAGCACCTTCTTGACCTCATCGCTGCCGCCCTTGTTGCAATAGGTAAGGATTGCCGCTGCGTCTTCGACGCTCTTGCCTCTGATGAGGGCAAGTACGGTTCTTACCTTGTAGGGCGAAATTCTGATATATTTTGCCGTTGCGTAAGGACGTTTATCCTTTGTTGCGGCAATCTTTTCCGTCTTTTTCTTCATATTGCTTGCCATAACTTATTTCTCCTTACTTCTTGGCGACGGTCTTTGCCGCATGACCCTTGAAAGTTCTGGTGGGAGCAAACTCGCCGAGCTTGCAGCCTACCATGTCTTCGGTAACGTATACGGGAACGTGCTTTCTTCCGTCGTAAACGGCTATCGTATGACCAACCATCTGGGGGAATATAGTAGTCGCGCGCGACCAGGTCTTGACGACTTTCTTTTCGCCCGACGCGTTCATCGCTTCAATTCTCGACATAAGCCTTTCTTCGTAGTAAGGCCCTTTCTTAACGCTTCTTGACATTTTCTATTCTCCTTTTATTAGTTGATTCTCTTTAAGATGTACTTGGAAGAAGTATTCTTCTTCTTTCTCGTCTTGTAACCGAGAGCAGGCTTGCCCCAAGGCGTCATAGGACCTGCATGTCCGACAGGGGACTTGCCTTCGCCGCCGCCGTGAGGGTGGTCGTTGGGGTTCATGACCGAACCGCGGACGGTGGGTCTTACGCCGAGATAACGCGTCTTGCCCGCCTTGCCGAGGTGGATGATTTCATGCTCGAGGTTGCCGACCTGACCGACGGTCGCCTTGCACTTTACGCTGACCAGTCTCATTTCGCCCGAGGGCATCTTGAGGGTTGCGTATGCGCCTTCCTTTGCCATTATCTGAGCGGAAATGCCTGCGGCTCTGGCTATCTGTGCGCCTCTGCCGGGCTTAAGCTCGATTGCGTGAACGACGGTACCTACGGGGATGTCCGCAAGTGCGAGCGCGTTGCCCGCCTTGATGTCTGCGCCTGCGCCGGAAACTACCTTGTCGCCTACGCTGAGACCTACGGGTGCGAGAATGTATCTCTTTTCGCCGTCTGCATAAGCAAGGAGAGCGATGTGAGCCGATCTGTTGGGATCGTACTGTATCGACTTAACCGTTGCGGGGATGCCGTCCTTGTTGCGCTTGAAATCTATAATTCTGTATTTGGTTCTGTTGCCGCCGCCGATGTGACGAACGGTAATCTTGCCGGTGTTGTTTCTGCCGCCCGTTTTTCTCTTATCGTGAAGAAGGCTTCTTTCGGGCTTATCCCCGCTCAGCTCCGTATAGGTGCTTACCGTCATGAAACGGCGGGAAGGGGATGTAGGTTTATATCTTTTAACTGCCATTTATCTAACCTCCTGTCAGGATAACGAGTCGAAGAATTCAATCGTCTTGGAATCAGCCTTGAGCTGAACGACTGCCTTCTTGTAATCGGGCGTGTAACCCGAAGTCCTGCCCATTCTCTTGAGCTTGCCTTTGCAGTTTATCGTGTTTACGCTTTCAACGCTGACGCCGAAGAGCTTTTCGACCGCCTGTTTGATTTCAATCTTGTTTGCCGACTTTGCGACTATGAAGGAATACTTCTTGTCTGCAATGCCGTCGTAACCCTTTTCGGTGAGAAGGGGTCTTATAATGATGTCCTGAGGTAACATTATTCTCCGTAAACCTCCTCTATCTTCTTGACTGCCGCCTTGGTGAGAACAACCTTTGCGTTTGCGACCACTTCGTAGGTAGAAATCTGTTCTACGGGGAGAGTGGAAAGGTTTTCAAGGTTTCTTGCGGCGAGAATTACCTTTTCGTCTGCCGTATCCATTACGACGACCGCGGTCTTATCCAGACCGAGAGCCTTCTGGAAAGCAGCCATTTCCTTGGTCTTGCCTTCAGCTACAGCGAGCTTATCGACAACTACGAGTTCGCCGTCTGCAACCTTCTTGGAAAGAGCGGATACGAGTGCGGCAACCTTTGCCTTCTTGTTCATATCCTTAGAGAAATCTCTGCTCTTGGGAGCGAACACTACGCCGCCCTTGATCCACTGGGGAGCGCGTATCGAACCCTGACGGGCGTTGCCCGTACCCTTCTGACGCCAGGGCTTTCTGCCGCCGCCTCTTACTTCCGTGCGGGTAAGGGTGGACTTTGTGCCCTGTCTTTCGTTGGCAAGTCTCGTAACTACTGCCTGATGAATGAGTTCTTCTTTATATTCGGCGCCGAAAACCTTGTCGCTCAGTTTCATCGAGCCGGCTTCCGTTCCGTCCATTTTATATACTTTAATGCTGGGCATTTCGTAAGTCCTCCTTATTTAACGGTATCGTTGATGGTAACGACGCTGCCGTCGGGTCCGGGAACAGAACCCTTGATGAGAATGCAGTTTCTGTCTGCGTCTACTCTTACCACTTCAAGATTCTGAACGGTAACGTTTTCGCAACCGTACTGACCTGCCAGGTGCTTGTTCTTGAAAACTCTCGAGGGAGAGCTGTTTGCGCCCATTGAACCGGGCTCTCTGTGCACGGGGCCTACGCCGTGGGTTTCCTTGAGACGATGCTGGTTCCATCTCTTGATTACGCCCGAATAGCCGTGACCTTTGGTTACGCCGTGAACGTCTACTCTGTCGCCTGCGGCGAACACGTCAGCCTTGATTTCTGCGCCTACCGTGTAGACGGAAGGGTCGTCAAGTCTGAATTCCTTGAGAACCTTGCAGGGTTCTACGCCGGCCTTCTTGAACTGACCGAGCTGGGGTTTGGTCAAAGCCTTTTCGCTCGTCTTGTCAAAACCGACCTTCAGAGCGGCATAGCCGTCTTTTTCTACAGTTTTGATCTGGACGACGGGGCAGGGACCTGCCTCGATGACGGTTACGGGTATTACCTTGCCGTCTGCCGTAAATATCTGGGTCATGCCAGCTTTACGACCGATGATTGCTTTAATCATAATGTTAAAGATCCTCCGATTGATATTTCCTGCGATACCGCGATTCCGCGTTGCGCCGGGCTTTCAGCTTGCACCGCCCGTCGGCACGGGTTCGTAGAGTATCGGTTTGAACTTTTATAACTTGATTTTGATGTCTACGCCTGCGGGAAGCTGAACGGTGTCCAAAAGCTTTGCGTTGGGGGTGTAGATGTCGATAATTCTCTTATAAGTTCTCTGTTCGAACTGTTCGCGGCTGTCCTTGTATTTGTGGGGGCTGCGGAGAATGGTGATTATTTCGCGCTCGGTGGGAAGGGGAATGGGTCCCGAAATCTTAGCGCCGCTCTTTTTCATGGTCTCTACTATCCTCGAAGCTGCGAGGTCTACGAGCTCATGGTCGTATGCAACAAGTTTAATTCTGATTTTCTGTCCTGCCATTGTGTACTCCTTTTATACTAACAAAAAATTTCTTTCTCGCGTGGTCAACTTATCCGTGTGTATCGCGCTTTTTACATCAAAAAACGCCATAAAGATGGCGTAATCGTAATAAGCCACGGTTAGTCGCAGGGGTCAGAGCCCCTACATTTGTCAGCGTAAATTATCTTTTCCCGTAGCTTTGTGGGGAAATTGAAGTAACTTTACGCCTCATCCCATACGCACTTTTTTTCAACACGCTCGACTATTATATAATAACGCCGCCCTCATGTCAACTGATTTTTTGCCGTTTTTTGCGTCGTTTTTCTGCATTTGCATGCCGTTTTGCCTTATTTTTGATTAGTTTTGCGCCAAAATGCGGCTTGCCGCGGATATTAGTGCCGCCCGCGCCCTTCAACCACAACATATTGACTTTTTTGTGGCTTTTTAACCGCCTTAAAAGGCGTTTTTTGACGCAAATTTTTTTGCAGATTTATGTATAATATTTTCTTATACATTTTTAAAAATGTTATATAACAGAGTTTTTGTGCGTTTTTAACGCGTTTTTGTGTTATAAATTATCATATAGGTTATTATTGCCAAATTTTGTGACATTTAAGCGCGCGGTCGCATTTTCGTCCGCGCGCGCCCTTTTGTCCGTCAATTCATGCCCTTTGACGCTCAGCGCGCCGCGCATGAGGCGAGCCGACAAACTATGCCGTTGCCGCCTTTAACCGAAGTTTTTGCCGCGCCGCGAATTTTTACAGCCGCACACCCCTCCGCACGGGCTATGACGCCTGCCGCCATGGGTTTTTACCGCCTCCGGCGCGTCTTCGCCACGCCTGTCCCCCTCCGCGGGTTCTGCCGCCCCCCCCACCTGCACCTCCGCACGGGTTTTGTTTTTTTGCAGGTCAGCGCTTTTCATCTTTCAATAGTGCTTTCCATTTTTTGTAAGCATGCGCGCGTTTATGCGCGCACATTGCGCGTACATTAATTTTTACGCGCGCACACTACGCGTGCGCGCGTTTTATTTACCTCGCCAACTTTTCCGCGCATGACCGTCCTCAAGCCCGCGCCGCCGCCCGCCGACACGCCCCGAAGTTGCGCGGGTTTTGCCGTTCGGTGCGGACTGAAAGCGGCATTTTTTTAAAAATTTGCCGCGAAAAATGTTTTAATTGCGCCAAACCGACTTATAATTATATTGAACGCGGAAGGAAGACGAAAGCCTTCCCTCCTTAAGTTGAATTTTTCAGCATATAAGGAGATATAATTATGAAAAACTATTTACAGAAAAGACAGAACAACTACGATTTGTTTGACGCATTCGACGATTTCTTCCGCCCCGTATTTTACGACGAACAGCGCGATCTGAAAACCAACATCAAGGAAACGGAAAGCAACTACGAACTCGACATGGAAATGCCCGGTTACTCAAAGGAAAACATTAAAGTTTCGCTCGAAAACGGCTATCTTACCGTAAGCGCAAAGAAAGAGACAAAGGATGAAGGCGAGGGCAAACGCTATCTCCGCAAGGAAATAAGCGAGAGCTGCTCGAGAAGCTACTATGTAGGTCAGGACGTCAGCCGTCAGGACATAAAGGCAAAGTACGAAAACGGCATTCTTACCCTCACCGTACCCAAGTCGCAGCCCAAGCTGCCCGAAAGCCAGTTCATAGAAATCGAATAATGCAAAAGTAAAAACTTCATAACAAATCAGCCATGGCGGCGGAGTGCGGCAAGGCACTCCGCCGCTTGACTTTACTTAAATTAAAGTATAAAATAAACACCGAAAAAAGAGGCGGCAATAAGTTTTCTTTTCGCCGCGCGGACAATAAGAGGTAATTATGGTTAAAATAGATATTTTTTCCGGCTTTCTCGGAGCGGGAAAGACGACGCTCATCAAAAAATTGATAAAGGAAGCCTATGCGGGCGAAAAAATCGTGCTTATCGAGAACGAGTTCGGCGAAATCGGCGTGGACGGCGGCTTTATGCAGGACGCAGGCATTACCGTAAACGAGCTTAACTCGGGCTGCATATGCTGTTCGCTCGTGGGCGACTTCGCAAAGGCGCTCAAAAAGGTTGACGAGCAGTACAAGCCCGACCGCATCTTAATAGAACCCTCGGGCGTGGGCAAACTTTCGGACGTCGCGCGCGCCGTCGAGAGCGCGCACCTTTCCGACGCCGTCATAAATTCCATGACCGCCGTCGTAGACGCAAACAAGTGCAGGATGTACATGAAGAACTTCGGCGAATTCTTCAACGACCAGATAAAGAGCGCGGCGTGCATAGTTTTCAGCCACACCGACGTCTGCTCGGAAGAAAAGCTCGCCCAGGCGGTAGAGCTTGTCCGCGCGCAGAACGCGGGCGCAACCATAGTAACCACCAACTTAAAATCGCTCGACGGCAAGGAAATTCTTTCTGCCATGGAACACACCTCCACCCTCGCCGAGGAGCTTGAAAAGCTCGCCGCACAGGCGCACGAAGAACATCATCACCATCACGACGAGGACGAGGGCGAGCACCACTGCTGCCACCACGACCACGATGAGGAGCATGAACATCATTGCCATCACCACGACGAGGACGAAGGCGAGCATCACTGCTGCCACCACCACGACGAGGACGAGGGCGAGCACCACTGCTGCCACCACGACCATGATGAGGAGCATGAGCACCACTGCTGCCACCACGACGAGGACGAAGGCGAACACCACTGCTGCCACCACGACCACGACGGACACCACCACGCGGACGAAGTGTTTACGAGCTGGGGCGTTGAGACGGGCAAGAAGTTCACCGCGCGCGAGCTTGAGAGCATTCTGACCTCCCTCGGGGAAGAACAGAAGTACGGCACAGTTTTGCGCGCGAAGGGCATTGTCGAGGGCGCAGACGGAAAGTGGCTGCACTTTGACTATGTCCCCGACGAAAACAATGTGCGCACGGGTTCGGCGGCTTACACGGGCAGACTGTGCGTTATAGGCGCAGGCATAAAAGAAGACGCCCTGAAAGAGCTTTTCGGGGTATAAAATGCGCATTGGCGGCGGGATATTGCCGCACGAACTGAATTTAACCAATGCCCGCGCACCGCGCGGGCAATTATTGAATTATGACCGCACGGCGCGCGGACAATTATTGAATTATGGAAATTTCGGTATTTTTATTTCTCGGCTTTCTGGAAGCCGGCAAGACAAAATTCATACAGGAAACGCTTGAAGACCCGCGCATGGAAAACGGCGAGCGCACCCTCTTATTGATCTGCGAAGAGGGCATTGAAGAGTACGACAAGGCAAAGTTTGCCGTGAAGAACGTCGCCGTGGAAACTATCGAGGACAAGGACAGGCTGAACACATACAACCTCGAATATCTGACGAGAAAGCACAGGGCGCAGCGCGTCGTCGTGGAATACAACGGCACGTGGCTTTTGCAGGATTTCTTCGACGCGATGCCCGAAAGCTGGGCGATTAACCAGATGATGACCTTCTTCGACGCGGGTACTTTTTTAAGTTATAACCAGAACATGCGCCAGCTCGTCTACGACAAGATAGCCATGACGCAGATGGTAGTTTTCAACCGCTTCAAGGGCGAAATGAGCAAGGAAGAATTCCACAAAGTCGTGCGCGCAATATCGCGCAGGACGGACATAGTTTACGAATATATCGGCGGCAAGGCGGAATTCGACGACATAGAAGACCCCCTGCCCTACGACATGGAAGCGCCGATAATCGAGATAGCCGACAGAGATTTTGCGCTGTTTTACAGCGACATGAACGAAAACACGGGCAAATATATCGGCAAGACGGTCAAATTCAAGGGCATGGCGGCAACCTCGAAGAAAGTCCCCGCAGGATTTATAGTCATAGGCAGATACATCATGACCTGCTGCGAGGCGGACATTGCATACGACGGCTTTGCGCTTAAGACCAATGACCTCGTTTCGGACGTTAAGACCAAGGACTGGCTGATTGTAACGGCAAAGATCGGTTACGAGTATAACGCCGTCTACCGCGGCAAAGGTCCCGTTCTGGACGCCGTAAAAATAGAAAAAGCCCAACCCCTTCCTCCCGAAGAAACAGTGGCGACATTCTATTGATACCACCCGTAAAACAGCATTTTTTGCGCAAACAGCTAACAGAATGCGGCGCGGACAAGCAACAAACTGCTACAGACAACAGGCGGCGCGCCGGGCGAAAGTCCTGGGCGCCCCCGTTTTTATTTTTACCGTGCGGTAGCCGCGGCTCTGGAGCAGGGCTGCGCAGGCGATGATTTCAGCGTCGGTGGTCAGCTCCCGGCCGAAGATTTCGCCCAGCTCGTGGTTGTTGGGCTTGATGAGGAACGGCTTGTATTTCAAGACGTTTACCAACAGATCCCGGGTGGCATCCACCACAATCCGAA
>CASDOP010000010.1 GCA_949282385.1 uncultured Clostridia bacterium
GGCTCAGGGTGTGGCGTGTAAGGCGATTTTCCGGGGAGCACATGTGCTTTTTCCGAAAGGGGGAGCACCGCGCCCCGGAGGGGCGCAAACTCACAACTACAAATAAGCCGCGCAGCGTCATCATCCGTTCCTGCAAATTCATACAGCATTTAAGGTGACGTGCGCCCTGCGGCCGACAACGTCCGCAGACAAAAAAGCCGCAAGCGGCATGCGGCGGGAAGTGTCTGAACGCCGCCACAGGCGGCATTGCTGATAAAGGAAAAAGTCCGCATTTGCGAACTTTTTTTATGGGAGTAAACGGGCTTTTGTTTTTGGGGGCGTACGGGGGAAGAACTTAAAAATAGCAAAAAAATGGCGTTTTTTTGCTTAAAATCACTAAAAATCGCGTGGTTTTTGAAGTCATTTTTGGGTTCGACTCCCGTCGCCTCGACCAACAAAACAGCAGGGTAACCTGCTGTTTTGCATTAACTGAATAATATGTACAGATTAAGCGCGGGCACAAACTGTGCCCGCGCTTTTCTTTTTGAAATTCCGATTTCAGTAAAATATTATGCGTAGCTTTAAATCAATTTCCGACGGAGGGAAGGCTTGCAAAGCCTCTTTCAAGATCCTTTTCGGTGGGGATGTAATCTTTCATCGTGCCTTCGTTGAACTGCTTGTATGCGGCGAGGTCGAAATAGCCCGTGCCCGTCAGACCAAAGAGAATGACCTTCTTTTCGCCCGTCTCTTTGCACTTTATAGCTTCATCCATCGCAACTTTGATTGCGTGGCTCGATTCGGGGGCGGGGAGTATGCCTTCGCAGCGCGCGAACTCTTCCGCGGCCTTGAAAACTTCGCTCTGTTTTACGGCTCTTACTTCCATGTAACCGTCGTGGTAGAGCTTGGAAAGCACGGGGCTCATGCCGTGATATCTCAGACCGCCTGCGTGGTCGGGGGAGGGCATGAATTCGCAGCCGAGAGTGTACATTTTTGCAAGCGGTGTAATCTTTGCGCTGTCGCAGAAGTCGTAAGCGTACTTGCCGCGGGACATCGAAGGGCAGCTTGCAGGCTCGACGCCGATAAATCTTATATTGTTCTTGCCCTGAAGTTTTTCAGCCATGTAAGGCGCTATAAGTCCGCCGTAGTTGGAGCCGCCACCCATGCAGCCTATGACCATATCGGGCGTTACGCCGTACTTGTCGAGCGCGGTTTTGCTTTCGAGACCTATTATCGACTGGTGCATGAGCACGTGGTCGAGGACTGAACCCAATACATAGCGGCAGTCGGGAGTTTTAATCGCCGTTTCAACGGCTTCGGCTATAGCGCAGCCGAGCGAACCGCCCGTGCCGGGGAATTCTTTCAGAATCTTTCTGCCCGCCTCGGTGGTGTCGGAGGGGGAAGCTATTATGTCGGCGCCGTAGGTGCGTATTACTTCCTTGCGGTAAGGTTTTTGTTCGTAGGAAGTCTTGACCATGAAAACTTTGAGGTCAAGTCCGTAGAAAGCCGCAGCCATGGCGAGCGCCGTACCCCACTGACCTGCGCCCGTTTCGGTGGTTATGCTTTTAAGTCCCTGCTTTTTTGCGTAGTATGCCTGAGCGGCAGCCGAGTTGAGCTTGTGCGAGCCAGAGGTGTTGTTGCCTTCGAACTTGTAGTAAATTTCGGCGGGAGTGTCGAGCATTTTTTCGAGGAAATATGCCCTGATGAGGGGAGAGGGGCGGAAGTTGGTATAGAAATTGCGTATTCCTTCTGGAATTTCGATTTCCTTGTCGGTGCAGTTAAGCTCCTGTTCGACGCACTCTTTGCAGAAAACCTGTTCAAGTTCTTCTGCGGTGCAGGGTTTGCCCGTAGCGGGGTTTAAGAAAGGTTCGTGCTGTTCTTTCATGAAGGCTTTCAGGTTGAGCCACGTTTTAGGCATTTCCTCTTCGGTAAGATAGGTTTTGTAAGGGATTTTTGCAGACATAATTATTACCTCCGTATGTCCGTTTGAGAATTTTTAATAGCCTGAAAACCGTTAAAAAAACAAAACACGGGTAAATCCGTTTGGGACGAATTTATCCGTGTTGCCACCCAATTTCACAGCTTAGGAGCCGTCTTATTAACAGGCATCTGACAATGCCCTCTTTCTGTAACGGGAAAGCCCCGTCGGACGCTACGCAGGCGAAAGCCCTTCACATCCGCTCTCAGTAACCCATTCATCCGCAACAACCGCAACGCTTCCACCGTCCGTCGCTCTCTTGACAGGTTGCTATCCGCGAATTACTTTTTACTTCAACGATTTAGTCTATTAAATTACCGTTATTATACTATCAAAAAAAATGCTTGTCAAATGTTTTAATGCAATTTTTTTGCATATTTATGAAATTTTTTTGCATACGCGTGCGCGCATATGTAAATATATACAAGTATATACAGGGATATTTATAATTCTGTCAGACGCGCGGTAAAGATTAGAAGCCGCGCGGCAAAAATTTTTTGTTCAAAACTTTTCGCGGCAGGCGCGATAAAAAGTAAGGGCGGGCGCAAATGCGCCCGCCCTCGTTATTTTGTTCTGTGCTTTTTTTTGAGCATTTATTGCATTTTTGTAAGCCTTTCCGCGGTTTCTTCGAGTTCCTTGGGGGGAATGTTGTCTTCCGAATTCTTCACCGCCATGTCTACGAAAACTTTCGCCTTTACGGGATCGATTATCGTGCCGACGCCCGCAACGCAGCCGCCGGGGCAGCCCATGCCCTCAATCATATAACCGTTATACTTGCCCGCCTTTGCGAGGGTGAGTATCTTTTTGCAGTCCGAAAGTCCCTCGGCGTGGGCGATTTTGACGTCCGTTTCGGGGAAGTATTCCTTGATGCACTTTTCAATCGCGCAAGCGACGCCGCCCGATACCGCATAGCCGCGTCCCGCGCCGGAAGCGTCGGTGTTGAGTTCGCCGTCTTCCATTGCCGCGGGGTCTATGCCGCGCGCCGAGAACATGGCATTAAGTTCTTCAAATGTAAGCACGAAATCGACGAAGCTTCTTATGGTGCGTCTCGACGCTTCGAGCTTTTTAGCCGCGCACGGACCTATGAATACGACGCGCGCCTGTTCGTCCTTTTCCTTGATTTTTCTCGCCGTGGCGACCATGGGGGTAAGCTCCTGCGAAACTTCTGCGGCGAGGTCGGGGAACTGCTTTTTGGCGAGAACCGCCCATGCGGGGCAGCAGGAGGTGAGCAGGAAGGGCAGTTTGCCCGTTACCACTTCGTGAACGTAGTGATGAGCTTCGGCAATGCAACCCATGTCCGCGCCTTCGGCAACTTCGTAAACGTCGGCAAAGCCGAGCTTTTTGAGCGCCGTCTTGATTTTTGCGAGGTTTGCCTTGGGACCGAACTGACCTGCTATGGCGGGAGCGACTGCGGCTACTACCTTATCGCCCTGCTTAATTGCCTGAACGAGCTGGAATATCTGCGATTTATCTGCAATCGCGCCGAAGGGGCAGGCGGACATGCACTGACCGCAGGCTACGCATTTATCGTTGTCTATGTGCGCTCTGCCGAACTCGTCGGAAGAGATGGCGTTAATTCCGCACGCGCTCGCGCAGGGGCGTATCTTGTGCGAAATGGCGTCGTAAGGGCAGGCGGCTTTGCATCTGCCGCATTTGATGCACTTGCTCTGGTCGATGAACGACTTGCCGTTGACAATCGAAATCGCGCCCTTGGGGCAGCTCTTTATGCAGGAATGCGCAACGCAGTTGCGGCACATATTTGTAACTTCGTATTCGTTGTCGGGGCATTTGTCGCATGCCGATGGTATGACCTGCATGAGGGGCGGTTCGTAATATTTGTCGGCTATATTCGTGCCCGCAACGCCTGCCGTAACATGCACGGGTTTGTTCGCGGGGCGGAGGGAAAGTCCCATTGCAAGGCGCACGCGCTCTGCGGCTATCTGCCTTTCGCGGTAAACGCTCTCGCGGTAGATGGGTTCTTCGTTGGGCGTTATTATGTAGGGAATGGCTTCGATGTCGCTCAGGATGTCCTCGGAATCGAATGCAACTTTAGTTACTTCTTCAAAAATCTTTTTGCGAAGGTCGGTAACTACGCTCTGACTTTTCATATTATATGCTCCGTGTTTTTTGATGGCAGAATTATACCACACGCAGAGCGCATTTTCAACCCTTTGCGCAGGTTTATTGAATAAAATTATACTTATATGCCCAATTTATTTTTTATTACATTTTTTTTACAATCTTATTGCCCGCGCGTTACTTTGCAGGGTTGTAAAATGGCGCAAAGCATGGTAAAATTGAGTTAATAGAAATTGAAAGGAGAGTTTGCATGAACGCAAGGGTTTACATACTCGAAGACGACGCGTCGATAAGCGGACTTGTAAAGGTTGCGCTCGAAATGAACGGTACCGACTGCCGCACGTTTGCCACCTGCCGCGAATTTGTTTCCGCCCTCGGGGAGGGGTTGCCCGATATTGCCCTTCTGGACGTAATGCTTCCCGACGGAAACGGCTTCGACGTCCTGCGTTCGGTAAAGTCAAAATATCCTTCGGTCTGCTGCATAATGCTCTCCGCCCTGGGCAAGGAGGAGGACAAGGTGAACGGGCTCAATCTGGGTGCGGACGACTATGTTTCCAAGCCCTTTTCCGTATTGGAGCTGACGGCGAGGGTAAACGCCGCTCTTCGCCGCGTCAAGCGCTCTTCCTGTCTGCAGTGCGGCAACTTAAGACTGGACTGCGACACCATGAAGGCTTACGTCGACGATAAACCGCTCGATTTGAACCGCAAGGAATTCGAGCTTTTGAAATACTTTATGCAAAACCCCGGCAGGGTGCTTTCGCGCGAGACGCTTTTGACCGAAATATGGGGCTACGAAGCGGGCGAAACGCGCACCCTCGACAACCACGTGGCAAGGCTGAGAAAGATGGGAATAACCAACCTCGAAACCGTGTTCGGCGTGGGATATAAGCTGAGTAACTGATTTTTTATGTGCTTAAGCGCCCGCCGCTCTGCGGCGGGCGCTTTAAAAATAAATGCACTTCTGACCATTGCCGTCCGCACGGCGGAATAAGGATTGCGCGGTAAGGTTTTCCGCTTCGCGTCGGACGGTTTTTGATATAAATTTTGTGCTCAAACGCCGCTGTGCGGCTTATTGAATTAATCTTTAAAACACATGCGCCGCTTGCGGCGGGGAGGATTTTATGCGCTTTCGCATACTCTGGATTTCCCTTCTCATAACAACGTTTGCAATAATACTTTATTCGCTCGTTTCCACGCAGATATTTTACAATCTTTCCGTGGAAAATTCGGAGCGCGCCCTTATAGTTTACATGAACGCCTTCGACGGCGAAAAATATACCGCCGACGACGAGGGGGCAAAGGCGTTTTCGCTGTCGCTCGGCGGCGCGAGAGTAACGATTTTAGACGGCGAGGGTAACGTTCTCGGCGAGAGCGAGGTGGACAGCATAGAGCGCGACCACTCACAAAGGGAAGAGGTCAAAGAGGCTATGGAGAGCGGCGAAGGTTTCGCCGTGCGCTCTTCGGACACTCTCAATAAAAACATGGTTTACTATTGCCGCGCCGTTGATGCGGACGGCGAAATTCTCCTCGTGCGCATAGCGCAATTTTCCGAAAGCGAGTGGGCTATGTACGTTCAGTCCCTGCCGTCGGTTGCGGCATATATGGTTTTCGACGTTCTGGGCTGTCTTGTATTCACCTATATAGCAACCTACTTTATAATGCGACCCGTCGAAGGTCTGACGCGCGAAGCGGCAGCGGGCGGCAGGGTGCAGACAAAATATACCGAACTTCGTTCGATTGCCGAAATACTCAACGAGCGAAACCGCGACATAGAGCTTAAAGTTTCCGAACTGGAGGAAGAGCGGCGGCTGGTGGAAAGGGCGCAAAGCTCCAAGGACGAGTTTATTGCCAACATCACGCACGAAATGAATACGCCGCTCACTTCCATAAAGGGGTATGCCGAGTTGCTCGCCTCGGGGCTTATGGACGAGGAACACAAAAAGCAGGCGTACGCCACTATTGTTTCGCAGGCGGACAGGCTGACAAATCTCATATCCTGCATAATAAATTACAGCGAAATAGACAGCGACGATCTGCCCTCTTACGAGGTCAACCTTACGGACGCCGCGCGCGAGATGATAGCCGTGCTTTCGCCCGAGGCGGAAAAGAAGGGCGTTAAGTTCATAGACGAAACGCAGGACGGCGTCAAAATAATGAGCAGGCACGAGCGCATAACCCAGCTTCTGGGCAACCTCATGCGCAATGCCGTAAGATACAACAAAGAGGGCGGCACGGTTACCGTGCGTCTGGACTGCGGCAGGCTGGAAATCGAAGATACGGGCATAGGCATCGCGCCCGAGTACATGGACAAAGTCTTTTCGCGCTTCTTCACGGTGGACAAGTCGCACAGCGGCAAAAACGGAGGTTTCGGTCTGGGACTTGCCGTATGCAAAAAGATATGCACGCGCGCGGGCTGGCGCATAAGCGTGCAGAGCGAGCTGGGCAAGGGCAGTAAATTTACCGTCGATTTCGGTTTAAGATAGCCTTCGGGTGCAAATAATAACTTTGGAATACATTCTAAAAAAATCTTTAGTTTTACATTTTTGTTACAACACTTTGTAAAAGTTTGTTACAAGCGGTTGTTACTATGTGCATGACATCAGGAATGAATAAGATTTTTAAAGGAGTATAAAAAAGTTATGAAAAAACTGACAAAGGTAATTTTAAGTTCTGCCGCAGTTGCGGCGCTCGGTTGCTCTATGGCGTTTTCGCTTACGGCGTGCGGAGGGGGAGAGACGATAACCATCACCGGTTCTTCCTCGGTTACGCCCATAATGCAGGCGCTTGCCGCTGAGTACGAAAAGGATCACGACGTAAGAATAAACGTTTCGCAGTCTGACTCGGGCGCAGGCGTAAAGGATACGATAGACGGCAATAACGACTTCGGCATGGCTTCCCGTCTGCTCAAGGACAGCGAAATTTCGCAGGGCGTCAGGGGCGAAACGCTGTGCAACGACGGTCTTGCTCTCGTCGTGGGCAAAAACTGCTCCGCAACGAATATTACTACGAACGAAGTTTACGAACTTTACAAGAACAACACCGCGGCTTGCAACGGCGCAATAACCAGCGCAATCGGACGCGGAGCGGGTTCGGGTACGCGCTCTTACTTCGACGAACATTTCGGTCTGGAAGACGGCTATCACTCCGCCGTAGGCACTCAGCAGGAAACGGGCAACGTGATAGAAGCTCTCAACGGAACTACTGCGACCATAGGATATATTTCATACGCTTCGCTCGCGGCAAACACAAATACCATAAAGGCTCTTTCGCTCGACGGCATTGCTTGCACGCTGGAAAATATTTTGAGCGGCAGCTATGCTCTGCAGAGACCTTTCGTCATCGTCCTCAGCGAAAACAGACAGCTTTCTGAAGCGGCTCAGGGATTTTACGATTTCATTATGAGTGACGAAGCTCAGGCGGTTATAACTGCGGAAGGTTGCATTTCCATAAAATAACAGAGGCGACGGTAAATTCTGATGAAAATTACAGATGTCAGAGAAGGCGCCGCCGCAATCTTTTGTAAGGAAAATATCGCAAAGGCAATATTTGTCGCCTTTGCGGCATTTTCCATTGCGGCGGTATTTCTGATAATAGGATACCTGCTCTATTCGAGCATTCCCGCCTTCAGCGAAACAGGCTTTTTGCACTTTATTTTCGGTCAGACGTGGAATGCCGACAAGAAAATTTACGGCGTTCTGTGCATGATTGCAGGCACGCTCGTTTTAACGCTCTGCTCAGTGCTTGTCGGCGGCTTTTTAGCTGTATTCACCGCCGTATGGCTGGTGTTCTACTGCCCGAAAAAATTAAAAAAATTCTACACGCAGATAATTAACCTGCTTGCGGGCATACCTTCCATAGTTTACGGTCTGTTCGGCTACAGAATTCTGCTGCCCGTCCTGCGCGCGATGGGCGCGCCCGAACCCGGCACGGGATTGCTCGCTTCGACCATAATACTTTCGGTTATGATACTGCCCACCATTACTTCCATAACCAAAAACAGCCTCGAAAACGTGCCGATGAACTATTACGAAGGCGCGCTCGCGCTCGGCTGCACCAAGAACCAGGCGGTGTGGAAGGCGCTGCTGCCCGCTGCGAAGAGCGGCGTCATTTCGGCGATAATCCTCGGCATAGGCAGGGCGGTCGGCGAAACCATGGCGGTGCAGATGCTCGTCGGCAACGGCTCGGGTTATCCTTCGGGTTTCTTTACGCCGTTTACAACCCTTTCTTCCAACATAGTTCAGAACTGGGGATACGCAGAGGTGTGGAACGGCGACTTTTCCGCGCCCACGCAGCGCAATTACCTGTTTGCCTGCGGTTTTATATTGCTCGTCATAATACTTATTCTGAACCTCGCGCTGCTCCTCACCAAGAAGAACAGCAATGCGGGCAACCGCTGGTTCTCGCGCCGCTTCCGCGAAGGCAACATGCCCGAAAACCAGCTTAAAAATTACAAGCGTACGGGCAGCGTGCAGGACGCTTTATGGATAGTTTCGTGGATAGTTTCCGTTTTCGTGGCGTTCGCCTTGGTCGCAATAATAGTTTTAGTGTTCGTCGGTGCAATCGCGCCCTCGGCCCTGCCAGGGGGAAGCGGCGAAAGCGCGCTGACATTAAAATTCCTCTTCGGCAAGAGCAGCAACGCGCAGATAACCCTCGTTCCCGCAACGGTAGCCACGCTCATGCTCATAGGTCTTGCCCTGTTAATTTCCCTGCCTCTCGGCATTGGCGCGGCAATATTCCTCAACGAATACGCTAAAAAGGGCAGTAAGTTTGTAAAGACGGTCAGGCTTTTCATAGATACCCTCGCGGGCATTCCGTCCATTGTCTTCGGCATATTCGGCTATGTAATGTTCTGTTCGTCCATGAATATGGGCTACAGCCTGACGGCGGGCGGAATTACTCTTGCGATAATAGTTCTGCCCACCATAATACGCTCGACAGAACAATCGCTCTCCGAAGTTCCCGACAGCATGAGGGAGGCGAGCTACGCTCTCGGCGCGGGCAAACTCAGAACCATTTTCCTCGTCGTTCTGCCCCAGGCGATTGCGGGCATAATAACCGCCATTATACTTTCGATAGGCAGAATAATCAACGAGAGCGCCGCTCTCATCTTTACGGTGGGCAGCGCCGCAACATTCGTGCCGCTCGGTTACGGCGACAGCTCGGCAAGCCTTGCCGTGCTTGTGTGGAGGTTCATGAGCAACGGTCTCAACGCAAACGAAGCGTTCGCCACTTCCGCGGTGTTGCTGGTGCTCGTCATAATACTCAACGTACTCGTTACGCTCGTAGAGTGGGCGTACAGAAAGAAGAACAAGGTGTAAGTCAACGGTAATAATATGAATTTCAATTTTTTAAGACGCAAAACCTCGCCGTCGGACGGCGCAACGGGAGCAGAAATAAAAGGCACATCCGCGGACGGCGGAAGCGGAACGGCTAAATCAAAGAGAATAGAGCCTTTCGACATAGGCGACGAAACAGCCATTTCCATAAGGAACATGAACCTCTATTACGGCAACTTCCATGCCCTTAAGGATATAAACATGGATTTCCCCGTAAAACAGCTCACCGCGCTCATAGGTCCGTCGGGTTGCGGCAAGTCGACGCTTATAAAGTCGCTCAACCGCATGAACGACCTCGTGGAAGGCTGTAAAATCACTGGCGAGATAAAGGTGGGCGAAAGCGACATTTACGATAAAAAAGCCGACCTTTCGAGGCTCAGAAAAAATGTAGGCATGGTCTTCCAGCGCCCCAATCCGCTCGCCATGAGCGTTTACGACAACATAGCTTACGGTCCGAGGACTTTCGGCATACGCGCCAAGAGCGAGCTGGACGGCATAGTAGAAAAATCGCTGCGCGGCGCTGCGATGTGGGAGGAGATGAAGGACCGCCTTGGAAAATCTGCCTTAGGTCTTTCGGGCGGACAGCAGCAGAGGCTGTGCATAGCCCGCGCTCTCGCCGTCGAACCGCAGATACTTCTGATGGACGAACCGACTTCCGCGCTCGACCCCATTTCTACGGGCAAGATAGAGGAATTGTGCCTGCAGCTCAAAAACAGCATGACGATAATTATGGTAACGCACAACATGCAGCAGGCTTTCAGAATTGCGGACAAAACGGCATATTTCCTGCTCGGCGAGATGATTGAAATGGACGATACGAAGGTTATTTTCTCACGCCCCAAAAACAGAAAGACGTCAGACTATATCAACGGAAGATTTGGTTGATTTGTTTCATGGCGGCACGCCCCACTTGTCGGTGAGGTCGGCGCGGTCAAAAAGGTTGAGCGCAAGCAGCACAGTCTGTCGGCAATTTAATTTACGAAAAAACTTAATGTGCGGGAGCGCTTTCCGACGGGAAAGCGCTCCCGCTTTTATTTTTCGTCGCGACGGGGAAAGCTCAATTAATCCGCCGCCCGCCTAAAAAGCGGGCGGCGGAAATCGGTTTTTTTTACGCCCCGCCCGCCTCCGCGCCCCGTAGCACGGAGGCGCGCGAAACTAAATTGATATTTTTTTATCATTTTAACGCAAATGTGCAATTATTTTTTCGGGAAAGAGCTTGAAAAGTTTAAAAAAGTATATTACAATATAGTAGTTGAGTATATATGCAATTCAAGGAGGAAATTGTTTTCTATGGCAAAAAAGTATTGCTATCTCTTCAGCGAAGGCAACGCAGGCATGAGGGAGCTTCTCGGCGGCAAGGGCGCAAACCTTGCGGAAATGACTAAAATAGGTCTTCCCGTTCCTCAGGGCTTTACAATCTCTACGGAAGCCTGCACGCAGTACTATGAAGACGGCAGAGTAATCAATGCAGATATTCAGAAAGAAATAATGGATTACATCGACAAGATGGAAAATATCTGCGGCAAGAAGTTCGGCGACAAGGAAAATCCCCTGCTCGTTTCCGTTCGTTCGGGCGCACGCGCATCCATGCCCGGCATGATGGATACCATTTTAAATCTCGGTCTCAACGAAGACGTGGTCGAATCGCTCGCAAAGCGTTCGGGCAATCCCCGTTGGGCATGGGACTGCTACAGAAGATTTATTCAGATGTTCTCCGACGTCGTTATGGAAGTCGGCAAGAAATATTTTGAAAAACTCATCGACAAGATGAAGGAAGAAAAGGGCGTTGAGTATGACGTGGAACTCACCGCGGACGACCTTAAAACGCTTGCAAACCAGTTCAAGGCAGAATACAAAGCTCAGATAGGCAGGGATTTCCCCTCCGACCCCAAGGAACAGCTCTTTGAAGCCGTCAAAGCCGTATTCCGCAGCTGGGACAACCCCCGCGCAAACATTTACCGCATGGACCACGACATTCCCTACTCGTGGGGTACTGCAGTCAACGTTCAGATGATGGCGTTCGGCAATATGGGCGACGATTGCGGCACGGGCGTTGCGTTCACGCGTAACCCCGCTACGGGCGAAAAAGGACTTATGGGCGAATTCCTCATGAATGCCCAGGGCGAAGACGTCGTTGCAGGCGTGCGCACGCCTATGCCTATTTCCGAAATGGCTAAGGTTCAGCCCGAAGTGTACAACCAGTTCCTCAAAGTCTGCGATATTCTCGAAGAGCATTACCGCGACATGCAGGATATGGAATTTACCATAGAAAAAGGCAAACTTTATATGCTCCAGACGCGCAACGGCAAGCGCACCGCCGCCGCTGCGATAAAGATAGCTTGCGACCTCATCGACGAGGGCATGATTACCGAACAGCAGGCGCTCATGCAGATAGACGCAAAGTCGCTCGACATGCTCCTTCATCCCCAGTTCGACGCAAAGGCTTTGAAGGAAGCCGATAAGAACAATATCGTCGGCAAGGGTATAGCCGCTTCCCCCGGCGCCGCTGCGGGCGAAATCGTGTTCACCGCAGAAGACGCGGTCGAAAAGGGCAAGAAGGGCAAGAAGGTCGTTCTCGTCCGCCTCGAAACCTCTCCCGAGGATATCGAGGGCATGAAGTACGCGCAGGGCATTCTTACCGTGCGCGGCGGTCAGACCTCTCACGCGGCAGTCGTTGCCCGCGGCATGGGAACGTGCTGCGTATCGGGCTGCGGCGACATTAAGATGGATGAAGAGAACAAGTGCTTCACCCTCGCAGGCAAAGTTTTCAAAGAGGGCGACAGCCTCTCGCTCGACGGCTCTACGGGTAATATTTACGATTGCCTCATCGCAACCGTTCCCGCAGACCCCAACTCCGGTTACTTCGGCAGAATTATGGAGCTTGCCGATAAATATAAGGCTCTCGGCGTAAGAACTAACGCAGATACCCCCAAGGACGCAAAGCAGGCAGCCGCATTCGGTGCGCAGGGCATCGGTCTTTGCCGTACCGAGCATATGTTCTTCGATACCGACAGAATAGGCGCTTTCCGCGAAATGATCTGCTCGGATACCAAGGCAGAGCGCGAAGCGGCGCTTGAAAAGATAGAGCCTATGCAGCAGGCAGACTTCGAAGGACTTATGGAAGCCCTGGAAGGACAGCCCGTAACCATTCGTTTCCTCGATCCCCCTCTTCATGAGTTCGTGCCCACCGAAGAGGCAGACATAAAGGCTCTCGCAAAGGCGCAGGGCAAGACGGTTGCGCAGATTAAGCAGATTATCTCTGACCTTCACGAGTTCAACCCCATGATGGGACACCGCGGATGCCGCCTTACGGTAACCTATCCCGAAATCGCCGTCATGCAGACCAAAGCTGTCATAAAGGCAGCCATTGCCGTTCAGAAGCGTCATCCCGACTGGAAAGTCGTTCCCGAAATCATGATACCTTTAGTAGGCGAAGTTAAGGAATTCGACTTTGTCAAGAAGACCGTCGTAGAAACGGCGGATAAGGTCATTGCCGAAGCGGGCGTACAGCTCAGATACGAAGTCGGCACCATGATAGAAATTCCCCGTGCCGCTCTCACGGCAGATGAAATCGCAAAGCATGCAGATTTCTTCTGCTTCGGCACAAACGATTTGACGCAGATGACCTTCGGCTTCTCGCGCGACGACGCAGGCAAATTCCTGCCTTCGTACTATGCAAACAAGATTTACGAGTTCGACCCGTTCGCAAAGCTCGACACGATCGGCGTAGGCAAGCTGATGGATATGGCAGTCAAGCTCGGCAAGGGCGCAAACTTCTCGCTTCACTGCGGTATATGCGGCGAACACGGCGGCGATCCTTCGTCCATCGAGTTCTGCCATGCAATCGGTCTGGACTATGTTTCCTGCTCGCCCTACCGTGTACCCATTGCCCGCCTTGCAGCTGCCCAGGCCAACATTCGTTCGCCACGCAATAAATAAAATTTCATAAACAGACAAAAAAGGCTGTTTTCTCGCGAAAACAGCCTTTTTTTCTCTAATTTTAATGAAGTTAGGCGTATTTAATGTTGATATTTTAACGGAATAAATTACATGTCTTGCATCGCTTGATACTGAAAAATGCTTTTTTACTGCTATTGAAAAGCGTTAAAAAGTATGGTATTATTGTCTCGTCGCAGTATGAGAGCGGCAAGGTATGTAACACGTTTGGTTGAGTGGAAATGTCTTCTTTGATAATGTATGTTTTAAATCAAAGGAGGTATTTCAAATGAAAATTTTTATTGAAAACAAGCAGGAGAGGCGACGCAGAACGGTTGCGTTTTACGGAAGAGTATCCACCGAGCATGAAGAGCAAGTCAATGCTCTCAAAAATCAGATGCAGTGGTACGACGAGCTTGCCCGCTCCTTTCCGGAATGGGATATAATTGAGAGGTATGTGGATGAAGGCATTACCGGTACGCAGGCAAATAAACGACCTGAGTTTATGCGGATGATAGCCGATGCCGTTGCCGGCAAATTTGATTTGATAGTTACCCGCGAAGTATCGCGTTTTGCAAGAAACACAATCGATTGCCTTGATATGACAAGGCGGTTGAAGAATTATAATGTTGAAGTATTTTTTGTACAGGAGGGGATTTGGACTATGGACAATGAAGGGGAAATGAATCTTACAATTAGAGCGATGGTCGCGCAAGAAGAGAGCAGAAAAATGTCGGAACGCGTGAAGGCGGGGCAGGAAATCAGTCGTGCCAACGGTGTGCTATACGGCAACGGCAATGTATTGGGCTATGACAGGGTAGGCAGTACATATGTGATCAATGAAGATCAAGCAGAAACAGTGCGAATGATTTACAATTTATATGAGTCCGGGCTGGGTATGCAGGCTATCCGCGATGAGTTGATACGTGCAGGGCGCAAGTGTGCCAGCGGTACGGTAGACTGGGATGTTACCAAAATTCAGCGTTGCCTTAAGAACACCATTTACAAGGGCGTGATGGGATATAAAAAGTCATACAGGAACAACTACCTTGACCAGAAGACGATTATCAATCACGACGAAAGTACCTATATGTATGTTCAGGGGAATTTTGAACCGATAATTTCGGAAGAACAGTGGGAGCATTGCCGTCAGATACGTGAAAGTCGGACGCGGGTGCGCGTGGTCGAAAAGGACGGCAAGTTGGTTTCTGAAAAGAAGGGTGTCAACCAGGTACAGGATGTCTGGACTCGTAAGCTGCGCTGCGCATGCGGCTCTTCCATGAGGAGGAATAAATGGCGTGTAAGAAAGGACGGAACCAGACCAGTCGGGTACAGGTGCTACAGCCAACTCAATAAAGGAGCGAATAAGATTTTGGAAG
Source organism: uncultured Clostridia bacterium (assembly GCA_949282385.1). Lineage (GTDB taxonomy): Bacteria > Bacillota > Clostridia > Christensenellales > Borkfalkiaceae > Coproplasma. Next base: position 14,685 of record CASDOP010000010.1, read on the forward strand.
GAAGTGTGGGCTATTGCAATATCCATTCGGTATGTGGCTGGAAATTGGAGCTGATGGCGGAAATGATTTTCAAAAAAATTTTGAAGGCTGAAAAGCTTTTCGGTATGGCGGTAAAAGGGTTTATGAAAAGCAGCAAAATGAGCGCGGACGAAGCGAAGCATATGAGAATACGCTATCAGGCTGAAGTCAAGGCAATATCGGGTAAGATAAGCCGGCTTATCGAAATGCGCATCAATGGCGAACTGAATAAAGAAGAGTATCTCGATATGCGTAAAAAGTTTGAGGAAGAAAAACAACAGGCAGAGCAGTATTTACTTGAGTATGATAAGCAATCGTCGCCGAAAGCCTGTCCGATAACTGATGCGGAAGCAAAAGAAAGATTACGCGCAATGATAAAAGCCGGTGGCGAGTTTGTAGAAGAGCTTGTCGGTATATTTGTCTCCAAAATACGGGTTGTCAATGAAACGCAATGCGAATGGTACTTGTCTTTTGACAGTAAAGATGATATAATGGAAGAAAATAGTTTTAATTTAGCAGTTAAGTATAAAGATGCCTTAGCTTTCCGCAAAAAGCGCAAAGAACTTCTCCGCCAAAACCAGTGGAGCGATTTGAAAGTGGAAGTGTATTATTGATTTTATAAGATAAAGGTGATAAGTATGCCAAGGATAACAGAAGAACTGCTTAACAGGCATTTGAAGACTCATTGTGAAAGAGCTGTTGAGGACAGAGAAGCCATTTCTGTTTTAGTAAATTTTTTGCGTTCAGGCGGGAAGATTAACACTAATTTTGCATGCAATGACAAATGGCCCAATATTGATGGAACATTTGAGTTTGTTTCTAATCCCGATGCTTCAAGGCAGCCTGAGCAGAATTTTGTAGTTCAGATAAAAGGGACGCGTGATAATTATACAGAGAAAGACGGAATAGTAAATTTCCGTCTGCAAAGTCTGGCTTTCCCCGTCTATTTGCTAAAGGAAGTTACGGCAGATCCAGGAATACTTTTTATCGTTTTGCATCCTTCAGATCGAGATAAAGAAAGGGTGTTTTGGAAGTATATGTCGGTGGAATTTCTCTCTTCTATTGACTATAGCCACGATAGTTGCGTGATTTCTTTTACAAAAGAGGAAGAAATTAAAAATACAAATGAAAGTATTAACAAATTTTGTAAGCAACTTGAGGAAATAAGTAAATTGCATTCTTTTGTTAAGAAGTTGGAAGATAGGGAGTATTCTGAATCAGATATTATAAAAATTGTCGAAAGATGCAATGATGAAATAACTGAGAGCATAGAAAGACTTGATATTTACAACGATACTCGAGATGATGTTTCAAGAAGAATCATATCCAGGCTCGAAGAACTTTGTGTGTCGGCACTTTTACTTAATGCTACAAAAATAGGTGAGAAATCAGTAGGACTGCCGCTGGCTTTTGAGTTGTCTTTATTAGATAGAAAGACCAAGTATCTCAGCAGCTTTTTGCGTATGCTGATATATATTGGACATCGTATACCGGATGATGGACAGTCTGAAAGATTAATGCTAAAGTATTACGACTTTATGTGGCAAATTCGTGATGACTTTAGGCGAAATGGAATAAAAATTCTTTCTAATTTAGAGAAATTCCCTATAGAGATAAATCAGGTAGATAAATCTTATTACGAAATTGTTGCGCGGGCTATAGAAAGGCATACGAATGACAGAAGTTATTTAAGAAAATCAAGATACTATATTGAAAAGCAGACGCCATTCTACGTCAATGGAAAACGGTATTATGAGACGACATTGCAATTAGCCGGTATATATGCTACAAAATTTAATCGTATCACAGTATACGCAAAAGAATTTATTCCTTCAAGCTATTCGATTCAGATAGGCTATGATGAATTGGATATTGTGCTCTGGGATGTAAATGCTCAAATTAAATTAATTACTAGCTGGAAAGTATCAATTGAACCTGCTTGCCTTAACAAATTGGCTAAAATTTTGATGATTCCTGCTAGGGTTTCCTCAAATTATGGTGAATACGATGCATTAATGGCGTATCTTACTAAAACAGGAATAAATCTACTGGATTTTATTGATTTTGAGGAAATAGATTTTAATCATGAAATTGATTTAATTTATGAAAATTCAAATACGAGTAACTTTAAAAAGGTATTGCATAAATTAAGGAATGATTTTAAATCAAATTCCAATGCAATGGGAGGCAATACTATACGTTATTTGCTTATAGGAATGAGGGAAGAATCAATTGAAGCGGTTATGCCTGATAATGATGCTTGTTTGCGAAACAGCAAGGCATATTTAAGCAGTAAGTGTTTTCCCTTTGAAAAGAACCCATTTATTTCTAATTTTGCAGGTAGTAAAACAAGCAAATATACTATAGCCAGGGATGTTGTTCGAGCGGTCGGATATGATAAAATTTCAAAAGCGCGGCCTTATTTGACTATAAAGAAATTAATTGGAGAAACTGGAGAAATCTATTTTGATGATAGTGTTATAGAAGAAACACCAAAGAGTATTGATAGCTTTAATCAAAGTTTGGATTATTGGGAAAAAAGCCAGGGCTTTTCCATTGAGCATAAGAATAAGTTAGTATATATTGATTCATTTGAAAGGGATACTATCTCTATAATGAAGTATCTTATGATGCTTTCAGTATCCAGTAATAAGGGACAGGAGGCAATCAATAAGAAATATATCAAGGAGCATGAAGGCCAACTTACCGATACGTTAAAGAAAAAAGCCTTAATGAATGTGTTCGTATCTTCCAGAGTTATGCTTATATATGGCGCTGCTGGCACGGGTAAAACAACGCTTATAAATCATATCTCTAACCTGATGAGAAATCGGAAAAAACTTTTTTTAACAAAGACTCATGCGGCTCTGCAAAATTTACAGAGGGCAATAGAAAGTCCGGGTGCAGATTCTGATTTCGTGAGCATAGATAGCTTTACTAGAAAAATACAATTGCAAGATTATGATGTGATTTTTGTTGATGAGTGTAGTACTATAGATAATCGCACCATGTCTAAATTTTTTGAAAAGATTGATCCGGATACATTTGTCGTATTGGTGGGAGATACATATCAGCTGGAAGCAATTGATTTTGGGAACTGGTTTTCTTATGCAAAAGAGTTGATGCCAGATAATGCAAAAATTGAATTGCTAAATACATGGAGAACTAAACAGCCGAACCTAATAAGTCTTTGGAACGAGGTGCGCAAAAGAGGTATATTGGTTCGTGAGAAACTTGCAATGGATGGACCTTTTTCTGCGGAAATAGGAAATATAGTTCTTCAAAATTTTTCCGATGACGAGGATGAGGTTGTATTGTGTCTGAATTATGATGGTAAATTTGGTTTGAATAACATCAATGCGCTTTTTCAAGCAAATAACTGTAACGTAGCATATACCTGGCAAGAATGGACTTATAAAGTTGGTGATCATATCCTTTTTACTGAACCGAAGAAAAGGTTTCAGACTGTTTTTTACAATAACTTGAAAGGTAAAATAGTTGGTATTGAAAAGGATGCGTCAAGCATTACATTTACAATAGATATTGACAGGTTGCTTTCTGAAAGTGATTGTGCAGATGAAGTTGAATACATTGATACGTTTGATGATGCAACTCGTGTTAGATTCACAGTATATGAAGATGATGGCGGTGGTACTGATGAAGAACGTGCGGAGTCTAGAATAAAGTCGGTCGTGCCATTTCATTTAGCTTATGCCGTTTCAATTCACAAGGCCCAAGGATTGGAATATAATTCTATTAAGATAATTATACCGGACAGCACTGCGGAAAAAATAACGCATGGGATTTTTTATACGGCAATTACAAGGGCAAAAGAGAATTTGAAAATATATTGGAGTCCCGAAACAATGGATTTGATTTTGAAAAATATCATGGAGGAGCAGAAAGAAAAGAAGAGTTTAGAAATTATAAGAGAAAAACTTTTTAATTAAATTAATGATTTAGGTTGTTGACGAGATACTATTAGCACGTCGTTCTATATATACATGGGAAACAAAATTATCTCGTTATCATGTGTTCGGTGAAAGATAATCAACTAAATGATTATCAAAATTTTTATTGGGCTTTTTGGAGATATGATTGCGAACTGTTTGAGATGAGAAAACTTCCATCTGGTATGTTATCGACGTTGTTGAAATTTGGCTAAAAGCAAGGACCAAGGTTGTATTGGGTGTCTATAAGATACAGCAATTCTTCAGTTGATTGCAATCTGTAAACAACTTAAATTGACCGCGAAAGGCGGGAAAATTAAATAACTGTATTGTGGACGAGGATGGCGTAAATGCCGTAATTTCCATAATAATAGCAAAAAGACGCTTGTGCATGATTTTGATAAGTGTACTAAAGGGATTGGAACCTCAATCGATAATAAGAGCAATCTAGAGTGGATTGAGAAAGTATTCTTAAAAAAATATAAAATCTCTTTTTTGCCTTAAGTTTTAAAATGATGTGGGCGTGGTATAATTATAATAGGGAAATATTATGGCGTTGGGATTGTTACAGCGAAAAAATATGTAAGAGTAGGGAAAATTTATTATGAAATCTTGCATTGTTTACAATTATGTGCTACAATAATTATGACATACACGGATGAGTTGATAACAGGCACTAAGGAGACTTGCAATGACTGGGATTTCAAGACCTCTCTTTGATTTTAAACAGATTCATCCTTTCCTTATAGAGACATTACAGATGGATACGTTTCTTATGGGGGAAGGATTGTCCGCTGAAGATATTAAAGTGAGGATTTCAGAATATGAAATGATTATTAAAGAGGCAAATACTGATTTGTATAAGGTTTTAAAATATAATACTTACGATTGTAAAAAATATAGAATTAATTTTAAAACAGATAGACAAAGAGAGGAATTGCGCAATAACATAAAAAAACAATTAATACAATTTATAAGACCCGATGACGATGATGACATATCTTATAATGTAGGGGGCATGCTTCCGAAGTCTGGTTATGTATCGGAGAATAGGGAAGTTTATATAGTAATAGGACTGCCGGCATCTGGGAAGTCTCATATTGCTGCATTAATAAGTGATGCAACCAATTCAAAATTAATTGATTCTGATTTTGTTAAACGTAAATTTCCAGAATTTGTTAAAGTTAATGGGGCATCTTTAGTGCATAAAGAATCAAAAATGATAGCTTCTGAGATTCGTCAGGAAGCTATAGATAAAGGTGAGAATATAGTTATTCCTATAATTGGAGATGATTTTAATGAACTTGTTGAATTAATAAAAGCATTTAAGACTAGAAGATATAAACCTTTTGTTATATTAGTAGAATTAGATCGAATTAAAGCTGCTCAACGTGCATTGTTGCGGTTTGCAAAAACAAAACGGTATATACCGTTAAACAATATTGTTGATGGATACGCGCAAAATCCAGCGCTTACATATTATAAATTAAGAGAATTCTATCCAAAAGAAAGATGTATGTTGATAGATACTGATGTTGATTTTGCTATTCGATATAAAAAGGTTTCATATCACAATTGTAAAGAACTATATGAGATGATTTAAGGAGAAAGTAACATGATAATAACAAATAAATCAAAAAAGAAATGTTCAGTTAATTTACAATATATTACGAAATGTAAAGTTGTATTAAATCATGAACCTTATGAATCTGCTAAAGATATAATAGCATCGGTTCAGAAAAAGCCTAATATAAAGACTTCTCAACACTCGAAAAAATCAATTGCGGTTAGTTGACATTATAGTAATCATTCTTATACAATATTATTTTGATTAATTCCAATTGAAAATTATAAATATTTTCAAAACAAATTAAATCAAATAAAGTGGTATGGAAGATATTATAAAACCTAGTAAATAAAAGTGGTGTAATATTGATAGTTACATGATACTAGTTTGAAACGAATATGGATTTACTCTAAAAAATATTCATGCCATATATTCTATGTGGTATTGCAAACATTAGATATTAAGAGTAATAAAGTTTAATACTCTTTCATCAAATCAGTGAAGAGGTATTTTTTGATTAAAAAGTGGTATTTTAATTGATTTCGCGACCGACCCTTAACCTCATATGACAGTACAGGCTAACATTAAGAACCCCAGAAAGTAAGCTGAAAGTTTTGCGGGTTGACGGCAAAAATATTTGCCGACGCATAAAATTTAAAATAAATGCAAACAGGGCTTATCCCGTCGCGGGATAAGCCCTGTTTATGTTAAAAATACGCCACTTTCGCGCGATATATACAGATTATGCACGGTACGCTATTTATGCAGGTATAAATAATATTCCGATTGAGCAGCATATATGCCTTAATCAATGTTTTTTGTATGAAAATGCTGCGCCGTCCTGTAATGGACGGCGCAGCATACATCATAAGCAAATAAATTTAATTTTAAATTACCACATTCCGAGCGCGAGCTGAACGCCAATGCTGACGAGGGCGATTGTTATCCAGCATACAAGACCGGATAAAATGGGTTTCCAACCCGACTTTACCAGTTTGACGACATTTGTATTAAGTCCTATTGCCGCCATGGCGAGGGTAATCATAAATTTACCTACGTCGGAGAGGAAGGAGGACACGTTTCCGCCTATATGCAGCACGGGGAAGAGCCATGTGTTTACAACTGCCGCAACGAGGAAGAAAATTACGAACCAGGGGAAAACCTTTACAAAGCTGAAAGTAAAGCCTTCTTCTCCGCCTCCGTTTTTGGCAGATTTCTTTGCCTTGACAAGCTGAAAAATTGCAAGAGCCAGAGTTATGGGAATTATTGCAAGCGTCCTTGTAAGTTTGACTATGGTCGCATACTGCAGGGCAACGTCGCTACCCGTCATGCTTTCCCAGCTCTGACCTGCGGCGACGACGGAGGAAGTGTCGTTTATAGCCGTGCCTGCCCACATTCCGAAGCCTGTGTCCGACATGCCGAGCGCCTGACCGATAGCGGGGAATGTGAATGCGGCAATGACGTTGAAGAGGAAAATTACCGAAATCGATGTGGCGACTTCGCTGTCTTTTGCGCGAATGACGGGTGCGGTTGCGGCTATTGCAGAGCCGCCGCAAATGGATGACCCAACGCCCACGAGAGTGGCGGTGTTGGAGGGCAGCTTAAGGATTTTAGCCATTAAAAACGCCATGACGAGCGAGGTGGTTATTGTCGAAAGGATTATAAGCAGGGAATTTCCGCCGACTTCCAAGACGGTTATAAAGTTCATTCCGAAGCCGAGGAAGACTATGCTCGTCTGCAATATCTTTTTAGATGTGAATTTAATGCCGCCTTCAAGCCATTTCGGTCTTTTGAAAAAAGCTATAATCATGCCGAACACAATGGCAAAAATCGCGCTGCCTATTACGGGTACGAGCTTGCCCAAAAACCATGCGGGTACGGCTATTACTGCGCAGAGCAATAGTCCCGGCGCAATGCTTTTTACTGTATCGAGTACTTTATTAAAAAATTTGCCCGCTTTCGACGGTTCGTTTAAGTTTGTATCGGCAGTAGTGCATTCTTCGCTCGCTGCTGCCGCACTTTCGTCTTCTGCTGGAAAGCTTTCGGGCTGTTTTTCTTCTCTCTGTTCTTCCATATTATTCTCTCTTTGTATATTTTTGCCTCAGGCGGTAGGTGTTGTAGCAAAATAATGCACCGTTGTCAATTTTTTCAAAAAAAGGCGCAAAATGCAGGAAAAAATTTCAGTTATTTTCATGCGCCTTTAAATATTAACAAAATAAAACCTGTTGATTAATAATAGTCATAAACTCTTCTGGGTGCGGACGGAGGGCAAAAATAAACTTGATAGTCCGCTGAAAATGGTGTATAGTAATAAAAACTCGATTAAAGGAAAAAAATATATGGACGGCGAAGAAATAATAAGATTGGCAAAAGAGGGGGATATTGCCCGAATAGAGGAACTTTTAAGGCAGGTTCACGGCGTGCATGCGGGTTTGCGACCCGATTTATTTATCGCGGGAATGCAAAAGTACGACAAAGCGCAGCTTTCCGACATAATAGAGGACAAAAATGCGCCCGTATTTGTCTATGAAGAGAACGGGTGCGCAGAGGGGTATGTGTTCTGTCGCATACTGCGCGAAACTGCGCCCTCAAAGACTAAAATCATTACTCTTTATATAGACGATTTATGTGTGGACGAAAATGTGCGTTCGCGCGGGATTGGCAGAAAGCTGTTTGACTATGTCTGCGAGTTTGCAAAGAGCATAGGCGCATACAATGTAACTTTGCATGTCTACGGCGGCAACGAGCGCGCGGAAATGTTTTATAAATCAATGGGGCTTTTGCCGCAATATACGGCGCTTGAAAAAATTCTTTGATTTAATGCGCGGGTTGCCAATTGCAACCCGCGCCCTCTTTTTTTATTGTCTTATTGGTGCGAAAATTTGCGCGTATAAGGCGTTGCAGGCTGGGCGTTTTATGCGTGCAGAATTAATACAACGAGCGGTTGCCCGCGGCATATGCCGCGGGCAACCGCGTTTTAATATTTATTTATGCGCCGAAGAAAGGGGGTATTGAGCGGGCGGCGCGTTTTATTGCCCGCAGATTAATATTGCTGTTGCAAGGGCATAAAATATCTGGTATAATATAAGCGCGGCGCGATATGATTGAGTTCGGACAAAGTTGCGCCTTATTAAGTATATAAAGGGAAGCGGCTATATATGGTTGGCGACATAATTTTTTGTTTTCTCATGCAGATGGCTTTTTCGTTGGGCGCGATACTTATTTTCGGCTTGCTCATCGGCTACTGCAACAAGGGCTTTTACAAAAATTTCGGTTCGGACGCCCGCAAAATCTGCTATGTAACGGGCGCGCTCGGCACGCCCGTGCATGAACTTTGCCATGTGGCGTTCTGCCTGCTGTTCGGACACAAAATAATAAAGATAAAGCTGTACAGCGTCAACTCGCTCGACGGTACGCTCGGCTATGTCTGGCACACATACAATCCCAGGAATTTTTATCAAAAAACGGGCAACTTCTTCATAGGCGTTGCGCCGATTATTGGCATTTCCGCGCTGCTGGCGCTCTTTTCGTACATTTTGCTGCCCGATATGTTTTCAGCCGTGGCTGCCAACATGACAGCCGTCAGCATAGACGGCGGCGCAGGTCAGATATTTTTGCAGTTCGGCAAAACTTTCGTCTGCATTTTTTCCTACTGGAACAGGTGGGAGTGGTGGATTTTTATACTCATCAGCATAATCTTTTCGCTGCACATGACGCTCAGTACGGCGGATTTAAAGGGCGCGATGAGCGGACTTTTGCTGATTTTATTCGTCTTCGTCCTCGTAGATATAATTCTCGGCGCAGTAAATATTGCTCTTTTATATATCTTTACGCAGGGGTTTGTGTATGCCTGCTGCTTCATGCTCTGCTTTTTCATGCTCGCCCTCGCGGTGTCCCTGATTGCGCTGGCAATTTCTTTTATCATAAAAAAGCTGATTTTAAAGAAATAAAACAAAGTTTAATCGTTTACAAAGGCGGCAACCGCGCGGTTGCCGCCTTTTCAACCGCTTCAGGAAAAGCTAAAACGCGATAATATTGACAATTGACATTTGCCTGTTCATGGTATAAAATTATGTTATAATTTTAATGCGCGAGGCATTTTGCTTAATCGCGTTCGGCATCTGTAAGGCGGAAAGGCGAAAATTATGGAACATTACATAGAGCTTTCGGGCGTAAAAAAAATATACAGCATGGGCGAAGTGAAAATCGAAGCGCTTTCGGGCATGGATTTTTACATTGAAAAGGGCGAATTCGTCGTCATCGTCGGTCCGAGCGGCGCGGGCAAGACCACAGTTTTGAACATTCTCGGCGGCATGGATACCGCAACCGAAGGCAAGGTAATTGTTGACGGCGAGGAAGTCAGCGCGCTGCGCGGCAAAAAGCTCGTGCGTTTCCGCCGCGAGGAAGTTGGGTTCGTCTTTCAGTTTTATAACCTCATGCAGAACCTCACCGCGCTCGAAAACGTCGAACTTGCTTTGCAGATAAGCAAAAAGCCGCTCGACGCGTCCGTCGTTCTGGACGAAGTGGGACTTACCGACAGAAAAAACAACTTCCCTTCCCAGCTTTCGGGCGGCGAACAGCAGAGGGTGGCTATAGCGCGCGCCCTCGCGAAAAATCCCAAACTGCTTTTGTGCGACGAACCTACGGGCGCGCTCGACTACGTTACGGGCAAAGCCGTTTTAAAGCTACTGCAGGACACCTGCCGCGAGCGCGGAATGACGGTCATCATAATCACCCACAACAGCGCTCTCACGCCCATGGCGGACAGAGTTATTCACATCAAAAACGGCAGGGCGGAAAGCTGCGAAACCAATCCTCAGCCCCTGCCCGTCGAACAGATAGAGTGGTAAATCGGGGGCGGTATGAAACCTTTATATAAAGATTTTTTCAGGGGAATGCTCAAAAATAAAGGTAAATTTATTTCGGTATTCTTCATAATCATGCTGGGCGCGGCGTTCTTTTCGGGTCTGCGCTCGAGCAAGACCGACATGCTCGTTTCCGCCGAAAATTATTACGACGCGCAGAACCTTTTCGATATATCGGTTGTAAGCACGGCGGGACTGACGGGCGAGGACGTGGACTTGCTGCAGTCTTTAAACGAGGTGAGCTGTGCCGAGGGCGCATATTCCCTCGACGTGCTTTGCAATACCGAAGACAGGCGCGCCGTCAAGCTGCTTTCGCTTTCCGAAAACATAAATATTCCCGTAGTGGAAGGCTCGCTGCCGCAAAACAAAGACGAATGCCTTCTGGATAACCTTCTTCTCGAACTCGGCAAATACAGCGTGGGCGATAAAATTCAGTTCCTTTCTGGCGGAGAGGGCGACCTTTCCGAAAGCCTTTACACAACTGAATATACTATTACGGGTTTTGCCGACCTGCCGCAGTATATGGACCTCAACAGAGGCACGGGCAGCGTGGGCAACGGCGAAATAGACGGCTTTGTGCTTATCAGACCCGATGCGTTCAGGATGGATTATTTTACGCAGATAAATATCCTCGTCGAGGGCGCGGAGGGCATGGACAGCTTTGAAGAGGAATACGACGCCGTCATCGAAAACGCGACTGCGAGCATAAATTCGGTTGCGGAGGAAGCCTGCGCAAGGCGGTACGACGAACTCTTAGATAAAATTTTAAACGACTACGGCGCGGCTTTGCCTCCCGAGATGATTGAGCAGCTTGTACCCGTTCCCGAGTGGTACGTCGTCGGGCGCGAAACGGTATTTTCCTACGTCAATTTCCGCAGCGACGCCGACAGAATTGCCAGCCTCGGCGAGCTTCTGCCCATAGTTTTCTTCCTCGTTGCGGCGCTCGTCAGCCTTACGGCTATGACGCGCATGGTGGAGGAGGAACGCCAGCAGATAGGCACGCTCAAGGCACTCGGCTGCGGCAACGGCTCGGTACTCGCAAGGTACCTGCTGTATGCGCTCATACCCACGCTTTTAGGCTCGGTTGCGGGCGTGCTTGTGGGCGAAAAGGTCTTTCCGCTCGCCATAATGAACACTTATGCCATGCTCTATCAGGGGCTTAAAACTTTCGTTTTGCCGTATAACTTTGTGGAGGGCGCGATAGCCGTCGCGGCGAGCGTTCTTTCCACGGGAGTTGCCACTATTGTGGCGTGCCTGAGCATTTCCCGCTCCTGCCCCGCGCAGATAATGCGCCCCGAAGCGCCCAAGCCCGGCAAGAGGGTGCTTATCGAGCGCATTACGCCCGTCTGGAAGAGACTCAGCTTTACGCAGAAATCTACAATACGCAACATGTTCCGCAACAAGAAACGCTTTTTAATGACTATTATCGGCGTTGCGGGCTGCATGGGGCTCGTGCTCGTCGGTCTGGGTCTGCACGATTCGATTATGGACGTTGTGGATTTGCAGTACACCGACCTTACCCATTACAAGGCATCCGTTTCCGTGCAGGAAGACATTTCGTCTGAGGACAGGGAACAGCTTATCGTCGGCATAGAGGGTATCGACGAGGGTGTTCAGGCGTTTACGCTCTACCAGAAATCTGTGGACATTCAGGGCAAGGACGGCATTCAGACGGTTACGCTGTGCGTTCCTCAAACGCTCGACGGAATAGAAAATTACTTCACCTTCCGCGAAAGGGAGGGCAAAAACGGAGTATCGATTTGTGCCGACGGCGGCATAATGAGCGAAAAAACTGCGCGCACGCTCGGCGTTTCGGAGGGGGACACTGTTACTTTCAAGGACGGCAATTCGGACACGGTAACGGTTAAAATTACGGCGATTTACGAAAATTACATAGGGCATTTCCTGTTCATAGACAACTCGCTTTATACTCAGCTTTTCGACGGAGAGCCTCATTATAATCAGATACTTTTAACCTATCCCGACGCTTCCGAAAGTTTCCAGAGCGAGCTGGGAAGTTATATTCTCTCAAACGAGGCGGTGCAGGGCGTATCTTTCACTTCGGCGCTTGTTGACTGGGCTAACGACACTCTCTCGTCGCTCAATACCATAGTTATTATAGTGCTCGCCGCGGCGGCTCTTTTGGCGATAGTCGTGCTGTACAACCTCAACAGCATAAACATTGCCGAACGCAAGAGGGAGCTTGCCACGCTAAAAGTGCTCGGCTTCTACGACAAGGAAGTCGCAACCTACGTCTATAAGGAAAATGTGCTTTTAACCATAATAGGTATACTGTTGGGCGTGGGGCTGGGCGTGCTTCTGCACCAGTATGTCATACGCTCGATCGAAGTCGACCTCATAATGTTCGGCAGGAGCATTTATTGGTACAGCTACATAATAGGCGGTCTTATGACGCTCGGTTTCTCGGTTATAATCAATCTTATAATGTACCGCAGTCTGCAGCGCATAGACATGATAGAAAGCCTCAAGAGCATAGAATGACTTAATTGCGCCGTCCCGCCGCTTTAGCGGCGGGACGGCGCTCGGTTTATAATAAACATCGTGCGCAGTTTCGGAGCGTAAACAGGTAAAAAATCGCATTCGCCCGCACATATATGCGGGCGAATGCGGTTTTTTTCATAAATCTTATTAAATAAATGCGTATTGGCGCAAGCATGGGCGAATAATTGCACAAAATATGCGCGGAGGAATTTTTATGTGCACAGCGGCAAGTTTCAGAAAGGGCGGACTGTATTTCGGCAGAACGCTCGATCATAATTTATCTTACGGAGAGGAGGTGGTAATTGCGCCCCGCGGGTTCGACTTCGGTTTCGGCGGGAAGTTCGCCGTCGTCGGAATGGCGCTCGTCGCCGAAGGCTATCCGCTTTTTTACGACGCCATGAACGAAAAAGGTCTGTGCATGGCGGGGCTTAATTTTGTGGGCAACGCGCATTACAGTCAGCCTTCGGGCGACAAAAACGAAGTGGCGCAATATCAGTTTATCCCGCATATTCTTTCGCGTTTCACAAATGTCGACGAGGCGGAGGAAGAAATTAAAAAGATAAAACTTACAAACCGCCCATTCAGCGACAGCCTGCCCTGCGCCGAGCTTCACTGGATGATTTCGGACGAGAAGAGGGATATTGTGGTAGAAAGTATGCGCGGGGGTATGAATATTTACGATAACCGCGCGGGCGTTCTAGCCAACAATCCGCCCTTTGCCGAACAGATGCTCAACCTCAGCGATTACATGCACCTTTCCGCAGCGCAGCCGCGCAACTCGCTCTGTCCGTCGGCAGATTTGCAGCGTTACAGCCTGGGCATGGGCGCAATCGGGCTGCCGGGCGACCTTTCTTCGCGTTCGCGCTTCGTGCGTGCGGCGTTCGTAAGAAATAATTGCGTTTGCGGCGGGGAAAAGTACGGCGGCGTCAACGCCCTTTTCAACATTCTCGGCAGCGTGCGGCAGGTGCGCGGATGCAACGCGTTCGAAGACGGCTATGAAACCACGCTTTACACCTCTTGTTGCGACGCTTCGGCGGGCGTTTATTACTACACTCTGTACGAAAATCACGCCATAACGGGCGTAGACATGCGCTCGCGCGACCTCGCTTCGTCCGCACTCATGCGTTTCCCCCTCGAAAGGGAGGAAAGAATAACTCTGCAGTGAGATTATGTCTTAATCATAATTTTTCGCGCATAATAATTGCCGCATAATAATTGCCGCTCGCGAGAGCGGCAAAAACTATTTTTTAGTGAACATACAACGCGCCGCAATGCGAATTAGTGCGCATTGCGGCGCATTATGCACATTTTACAAATTTTTTGCCGCTACGCACTTTTTTTGCGGCGGCATTTGTGGTATAATATTAAGCGTAAAATAATCTGTATACGGTGAAGACATGAAAATCGGTATTTTGACAAGCGGCGGCGACTGCGCAGGGTTGAACGCCGTCATAAGGGCGGCGGGAATTTCCGTTTTCCGCAACATAAAGGGCGCAGAACTTATCGGCATACCCGAAGGCTACGGCGGACTTATAAGCGGCGAAAGCGTAAAACTGCGCGAAAGCGACATATGCGGCATTCTTTCCGAGGGCGGAACTATTCTCGGCTCTTCCCGTCAGCCTTTCAAGCAGATGCAGGTAATGGGCGACGCCGGAAAAACCAAACTTGACAAAATGGTTTCCAACTATAAAAAAATGGGACTTGATTGCCTCATAGCGATAGGCGGCGCTGGCACGCATAAAAATGCCGCCCTGCTCATGCGCGAGGGCTGCAACGTCATCGGCGTTCCCAAGACGATAGACAACGACATATGGGGTACGGACGTAACTTTCGGTTTCCAGACGGCGGTAGAGGTAGCATGTTCCTGCATGGACAGAATACGCACCACCGCCGACAGTCATGCGAGGGTTATGCTCGTCGAAATTATGGGCAACAAGGCGGGCTGGCTCGCTCTTCATTCTGGCATTGCCGCTGGCGCGGACGCCATTCTCATACCTGAAATGCCATTTTTTGAGGACGAATTGTGCAAATTTATAAGCGATAAGAAAAAGAAGGGTGCACGCAGCGTGCTCATAGCCGTTGCCGAGGGCGCGCATATACGCGCAGAGGCTGGGCTTAAGCGCAAACAGCGCTCGTTTGCCCGCGCAGAGCTTGGCGAAAAGACGATAACCAACCATCTGGCGGAATACATCGAACAGCATACGGGTTACGCCGCGCGCACTTCTGTTTTGGGCTATGTCCAGAGGGGCGGCGCGCCCTGCGCTTACGACAGATTGCTCTGCACCCGTCTCGGGGAGCAGGCTGCATACCTCGCCGCCGAGGGCAAGTTCGGCGTAACGATTGCGGTTAAGGGCAATTCCCTCGCCGTAAACAAACTTGAAGATATTGCAGGCAAATATAAATACGTCACCCGCGGCGACAGAATGGTCAGGTGCGCGGAGGAGCTGGGAATTTTTCTCGGCTGAGCATAACCTTACAAAACAATAAAGTCGTTTGCCCGCAACAAAGGGAACAATATCAAAGACGGTCTATTAAGTTGCGCTCGACAAAAAAGAGCGGACGAAGAGGAGAATGCTATGTCCGGCGATAAAGGCAAAGTTAAAAAATCTTTCATAAAAGGCATATACGTCAACAGGGAATACAGCTGGCTGCTGTTCAACAACCGCGTTCTCGACCAGGCTTCGGACGAGGTCAATCCGCTGCTGGAGAGGGCGAAATTCCTCGCAATTTCAGCTTCCAACCTCGACGAATTTTTTATGGTCAGAGTGGGCAGCCTGTATAACGAACTCGCGTCTTCCCCGCAGGAGCGCGAAAACAAGACGGGACTTACCGCGCAGAAACAGCTCGACGGAATAAGCAAAGTGGTAAGGGAATATTATTCTGCGCGTTCGGCGTGCTACGTCGCGCTCAACAAAGCCCTCGCCGAAAAGGGCGTTCGCATAGTCAAAGTCGCCCGCCTTTCGCCCAAGCGCGCAAAGGAGTGCGAAGCGCTGTTCAAAAACAACGTTCTGCCTATGCTGTCTATGATGGTGCTGGACGCGAAACACCCCATGATGCAGTTTGAAAACAAGCGCAACTACATGCTTTACGACCTCGTAAAGGGGGACAGGAGAATGGTGGGAGTGATGGCGCTCAACGACAATCTTCCCAAGATTTACCGCATAGGTTCGGGCGAAAACATTAAACTCGTTACTCTCGAAGAGCTTGTGCGCGCTTTCGGACACACGGCGTTCACGGGCTACGAGGTAAAGGACAGCATGCTCATGCGCGTAACGCGCAACGCCGATTTCGATACTTTTATAGACGACGGCGACGTGGAGCACGACTTTTCGCAGATTATGAAAAGCAAAGTCGCTTCCCGCGCGAGAATGAACATCGTGCGCCTCGAAACCGACAAGGAAGACAGCAGACTTAAAGAATTTGCGCTCAAACTAATAAAAATTTCGCCCGATTTCTGTTTTTGCGACAAAAGGGTTTTCGACTATAAATTCCTCTTTTCGCTCGATAAATTTCTGCCAGAAGAGCTTGCGGCTCAGCTAAAGTATAAGCCGTTCAAAGGCGGCGTGGACGAAAAACTTTTATCCTGTCCGTCGCTTATCGACGAAGTGCGCTCGCGCGATATTTTCCTTTCCTACCCCTACGACGCGATGACGCCGCTTGAGGACCTGCTTGAAGAATGCTCGCGCGACAGGCGCGTCAGTTCTATAGCCATAACCATTTACCGCCTGGCGCACCACTCGCGCATAGCCGACATTCTGTGCCGCGCCAGCGAAAACGGCAAGCTCGTTACTGTAGTCATCGAGCTTTGCGCTCGCTTCGACGAGGAAAACAACATGTACTTCGCGCGCAAACTGCAGGAGGCGGGCTGTACTATTATTTACGGAATGGAAAATTTCAAGGTTCATTCCAAAATAATTTCTATCGTCATGCAGGGCGAAGATGGCATAAGCTACATAACTCATCTCGGCACGGGCAACTACAACGAAGCAACGAGCAAGCAGTACACCGACCTCAACATTATTACTGCCGACAGGGAAATCGGCGAGGACGCGGCGGCGTTCTTCCGCAACATATCCATCTGCAACACCGACTTCAGATATAAAAGACTGCTCGTCGCGCCCGAAACGCTCAAGACGGGCATAATAGCCTGCATAGACCGCGAAACCGAACGCGCGAAGGCGGGCAAGGGCGGGTTTATCCTCGCAAAGATGAATAGTCTTACGGATAAGGCGATAATCGATAAACTGTGCGAAGCGAGCAAGGCGGGCGTGCGCATACGCCTCATCGTGCGCGGCATATGCTGCATTCTTCCCGAGGTTGCGGGCAAGACGGAAAATATAACCGTGATAAGCATAGTCGGCAGGTTCCTCGAACATTCGAGGGTGTATTCCTTCGGCAGGGGAAGGGACAGAATAACTTACATCTCTTCAGCCGACCTGATGACGCGCAATGTCGACAAGCGCGTGGAAATTGCCGCGCCCGTGCTCGATAAGGGCATAGAGGAAAAAATAATAAACATGCTCGAAACGATGTATAAAGACAATGTCAGGGCGAGAAAACTGTGCCCGGACGGCAAATACCGCCCCGTCGAGGGAGAACCTCCGCTCGACAGTCAGCAGTATTTTCTCGGGGGCGATGGCTCGGAACAATGAGCTTCAAAGCGCGTAAATTTACCCTCGGGCTGTATTAAAAGCGCGATTTTGTCAATAAATTTACCGTTACGCGCTATGAGATAAGCCGTTTTCGGCGGCGAAAAACGGAAAATTTATGTAATAAAAAATTTTTTTGTAATAATTATTTACAATTTGCCTTTAGGCGTGATATAATATAAAGCGCATAAACAGATAGGGAGGTAGTGCTAATGCTTCTGGCCGATTGGATAGCCGTCGCAGTTCTCGCGGTTGCGCTTCTATTAGGGCTTATAGCGGGTTTCGCCGGCGGTCTGAAGTTTTTCACCGGCGGTATATTCGGCATAATCATTTCGATAATAGTATGCTATTTCCTTTACGGCGTCGTTTCCGACTGGGCTTTCGTCAACGACCTGCTCGTAAAGCTGTCGGGCAGCGTGGCTTCGGGCGGCAACGCTTTCACCGATTTCCTCGTTAATATTCATTTTGAAGCCGTTCTGCTCTGCATAATAATGTTCGTGGTAGTGCAGATTTTGCGCATCATAATCGTAAAAATTATTGCAGGCGTTCTCGAAATAAACAACACCGCTTTAAAGGTAATAAACAAATTGCTCGGCATGGTTTTAATGGTTGCCGTGGCTTTCATGGTAGGACTTATAGCCTTCCAGATTATCTACTGGGTAGGCGGCGAGAGCGCGCAGCAGGTTTCTGACGCTTTCAACGGCAGCGTGCTCAAACTTGACTGGCTGTACGAAAATAACCCTCTGCGCAGCATGGTTCATTATTTTTCGCTTGCGTGAAATTAAAATGTAATATTACTTTGCGTGCGGCGGGCAACTATCGGTTGCCCGCCGCATAACATTATACTATGGAACTTTCGTATAATGTCATTAAAAAGCTGGACGTCGTCTGCCTCAACGACGGCAAAAACCTCGGCAGGGTGTGCGATCTGGTATTTCTTTATCCCGAAAACCGCGTAAAAGGTTTTTTCGTTACTGGCGGAAAAGGCTTCAGGTTTTCGCGTCAGGAGGAGTTTATTCCCATAACATCCGTAACTAAAATCGGCGAGGACGTGATTTTGGTCAAACGCGAGGAAAAGAAAGAAAAATGTCCGCCCCGCCGCGAAAGGAACTGTTGTCCTCCGCCCTTTGTGCGCGACGGCGGCGACGATAGGCGCGACACTGGCGAATACGAATGATATTCCCCGGCAGCGCATCCCGAGAAGACAGCGAATAAATTTTTAAAAACCGTGCAATTATTCTTATAAAACAGTTTACAAACGCAATAAATATTAATATAATGTTAGCACTTGGCAGAAGTGCTGATTACTTAGTATGTGAACGGGAGAAAATCGTATGGTAAGATATATCAAATGTCCGAGGTGCGAACTCAACTATATCGACGCCGACAAGCAGGAATACTGCGACGTGTGCATTGCCGAAATGAAGGGCAACAAGCTTCAGTTTGCCGACCTCGAGGACGAGGAGCTGGAAGAAGAGCTTGAAGCAGAAAACACCGAGCTTTGCCCCGTGTGCGGCGTAAACCGCATGCGCTACGGCGAGAAGATGTGCGAAGCTTGCCGTCGCAAGTCCGAATACGACGAGGAAGAGGAAATCGACCCCGAGAAGGACGAGGAATGGAAGAGCTATCTCGACGACGAAATGGACGATCTGACCATTGACGACGAAGACCTCGAAGAGGAGCTTAAAAAAGACCTCGACGGAGAGGACGAAGAAGAGGAAGAGAGCGAAGAAAACTCCGACGACTTCTTCGACGAAGATGTCGATTCGCTTTCCGACCTCGAGGACGAAGAGTTCGACGACGATGACGACGATGATGACGACGATGACGACGACTTATTCTGATTAATCTTAATTTTTGCGCCGTGCGCTTTTGCGCACGGCGCATTTTTTTCCTTTTTTTGTCAATAATTATATTATGATTAAGGCAGATAATACTATAAGTTCAATAAAGCAGTGCGTGCGCGAACTGAGCAATAACCGCATAATAGTAAAACTCAATCTCGGCAGAAACAAATATGTAACCTATCCCGCAACCCTTTCGGGCGTGTACCCTTCCATTTTCACCGTTCAGCCCGAGGACGCCAATTTTATAGGTAAAACTTCCTTTTCTTATTCGGAAATTCTCTGCGGCAGAGTGAGGATAACCAAGGACATAAAGTAACGCGGGATTATAAGGGGCAATAAGTAATAATTGTCTTTCGCGGGGCATATTATACCTTGTAACAAAACAAGGAGTGCAAAATATGATAAACCCCCAAACAAGTTCTCTCGCATATACGAGGCAGGTCGCCGCTCTCGCACCGCAGTCTGTGGCGGAAACAAAATTCACCGCGTCCGAATTCGCGGGCGAAGTTCTGGCGGTATGCCCTCAGGTCAGCCTTTTGTCCTGCGAAGCGGCTTCCGGCAGGGTAAATTACAGCGGAAAACTCATAATAACCGTCGTCTATGCGGATGAGGAGGGCAAAATGTGCCGCATACAGAAGGGCGCGGAATTTTCCCACTTCTGCGACGACGAAAACCTCGCTCCTGCCCAGACGACAATCTGCGCGCTCTCCTGCGACAAGGTGTCCGTCCGCCGCGAAGGTTCGTCCTTTATCGTAAGCGCCGTAATTTCGGCTCATATAGACGTCTTTGCCCCCGCGGAACGCACCTATATTTCCGCCTGCGACGGCGCATATCTCAAAACAAAGACTTGCGAGCTGTGCTCGTGCATAACTTTTTCGGGCGAATGCGAAGTGGAGGATGATTTCGACGCCGACGGAGTGGAAGACATTCTTCTGCCCGCCGCGACAGCCATAGTTACTTCCGCAGAGTGCGGCACGGGCGAAATTAACGTGTCGGGCGACATCAATCTTTCCATGCTCGCCATGCGCCGCTCCTCGCCCGCCAGCATGGAGAGGTTAATTCCCTTCTCCTGCACAATCCCCTGCGAAGACAGCCCCGCGGGCGCGCTTCCTCTCGTCAACGCCGAGGTGCGCGACATGACGGTCAACGCAACCGTCGACAGCGAAAGGGGCAAATGCAGGGTGGAATTTTCCTGTACGCTTGCCGTGAACGGCAACTTCGTGCTTAAAAACGAGATTGCCCTGCCTTGCGACGCGTTCAGTTGCGCAAATAAACTTTCAACGCGCACGGAGAGCGAAAAATTCATGTTCGCAGGCGAAAGAAAGCTGCTTTCCGAACGCATATCTTCAGCCGCCGCGACGAGCGCAAAACTTGATTTCACCTGCCGCTTTCTGGCAGTCGCTCTGCCTTCGGCGGAATACGAATACTGCATTTCGAGCGGTGCGGCGGAGGGCAGCGCAAACGCCGTTTTAATCTATGAACAGGGCGGCGAAATAAGGTCTTCGGAAGTAAAAATTCCCTTCGCGGTGCGCGTCGGTGCGCCCGATTGCGGCGATATAAAGGTAGATGTGGCGGTGTGCGGCGTCAGCGTAAAACAGCCCGTCGAAGGTCAGCTCGAGGGCGAAGCGCTCTTAAAAATTTCCGTCTGCTACATGAAAGAGGCTCGCGCGGAGTACCTCGTTTCGGTCGAAGAGGGCGAAGAAATTCTTCCTTCGGACAGTGCAATCAGCGTGCTTTTGCCCTCGCAGGGCGATGGCTTGTGGGACGCGGCTAAAAAACTCAACTGTCCGCCCGAAGAGATTGCCGCTGCCAATCCCGACCTCAAATATCCCCTTTCGGGCAAGGAACGCCTTTTGATTTATCGCTTAAAATGAGCATGACGGTCTGCGGGCAGGACTGCAAAATGCAGAACGTTAGAAAAGCGAAAAAGGTTTTTATGCGCTTCATAATTGCCGACACGACAAGCCGGCAGGAATAAGGCAACAGACGGGCGGATAATCTGAAAAAATATACGGTAAAAAAATTTACGCCGCGGCGCGCATTTTTGTGCGCGCCGCGGCTTTTTTTAAATAACCTTTAAATTGTCGCGCTTGGGCAAATTTTTTATTCAAATAATTGAAAACGCCTGCCGTTCGTGTTATAATTGCTCTATGGACAGTATCCGCGTAAAGTCGTACGCAAAAATCAATTTGAGCCTTGATATTCTCGGCGTTAAGGACGGGTATCACGCCATTGACAGCGTGGTTACCAATATCGACGTGTTCGACGTAGTCAGGGTATGCAAGCGCAAGAAGGACAAGCTCGTAAACGTCTTCATGCGAGGCATGGGCAGCGAGCTTATCCCCGCCGAAAGCAACAACGCCGCAATTGCGGCGGAAATGTTCGTCCAAAAATATGGCGTTTGCGGCGCGGATATATATATAGATAAAAACATTCCCATGGGCGCGGGGCTGGGCGGTTCTTCCGCGGACGCCGCGGGCGTATTGAACGCGCTTTCGGCTCTGCACGGCATAGACGATTTTGATGGCGTAAAGTCCTTAGCCGACGCCACCGGCAGCGACACGGGTTATATGTTGAGCGGCGGATATGCCCGAATTACCGACAGGGGACAGGTTGTTCAGCCTCTCGATTGCAGGCTGAGGCTCGACTTAATTTTGCTGCTTCCCAAGGAAGGCGTGTCCACGGGCAGGTGCTATGCGTTGAGCGATGAGATGCCCGCTCTTCCGCGGACGAGCGACGGCGTGGAACGCGCTCTCTGCTCGGGTGACAGGCGCGCTCTGGGCGCGGCTCTTTCAAACGGACTTTTCCCCGCGGCGGCAAGGCTCAATCCGCAGGTTGCGCGGGCGGCGGAGGAGCTTTCTCGGTTTGCGCCTTTGGGCGTAAATATGTCGGGTTCGGGCAGCTGCGTTTACGCTCTGTTCGAAAACGACAGCTTTTCGTCCTACGCGCTCAGCAGATACAAAGGCGATTGCCGCGCCATGCAGGTTAAAACTTATATTCCCAAGAGGAGTTGAATATGGCAGAAGAAAGACTTATCGACGACGATAAAGACAAAAAATATCGCTTCCGCATAAACGAAAAAGGCGAAGAAGAGCTGATAATAGACGACGGCGAAAATGAGGATGTCCCCGCGGAAGAGGCGGAAATATCCTTCGACGAAGCCGCTTCGGAATATCAGTTTTCCGACGACGGGACGGAGGGTGAAGAGATTACCGCCGCCCGGCGTGAAAAGCTTAGCGCTCTTTTGGACAGCGCCAGGGCAGACGTCGAGGAGGGCAGGTATTCCACCGCGCTCGAAAGCATAGAGACCGCGCGCGCAATTCTTCCCGAAGACGGCGAACTTTGCGCGCTCCGACTGGAGGCGTACACCTGCAGATTTACAGAATATCCCGACAGAATTCTCCCGGACGCAGCCGATGCGGCTAGGGATGTAAAAAAATATTCTTCGGCGCAGGCAAAAAAGGATATGTTCTCCCGTGCGGGCGGCAAGCTCAGGGCGATGATTGCGCAGCTGAAGGAGCAGGCGCAGGAAGTTTCCGCAGTTAACGAGCAGAAAAAAGCCGAGCGTGCGGAAATCTTTCTCGCGGACAGAAAAAAAGCGCTCGTCAGATTTATCTGCGCCGTCGTTCCGTTTGTGGCGTTCCTCGTTCTCGCGTGCGTGTTTTCCACAATGCTCTTTGCCGACATGACGGGCAGATTTATCGTCCTCACCGCGGTTTTCGGCGGGCTTGCGTTTATTTCTTTTATAATACTGGCGTTTATGTCGCGTTTTCTCAATATAGCCGCGCGCAGGGTGCGCCTTAACCGCGATAATTCCCGTACGGAAATAGGCAGAAAATACCTTGCCATCAGCGGCAGGCTGGATGCTTTGCAGGAGATTTATGACTGCTTATCAGAATGAAAAAATTTACCTCGATCACGCCGCGACCACGCCGCTCGACGAGGATATATTTAAAAAAATGACGCCCTTTTTCAAGGGCGTTTTCGGCAATGCTTCCTCGCAGCACTCTTTCGGTCGCGAGGTGGCAAACGCGCTTACTTGCGCGCGCGACGACGTCGCGCGCGCCATCGGCGTTCCTTCAAAGGAAATTTACTTCACCTGCGGCGGAACCGAGGCGGACAACCTCGGCATAAAGGGCATAAGTCTTGCAAACGCGGAAAAGGGCAAGCACATCGTGGTTTCGGCAATCGAGCATCCCGCCGTACTTGAAAGCGCTTACAGCTTAAGGCAGTTTGGCTACGAAATAACCGAAGTAAACCCCGACGGCGACGGCGTTATCCGCCCAGAAAGCATAGAAAAAGCCCTGCGCCCCGACACCGTGCTTGTAGCCGTAATGTCTGCGAACAACGAAACGGGCGTAATTCAGCCCATAAAAGAAATTTATGAGCGAGTGCATGCCGCGGGCGCGTACCTTTGGTGCGACTGCGTTCAGTCGGCGGGCGCGTTGCCTTTTTCGCTCTTTCCCGCGGACGGCTGGGCGATTTCCGCACATAAATTCAACGGTCCTAAGGGCGTCGGCGTCGCCAGAATTAAGTCGGGCGTGCGCTTTTTGCCCCAGATGTGCGGCGGACACCAGGAGCGCGGTCTGCGCGGAGGCACTATCAATACGCCGTCTATAGTCGGCTGCGCGGAAGCGCTCTGCAAGGCGCAGAAAAACTGCGACGAGGTCAACGCGTATGTATCTTCGCTTCGCAACGAGTTCGAAAAGCGCGTTGTCGCGCTTATCGACGGCGTGCATATCAACGGAAAAAACGCGCAGAGACTGCCATCGCACAGCGATCTGAGCATATCGGGCTGCGAAGGTCAGAATATCGTCA
This sequence comes from uncultured Clostridia bacterium, assembly GCA_949282385.1. Taxonomy (GTDB): domain Bacteria; phylum Bacillota; class Clostridia; order Christensenellales; family Borkfalkiaceae; genus Coproplasma. Next base: position 38,901 of record CASDOP010000010.1, read on the forward strand.
TGCTGCTGGATATGAAGGGCGTGGCGGCTTCCACGGGTGCGGCTTGCTCGTCCGGCGCGACTACGCCGTCCCACGTTTTAACCGCAATGGGACTGAGTGCCGAGTGCGTTTCGGGCGGCGTAAGATTTTCTTTCGGCAAGGATAACACTCCGAGCGAGGCTCAGATCGCCGCGCAAATTCTTTCCGAAGTGGTTTCGTCCATACGCTCAAAATAAAAATCCCTTTAAAAATTCACCTTTAAATTTTTAAATTAAAAATATTTTACGAATAATTTACGTTAAATGTCTGACCGACGGGCGAATTAAATTGCACCGTCGGTCAATTTTTTGCGCTATATACAGCTATAACAGTTCCGGCATTCGGTCGGCGGACGAAAAATTGCTTTTGCAGAGTGGCATGAATTTAACCGCGTGTCGTAACGCGCTGATAATAGTAACGCGCTTATGATTTGAAATTTTTTATGGAAGTTTTCAGCCGTCTGCGCAGACGGCTGAATTATTGACTTAAAAGCCCGACTAAAGGTTTCCGCCGTCTGCGTGCGCAGCAAGGAGCTTTCATGGTGTTTGCTTGAAACAGCGTGATCGAATTTATAGGTAGCCTGCGCGCGGGCGGCAGGTTTTTGAATGTCCGTGCCGTCATGTATATGCTTTAAATTTTTTAAGGCGGCTTTCAGGCTCGGGCAAGTGTGCGGAGCGTCATAGGGGCGGCATAAATTTAATTCCGTCGGATATAGAGGCTGTCTTTTGTTTTGCAATAAAAAACTCCCGCACGGAAAATCCGTGCGGGAGTTTTTATTTAAAAGGGAGAGGTAAAAAAATTATTCCTGCGCAAAAATCATATCTACGGCATTTATAATTTCCTGTCTGGAAAAACCTGCGCTTTTGAGTTCGGAAATTCTCGCTATGGCGAGTTGGCTGCGATCGGGCATTTTTTTGCCGCTCGATACAAAAACGCCCTTTTTCGCAATCGTGAACACTACGCCGTTGTCTTCTAAAAGGGTGTATGCGCGCTGAACGGTGTTGGGGTTTACGCCGAGTTCTGCGGCATAATCGCGGCAGCTGGGCAGTTTGTCGCCGTCTGCAAGCACGCCCGCAGCTATCTTTCGCCTTATGTTTTCGGCTATGACCAGGTATAAGCTCATTTTCTGTTCTTTCATGTCTTTGTCCTTATGTATTAACTGTATTTATTGTATTAACTATATACCAAAAGTTGCCATTTGTCAATACAATTAATACAATAAATCGCATTAAAAATTGTAAATATGTACAGCTGTGCAGTTGTACAGACATTGAAACGATGAAAATTTGCCCGCCGACAGCAAAAATTGAGGTCGCAATGACTTTTAGTTTAACTTTTTTCGCAATGGGTTCGTTTTTTTTGGCGCATCGGACGAGATAAGTTTATATGAGCGGAGGGATTAAGGGATTATGTATTCGTTGCGGCGGTGGGATTAGTTTTTGATATAAGTTCATGCTGCGTCGCGGCTCATATTGTCGGCGGTTTATGCCGTCGATGTGCTTATAAAGTCGTCGTGGCTCATTCTTTCGGCGGCTCATGCTGTCGGTGCTATTATAAAGTCGGCGCTCATTATGTTGTCGGCGCGCTGCCGACATTTGCTTTTGAGTACAACAATTTTTAAAATAAAAGAAATGACACAAGCCGTAGCTTGTGCCATTTCTATATGATAAGGGGGAAAATGATGAGCAAGAATTAAATCAATTCGGGTAAGCTCCCGCAACCGATTACACTAATAATTATATAGAAATTTTTGATAAAGTAAAATATTTTGTCGAAAAAAATAATTCAGGGCAATATTTTTTAATATTATTCAAATTTTGAAAACGCATAACAATTTATCTGAGCGCCGCAAATTTGCTTTTTTGCCGAACGGAGGGCGAATTTTGCCGCCAATTTATCTTTTTCGCCGTAAAACATATTATTTTTCGACAATAAAGAATATTTTTCGGATGTGCGTTTTATTGTTTGCCTGAGGCATTTTACATAAATCTGCAAAGCAGGCAGGAAAGCACGGTGCTTAAAAAAGCCGAAATAAGCACTATTGCAAGGGGCAGAACGGGCGGGCGCTGCCTGCATTTTGAAAAATAGACGGCAAAGACGTAAAAGACCGTCTCGCTCGAGGCGTAAATCGTGCATGCGCAGCGCGATATATAGCTGTCCGCGCCGTATTTTTCCAGCACTTCGGTAAGAAGGGTCAAAGAACCGCTTCCCGAAAAGGGTTTTATCAGCATTAATTTTGTCAGCTCTTCGGGTATGCCGAGCGCGGCGGTTGCAGGGCGTAGGGCGCGCGTAAGCGCTTCGGATATGCCGGAAACTTCAAACAGACTGCACATCATGAAAACGCACGCGAGAAGGGGCAGAAGGGATAGGGCAAACTTCATTCCCTCCTCCGCTCCGCCGCAAAAGGATGAAAACACATTTACCTTTTTTGCCGCGGCAACGATGAAAATTATTACAAAGATTACAGGAATTATCAGCGCCATATCTTTTCCGCCAGAATGTAAAGTATAATAGCCGTCGCAGTACAGACCGCGGTTGAAATGAGCGAGGGCACAAATATGTCCGCCGCTGCAGAGCTTGCATAGGAAGCCCTGAGCGCAATAACGGTGGAGGGAACTAACTGTATGGAAGTGGCGTTAACGATAAAGAGCAGATTTTTGCCGGATTTGTTACCCTCTTTATCGAGTTCTTCCATGGCTTTAACGCCGTAAGGCGTCGCAGCTCCGCCAAGACCGAGCAGATTGCATGTCAGGTTCATGGCGATATACTGCCCGCCCGTCTGACTTTTTGTCTTAAAAAATTTAGTGCATGCGGGTTGCAGTTTTTTTGCTATCGCCCTGTTTATTCCCGCGTCCTCCGAAAGGCGCGAAAGCCCCGTCCACACGGCGTAAATGCAAAAAAGAGTAACAAACGCCGTCGTCGCCTGTCTGCCGCCGTCGAGCAGGGCTGGCAGAAACTTATCGGGCGCGGTAAAGCACAAAATTATTGCCGAAGCGAGCATTATTGCCGTAAAAATTGCATTCATCGGTTATTATTATTTTTCTGCGCAGCGTAATATGCCTTTAATCAATTTACTTTTAAGTTAAAATATGGTATATTTTAATGGTAAACAAGCGGCGTTTCGCCGCACATTCAAGGAGTACGCTCTATGGCGCAGAAATTTTACATTACCACGGCTATAACTTACACATCGGGTAAGCCTCACATAGGCAACACCTACGAAATAATTTTGTCCGACGCAATCGCCCGCATGAAGAGAATGCAGGGCTACGACGTATTTTTTATGACAGGCACTGACGAACACGGTCAGAAAGTCGAACTTAAAGCTGCAGAAAAGGGCGTAACGCCCAAGCAGTTCGTCGACGGCGTAGCCGCGGAAATCAGGCGCATATGGGATCTTATGGATACGTCCTACGATAAATTCATACGCACCACGGACGACTATCACTGCGCCCAGGTTCAGAAGATTTTTAAAAAGTTTTACGAAAACGGCGACATATACAAGGGCTCTTACAAGGGGCTTTACTGCACGCCCTGCGAAAGTTTCTGGACTGAAAGTCAGCTCGTAAACGGCAAATGCCCCGACTGCGGCAGGGAAGTCAAGCCCGCCGAGGAGGAGGCGTACTTCTTCAGAATGGGCAGGTATGCCGACAGGCTCGTCAAGCACATAGTAACTCATCCGCAGTTCATTCAGCCCGTTGCGAGAAAGAACGAGATGATGAACAACTTCCTGCTCGCCGACGAATTCATAGGAAAGAGCGACGAAGAAATTCTTTCCGCCGTCGAAAACGGCACGCTTAAGACAAAATTGCAGGATCTGTGCGTGTCGCGCACCTCGTTCAAGTGGGGAATACCTGTCGACTTCGACCCTAAACATGTTGTTTATGTCTGGCTGGACGCGCTCACAAACTATATAACGGGCATAGGCTTCGACGGCGAAAACCCTCAGGAAAGATTCAAAAAATACTGGCCTGCCGACGTGCATGTCATCGGCAAGGATATAATCCGCTTCCACACCATATATTGGCCCATATTCCTAATGGCTCTGGGAGTGGAACTGCCCGAAAAGGTGTTCGGTCATCCCTGGCTTTTGCAGGGCGGCGACAAGATGTCCAAGTCCAAGGGCAACGTTATGTATGCCGACGACCTCGCATCCGTCTACGGCGTGGACAGCGTGAGGTACTTCGTTCTGCATGAAATGCCCTTCCTCAACGACGGCATAATAACTTGGGAACTTATGACCGACAGACACAATTCCGATCTTGCAAATACTCTGGGCAACCTCGTCAAGCGCACCGTCGCCATGGCAAACCAGTATTTCGGCGGTAAGGTAACAAAGACCGACGCTTGCGAAGCCGTCGACGACGACCTTTCTTCTCTCGTCTGCGGCATACGCGACAAAGTTGCCGCAAAGATGGACGAATACAAGGTTGCCGACGCCCTCGACGAGCTGTGGCAGCTCTTCCGAAGGGCAAACAAATATATCGACGAAACAACCCCCTGGGTGCTTGCAAAGCAGGAAGATAAGAAAGCCCGTCTGGAGAGGGTGCTTTACAACCTCCTCGAGGCAATAACCGTGGGCGCAAACCTTTTAAAGCCCTTCATGCCCTCAACTTCGGATAAAATTCTTTCAGAGACGGGAGGTGCGCGCAGAGAGTATAATGACCTCGATAAATTCGGATTGACCGCGGAATATGCCGTAACGAACGCGCCCGAACAGCTGTTTGCAAGACTCAAGAACGAGGACATCGCGCCCATAATAAAGCAGATAGAACAAAAACAGAAGGCTCAGGCCGCTCCCGCAAAGGAACAAAAGGAATTCGCGCCCATAACAATAGACGATTTTGCAAAGGTAAGAATGCAGGTCGGCACGGTGGTGGCGTGCGAGGCGGTCAAAAAGAGCAAACTCCTGCACGAAACGGTAAACATAGGCGATAAGACCATTTCCGTTCTTTCGGGCATAGCGGGACATTACACCGCGGAAGAGATGGTGGGCAAGAGGGTTATAGTCGTTACCAATCTTCCCCCCAGACAGATGAAAGGTCTTGTGAGCGAAGGCATGATAATCTGCGCGGAAGCGTCCGACGGCACGCTCTCGCTCGTCTGCCCCGAAAAGAACCTGCCCGACGGCAGCATTCTCTCGTGATATGTACACGGACGTACATTGCCACCTGAATTTTAAAGATTACGGCGGACTGGACGAACTTATAGAAAACTGCCTTTCATGCGGCGTAGACCTGATTATTACCGCAGGGTTCGACATTCCCTCCTCGGAAGAGGGCATGCGTATAGCCGAAAAATATAAAAATGTGTTTTTCACGGCGGGACTTCACCCCACGGAGCTTAAAGGGTACGCGCCCTGCGACCTTAAAAGGGTGGAGGAGCTGTGCGCTCATCCCAAGTGCGTCGCCCTCGGCGAAATAGGACTTGACTATCATTATCCCGACACGGACAAAGAGAAGCAGATGCTCTTTTTCGAAGAGCAGATTGCTCTCGCGGCGCAGCTGGTCATGCCCGTGCAGATACATTCGCGCGATTGCGCGGCGGATATGCTGACTTTTCTGACTTCCCGCATTCAGCTTTTAAAGAGCGGAGCGTTGCTGCATTGCTATTCGCATTCGCCCGAAATGGCGGAGGAATTTGAAAAACTCGGCTTGTATTTTTCTTTCGGCGGCACTTCGACCTATAAAAGGAGCAAAAAACCCAGGCGCGCGGTGCAGGCTCTGCCTGCGGAAAGGCTGCTTACCGAAACGGACAGCCCTTATCTTCCGCCGTCGTCCATGTATGGTCAATTCCCCAATACACCCGCAAGTATCCCCGAAATAACGGCTTCCATGGCTCAGATAAAGGGGCTGGAAACGGAAGAAATGTGCAAAATAATAAGGTCAAACGCCTTAAAGTTGTTTCCTAAACTCAATAACATGTAAAAGGCGGGGGCGGCAGACTTCGCGTCTGCCGCCCCTTTAATCTTTTGTGAGGCGAAGGCAGGGGTTGCCCCGCGTTCACGATAATATTATCCGCAACGATATAAAAAGTTATGTCGGCGCGCGCAAGGTAAATTATGGAAGATAAAAATGTTAAAAGCGTGCTTTCAGAGTGCGGTTTTTCATTCAAAAAGCAGTTCGGACAGAACTTCATAACCGACGACGCCCTGCTCGACAACATTGTCGAAAGCTCGGGCGCGGAGGGCAGCTTCGTAGTGGAAATTGGTTGCGGGGCGGGTACGCTCACGCGCGCGCTCGCTCGCAGAGCGCAGTTTGTTCGAGGCTATGAAATTGATAAAAGCCTGCGCCCCGTGCTTTCGCGCACGCTGGCGGGCGTGGAAAACGCCGAAGTAATATTTGCCGACTTTTTAAAGCTCCGCCTGGACGAAATAGAAAAGGATTTGCCGCCTTACAGGGTGGTTGCCAATCTTCCTTACTACATCACTACGCCGCTCATTATGATGATTGCAGAACATTCCAAAAAGTGCCTTTCCATGACGGTTATGGTGCAGGAGGAGGTCGCCGACAGGCTGTGCGCTTCGGCTGGCACGCCCGAATACGGCGCAATTACCGCTTCCGTCGCGCTGTGCGCAACCTGCCGCAAGGTCATGCGCGTCGGCAGGGAAAAATTTTTCCCCAGCCCCAACGTGGACAGCGCCGTCGTGCGCATAGATTTCGAGCGCGGCAGACTTTCCGTCGCGGACGAGAATATGTACAAGCGCACCGTGCGCGCGGCTTTTTCTTCGCGCAGAAAGACGCTCGAAAATAACCTTTGCAAGGAATTTTCCCTGTCCCGCGAGCAGGTCAGGGATGTGTTTTCCGCCTGCCAAATAGATGCGATGACGCGCGGCGAAAAACTTTCGCCCGAACAGTTCGCCGTCCTTTCCGCCGCGATAGCAAAGATTATTTAATAAGTTCCTACGCAAAAAACTATTTTTTGCCGCCATCATTGCCATTAATTTCATTGCCAGACCGCGCCTTGGGTAGGGCAACTATTGATAGGATAATTATCAATTCTGCGCTTGCGGCAGAATAATTATTAATAAGGTATAATGTTTAAGCAATTTCAAGCCGCCCCGCTTTTTTAAAAAGCGGGGCGGCGGTTTATTGTTTGGTTGCATAGCCTTATATGCGGCAACGCCCTGCCGCGCATGCGGAAAAAGGCGGAAAATTTAATATTTTGAAACAAAAAGTCGCACCGTTTTTTTATTGTTCTATTCGGCTTGTCCTAAACGTATAATGGAGTATAGCTCAAAGATGGAGGCAGATATGGATAATCTGGAATACGCCGAAATGCTCGAAATACCCGTAAATACCGTAAACGTGGTCAAAAAAAAGAGCCTTTTCAGGCGCAAAGGACAGCAAAAAGAAGACCTTAAAGAAGACGTTTTGGAAAACGTTAACAGCAGGCTGGAAGACGAGCAGGAATTTTCGCCCAGAGCCGATTTCATACAGACTGAAAACCTCAACGAGCCGCAGATAAAGGTTACAAAAAAGCGCGACGGGCTTAATACCATTCTCATAGCCGAAGCCGTTGCCGCCTGCCTGCTTGCAGGGGGAATATTCGTAACCAATGCGCTCGTGGACAATACGGCGTTGAACAACCTCGTTTCGGGCTTCACCCAGACGACTGCGGAGGAGGCGGAGTACTACGATTTCACCCTGTCGCCAGTGGTAAGCGCGCTTTCGGACGCGGAAGTTACCGTAACGGACGGCGGCGTGCTCTGCTTTACCGACCAAACCGCAGTATATCCCGTTTGCGAGGGTAAAATTGCTTCGGTTACTTCCACCGACGGACTTTATACCGTTACCATAGAACACACATCTACTTTTTCTAGCGTGTTCACAGGGCTAAGCGCCGTCTATTGCCACGTTGGCGACAGCGTCAAAGCCAACATTCCCTTCGCTTATTCGGACGGACAGAGCGAAGTGCGCGTAAGCATGTACGACGGTCAGACGCTGCTCAGCGGTTACACGCTTTCTGGCGCCGTTCCGGTCTGGAATTCGTGAAAATAAGCGTACATCCGCTGTTCTTCGCCGTCATAATTTTCTGCGCGTTTTTCGGCGGATTTTTCATAAGTATAATATTTGCCCTGACCGCCCTCCTGCACGAGTGCGGTCATGCTTTTTGCGCGGCTAAAATGGGATACAGGTGTACGCAGATAAAGCTCATGCCCTACGGCGCGGCGGCGGTGTGCGATATAGAAGGAATTACCGCGCGCGACGAAATCGCGCTCGCCCTCGCAGGACCTGCCGTCAATGCCGCAATCTGCGTGGCTAATGCTGGACTGTGGTGGTTTTTCCCCCAGACTTACGCATATACGGATACCGTCATGGCGGCTTCGCTCGCCATGCTCATTGTAAATTTGCTGCCCGCCTATCCACTGGACGGAGGCAGGGTTGCGCGCTGTGCGCTCAGCCGTCTTTTTTCCCAAAGGGTGGCAGATATTACGCTGAAAGTTGTAAACGGCTTGCTCGCCGCCGCGCTTTTTGCTCTCTTTTTCGTCAGCGGGTACAACATAACTTATATCTTTTTTGCTCTCTTTCTGGTGTGTTCGGCTTTCGAGAAAAGTCCGCCCGCCGCGAGAATAAATTTTTCTTCCGCATCTTCGCTTAAAAGGGGGGTGGAAGTAAAGTGCGTACTCGTGGACGAGGATCTGACTTTTCGTCGGGCGCTGCGCTATCTCGACGACAGGCGCTACCTTGTAATAAAGTGCGCCGCGGACGGCAGGGAAATCACTCAGGACGAACTCTACGAAAAAATGTGTCAGAAAAATTACAACGACCGCGTCTTCGGCTGAGCGCCTTTCAGCCTCATTTCGCTTACTTTAGCGTGCCGTGTTTTTAATTTTTGCATGCCGCACAAAATCTAAAAGTTTTAATAATTGGCGCGACAAAAGCGCAATACAAAAAACAAGAGCATTAACATAATATGCCCGCGCACGCTTTTACGTGCGCGGGCATATTTTTTTCACTTATTCATTTTAGAGCTAAAATACCCATTGCTCCGCGGTTCTCAATTAAGGATGTAAACGCATTGCGGTGCGGTTATGCTTTGATGACGGGCAACGCCTTGCGACAGAGTGCTTATTTGGGCGCGTCTTTTGCGCCGTTGAGCTGTGAGGAGGTGAATAACTTAATTTTCCGCAAGCAGTCTTTGTTTGTTGAGGAAGGGCAGGGAAAAAACTTCGTCCCGTATGTCTTTTTCCAGCATGCAGATAACCGCCTTTATGCCCAGCTCCACAGCGCTGTCAATAAGCGGGTTGAGCGAGGAATAGTCATATTCGTACTTGTAACTTTGTCGTTTTTTTGCGTAGACGGCGCGGGAGTAGGCAAAAAACCTTTTAAGGCAGCGCTCCGCGCCTGAAAGCGTAATATTTTCGTTTATCAGAGATATTGCGTCGTAAACGGCAAATGTCGCGCCCGTAACGTCTTCCCTCGGCATTATCTTGCGCGGAGTGGCAAATCTGCGGGAAACGTAAAGTCCCAGATCCTTTTCGAAATTCAGGTGCGCGAAGGGCGAGTTTTTATTTTCCGCAAAGGCGTAGACGGCGGGGTGAAGGGTGCAGTCGAGGGCGTAATGCGCGGCAAAGCCTGCGGCATACGAAGGCTGCGCCCCGCACAGCGCTAAAAATAGCCCTTTCGGCTCGCAGCGGTGCAGCTTTTTGCCCTCGTTTTCGTGCGAAAAATCTGCCCTGTAAAAGAAAAACACGTCTCCGCCATGCGCGCCGAGATTATAAAGTTTTTTATCCGTTATTAGTTCTCTGTAATTTTTAGGCAGTTTTTCGTAAATGTAATCGGCAATGATCGAGTGGGTGAAATAGTCGGGCATATTACAAGTTTGACCTTTTGGCATAAAATAAATACTGTTGTATGTAACCCGAATATTCGCCGAACAAATGCGTGAAGTATGCGTTTATTTTCTGCCTGTCGGCGGGTTGCCCGCAAAAATCTTCGAGATAGAGTTTTTCTATCCAGGTGTCTACGGGGAAGCACGCCCTTCTGCCGAAGCCGAAAAGACTTATGCAGTCCGCAACCTTCGGACCTATTCCGCGGTAGCTTAAAAGCTCGCGCTTAAGCTCGCAGTCGGACAGGTCTTTGAGGTGACTTATGCCCTCGTCCGCAATGCGCCGCGCCGTCTGGCAAATAAATGCGTCGCGGTAGCCCGCGCCCAGAGATTTGTAGTAATCGGCGTCTTTCTGCGCGAGCGCAGAGGCGGACGGGAAGGCGTAAAAATCGCCTCTCGGGTTGCTGATATTTTGTCCTACACCCTCACATATGCGCGAGATAATGCCCTTTATCCTCGGTATATTATTATTCTGCGAAATAATAAAGGAAAATATCATTTCCTCTTCGTTCTGGTTCAAAAGTCGTAGTCCGCGCGCTTTGTCGCACGCTTCGTCAAGCACTTTCACGCCGAACTCTTTGGCTTTTTCTATAATCTTGCCGTAGTCGCGGGCAAGGTCGAAATAGTTGTAAAAATAATCTCCGTCCTCGCTGTCGGCAACCGTCTTTACGCCGTCGGAATAAATGTAACATTCCTTGTCTGCGGAAAAAACTCTGTAACCCTGTTCGTACGGATAAAAGCGAAAAACCTGACCGCACTCCAGCACGTCGCGGGGATTAAAATATTGAGCGTCGTAATCGAATTTCATCTTTCGCACCGTAAAAAAATTTCTCTACTGCATTGTAACATTTATTTTTTTTCAAGTCAATGCCTGCGAGCTTCGCCTGCCTGACGTTCAGAGCCTTTGCCTCAAACGAATGCCTGCTTTAAAGGCGGAAAAGAGCTATAAATTAAGCCCCGCCCGCCGCAATTTTGCGGCGGGCGGGGCGTCTTGGAGGGTAGAAATTAATCGATTATTTAGAAAAACTTACCGAAAGCGAGCCGAAACTTACTCGCGCGGTCAGACTTCTGTCTACGGGCGATTGAGAGCTTTTTATATTGCACGAGCCGAGGGTTTTGGTTATATCTATGTCATAATCTTCCTTTTTGCCGCTCATCGTAATGCTTGCTGCGCCCGCGCTCACATTTACGGAAGTGCGGCGGCAGTCGAAGGAATTCACCGTCGCCTTGCCCGCGTTTACGCTCAGTTTGGCGTCGCTCGCGCAGACCTGGGCAATTTCCGCCTTGCCCGCGTTCACCTCGCTTTCAAACCTGTGGCAGATTATGCTGCCCGCCGTCAGCGCGCCCGCGTCGAGGTTGAGCCTCATGTCCGAGCAGGTAATTTCGCGCATATCCGCGCAACCTGCGTTGATTTTTCCCGTGATATTTCCGTATTCGCCGCTTTCGAGACAGAGTGTGCCTGCCGAAACTTCAAATTCGCAGTCGGCTGTAAGTCCGCGCGGCATTTCTATGATTATGTCGGGTACTTTTTTGCTCTTCAAGGAAAAAGTCTTTATGTTCGCCTTGCACTTTATCGATATGCTTCCGCCTTTCTGTTCCACGGAGTAAGCAAGCAGGGAGGTGGCGGGGTATTCGACTTTTACCTTATCTCCGTCCCAAAAGCGCATATATGCCCTGCCTACCGCGCATGCGAGCTTTATGCAGTCGACGCTGCCTTCGGAAATGAAAGTTAAAACTTTGTTTTCCTCTTTTTCCTCGTTTTCCTTGCCGTCTTCGGTGCGTTCTTTCTTTTCCTCCTCCGCAGGTTCTTCGTCCAGAATTTTTCTCGCCGCGTCATAAGGTGCGCCGAACTGCGCCACGGCTTCGTCTTCGCTAAGACCCGCGTCGCGCTTGTCGGCATACATCTCGCTGTAATAGTCCAAAACGCGCCTTCTTTCGTCCTCGCTCACGCCGCTGAGAAAGCGTTCAAGTTCGTCCCGCCAGTCAATGTATTTCATAATCGTTCTCCAAAAATTTTTTTATAGATAGATATAAGCTCCTCAAAGTCGTAGCGGTATTCTTCAAGTTTCTGCCTGCCCGCGTCCGTAATGGAATAGTACTTTCGCAGCCTGCCGTTAAACTCTTCCGCGCGCGTTCTGAGCGCGCCTACGCCTTCAAGCCTCTTCAAAATGGGGTAAAGCGTGCTTTCCGAAACTGCAATTATGCCTTTCAAGTCGCTTATTATCTTGTAGCCGTAGCTCTCTCCGCCGCGCAGCGCGTACAGCACGCAGGCGTCGAGTATGCCCTTTTTAATCTGTGCGTCCAAAATTGATACCTCGTTTCGTCTAATACTATATAATACATAGTATGCTTTGTCAAGTATTATTTAAAAATTTCTGCAAAAAATATTTTAAAGGCTCAAGCGTGCAAAGGGGGAAGCGGCAAAAGGGTTTGTTGGGTGAAAGGTTTGGGGATGGCAAAAGGGTTTGTTGGGTGAAAGGTTTGGGGATGGCAAAAAGTTTTTCGGCAGAGCAAAGATATTAGCTAGTGCGAAAAAACGGCTTTTGTCGGTGCGAGGGCGGTTGGGTTTTCGGAAAAAAGCCTTTCGGTAACGGAAAGTAGCGCGAGTGAGACAAAAGGACTTGTCGGTAACGGCGAGAGGTTGCGCAGGCATTATACCGCGGCGCACGAGCAAGGGGGCAAAAAAAGGTTTTGTGCGGAGCAATGGCGGCGGCAGGGATATTTGGTTTTGATTACATAACTAAAGGGGGAAGAATGGGTAATTTACAGCAGACAACGGAAAAAATCAAGAGCGCGCTTACCTCGCCCGACATCATAACCTTTGAGTTTGCCTCGCTCGACGGCAAAAAGTTTGCGGCGGTCTACCTTGACGGCGTTACGGACAAACATCTTCTGGGCGAACTCGTGGTAAAGCCTCTGCGCGCGGCGAAGGTGGGGGACGGGGCGGGCAAAGTCGCCTCTTTGCTGGCTTCGCCCGAGGTTACCGAAGGGCAGGATTTAAACGACGCCGTCGCGCAGATACTCGACGGAAACGCCGCTCTGTTTATTGACGGAGAGGACGCGTTTTATATTATCGGACTTAAAAATCCTCCCGGCAGGACGGTTGCCGAACCGCCCACGCAGATTGCGATAAAGGGACCGAGGGAGGGCTTCACCGAGGATATAAAGACAAATTTAGGACTTGTCAGGAAGAGGCTCAAGAGCGAGAGGTTGCAGGTAAAAATGCTCAAATGCGGCAGGCAGAGCGCAACTTCGATAGCTCTGTGCTACCTTGACGGAGTATGCCCGCAGAGCGTGCCGCGCGAAATTGAAAAGCAGATTGCCGCAAACGAGATAGACATTGTGCCCGATTCTTCGTATATTTCTTCCTTTATATCTGGAAGACCGCGCTCGCTCTTCAAGCGGTGCGGAACGAGCGAAAAACCCGATATTTTCTGCGCAAAACTGTGCGAAGGCAGAGCGGGACTTATAGTGGACGGCTCGCCCATAGCCATAACCGCGCCGTATATGATTGTGGAAGATTTTCAGTCGGCGGAGGACTATTATATAACCTCTTTCCGTGCCTCGGTGATAAGAGCGCTGAGGCTCATTGCCGTGCTGGTCGGCGTGCTGCTGCCATCGATTTATATCTGCGCGCAGCTCTTTAAAATTCAGCTCATACCCGTAAAACTTTTATTCAAAATAGCAAGTTCCGTTTCGGGCATTCCCCTTTCGCCCAGCGTGGAAATGTTTTTTACGCTGTTCGTGCTCGAGGTGCTGAACGAAGCCTCCGTGCGCATGCCGAAATATGTGGGGCTTGCCCTTTCGGTAGTGGGCGCGCTGGTGCTGGGCGATACCGCCGTAAAGGCGGGAATAATTTCCACGCCTGCCGTGATAATAGTGGCGTTTTCCGCCATTTGTCTGTACACCGTTCCCGACCTTGTGGAAACGACTACGACGCTCAGACTTTTGTACCTCATAGTCGGCGGCTCGATAGGCATTTTCGGCATAGTTCTTTTGTCGGCGTTCATTATGTGCTATCTCTGCACCGAACAGTCCTACGGCGTGCCGCTTTTATCGCCCTTTTCACCGCTCGTGGCGGGGGATATGCGCGACGCCCTTTTAAAGAGCAATTTGTATTCGCTCGGCAGGCGACCGAAAACTTTGAAATCTTCAAACAAGACGAGGCTTAAAGGCGATGACAGATAAAATAAGCGTAAGACAAATCTGCATAATCATGTGCTGCCTGAGCGGTGCGCTCAGGCTAATGCTCTATCCCACGACTATGGCGGCGGCGTGCGGAAACGCGCTCTGGCTGCCGATACTTGCCGATACCGCAATGGAGACGCTGTGTGTCTGGGCGGTTTCTTTGCTCTGCTCAAGAACGAATAAAACGCTGTTTGAGCTGATAGAGGGCGCTTTGGGCAGGTGGGCGGCAAGGGCGGTGTATGCGCTTTTCGCGCTCTATTTCATCGCCAGCACATTTGTGCCGATGTCCGAACAGCAGCTCATGGTACACGAAGTTTTTTACGATACAATACCTTCTTTGCTCGTCTTTCTGCCCTTCTTTGTCTTTGCCGCGTATGCGGGAGCAAAGAGCATGCTCAACTGGGGAAGAACGGCGGATATATGCCTGCCAGTCTTTGCAATTACCCTTTTGCTGCTCGTGATAATGGGACTTTTCGAGAGTAACTTTTCTGAACTTCTGCCCTTTCTGAAACAGCCAGTGTCGGTGCTTTTTTCGGGCTGCGCTTCGGGTTTTTTCCGCTTCGGCAGCGGAGCGTACCTCATTATGTTCATGGGGCATTTCGACTATAAAAAGGGCGACTGCGCAAAACTTACGCTGTCGTGCGCGGCGGGCGGAATTATAGTCGCGTTTGTCGCCGCCGTGTTCTATGCGATTTACGGCAACCTCGCGCAGGTTCAGTACTTTGCCGTTACCAAAATTTCCATATTCTTTTCGGCTATAGCGCTGATAGGCAGAACCGACCTTTTCGCCGTGTATGCGCTGGATATAGTCATGCTGTTCGCGCTCGCTCTGAATGTTCAGCTTGCCTGCCACTGCGCGGAAAAGGCTGTCGGCAGGCGCGTGCGCCCGCTGTATTCGGTTATAGCAACGGCAATTCTGCTTGCGCTGGCGATTATTTTCAACAACAGATTTTCGCTCGTGCAGACGATTGGCTCACAAATTCTCGTCTACGCCGTCATAATTTTTGCCTATGTCATACCGATAGCGACGTGGGTGCTGTATATCATAAATAACTCAAAGGAGGGTGCGAAGTGAGAGATTATTCCAAAAAATTGCGCCGCCTTTCGGCTTTGATTTACGCCGTCGCGATAATCGCCATGTCATTTTTGTTCTTCACCAACGATTTCGGACTTGTGGACATAAGAAAAACTGCCGTAATTATAGGCGCGGGCATAGATTTAACTCAAAACGGCGTTGCCGTAACCGCGCAGATTGCCGTGCCGCAACCTTCCGAAAACGGCGAAAACACGCAGTTCATAGAGGTAGAGGGCGAGGGCGTCACCGTAGCAGACGCGCTCAACCAAGTCAATGCCAAGACGGGCTTTTTCCCCAAACTCGTGTTCTGCAAGCTGATAATTCTCGGCGAAAGTTGCCGCAACAAGAACATTTTTGAGATACTCGATTATTTTTATCGCGACGATTACACCCAGCTTACGCCCATAATAGCCATGTGCAAGGGCAGCGCGGCGGAGCTTTTGTCCTCGCAGATGCGTTTCGGCAATACGGCGACCGTTTCCATAGAACGCCTGCTTTCGGACGAGGCGAAAAAGAGCGGGAACGCCTCTACCGTCAACCTCAAAATGCTCGGAAAAGCGCAATATTCGCCCTCCAAGGCATGCTTTATGCCCTATATCGAGAGCAGTTCCGCCGCCGTAGGACAGATAGGACAAGGCGAACAAGGCGGCTCAGGCGAACAGAGCGCGCAAGTCGGAAGTTCAGCGCAGGGTAAATCGGGCGGAGAGCAGGAATTTTTGTGCAACGGCACGGCGGTGTTCGCAGACGGAATGTTTGCGGGCGTACTGACGGCGGAGCAGACCTTTGCGCTCAACATTTTAACGAGCGAAGTGCGCCATGTCTTCGTCCCCTGCGAGGCGGAGGGGAAGACCTACGTTCTCGGGCTGAGGAATTGTCAAGGAAGCGTGGGCGCCGACGCGGCAAGCGGCAAAATAACCGCAGATTTTTCGGCTGTTGCGCAGATTTATGACGTAGCGCAACCGTCCGACCCGCAGTCTGCCGCCGAAGGCGTTGTTCCGCCCGAAGTGCTGAAAGGGGGCGAGGAGGAGGTCAGGCGCAGAATAATTTCACTCTTATCAACCCTCGCCGAGGCAGATTGCGACGCCCTGGGCATAAAGACAAAGCTTTTTAAATTTCATTATTCCGATTTCGGCAGGCTCAAGGACGTCATTCTGTCTTCGGAGGTAGAGGCAAACGTAAAACTGCGCTCTGCGGGATAAACATTCTTCGGTTAATGCGCTTGCGCGTTGCTTTTAAGGCGGCGCGGCTTGCCGCAAATCGGAACAGTGCCTTTGCGCGCGAATATTGAAAATTGTGCTGCTTGAGCTTTTCGGCGGGGGATACCCTGCAAATGCAAAAGAGAGCGGGGCGGGCATGCCGCCCGCCCCGCTCATTGTTTTACGATGAGGATTGCACGTTTACGTGCGCCAGGGTTTCTATTATCAGTTTGGAAAGCAGGGTTATGTCCCTTTCGGTAACGCCCTCGCCCGTGTTTGATAAAAGAATTTCCGCCGTCTTTTTCGCGCCGTCGCCCGTAACGTCCTGTTCTATGGCTTCGGCAATGCGTTTTGCCACGCTTTCAACCTCGTCCGTAGGCACATATCCCTCAATCAACGTCGAAATTATGCCTTCGTTGCGGCTCGCGCTGTCCTTGTTGCGTATGAACTGTTCGTACCACACGTAAACCACCGTAGACAGCGCGCCGACTGTAAAACCTCTTTCAGAAATTTCGTGAAAAGAGCTTAAAAGGCAGCTTATATCCAGCCTGCTTACGGCAAAATATATGGCGTAAAGCACCGTACCCGTGATGAAGGGCGCGAAAGTAAGAATTTTTTTCTGGCAGTTTTTAAGAAAAGTCTTTTTCGCAATCTGCACTATGGCGCAGGTGGCGGCGGAAAGAAGGGCTATGTCCAGACCGTAAAACGTCAGGGTATTGACAATGTTGTAATAACTCAAATAAATTACCTCCGAAATTTCGTCCCTCCCGACGCGCGAAGGGGTTGCGACCTTCAGAGACATAGTTTTACCCGACGGTTTATTTGTAATATAACGAGGTTAATTCTAAACGCCGGATGATAAAATAAAAATAAAATAAAAATGTGTCCGACGGGCGCGTTATTCACTTGCACCGAGCGGTCGAAATATGGTAATATTTGTCTATGAGAATGCACAAGAAAGGACACCTCGAAGAGCGCCTCGCCGCATGCGGCGATATTCTCACCGTGGCGGACCTCAGCCAAAAGAATATGAAGCTCGCCGCCGAGCAGAAAGAATATCTGCCGTTTACAGATATTTTCGGCAACGCGGGCGAGATACACCTCGAAATAGGTTGCGGAAAGGGCGCTTTCGTCAATACGATGGCTGCCCTTTATCCCGACGTGAATTTCGTAGCCGTCGAAAAAATTTCCAACGTTCTGATAGAAGCGTGCGAAGCGACGGCGGAAAAGGGGCTTAAAAACGTGCATTATTTAAACTGCGCGGCGGAAGTTCTCAAAAAATACTTTCCCGACGGCAGCGTTTCGCGCATTTATTTAAATTTTTCCAACCCTCTGCCCAAGCTCGGATATGTCAGACAGAGGCTCACCAACCCGAGATTTCTGAAAATTTATGCCGATATTTTGAAGGAAGGCGGGGAAATATGGCAGAAGACGGACGACGAGGCGTTTTTCGATTACTCGCTGCAAAGCTACGAAGGGTGCGGCTACGAAATTGTTTCCGTCTGCCGCGACCTCGCTTCCGAGCCTTTTGAGGGCAACGTCGTAACCGAGCATGAAAAGCGGTTCATGGCTGAAGGCAAAAAAATATTCAGGGCGGTGGTCAGAAAGGTATGAGCGCCGCGGAAATAGTAATAATCGTGTTTGTAAGCCTTGCGGCGGCGGGGGCAATAATCTTTTTCTGGTGGTTTTCCAACAGCAAATTTTCGGTTACCGAATACGAGGTGGAGAGCCCCAAAATCAACTTGCCTTTCAGGATAGTTCACCTTTCCGACCTGCACGCAAAGCGCTTCGGAGCAAAAAACAAGCGACTTGTCGCGGCGGTTAAAAAGGCGCGCCCCGACATAATCGTCTTTACGGGCGACATAATTCACCTCTACCGCAAGCCGGGGGAGGAGGCAGCCATAGAGCTGGTGGAACAGCTCTCCTGCGTTGCGCCCTTTTACTATGTTTCTGGCAACCACGAAATGAGGTATAAAAACTACCGCGAATTTTCGGTGAAACTTGCCGACGCTGGCGCAGTCATTCTCGAAAACGAGTATGTCATGACGCACGGCGTCGCGCTCGTCGGACTGGGTTGCGCCAACCTCAAAAACAACAAGATTTTTGAAATCACGCCCGAGTTCGACTGTTTCAAAATTCTGCTCGCGCACGAGCCTCAGTATCTCACGAGGTATGCGAGGGCGGGTTACGACCTCGTGTTGAGCGGTCATGCCCACGGCGGTCAGTGGCGCATGCCATTTACGGGTCAGGGCGTGTACGCTCCCGGGCAGGGACTGCTGCCCGATCTGACTTCGGGCGAGCATATATGCGGGTCAACGCTGATGATAATCTCGCGCGGACTGGGAAATTCCGAATTTCCCCTGCGCATTTTCAACCGCCCCGAAGTGCTTGTGATAGATGTAAAAAAGCGCAACTGAAAACGCACGGAATAATATTTTTGAATATAAATGAGCCCCCGCCGCAATTTTGCGGCGGGGGCTTATTTTTTATAAATTTTATTTGCTTCGCATTTTAATCAGGTTGGTTTGCGGTTGGGGCTATTTTATGTCGGGACTTAATCTTATAAAGTTAATATTTTGCAGAATTTAACCGCCGCGATTAAGCCGTTATGACAGTTACCGCGCGCTTTTGCGTCAGTCGATGAGCAGGGCTAAAATGCCCTTTATCGCATGCAGCTTGTTTTCAGCCTGTTCCATCACCGCGCTGTGCTTTCCGTCGATAATGTCTTCGGTAACTTCAATTCCGCGCGAAGCGGGCAGGGGGTGCATGAACATCGCGTCCTGCTTTGCGACGGACATTATGGAATTATTTATCTTGTAGGGCGCCATTATTTCCATCTCTTCGGCGTCGGGCTTGGAATGATAGCGATAGCTGTCGGTGTAAACTATGTCGGCGTCCTTTGCGGCATAGTAAGGGTCGTCGGTCAGGGTTATGCAGCCGTACTGTTCCGCCCTGTAAACGTGTTCGCGCTTTATTCTGAACTCGTTGGGCGTTGCAACCGAAAGCTCCATTCCGCACTTTACCGCGCCCATAATCAGCGAAGCCGCAACGTGCGAACCCTTGCCTATGTACGCGATTTTAAGACCTTCCAGCTTTTTCTTCTTTTCCCATATGGTGAACAGGTCGCACACCGTCTGTATGGGGTCGAAGTCGTCGTTGGTGGAATTTATTATGGGAATGGGCGAAACGGCTACGTAATCGTCAAGCTCTTTCTGCTTTATGCCGCGCGTAACCAGCGCGCCCACGCCGTAGCGCGCGAGAACGTTGACTATATCGGTTATGTTTTCGCCTGCGCGCATGTCCCTTTCGCTGTACGGAAGATTTATGCAGCTTCCGCCAAGCTGATTTACGCCTATTTCCAGCGCGGAGCGAGTGCGCAGCGAAGTGTCGCCGAAGAGCAGCGCAATCGTAATATCTCTGAAAATCCTCGTGTTTTCGTGAGCGATAAACTTTTCCTTCATCGCCTTTGCGGCATAGAGAAATTCAAAAATTTCCTCCGTGGAAAAGTCTGCAAGTTTGGTCATATGCTTGTAACTTACGCCGTATCTGGGCGAATAACGATTTATATCCATAATTTTCCCTTAATATTTGTTTGAATTGATTATATCATGCTCCACCGTCTTTTTCAAGTCCTTTTGAAAAGACGCAGCCGCAAAAATTCTGGCGATAGAGCGAGTATTCCTTGGAAAGAGTGCAGCTTCTCAAATAGCCGTCGCCCTTTTTGAAATCGCTCGAAAGCCATTTTACGCCGTTTTCTTCGGCGCATTTTTCGCCGATTTCGTTTATGGCGCGGGCGTTTTTGAGCGGACTTACCGTAAGGGTGGTGGTTATATAATCGTAACCTCTCTCCGCCGCGACGAGCGCCGTTTGCGAAAGGCGCAGCCTGAAACATTCCATGCACCTCGCGCCGCCCTCTTTTTCCCTTTCAAGTCCTCTGACGGCGGAATAAAATTGTTTTTCGTCGTGTCCGCAGGGTTCGAGTTTCGCCCAGCCCGTCTGTGAGAGAAAGCGCTTCAGCTCGTCCAGGCGTTTAATATATTCCTCTCCCGCGATGTTGGGATTGTAAAAAAGCACGGAAATATCGAAAAAATCCTTTATTCTTTCCAGACAGGCGGTGGAGCAGGGCGCGCAGCATGCGTGCATGAGCAGTTTTTTGCCCTTTGCGCCCTCTTCAATTTCTCTGAACATTTTTTTGTTGTAATCTGTCGCGTTCATACGCTAATAATTTACCACTTTGCGGACGATATTTCAAGAAAAAAATAAAAAATTAAAAAAATCGCCCTTTAAAGCCTTTGTAAAAGGCGAGCAAATATGTTATTATTGTATTATAAAACCTAAAAGAGGAATTATTATGGCAAATCTTAAACTGAAGGGAGTAAACAAACTTTTTCCGTCCGGCACGCTCGCGCTGTGCAACGTCAGCCTCGAACTTTCCGATAAGGAATTCGTAGCCGTGGTCGGCGCGGAAAAGAGCGGAAAATCAACCCTTCTCCGCGTCATTGCAGGGCTGGAAGAAGCCACCGCGGGAGAAATTTATATCGGCGATAAGGAAGTTTCGTCCGTTTCGCCCAAGGAAAGGGACGTCGCCATGATATTCCGCAACGATACGCTCTATCCCACGATAAACGTGTTCGAAAATATGGCTTTCGGTCTCAAACTGCGCAAAGCTCCCCATGCAGTAGTCGAGCAGAGGGTAAAGGTCGCGGCGGAAATGCTCGGACTTACAGATGTACTCAGCCGCAAACCCAAGCAGCTCACCGCTGAACAGCGCCAGAGGGTCGCCCTCGGCAGGGCGATTGTCAGAGAGCCCAAGCTCTATCTCTTCGACGACCCCATCGCAGGTCTCGACAGCAAGCTCAAGGCGCGCATGCGCAACATTATAATCAATCTTCAGGCGCGTATGGAAGGTACTTTCATTTACGCCACTAAAAACGTAAACGAAGCGCTCACCATGGCTACGCGCGTCATCGTTCTGCGCGAAGGCGTCGTTCAGCAGATAGACACCCCCGCAAACCTCTACGATTATCCCGCAAACGCGTACGTCGCATTCTATATCGGCTCGCCCACAATAAACTTCATCAACGGCGCGACGGTTGAAAAGCGCGACGAGGGCGTGTGCGTAGTTTATAAGGACGTCTGCATTCCCGTACCCGAAAAAATTCTCGCTCGCTTCGCCGCAAGCGAGGAATATATCGGCACGGGCAAAAAGGTTATATTCGGTATCCGTCCCGAGGACGTGAAGTGCGCCGCGACGGGCGTTCTTTCGGGCGTAGTTTCGTCCAAAGCCAAGGAGGACGATAAAGTTTATGCCGACTGCAAGATTGCCGAAGGCGTTTCGCTGCTCGCATGCTGCGACGAAAGTCTGTCCAAGGGCGACGGCGTAAAGCTCGATTGCGACCTCGAGCATATGTATCTCTTCGACGCGGAAACCCGCCTCACCATCCTCGAAAGGGACGATGGCTACAAAAAGACGGACTATGCCGACGCGGACGCACAGGCCATGGCTTATGACGAGGAAGAAAAGCTCAAGTCCGACCTCAAACCCGTAGCTCCTCCCACAAAGAAAAAGAGATAATATTTTTAAGGCGCGCGCCGATTGAAATACCTCTTAAAAACGACATATAAACGCTCCCGCTTACAGAGAGGGGGCGTTTGCCTTTAAAACGGCGAAGTCTGCGTTTAAAACGGCGCAAAAAGACTATAATATTTTTATATACCCAAAGGACACGCAAATCTTTTTTATGGAAGTAGTTTTAGACGCCCTGCTGGACACGCTCAAGGTGTTCCCGTTCATACTTATAATTTATATACTTATCGAGCTTCTGGAACACCGCACGTCGTTCACAAAAAATCATAAGCTGTTGCAGGGCGGGCTTGCGCCTCTCGTAGGAACGGTTACGGGCATTATCCCGCAGTGCGGCTTTTCTGTCATGGCGGCAAAGCTGTACGATAAAAATTTCATACGCACGGGCACGCTGCTCGCGGTATTCCTCGCAACCAGCGACGAAGCATTGATAATTCTCATTTCCAGCGGCGCGTCCGCCGCCGCGGTCATGCCGCTCATCGCAATTAAAATAGCGGTAGGGCTTGCCGTGGGCTATCTCGTCAACTTTTTGCTTTCGGGCGAAAAGCTCGCCGAACTTCAGGACGACGACCACGACGAAATTCACGGCTATTCGTGCGGCAGAGAGCATGAGGGCAAGGCGGTCAAAGTTTACTTTGTCGAACCGCTCATTCACTCGCTCAAAATCGCGCTGTATATTCTCATTGTCAACCTAGTGTTCGGCTTCATAGTCGAAGCCGTAGGCGAGGACGCAATTTCTTCCAGCCTCATTGGCGGACCTTACCTTCAGCCTTTGATAACTTCGGCGGTGGGACTTATTCCCAACTGCGCTTCGAGCACCATAATAACCCAGACCTACGTCGCGGGCGGAATAATGTTCGGCAGCATGGTTGCGGGACTTTGCTGCAACGCGGGACTGGGCTTTGTAATTCTTTTAAAGAACACAAAAAAAATAAAGCGCAACATACTTTTGATAATAACGCTCTACGCCGTGTCGGTCGTAGTCGGAATTGCCGTAAACGGCGTCATGGTCGCCTGCGGCATGGCATAATTTCTTTGGCTGGAGTAATTGAGGCGGAGCATAAAAGCTTTTCAGGGCGCGGCAGGCTGTCGCCTGCCGCGCCCTATTTTTGTCTTCCGCAGGGCGGGGTTGCGGCGTATGCGCGACGATTAAAAAGACAAAAATTTTTTGTTTCGGCGGGGCGATTTAAGTTGACTTGCCTCGGCGGGCTTTGGTATAATAATTAAGCATTTCAAAAATAACTGCGCAGGCGAAGGAGGGTAGAAAGAACATGTCCACGATTAAAGTCGGTGAAAACGAGTCGGTTGAAAGCGCGCTCAGAAGATTTAAGAGAAAGTGCTCGCGCGACGGCATAATAGGCGACCTCAGAAAGAAAGAGTTTTACGAATCTCCTTCCGTAAAGAGACGCAAGAAGTCCGAAGCGGCAAGAAAGCGCAGCAGAAACTAAATTAATCAAAACTCTACCAAACGGAAACGTTCGGTAGAGTTTTTTCTTTATAAAATAAGTCGAAAACGGGTGAATTATGGAAGATTTGAAGAGCGCGGCGCGCAGCGCTAAAAAGCGGCTTAAAAGCGATTTCTGGCAAAAATGCAAAAAGGATGTGGACGACGGCGCGGAGGCTGCGAGGGAAAAGGGGCTTAACGAAAGCAAGATAAAATCTAAACTGTACGGCAGAGTAAAACAGAGCATAAAGGGTGAAAAGCCTGACGCGTTCTACCTTAAGGTAAAGGAACTTTTAGACACCTGCGGCGAGGTGTCCGATGCAATCGGCAGACTTACCGACAGGGAATACTACGAAAAGCTCTCCTACGACGAAAAACAGAGATATACGCTCGAGCTTTCGGAAAAGTACCTCGCCGCACTCGAAAAGTACCGCCGCGAAAAGGAAATGAACATTTAAGCGTTTGCCTTTCCTCCCCCTCGCGTGGTATAATGTACAGGTACTTTAAAACGACGCAGGTTATTAATTTTTTACCGTAAGAAAAGGCTATGGACGATATACTTTCATCACTCAACCCCGAACAACTCAAACCCGTCTGCGACACCGAAGGACACGTTCTCGTCCTCGCGGGCGCGGGCAGCGGAAAGACGAGGGTGCTCACTTCGAGGATTGCTTACATACTCGAAAAAGGTCTGTGCGCGCCCTCGGGCATACTTGCAATAACTTTCACCAACAAGGCGGCGGGCGAAATGCGCGAACGCCTCGGCGGCATGCTCGGCGATGTTTCTTCCATGTGGATATGCACCATTCACGCAATGTGCGTGCGCATTTTGCGTCAGTTTGCAGAAAGCGCGGGACTTAAGAGCAATTTTTCAATTTATTCCGAAACGGAGCGCGCAAACGTCATTAAAAAGTCGTTCAAAGAGCTGGATTTCGATGAAGAAAAGTTGCTCAAGGACGCAAAATATCACATTGCAAACGCAAAGATGCTCGGTCTCGAGCCGGATATTTACGGCTCGCGCTATGCCGACGTTCCGCATATGGACGAAATCGTCCTCATTTACGACAAATACGAAAAACACCTCGCGTCGAACAACGCCCTCGACTTCGACGACCTGTTAATTCGCACTTTAAGGCTGCTTCGCGGCAACGAGGAGGCGCGCGACTATCTTTCCGACAGGTTCAGATATATCCTCGTCGACGAGTTCCAGGATACGAACGCCGTTCAGTACAACATAATAAAACTGCTCGCGTCCAAGCATTGCAATCTGTTTGCCGTGGGCGACGACGACCAGTCCATTTACGGCTGGCGCGGTGCGGAAATCGAAAACATTCTTCGCTTCGACAAGGACTTCCCAGACGCAAAAGTCTATAAATTGGAGCGCAACTATCGTTCGACGAAGTCGATTTTGAAGTTTGCCAACGCCATAATAAAGAACAACGGCACACGCCGCGGCAAGACGCTGTGGACGGAGGCGGGGGACGGCGAAAATCCCGTCTTTTATCCCGCCGAAGAGGAGGCGGAAGAGGCACTCTTCGCTGCGCGCACGATAACCGCGGCTGTGGCGAGGGGCGAAAAGTTTTCTTCATTCGCCGTTTTAATGCGCATAAACGCGCTCACGCGCTCATACGAACAGGAGTTCACAAAATATTCCATACCTTATAAAGTTTTCGGCGGCTTCAAGTTCTTTGAAAGAAAGGAAATCAAGGACGTTCTGGCATATCTCCGCCTCATTTCCAACCCGTTCGACGACGAAGCGCTTTCCCGCATAATCAACGTGCCCAAGCGCGGAATTGGCGGCAAAACGCTGGAGGCGATGGAAGTTTACGCCGCGCAGTCTGGACTGTCGCTGTACGACGCCTGCCTCGACGCGGAATATCTTCCCGTTTCGTCGGGCGCGAAGAGCAAGCTTTGCGACTTTGCGGATACCGTAAAGGGCTTGGTAATCGCCGCGCAGGGCGGCACGGTTTCGCAGCTCGTCCGCGACGTGATAACGCGCACCGAATTGCGCACGGCTTACGACGACGGCTCGGACGAGGGGGATTCAAAGCTCGCCAACCTCGACGAATTTATCGCCTCGGTCGACGACTTCACCCGCCTCAATCCACAGGCTACGCTGGACGAGTACCTCAACCAGGTTACTCTTTCTTCCGATACCGACGAGATGAACGACGGCAACTACGTTACTTTAGCCACGATACATTCCGTGAAGGGGCTTGAATTCGACAATGTGTTCATATGCGGTCTGGAGGACGGTATAATGCCCTCTTCGCGCTCGCAGGGCGATAAAAAGTCGCTCGAAGAGGAAAGGCGGCTTATGTACGTCGCCATTACGAGGGCGAGGAAAAAGCTTTACCTTACCATGTCGCGCTCGCGCTATCTGTACGGACACAGGGACAGAACGGTGCCTTCGCAGTTTTTATCCGAACTCGGCGACCTTATACCAAAAAATGCGCTCTCGCCCGTGCAAAACATGCGCGGTGCGGAGGGTTATTCTTCCTACCGCACGCTCGGCGAAAGCTCATTCGGGCGCAGGCAGGGCGGCTATGGCGATTATTCCCGCAGGGATAATTTTTCAAGCCGCGGAGATTATTCGCCTTCGCGCGGAAAGGGATTATATTCTTCGGACGAGGGCTACGAAAGCGATATTCCCGCTTCGCCCAAGCGGACGGAAAAAGTAAGTTTCGTTTCGGCGTCGCCCTTCTCGCCCAAAAAGCCGCAGGCGGCAAAGAGCTACTCGGTAGGCACAAAGGTCAAGCACCCCAAATTCGGACTAGGTACGGTAATCGCCGTCAAAAACGGCGGCGCGGTCATCAACGTCGCGTTCGACGGTCAGGGAATAAAGGAACTTTCGGCGGCAATCGCGCCCCTGGAGATTATAAAATGAGCAGAGTGAGAGAGCTTATCGATACGCTGAATAAGTGGGCGTACGAATATTATGTTCTGGACAATCCCTCGGTTTCTGACAGGGAATATGACAGGCTCTACGACGAACTTGTCGAAATAGAGAGGCAGACGGGCATAGTTCAGCCCGACAGCCCCACGCGCAGGGTGGGCGGACAGCCGCTCAAGGCGTTTGAAAAGCACGAGCACATTGCAAGGCTGTATTCCCTCGATAAAGTGGTAACTTACGATCGCCTTTCGGCGTTCGTTACGCGTATCAAAAAGGTCAAGCCGGACGCGGATTTCACCGTGGAATACAAGTATGACGGCCTGACCATGTGCATAACTTACGAAAACGGCGAGTTCGTGCGCGCGACGACGCGCGGCAACGGCGTCGTCGGCGAGGACGTTACCGCGCAGTGTCTGACGGTTAAATCTCTTCCGCTCAAAGTGCCTTTCAAGGGGCTTATGGAAGTGCAGGGCGAGGCGGTCATACCCCTTTCCGTCCTCGAAAAATACAACGAGAATGCGCAGGAAAAACTCAAGAACGCGCGCAACGCCGCTGCGGGCGCGGTGCGCAACCTCGACCCCTCCGTAACGGCGGAAAGGGGAGTGGAAATTCTCTTTTACAACGTAAATTACATCGAGGGCAAAAAGTTTTCCTCGCAGACGGAAATGTTCGATTTTCTGCGCGAAAACCGCTTTAAGGTTTATCCTTTCCTTGAGGTGTGCAGCGACGAGGAGGGCATAATTTCCGCCCTCGAAAAGATAGAAATCGAGCGCAAGAACATCGACGTCCTCACGGACGGCGCGGTTATCAAGGTCAACGACGTCGCCGTGCGCGACAAGCTCGGCTATACCGATAAATTTCCCCGCTGGGCGACTGCTTTCAAGTTCGAGGCGGAGGAGGCGCAGACGACCGTGCGCGAAGTTATCTGGCAGGTCGGCAGAACGGGCAAACTTACGCCCCTTGCAAAAGTCGACCCCGTGGAGCTGGGCGGCGCGACTGTCAGAAGGGCGACGCTCAACAACTTCGGCGACATAGAGCGCAAGGATATAAAGATAGGCAGCGTCGTCGCCATACGCCGTTCGAACGAGGTAATTCCCGAAATTTTAGGCTGCGTCGTACACACGGGCAGCAGCGTCAATATAACCAAGCCGAAAACCTGTCCTTTCTGCGGCAGCGAAGTAAAGGAAGAGGGTGCAAACCTCTTCTGTACCAACAGGCTCTGCCCGCCGAGAATTGTGGCAAAATTCGCCCACTTTGCAGGCAAGGACGCGATGGATATAGAGGGCTTTTCGGAAGCTACCGCGGCGCAGCTCAACGAAAAACTCGGCTTTACGCGCTGTTCGCAGCTCTATACCCTCACAGATGAGCAGCTTGCAACTCTGGAAGGGTTCAAGGATAAAAAAATATCCAACCTCCTTTCGGCTATTCGGAAGAGCAGAAATATCCCTCTCGAGCGTTTCATTTTCGCACTCGGCATAGACGGCGTGGGCAAGGTTGCCGCGCGCGACCTCGCGGCGGCGTTCGGCAGCGTGCAGGCGCTCTCTTCGGCAACGGAAGAACAGCTTACAGAGCTTGAAAATATCGGTCAGATTACCGCGCAGGCAATAGTCGGCTGGTTTTCGGACGATGAGAACAAAAGCGAACTCTGCGCTCTGCTTTCCTTTGTTTCGCCCGCAGTCGAAAAACGCGTTGAAGGCGGCATATTCTCGGGGCAAACGGTAGTTCTCACGGGCAGCCTGCAGTCCATGACGCGCGGAAACGCCCAAAAACTGATAGAAAAAGAGGGAGGCGTGTGCGGCTCTTCGGTTACAAAGAAAACCACGCTCGTAATTGTTGGCGAGGACGCGGGCTCAAAGCTCGAAAAGGCAAAATCGCTCGGCATTAAAATTTTGGACGAGCAGCAGTTCCTCGCGATGCTGGGGCAATAAAAATCAATTTTTTGCGGCGAAAATATGTGCTAAAGCAGCGCGTAAGCCTGCAAGAAAAAATGCGGAAAATATTCGCTTTAAGAATGCGGAATGTGTAAAAGGCGCGGGGCGACGATTGTCGCCCCGCGCCTGTTTTTTTATTTTGCAGATTAATTTTATACGCGGAATTTTGCGCTTAAATAAAATTTTGTAATTTTTCTGCTCCGCCCTCCGCTAAATGGCAGAGGGAGAATGCACGCAAAGCGTGCAAAGTAAAAATTATCAAATGAATTTAAAATTATTAAATTTCGCCCTTGAATTTCACCGAGGCGACCGTTGCCGCGAAAACTGCCGAAGCGCCCTTCTTTCTGAGCTGCCTGCAGGCTTCTTCTATCGTTGCGCCAGTGGTCATCACGTCGTCAATCAGCAGAACTTTTTTGCCTTCGACTATGCTTTTTTCCGCAGAAAAGCACCCCTTCACGTTGGCGCGCCTCTCTTGGCTCGTAAGCGTCTTCTGCTCGTCCGTCTCGCGCGTCTTTTTCAGCGCGTCGCCGGAAAGAGGGATATTCAGCCTTGAAGCGAGAGCTTTTGCAAGCAGTTCCGCCTGGTTGTAGCCCCTCGCGCGCACGGCTTTTGCCGTCATGGGAACAAAGCAGACAATATCCGCGCCGAGCGCGGCGCATTTTTCCTTGAGCAGGTCTGCAAAGTATTCTTTTAGGTGCGCGTTGCCCCTTTTGAATTTTATAACAAGCTGCATTCCGCCGTCTTCGTATACGAGTGCGGAAACCGCCTTGTCGTATGCGGGCGCAAATTTTTTGCATTCCAGACAGACGCCGTCAGTCTGCGTCATTCTGCCGCAGACAGAACAGTTCTTTTTGTCGTTGAATGTAACGCGCTTAAGGCAGTCTGCGCACAGCTTTTCGCCGCGGAACACCTCTTTGCCGCACAGCTCGCAGGTGAAGTTTTCGGGAAAGAGCGCTTCAAGCACTTCTTTTGCGAGGTTTTTAATCATCAGCCGAGGTATTTTTTAAGTTCTTCCGCTCTGTCGCACTTTTCCCAGGGCAGTCCGCTCTTGCCGAAATGACCGTATGCCGACGTCGCCGAATAGATGGGCGCGCGCAGACCGAGCGTCTTAATTATCGCGTAGGGGCGGAGGTTAAAATTTTCCTTTACGATGTCGCAAAGCTTGTCGTCGGGCAGCTTTCCGGTGCCGAAAGTGTTTACGAATACCGAAACGGGACGGCTGACGCCTATGGCGTAAGCGACCTGCAATTCCACCCTGTCGCACAGTCCCGCGGCGACGAGGTTTTTGCAGATATACCTCGACATATATGCCGCCGAACGGTCAACTTTAGTGGCGTCCTTGCCCGAAAAAGCTCCGCCGCCGTGCGCGCATTTGCCGCCGTAGGTATCGACTATTATCTTTCTTCCCGTAAGACCGCTGTCGCCCTCGGGACCGCCTATTTCAAATCTTCCCGTGGGGTTGACGAAATACTTGGTGTTCTCGTCGAGAAGCTCGGCGGGGATTATCTTTTTGATGACTTCCTTTATTATGTCGCTTTTGAGCTTTTCAGCGCTCACCTTTTCGTCGTGCTGTGCCGAAACGACGACCGTTTCCACTCTCACGGGCTTGTCTCCGTCGTATTCCACGGTAACCTGCGTCTTGCCGTCGGGACGGAGGTAGGGGAGCGTGCCGTCCTTTCTGACTTCGGTAAGCCTTGACGAAAGTTTGTGCGCGAGCGATATGGGCAGGGGCATAAGCTCTTCGGTTTCGCGGCAGGCGTAGCCGAACATCATTCCCTGGTCGCCTGCGCCGATTTCGGCTTCGTCCTCGCAAGCCCCGTCCTTCGCCTCGAGCGATTTGTCCACGCCGAGGGCGATGTCCGCGCTCTGTCCGTGAATTGCTATATCTATCCTGCATTTATCGAAGGCGAAATTGCCGAAAGTATAGCCCGTTTCTCTTATCTTTTCGCGCGCTATCTTTTCGTAATCGACCTTTGCGGTCGTCGTTACTTCGCCCATTATCAGCATTCTGTCGTAAGCGGCGCAGCACTCTATCGCGCAGCGCGCGGCGGCGTCCTTTGCAAGTATTGCGTCGAGTATCGCGTCTGCTATTCCGTCGCAGAGCTTATCGGGATGTCCTTCGGTTACGCTTTCGCTCGTAAAAAATTTCTTCATGTCCTTTTTCCTTTTTTAGTTTATTTCTTTTCGTATAAATGAAAAACCCGCTCGGTTTACCGAACGGGTATATATTTTTTAAACTTTCCCATCGGTACGGCATTAGCACCTTGCTTTCGGCAGGTTGCTGTGTGGTCGACGGGCCGGTCCCTCGCACACTCTTGATGTTTGCCAATATATTATAACTATTGCCAAATCCTTTGTCAAACAAATTATTTGCATTTCAACCCGTTTTATTTTATAATATAACCATGAATTGCACGCTTTGTCCCCTAAGCTGCGGCGCGGACAGAAATAATTCTGTGGGCGGCTGCGGCGTCGGCGGTTTAAAAATAGCTAAATATTATCTTCATCCCTTTGAAGAACCGCCCATTTCCTTTTCAAAGGGAAGCGGCTGCGTTTTCTTCTGCGGCTGTTCTTTAAAGTGCGTGTTCTGCCAGAACTACGACCTCTCGCGCGTTCGCAGAGGAAAGGACATTTCCGTTGAGGAGCTTGCGGACATTTTCCGCAGCCTCGAGGAGCAGGGGGCGGACAACATAAACCTCGTCAACCCCACGCACTATGTAAGCGATATTGCGCGGGCTTTTGAAATTTACCGTCCGTCCATACCCGTCGTGTACAACACGCACGGATACGAAAAAATTTCCACACTGGAAATTGCAGATAAATTCACGGACATTTACCTGCCCGATTTAAAGTTTATCGACCCCGCGCTTTCTTTAAGGTACACTGGCAAGAAAAACTACGCCGAATACGCCCTGCCCGCCCTGCGCTTTATGGCTGAAAAGCCGCTTAAAATGCGCGAGGACGGAAAAATGCTTTCGGGTTGCATAGTAAGGCACTTAATTCTGCCCCTCGCCTCGTACGACAGCATTGAGGTTGTAAAGTTCATATCAACTCTCGGGAAAGATGTGTATTTCAGCCTTATGAGCCAGTACACGCCTTACGGCGAGATAGCAAAATTCCCCGAACTTCAGCGCAGAATTACGCAGAGAGAATACAAAAAAGTACTTGCGGCGGTCAGGGAATACGGACTTGAAAAGGTCTTTTTGCAGGACGCCGCCAGCGCGGACGAACAATTCATACCCGACTGGGATTTCTGATGATTATAAATTTTAACGACGCCGCTTTTTCTTACGGCGACAATTTAATATTCGAGGGCGTGAATTTCAGCATAAACGAGGGTGAAAGAATAGCCTTAATCGGTGCGAACGGCGAGGGCAAGACTACGCTCATAAAGCTCATGACGGGCGTGTACCAACCCGAGCGCGGCAGCGTAACGGTCAAAACCGGAGCGACGATAGGCTGGCTGGAGCAGAACGGCGGGCTGGAGAGCAATTCCACCGTATTTAAAGAGATGATGGGCGTCTTTTCCGAAGAGCTTGCGGCGGTAGACAGATTGTCTGCGCTTTCGGACGAGCTTTCGCGCTGCGCGCCCGACAGCCGCGAATACGGCGTGCTGAGCGCAAAGCTCGAAAGTCTGCAAAAGTTCGTCGCCGCGCGCGACGCATACAATGTTGAAGTAAAGGTCAGGCGCGTGCTCAACGGCATGGGCTTTGCGGCATTTTACGACAGAATAATTTCTACCATGTCGGGCGGGGAAAAGACGAGGCTAAAACTTGCCAGACTGCTTCTGGAACAGCCCGATCTTCTCATTTTAGACGAACCTACCAACCACCTCGACGTGGAAACGATGTACTGGCTGGAAGAATACCTTGAAGATTTCAAGGGCGCGGTTTTCGTCGTTTCGCACGACAGATATTTTCTCGATAAAGTGTCTTCGCGCACGCTCGAGCTGGAAAACAAAACGCTTTCTTCCTTTTCGGGCAATTACAGCAAGTACAAGATTTTAAAGAGCGAGAGGAACGCGCTCGCGCTCAAGGAATACGAGAAACAGCGCGAAGAGATTGCAAAGCTTAAAGAATATGTGGATAAAAACATCGTTCGCGCGACGACCGCCAAATCGGCGCAGAGCAGGGTAAAGCAGCTCGAAAAAATGGAGCTTCTGTCCCCGCCTTACGTTCCGCCAGCACCGCCAAGGTTTACTTTTTCTTACACCCGTCCGCCATACGAAAGGGTGCTTACGGTTAAAAATTTAAAGCTGGAGGCGGGAGGAAAAACGCTCATAGACGGAGCGTCGTTCGAGGTTCTGCGCGGTCAGAAAATCGCCGTCGTCGGCAAGAACGGAGCGGGCAAGTCCACGCTCATAAAGCGCCTCGTCGAGGCGGGCGGCGGACAGGTTGAAGAGGGCAGAAACGTGCGCTTCGCCGTGTACGACCAGGATAACCTCAATCTAAATCCTCAAAACACCGTTCTTTCCGAGCTTTGGGAAAGGCATGTGGCTTACAGTCAGACGCAGGTTCGCGCTTCGCTTGCGCGCTGCGGGCTTGTCCCCGAGGATATGGATAAAAAAGTGTGTTCGCTTTCGGGCGGGGAGAGGGCAAAACTTGCGCTGTGCGTGTTTGAAAACGAGCAGGGCAACGTCCTTGTGATGGACGAACCCACCAACCACCTCGATTTGCCCGCGAGGGAGAGCCTTGAAAAGGCGCTTAAAAATTTCGACGGCACGGTCATATTCGTGTCGCACGACAGGTATTTCATATCTGCGATAGCCGACAGAGTGTTTGAAATAGCCGACGGGAGATTAAATATATTTGAGGGCGATTATGAAAGTTATATAGCCGCCCGCACACAGAGGCAGGCGCTTTTTGCCGAGGCGCAGAAACCTGCGGAAAAACCTGCCGAGGTCGAAAAACAGTCCTACCGCTCAAAGAAGGACAGGGCGGAGGAGGTCGCCAAAAAGCAGACCATAAAAAGGCTGGAAAACGAGATAAGCTCGCTCGAGGACGAAGAAGAGCGGCTCAACGCCCGCCTAGCCCTGCCTGAAATTTCTTCCGACTATAAAAAGGCGGCGGAAGTGCTTGAAAATATTACGCGCGTCAGACAAAAAATTGACGAATTGTACGAAGAGTACGCGCAATATATAGGTTAAATTATGAAAGACGATAAATATTTAAAGGAACAGATCGCCGCGGCGGACGCCGCGCAGACAGACGAGCAGGAAGTGCGCGAGGTGCGCCACACCATTTCCAGCGAGGAAACTTTCACGCTCGCCAAGGACATTTACGACCTGCGCTGTCTCATTAAAAAAATTTACGCCAACCGAGCGCATATTGCAAGGCGGCTCAACTTTGCCTCGCTCGTATTTTCGATCATTTTCACGGCGATATATGTTGCGCTCGTGCTGTATGTGGGCATATCTTCCACGCTCTCGCAGGGCTGGCAGGTTGCCGTTTACGGCATACTCGGCGCATACGGTGCTTTGGTCGTTGCCCTCGGCATATGTGCCGTCGTAACGCGCAAAAACTCGACCACCAAGACGGTCAGCCGCAACAACAGGGCGCTAAAAATAATACGCTATCTCGTGCGCATCGCCTCGCTCGTGATGAGTATCTTCGCAGTAGTTGTCGCGTTTTCGCAGAACGCCGCCGACAGCGTAGGGCTGGCGTTCAGAACGGTCGCTCTGATACTTTCCATAATCTCTATAATAGTTTCGCTCGTTCCCCTTTTATGCGGCGGACTGGGCGGCATGGCGCGCTGGCTCATCTCTCCTTCAAAGGTAAAAATCAAGTTTTCCGCCGTCGCGCTGGAATGGTATCAGTATGCGTCGTCTTCAAGTCCCGCTTTCGCCTCCACGCAGAAGGTTGAAAAATCCAGGCTCGAGGACATAGGCAGGTGCATAGACGAATACATAAACCCCGCGCTCGGCAACCGCAAAATAGGTTCGGTGGGCGTCAGCCAGATTTTTGCCGCCATAGACAACGCTCCGCAGGCGGATAAAGCTACGGTGGAAGGCGTTCTGAAAAATGTGTTTGATTATGCCGTGGAATGCAAGTATGTTCCCGAAAATCCCTGCAAGGATATGCGCCTTACTGGCAGCATAGAGGTGTACACCAAGCCCAAAAAAGAGCCTTTCAAGGTGCGCATAGGCAAAAAGATAGGCGCGTCAATCGTAAAGCAGTTTCTCGGCGAGAGCGACGATAAGGACAAATAAAGGTTGCAAATAAACTTAATTTCATGTAATTAATTTTACATCTGAAGTCCGCGGCAAAAAGATGTGCTTAAAAATCTTGCGGCGGGAAATGAATATTTTAAAATTTGCTTGGCGCGGCGGAAAAATTTTTCCGCCGCGCCCTATAAATTTAAAGCCCGCCCGCAGACGAAGCTGTCTGCGGGCGGGCGTTTCAATGTTTAGAATTATTTGCAACACATGTCTTTATAATATTTGTTTTAAGGTTGTCTGCGCAGCAGTTCGTCGCAACTCACCTCGAAAAAATCAGAAAGCATCACTATAAAGCTCGCTTTCGGTTCGTTTATGCCCCTTTCCCAATAGTCTATCGCTTTCTGGCTAACGCCTATGGCTTTTGCCAACGCCGCCTGCGACAGCCCGCGCTCTATGCGCAGTTCTTTTATGTTCGTTCCTATATTCATACCGATATTTTAGAAGAAATCTTCTTAATAATCTTGACCAAGAAGAAATCTTCTTATATAATAGTATGTGCAAAATACATTTTTGCTATAAAAGTTTTTTGTGAGGAGTAGCGGGCGTGAAAAAGTTTTTTTGTGCGGTTGCAATGTTTTTGGCGGTTTTTATGTGTGCGGCAATTTGTGCCTGTCAGCAGGAGAGTGAAAATCCTACCGATACGGTTTATTATTTTGTCGGTGAAGAAACGAGCGACAATGATCCCGATGCCAATGCTACCGTAAGCACTCTCTTTGTCGGTTCGAACGCATGTTTCAGATACGGTGAGTTTCGTGTCAGACTTACCGCAGGTATTACATACGCTTACGATTATCATTATGATGAAGGCAGGTATGTGCTTGACATCGATTATTCGCAGACCTCTTTTCCTTCTTATGCATACCAGGAAATGTATGTTGAGTTCACGGAAACTGAATTGAAGTATGTAACCGTCATATATTCGGCTGAAAACGGGGAAGAGCTTGCAAGAATGGTGCTAATTTATGAGGCGTTGAATTGATTGCGGTTCAACATAAATCTTTCAGCTGACGCGCGGCAAAAATTGCTTGTTTGTGATATATAGTTAGTATAAACAATTTCGGCAAAAAGTGAAAAGGTGCGATAATACATTTTATTCCTCACTTTTTTGTCTGGTTTAAAAATTGTTGAGTGGTAGTCGAAGATACAATGCAGGGTGCGTCTTCTATAGAATATATTTTTTAATTGACAGCAAAAGGAGAAAAATATGAAACGCAAAATTTTGATTTTGGTGCTTGCGCTTGCTTCGGCTCTGTGCCTTGCATTCGCCCTTCCCGCCTGCAACGGCGAAGGAAATGATGAAACCACATTTGAATACACTCTTTTAAGCAATAATACATATCAAGTAACAGGCATCGGCTCGGTTACTGAAAGTAATGTGCTTATACCGTCTTTTTATGACGGTCTGCCAGTTACCTCTATAAGTGAAGCTGCGTTCTATAATTGCGCTTCGCTTGAAAGCATAACCATTCCCGACAGTATAACAAGTATCGAAGATTATGCGTTTGGTTGGTGTCCCTCTCTAGCAAGCGTAACAATAGGCAACGGTGTAACCTCTATTGGAAGCTTTGCGTTCAGTTGGTGCCCCTCTCTAACAAGCGTAACAATAGGCAACAGTGTGATTAGTATAGGAGATAGTGCGTTTGCTTAACCTCGCCCGAACACCTTTGAACAGCAATAATCATTGATTTTCCTCCTATATCTCAATTAAAACAGACTTTTTGCAGACGCCTTTGAATTTTGGTTCAAGGCCTTTTTTATTTCTGCCTTTATAGGAATATACATCAACGGAAGCTTCCGTCGTAAAAATGAGAGAACCCCGAAGGCTTTCACCTTCAGGGCTCTCGGGCTTATCGTCTATTCTTCGTTTTGGTTTAGGCGGCGTGCCAGTGTAGTTCAGTATCAGTTCTATGCGGTCTTCGTGGACATACACCTTATCGACAAG
>CASDOP010000011.1 GCA_949282385.1 uncultured Clostridia bacterium
CGTAGCCGTCAAAGACGCCGCATATCGCGATAAGATAGCGCGCCTGAACGCGGAAGTCATGGGCAAAGATACCGACCCTTACTACGGGGCACCCGTAATCATTCTTGTCCTCGCCGACGGAAAGGCAAATACGTTTGTGGAGGACGGAAGCTGCGTTCTTGAAAATATGATGATTGCCGCCCATTCCCTCGGCCTCGGCTCTGTTTGGGTACACAGAGAGCGTGAAGTTTTTGACAGCGAGAAAGGAAAAGAATTACTGAGAAGTTGGAATTTACCCGAAACCCTGCGCGGGGTAGGCGCTATTGCGCTCGGCAATTGCGGACTTATAATCTGCGCAATATTCATAGCGTTGGCATTCCGCATGCTCGGCGTGTTGGTATGCGTATCTTTCTCTGCGCTCAATTTTAAGGAAAGACTGTTTTGCATGATAGCTTATTGCCCCAAAGCCACCGTTCAGGCGGCTATAGGCGCATTGCCGCTTGCGGCGGGGCTTGCCTGCGGACAGACCATACTTACGGCTGCCGTACTTGCTATACTCATAACCGCGCCGCTCGGAGCTTTCCTTACGGATATAACTTATAAAAAACTGCTTTCTCTGCCGTCCGACATGCGTAAAGCGCAGGAAGGCGGGACGGAAGACGAGTGAGTCGCCGCAAAATTATATTTTTGCGTTACAAACAAGCGCAGACAGTTTATATATAATTGAAAAACGGTTTTAAAGATACTTAAGAGGCATTATGAATATAATAAGAAATCAAAGATTTGGCGAGGAGCGCGCCCTGTACAATTCCCACGATTTAGTGTTGGAAAAATGCTCGTTCGACGGCGAAGAGGACGGGGAATCCGCGCTCAAAGAGTGCAAAAATATTGTGCTGAAAGATTGCTATATGAACCTGAGGTATCCGTTCTGGCACATCGACGGTCTGGAAATTTCGGGCGGCGAGCTTACAGAAAATTGCAGGGCTGCGCTGTGGTACGATAAAAACGTAAAAATTTCTGACAGCGCGATGAACGGCATAAAAGCTCTCAGGGAGTGTAGTCGCATTACCCTCGAAAACGACAACGTCAATTCCCCCGAGTTCTGCTGGAGGAGCGGTTACATAAAGATTAAAAATTGCACCGTCAATTCGGAGTACGGCTTTTTCGAGTGCAAAAATATAGTGGCGGAGGGGCTGAATTTCAGCGGAAAGTACTCTTTCCAATATACCCGCAATCTGCATATTTCACGCTCTAATCTCGATACCAAGGACGCATTCTGGCACGCAAAGAACGTTACCGTTACCGACAGCACTGTAAAGGGCGAGTATCTCGGTTGGTATTCGGAAGGGCTTACATTTATAAATTGCAGAATAATCGGCACGCAGCCGCTATGCTATTGCAAAAATTTAAAGCTTATAAATTGCACGATGGAAGATTGCGACCTCGCATTTGAGTACAGCGACGTCCGCGCGGACGTCAAGGGTAAAATTTTATCCGTCAAAAATCCCCGCAAAGGGTGCATAACGGCGGACGAAATAGGTCAGATAATCCGAACGGAGGACAGTATTTATCCCGTAAAGGCAAAAGTTATGTGCCGCAAATGAGTTAATTTTTCCGAAAATCGAAATAAATATTAAAATATCTAAAAAAAACTGCGTCAAAACGCTTACGAAAAAAATTTCAATCTGTTAAAATTTATCAAGCTGTAGCTTATGGGCGAGGGCGTCGCTCAGGGATACAGCTTTTTTTTGTAAATTTATATTGCGGGAGATACCATGGAACAGAAAGAAAACAATTACTTCGGCAGCGAAAAATTGGGCAAATTGATACTTAAGTTTGCTATACCCTGCATACTTTCCTTGCTCATAGCATCGCTTTACAACCTCGTAGACCAGATTTTCATAGGCAACGGCATAAATTACCTTGCAAACGGCGCAACAAACGTTGTGTTCCCAATAACTATTATAGCGCTCGCTTTTTCGCTTCTTATAGGCGACGGTTGCGCGGCATTTTTAAGCCTTTGCCAGGGCAAGGGCGATAAGGAACACGCTCACCGCTCGGTTGCAACCGCAATTATGTTTTCCGTCGCAATCGGCGTTATAATAACTGTGGTTTTCGTGTTCATAAAGGAACCTGTGCTCTGGGCATTCGGCGCAACGCAGGGCAATATCGGCTATGCGCGCGAATACTTCGACTATATCCTCATAGGTCTGCCTTTTTACATATTTGCCAACGCGCTCAACTCGGTTATAAGGGCGGACGGAAGTCCCGCTTTTGCGCTCATTACAATCTCGGTCGGCTGCGTTATGAATATAATTCTCGACCCCATTGCCATTTTCGTGCTTCATTGGGGCGTTACGGGCGCAGCTCTCGCAACGGTGGCAGGACAAATCGTTTCCGCCGTGCTTTCGGTAATTTATCTCTTTTTCCCTCGCACGTTTAAGTTGCAGGTCAAAAGTTTTATGCCCGATTTCAGACTTCTCGGAAAGATTTGTCTGCTCGGCATAAGCAGTTTTTTAACGCAGCTTTCCATAGTCGTAACCATTGCGTGCATGAATAACGTTCTCACGAAGTACGGCGCCATGTCGGAATACGGCGAAGACATTCCTTTGACCGTCCTCGGCATAGTCATGAAGGTCTTCCAGATAGTTATTTCCGTCGTAGTCGGCATTGCTGCAGGTTCGCAGCCGATAATAGGTTATAACTGCGGTGCAGGCAATATGGCTAGGGTAAGGCAGCTTTATAAAATTATCTTCATCGCGGAAGCGGCGGTGGGCGCGGTAGCGCTTATATGTTTTGAATGTTTCCCCGTGCAGATAATTCAGATATTCGGCAGCGGCGACGCTCTCTATCTGCAATTTGCCGCCATATCTTTCAGAATTTATCTTTGCACGATAATTCTCTGCTGCATACAAAAGGCGACAAGCATATTCTTGCAGGCGCTCGGCAAGCCCGCGCTTTCCATGGCGCTTTCTCTTCTCAGGGACTTTGTATTGAGCGTTCCGCTCATCTTGCTGCTTCCTTTGGGAATGGGTCTGGAAGGCGCGCTTCTTTCCGCTCCCATAGCCGACGCAGTTTCTTTCGTCGTCGGCATGCTGATAATGTACTTCACGCTCTTTTCCCGCAAGGCTAAAAGCCGTGCCGAAGAAACTAACAATAAATAAATTTTAATGCGCATTCTTACGTTTTGAAAAAATTTATTTCATCGCGGTTTTTTGTCCGCCGTCCTTTAAAAACTTTAAAGGCGGCGGATATTTTTTTATGCAAATATATTGAAAAAATGCGTGCAGTGTGATAAAATTAAACAAATAATAAGGAGGTAACGGATTGAAAAAGGCAGCAATCGCTCTCGCGGCGGCAGTCTGCGCCGTCGCGGTACCCGTCGCCGCGGCGGGATGGGTAATTCCCGCAACGCAGACCGTAGGTTTCAGTTATACGGGCGGCGAATATATTTCCGTCAGTTTCAACGCCAATAATGCGGACGA
Source organism: uncultured Clostridia bacterium (assembly GCA_949282385.1). Lineage (GTDB taxonomy): Bacteria > Bacillota > Clostridia > Christensenellales > Borkfalkiaceae > Coproplasma. Next base: position 3,465 of record CASDOP010000011.1, read on the forward strand.
AAATTACAGTCAGCTTGCCCCGCAGGAAGAACGAGTAGCTCTTTCCGTTGCCGAAAGTTATATTCCGAGCGCGGAGGAGTGTTCAATATACGACTTCGACGCGGAGAAAGCTTACGTGTTCGACGGTTGGTACACATTGCCCGAAGGTGGCGAAAGAGTGGGTGGCGAAGTTACCCTTCTTAAGGCTGCGGACGGGCGTGAAAGCATAACTCTTTATGCTCATTGGCAACAAAAGAGCGCGCTTAAAATTACCATAAAGGATAACTGTTATTCGGGCGTGGACGGCAGTTGCACTCTTTTCTGGCAGGACGGGCAAAACGAGTGGAACAGCGCCCTGTGCGCTTCGGCGGAAGCGGGTACTTTTGATTTTATCTACTATATCAACCCCGCGCAGAAATGGAAAATAATTTCTCATCTCGCATCGGGCGACAGAGAGCTTTCGGGCGTCAGCCTTTCGGAAGGGCGCACATATTCTTTTTCGATAACCGTTTACGCTACAGGCATAATTTCTGCGTCTTCCTCGCTCAAGGACATAACTTAATTTTTTTCAGGTTAAATGCCGCCCGCGCAGCGCCGCTGCGCGGGCGGCTTCATTATTTTTCAAATATAAAATTATATATTATCGACGCCGTTGCAAGTATAAACTTTTTCCGCATTCACATACTTTTTCTATAAATGTAAATTAAAGGAGAAATTATGAAAGCAACCGGCATAGTCAGAAGAATAGATGAACTGGGCAGGGTGGTTATTCCCAAGGAAATCCGCTCTACGCTCAGACTAAAATCGGGCGATCCGCTCGAAATTTTTACCGACCGCGACGAACTCATGCTCAAAAAATATTCGCCCATAGCCTCGCTGGGGCAATTTTCGTGCGGGACGGCAAAGAGCCTCAACGATTTATCGGGCTATCTCGCATTAATTTGCGACACCGACGAGGTAATCTGCGCGTCGGGCAGCGGCAGGAGGGAGGTTTCAGGCAAAACCATCTCAAAAAAGCTGGATAAAATTCTTTCCGAAAGGAAGAGCTATGTCGCAAACGCGGCGGAGGGCGGCGACATAGTTCCCATAACTGACGACGGCGAATGTTCCATAACGGCGCAGGTCATAGTCCCCATAGTCAGCGGCGGCGATTGCCTCGGCGCGGTCGCGCTCGTTTCAAACGAACAGGGCGTAAAGATGGAGGCGGGGGCGTGCAAACTTGCCCAGCTTTCGGCAACCATACTCGCCAATCAGTTTGAATGAGAAAAATTGAAAGGACATCGGGACAGTCGTATATAAAGGGCGCGCTCGTCATCTCGGCGGGCGGCTTTTTGTCCAAGTTGCTCGGCGCAGTCTACCGTATACCTCTTTTAGCCTTTCTCGGCGGCGACGGAATGGGCATATACCAGATGGTTTATCCCCTGTACTGCATACTGTTAACAATTTCCGCCAGCGGCATACCTACGGGCATTGCCCGCATAATATCCTCGGGGCAATGCGCTTTTGCGGAGCGTTCTGCAATAAGGCTTTACGGCTTTTTCGGCTTTGTCGGTTCGCTTGTAATGCTGCAGTTGTCAACGCCCCTCGCCGCCGCCCAGGGCGAGCCTGCCGTTGCGCTTTGTTGCAGATTGCTCGCGCCGTCTGTATTCTTCGTGTCTGTGATTTCGGTCGTGCGCGGTTACTTTCAGGGCAAGGGCAACATGACGCCCACAGCCGTAACGGAAGTCGCCGAACAACTAATAAAAGTCGTCGCGGGCATAGCGCTTTGTTATGTCTTCCGCGCCGACGTTTCCCGCGCGGTTGCGGCGGCGGTGCTTGCGGTTACCCTTTCGGAAGTGTTTTCCGCATGCCTTGCGGCGGCTCTATATCTTCGCTCGCCCAGAGCGAGAGCGCCCCTGTATTTCCGCCCGTCGGACTACTATAAACCCATCTTAAAATATACAATACCGCTCACTTTCACCGCAATGGCAATGCCCTTGAGTCAGCTCGCCGAAAGCATATTGCTCGTGTGGATACTGCGCGGAGTTGCCGACAACGCAACATCGCTGTGGGGCATTTTTTCGGGCTGTGCGGTTACACTTATAAATCTTCCCGTCTCGCTGACTTACGGACTTGCCGCCGCGGGAGTGCCGCGCATTTCGCCCCTCGCCCAGAGCGGCAGAATGGCTCAAGCCAAGCTCTGCGCTCGCAAAGCGCTGACCATAACCCTCGCCGTGGCTGCGCCCTGCGCCGTGGCGCTCTATGTGTTTGCGCCTCTGGCGGCGGATATAATTTTTTCTTCGCTGTCTTCCTCGGAAAGGGAACTTTTAATCGTTCTCGTCCGCATAATGAGCGTAAACGCCGTAACTCTTTCGCTCGTGCAGACGTCTTCTGCGTGCCTCACCGCTCTCGGCAAACCGCTGTGCGGCACGATAACGCAGTGGGTAACTTCCGTGGCGCGCGTAATTTTATCCGCTCTTCTCGCCGCGTTCACGCCACTTTCGGTATGCGGCGCGGCTGTAGCTTCAAATATCTGTTATTTTGTTGCGGTTTTGCTCAATCTCTGGTATATTATAAGAGTAAGAGGTAAAACAAATGAAAATAACGCTGATAGGACTTGGAGTAAAAGACGGCGATATGACGCTGTCGGCTGAAAGAGCATTGAACGGCGCGGGCAAAATATTTGCCCGCACGTCCAGCGGCGCGGCTTACGCGCAGATTGCAAAGTATGAAGTCGAATATCTCGACGAAGTGTTCGAGCGTTCGCGCAATTTCGATACTTTAAACAAAAACCTTGCAAAAAAAATCACGTCTGCGGCAAAAGAAAGTCCCGTGGTTTACTGCGTGGACGGCGCCGTCTGCGAGGACGAAGCCTGCAAGTTAATACTTTCCTCGCACAAGGATACGGTTGTTTTAGAAGGCGTTTCCAAAATATCCTATGCGCGCGATGCGGCGGGACTTAAAAGTTTTTCAGTTACCGCGCTTTCAGCGTATGCGGTCGAACAGCTCAAAAGTTGCCCCGCCGCCGTAATTTACGACATAGACGACGAATACCTTGCGGGCGTCGTAAAGCAAAAACTTTCCGACCTTTTCGGCGAAGAAACGCTCTGCACTTTCGTCAGCGCGGAAAGAGCCGTAAAAATTAAAATTTACGAAATCGACAGAATGAAAAATTATTCTTCCGATTGCGCCGTGGCGGTGGAGGAAAAGTCTTTTCTCGAAAAAGAAAGGTACGACTATGCCGACCTCGAACACATGATAGAGCTTCTGCGCGCGCCCGGCGGTTGCCCTTGGGACAGAGCGCAGACCAACGAGAGCATAAAGCAGAACATGATAGAGGAAGCTTACGAGCTTGTGGACGCAATCAACCGCGATGACGACGACGGCATGGAGGAAGAGTGCGGCGACGTCCTTCTTCAGGCGGCATTCCACGCTGTAATGAAGAACGAGCAGGGCGCGTTCAATTCTACCGATGTGATAACCCGCGTTGTCAAAAAACTTATATTCCGCCATTCCCACATATTCGGCGGGGACAAGGCACAGGATGAAAATTCCGCCCTCGGCGTATGGGAAAAGAACAAGATGAAGGAAAAGCACCAGACCACTTACACCCAAAGCCTCAAGGCAGTTCCTTCCAATTTCCCCGCCTGCATGCGCGCGCAGAAAGTGGGCAAGCGCGCGGCAAAGTGCGGTATGGACTTTATTTCGGCAATTTCCGCAACCGAAAAGATGGGCGAGGAGGCGGCAGAACTTCTCAAAGCTCTGCAGGATGGCGACAAGCGCGCCGTGGCGGAAGAGGCGGGCGATCTGCTCTTTTCCGCGGTCAACACATGCAGACTTTCGGGCGTGGACAGCGAACAGGTGCTAGCCGAGGCTACGGATAAATTCATAAAGCGCTTCGAAGCGTTTGAAGACATAATTTTATCCGAAGGCAAAAACATTAACGACCTCTGCGACGAGGAATACGACTGGTATTGGTTACGGGCAAAAAATGCAACTAAAGAAAATTAAAATAGCCAACCTCGTCGCGCGCAACAACGTCTTTTTGGCTCCGCTCGCAGGCTATACCAACTGCGTTTTCAGAAAAATGTGTTACGACCTCGGCGCGGGACTTACCTTTACGGAAATGGTCAGCGCAAAAGGTCTTTGCTATAACAGCAAAAACACTCGCGAGCTTTTAATGCTCGACGGGCAGGAGGGCATAAGGGCGGTTCAGCTCTTCGGCTCAGACCCGTATTATATGCGTAAAGCTGCCGAAAGCCAAGACATTGCGCCCTTTGAACTTATAGATATTAACATGGGTTGCCCCATGCCTAAAATTTTCAATAACGGCGAGGGCAGCGCTCTGCTTAAAAATATTCCGCTCGCGCAGAAAATCGTGTCCGAGTGCAAAAAATCTGGCAAAGCCGTGTCTGTCAAATTCAGAATTGGTATTGACGCGGAACATATCATAACGCGCGACTTTGCCGTAGCCATGCGCGACGCGGGCGCGGACATGATAACAATTCACGGCAGAACGCGCGATAAAATTTATTCGGGCGAAGTCGACTATAATCAGATATCGCTCGCGAAGTCGGCGGTAGAAATACCCGTCATAGCCAACGGCGGCATTTTCAGCGCCTCGGACGCCGAAAAACTCATGTCGGAAACGGGAGCGGACGGAGTGGCAGTTGCGCGCGCGGCGCTTTCGGACCCGTTCATTTTCGCTCAGCTTACGGGGGGAGGCGCGCCCGATAAAAAGGCTTATATCCGCCGTCAGTTAAGTGAAACTTTCCGCCTGTTCGACGAGCGCTTCGCAACCGTCTACATGCGAAAAATGCTTGCGTTTTACTCAAAAGGACTATCCGGCGCGGCGGCGTTAAAACTCAGGCTCTTTGCCTGCAAGTCCAAAGAAGAAATTGAAAGCATTCTCGAAGAAATGCCCCTCTAACATATTATACAAAGGTTTAAAAACGACGTTTTTGTGCAAAAAGCGCCGTTTTTTTACATTTTTCGTCAGGCTTACAGCTTTATAATACAACCCGCAATGCAGGTTTACATCGAGTATGCTCTCGCCGAAAATTTCTGCATGGATTTCTGCCTGCTGTTTGCGGCGAAGGCTATAACCAAAAATCGCGCGGGACTTTGGCGCATAAGCATGGCTTCCGTGCTGGGCGCGTGCTTCGCCGTAGCGTTTCCGCTGTTCGGTCTTGGCGGCTGGATAGCGACCGCCATAAAACTTTTTGCGGGCGCGCTCTTGTGCCTGGCGGCAGGCATATTTAAGAGCGTTAAAGCATATCTTAAATATACCGCGGCGTTCTCCCTGACCACATTCGCCCTTGGCGGCGGACTTATAGCCGTATTTTCCCTTACGGGGACTGCGTATTCGCAGGGCGGGGGAGTAATTCTTTCTTCCGTCCCCGTCGGAATACCGCTTTTTGCCGCACTCGCTCTCGCGCTCGCGGTGAAAAAGATTGCTTCCAAATTTATTTCCAAAATGGCAAAAACTTACGTTGCCTGCCGCATATATGCGGGGCAACGCAGTATAAAGGTGAACGCGTTTTTTGACAGCGGCAACAAAGTTTACCGCATGGGAAGTCCCGTAAGCGTAATTTCTTCGGGGGACGCAAATAAAATAGTGAACGTTGACGGAATAAAAAATTTCGTTTCTGTACATACTGTGTCGGGCAAGGGAAAATTGCCCGTGTTTACCGCCGATAAAATAGAAATAGACTACGGAGAAAGGATTGTTACTTTACGCGGAGTGCTGTTTTGCGTCAGCTCCTGCAAGGACGGGCTGGCGGTTCTTCACCCCGACATTGCGGAGGCGGAATGATGCTTGATTTTCTCAAAAAATTTTTACGTTCGATATTCGGCGAAAACACTCTCGATTACATATGCGGCACCGAGGCTCTGCCCCTGCCCCTTTCGGGCGACGAAGAGAGGGAGGCGATAGAGCTTTTAGAAGGCGGCGACAGCAAGGCGCGCAACGAACTCGTCGAGCACAACCTGCGCCTCGTCGTTTACATAGCCAAAAAGTTCGAAGGTTCGGGCGCAGACGGCGACGACCTCGTTTCGGTCGGAACGATAGGACTTATCAAGGCTATAAATTCTTTCAGGGCAGATAAAAACATAAAGCTCGCAACCTACGCTTCGCGCTGCATAGAAAACGAAATTTTAATGTATCTTCGCAGGCTTTCCAGGCTCAGACAGGAAGTTTCATTTGACGAACCGCTCAACACCGATTGGGAGGGCAACGAGCTTCTCCTTTCCGACGTCATGGGTACGGACGCCGACTGCGTCTATTCGGACATAGAGGGCGGAGTTGAAAGGGAGCTTTTAAAATCGTCGCTTTCCCGCCTTTCGCCTCGGGAGCAAAAAATAATGCGCATGCGCTTCGGTCTGGACGGCGGTGAGGAAATGACGCAGAAGGATGTCGCCGACAGCCTCGGCATTTCGCAAAGTTACATATCAAGGCTTGAAAAGAAAATAATTGTAAAGCTCAAAAAGGATATAAGCCGACGCATATAAGCCGCTAAACGCCCTAACTTATGCTCGCTTATTTGTAAGTAAAACATTAAACTTTTTGTTTTAGCGCACATTTATTTTTGTACATAGGAGGTGCGTTATGTTACAAAAAGTTGTCATTTGCGGAGTGGATACGTCGGGTCTGCCCAAGCTGAGCGCGGCGGAGCAGGACGAGCTTATGCGCCGCCTCAAGGCGGGCGACGAAGAGGCGAGGGAAAAATTTACGATAGGCAATATGCGCCTTGTTCTTTCGCTCGTCAAGCGGTTCTGGGCTAAAAACGCTAACGCGGACGACGTCTTTCAGGCGGGTTGCGTGGGGCTTATCAAGGCGATAGACAATTTCGATACGAGCGTCGGCGTGCGCTTTTCCACTTACGCCGTGCCGATGATTATGGGCGAGATAAAGCGCTATCTTCGCGACGGCAACAGCCTGCGCGTTTCGCGTTCCATAAGGGACACGGCGTATAAAATTTTAAAGGTGAGGGAAGAACTGGAAGTCGACGACGAAAACGTTACTTACGATAAAATAGCGGGCAAAATGAATATTGCGGTTTCGGAAGTAGCCTACGCGCTCGACGCCATTTCCGACCCCGTTTCTCTGTATGACCCCGTCTATAATAAGTCGGGGGATGAACTGCTTCTCGTAGACCAGATTTTCGACCAGAAAAACAACGACGAGGCGTGGACGGAAAAAGCCGCGCTTTACGAGGCGATTTCCAAGCTCGACGGCAGGGAAAAGAGCATAGTGCTGCTGCGCTACTTCGAGGGCAAAACGCAGACGGAAATTTCCGGTCAGGTGGGTATCTCGCAGGCGCAGGTTTCCCGTCTCGAAAAATCTGCCCTCCGCCGCATTCGCGCAGAAATAGGCTGATTTGCGCGAGGGAACAAACTAAAAGACAGGCAAAGCGCCGCCGCGCGAAAAATTTCGCGCGGCGGCGCAAAATATGTAAATATAAAGACAGCCGCGCCGCACTTTAAGTGCGGCGCGGCGTTTCAATTTCATATTTTTCTTAATAATTTAAACCCGTCAAAGTCCGATACGGCAATGCTTAAAGCCGTCTTAAAATGTCATACTTTTTTAATCGTGAAATCGTATGCTCTGTCTCTTGCCGCGACGGCTCTCACGTCGTCGCATGCGGAAGTCAGGTTGTACATCTTGAGCGACAGCGCGTCCAGCGCCTCTAAATCGCGCTGTTTTATTATCACGGGAAAAGGCGAAAGCGCGAGCTCTTTCATCAGTTCGTCGCAAACGCTGCCCCTTATCGCCAGCGGTTTGATGTAACCCGCTCCGTCAAGCATTGCGCGCGCGTCGCCTTGGTACAGTCCGAGGGCGTTAGCCGCGAGTATGCGCTTTATGCGGGAAGAGGGGTATCTTCTGCTCGTCGCCTCTTTTATAACCTCTTCCGCAGGCAGGGTGCAAAGGCTTTTAAGCTTGTTTTCCAGTCCTTCGGCGCAGCCGAAAATTTTTTTAAGTCCGTCTGCGTCCGCCCGCGCGAGCGCGTAACTTAAAATGTCGTTCCAGCGGTTTAAAATCTGTCCGTCTTCGGGCAAATCGTTTGCAGAGTAATCGGGCAGGCAGTTTTGCGCGCCGCTCTCGCCGAGGTGCGCGCGTATGGCGCTCGCTGAAGAGTATTTTTCGTAAAGCCGACAGTCGTTGTAACCTCCGCCCACGCGCTCTACGGGCAAAAGCTGCATGTCGGGGCGATATTTTAAAAGCGCTTTGGCGTACTCTATTGCAAGAATGTTGTTGGGCGAACACGAAACTTCCCCGCCGCAGAGTTCGGCGAGCGCGGAAGAATAGCTCTTTGCGTAGCTTTCGCCTCTGTCGAGGTAAAAATTCAGCATTTCGCGGAAAGTACCGTTCTCGTCCGAAGCTATGCGCGCCGTGCGATAAAAGTCAATCTCTTTCTCGCAACCGAACGCCAGAGCGCATACGGCGGGAATTGAAGCCAGCAATTTAACCGCGCCTTCGGCAAAGACGGGCGCGGGGGCTACCGCGAAGGGTGCGGGCAATTCTATAACGCAGTCCGCGCCGCCCTTAACGGCATGAACCGCGCGCGAGAACTTGTCGCAAACGGCTATGTCGCCGCGCTGGGTGAAGCTGCCGCTCATCACGCACACAATGGCGTCAAACTTTCCCGTAGATTTTACTTGCTCTATCAGGTAGGCGTGTCCGTTGTGAAAGGGATTAAATTCGCAAATAATCGCACAAATTTTCATTATTATCTTTACAATACAAAAAAAATGTTATATAATTACAATGTTAAAAAACCGTCGCGAATATTATACACCGTCGCGACGGATAAATAAAGCGTTTTAAGGAGAAATAGATATGTCGTTACTTGACGAAATCAAGGCTAAGGCCGCAAAACTCAACAAGACGATTGTGCTTTGCGAAGGCGAGGACAAGCGCGTGGTTCAGGCAGCCGCAGAAATTACAAAACAGGGAATTGCGAAAATAGTTCTTATAGGCAACGAAGAGGAGTGCAAAAAGGTAGCTCCCGAAGTTGACCTTACGGGTATAACTCTCATCGACCCGCTGACTTCGGAAAAGACGGCAGTCTATGCCGATATACTCTACGAAGCAAGAAAGGCAAAGGGCATGACGCAGGAAGAAGCGTTGAAGCAGGCGAAGGACAGAACTATGTTCGGCGCGCTCATGCTCAAGGCAGGCGACGTAGACGGTTATGTTTCGGGCGCGTGCCACTCGACGGCAAACACGCTCCGTCCCGGACTTCAGGTAGTAAAAACCGCTCCCGGCATCAAGACGGTTTCGAGTTGCTTTATCATGATAGCTCCCGAAGGTTCGGCTAATCCTTACAATCCCGACGGCGTAGCGGTATTTGCAGACTGCGCAATCAACATCGAACCCGACGCGCAGCAGCTTGCAGATATTGCCGTATCTTCCGCAAAGACGGCAAAAGCCATCGCAGGCATCGAACCCAGAGTTGCAATGCTTTCCTTCTCGACGAAGGGCAGCGGCAACGACGATAAATATTTCAAGTCCGTACCCAAGGTGCAGGAAGCAACCGCGCTCGCAAAGGAAATGGCTCCCGAGCTTGCTCTCGACGGCGAATTCCAGTTCGACGCGGCAGTCGCTCCCGAAGTAGGACAGCTCAAAGCTCCCGGTTCGGCAGTTGCGGGACATGCAAACGTATTCGTATTCCCCAACATCAATGCAGGCAACATCGGTTACAAGATAGCTCAGCGTTTCGGCAACTATATGGCTATCGGTCCCGTATGCCAGGGCTTTGCAAAACCTTTGAACGATCTTTCCCGCGGCTGCAACGTGGCAGACATCGTGGCAACGGTAGCGGTTACGGCTCTTCAGGCAGAATAATATAAGGGGAATACATAATAATGAAAATACTCGTAGTTAACGCAGGCAGCTCATCTTTAAAATATCAGCTCATAGATATGGAAACCGAAGGCGTTCTCGCAAAGGGCAACGTCGAAAGAATAGGCATAAAAGGTTCTGTGCTCAAGGCAAAGGGCAACGGCAAGGAAAAAGTGTTCGAGCAGGACATGCCCAGCCATAAAATCGCCATCGAACTCGTCCTCAAAGCTCTCACCGACGAGGAAGTCGGCGTAATAAGCTCTATGAGCGAAATAGGCGCAGTGGGACACAGAGTGGTTGCTTCGGGCGAATATTTTAAAGCTCCCACGCTCGTTACTCCCGAAGTTATAAAAACTCTCGAAGAAAAGACGTTCGAGCTTGCACCTCTGCACAACCCCGCAGCGGCAACGGGACTTCGCGCCTGCATGGAAGTCATGCCCGGCACGCCCATGGTGCTCGTTTTCGACTCGTCTTTCCATCAGACCATGCCCGAAAAGGCTTATATGTTCGGCATCAAATACGAAGATTACAAGGCTTACGGCGTGCGCAAATACGGCGCTCACGGCACTTCGCATAAATTCGTTTCGCAGGAAGCGGCAAAATACCTCGGCAAGAAGCCCGAAGAACTTAAAATCGTTACCTGTCACCTCGGCAACGGCTCGTCCATTTCTGCCGTTGACGGCGGCAAGTGCGTAGATACTTCCATGGGCTTCACGCCCCTCGACGGCGTCCTCATGGGTACGCGTTCGGGCTGCATTGACGCATCCGCAGTCGAATTCCTCGCACGCAAGAAGGGTCTCAATGCCGCAGATATGGTTACTTACCTCAACAAGGAGTGCGGCGTTGCAGGTATTTCCGGCGTTTCGAGCGACTTCAGAGATCTTATCGCAGGCGCAGAGCAGGGCAACACCAGGTGCCAGCTCGCCCTCGATATGTTTGCATACCAGACCAAGAAATTCGTGGGTTCTTACGCCGCTGCAATGGGCGGACTTGACTGCATAGTCTTCACCGCCGGCATAGGCGAAAATACGCCCACCATCCGCGCAGGCGTTTGCGAAGGACTTGAATTCCTCGGCGTAAAGCTGGATAAAAACGCAAACGAAGGCAAAAATACGGGCGCTATCCGCGAAATTTCCGCAAAGGGCAGCAAAGTAAAAGTGCTCGTAATTCCCACCAACGAAGAACTCGTTATCGCAAGGGAAACTCTCGCTCTCGTTTAATTTCAATATATAAAAAATAAGTTTTCTTTGCTTTTAAAATGAGTTGACAAAGTTCTGCTCGTATAATATAATTGACTAAGTCGGTTCGGCTATGATTATTGAAGTAAAAAAACAAATAGCCCTCAGAAAATACGTCGGCGACTTCGCTTACGAATGTCCCGTGCCTGAAGGGAAGCTAATTCTTCCCCTCAGCGAGGTAGCGGGCGACATAAAAGTGAGCGGCAGTTATGAAATTTACGAAGATGACAGCGTAGGCGTTACGCTTACGATAGAGTATGCGCTCAAAGGTCAGTGTTCGTACTGTCTCGAAGACGCATGCGGCAAAGTATCGTACAGTTACGAAGCGCTGTTCGTAACCGACAAAAAAGACGCCGATAATTATTATTACGACGGCACGAGGCTGGATATTCAGCCTGCGGTGGAAGACGCGTTCGTATTCAGTCAGCCGAAAGTGTTGCTGTGCGAAAAGTGTTCGGCGTCCTGTTAAATCAAGATAAATTAAGAAGAGGTGGATAAAAATGGCAGTACCCAAGGGAAAACAGTCAAAGAGCAGAACTAACAAGAGATTTGCAAACTACAAAGCAGAGGCTCCTACGCTGGTAGAATGCCCTCATTGTCATGAAAAGATGCAGGCTCACAGAGTATGTGCAAACTGCGGCTACTATGACAAGCAAGAGGTTGTTTCCAAATCCGAAAGCAAAAAGAACTGATTAATTGAAAGACTGACGGGCGGCACATATCGTGCCGCCCGTTTTATCGTGCAAAAAATTAATTTTTGCGCGATAATCTTTTCCATAATATAGTTTTTGTAAAATACGCGGCTTTCGCCGTCTGTTTCTGACGTTTTTTGCCATCGTTTTTTGTTAATTTTTTTGTCGCTCAAACGCAACTGAAACATTGTATGCAAAAGGACTGTCGCCGCTTTCGGCTATCCGTGCGCGATTATACATAATATCTAAATATTGTTAGTTTTCAGTGCGTTAATTCCTATTGACAAAATAGGAATTAAAGGATATAATTAAACCACAGTTCAGTTTTAAGGATAATTATGGTCAATACTTATAATATTACGGGCATGACCTGTTCGGCGTGCTCGTCCGGCATAGAGCGCGCTGTGGGCAAGCTCGGCGGGGTAAACTCTGTGGAAGTCAGTCTGATGGGCAAGACCATGAAGGTCGACTTCGACGAAAGCGTCATTTCGGAAGAAGAAATTTTTTCCGTCGTGCAGTCTCTCGGCTACGGCGTCGGCACGGAAGAGGAAGTCAGGACAAAAAAAGAAGGCTCGGAAGAAAGGATACTCTTTATCAATTTCATAATTTCCGTCTGCCTTCTCGTGCCGTTGATGTATGTCTCCATGGGGCATATGTTGGGCGCGCCGCTGCCATTTTTTATAGACCCTTCACAGGGGAATGAGCGGTGGTTCGCGCTGTACCAGGCTATAATTTCAGCAGCAGTAATCGGCGTAAATTACCGTTATTTTTCGCGCGGAGCTGTAGCGCTTTTCAGGCGCGTTCCAAATATGGATACCCTCGTCGCGCTCGGTTCGGGCGTGTCGTTCGCGTATTCCTTGGGACTTACCGTGCTTATTTTTCTCGGCAACGACGCCATGCACAACGCCATGAACCTGCATTTCGAGAGCGCGGCAATGATACTCGCCCTCGTCGATGTCGGCAAGTGGCTTGAAGAAAAGGCAAAGCGCAGAACGGGCGACGAAATAGAAAAACTTTTATCCCTCGCCCCCGACGAGGTAACGGCGGAATACAACGGCGTTCAGCGCGTAGTGCCTCTTTCGCAGATAGTTGAGGGCGACATAGTAATCGTTAAGCAGGGCGAATACGTCCCCGTGGACGGCATAGTTGTCAGCGGCAGCGCGTTTATCGATAAATCTGCAATAACGGGCGAAAGTCTGCCCGTCGAGGTAACCGAAGGGGACGAAGTTACGAGCGCCGCGCTCAATACGGGCGGCGTGATAAAAGTTGTCGCGCGCAAGGTCGGCAGCGACACAACTCTTTCCAAAATAGTAAAAATGGTCAGGGAGGCGGGCGCTTCCAAAGCTCCAATTCAGAAGTTGGCGGATAAAATTGCGGGAATTTTCGTTCCCGCGGTCATAGTCGTCGCCCTGCTCACATTCATAGTCTGGCTCGTCGTCGACGGCGAGTTCGTTCCCGAACATTGCGTAACTTATGCTCTTTCCGTGCTGGTAATTTCCTGCCCGTGCGCTCTCGGACTTGCAACGCCCGTCGCCATAATGACGGCTACGGGTAAAGGCGCGTCCCTCGGCGTTCTCTATAAAGACGCGGAAACTTTGCAAAAAATGTGCGAAGTCAACTGCGTTCTTCTCGATAAAACGGCAACTTTGACTGTCGGCAAACCTTCCGTCAGCGACGTCAGAATTTTTTCGGGCGACGAAAAATATCTCACCGCCGTCGCGTCTGGCATAGAAAGTCATTCCAACCATCCCATAGCTAAGTGCATAACCGAGCATTTCCCCGTCGGCGAAGAAGTTACGGATTTTGAATATATCGTCGGCAAGGGCGCAACGGCGCAGTGCAGGGGCAAAAAATACAGGCTGGGCAACGAGGCTCTTTTAAAGGGCATAAAGATACAGTCAAAAGTAAGTTCGGCGGCAAACGCGCTCGCGGCAGAGGGAAAAACCGTCATGTATCTTTCCGAGGACGACAAGGTCGTCGCCTTAATCGCCGTTTCCGATACTTTAAAGGAAAACGCTGCGCAGACGGTATCCATGCTCAAAGACAGGGGGATGAGGGTTGCCATGCTTACGGGCGACAGCGAAAAGTGCGCTTCTTCCGTCGCGGCGAGCGTGGGCATTACCGATTATGTAGCCGAAGTTCTGCCAGAAGATAAGTTGCGCTCGGTAACCAATCTTCAGTCGGTAGGCGGCTATGTCGCCATGGTGGGGGACGGCATTAACGATTCCCCCGCGCTCAAGCAGGCAAATGTGGGAATTGCGATAGGTTCGGGAACGGACGTCGCGATAGATTCCGCCGACGTCGTACTCGTTTCGGACGATATATCCGCGCTCGATACGGCTTTCGATTTGAGCAAAGCCGCAATGCGCAACATAAAGGAAAACCTTTTCTGGGCGTTTATTTACAATATTGTAATGATACCCGTCGCCGCAGGCGCGTTCGCCTCACTCGGTTTTTCGTTCAATCCCATGATAGCCGCGGCGTGCATGTCGCTTTCGTCGCTGTTCGTCGTGTGCAACGCGCTCAGATTGCTGTTATATAAAAATAAAAATTGCATAAAGGAAGAAAAGTTTATGAAAAAGATAGTCTCAATCGAAGGTATGTGCTGCGAGCATTGCGCTTCGCGCGTGGAAAAGGCTCTTTCGGCGGTTTCCAACGTCGTTTCCGCAGAGGTCAAACTCAAGAAAAAATGCGCCATCATACGCAGCAGACAGCCCGTTTCCGACGATGAGATAAAGAGCGTCGTTACCGACGCTGGCTACAGCGTAACGGGCATAGAGGATAAATAAGACAAATAAAGATATTTTGCGACTTAACGCCCCAAAATATCATATTGACGCATTGACATATCAGCGTGTATACTGTCATAGCGAGGTGATAGTATGCAGGAAACGTGCGATATGATGCTTTTGGACAGAAGAACGGCGGAGCTTGTGCGCGAGTACGTCCCCGAGGGCGACGTTTTGGACAGCGTGGTATGTTTTTTCTCGGTTTTTGCTGACCCTACGAGGGTGAGAATGCTCTCCGCGCTTGCCATTTCGGAAATGTGCGTTACCGACCTTTCGCGCGTTCTCGATATAAACCAGACGACTGTCTCGCACCAGCTCAGACTGCTCAAAAATTTGGGCATAGTCAAGAGCGAGCGGCACGGAAAAATCATATTTTATTCCCTCGTCAACGATACCGTCAACGACGTAATGCTCAAGGGCGTGGAATTCCTCGGCGGCTGAAAATAACAAATTCAATAAGGTATAATTTTCAGGGCGCGCGCCGCTTTTTTAAGCGGCGCGCGCCCTGAGTTGTATTAAAAAAAGCCCTGCGTCGTATAGAAAGCCAGCGTTTCGCAAACACTCCTTTGTCATGTGCGCGCCCCCCTAAATTTATTAAAAAAAGTGCCTGTCCGCGTTAAAAATTATGTGAAAAAGTGAACAGCCGAGCAGATAAAATAATAAAATTATCCCGTTTAAAAAAATACAATTTGTCCGCCTGAATAGTACAAACCGTGCAATTCATAAGCTATTAAACTGATAAAAAAGGGGAATTGCTTATGTTTTTTGATGTGATAGGGCTATTTTTGAGCAAAATTTTTCTTTTTACGGGCGTGGTGCAGGGCAAGGGTGCATTCCCGAAACCTCTGCCTCCGGAGGAAGAAAAAAAGTACCTCGCGCTCGCCCGTGCGGGCGACAAAGAGGCTAAAAACATACTCGTAAAGCACAATATGCGCCTCGTGGCGCACATAGTTAAAAAGTATTCGGGCGCGGCGGACACTGACGATCTTATGTCTGTAGGTTCGATCGGTCTTATAAAGGCGATAAACACCTATCAGGAGGGTAAGGGAACGGCACTCGCCACATACACGGCAAGGTGCATAGAAAACGAAATTTTAATGCTCCTTCGCGCGGGCAAAAAGCATAAAAACGTGCTTTCGCTGTCCGACCCGGTGGGGTATGATAAGGACGGAAACGAGCTTACCATAATGGACGTCGTTGCCGAAAAGGAGAGCGTTTTTTCAAAAGTCGAGCAGTCCGTCCAGCGCGAAAAATTCGTAAAACTTTTAAAAAATATTTTAAATATGCGTGAATATACAATAATAACGCTGCGCTACGGGCTGGAAGACGGCGTGCCGCTGCCGCAGAGGGAGGTTGCGAAAAAGCTGGGTATATCCCGCTCTTACATATCGCGCATAGAAAAGCGCGCCATAGAAAAAGCCAGACTGAGGCTGAACGCGCAGGATTTTTTCACCGAATAACTTGACAGTATTGCGCGCGCGTGCTATAATTCGCATATGATTACGGCAAATTCTGCAAATTTTTTATACTGCGGCTATTCGTATTATCGCTATTGGTAATGCGTTGATTTGCCGCGGGCATATATCGCGAATAAGGCGGTTTACCTGCGGGCAAACCGCTTTTATTTTTGCAGAAAAATACATTCACGGGAAAGGTTAGTTATGGGAATTTACGAAGAACTCCGCGAACGCGGACTTATAGCGCAGGTAACCGACGAAGAGGAAATAAGGCAGCTTATAAACAACGGCGGAGCGCGCTTTTATATCGGTTTCGACCCCACGGCGGACAGTCTGCACGTCGGACATTTCATGGCGCTCTGCCTCATGAAGAGATTGCAGATGGCGGGCAATAAACCCGTAGTGCTCGTCGGCGGCGGAACGGGACATATAGGCGACCCTTCGGGCAGAACGGACATGCGCACGATGATGACGGACGAAGTCATCAATCACAACTGCGAATGCTTCAAAAAGCAGATGGAGCGCTTCATAGAATTCGGCGAAGATAAGGCTATAATGGTCAACAACGGCGACTGGCTTTTAAAGCTCAACTATGTCGACGTTCTCAGGGAAGTAGGTCCCTGCTTCACCGTAAACAACATGCTCCGCGCAGAGTGCTACAAGCAGCGCATGGAAAAGGGGCTTTCCTTCCTCGAATTCAACTACATGATAATGCAGGCGTACGACTTCTGGTATCTCAATACGCACTATGGTTGCAACATGCAGTTCGGCGGCGACGACCAGTGGAGCAACATGCTAGCGGGTACCGAACTCATCCGCAAAAAGAGCGGCAAGGACGCATACGCCATGACGATAACCCTGCTTTTAAACAGCGAGGGCAAAAAGATGGGCAAGACGGCAAAGGGCGCTGTCTGGCTGGACGAGAATAAGACGTCGCCCTACGATTTTTATCAGTACTGGCGCAATGTCGACGACGCAGACGTCATGAAGTGCATAAAAATGCTCACTTTCATCTCCCTCGAAGAAATTGCCGAAATGGAAAAATGGGGCGCTGAGCGCATAAACGAAAAGAAGGAAATCCTCGCGTTCGAGCTTACCAAGCTCGTTCACGGCGAAGAAAAGGCTGAAAAAGCCCGCGCGCAGGCAAAGGCGGCATTTGGCGGCGAAGGCGAACTGCCCGAAAAGCAGGTCAGCGCAGAAAATTCCACTATAATAAGCGTGCTGGTCGCTGCCGGACTGTGCTCATCCAACGGCGAGGCGAGAAGGCTCGTCGCTCAGGGCGGCGTGTCGCTCAACGATACGAAGGTTACGGATATTAACGCAAAGGTCAACTCCGGCGACGTACTGCACAAGGGCAAAAAAGTACACGTAAAAATCGTGCTCGTTTAATAAAATCAAAAAGCGGCTTCAAAGCC
This sequence comes from uncultured Clostridia bacterium, assembly GCA_949282385.1. Taxonomy (GTDB): domain Bacteria; phylum Bacillota; class Clostridia; order Christensenellales; family Borkfalkiaceae; genus Coproplasma. Next base: position 20,858 of record CASDOP010000011.1, read on the forward strand.
GCTTTTTTATAAAATTTATGAAAAATTATCTGTCGGTAAGCGGTCGGCTTCAAACGGAAATAATAATCGAAAAGTCGCGCTTTATAACATCTTCCGCGCACGTAGAAAGCGAGGAGCAGGCAAAAAATTTCATAGCGGAAATTTCCTTGAAATATAGGGACGCAACGCACAATTGCTACGCATATATATGCGATGCAACGGGGAATTTCATGCGTTTTTCGGACGACGGCGAACCGCAGGGAACGGCGGGAATGCCCATGCTCGAAGTGCTTAAGGCTAAGTCGCTCGTGCAGACGGCTGTTGTCGTTACCCGTTACTTCGGCGGAATAAAGCTGGGCGCGGGCGGGCTTGTCAGGGCATACTCGGGCAGCGTTGCCAAAAACCTTGCCGAGGCGGACATTGTAAGTTACGAGTTGTGCTGCGAGGGCGAATACATTGCAGACTATGCCTTTGCCGACGGCGCGAAAAAGTTTTTTGACGAGAACGACTGCACGGTCTGCGGCATAAACTACGATGACCGCGTGCGTTTCATAGTCGCCGTGCGCGACGAGATTTCAAAGGACTTCGATGCGCGCCTCATAAACCGTCTGAACGGCAGGATTGCTCTCGGGGAAAAGAGAAGGTATTTTTATCCCTTCCCCGTAAAATTATAATGCGATTATGCCGCTTGATGTCGACACACAATAATACAAGTAAAAAAATAATCCCCGCGGCGCGCTGCGCCGCGGGGATTTTCAGATATTCAAAGTCAGAATTCAAGGCTCTTTTCGATATAGGAAGCAAGCTCGGAAATGGGCAGGCGTATCTGCTGCATGCTGTCGCGGTCGCGCACGGTTACGGTGTCGTTTTCAAGAGTGTCGAAGTCAACCGTAATGCAGAAAGGCGTGCCTATTTCGTCCTGACGGCGGTAACGCTTGCCTATCGAACCCGTAACGTCGTAAGTTACGCTGAACTTTTTGGCAAGTGCCTTGTAAATTTCGTCCGCCTTTTCGGAAAGGTTTTTCTGCAGGGGCAGAATTGCCGCCTTGTAGGGTGCGAGGAAGGGGTGCAGGTGCAGCACGGTGCGCACGTCTTTTTTCTCCTCGTCAAGCACTTCTTCGTCGTAAGCGTCGGTGAGATAAGCGAGTACCATTCTCTCCACGCCGAGCGAAGGCTCTATTACATAGGGAATATATTTTTCGTTGGTTACGGGGTCGGTGTATTCCATGCTTTCGCCGCTCTCCGTCTGGTGCTGGGTGAGGTCGTAGTCCGTTCTGTCGGCAACGCCCCACAGTTCGCCCCAGCCGAAAGCAAAGTTATATTCAAAGTCCGTAGTAGCTTTGGAATAGAAGCAAAGCTCTTCGGGCGAGTGGTCGCGCAGTTTAAGGTTTTCTTCCTTCATGCCGAGCGAGAGGAGGAAGTTTTTGCAGTATTCCTTCCAGTAAGAGAACCATTCGAGGTCGGTGCCGGGCTTGCAGAAGAATTCAAGCTCCATCTGTTCAAACTCTCTCACGCGGAATATGAAGTTTCCGGGCGTGATTTCGTTGCGGAAAGATTTGCCTATCTGACCGATGCCGAAAGGCACTCTCATTCTCGCCGCGCGCTGAACGTTTTTGAAGTTTACGAATATGCCCTGCGCAGTTTCGGGGCGGAGGTATACGGTGTTGACGCTGTCCTCGGTTACGCCCTGGAACGTCTTGAACATAAGGTTGAATTTTCTTATCGAGGTAAAATCGCTCTTGCCGCATACGGGGCAGACGACGCCGTGTTCCTTTATGAACGCTTCCAATGCGTCGTTGTCCATGGCTTCGACTTTTATATCGAGGTTATGTTTCTGCGCATAAGCTTCCACAAGGTTGTCTGCGCGGTGTCTCGTCTTGCAGTTTTTGCAGTCCATGAGGGGGTCGGAGAACCCGCCGAGGTGTCCCGAAGCCTTCCATGTGCGAGTGTTCATCAATATTGCGCAGTCTACGCCGCAGTTTAAGGTGTTTTCGGTTACGAATTTTTTCCACCATGCTTTTTTGATATTGTTTTTGAGTTCTACGCCCAGAGGACCGTAGTCCCAAGTATTGGCAAGACCGCCGTAAATTTCGCTGCCGGGGAAGATAAATCCGCGGTTTTTGCACAGAGCGACCAGTTTGTCCTGGGTAACAGCTCTTTTGTTCTGCGACATAACAAATCTCCTTACGCGCAATATAGCGCAATTTCAAAATAAAATACAAAAATATTTTATAAAAAACGCCCGTTCAAGTCAAGCGAATACGGGCTTCATAATTTTATAACCTAATTTTTATAATTTTTTAAAAATTTACTTAAAACTATGTACAACTGGTGTTAAAGTGTGATATAATCGTAACGGATTATATTATTGTACAGAGGTTTAAATGCTCAGCGACATTCAGATTGCGGAAAGTTGCAAGTTAAAGGACATAAGAGAGATAGCTTCAAAGCTCGGTCTCGGCGAAGACGAGCTGGAGCTGTACGGAAAATATAAAGCAAAAATCAGGTGCAAAAATTTCAGCCCCAAAGCCAGACTCGTGCTCGTTACGGCGATTAACCCCACGGCGAGCGGCGAAGGCAAGACGACTGTTTCCATAGGTCTTGCCGACGGTATGGCAAAGCTTGGCAAAAAGGTCTGCCTTGCCTTGAGGGAACCTTCTTTAGGTCCTGTTTTCGGCGTCAAGGGCGGCGCAGCCGGCGGCGGATATGCTCAGGTCGTTCCCATGGCGGACATAAACCTGCATTTTACGGGCGATCTTCACGCGATAACGGCTGCCAACAATCTGCTGTGCGCCATGATAGACAACCACATCTTCCGCGGCAACAGACTGGGCATAAAAAAAGTTCTTTTCCATCGCTGCATGGACATGAACGACCGCGCCCTGAGGGATATAACCATTTCCTCGGAAGCGGGCAAAATGAAAGGCTGCCAAAGCTACGAAAGGAAAGAAAGTTTTGAAATTACCGCCGCAAGCGAGGTTATGGCGATACTCTGCCTCGCACGCGATCTTGCCGACCTCAAAAAGAGGCTGGGCAACATAATAATCGGCGTCAACGAAAAGGGCGAATACGTCTACGCCCGCGAGATAAAGGCAGAGGGCGCAATGGCTACGCTTTTAAAAGACGCTTTGCAGCCCAACCTCGTGCAGACGCTCGAAGGCACGCCCGCAATAATTCACGGCGGACCTTTTGCCAACATAGCTCACGGTTGCAACTCCGTGCGCGCAACTTACGCCGCAATGACTTATGCCGACTATGCCGTAACCGAAGCTGGTTTCGGCGCGGACCTCGGAGCGGAAAAATTCCTCGACGCAAAGTGCAGAATAGCGGGCATTCAGCCCGACTGCATAGTCGTCGTTGCGACGGTCAAGGCTTTAAAACTTCACGGCGGAGCGGACAAGAGCAAACTTTCCGAATGCGACGAACAAGCGCTTAAAAATGGACTTCCCAACCTCATAAAGCACGTCGAAAACATGCGCACGGTCTACAAAAAGCCCGTCGTCGTGGCGATGAACAGGTTTATAACCGATACTCCCGAAGAGATTAAAATCGTAGAAGACGCGTGCGGACAGGCAGGAGCGAAAGCCGTATTCACCGACGTGTTCTTAAAGGGCGGCGAAGGCGGCAAAGAGCTTGCAAAGGAAGTAATTGCCGCTTGCGAGCAAAAGAGCGAACTCGGCTTTGCGTACGATTTAAGCGATGGCATAAAGAAGAAGATAGAAGACATAGTCGTCAACGTTTACGGCGGCGACGGCGCTACTTATTCCGAACAGGCGGAAAAGGCGATAGAGACGATTGAAAAAAGCGGCGTTTCGGGCTTGCCCGTAATAATAGCAAAGACGCAGTACTCTCTTTCGGACGACGCAAAAAAATTATCCCGTCCTACGGGCTTTAAAGTGCACGTAAGGGATATAATATACAAGGGCGGCGCGGGCTTTATCGTCGCGATAGCGGGCGATATAATGCTCATGCCCGGGCTCGGCTCAATTCCCTGCGCGGAAAAGATAGATATAGACGAAGACGGCAACATCACGGGATTATCCTGATAACGAGAGAAAGGCAGAAAGATGCAATTACCCGAAGCAACCAATTTCATTGAGCAGATAATAAACGAGGAGCTTGCCGCGGGCAAGTTCGAAAGCGTAGGCAATCAGATATGCGTTCGCTTTCCTCCCGAACCCAACGGCTACCTCCATATAGGACACGTCAAGGCGCTGTGCATAAACTTCGGCGTCAAGGAAAGATACAACGGCAAACTCAACTTGAGAATGGACGATACAAACCCCGCCAAGGAAGATTACGAATACGTAAATTCCATAATAGACGCGGTAAAATGGCTGGGGTTCGAATACGATAAACTTGTATTCGCATCCGACTATTACGACAAACTTTACGAAATAGCCGAAAAATTCATTATGGAAGGCAACGCATATGTGTGCGACCTTTCCGCGGAAGAGATAACGGCAACCCGCGGCACTCTGACTTCGCCGGGCACGCCTTCGCCTTACCGCAACAGAACTGTGGAAGAAAACTTGGATCTGTTCCGCCGCATGAAGGCGGGAGAGTTCCCCGACGGCGCAAAGGTTCTGAGGGCAAAGATAGATATGTCCTCGCCCAACATCAACATGCGCGACCCCGTTATTTACAGAATAGCGCACGTTCCCCATTACCGTCAGGGCGACAAGTGGTGCATCTATCCCATGTACGACTATGCTCATCCCCTGTCGGACGCAATCGAGGGCATAACTCATTCGCTGTGTTCGCTCGAATTTGAAAATCATCGTCCGCTTTACGATTGGGTAATCGAAAAGGCAGGCTTCCGCCCGCCCGTTCCCAGACAGATAGAGTTTGCAAGGCTCAACATAACCAATATGCTCATGAGCAAGCGCTATCTTAAAAAGCTCGTCGACGAACATTTCGTACGCGGTTGGGACGACCCCAGAATGCCCACGCTCATGGGACTTAAAAACCGCGGAGTTCCGCCCGAGGCGCTCAAAAAATTCTGTGCCGACGTCGGCGTAGCAAAGAACTACTCGGTTGTGGGACTTGCTCAGCTCGACGAGTGCATACGCGACGAACTCAACGCTACTGCGGAAAGAGCGATGGCGGTCATCAATCCCGTAAAACTTACCATAACAAACTACGAGGGAGAGGAAGAGCTTACATTTGAAAAGAACCCTCTAGACGGCCAGGGCAGAACTAGGCTTGTAAAGTTCAGCGGCACGGTTTACATTGACCGCGACGATTTTGCTCTCGTTCCCCCGCCAAAATATAAAAGACTTACAAAGGGCGCGTTTGTCCGCCTCAAATCGGCATATATCGTGCGCTGCGACGACGTAAAGATAAACGAGGACGGCGAGGTCGAAGAAATTTTCTGCACCTATTTCCCCGAAACCCGTTCGGGCAGCGAAGCCAAGAGCGATATAAAGGCTAAGGGCGTCATTCACTGGGTAGACGCGAAGTACGGCAGGGACGTCCAGTTCAGAAGATACCAGCCCCTTTTAAAGGACGAGGAGTATCCCGATCAGGACTATGCCGAGCGCCTCAATAAAGACAGCGAAAAGGTATATTGCGGCAAAGCAGAACCGTATATCGCCGAGAGCGAGGAAGATAAACCCTTCCAGCTAATGCGTACAGGGTATTACAAAAAATGTACGGACGGCGGCATAACGGTGCTTTCCGAAATTGTAACTTTAAAAGATAATTTTAATAAATAACCGTTCAGTGAGGTTAATATATGGGCATCTATATAATAATAGCAGTGGCAGTAATAGCCGTGCTTGCATTCCTTTTCGGTTTTTACCGCGGATATGCAAAATTATCGTGCTGGGGCGGAGTAGTCATAGGCACAGTACTCGTGTCGATGATTGTCAACCGCTATCTGGGAGAGTTTGACGAACGCGGCATAGTCATGCTCGCCATAGCTGCATTCAGCATGGTTGTTCTGACGATACTTTGTCAGCTCGTCAGAAGATACATATTAAGGCAGATGAAAAGCAGCGGCAAGCTCTCATTTTACCGCCAGTACGACGATCGCACCGAAAACGACGAACATATTCTTGTTTCGCTCGATAAGGGAGATAAAAAGGCATATCGCAAGTATGCAAAGCGCAAATTCAGCGAAAGTCGCGGAGCCTGGGGCGTTGTCGACAGAGTGTTCGGCGGCATAACGTTCGCTGTCAATACTTTTGTCGCGCTTGCGGTGCTTTTAAGCCTTGCGCTCTTTATTATAGATGCCGCGCAGATAACCGTTGCTTACAACGCTCTCAGTGAGATTTATGAAAATCCCGCTTGGACGCATTTCGGCTTCAATTATTGCCTCGATATAGTAATCGCAACGCTCCTCTGCATGTGCATACGCCTCGGCTACAAGAGCGGTTTCGTTTCCGCTCTCGGCACGATAGTAATACTCGGACTTTTCGTCGGGGCGGGCTATCTCGGATATTACCTCGCGTTCAACGTCCCCGCATTCGCATCGATGGCGGACGGGCTCAGAGAGGGCGCTCTTGCAGGCGTTCTGGCAAACATCGAGCCCATGCTCAGCACAATCGGTTTGAGCGCGGATATAGTCGCTAAAATAGTCGTGGCGGCAGGTTTGTTCATAGTATTCGCTATAGTTGTGATAATAATAGCAATATTCATACCTCATGCAATAGAAAAACTTCGCAAAATCAAGTTTGTGATGGCGATAGACGGCGTCGTCGGCGCGATAGTGCTTACGGGCGTAGTATTCTTCATTCTTCTCGCTATAGGAGCGTTCGTTTACCAGATTAACGACCTCGCAGCGCTCAAGAGTTTCAACGATTATATGAACGCTTCCTGCCTCGCCAAGGCGCTCTACAACGATAACATCTTCAATACCATAGCCGCTTTGCAGAATTTGCCCATCCGCAGCTGGTTCGGTCTTAAAGGTTAAACAAAAAAGCAAAACAGGGTCGCAAAAACGACCCTGTTTTTTAATGCTTCAAAAGCGGTTTTACTTCTGCATATAGCTCTTGCAGCAGGTGCATTCTTCGCCTTCGCAAGTGCTGCCTACCTGAATTTTGTCAAGCGTGCAGTTGCAGCCGTTGTGGTTGTACATGCACTTGTTAACGTTGCATGCGATACCGAAATTGATATTTTCCATAAAACCTCCGTGCGTATTCGGACGGGCATACAATCGCATGCGCGCCGCCGCGAAGAAATCTTCGCGGCGGCGCGCAGTTATTCATGTTCTGCCTGCGCCCGTCTACGATATTATTTTGAGCATTGTTCTCATCGGTTATGCGCGCGCCTATTGACAAAACAGATAATTTGGTTTAAAATAAATCAAAGATAAGCGGCGCGTTGCGCCGGAAGGAGCATTTATGCAGGTTATATTATTGCAGGACGTAAAAGGACAGGGTAAGAAGGGCGAACTTGTAGAAGTGAACGAAGGTTATGCGCGCAACTTCCTCATTAAAAAGGGAATGGCGGAGGCTGCAACCGCCAATAAAATAAACGATCTCAAACAGAAAAAGGCAGCTGCCGATTATCATAAACAGCAGGAAATCAAAGCCATGCAGGAACTCGCCGCGGAGCTTAAGGGCAAGAGCGTGGAAGTTCCCATAAAGGCGGGTCAGGGCGGCAAGGTGTTCGGTTCGGTTACCGCCGCAAACATATCCGACGCTCTCAAAGCGGCGGGTTACGACGTAGATAAAAAGAAAGTCGTTTTGTCCGCACCCATAAAGAGCTTGGGCGTTTACGACGTGGACTTGAAGCTGCTCGAAGGCATTTCCGCAAAAATTAAAGTTAATGTAGTCGAAGAAAAATAAAAAACAGCCGCGCAAGCGGCTGTTTTTTTTAAGTTTTTTGCGTTTCAGATACCAATAAAACCAGCCTTTAAAAGAGCGCTTGCCGCAAAAGGCGAACGGCAAAGACGAACGGGCGAAGTCGGACGGACAAAGCCGGACAAAAAGGCAGACGGAAAGAAGCGAACGAAAGAAACAGACGGAAAAAGCGGACGGCATTCGCCGTCCGCTTAATTTTATTGTTTATTTAATTTGTCATCTTCCGCGTCCGCCGCCACCGCCGTGTCCGCCACCGCCGAAGCCGCCGAAGTGCCCTCCGCCTATAGAGCCGCCCGAATAAGAGCGCGAGGAAGGTTTTGTAGCCATTTTTGCCGTAATTGCGCCGCTCGATGTGCGTATAGCAGCGTTTAACAGGGCAAAGGTTATAATCGTATCGGCAGGACTAACCACCCATTGAGGAGGTTCAATTTCCAGTCCCTTGAACTTATCTTCCCAAATGTCCGAAACGTTGAGAACGAGTGCATAGGGCAGTATGTCGTAATAAAGGTAAGGGTTGTCGGCAAGCAGAGCCTCAAGTCTGTCTTTTTCCGCATAAATTATGAAATTGCGGAAGCCTATTATCTGATTGAGGTAAGAGGTGTAAGCATCCGAGCGGGATATAATCGTAACAGAAAAAATTATGCAGACGAACGAGGCAGCGCAAACTATAATTTTGGAAGCAAGCCCCATTATCGCAGAGGGCAACAGCCAAACATATCCTGCGGTGAAGCCCGCCGCAAGCAGGGCTATTCCGACCATAAATATATATCTGGTCGATTTTTTTAGTTTATTGAAGCTGTATTTTAAAGTTTCCGCCAGGGCATAAACGATGAGGGCGGGGACGAGCGCCAGGAGCGACTGATAGTAGTACAGTTTAGAACTTATGGCAATCAGCGCGATAAATGCGGGCGCAAGCGCCATCAGCAGTCCGCCGAGCAGCGCGAAGAGTATCGAAATGCCTATGCTTTTAGAGGTGTAAAGGGATGAATACTGCGAATTGACAACCTTTTTCACATAGTCAATATGCGTGTAAAAGTTTCCTTCGAGCTGACTTATTTTAACCATATCCCTGTCGCCGGAAAATAAAGCATTGTACATTGCAACCTGATGTTCGGGTGCGCCTGCGGGCAACTCTTTGAAAATTCTTATAAGAACGGGGTCCTTTTCGTCCGTAAAGTCAATTTTAATGTAACCTTTGCCCGCCCAGTAATATATCAGCGCGGTAACGTCCTTCGATTCTATCTTGTTGTCGATGAGTTTGCCTATCACCACGGGGTCCATGCCGTCGGGAGCGGAAAAGTTGACTACGGGCGTGAGCGGCTTTTTGGGGAAAGCCAGAAATTTAGTAACGGCGAGGGCGGCTATCAGCACGCAACCCGCAATGAGAATGAATATGGGCGTCATGTCGAAAATGCCCGTCAGCGCGCCTTTGTCAAAAGTCAGTTCCGCGGTTAAGCCTTCATACTTTCCGAGTCCGGAAACGTTTGCCGTCAAGGTCTTTTTATCCGCACTGACGTCGAAATAGGACGCAACGTTGGTGTTCCCTATAAACAGCTTTCCGCCCTCGAACCCGTCGGGCAGATGAATGGTGACCGACGCGTTGTCTATGGGCGCGTCCCAGTCATAGCCGATAAGGTTAAGGTATAAAATATTTTCGTCTGCGGGCTTTGTTATGGCATAATCGTATTTAATTATGTATGTAATAACTTTTCCTGTCTTGACGCTGTAATCGCCTATATTGAGCACTATCATCTCGTTTTCGAGCGAAACTGTGTAATCGACGGAAGTCTCTTCGCCGTTATAAATCTGGCTGACTTCTATGTTCGTCGCCCTGTCGCCCGCATTGACGGGGATATAGCGGTAAAATCCCGTGCTGTCGTAGCCCGTGTGAGCAATGGTTATGCGTTCTTCTACAGACATGCTTCTGTCTGAGCGAATGTCGTAAACTACCGTGAAATTATCTATATTGTAATCTTTAGGCGAGTAATAACTGTTAGCCGCAAAGACTGGGGAAGCGGAAGGTATTAAGAGTGCGATTAGCGCCAGACAGAATGCCGCAATAATTAAGGCAATGCGCCTGAATTTACTGTTAATCATCTTGTTTTCCCTCATATTCAAAAGAGCGGTTATAAACGACCGCTCTTTATATCAATTTTTAAAAGCTGACTTTAACGTTCTGCCTTTCTTCATCGCTGTCGAGTTCAAAGTAAGGGAACTTTTCGAGCTTCATGATATTGGCTATGATTGACTTCGGGAAGATATCCTTTTCGGTATTGAAAGTTTTAACCGTGCCGTTGTAATACTTTCTCGAATTTGCGAGGTCGGCTTCTATGCGCTGAAGCTGCGCCGAAAGGTCCTGGAAGTTTGCGTTCGCCTTGAGTTCGGGGTAACGCTCCGCAACAATGTTAATGCTTTTAATCGCATTTGAAAGGTTTGCGTCGGCTTCGATTTTTTCGGCTGTAGTCGTCGCGCTGGCGGCGTTGTTGCGCGCCTTAATAACGTTTTCAAGCGTCTGGCTTTCGTGCTTTGCATAGCCTTTGACCGTTTCCACAAGATTGGGAATAAGGTCGTATCTCTTTTTAAGATATACGTCTATGGTGGCAAATGCCTCCTCGCAAGTGTTGCGCATGCGCACGAAGTTATTGCGCACAGCAATTGCCCAGCAGATCAATATTATCAAAATCAATACGACTGCGCAGACGACGCCTATTGTAATCCATAATGTCATAGCTTCGCTCCTTAAATTTTATTGTTTTTTATTTCCGTAATGGCGTTCTTTAAGAATGCTTCGGCTGTAGATTGCTTTCTCACGGCTTCAAGAGCTTCATCGAAGTCGAACCATTTAACCTCTTCTATTTCGTCGGGGTCGGCGTAAATTTCGCCGTTTTCGGCAATAATGAGAAAGTTGAGCATAAGCACGTTTCTCGGCTCGTGATAGCGTGAAGACATGTATTTGTATTTAACTACGTTCAGTTTAGTCTCTTCCTTGAACTCGCGGGTAACGGCTTTTTCCGCCGTTTCGCCTTTCTTAACGTAACCGGCAATCAGAATGTAATCTTCCTGACCGATGTGTTTTGCCAGCAGAACTTTGTCCTTGGTTCTGTTCGTAACCACGAGCGATACGGCTGTTGCAAACTGTGGAAAGCGGTATTCGTTGCAATTTTTGCAAAAAGGCACAAGCCCTTCGGTTTTATGCACGACAAGCGCCAACTTTTCTCCGCATACGCTGCAATACATATTTTTACCTCCTTATCGTAATTGTTCACTACAATATTATAAATCATAATGGTGAAAAATTCAAGATATCTTGTTAATTTTGTGTAAAAATATGCCTGAAACGGATTGTTTATCGCCGTTTACAGTCTTTTAACACATTTTTCACTCGTTTTAAATGGTGTTGACATAATTTTGGCTATAATGTATAATATTCATAATAAAATTCAGCTTTAAGGCGGTTTGTTATGGATTACACGCAAGCTAAAAAATTGCTTGAAAAATACAATCAGACCCAGCTTCTCGATTACTACGACGAGCTGGACGAACAGTCGAAAAAAAGACTTCTCTGCGACATAGAAAAACTTGATTTTTCCGTTCTGGAAAACATAGGAAGCGGACAAGAAAGAAAAATAGGAATCCTTTCGCCCGCGGACGCGCTTTCCGTCGAAGAGCTTGATAAAGACAGAGAAAAGTACGAAAAAGTCGGTATCGAGGCTATAAAAAGCGGCAAAGTCGCAGCTGTTCTGCTTGCAGGCGGACAGGGTACGCGCCTCGGTTCGTCCCTTCCGAAGGGCATGTTCAATATTGGCGTAAACAAAAAATTGTCCATATTCGAACAGCAGATGAATAACATACAACAGGTGGTTAACAAGGCGGGCGCAGATTTTCATATCTTCGTCATGACGAGCGACATAAACCATGCCGACACCTGCAATTTTTTCAAAGAAAACGATTACTTCGGCTACAATCCCCAAAAAATACATTTCTATAAGCAGAAACTTGCCCCCACAAGCTCGTTCGACGGTAAAATTTACCTGGAAGAAAAGGACAAAATTTCCCTTTCTCCCAACGGCAACGGCGGCTGGTATTCTTCCCTGATAGAGGCGGGTTATGGCGACTTTTTGCGCGAAAACGGCATTGAATGGCTCAATATTTACGCCGTAGACAACGTTCTTCAGCGCATCTGCGACCCCGTATTCATAGGTGCAACAATAAATAGCGGCTGCGCTTGCGGCAGCAAAGTCGTAAAAAAGGTTTCCCCGCAGGAAAAAGTGGGCGTTCTCTGCAAGGAGGACGGACTGCCCACGATAATCGAATACTATGAAATGCCCGAAAAGTATGCGTGCATGCGCGATGCCGACGGCGAACTGACTTATCGCTACGGCGTCATACTCAATTATCTTTTCGCGGTGGATAAACTCAATCAGATATATAAAGATAAGCTTCCCTGCCATCTCGCTGTAAAGGCTATAGCGCACGTTGAAAACGGCAAAAAAGTCGTTCCCGAAGCTCCGTGCGGATACAAGTTCGAAACTTTAGTCGTCGACATAGTCAGGCTCATGGGTACTTGCCTTGCTGTCGAGGTGGAAAGAACAAGAGAATTTGCGCCCGTGAAGAATAAGACGGGCGTCGACAGCGTCGACAGCGCTCGCGAACTTTTAAAACTCAACGGCGTTGAATTATAATTTTTTAAATCAGGAGTATAGATGAAACGCATTTCTAAGACGCTTGCATGTACCGCGCTCGCGGCAGCTGTTGCAGGAACAATGATTTTCGGCGGTTGCGCCGTAATGCTCGGAAAAGACGGAGCTGACGGCAAAGACGGTCAGGACGTATCCATTTACGAAATTTATGACGCAACTAACGCGGCGAGAGAGGAAGCGGGACTTCCGACCCTTACTTTCCTTGATTTCATTGCCGAATATCTCAACTACACCGGGGACGAGCTTGAACAGGCAACGTCCTTGCAAGCGGCAATAAACCGTTCGCTGCTGTCGGCTGTATCTATACTCACAACTTTCACCATACCCGCAACAAGACCTTATATGTCGGACACCGAGGAAACTTATGCCGGCTCGGGCGTAATTATTGACATAGATAAGGAAGCCGGCGATATGTACGTCGTTACCAACGGACACGTCGTTTACGTTTCCGGCGCGGAGGGCGACGGTTACTGCGACGACATAAATCTGTATCTTTACGGCAGCGAATATGCCTCCGGCGATACGGAAAGTACGGCAATTTCAGCAAGCATAGCAGGCGTTTCGCTCACCTACGATATAGCCGTTCTTAAGGTAGAAGGTTCAGAACTCGTCAAAAACAGTCATGCCGTTGTGGCGGAGTGGTCAAATTCAGAAACTGTATTTGCAGGCGAAAGCGTCTACGCCGTGGGCAATCCCGAAGGCGCTTTGCTCAGCGTAACGACGGGTATTATCAGTCGAGACAGCGAATATATCAGCATAGATATGTATGACACTCTCCAAACTACCGACGACTTCACATACAGAGTGCTTCGTACCGACGCCGCGATAAACGGCGGAAATTCGGGCGGCGGACTTTTCAACAAAAACGGTCAGCTCGTCGGCATAGTCAACGCCAAATCAATCGATGAATCTATCGACAATATGGGTTACGCTCTGCCCGCGGCAACGGTAAGGCGCGTCGTAAACAACATGATAAACCGCTACGAAGAGCGCGGCGGCGAAACTCACGGTATTTACAGGGCGAAGATCGGCATAGATTATCAGCTTGTCAGCAGCAGCGCGTATTTCAACAGCGAGACGAACCTTACAGAAATTGTAGATACGGTTCAGGTTTATTCGGTTTCCGAGGGGCTTGCAAACGGTAAACTCGCAGAGGGCGATATAATAAAAAATATTAAGATAGTAAGTTCAGACGGAACGGTAAAGGAAGATGTCGCAATCACGCGTTTCTACAGCGTAAGCGACGTAATGCTTTCGGCTTACGAGGGCGATACGGTTACTATAACGGTCAGTCGTTCGGGTAGCGCAAGCGACCTTTCGTTCAGCATGGTTATAACAAGTTCTTCGCTTACTTTGGAAGTTTAAATCATTTCGGATAAAATAAGCCCGCCCGCACGGTTTCGTGCGGGCGGGCTTTCGCTTCTGTATTAATATGAAAATTTACACGCCTGAAAGCTGCGTTAATCCACGCTTTAATGCGTGGTTTTAAGGTTAAATGCGGGCGGCTTTGCCGTTTTGCTCAAAACATTTATGTGCAATAATAAATAAAATGCGCGCCGCAATGTGCGGCGCGCATTATTTTTAAAGTTTGTAAGGCGTAACCTGATAAACGTAATAGTTGAGCCAGTTGATATAAAATAGATTTGCCGTAGACGTCCAGTTCATCTTGACCTTAGTCATTTCTTTGTCTGCAAAGTAATTTACGGGCGGCTTTATGGGCAGACCTTTAGCCTTGTCGCGCTCGTATTCGTTTTTGAGCGTTTCGCGGTCGTATTCCATGTGCCCCGTAACGAACACTCTCTTGTTGTCCAGACTTTTAATAATGCTTGCACCCGCCCTCTTTGAATAAGCCAGAATTTTAAGCTCGGGAACGTTCTTTATGTCCTCGGCGTAGATAATCGTATGGCGGGAGTGCGGCATGTGGAATTCGTCCGAAATTCCTCTCATCAGCGGCTCTCTCGTGCCGTCGAAAACTCTCTGGTGGGCGAAAATGCCGAAGCATTTTTCCTTCAGCGGGTGTTTTTTAATGCCGTAAAAGTAATGCAGAGCCGCCTGCGCGCCCCAGCATATGAACAGGGTGGATGTAACGTTCGTCGTCGTCCAGTCGAGAATTTCTTCCAGCTCGCGCCAGTAAGCAACCTCTTCGAAGGGCATGTTTTCGACGGGCGCGCCCGTTATAATCATGCCGTCGAAGCGCCTCGACTTTATCTCGTCGAAAGATTTATAAAATCTTTCAAGGTGAGCCTGCTCCGTGTGGGTGGGGTTGTATGTGGAAGTTTTTATAAGGGTTATGTTAACCTGCAAAGGCGAGTTGGAAAGCAGCCTCATAAACTGCGTTTCCGTCGTCTCTTTTGTGGGCATGAGATTGAGTATAGCTATTTCTATGGGACGGATTTCCTGCGAAAAAGCTCTGTCGGTGTCCATCACGAAGATGCGTTCGCCCGTCAGAATTTTGAATGCGGGAATGTCCTTATCTATGACTATGGGCATTGTTCAGTCCTTTGATTTTATTTTTTAATCAGACTTTTTCGAGTGCGTTTTTAAGGTCTTCTATAATGTCTTCGGGGTTTTCTATGCCGACGGAAAGTCTGACCATGTTTGCGGGTACGCCTGCTTTGACAAGGTCCTCTTCGGAAAGCTGTCTGTGAGTGGTGGAAGCGGGGTGCAGAACGCAGCTTCTCACGTCAGCGACGTGCGTTTCCTGAGTTATCAGTTCAAGGCTTTCCATAAACTTGCGGCACTGTTCTATGTTGCCCTTAATGCCGAAGCTGAGCATGCCGCCCTGTCCCTTAGGCAGATATTTTTCTGCAAGCGCATGGTACTTGTTGTCTTTGAGCGAGGGGTGTTTAACCCATTCTATCTTGGGATGGGAAGAAAGGAAAGCAGCAACCTTTTTTGCGTTGTCGCTGTGCTTTTCCATTCTCAGAGCGAGCGTGTCGCAGCCGATAAAGGAAATATAAGCGTTCATAGGCGCCATAATAGCGCCCACGTCGCGTATGAGCTGTGCGCGGCACTTTGTGCCGAAAGCCACAGGCAGGTCTGCGTATACAAGACCGTGATAGCTCTCGTCGGGAACGTTGAACGAAGGATAACGCTTGTTTCCCTTAAAGTTGAACGTGCCGAGGTCGACGATTGCCCCGCCGAGCGCCGCCGCATGACCTTCCATGTATTTGGAAGTCGAATATACCGTAATATTCGCGCCGAAATCCTTGGGTTTGCACAGCGCGGGGGTGGCGAGGGTGTTGTCCACGATAAAGAGCAATCCGTGCTTTTTTGCTATCGCGGAAATTTTATCGAAATCGAGAACGACCATCGCGGGGTTTGCTATAGTTTCGGCGATGATGAACTTTGTCTTGTCGTCTATGAGCTTTTCAATATCTTCCGCGCTGTCGTCCGCGTTGAAAAATCTTCCTTCTATGCCGAGTTTGGGCAATGTCGTGCCGAAGAGGTTGAAAGTTCCGCCGTAAACCGACTGGCAGCATAAAACGTTGTCGCCGCTTCCTGCAATAGTGAGCGCCGCAAGCGTCAGAGCGGACATGCCCGAAGCGCAGCCGATGGCGGCAACGCCTCCGTCGAGCGCGGAAATCTTGTTTTCGAAAGCCGTAACCGTGGGGTTGGCAAGGCGGGAATAGAAATATCCGTCGCTCTTAAGGTCGAAGCAGTCAGCCATTGCCTGACTGTCGCCGTAGAAAAATGTAGTGCTCTGGCAGATGGAAGGAATTCTGCTTTCGCCCGTTTTGGGCTGCCAGCCTGCCTGAACGCACAGTGTGTCCAATTTATATTCTTTCATGTCAAACCTCAATAATTTTTTATCTGTCTTTCAACTTCGCGCTTCAAATCTCTCTCTTTTATGGTGCGCTTTTTGTCAAAGTTCTGTTTGCCGCGGCAGAGCGCGACTTCCGCTTTAATAAGATTGTCCTTGAAATAGAGAGATATCGGCACGAGCGTCATGCCCTTGGCGTTGATTTTGCCTGCAATGCGGGCAATCTCGCGCTTGTGCATGAGCAATTTTCTGTCCCGCTTGCTGTCGTGCGAATTGAATGCGCCCGACTTGTCGTAAACGGGTATGTGCATATTTTTGATGTAAACGTCTCCGCCGTCGATATAGCAGAAACTGTCCTTAAGGTTGCAGTTGCCCCGCCTTAAAGACTTGACTTCCGCGCCCTCTAAAACAATTCCCGCTTCAAACTTTTCTTCGATGAAATATTCGAACGACGCCGAACGGTTATAAGCTATCTGCTTCATATACTTACCATTATATCACAATGCGCGTCAAAGTAAAGCAAACGCGCGTCTCTCTCACAGCACGGGCGCAAATTCCACGCGCATGTCGCCGTAATCGCAGCCGACCACCTTTATCTTTATGGGGTCGCCAATTCTGAACGAATGTCTTATGCCCTTTAAAAGGAACTTATCTTCGATAAATGCATAGTTGTCTTTTGGCAGAACTTCTATTCGCATTATGCCCTCAATCGTGTTGGGCAGTTCGGCAAATACGGCAAAATTCGTAACGCCGGAAATTACCGCGTCGAATTCCTCGCCTATCTTGTCCTGCATGTAGACGACTTTGTATAAATCGTCCACGTCGCGCTCGGCGGCGTCGGCAATTCTTTCGCATTCGCTCGTGTGTATGCCCGCCTCGCGCGCAATCGGACCGTAAGTTTTCTTTGCGCCCTCCGCGTCGCCCGAAAGCAATTTTTTGAGCGTTCGGTGAACGAACAGGTCGGGGTAGCGCCTTATGGGCGAGGTAAAGTGGCAGTAACACTCGGAAGCAAGCCCGAAATGCCCTAAATTATCCTCGCAATATCTGGCTTTCTGCATGGAGCGCAGCATGACGCGGTTGACGACGGGATAGAAAGGTTTGTCTTCAGTCTGCTTTAAAATTTTCTGGAAATCTGCGGGAGTTAAGTCGTTGATGTCGCCTGCGGGGTTAATTCCCAAATCGCGCAGAAAGGAGAAGAAGGAGGAAGCCTTCTCGGGCGATGGCTGCTCGTGAACGCGGTATAAAAAGGGCGCTTTCTGCCTGAACGCATAGTCGGCAACGCTCTCGTTCGCCGAAACCATAAACTGCTCTATTATTCTGTGCGAAACGCTTCTTATATAATCGGGAATGACTATTTCTCCCTGTTCGTTGACGTATATGTGCGCCTCTTTGACGTCGAGGTTGACAGAACCTGCCGCCTTTCGTCTGCTTTCGAGTTTGAGGCAAAGCCTTTCCATATCCTTGAGCATGGGCGCGACGTCTCGGTATTTTTTAGTCGTCTGCTCGTCGCCGTCGAGAATGGCGGTAACGGCGGTGTATGTCATTCTGTGGTCGCTTCGTATAATGCTCTGATAAATTTCATATCCGAGTTTTTTGCCCGTCTTGTCGAAGGTCATAATGCAGCTCATGGCATAGCGGTCCTCGCCCTCGTTTAAAGAGCAAGCCCCGTTTGAAAGCGCTCTGGGCAGCATGGGCAGAACCATGTCGGGGAAGTAGACGCTCGTACCGCGTTCGTATGCTTCCCTGTCGAGCTTTGTATTCAGCTTAACGTAGTGGCTGACGTCTGCGATATGCACGCCCAGAACGTAATTTTCTCCGTCGCGTTCAAGCGATACTGCGTCGTCGATGTCCCTCGTGTCCTCGCCGTCAATGGTAACGGTAAGAAGATTGCGGAAATCTTTTCTTCCGTCGGGCAGAACGGGCTCAAGCGAAACCTTTTCCGCCTGTTTTTCTGCCTCTTGGGAAAATTCTTCCGTAAGTCCGTAACTGCGTATTATGGAAAGTTCTTCGGTGTAGAAATCGCCGCTCTCGCCGAGAATTTCAACAATTTTACCGCCAACCATTTTGTCGCGGGGGTAGGAAGTAATCTCTGCCACGACTTTGTCGCCCGGCTTTGCGTTCATGCAAAGGTTAAAGGGAACATAGACGTCGCTGTCAAATTTTTTGTCATCGGGAATGACATAGCCCGCGCGCTTGTCCTTTTCAAACGTGCCGACAATGCGCTTTTGACCGCGCTCTATAATTTTTACTATATACGCTTCGTCCTCGGTACCTTTTTTATGCACGGCGAGAACGACGTCCCTGTTCATCGCGCCCATAAGCGAGCGGCGGGGGACGAAGTAGTCCTTCTGCGTTGCGTCCTTTTTGTTTTCGGGAATGATGAATGCAAAGCCGCGCTCGTTGCCCTGAACGGTGCCGCGGAACGCGCCCAACTGTTCGGGGGTGGCATATCCGCCCTTTTCGTCGCGCAGCAAAAGTCCCTCGTCTTCGAGTTCGTCGAGCGAGTTTTTAACCTTTCTGCGCTCGGCGTGGCTGACGCCCAAAGCGCCGCATATGCTCTTGACGTCCTTGAACGCGAGCGAGCCGTTTTTAATTTTTTCTAAAATTCTTTCTTTAATCTTCATACTTTTATATAAAAAACGGCGGCTGAAAAACAGCCGCCTTAGATTTAAGCACCGAGTAATTTTGTTGCTATGAGCGCGATTGCATAAGCGACGATTGCCAGCACGGCAATAACAGCCAGGCAAATCCACGTCCATTTTTTCATTCTGCTCTCAAGCGAGCGACCCTTGTTCTTTCCGAAAAAGGTTTCGCTCGAACCGGTAATACCCTGAATACCGTCCGAATTGCTCTGCTGGAAGAGTACCAGAAGTATCGCGCCCAACGCGGCGACGAACAAACAAACATATAATACGACCGAACTGATTAAATATGCTTCGTACATAAAAATTTACCCTTTAAATTTTCTACTTGAAGATTATAACACACCTTTAATATTTTTACAATTAAAAATGCGTCATAATTTATATTTTTTTGCTCCGCTCGCCGTATTTATTTATAATAAATATGCCCAGGCAGACCAAAATTATTGCAATCAGCGTGTAATAACTTAAAAGTTGTTCGCTCTCGCCGAGGATTATCGCCGAAAAAACCGCGCCGAAGAGGGGGTTGGTGCTCTTGTAAACGGCAACTTTGGAAATGGGATTGTATTTGACGAGGTATCCCTGCAATGTAAACGCGACCGAGGATATGAGAGCTAGGTATATGAGCATGAAGTACGAGCCGACGCCCGTGGGGGCGACATGTCCGCCGCAGCTCGCGCCTACAATAATAAGAATTATTCCGCCTATGAAGAACTGCCATCCGCACAGCGCGGCGGTGTCTTCGCGCTTGGAAAAGATTTTAACAAGTCCCGCCGCGAACGCTGCGGAAAGCCCGGAAAGGATAACGAAACCTTCGCCGAGCATGGTAAATGTGAACGAAAAATCCCCGCCCAGATTTACCAGAATAACGCCGCCGAAGCCCGCAACGCAGCCCGCAAATTTTATGAGGTTAAATTTTTCGGTGCGGAAGACGAAGCAGGCGAAAAGTATGGTAAAAAATACGCCCAGACCGTTCAGAACCGAGCCTTTGACGCCCGAAACGTTCGCAAGACCTATGTAAAAAAAGATATACTGCGCGACAGCCTGAAAAAGGCATACCAGCAGAACGCACCACCAGTTTTTCGCTTTCGGTAACAAAAATTTTTTCTGCTGAATGCAGCCGAATGCTATGACCAGCACTCCCGCGAGGGTAAACCTAAGTCCCGCAAACAGAATGATGGACGGAACGTGAGTTGTATCCACTGAAAAGAGAGTGTAACCTATCTTAACGCATGGAAACGCGCTTCCCCATAAAATGCAGCAGATAATAGCGCCTATGCAGACTACGAGCGGTTTTGTGAAAAACGCCGCCGCGCGGTCGTTTTTAATATCCTTTTCGCCGCTTTTGTCCAAATTTATATTTTCTTTTTCTGAAATTTCGTTGTCCGTCAAAATAAAGCCTTCACAAAATTATATTACTGTATTATTATAATCAGTTAAAAAATTTTTTGCAAGCTATAGCACCGTCGGTAAAGCGCAAGACGGTTCTATTTATGATTTTTTTATAATAAATCTGTAAAAATCGTCAGATTTTAAAATTACTTTTGCAATTAAAAAAGGCTTAATAAATAAAAAAACGCCGCGGCGGAAAAATTCCGCCGCGGCGCACTCGTTTTAATTTCTTTTAAATTACTTTTCAATGAGGCTCTTGCCTGTCATCTCTGCGGGAACTTCAAGTCCCATAATAGTGAGAAGGGTGGGAGCGAGGTCGGCTAAAATGCCGTCCTTGCGCAGCTTCGCGCCCTTGTACTTTTCCGAAACGAGAATTACGGGAACGGGGTTTGTGGTGTGCGCGGTGAAGGGCGAACCGTCTTCGGAGAGCAGTTTGTCCGCATTGCCGTGGTCTGCCGTAACTATAGCCGAGCCGCCCATGGAAAGTATCTTGTCGCAAACTTTTTTAACGCATTCGTCAACCGTGTCAACGGCTTTGACCGCCGCGGAAATAACGCCCGTGTGTCCTACCATGTCGCAGTTGGCGTAGTTTAAAATGATAACGTCGAACGTGCCGCCGTCAAGCTCTTCCAAAACTTTCTCGGTAACTTCATAAGCGCTCATTTCGGGCTTTAAGTCGTAAGTTGCAACCTTGGGCGAGGGTATAAGGTCGCGTACCTCGTTTTCGTTGGGCGTTTCCACACCGCCGTTGAAGAAGAAGGTTACGTGCGCATATTTTTCCGTTTCTGCAATTCTCAGCTGCTTTTTACCGCACTTTGCAAGGTATTCTCCCAAAGTGTTGTCAAGGCTGGTCTTGGGAAAAGCTATTTCAACTCCCTTGAATTCCGCGTCGTAAACGGTAAAGCAGACGTAAACGGGGGCGAGGAAACCTGTCTTTCTTTCGAATGCCGTTCCCTTGGGTACAACAAAATTTTTCTGCGAGAGCGCGCGGGTGATTTCCCTCGCACGGTCGGGGCGGAAGTTGAAGCAGATAATGCTGTCGCCCTTTTCTATAATGCCTACGGGCTTTCCGTCTTCAAATACCTTGGTGGGCATAATGAATTCGTCCGTAACGCCGCTTTCATAGCTCTTTTTAACGGCTTCCACGGGGTCGGAACATTCAATGCCGCTGCCCAGAGTGAGCATGTCGTAAGCTTTTTCCACGCGGTCCCAGTTGTTGTCGCGGTCCATAGCATAATATCTGCCCACTAAGGATGCAACTTTGCCGCAACCGATTTTATTCATGTGTTCCTGCAACTCGGCAATGAATTCCGCGCCGGAGGTGGGGGAAACGTCTCTTCCGTCCATAAAGCAGTGAACGTAAACGTTCTTCACGCCGTTGCGTTTTGCCATGTCGAGCAGGGCAAAGATGTGGGTAATGTGGCTGTGAACGCCGCCGTTGGAAACAAGACCGATAAGGTGCAGGCTCTTGTCCTTTGCGTTGTTCATTGCGTTGAGGAGGACGGTATTAGTGAAGAAATCGCCGTCCTGAATAGATTTCGTTATTTTTGTAAGATCCTGATAGACAATTCTGCCCGCGCCCATATTGAGATGACCTACTTCGCTGTTGCCCATCTGACCATCGGGCAGACCGACGCTCATGCCGCTCGCGCCGAGCGTTGCGCAGGGGAATTCTTTGCACAGTTCTTTGACGTTCTTGCTTCCGTCAAGAGTAACGGCGTTGCCTGCGCCTGCGGGCGCAATGCCGTAACCGTCCATAATAATCAGTGCGTAAGGCACTTTTTTTGCCATATAAATTTACCTCTCGTAAAACATTTTATTACGCTATTATTATAATCAAAAACATGCCGATTAGCAACTAAAATAGCGATGTAATAATAAAAAGCCGACGCGCCCGCGGGCGCGTCGGCTTTATAGATAATTGCAATAAAAATTGATTATTTGTTGTAGTTGACTATGGTTGCGAAGTCGGTCTTTAAGGAAGCTCCGCCAATAAGTCCGCCGTCGATGTCGGGCTGAGCCATAAGCCCCTTGCAGTTTTTGGCGTTCATCGAGCCGCCGTACTGAATGATAATCTTTTCCGCGCACTTGGGGCAGAAAAGTGCGCCTAACGTCTTTCTTATAAAGGCTATCGTTTCTTCTGCCTGTTCGTTGGTGGCGGTGCGTCCCGTGCCTATAGCCCATACGGGTTCATAAGCGATTACGACTTTTGTAACGTCCTCAACGCCCGCAAGTCCGTCTTTAAGCTGTTTGTAAATTACTTTTTCGGTAACGCCGCTTTCGCGTTCGGAAAGCGTTTCGCCCACGCATACTATGGGGGTAATGCCGTTTGCAAGGGCTGCCAAAGTGCGCTTGTTTACGCCTTCGTCCGTCTCGCCGAAGTATTGCCTTCTTTCGCTGTGTCCGATAATTGCATATTCAACGCCGTACTCTTTCAGCATAGCGCATGAAATTTCACCTGTATAAGCTCCGCTCTCTGCCCAGTGAACGTTTTCCGCACCGATTTTAATGTTGCTGCCCTTTGCCGCCTCGGTCATGGCGGGAATTAAAATAGCGGGTACGCACAAAGCTACGTCGCAGTCCGCATCCTTGACGAGGGGTATAAGCTCTTTAATAAGTTTTGCTCCGCTCTCGGCGGTCATGTTCATTTTCCAGTTGCCTGCTATAAAAGGTTTTCTCATAATTTTCTCCTCATAAATTTCCCTTTAAATATTATATCACGCGCCGCCGCTCATTGCAACGGGGGTAAGCGTTTTTATGCCTTTTTCTTTTTTATTTCAAAATTTGGCTTCAGTCTTATGCTCTGCGATGAGGCTATTTTTCTGAACGCTTTGCGCGGGTCTTGCAAAATAAAATCAATTGTCTGGGCGTTGTCGGTCTTTATGCCGTATTTTTTGATGATAGCCGCTATTCGTCCGCTAAGAGCAAAATTTAAAAGAAACGCGCCCGCAACCATCTGAACTTCGGCGCGGACGCCGTTAAGCAATGTCGCGCGGAAAAATGCTTTAACCTCGCCGTAAGCAAATTTTTTGTCCGCAACAACAAGTCCGTCGGGCAGAAAAACCGCCTTTATGCGTTCAGTTACGGTAAGAATAACTTTATTTTCGTTCAGCTCTTTATGTAAATTATAGGTAATTTCCGACAGCGGTTCGATTGTTTCGCTGTCAATTAATATACAAAAATCTACCAAATCGTCATTGCTTGCTTCTAATGCCGTAATTCTTTCCGAGCAGCGTTTCAGATAGTCGGAGGCGGCTTTGTCATTATCAAAAACAATGTCTTCCGTTTTGTCGAAAGGGTCTGCGGCGAGGTGCCACACGCTCTGCGTTTCGGACACAAATATTTCTTCGTCCTCGACTTCGTGTTCAGAAAAATCGTATTTTTCGAGGTCTTTGCCCGATTGCCACGCGTTCAGCTGCGGCAGAATTACGAATGCGATGAGTATTGAAGCGACTAAGAGCGGAAATATCGTGCAGATTGCAATAATATCAAGCTGCTCGTCGGTGAACGCGCCCGATGAAGCGCATACCACGACGGCTGTTATAAGTGCGATTACGATTGTCAGAAAAATCGGCAGAATTATAAAAAGACTTATTTTTCTGGCCGGGGAAAGAGTGCGCTTGCGCCGTATTATTTTAATTTTGTTGTGCATAGAATTTGCTATAAAATTATAATTTTTGCCGCGGCGTGCGCCGCGGCAAAAAATTTAAAACTTAATTAGCATTTGTCGTTGAGACAGGCAATGCCGGGAAGAACCTTGCCTTCGAAGAGTTCGAGGGATGCGCCGCCGCCCGTCGAGATGTGGGTCATCTTGTCTGCAAAGCCGAGCTGCTGAACGGCTGCCGCGCTGTCGCCGCCGCCGATGATGGTGGTGCATTTACCGTA
The DNA here is from genome assembly GCA_949282385.1 of uncultured Clostridia bacterium. GTDB lineage: Bacteria > Bacillota > Clostridia > Christensenellales > Borkfalkiaceae > Coproplasma. The sequence continues at coordinate 45,027 of CASDOP010000011.1, forward strand.
AACGTCTGCAAGCGCCTGTGCAACGGCAATCGTACCTTTTGCGAGGGTGGGGTTCTCGAACACGCCCATGGGACCGTTCCAGATAACCGACTTAGCCGAATGAATAGCTTCTGCATAGAGCGCTCTCGTCTTTTCGCCGATGTCCATGCCCATCTTGTCGGCAGGTATCTTGTCTGCGTCTACGGTGGTAACTTCTACGGGTGCGTCTATGGGATCGGGGAAGCTTTCGGTAACGACGGTATCGACGGGAAGAAGCAGTTTTTTGCCTTCCTTTTCAGCTTTTTCTATCATGCTCTTGCAGTAATCGATTTTTTCTTCGTCGAGGAGGGATTTGCCGACTTCGTAGCCCTTCGCCTTGAGGAAGGTATAAGCCATGCCGCCGCCGATGATGAGCGTATCGCACTTTTCGAGCAGGTTGTTGATTACGTTAAGTTTGTCTGCAACCTTCGCGCCGCCGAGAATGGCAACGAAGGGACGCTTGGGATTTTCGAGCGTGTCAGCCATTACGGAAAGTTCCTTTTCAATGAGGAAGCCGCAAACTGCGGTCTTGATTATGCCGTATTCAACAATGGCTGCGGTGGAAGCGTGGCTGCGGTGAGCAGTGCCGAAAGCGTCGTTTACAAAGATTTCTGCATCATATGCAAGGGCCTTGCAGAAATCCAAATCTTTCTTTTCTTCTTCCCAGTGGAAGCGGAGGTTTTCAAGCAGAACGGCTTCGCCTTCCTTGAGTGCGTCGCGCTTTGCTTTTGCGTCGGGACCTATTACGTCCTTTGCGAAAGTAACCTTGCCGTCGAGAAGCTCTGCAAGCCTCTTTGCGACGGGAGCGAGGGTGAGCTTTTTGGGTTCGTCCTTGAGAGCCTTTGCAATAATTTCTTCCTTGGTGGCTTCGCCTGCGTCAATCTTTTTCTGATCCTTTTTGTTGAGCTTAACTTCGGCAGAGAAGATGGAGTGGGGCTTGCCCATATGCGAGCAAAGAGTAACCTTTGCGCCCTTGTCGAGCAGATATTTTATCGTGGGCAGCGCGCCGATAATTCTGTTTTCATCGGTAATAACGCCGTCTTTCATGGGTACGTTGAAATCGCAACGAACCAGCACTTTTTTGCCTTTGAAATCTTTAATGTCTTTAACCGACATCTTGTTCATATAAGTATCTCCTTGCAATAAAGATTTTTTTCGTAATTATTATAGATAATAAAATAGCGGTTGTCAATTAAATGGGCAAAGGAGTACTCATAAAAAGCATTCAAAAAGGCAAATATATTTTTTGAATAATATCTGTCAAAACATTGTACAAAAATCGGCTTAAGTGTTATAATAATTGTGTATAACTATATAATAACGGCGGTAATATGAAAATCTGCGTAGTGGGATTAGGATTGATAGGCGGCTCCATGGCGCTCGCATTGAGGCGCGCGGGCTATTTCGTAGCGGGCAAAAACCGCTCTGCGGCGGCAGTTAAGTATGCCCTTTCAAACGGCGTAATCGACGAAGAGGCAAAGGACGTAAGTTTATACGACGTGGTTTTCGTGGCGTTGCCTCCGAAAGCTACGGTTGAATACATAGCCGCGGAAAAATTCAAAAAAGGCGCAATCGTCAGCGACATCTGCGGCGTAAAGCGATACATAGAGCGCGAAGTTTACGCGCGCAGACCGGATATACTCTATATCGGCACCCATCCCATGGCGGGCAAAGAGGTGTCGGGTATAGAAAACGCCTGCGCCGATCTTTTCGACAGAGCGTCTATGGTGCTTACAAGGGGCGAACGCACGGACGAAGAAGCCTACAATACGATTAAAAAAATAGTAAAGGATATAGGTTTCAAGCGCCTCGTCGAGTGTTCTGCGGAAGTACACGACAAAAAAATAGCATACACGTCGCAGCTCGCGCACATCGTCTCCAACTGTTACGTCAAAAATCCCCATATAGAAGGCTGCCTCGGCTTCACGGGCGGCAGCTTTCAGGATATGACGCGCATAGCGGGGGTAGACGAAAAAATGTGGACGGAACTCTATATGAATAATGCCGACAATCTCTGCGGCGATATTGAACTTCTCAGGGAAAAACTGGGGGAAATATCTGCCGCCGTGCGCAACCGCGACGGCGTCGCGCTCGAAAATCTTCTCCGCTTCGGCAGGGAGCAGTTCGAGAGCGGCAAAAACAACTCCTTTCAGGGCGAGGAGGTCATAACCACACTGCTTAAATAATTATGGCACTTTCAGTTTTCAGAAATAAAAATCAGAACGACGCAAACGCAAAATTAATATCGGACAGAACATATTATCTCGTCATAGCGGCAACGCTCTTTTTCGGCTTTGCCGTCAATGTTATAGAGGTGTGGTTCTTTGCCGATTATTTCATAACATGGAACCCCGTTGTATTTTTCATAGTATATTTTGTTTCGGCGGTAGCGGGAATATTAATTAACACGCTAAGCAGAAAACCCGTTCTCAGCTTTATCGGTTATTGCCTCGTCATACTGCCCCTCGGAGCGGCGCTCACGCTCGTCGTTCCTTATTATTCGTTCAACGTGGTGCGCTCGGCATTTTTAGTGACGGCGCTTCTCACCGGCGCGTTCATGCTGCTTGCACTGCTTTATCCAAAAGTGTTTTATTCGATGTGGCGCGTGCTTTCGGTCTGCCTTTTCGTCGCGCTTTTGTGGATGATAATAAACATGTTCACATCCTTCGCCGTAACGGCATATGTGTGGGTGGACTGGCTCGTCGTTCTTATATTCTGCTGCTATATCGGCTTCGATATTTCTCTCGCAAAGGCAAAGCCCAAAACGCTCGACAACGCTATAGATTCCGCCTGCGGACTTTACCTCGACATTATCAACCTTTTCATAAGACTTCTAATAATTTTCGGCAGAAATGATTGATTGCAGGCTCACTATCTCCTCTCGCGGCGGAGATTGGAAAAGCGACGTCTGCCAGCGTGCGAGGATGGAAATGCTCGAAGGCGGAGCGAGCATAGAATATTTTATAGAAGGCGACGGTTGCAGGCTCGTGCTTCTGCCCGATTTCGCCGAACAGACGAGAAAGGGCATAGTCGATATAAAAATGACTTTCCGTCCTCAGCAGCAGACCTCGTGCATAATAGGCGACAGCGCTCTGCGCGGCGGATTTAAAATTTTCTGCACGCACTATAAACTGATTGCGGGCGCTAAGGGCGTTGACGCGCGCATAGAATATCTTTCGGGCGACGACGGCGAAAAAGTAAGCGTAAAGATAAGGGCTACGGCTCTGTTAAAGGACGATTAAAAGCTTCGCCCCGAATATTTTTTAAGTTAATTTTCTTAAAATTTCATGCTCAATTTTCAGCGGACAATCTTTTTTGTTTTTTGCTTTAAATTTTGCCAATCATTCTCTTTAAAATAATTTTCCGTTCAATTTTTCAATCTTTGAAGTTTTTCGATAATCAGTCATAAAAATTAAAAATTCAGACATACAGGATTTAATATGAAAATAAAATATCTCGGACATTCTTCATTCCTCCTCACGGAAAGCACGGGAACGAGCATCATATGCGACCCCTATGACGACAGCGTGGGTTATATCATGCCCGAACTCAATGCGGACGCGGTTACCGTTTCGCACCATCATTACGACCACGATTGCGTTTCCAAGGTCAAGGGCAATCCCGTCGTGCTCGACAAGGAAACGGGCTACACGATCGGCGGAGTGGAGATTGCGTCCATAAAGAGCTACCACGACGAATGTCGCGGCAAAAAGCGCGGAGAAAACATAATATTCAAGTTCAGAATGGACGGGCTTGACGTCTGCCACCTCGGCGACCTCGGCGAAGATTGCTCAACCGAGCTTATCGAAGCAATTTTGCCCGTGCAGGTTCTGCTCATACCCGTCGGCGGTACATATACCATCGATGCGGACATGGCAAAGGAATATGTGGACAGACTTATGCCCGACATAGTCATTCCCATGCACTACCGCGCCAAGGGTTGCAGGCTGGATATAGATAAGGTAGATAGTTTTCTCGGCAAGTTCGGCGACGAGGCGATTATAGTAAGGGCGGGGGACGAAATTGAAATTTCCCGCGACGACCTCGACGGCGAACACACAAAAATCATAGTCATGGAGAATAGTTGTCAGTGAGCGAACTTCTCGACAATTTAACCAAAAAACTCAATGCGAGCGGCATACATCCCTTAAGGCAGCTCGGCAGGGCGGTGGGCGTTTACAGCCCTACCAACAAGAAGAAGGAGGAGCTTATTGCAGACATCCTCGCAATAGCTTCCAACCGCGCCGATCCCGCGCCAATGTCGCACAGGGGCGCGCCACCCAAGTCCGAAGATTTCGACAAGGAGCTTCAGGCTGAAGTGGAGCGTTGCCGCAGATATTATTCGGGGCTTACCCTCGCGGAAACCATAGAAGAACTTCCCGCAGGCAAGGTTGCTGTAGCTTCGCCCGAAGAAGACGACGGTCAGGTATATTCGGGCATTCTGGAAAATGCCGACAAATACTGGTTTGTCCGCACGAAGAACATGCAGATTTCTTCCGCCGCGGACGTGTTCGTTCATTCTTCGTTCGTAAACCGCTTCAGACTGCGCACGGGCGATTTCATCGTATGCAAGGCTAAAAAGCGCAGGGAGGACGAGTGTCCGGGAGCAACTTTCATCATCTCTGTAAACGGGGTTACGCCCGATAATTTAAGGCGCGTGCCGTTTGACGCTCTCACGCCCTGCTATCCAGACAGCAGATATACCTTAGAACATGAAAACTGCTCGCTTACGGAGCGGGTAATAGATTTGTTTTCGCCCGTCGGCAAGGGTCAGAGGGCGCTCATAGTTTCCCCGCCCAAGGCTGGCAAAACGACGATATTAAAGCATATTGCGCAGGCAATCATACGCAACTATCCCTCGGCGAAAGTCATAATAGCGCTGATCGACGAGCGTCCCGAAGAGGTTACCGACATACGCCGCACGGTCGAGGGCGCGGAGATTGCGTACTCAACTTTCGATAAGGACGACGCCCACCACATGCACACGGCAAACCTCGCCATAGAACACGCAAAGAGGCTGGTTGAAAGCGGCTCGGACGTGGTCGTTCTGCTCGACAGCATCACAAGGCTTGCCAGGGCGTACAACAATTCCACCGTTACGTCGGGCAAAATTTTAACGGGCGGACTTGACCCGCAGGCGCTCGTTGAGCCTAAAAAGTTTTTCGGCTGTGCGCGCAATACCGAGGAGGGCGGTTCGCTTACGATAATAGCCACCGCGCTCGTAGATACGGGCAGCAAGCTGGACGACATTATTTACGAAGAATTCAAATCGACGGGCAATATGGAAATCATTCTTTCCCGCGAGCTTGCAGAAAAGAGGGTTTTCCCCGCGATAAACATAAAATCTTCGGGAGCGAGGAGGGAAGAACTTCTCTTATCTCCCGCCGAGCTGGAGGCGGCTACGGCAGTCCGTTCCGCCCTCGGCAGAACCATACGCACGGAAGACGTGCTTGCAGAAATGCAGGCGTCGGAGAATAACGCGCAGTTTGTCGCGCGCTCATCCCAATTTTTGACACACGTAAAAAGATGATAGATAAAAACGTATTTACAGACAAAGTAAGAATAACAATTAAGTCGGGCGACGGCGGCGACGGAATGAATTCATTCAAGTCCTATAAGGGCAAGCCCGCCTGCGGACCTGACGGCGGCGACGGCGGAAACGGCGGCGACGTCTACATTCAGGCAGACGCCTCCATGAACGACCTGCTTTGCTTCCGTTTCACCAACAAATATGTTGCGGGCGACGGCGAAAGGGGCGGCACAAACCGCTGTTTCGGCAAGGGCGGAGCCGATGTGGTAATCAAAGTTCCCGTCGGCACGGTTGTAAGAGATTACGAAACCAAGGCGGTAATCTGCGACATGTTCCGCGACGGCGATAAAAAGCTCATAGCCGAAGGCGGCAGGGGCGGCAAGGGCAACGTGCGCTTCACCACGGCAAGACGCCACGCGCCCAACTTTGCGCAGAAGGGAGAAAAGACGGAAGAACACATTCTCCTTCTCGAACTCAAAGTAATTGCAGATGTGGGCATAATAGGCTTCCCCAATGTCGGAAAATCAACTCTTCTTTCCAAAATTTCTGCCGCCCGTCCCAAGATTGCAAACTATCACTTCACCACGCTTTCGCCCAATTTAGGCGTGGTAAAGTATTACGAAAATTCCTTCGTCGCGGCGGATATTCCCGGACTTATAGAGGGCGCGGCGCAGGGTGCGGGGCTCGGTCATGACTTTTTGAAACATATCGAACGCACGCGCATGCTTTTGCACGTCGTGGATATTTCTGGCGTCGAGGGCAGAGATCCCGTCCAAGATTTCAAAACTATCAACGCCGAGCTTAAGGGCTATTCGGAAAAGCTCGCTGCGCTTCCGCAGATAATAGCGCTCAACAAGTGCGATATGTACGGCGCGGAAGAAAACGTAAAAAAGTTTAAAAGAAGTTACGGAAAAAAATACAAGATATACGAAATTTCTGCCATAAACGGCGAGGGAACGAGGGAACTTATCGAGGGCGTTTTCGAAGTTCTTAAAACCCTTCCGCCCGTTCAGCCCGTCGAGGCGGACGAAACCTTCACTTACCGCAAGGGCGGCAACCTCGACTTTGAAATTTTTACGGACGAAAACGGCGCATATGTCGTCGTCGGCACGCTTGTGGACATGCTTTGCCGCAACGTTGCGCTCAACGATCCCGATTCGATGGCGTATTTCCAGAAAATTCTGCGCGATAAGGGCGTAATTTCACAACTTAAAGAAATGGGAATAAAGGATAAGGACACGGTTATAGTCGGCGATGTAGAGTTCGACTTCGTGCCTTAAAAGAGGAATACAAATGTTAACTTCAAAACAGAGAAGCAAACTCAAATCACTTGCGGCGAACCTTTCGCCCATAGGACAGGTCGGCAAGGACGGCATCGGCGAAAATATGCTTAAAAGCTTTTCCGATTGCCTCGACGCGCGCGAACTCATAAAGGTCAATATACTCGAAAATGCCGACGGCACGCCTGACGAGGTGGGACACGCCCTCGCCGAAAGACTGGGTGCGGAGTGCGTGATAGTTATCGGCAGAAAAGCCGTTCTCTACCGCGTTTCGCCCAGAAAAAATTTCGACCATATAAAACTCGACTGAGGCAAAAACTCTGCCGCATAAAATAAACGCGTAAACTTAAATGAGCCGCCGCGCCGCGCAAAAAACTTACGCGGCGCGGCGGCGCTTATCGATTTGAAATATTCGTCATATGCAGCGCGGATAGCTTTTTTATAAAGCGCACATTTTTAAAAACTCATAAAAACGCAAAAAGATTGAAAAATTCACCCCTTGTCCCGCTTGCCGAAAATGAGGCAGGCGGCGGAAAGAATGAGTATGCAACCGCCCGATATGATGTAATACAGCGGAAAGAAAGTAAAAAAGCTGAAAGTCAGAAGGCACAGTCCGCACCAGAACAGCTTTGGCGAAGCTGAGCGTCTGAACGCATACGAAAGCCTCTTAAAAAATCCCGTTTTGCCCTTTTCGGCAAAAGGGTAACTTTCGGGCAGCGCGCCAATATCTTTCAGTTTTTTATAAATTTCTTCCCCGTCGCGTAGTTTTACGCAAAAACTTTCAGCCAGCTTCGCACTTTCGGCGCTTGCCGAGTTGCACAGCAATTCAAAAGGTTTTTCGCGCTTTATTTTCAACTCGTCCGCAATGTCGTCTGGCGTGAGCGGACGGCACCTGAATGCGGTTACATAAATGCAATTTTGTGTTTCTATGTTCCCGCACCCGTCAATCTTCCCTTCGGGGAACATCGGCAATACGACCTTTGCCGCCTCGCTTTTGGGCAATGTGGCAAGGTACAGGCAAAGCTTTTGCCTTAATTTTTCGTCCCTGCCGGAAATAAGCCTCTTTCCTCGCTTTCTTTTGAGGTACAAAAAAGCCAGAGTGCCTAGTGAAATAAAAGCGCCTATTCCGCACGCGAGCGCAAGGGGAGCGTCGGATGTATAATATCTCACGGCGGTGAAAAACAGCAAAAAACCGCACATGGCGGCGAACAGACTGTCGGCCGCCACGGAAAATACCGAAATTTTATTCATAAAAAAGTTATTGCCTTTAAAGGTCAATTGTAAACAATGAAAATCATACTTTACGGTGGAGCTTTCAACCCCGTTCACACGGAACACGTCGCCCTCGCTCGCGCGGCGGTAAAAAGTCTTTCGCCAGATAAATTATTCATAATACCCACGGCTATAAGCCCCCATAAGAGCGGCTGCATGGTTGCGGACGATGCCGACAGACTTGAAATGCTCAGGCAGGCGTTCGCGGACGTGCCTTGTGCCGAAGTTTGCGATTTCGAGATTAAAAGCGGCGGAATAAGCTACAGCTATATAACCTGCAGTCATTTCAGAGAGTTATATCCTCAGGCGGAAATTTATTTTCTTATGGGCGCGGATATGCTCGCTTCGTTTGATAAGTGGAAATATCCCGAAAAAATTTTGTCCTGCGCAAATATTATAGCTGGTGCGCGCGAAGACGGCGAAAAATTTTCCGATTATAAAAAATCAATCGAAAAATTGTATGGCGTACATGTTCACAGCGTGGATTACGTAGGTAAAAAAGTCAGTTCCACGCGCATACGCACTCTCGCCGCGCTCGGCGAAGATTTCAGCGAGTATGTTTTGCCCTGCACAAGGCAATATATCATAAATAAAGACCTTTACGCCCTCAAAAACCTGCAAGAAGCTAAAAATTTAGAAAAACCCTCGCGCTGGGCGCATTCTGTCAGGGTTGCCATAATGTGCGCGCAGAACGCCTCCCGCGCGGGCTGGACGGAAAAGCAGGCGATAACGGCGGGAGCCCTGCACGACGTGGCAAAAAATCTCCCCAAGGATAGTCCCTATCTTGACGGCTTTGTCCCGCCCGAGGGCGTTCCTTCGCCGGTCATGCACCAGTTTTCTGGCGAGTTTGTGGCGCGCACGCACTTTAAAATTGAAGATCAAAGCATTTTGAACGCAATAAAGTATCACTGCAGCGGCAGAGCTGCAATGAGCGAAGGCGAAATGCTTTTGTACCTTTGTGACATGCTCGAGGAAGCTCACGATTTTGACGGTATAGAAAGTTTAAGGCGCGAATTTAAAAAAGATTTGAAAGGCGGCATGCTCGCCGCGCTCGGACACCAGGTAAAATACCTCAATTCCGTCGGCGGCGAAATATATAATTTAACAGAACAGGCTTACCTGTATTTAAAGGAAAATCTTACATGACATCTAAAGAAAAATGCAATACAATCTGCAAAATTTTATCGGATAAAAAGGCAAACAATATAGTTTATATCGACGTTGCGGACAAAACCTCGCTGTGCGATTATTTTGTCGTGTGCAGCGGCAGGTCGACGACGCAGGTAAAATCGCTTTCCGAAAATCTGGACGAAAAACTTTCAAAGGATTTCGCTCTCGACGCGAGGCGCAAAGAGGGCATCCGCGAGGGAAGGTGGGCGGTTCTCGATTATTCGGACGTAATCGTTCATATTTTCAACGATGAAGAGCGCGATTTTTATTGCCTTGAAAGGCTGTGGGAAGATGGCAAAAATCTCACCCGCTACGAAGACTGAAATAAGCAAAAAATATGCGCCGTCTTATGACGGCGCATAAATATAATAATTAAAACGCGGCAAATGCTTTGCGCGCTGAAACTTAATTAAACGCAATTTTTTTGCAATCTAAAATTAAAATGCGCAAATTCGGCAGAAAAACTCGCTTTTGCCAAATTTTATGATGTTTGCGCTAACATCGCCCGATATGCAAAATTAAAATTTTCTCTGCATTTTAAAACGCGATTTAAATTATTATTTGGGCAATAATTGCTTTGCGAGAGAAAATCAGTCTGCATATTGCCGAGCCGAATTTATTTAAACTGTATTTCCTTCGGCTCGGAATAACTTTTTTTGGTTCGCTTTTTTTCGACGATATAGTACACGGGCTCGGGCTTTTTTTCAGGCTTTTTTTCTTCCTCAGCAGGAGGAGCAAGCCTTAAACTTTTTAAACCGAGCAATACAAGTTTTACCGTTACAACTGCTATAAAACAGCATAAAAAGAGCAATAAAAGATATAAAAACCCCAATCCAGCCATATATACATAATAGTGCGCGCGGAGCGCATTATTTTGGAAAATTTAGTAAAACGGGGTGTTTTTATGCAGAATATGACAGTTGACGAAATGTCGTCTGAAGAACAGAAGCAGTTTGAAGAATTCAAGCGGCTGAAATTTATCGAACAGACGCAGGCAAAAATTGCGAGGATGGAGTGCGATTGTCTGTCTCCCGTAGCCGAAAAGTCTGCTTTGAGGCAGCTCTGCCGCGAAGGCGACAGATTGAGAATGGGCGGAATAGTCGTTTTTCCCGCATTTGTGAAATCCTGCGTGGGATTTCTCGGCAACGACCCTCAGTGTTCGCTGATTGCGGCAATATCCTATCCTCACGGCACCGATACAACCGAAGTCAAGGCTCAGGCGGTAAAGCGTGCAGTCAAGGACGGGGTTGACGAAGTCGAAGTGTGCGTTCCGTATGCCGTGCTAAAGGAAGGCAACATGGCATATTTCAAGCGCGAGTGCAAAAAACTCGCCAAAGCCGTCAGACCGAGAGCTTTAAGGTTATATATAGACTGTTCGCTCCTTTCCGAACGCGAAGTGCTTCGCGCTGCGGCGTGCGCCGCAGAAAACGGGGTGGACGCCATAAGGCTTTCGGAATGCGGAACGCCAATGATTTCGGCTGTCAAGGGAGCGGTAAAGGATAAATGTCTAATAAAATCGGAAGCCCATACCCAGAGCGAAGCGGAAACAGCCATGATGATGGGCGCAACGCTCGTAAGCTGCAAAAATGCGGTTGAAATCTGTTCTTCCATGCTCACGGAGGCGCAGGAGTAAAATTTTAAACTTAAAAGTAAGGCGGATAACCAGTTGGCTGTCCGCCATATTTCATGCTTTAAAAAGAAAAATTTGCCGTTTTTTAATACAGTTATATAATACACATAATACAAAACATACAGATAATACAATATTAAATAAGGAATGTAAGAACAATTGCGCATGGGTACATATGTGCGCGCGAAAATATTAAGTCAATATTAGGAAAACAGAAAGTTATATGTGGTGTGCGGTGCTCGTTTTCCTTCAATCTTATCTGTAGCATTAAAAAAGCAGCCGAAACCGAACGGCTGCTTTTGGTTAGTTTTAATATTCAGTTCATATTCAGGTTGAGTATTCAGAAAATTTTTTAATGCTGAAATTTATCTGACGATAATAAGTCTGTCTTTCGCCCTGGTAATAGCCGTGTATAACCAACGATTTGCATCCTCCTTGAAGGCGTAGCTCTCGTCGAACACGATAACGCTTTCAAATTCCGAACCCTGCGCTTTGTGACAGGATATGCAATAGCCGTATTCAAACCTGTTCAGCATGAACGCGCCCGTCGCGTTGCCGTCTTCGTCAAATTTTTCAAAATAATCGCCGTGGCGGTAGCGGTACTGACCGTTCATAAAAATTCCCGCGTCAAAAGGCAGCGCTTCGTGGCATTTTTCGTCGAGAAAGTCGCATTTAAACTGCGTAAAGCCCATAAAATTTTTATCGTCGTAAAAAGGGTCTATGGCTCTGCCTATAATGCCGTTCACAAGGTTGAATTTCATCTCATCGTCGATAAATTGTTCCCAGTTGTTGACGGTGCATATAAGTTTTTCGCTATCTTTCGGCAAACCGCTGTATCCCAAAGCCGCGCGCACTTCGTCGTTTATTTTCGTCCTCGTTTTATTCAGACCGCAAATAATCTGTTCGGCACGGACTAAAAGTTTTTTTCTTCTTTCGCCGGTAAAGTGCCTTCTCTCTATCACGAAAGCCTTGTTGCCGTAATTGCCGTAGGGTATGTGTCTGCCCTCGCGCGCGTATATCGATAATTGAATAATGGGATTGTCGCGCGCCTGTCTGACTATCGTTTTCAGACTGAAATCGGGTATCCTCAAAAAGGTGTTCATGCCTTCGACGGGCGGAAGCTGGCAATCGTCGCCGCACATTAGCACTTTTACGCCGAAATTAAGAATATCCCACAAAATTTCATCCGAAACCATGCTCGCTTCGTCAAGAACGATAAGTTTTATTTCCTTATCGATGTTCTCTCTGCGTCGGAAGGAAAGTTTTTCAACCTTGATTTTCTTGCCGTTTACGAGCATTTCGGTATTTTCCGTGAAAGTCTGGTAGATAAGTCGGTGAACCGTGCAGGCTGGAATGCCTTTTTTAATGAGAACGGTAGCCGCTTTTCCCGTAGGCGTTATGAATGCCGCGCTTTTATCGGGAACAAGTCCGAGTTTTTCGCATACGACATGCCTTAAAAGCGTGGTCTTGCCCGTACCCGCATAGCCCGTAAGCACGAACGCGGGGCGCGTTGAACGATAAAACCAGTCTTCTATTGATTTTTCTGCCTCGAGTTGTTCGGGCGTAAGGGAAAAAGCCATAAAAATATTGTACACTCAAACAAAAGTTTGTGCAAGCGTTTTAGCAGATTTGTCGGTAAATTGCGCAAATTATGTTAAATTTAAAAATGGATATTGACTAAATTGCGCGTCTGGTATATAATTACAAGGTAATTAAGCGGTTAAACCGCGATGTTTCGGAGGAAAATATGGCATATAAAACCAAGGAATGGCGCAATGCAATGCGCGTTACGGTAGACTACAACTATATGATGTCGACTGCATTGGGCGATAAGGGCATTAAGGACAGCCAGCTCAAGGCAATGAAGGGAAAGGCGGAAGAGGCTTTCGAGTATGTAAAAGCCAACCGCGGCAGGGACGACCTTTACATGGGTTGGACTGAACTTCCTTACAATCAGGACGCGATTGTTGCCGACATTCTTGCAACGGCAAAAAATATAAGAAAGAAATTCAAGTATTTCGTCGTACTCGGCATAGGCGGCTCGGCGCTCGGTCCTATAATGGCGTTCAACGCGCTGTGCCACCTGCATTATAACGAGCTCGCTCCCTCAAAGCGCAAGGGTCCCAAGTTCTATGTCGAAGACAACGTCGACCCTGTCCGCATGGCGGCGCTTCTCGACGTTATAGAGCCTGAAAAAACTTGCTTCAATGTAATTTCCAAGTCGGGCGCGACGTCCGAAACGATGACGCAGTATCTCATAATCGCCGATATTTTAAAGAATAAGGGCGTTGATATTGCAGAAAACATGATATTCACTACCGACGCGGCTCGCGGCAATCTTTTAAAGATAGACGACGCACTCGGCGGAAAGATTAAAAAATACGTTCTTCCCGACGGCGTAGGCGGAAGATTTTCCGAACTCTGCCCCGTGGGACTTCTTCCCGCAGCCGTACTCGGCATAGACATAAAGGGCATGCTTGCAGGCGCGGCTTATATGGACAATCTCTGCTCCAAGCCTTCGATTGCAAAGAACCCCGCGCTGGCGTGCGCAACTTTGCAGTACATAACGATGAAAGAGGGCAAGAACATCAACGTTTTAATGCCTTATTCGGATAATTTAAAGCTCATGGCAGACTGGTATTGCCAGCTGTGGGCGGAATCTCTCGGCAAGGCGGTCGACTACGACGGCAACACGGTAAATGCAGGCACTACGCCCGTGAAGAGCCTCGGCGTAACCGACCAGCATTCGCAGGTTCAGCTCTATACAGAAGGTCCTTTCGATAAGGTAATAACATTCATTTCCGTGGGCGAATATGCAACTCCCATGCCCATACCTCACGGCTGCGAAGAAATTCCCGACGTCGGCTTCCTCGGCGGACATACGATGCAGGAACTCATTCAGGCAGAAAACAAGGCTACTGCGTACGCGCTCATGGTTGCAGGCAGAATGAACTATACCATAAACCTTCCTCAGGTCAACGCGTTCACTTTGGGACAGCTTATGTTCCTTCTCGAATTGCAGACGGCATACACGGGCGCAATGCTCAATATCAACACCTTCAACCAGCCCGGCGTTGAAAACGGCAAAAAGGCAACGTTTGCTCTGCTCGGCAAGAAAGGTTACGAAGAAAAGAAGAAGGAAATCGACGCCGCTCCCCAGGCAGAAGAAAAATACATAGTTTAATGAAGTCGGATAATTTCTTTACCGAGTTGCCGCAAGGCTATGCCGAAGTTTACAGAATAGACGCAAAAAAGGGTAAGACGGCGCTTGTCATGAACGTCGTCGGTCTCGTTATGGCGCTGGCTGTAATTCTTCCGTGCATACTGTGCGTCAATATACGCGAGCGCGTTCGCGCAGATTACATTGTACTGATAGTTTTCGCAGTTTGCGTTTTAGCGTATTTCGTTGCGCACGAACTCGTGCATGGCGCCGCGTATAAAATACTTACGGGCAGAAAACTCGTCTTCGGCGTAACATTGAGCGTGGCATTCTGCGGCGTTCCCGATATATATGTTACGCGCAGAACGGCTTTAATCGCGCTGATTGCGCCTTTTGCAGTATTTTCAGTGTTGTTTTCGGCGCTGGCGGCATGGCTGTATTTTTTCAATGCGGCATACTATCTCGTAATAGTAACAATACTCGGTTTGCATTTCGGCGGTTGCGTGGGAGATCTGTACACGTTTTTGCTCCTTATCTTCAGATTTAAAGATAAAAGATTGCTCATGCGCGATACGGGACCGGAACAGGCATTTTACATGCCCGAAGATAATTGAATTTAAATAAACGGGCGGACGCGCGTCGCGTCCGCCCGCAATAAGTATTATGGAATGGAATGAAATTGCTATAATTGTAATATGTGCGACGATAGCGCTCATAATTGCGATAATTTTTGCGCTCGCACTCTATGCCGACAGGCTTGTCTTCGGCAGAAGGCAGAACAGAAACGTCAACTTAAAATACTTTTCCGCGGAAGATTTTTGTATAAATCGCGAAAAGATTTCGGCAAGCTACAAGGGCAAAAATCTTTTTGCCGCGGTATATTACGTTACGCCCGTCGCCGATTGCAAAAAGGTAATCCTTTTCTGTCACGGAATGGGGGCAGGGCACGCCGCATACATGACGGAAATTGCAACTCTGGCAAAATACGGCTATGCTGTGGTCGCTTACGACAGCATAGGTTGCGGTCAGTCGGAGGGCAAAAACATACGTGGCTTCTATGCCAATACCGAGTGTGCCGTCGCGGCGTATATTGCGATAAAGAGCAACGCGAAACTTAAAGATAAACCCGTCTATCTCGTCGGGCATAGCTGGGGCGCATATGCCGCTCTCTGTGCAACAAAATATGTAGCGGCGGAAGGCGTGGTAGCGCTTTCGGGCTTCAATACTCCTTCGCGCATGTTGCGGGACAGCGCCGCAGGCGTCATGGGCGACTTTCTCGCTCGCCTTTGCAGACCTTTCTGGTATATAATAAATTTGTGCAAATTCGGGTTTAAAGGCAACTCCGACGCCGTTCGTTGCATTCAAAAGAGCGGCGTTCCCGCCTTTCTCGCTTACGGCACTGACGACACCGTCATCGAAGCGGGCAATACTCCCGCCAATAAAGCCAAAGGCGTCAATATTCAGAGCGTAATTTACAAAGGCAAGGGACACAACGTTTATATAACCGACCAGGCTCAAAAACTCACCGAAGAGCTTTTGTCAGCCCTTTCGCCCTCGCGCTTTGCCTCTGCGGAGGAGAGGAAGAAGTATTTCGCTCAATTCGATTTTGTCGCCGCTACGCGCGAAGACGAAGACGTAATAAAGCAGATAACTTTCTTTATCGACAGCCATTGACGGCTCGGCGGCAGGCAGATAACAATGTTTGTAACAAGGATTTAACGCGGCGCGGCATTTTAAAAATGCCGCGCCGCGTAAATTTAATTTAGCCCGAAGCATTGCCGCACGGAAATAATTTTTTGTGTCCGCGTTTAAAAGACTAAAACACAAAAAAGACGGGCAAAATAAGGCTTAAAAAGGCTGATATGCGGCGAATGTTGACAAACGGCGCAATTTAGAGTATATTATATTATATCGTAAATCTGATAAGGAAAGGTAATGTCATGAAAATATGCGTATTCGGCGCTTCGAGCGCGCACATAGACAAAATTTATATTGAAACAGTCGAAGAGCTTGGCGAAAAACTTGCAAAGCGCGGTCATTCGCTCGTATTCGGCGCTGGCGGAACGGGGCTTATGGGCGCCGCGGCGAGAGGCTTTAAAAGAGGCGGCGGATACATTTACGGAGTTGTTCCCTCGTTCTTCAAAGACGAGGGCATCGAACAGCTCTACGATAAGTGCGATAAAATAATATATACAGACACCATGCGCGAGAGAAAGGCTATTATGGAAGACGAAGCCGACGCTTTCGTCGTCGTTCCGGGCGGCGTGGGAACGTTTGAAGAGCTTTTTGAAGTGCTTACGCTCAAACAGCTCAACCAGCACGACAAAGCCATTGTAATTCTGGATATAAACGGTTATTACGACGGCATGGAAATATTTATGGAAACGGCGTACAAGCGCAAGTTCATAACCGAGGAATGCCGCCATCTTTACATCAATCTCGACAGCATCGACGACGTGATAAAATATCTCGAAAGCTACACTCCAGACGGTACTCCCTGGCAGAAACTCAAACTCGGCGACTGATGATAAACGTAATTTTTGTGTGTCTGGGCAATATATGCCGTTCGCCCATGGCGGAAGCGGTTTTCGGCGAACTCTGCAAAGAGGAGGGGCTGGAATTGTCTTTCAGAATATCGTCCTTCGGCACGTCAGACTGCGAGGAGGGCAACCCCGTCTATTACCCCGCAGCTCAGACGCTTAAAAAGCACGGCATAACGGAGTTTACTCACCGCGCCTGCATGATTTCGCTTAAGGATATAAAGAACGCCGATTACGTCATAGTAATGGATCACATGAACATGCGCGATATAGTGCGCATGACGGGCGGTCAGTACGGCGATAAGATTTTTCAGCTCGGTTATTTCACCGACGGCAGGGACGTGGACGACCCTTGGTATACACGCGATTTCGAGCGCGCTTATTCAAGCATAGAGGCGGGGTGCAGGGCTTTTCTGGAATACCTAAAAAAAGAACACGGGAAAGCGTTGGAATACGACAGACTGCATTGAAAGCCGTGCATATAAATGTGTGCGAGGCGTTCGCCTTTAATTGCAGCGTTATAAAAAATTGCGGTTATAACGTAATGTATTTTATAATAGCCGCCCGTCGATAAGACGGGCGGCTTTAAATTAATTCGTTGCATATCTCTGTTTGTAAAGCGCAAACTTTACCGCGGACAGCTGTTTATTATAATTTATGAGTGCGACTGTACATTCCGCACAGTACATAGATACAGCTCTGATTTTTATTCGGCTTTCCTGTTGCGCGCAATCTTTCAGGTCAAACGCACAGCACGGATTTAAATGCGTTCAATAAAAATCAGTGTTTAATTTATTTATTTAAAAATGCGGTTGGGCGGCACATATGTGCCGCCCAACCGCATTTTAGTTATAACAATATCTGCATTTATAAAGCGAAAATATTCAGCGTTTGAAACGGGAAATAAGGTTGTGCAGCTTGCTGCTCTTTCCCTCTTTGTCCTCGTCGTACTGCCTGCGGTCGTCGCCCATGTAGAAGAGTGCCACCGTGCCGGGACCTACGTGCGAACCCGTGCAGATGTCGTACCATTCAATAACAATGTCCTTTGCGCCCTTTTCGCGGAGGAGGGAGGCAAGGTATTCTGCGTCTTCAAGGCAGTCGCAGTGGCATATTGCAATTGTCTGGTTTGCGGCGTCAACGACGGTACTTCCAAAAGTTTCGGCTATGCGGGCAAGCGCTTTTTTTCTTCCCCTTTCAGTGCCCGCGGAAGAAATTTTGCCCTCGCCGTTCGCTCTCAGAATGGGTTTAATGTTAAGCAGAGTTCCCGCTATAGCCATCGTTGCAGAAATCCTTCCGCCGCGCCTTAAGTACTTGAGGTCTGCCACGGTGAATTCGGAATGCATGTTGAACTTATGCTCTTCAATCCATTCGGCGCATTCTTCAATGGTTGCGCCTGCGTCGCGCATCTGCGCCGCCTTTACGGCAAAAAGTCCCTCGCCGAGCGACGCGTTGAGTACGTCAGGCACAATAATTTTTCTGTCGGGGAATTCAGCTTTCGCCTGTTCGGCTGCCATTTTTGCCTGTGCGTTAGTGCCGGAAAGTCCCGAAGAAATGGTAACGATCATCACATCCCTGCCCTTTTCGAGGGAGGGTTTAATCGCATCGTAAAATTTTTCGCTGTTGACGAGCGAAGTCGCCGTATTGCAACCTGCGCGCATTGCGTCGTAAAAATTTTTGGCAGTTTCTGCAAAAGGTTTGCCCTTTTCGTAGCAAAGCGTTTCCTTTCCGTCTATTATGCAGGTGTAGGAAACTACCGTTATATTATATTTTTCTTCCATTTCGGCGGTAAGATTTGCCGCCGAATCAACAAAAATATCAAAATTACTCATGTCGCTCCCGTAAAGCGCGACTTTGCGCGCCTTAATACGTTTTAGTTTATTGATTGCCGAAATTTATTTATACTTTTTATATCGACAATAATATTATAGTTGTTGAGGAAATATTTTACAATGTTTTGCCGCGCATAATAACTCTATTGTTCTTTTAAAGCGGTAAACTAATGCAAAAAGTCTCTCTACCGCCAAAAAAATGCACTCTACCTGCAGTAGAGTTAATATTATAGGTTGATTTTCGGATTGTGATGTGCTAAAATACGAGTATGGAAGATTTGAAGGATATCATAGCGAAAAATCTCGTGCGCCTTCGCCAGAAGGCAGGTCTTACGCAGTTGAAACTCGCCGAGATGCTCAACTATTCGGATAAAGCCGTCTCCAAGTGGGAGAGGGGAGAGTCAATACCCGATCTTCGCGTGCTTATTCAGCTTGCGGAAATTTATAACATAAAGGTTGACGATATAATAACCGAGCAGCCCGAAAAAGTTGTAAATCCCAAGATGAACCTTTTCAAAAAACGGTTGCTCATCGTGCTGCTTTCCGTAGGACTTGTCTGGTTCATCGCCACGGGCGTATTTGCCATAGTTTATTTCAGTCCCGTTAACGAGCCGTATGCCTGGCTCACTTACATCGTCGCGCCTTTCGTTACGGCGGTCGTGCTTACTGTGTTTTCGGGAATTTGGGGAAGCAAACTTACAAACGCCGTCGCATGCACGCTCATACTGTGGTCTATAGTCGTGATTTTCCACGTCTTTTTCGCCGTGTTTGCGCCTTCGGTCGATAAATGGTGGCTGTTCTACGTTGTGGCAGCGCCCTTCCAGGTTTTGATAATTTTCTGGTTTTTCCTGCGAAAAGTCAGATAAATTCCTTCCAATCAGTCATTTTTTCGGCGGGATAATATAATTTATACTTAAGCGCCCTTACAGGGCGACGGAAGAAGGAGAGAACATGTACAGACTTTTTTGCGACAGCAACTGCGAGTTGTGGTATAAGACGGTTGACGAGCTGGGCATCAACGTTATAAGAATGCCCTACACTCTCAACGGAGAAGAACATTTTTACGACATGGGCAGACAAACCGATTTCGACGCGTTTTTCGCGGCGATGAAAGGCGGAGCTGTTCCCAAGACGAGCGCGCTCAACGAATATGCTTATGTCGAATATTTCGAACCCGTCCTCGCCGCAGGCGAAGACATTTATTACATAACCTTTTCCCATGCTATGAGCGCAACTTTCAACGCCATGGAAGCTGCAATACAAACCCTCAAGGCAAAGTATCCAGAAAGAGTTATACGCACCGTAGACACAAAGACAATTTCGCTCGGCGCGGGTTTCATAGTCTATTATGCGGCTCTTAAATATAAGGATGGTGCGAGCATGGACGAACTCGACGCCTACGTTAAAGAGCTTGTTCCGCACGTTGCCACATACTTTGCTGTTGACGACCTTACATACCTTTACAGGGGCGGCAGACTTTCTGGCGTTTCCAAAGTTTTCGGCAATCTTTTAGGCATTAAGCCCATACTATGCTTTAACGACGAAGGTAAAATTGTCAACGTGGATAAGCAGAAAGGTTTTAAAAAGGCTATGTCTGCGCTCCGTTCGTACCTCAGGGAAAAGGGAACAGAGCTTGATAAATACAAGGTGTTCATCCTTCAGGCGGACTGCAAAAACGTTGCCGAAGAATTTGCCGACGGAATAAAGCAGGAATTCCCCGAAACCGAGGTTGTAATTCAGCCCGTCGGACCCGTAATAGGTTCGCATTGCGGTCCGGGAACGGTAGGACTTATTTTCCATTCTTCCGAAAGATAAAATACAATAGCATAATAATCGCGCCGCGCGGCAAATCAGCCGCGCGGCGCAAATTGCGTTTTTTAGAGGAGTTCAAATTATGCTCAGTACTGCGCGATAAATAATTGACTTTAAATGCCTGTTTGATATAATTATCGTGTTGAATAAATTTTGTTTCGGAAGAGATTGATGGCAGAGGAAACGAACGCGGTTGATTGCCGCGAATGCGAAAAAGATACAAATGCGGCATACGCCTTCGAGGAGAGAAGACATTTCGACTCCGTTCTCGCTTTCGCTCTGGGCGTAGGCACGGGCTTGCTTTCCTGCGGCGCGTCCGTATCCAGAGTAGAAATCGCCGTGGAAAGAATATGCCTTTCGTGCGGAGCGAAGGAAGTAAACGTGTTTGCGCTTCCTTCCATGGTTCTGTGCAGCATAAAGGTTGCCGACGGCAGCGAAGTTTCGCAGATGAAGCGCAATTTCGAGGTGTCGAACAACTTCTTCAAGATGGAAAAATACAATCAGCTCTCGCGCGATTTATGCGACCATAAACTTTCGCTCGAAGCTGCGGAAAAACAGCTGGATGTCATTAATTCGGGCAGCTGGCACAAAGTTCCTTTAATAGTCCTCGGCGGCGGCGTGCTCGCAGGCGCTTTTTCGGTGTTTTTCGGCGGCGCGCTCATAGACGCTTTGCCATCTCTTATCATAGGCTGTCTTATGTCGTACCTCAACATTCTGCTCTCGAGGCGCGATTTCAACGCCTATGCCAGAACATTCATGCTCTCGCTCGTCGGCGGCTTTCTTTCCATTCTATTGAGCCGCGCGCTCATAGCCTGCGGAATTTCCTGTTCCGTTTCCATGGTTACGATCGGCACTATAATGGTCGTCGTTCCGGGGCTTCTGATATGCAACGCCGTCAGAGATTTGTTTTCAGGCGATATTTATTCAGGCGCTTTCGAGCTTCTCAACGGCGTGCTTTCCATACTTGCAATTGCGGCTGGTTACGGCGCGGCACTGTTCATATTGCGCGATGTAGTCGTATATGTTGCCATCGTTCCGAGAACGGGCGTATTGTATTATGTTTATGCCATGGCTTCCTGCGTTGTCGGCGCGTGCGGAGTAGCGGTAATGTTCAACAGCGCGGCTAAAAAAATTCTCATTTCTCTGGGAAACATCGTCGCTGCGTTCGCTATTTATCTTATAATGGAAACTTACGTCGGCGAAGATTTCATAGATAATTTCGTCTCCACGGTATTTGCCGCGTGCGCGGCTGAAATTCTTGCAAGAATTTTCAAAGCTCCGTCCACGATATTTCTCGTGCCTGCGATAATAGTTCTCGTTCCGGGCGGCGCGCTGTACTATGCGATGAACGGCATAGTAATGGGCGACATGGCGGACGCCGTGTCGTTCGGCAAATCTGGCGGATTAACTCTTCTCGGCATATCCGTCGGCATATCCGTCGTAACGGCGCTCTTCCAGATAATTCACCCGTTAAAGGGCAAGGCGGCGATAAAAAGACTTTTCCGCCACCAGAAAATTTCTTCAGACAAACAATAATTAAGGTAATATAAAAATGGATTTACAAAAACTTGCAGATACTCTCATACCCGATAACGACCTTCTTCCCCTCGAAAGGTACGAAGAGCTTTATCCTCCCCGTCAGCTCGAAAAAGGTGCGGAAGTAACCAGACTTGCGCCTTCGCCCACGGGCTTTATACACCTCGGCAATCTCTACTCGGCTCTCGCGGACGAGCGCGCCGCGCATACCACGGGCGGCATTTTCTATCTCAGAATAGAAGATACGGACGAAAAGCGCAAGGTTGAAGGCGCGGTGGAATCCGTCATCCGTTCGCTCAGATATTTCGGAGTTAACTTCGACGAGGGCGCGGAAATAGATTCACCGCTCAACAAATACGGTCCTTACTATCAGCGCCGCCGCGCGTCCGTTTACCGCGCGTTCGCAAAGGATCTTATCCGCCGCGGGCTGGCATATCCCTGCTTCTGCACGGAGGAAGAGCTTGACAAAGTGAGGGAGGAGCAGACGGCTAATAAGCTCATCACGGGCTATTACGGCGAGTTTGCAAAATGCCGCAACCTCACCGAAGAGCAGATTTATTCCAATCTCGAGGCGGGCAAACCTTTCGTGATAAGGCTTAAATCGCAGGGCGATACGGCAAACAAAATGACTTTCCGCGACAGAATAAAGGGCGATATAACCGTAACCGAAAACGACCAGGACGTCGTAATTTTAAAGTCGGACGGCATACCCACTTACCACTTCGCCCACGCCATAGACGACCACTTCATGCGCACAACTCTCGTCATCCGCGGCGAGGAATGGCTTTCCAGCCTGCCCATTCACATCGAGCTTTTCAAAGTTCTCGGTTTCAGCATGCCCGCATACGGACACACATGTTCGCTCATGAAGGTGGACGGCGGAACAAAGCGCAAACTTTCCAAGCGCAAGGACCCCGAACTTTCTCTCGACTATTACAGAAAAGAGGGCTATTATCCTCTCGCGGTCGTCAAATATCTCATGACGCTGCTCAATTCCAATTTCGAGGAATGGTCGAGGAAGAACCCTTCGCTTTCTTATACGCAGTTCCCCTTCTCAATATCCAAGATGGGCAGAAGCGGAGCGCTTTTCGACATAGAAAAACTCAACGACATTTCCAAAAACGAACTTTCTCTCCTTTCCGAAAAGGAGATGTACGATTTCCTCAACGGCTGGGTGCAGGAATTCGGCGACGAAAAAGATAAGGCGCACTTCGCAGACAGAAATTATGTCGAGCGCATACTCGCCCTCATAATGGGCATAGGCGGCAAAAAGAGAAGAAAGGACATTGAGCGCGCCGCTACCGCTGTCCGCATGATAGATTATTTCTTCGACGACGCATTCGTCCCCGATTATTCATACCGCTTCGATAAAGATACGGTAAACGAAGTAATTGCGGCATATTCCGAGGTGTACGACCCCGCGGACGACAACCAGGCATGGTTTGCAAAGGTAAAGCAAATCGCGTCCGGCGCAGGTTTTGCGGCAGAAATGAGCGAATACAAGGCGCATCCCGAAAACTTCAAGGGAAGCGTTGCCGACGTTGCGGAAATTTTGAGAATAGCCGTAACGGGCATGCCCAATTCGCCCGATCTTTGCACTATAATGAACATTCTCGGCAGAGAAAGAACGCTTTCCCGCCTCGCAGCGGCAATGATAAAGTAAATTTATTTTTTATACGGCGCGCCGCAGTTTCTGCGGCGCGCCGAATATTTTTTTTCAAGCAAATAAAAACAACGGCATAGATAACATATTTCGGACAAAAAATTATATAATAACCGACAGTTAATTATATAATAACCGACAGTATGCAAAATTTCGTAGCGAAAAAATTTATTTCCTTTGAAAATTGTGTGAATATAATCAAACAGTCAACTTTCGGCGTTGACTTTTCATGCCATAGAGTGATAGAATAATATAAAATATTATTTTTGACAATTTTAAGGGTGCAAAAATGTTAGAATTAAGAGGCATAACCAAAGATTATACCGTAGCCGGCGGCACGGTGCATGCACTTAAGGACGTATCCATCAATTTCCGCAAAAACGAGTTTGTTTCCATTCTCGGACCGTCGGGATGCGGCAAAACTACGCTTCTCAACATAATTGGCGGACTTGACCACTATACTTCGGGCGACCTCATCATCGAAGGTACCAGCACCAAGGAATATTCCGACAGGGATTGGGATACCTACCGCAACCACTCGATAGGTTTCGTATTCCAGAGCTATCACCTCATTCCTCATCAGACCGTTCTGCAAAACGTAGAACTCGCCCTCATGATTTCGGGCGTAAGCAAGCGCGAGCGCAGAAGAAGGGCAATCGAGGCGCTGGAAAAAGTCGGGCTTAAGGACAGAATTCACAACAAGCCCAATCAGCTTTCGGGCGGACAGGCGCAGCGAGTTGCAATAGCCCGCGCGCTCATCAATAACCCCGAAATTGTGCTTGCGGACGAACCGACGGGCGCGCTCGACAGTAAGACGAGCGTGCAGATAATGGACCTTTTAAAGGAAATTTCCAAAGACCGCCTCGTAATAATCGTTACGCACAACCCCGAGCTTGCCGAACAGTACTCCACGCGTATAGTCAATCTGCTTGACGGCTCTGTAATAGGCGACAGCATGCCTTATGACGGCAAAGACGAAAGCGCCGTCGAGCTTACGGAAGAGCAGAAAGAGGAAGAGCGCAAAAAGAAGGGCAGCAAAAAGCTTTCTTCCATGTCGCTGGGAATGGCTTTTTCGCTTTCGCTCAAAAACCTTCTTTCAAAGCGCCGCCGCACGATTATGGTTTCGTTTGCGGGTTCTATCGGCATAATAGGCGTTTCCATGGTCCTTGCAATATCTTCGGGCGTGCAGGCGTATATAAACACCATGCAGGACGACATGCTTTCGGGCAACCCCATCGCAATCACCGAAACGGCAATCGATTACACTTCGCTTCTCAGTTTGTCTACCGCTCAGGACGTCAATGTGGACATAACAAAGCTCAAGGATAAAGTCTACGTCAACTCGCTGCTCGAAACGCTCGGCACGTTCTCGCAGGGCTTCTCTACGACAAACAATATTTCCGCCGCATACGTTAATTACGTAAGTCAGATGCCCTCGGAATATTACAACGTAATACAGTACGATTACGGCTTTGATATATCCAACAACATCTATACCGATTTCACCGTCGACGCAAACTGGACTTCGAATACCGACAAAAACGTCAGAAATATGTCGGTTACGGCGATAAGGGGAGTTTATTCCAACATTCTTGCCGATCAGGAAGACTACAGCGCGTTCGCAAACACCGTTTCAACCGTCGCCACGTTCGAAGAAATTCCCGATAACTACAGCTATGTTCTCAGTCAGTACGACGTAATCGCAGCGTATTCGGACGGTCAGATGGTTACGGACGCTTCCTCGCTCACCGACGAGCAGCTCTCGGCGATTTTCGGCGACAAGAGTTCTCTTATAATGGTTCTCGACAAGAATACCATACCCGACCTCATTCTCGGTCAGTTCGGCTATATCACGCAGAAAGAATTCCTCAACTACGCTTTCTATGCGGTTGACAGCGACCTTTACGACGAAGAATTAGGTCTTGTCGGAAGCGGAACGGGCGGGGACGAAGGCTTCGACCTTTCCAAGTTTATAGGTCCGAATTCCAAAAAATTCACCTGGTATCCCAATGACGAAGTTTATTACAATCTTGCAGACCTCGTACCGGGCATGCCCGATATGTACTTCGCAAAGGCTTATACCGAGGGCAATATAATGCCTTCCGACTTTAATTTCACGGGCGAGTTTACAAATCCTCAACCCATGAATGACGACATCGACGTCAACAGCGAAAGCCGCGTCGACCTCGACGTAAAGCTCATTCTGCAGAAGAAAGACGGCATATCCTACGGTTGTCTGGACAGCGGTTTTTACTATACCAACGCCCTTGCCGAGTATGTCATGGAAGACAGCCGTTCAAGCGGTATAGTTAATTACATTAATTCCACTGAAAAAGGCTATCTCGACGTTCTGCCTTATTTTGTTGAATACGTCAACTTCAACGGCGCGGACGGCAGCGGCATAACCAATCCCGATGATTACGAAAATTCATTTAAATATATGCCTTGCTACATCTACGATTCTGGCAGCCTCATGGATATGATAATGTCAGGTCTGGGCGGTACAGGCGGAGACCAGTCGTCGATGCTCAGAGTGGAGGCTGAATATCTCGGCGGCGGCGAGTTGCCTGTGGCTATCTACATTTATCCCGTAGACTTTGAAAGCAAAAACGGCGTAACTAGCTATCTCGACGCATGGAATTCAAAGTGTTCTGCAGGCGAGCAATATACTTATGCCGACGGCGAGGGTATCGAATATACCGTAACCCTGTCGGAGACGGACAAAATCACATACACGGACAACGTCGGGCTTATCATCGGCATGATAAACACAATGATACAGATGGTAACTATAGCGCTCATCTCGTTCACCGCGCTGTCGCTCGTTGTATCGACTGTAATGATAGGCATAATAACTTACGTTTCCGTTGTCGAAAGGGTAAAGGAAATTGGCATTCTGCGCGCGGTGGGCGCGAGAAAGAAGGACATCAAGCGCCTGTTCAATGCCGAAACTTTCATAATAGGTCTTATCGCAGGCGCGATAGGCATACTCATAACCTATATCCTTTCGCTCATAGTAAACATAATAGTCATGTCGCTTGCGGGCATATGGGGCATAGCGGCGCTTCCTTGGTGGCAGGCGCTCATAATGGTGCTTCTTTCTATAGCGCTCACGCTCATTTCGGGACTTATTCCTGCATCTGCAGCGGCAAAGAAGGATCCCGTCGTCGCCCTCAGAACAGAGTAAAATCAAAGCTTTTAATATTAAAAAGTCAAAAAAACAGCCGACTGTAAAGTCGGCTGTTTTTTTAATAAAAATCTTGGTCTATCAGCCTCATTTATAATTGACATAAGCGCAATGAATTGTTAGAATTATGTTGATAAAAAAATATTGATTATTAAAAATAATCAGGAGACAAAATGAAAAAAATTTATAAAGTTCTGGCCGGCGTATGTCTTGCAGGCGCGCTGTGCGCAGGTGCCTTTGCCATTACGGGTTGCGGTTGGCAGACCGAAACGGTTGAAGGTGAATATCACTATGTCAATTACGGCACCAATTACGGCGTCAAAGTAAACGTTGAAGTTCAGTCCGACGAAAAGGGCGACAGAATTCGCAGCGTAACAATCGTTGACAGCGAATATACCCAGCTTTCGCCCTCATGGGATGAAAGCAAAAAACAAAACTATCTTTCAAACGAGCAGTCTCTGCTCAATTCCTATCGCGGAATGTATGTTGCAGACGTCCTTGCAATGAAGGCGGATACCAGGGCAAACGGCGAACCTTCAGGCGTTTCGGACGATAGCGTTCTCATTTCGGGCGCAACGCAAAGCTCGGGCAGACTTCTTCTCGCCGTTCAGGACGCGCTTCTCAATTTCGGAGGATATAAAGTTTCCGAAGGCGAGTATCACTACCCCAACGCATGGGACGCAACCGCGCCTCATTACGGCATAAGGGTAAGGGTAGTCGTAAAGGGCGAATTCATTGCAAAAGTTGCCGTTCTCGACAGCAATTATACGGAAGTTTCGTCTTCATGGACTGAAAAAGATAAATGGCTCGACGGTCTCGACGGTCTGCTCAACGCATATGTCGGCAAGAGCATTTCAGACGTTATGAACGTCAACGTCGGCATTTCTTCGCAGACGCCCGGTCAGCCCGAAAGCGTTTCCGACAGCTCGCTCGTGATAACGGGCGCAACTCAGGGCTCGGGCAGACTTGTCCTTGCCGTTCAGGCTGCATTAAAGAGCATAAACGAGGAAATAACGGGCATAACCGATACCTATCGCGGCGAATACAGCTACTCTAAGTACAATACCAACTACGGCATAGTTGTCAACGTCAACATGACGGGCGACAAAATTCACAGCGTAAGCATTCTCGACAGCGACTATGTCGAAGTAACCGACAGCTGGGACGATAAACAGCTCTGGCTCGACGGCATAGATAATCTTCTCCGCGCTTACGAAGGCAGAACCGCCTTGGATATTCTCACCACGTCAGTTACGGTGGGCGACGACGGCGTTCCTTCCGAGATTTCCGACAGCTCGCTTATGATAACGGGCGCAACCCAAGGCTCGGGCAGACTTCTTCTTGCCGTGCAGAACGCGCTCGAAGAAGCGGGCGGATACACAGTCTACAGCGGCGATTATCATTACCCCAATTCGCACAACCCGTCATCTCCCGAATACGGCATTGCCGTCAACGTCCTTGTAAAGGATGAAACCATAGTCGAAGTAAAAATTGCCGACAGCGACTACGTCGAAGTTACCGACAGCTGGGGCAATAAAGATGTATGGAATAACGGCATAGCAGGTCTTCTCGAAGCATATAAGGGAAGAACAATAGCTGAAATTCTTGCAGTAGACGTAACTACCGCAAACAGCGTTCCTTCAGCCGTTTCCGACAGCTCGCTGATGATAACGGGCGCAACGCAGGGCTCGGGCAGATTGCTCCTTGCCGTGCAGAACGCATTCTCGGGTCTCGGCTACGAAGTTTACGAAGGCGAGTATCACTATCCCAACGCATGGGATCCGACT
>CASDOP010000012.1 GCA_949282385.1 uncultured Clostridia bacterium
CCCCATGCACCGTACTTATATTCTACCACCACATTACCAGTACTGTCAAGGATGGCTATAATATTCCCCTGTGCGTCGCGGCGGTAGAAGTACTGAACGTTATTATACTTTGCGCCGATTACTCCAGAATTATCGTAGATAAATTCAAGTCCGTTGCTCTGCTTTAACAGGTTGCCATTGCTGTCGTAGGTGAAAGTAATATTGTTCTTACTTATTCGTCTGCCCTGACCGTCGTAGGTAAACGTTGTATTGCCGTAACCCGTAAGGCGTTTGCCGTACTGCCACGTTATTGCATTGCCGCGATAAGTTGTGGGATTACCGAAGTCATTATACGCAATAGTTGTTCCGTTGTAGCTTACAAGTTTATCGCCGTCGTAATCGTAGCTGTAATAGCTGTAATGCGTACATTCAAGGTCGGAAAGCTCGTCCGTGGCTTTATTTGTATACGCATATTCGCAGCGTTCTACGATGTTGCCGTTAGGGTCATAGGTATAGATGGTAGTTTTGTTTAAGTCTTTATTATCCTCGCGGATAAGCCTGTTAAGACTGTCATACTTATACCTTGCCGCGATATGCCCGTTTTGCATTATCTCGCATATATTGCCGCAGGGATCGTACTTATACTTGACGCTGTCCTTGATGGTATTGCCATTTCCGAACCATACGGTTGCAGGCATATTGGTTGCGTGGTCGCCGACCTTGCGATAGGTTATGTATTCTGCCGCAAGTTTTGCCGTGCCGTTTAGAATTTCTCTGCCTGTATTCCTTCCGTTTACATCGGTTAAAGGATAGAACTTATACGTGCCATAACCTACGTAATCAAGTTCACGCGCGGCGGTATCCTTATAAGAATAAGTATAGGTCTGCGCAACTGCGCCCGTAATAGCTTTATTTGTAAGTTCGGCATTGGCATTATAGGTATAATTTTCCGTGAGAACGGTTGCGGAGTTATTTACATTGACTACAGAAGATATATTATCGTAATCGTCATATGAATATGTAGAAGTGCCGCTTACGCTGTCTTCAACCGTTTTAAGACGACCTTTGATGTCGTAAGACTTTTTCGTCAGCTGCGCATTATCGACCTTTATGCTTTCATATACCTTCATAAGACCGCTGTCTGTGTCAAGCGTACCTGTTTTATCGGAAACGACGGCAATATGAGTATTTTCAGCAATGTTGATGGTTGTAGTCTGCTTACCGTAAACAGCATATCCACTGCTCTTATCATAAGAATAATCTTCATAGGCGTAAGTTGCCTGCTCTACACCGTCAATGGCAACCTTGGTCTTTCTGCCTGTCTGGTCATAGTAATAGTCTATAATGGTATTGCCGCTCTTAACCGTAACGGGCAGACCATAAGCATAGATTCTGTCGGAAGTGTTTTCCTCCCCTTCTTCGGTGCTCTGAGTAACGGAAGTTATATTGTAGTTGTAAGGGTTTCTGCCATATGCAAGTTTGCTGCCGTTTGCGTATTTTACGGAATTTACAACATTTGTCTTGTTGATATATTCGTATTCAGCGGAGACAGCACCCGTTTCGTCTCTGTCAGCAATAACCTGACCGCTTTCAGCCACATCGCTTTCCGAATAGAATTTAGAGGAGCTGTCCAGACTGTTCCAGGAAATGGTTTTTATACAGAAACCGTTTTCGTTATACACCTTTTCTTCATAGGAAATACCTGAAATCTGTTCTTCATTCTGAACATAACTCTTTGTAAGGATGAGCAAGCCTTCGTTATTGTAGTTATATTCTGTAATGAAAACATCCTCATCTGTTGTTCCATCAGTATCTATTGACTTCGTGGCGGTTTCCGAAATAACTTTGCCGTTCAAGTCATAACTATAGAGCGTTACAGTTTTAATCCTTGCAGTATCAGAAACTGCCTGCCAATCTTCGGTGAGAGATACTAACTGACCGATATTATTATACTCTTTGATAACGACAGAAGTTTTATTGTCCTTATTTGAAGTGGTGGCTTCAGTTATCGTTTTTCCGCTATCGGTATAGTTATATGTATAGGTTGAAGTCTTTTCGGCATTGGTGTTATCTTTTGTAGTGTGCTTCTGCAACGAACCGTCTTCATTAAAGAAATAAGTTTCCGAATTGTTCTCGTTGTCCGTGAATGACATGCCGGTTGCGGTTTTAGAAATGGTTATTGTTTTTTCTGTTTTATAACCGGTGGAGGTAAAAGTTGTGTTTTTAGAGATGGTTCCGGGCTTTGCAAGATAAACTATCGAATTATAAACGCCGTTTTCGTCATGATAAATTTTAACCTGGGAATTGCGGCTGTCTGTACGCAGATTGTGCATATGGTTATCAGAATACATAAGATCAAGTTTTTCACCGTCTGCAAAAGTTATGCCTACAAGTTTCGTAACATGAACATCATTTGTTTCGTACGAGAATTTTACAGTCCGTCCGCGATTGTCCGTTATGCTTTGAAGAAAACCATCGTTATAAATAAAACTTGCCAATGTTTCGTTATCGTTATAGATATAATCGATGTTATGATTTTCGTTCCAGTTTATCATGCAGGCATTGCCGTTGGCGTCGCTGATATAGACGAGGTCGCCATTTTCATTGAACCCGCAGTAATTCCCCGATGAATCTTTAAGATAATTTACAGGGAGCTGACCGACCATAAGATCACGCTGCGCTAATTTTTTGGAATACTGAATAATTGCATCTTTTATTTTAGGCAGCGTTTCCCTCGCCTGAGTCAATATATAGTTTATTTGATCATTGACTGCGTTTAGCTGTTTATTTAAAATATAACTCTGTTTCGAGGAAATCGTCTTTTGTGATTCAGTCATATCTTGCTGTGATTCAACCAATTCAAGCTGATTGCAATCGTAAGCTGTTTCGCCTTTTATAATTCCATAAAAAACAGCCGCGCTCGCTTTACTTGAGTCATCTGCCTGTGAAGATTCCATTATATTTTGATAATCATTCGCCTGCTGATCAAGCTGAAGTCCCTGCAACCCCAACTGCTTGTATTGCAAATCGAAATCCATATTCTGTAAAATATATTGGTCGCGCTGCACTTCAAGCTGCATCTTTTCATTTATCAAAGAAATTACCTGCAGTGCTTCGCTTTCAGTCATAACGACTATATTCGAATCAGATTTTACAGCTTCAAAGACATCTTCGAAATTATCCTTGGTAAGCGTACCTATTGTCTCTACAATTTCATTGGTGGCGGTATTAAGTTTTACGTAATGAGCCAAAGTAACAGAATAAGTATTGATATAATCTTCAAGTTCTACCAATTCACTTTGCTTCTGGTCAAGCAACTCGACATTTACAAAGTCCGTTTTTTCCGTTATCAGTGTTAAATCGTTAACCGACTGGCAAGTGTATACGGTATGACCGTCATATGTAAGATTACCGCTAATATCCACAACGATTTCAGATTTTTTACCGATAAATTTTTTCTGGTCGCCGTCTAGATAGTAATAATATTCGGAAATGGGATAATTATCACCCAATTCATCTGTATATACATAATGAGTATTATCAGAATTATCCGCTTTCGAAATTTTCAGCTTCTTGTCCAAATTAAGGTGCCAATTTAAGCCGCAGGAAGTTTTACCAAATCCGCATCTGTGAATAAAACTTATATCCAAAGGCACCAAATAATCTGAAGATTTATAAAGCGAAACCGCCGTTACAAGCTCACCGCTTTCAGCATTAAAATATCCGGTAGTTTTGTCCGTAAAACCCAGTTTTTTCAATACGGGAAGCGGTTCTTCATTTGTAAAAGGAAGATAATCTATTATAATTTTGGGAGCATTTTCTCCTGTGGTTTCAAATTCTATACTTGAAGTTTTGATTCCGTTATCCCTGATATCTGCCGATATTTTAATTGTAATCTGATTGCCGGCGGTATTTTCAAATAAATTTTTTAAATCAATCTCGTAGTCCTCATTTTTTGCCTCATACAACACATCGTTAATTTTTAAATAGCCAGCTATAGATCCTGTAGGTTTTAAAATTAACTTTATATTAACTATGTCGGAATTCGTATAATCAATAATATTTTTATCAATTATTATCTCACAATAACTGCCGTCATTAGCATTCAAAGAAAAAAATGTTTCCAGTATTCCTTCTATTATTGTATCTTCATCGCCACTATTATCCCATTTCGTTGTAATGAATTGTATTCCGTTGTCATGCGTAGGCACGATAACCTGAGGATCTATCGTTACAGGGAAAGCCCTTCCCTCTGCATTAATAAAATCCGCAGAAGCAATAACCTTGAACTGTAATTCACCATCCGTAGCTTCAATTTCGTAAGAAACATCATCAGATTTGACTTTGTTCGCATCATACATAAAAGGTGCAGGAATTATAAATTTAACCTGACCCGTTGCAGCATCTTTTAACAACAGGCTGTTGTTTTCAGATTGTTCGACCGACAGATCTCCGATATTGAGCATAAAGAGATACTCGTAGCTGTCTTGCTTTTCGTTTATAATTATGTTTTCTTTAATTCTGTCGTTTAAAGCAATGTATTGTATGTTGGTTCCGTTATCCAAAGTGGCATTGACGACATTGTTGCCTGTTTCACCCTTTTCACATTTGCAGCCGCAAGCTCTGGTGCGCCCGCCCTCTTTTTTCATGGATTGCAGAGCAATAGTTTTACCATCTTTGCAAAGTTCAAAGATAGTATTGTCGCCTGAGCTTTTATGAAATTTAACTTTGTATGAATTATCTGTATTTATAATTTCATTGCCGTTATCGGAAAGATCATTATTTATTTCCTTGAACTGATTATCTGATGTTTCGTACAAAATAGGTGCAGATAAAATAATTTTTCTGTAAATTCTATTATTGCGCTTATACACAATACTGTTAGCATCCCTTTTATCGGTTACCTCTTTGATAAAGCCGTCATCGCCGTGAGATAATCTGTTTATTAAATTGCTTTTTGTAATTTTTTTATTCGCACTCTCTTCCTTTAAAGATTGAGTATTCTGTTGCAAATAATCTTTTGATTTGTTTTTTTTATTTAATTTTAAAGTTCCCATGTAAGTCCTCCTTAATTTTTATTTGTCAAAATTATTTTTTTAGTTTTAGATTGCGCTAATTTATTTTTCTCAGAATTATTGTCTGAATTATCCGACAATTCAATTTTGTCAGCATCTTCAGAAGACGCTGTAACTTTATTTGTGTTAAGAACCATCTTAATTTCTTCAATTAAATCTGAATTAGCATTTATCTCCGCCTTAGATAGTACTTTCTTTTCCGACGGAACAAACTTTTCCCAGAAAGCATAAATCGCAAGACTAAAACTCGCCGCCGATAACCATTTAGTATAAAATGTTTCATTAAAAACAATTTCCTTTTGGAAAAAATAAAATTTTAATACCGTAATTCCAAACGCAAAAACAAGCGGCAAAAAAGTTATAAATTTCGTTATTTTTTCGCTTACCGTTGTTTTTTGAGCAAGTTTTTTAATCGGAATTTTAATTATCCCTGTCAATAGACTGGTGATTATTGCTATCACAACACTATCCAGCTTTGAGTTAACTATCCATTCTATAACTTCCATTTTTCCTCCTTTAAATTTTTATTGATTTTGTTTTAATTGTTTTAAAATAATTGATTACATAAATGAACCTCCTTTTTAAATTTTTATATATATAAAAGGGCAGACAAAATCATAAGGAAACCCTTATTGATTTCGTCTGCCCTGTTGTTGTCCTCGCTTTCGGAACGGTGTTTTCAGTCGGCAACGACTAAATATTATTTATTTTCTTTACTCTCTTCCGCTGCAAACTTATCTTTGGGTTTTATTAATACCCCTTCAGACAAAATTTTCGCACTGAAAATGCTTTCGCAGTTACAACATTTTATTCTAACATTGCTTCCTATATCTCCTTCAAGCAATCGTTTTCCGCATTTCGGACAATTTATATAAATCATTTTTTTATCACTATAAAAACATTTGTTTGCATTTTTTGGTCTTATTATAATTAACAAAAAGCACCTTGTCAAGTTTTTTCTGAAAATTTTTTTTAAATTTTTATGTGTCAAAGATGTTGACTTTTAATTTAACAAATCAAATATTTTATATCATGCAAGTTTACCTGACACCACAGAGATTTCCCGAGATATGAAGCAAGCAAAACTTGCAAGACATTCTATGAAGCGGCAAAATTTGCAGCTTCATAGCACAGATGTAACCTGTTGGCAAACATCTTTAAAGTAATAATTATTCCAACACATTACGAGTTTTTTATACCACTTAGTCTTTGGTTTTTATTCCCTACGTCTGCCGATTCCGCCACAAGAGATTTGGCTTATTTAATTGTCTTAGTTAACTTGATTTGCAGTGCAACGGCTTTTAAGGCTGTCCGACAAACAAGAAAAGCACAATATACAGTAGTTTTACAAATTATAATCCTACCATATATTGTGCTTTGCCCTATTACTCTCAACGCCCGCTCAACACCCCTCTCAATTTAGTCCCTTGGAGGAGGTTTACGATTGGTTTTAATTAGAAAGTTTACTGAAATAATATAATAGTCCGCAAGCCATCAAACTGTTCAATGGCTATTTAAGAAATTCCATAACGTAATTAGCGGCGCATTGATTTACCAATGCGCCGTCATTTACTCGTTTATTTACATTAAAAAAACATTTTTTAAATGCTCATATAAAATATATAATCGATAACACAATTGCTAATAAGAATATTGCTCCATAAATTGCAGAAAATAAAAACGGTACAAGTTTCTCTATGCGAGTAAATGATACATATTTTCTCTTTCCCAGACGATCTGTTTGAACCTTCCATTCAACATCATATATATCAAATGGAAGATTTTTTTCCATGGCCGCTATCACCGTCATTTTTGCAGAATTAAGTTGTCCATAAGACGTAACTACGCGCCGCCAATTAAAACATAGAACCAATCCAACTAAGGGAACAAGATAACAGCCTATAATAGTTGCCAACAATGAATAATCGAAATTTAGCGCACCTATAACAGCAACTATTGTACTTAAAATCGAGAGAATACTAGCATTAACAGTTATATAGAAATTACTTACTGCTTGTCTACGCGACACAACATCTTCTGATGTTTGCAAATAGGCTTTATACTGTTCTATAAGCACTTCCGGTGACATGTTACTATTTTTTATTATATCCTCGCTTATATCAAGTTCAAGATTATTATTTATATACTTAATTAAAATGTCATTATCAACCTCTCTAGAATACATATATCTACTTTTATTTATATATTCAAAATTTCCAAAAGCTTGTTTACGATAAAGCACCTCATTATACTTATCAAAACTATCAAGTCTAATAGTGTATATCGGCTTATCATATTTAATGAATTTTTCTAATTCCCAGTCGACATTTTCGCTTTTTGCAGATTCTTTACTAACAAAGTAAATTGCACAATCAGCTTCTTTAATTTTTTTTATAGCTTCCCTCTTCCAATATTTATCGGATGAGGACTTAAACAAAAGCGGATCAAAATTTTTGCATCTCTCTTGTATATTCATTAATTTGTCTTTAACAACATCATATTCTTCAAATTTATAAATAATATAACTTTTCAAAGCCATTTTTTCTCCTTTACCTATATAAGTAGTAAAAGTATACCAGTAATAGTTTAACGTCTATTTTACATTTTAACAGTTGCGAGAAAAAGCAAAAACAACGCAACAAATATCTCACGTCTTAAGGTCCAAAAACAATTTATTTTTAACACAAACATATTAGCAATTTTACTATTTTTTGTCAATACCTATTGACAATGTCGCGCTCTCTAACTATAATATAGATACTTATGAATATGATTAACCAAATACCCGAAAATATCGTGCCCGTGCTCAAAGCGCTTGGAGACGATACGAGGGCGAAAATTTTTGAAATGTTAAAGAGCGGAGAGCTGTGCGCCTGCAAGATTTTGGAGGGGCTCAATATAACTCAGCCCACCCTCTCCCACCATATGAAGATTTTGTGCGATTGCGGTCTGGTAGTTGCAAGAAAAGACTGGAAGTGGACGCACTATTCGATAGACAAAAATTCGCTTGAAAGCCTTAAAAGCTGGCTTGAAATTACGGAGGAAAAATAAAATGCCCTGCGCAAAAGTTAAGGAATGCATCTGCCCCAAGGTGAGTTGCCCCAATCACGGAATGTGCTGCGACTGCGTCAAAAAACACCGCGACACCGACAGCCTGCCCTATTGCCTGTTTCCCGATAACGGAGGCGACAAGTCGAACGAAAATCACTACCGTGTGCTTAAAAAGCGCTTCGAAGGCGAGGATAAATAATGGAATACACGCTTGAAGAAAAATACCGCTTGATAAAGGAAGCCGTGCTCAAATGCGACAGCAAAAATCCCGTAGAGATTGCCCGTTCGGTTATGAACGAGGAGTTCGTAAATATGCACGGACCTGAGCACCATTTTCTTGACGGGGCGGCGTTTATTGCGGCATATTACAACGCAGGCGGAGAAATTAACCCCGATATATGCCTTGACGAACTTGCAAAACGCACCATTAAAATGCCTGGCGCTATGTGCGGATATTGGGGCGTTTGCGGCTCGGTTGCAGCTGTGGGGGCGGCACTTTCTGTCATTCACGGAACAAGCCCTCTTTCGACAGACGAGTACTATGCCGACAATATGAAGTTCACCTCTTCCGTCATTGCCAAAATGGCTGAAATAGGCGGAGCGAGGTGCTGCAAGCGCAACGCCTTCCTCTCACTCTCGACTGGCGCGCAGTTTGTAAAAGAGCACTACAACATCCCCATGGAAACGGGCGAAATAGTCTGCGACTACTATACAAATAATGCACAATGCCTGGGCAACAAGTGCCCCTATCATCCTAATAATGTAATTGAAATACTTAAGGCAACATACAAAGAATGGGCATCCCAACTTAAAGAAATACATAATAATTTTTTATTAAGTCCAAAGTACTCCAACCCCTATTATGCCGGCATACAGGACAATTGGTTCAGCGCAAAAAATAAAGTTTTAATAGTAGGCGAAGAAGGATATTTTTATAATAATTCAGGCAACGGCAAACTGCCCTCGCAGGGAAAGCACGGCATATATGCGTCAGTTAATTATGACGACACAGACACTTTGATGGCTTGGGCAAAAGATTGCTTGGAAAAGCAATTGAAAGAAGATGCTTACGAAAGCAAGTTTGAATATTGCAGAAACTCTTCAGCGTTTTGGTCGTGGGTGAGAGCTATATACTCTGATGATATTGCTTTTGCTTGGACAGAACTCGATAAGATATGTAAAGAAAAGAAAAAAGAAAATGATAAACGCTGTTTATCTATAAAAGAAGAAGGTACGCTACATTCGACGGATATAAAGATTTTACAAAAAGAGATAGAAATTTTGCAGCCAACCCATGTCATTTTCCTTGGCTGGTACCGCAGATCATTAAAACGTGAATTGCCAGACCTGTTTAAAGAATTATACAGCAAAGAAAATATATGGAGAAATAAAAAGTTACTTACACTTAAATTTGATAATAAAACTTTTATTTTTAGCTATCATCCTCACCTGCTTAAAAATGTTTACAAAGAGGCATTTATAGAAGCTTTTAAAAATTCTCTAAATAATTAAATTTTATTTTAAATAGAGGCGGAGCCGATTTAATCGGCTCCGCCTCTTTCAATTATTCAACTTTACTGCTTTTTATAGCCGCACTTGGGGCATACGCCCTTTTCGTTGAGCGCTATGCCGCAGAGAGGGCAACGCTCGATATTGTTCTTGGTTACAAACTCTTCGGATGCCGCATTT
This sequence comes from uncultured Clostridia bacterium, assembly GCA_949282385.1. Classification (GTDB taxonomy): domain Bacteria; phylum Bacillota; class Clostridia; order Christensenellales; family Borkfalkiaceae; genus Coproplasma. The sequence continues at coordinate 9,795 of CASDOP010000012.1, forward strand.
ACGCCGCTCGTGAAGGTCAGCTTTGCTATGTTGAGCTTGTCTTTCAACAGTTCGTAAACAATCTTAATCATGCCCTCGACGGTCATTGTTTCCTTGGTTACGACAAGGCGGCAATCGGGATATGCCGTAGCAAGCTCGGTCTTGAACGCCGCGCCCTTCATCGTATTGTTGGGATGTCCGTTCTTTATGCCCTGCTTTTCATATACATCGAGTATGGCAGGCAGAAGGGGGTCGTCCTCCCTTAAAATGAGCGCGTGGTCAAAGTTCTTCAATAAGTCCCATGCAGTCTTTTGAATTTCGTTGCAGGGGAATACCATATTAACGCCTTCGTTTACGCTGTCTTCCACCTCAATGGTAAGAACGCCTGTATGTCCGTGAAGATACTGCGCTTCACCCTTGAAGCCGTAGAACCTGTGCGCATACTGCAATTCGAGTTTGGTGATACTTCTCATAGAATACCTCCTGTTGTTTATATGTGATAGGTAAAAACCTACGGTTTACTGTTTGAGTTTTCTGCAATTCGGGCAGAGGTAATTTACTTTCAGATCGTATGAAAGTATGGGTTCGCCGAGCTGTTCAGAAAGGCTTGCCGTCAGATCGGAAAAGGTTATGTCCGACAACGCCTTGCACCTGCTGCATACCAAATGATCATGCTTTTTAATCTTGTCGTAGCGGTCGGGACAGCCCTCCACCGACACTTTTTTTATAGCGCCCTCTTCGCAGAGCGAATTGAGGTTGTTATACACCGTCGCAAGCGCCGTCTTTGGCGCAATCTCACGAAGGTGAAAGAACACCTGCTCAGCGGTCAGATGTTCCGTCGAGTTGTTAATTATTTCAAGTATTAATTTTCCGTTACGCGTCATATTCTTCTCTCTTCCGTTTCAAGTCCTACCATTTGAGGATACTGTATTCCGACACAAGCAGCACAACTTATAATGTTATTCCGCTGTCAGCGCAGAAGTTCGTTAATTAGTTACGAAACCGCCTGAGCCTTCCCGCTGAAATACCCCTCTCCTTTCGGACTTCCCTTTCTTAAACACATTCTATTTTTAGAATTATTCTATGTCTAATTTGATTGTAGCAGAGTTTCCAACCGCTGTCAATACCCTTTTCAAAAATTTTTTGTGAAATAAATAGTGCGCTATAGGTAAGCCTGTCAACATAATGCTTCAACATAAAAAATGCGGCGCCGAGAGCAAATCGGCGCCGCATTACATTGATTAAAAAACTTAATAATTAGCTTATTAATTTTTACCGCTGTTATTAGTTTATATTTAAGAGCTTTTGCGCTGATTTTCAATAGACAGCGATTCGCCCTGACGTTAGTCTTACTGCGAAAGTCTGAGATATAATACTGCTATGTAGTTCTTCTTCATGATATCACCCCTATTTCTGCTTAGTTTGCTGTATGGCGAGGTCTTTCATTGTCTTTTCAAAGTCCTTGCCGCCCTTGAGATAACCGCGGACAAAGTATGCCTTCCCGTCCACAATTTCCCTTCTGCCTATAGACAGAAAAAAGAAATAGCTTCCCTTATTATATTCCTCGATATCAATTGTTGTAGGTGTATACAGCCATTTACGCCTGCCTCTTACTTATATTTATAAAGTTATAGCCCGCTGCACGACGCAGCGGGCTATATGTATGTTTTGTGTCATTCACATTCGCCTGCAAGCTCAGTACAGGCACTATTTAATTGTACCTTATGCTGCAGCTAATATATTATTTAAAAAATTAAAGTGCAAGGCGCGTTAACTTTATCACGCCTTTTCGGTATAATCCGTCGGGATCTCAATATCTGCCACTCCGAATTCAATGCGCGTCGTCATATTCATTCCGACGTTATCTATTGTATACTCCAACACCTTCAGCCTGTCGGCATCAAACGTGACGGACACTTCATACATCGTTCCTATGGAAGTCAATTCAACATTATCCGCCCAATAATCATAGTCGCGAAGCTCAAAAGAATAGTATTTATCTATCAATTCTTGCAATATCACCGTCAGGCTTCCGCCGTACATTCTTATAAAACTATTATAGTCCTCTTCGGATATGCTTTCCCTTACCCAATCCACATTATTTTCGGACGTATAGGAATAATAATTGTTACCTTCTTTCGTCATGATCTTATATGTCAGACCTGCAGGCTCATCACCTGTGCCATATCCCGCAAGAGTCAGATAATAAATATGTCTTTCATAGTCAAATATCTGTACCATTGCATCGGAATACCCTTCTTGCACTGATGTAGCCGTATAAGCTGTGAATACCTCCGAAAAAGCCGCCTGCCACTTGTCTTCCGTGATGAAATCGTCTGCAACAACGGCCTCGACATAATCGGTGGGGGCGGTTATAGTCGTTCCGCCATAGGAATATTCCATAATCAGCAACTCATCTCTGCCTGCATCCACCTCGGCATAAACGAGTTTTTTATCGGCAAATCCGAATTTTGCATTGTACAATTCTGCTTTATCGGTCGTATAGTTTTCTCCGTCGAATTGGAAATCGCTGTAATTTGCACTGAAATTCAATACAGCCAGCGGTTCAGCCCAGTACAGCCCGCTTTCAAAACTGCTTTGATCTGTTTCCCTTCTTGTAAAAATTTTGGCGGTTGCCGATTTATCGTAAATATAATACTTATCGCCCTCTTTTGTGTAATATGTTTCGGTATATCCGCCGTTATCACCAAAGCTGTACCCCTTTGCATAATAAATGTTATTCTCCAGATCTGCTTTGAAATAGCCGGTAATATCGCCCACTTTCATAGTCACGGTAAAGTTTATGAAGGCGTTTTTGCTTAAAGCCGCCTGCCACTCTCCTTCCGTGACGGTTTTAACGGCCGTCGTGTCAGAATTATCGCCATCCCCGCCGGATGTATCGCCGTCAGCGTCTGTCTTCTGAACGGTATATTTTATCGACATCGTTACAAAAGCGGTGCTTTCGGGGTCTTCCATTTTATCTGTCAGAATTACATCGTCGCCCGATACCGTTCCCGTATACGTTTCTTCCTGCACCGTGAACGTGATGACGTTCCGCTCCTGCGTATATGTTCCCGTCTGCTGCATTGCTCCCCATTCGAATGTGCCGTCCGTTCCGAACGCAAGCGTAGTGCCCGCAAACATTTCTGCCAGAGCTTCTTCGTCCACTTTCTGGCTTTCGGGGAAGTCGGAGCTGTACGCAACAGACAATTCAGCAAACACATAAGTCTTTCCTTTGACTTCAGTTGCTTCTCCGTCCGTTGACCCGTCTCCGCAAGCGGTCAGTCCAAAAGCGCAGGCAAAACAGCATACAAGCGACAAAATAATTGCCAAAAGTTTCTTTTTCATAGTTGTCCTCCTAAAAAACTTTATACTCAATTATAAAAGCAGGACTGCTTGAAAAGTGCTGTAAAACCGCGAATGCAGAAAAATAATTGTGACATTATTTTATTTATGCACCTTGATTAAAAAATCTCAGAATGTTATAATGAAACATATGAAAAACATTGCGTTGCGATATGCGGCGTTGATTGCCGACACCCTGTGCATTCTTATCGGACCGCTGTTGCTGTTTCTGACGCCGCAACAGAATATTGCAGAAAATACGGCGTTGGCGACTGCCGCCGTCATCACAATGGTCCTGACTCTGTTGCTGTTTATGACAGAGCTGATTTCTATGCTGACAATCGAAGAATCCACCTACCATACAGTTCTTCTTAGCGGAATTATACTGTTGTATGTACTCTTCTCTCCTGATATGGGTGCAATATACGACATATACGGACTGCATCATCCGATATGGCTGCATGAGATCCTCTGCGAGGCGGCATTCCTTGGCTTAATTTTGTCTTTCTTCAACTTTCTTCATTTTACGTATCGCCCGAACGGCAAAAAAACACGATTTGCACCCATTGTCTTTATGACGCTGTCCGGTGCCGTCGGCTATGCATTACTCGCCTTTTTCGGACTTCAGGCTATCGCTCATGCCCTGCTTGTCCTTGCCGTCGGAATATATTTTATAGACTTTGCGGCAAAGTGCGCACGCAGCAGAGCGGAGAATATAAATTTTTTTCTTTGCCAGATCGTACTGTTTGCTGCGTTGGGTATGCACACGGTCAACGTGCTGTATTTCAGCGGCATCTTCGCACGGACAGATTGGTACAGCCTGGTCGATATCTGGATCGACTTGTTCTGCTTTATCAGCATTTATGCCACATTCATTATACGCGAAGCGGGAATCGCGCAACAGGCAAAAAAACTCCGTCGCCGCGCCGCAGCGCTCGAATCGCGCGTTCTTTTCGGACAGATCAAGCCTCACTTTATCTTCAACGCGCTTACCACGATCAAATCAATGTATCACGGCGGAGTTGCCGAGGGAGACGAAACCTTAAATCTGTTTTCAGAATACTTGCGCAACAGCATATCCATGCTTGACGAAGACCTTGTCCCCTTAGAACAGGAACTGAGTTTTGTAGACCAATATGTCAATTTTTACAATGTGGGAAAAAGAAACAAAATCTGTATACTTTACGATATCGATTTTTCCGATTTTTCGGTTCCCGCATTTTCGATACAGCCTTTTGTGGAGAATGCCGTCAAATACAGCCATGTGGACGAAAAAAAAGACGGTTGCATCATTATTTCGGCGCACGCTTGCGAGAACGGAGCCATCCTCAAAATCAGCGATAACGGCGTCGGTTTCGACGTTTCCGCGGTCCGCAAGGGAGCACATGGCATAAAAAACGCCCGTGAAAGATTTCGCCTGCTGCTCGGCGCCGATCCCGTCATAGAAAGCGCGCCGTCCAGAGGTACAAGCATTACCATACATATTGACAGACAAATCCCTGCGAAGGCAGAATAGTTATGCGGATTGCGATCATAGACGATGAATTGAACGCTTTGTATGCTTTTTTGGAAGATATTATCGGCGAAGAGGATGTAGAATATAAATTTTATTCCGACAATCTGAATTCTCTCTACTCAAGCGTGGCTGAAGGTACGGTGGACGGAGCCTTTTTAGATATCAATATGCCGCGCATAAACGGCATCGAACTGGCAAATAAACTGATCAGACTTGACCCTGCCCTTAAAGTCGTATTTATTACAGGTCTTTCCGTTTCCGAAGCCGACCTGCCCGACAATGTCCGCGCACATACCGTAGGCTTTTTGTATAAACCTTATGACAAGAAAATTCTGGCAAGATATTTGGAAAATATTCGCGAAAAAAAGCGCATCATACATGCCAAAATGTTCAATACGTTCGATTGTTTCATCGACGGAAAAAGAATGGAATTTTCTTCGTCCAAATCAAAAGAATTGTTTGCGTTATTGCTTGCCTATAACGGTAAATCTTTGACGATGTATGATGCGATATCACAGCTGTGGCCGGATATTGACCTGAAGAAAAGTAAAATATTATATCGCGACGCCGTATGGAGACTTCGCAAAAAACTTGAAGAGTTCGGAGTGCCCTGTGTGCAATGGGAACGCGCCAGGCTTTCTCTGGATAAATCGCTTATATCTTGCGACTTTTGGGACTATATTCTTACAGGGAATGGCGAATACAGCGGCGAGTTCTGCAAAAACTACGACTGGTCCGTAAATTATCTTGCAAGACTTGATTCGATCAGCAGGGGAATTCAAATCCCCCGGGACAAAACGGAAAGCGGTTAAATACATTTGATTTCATCGGAAAGTTTACAATACCAAATGTGATTACAGAGATGAACTATAAGACTGACGAAATGGGCTGATACAGAAAATTAATACAATGCCGGACGATTACTTTGTCTGCCATGCTTCCTGCGATATTGCTACCATTATTATGCCTCTTATTATGTCGCTTGAAAAACGGGCAAGGGATCAAATTACATGTCGGCGAAATAGCATTAATTAAGCCCGAAGAAACTCCTCTGAGTTTCTTCGGGCTTACATTATAACCTTTCTTTTTCGAACGCCTCAAGCCATTCTGTTACAATCTGATTGAATTCACTGTTCCTATAACATTCAGGCAAATAAAGCCCATCTAATTCTTTATACTTATATTTCATTACAGAATATGAATAAGCATCCATCTACATATCCTGTTTAAAATAGTTCGGATTTCCTTTTTGTCAGCATCGAGTGCTGTTACATAATTGTTTTCTTCTTCCGACCACTGTTTAACAAGTATTTTGTTAATACATTCTGAAGGATCGGTCATATAATCGTTTATATTCTGTGATTTACAATCAATCAACAAAAAAATGTTTAACTTTAGGCAAATATGGCAAGTTATACTTCACTATAAATTCCCAAACGTAACAAAAATGGCAAAAACCATCAAAAGTTCCTCCCATTTCTTAATTTGAGATAAGCCGAAACCCTTAAAAGGGCACCCTCGGCTTGGCGTCGGGCTTTTGCCCTCGCACGGACTTTTGCCTCAGAATAGCGAAAAAAATCCAAAAATGAGTGTTTTTTCGTTGGTGCCCGAGATCGGACTTAAACCGATACGACTCTGTTACATCGAGGGATTTTTAAGGATGTTTAGGGACTAAAATGTTAAAAATTCATATGAGTCAAAAGCATTAAAAACGGGCGATTTTAAGCAAAAACAAGCTAAAACCGCCCAAATCACAAATTTTCAGTCTGCCCCGACCTTGTTTAAAATAAACATCTTACTTCTACTTCCCAAAATTAACAAATCGACAAACCCGTCCCTGAAAATTACTTGCGGACGGGTTTTGTTTTGATTACTTTTATAACCTTCAGATCTTCGTGATGAACATGTACGGACGCAAATATGCTTTTTACTGCTACACCCGAGAAATACTTCTGCATTGCGCAAGTTATCTTGCCGATCTGTTACACATTAAATCACATTGGGAGCCTATACAAATGATAAAATAAAATGCGCAGGCGCGGACTTTATTGTCCGCGCCTGCGCATTTTTTAATAAGGCAAAAATCAACGACCTGTCTTTCCGTTACGGCGCAACTTGAGCTTGCTTATGGCGCGTGCAAGCTGTGCCTGGGCTGAGCGATACTCTACCATGCCCTTGCTCTGCAACATAGCTTCACGGGCGGCAGCCGCTGCCTCTCTGGCACGATCAGCATCGATTTCTTCGGGCAGAAGGACGGAATCGACGAGTATGAGAACGTCATTGTCCTCCACCTTCATTATTCCGCCAGCCACGGCGACCGTGAGCGGCTTTTCATTTGGCGTCGTGAAAGTGAGAGCGCCAGGCAATATTGCCGTTATTAAGTTAGCATGATCGGCGAGGACGCCGTACTGACCGTCCACCGCGGGAACGATGACGCTGTCGCAATCGCCCTCGTAGAACACTCTGTCCGCGCCGAAAAGATGCAGGGTAAAATGTTTCATTTTATTATACCGAATTATTAAACCGAATTTAAGTCTGCGCCGAATGCCGCATAATATGCCGCAACGAACGCATTTTATCAGCCTTCTCTCTTGAGCTGTTCAGCCTTCTTGCGGACGTCGTCAAGCGTGCCGACATTGTAGAACGCTGCCTCGGGATATTCGTCCATTTCGCCGTCGAGAATAGCTTTGAAACCCTTGATAGTCTCGGATACAGGCACATATACGCCGGGGATACCTGTGAACTTTTCGGCGACGTGGAAGGGTTGCGAGAGGAACCTTTGTACCTTGCGCGCCCTGTAAACCGTAAGTTTATCGCTTTCGGAAAGTTCATCCATACCGAGAATGGCGATTATATCCTGCAATTCGCTGTATTTCTGCAATGTTTCCTGAACGCGGCGCGCCGTTTCGTAGTGCTCTTTACCGACGACGTCGGCTTCGAGAATACGCGAAGTCGATTCGAGCGGATCAACGGCGGGATAGATACCCTGTTCGGCTATCTTACGGCTGAGGACGGTGGTTGCGTCAAGGTGAGCGAAAACGGTTGCGGGAGCGGGGTCGGTAAGGTCATCGGCAGGCACATATACGGCCTGAACAGAAGTTACCGAACCGTCGCGCGTGGAGGCAATTCTCTCCTGAAGTTCGCCCATTTCGTTTGCGAGCGTGGGCTGATAACCTACCGCCGAAGGCATACGGCCGAGGAGTGTGGAAACCTCCGAACCTGCCTGGACGAAACGGAATATGTTATCTATGAATAAAAGCACGTCCTTCTTCCTGGCGTCGCGGAAGTACTCCGCCATGGTAAGTCCCGTGAGGGCGACGCGCATACGCACGCCGGGAGCCTCGTTCATCTGACCGAAAACGAGAGCCGTTTTATCTGCAACGCCGCTTGCGCCCATTTCACGCCAGAGGTCGTTGCCCTCTCTCGAACGTTCGCCGACGCCCGTGAATATAGAATATCCGCCGTGCTCCATCGCGACGTTGTGTATAAGCTCCTGAATGAGGACGGTTTTGCCGACGCCTGCGCCGCCGAAAAGACCTATCTTACCGCCCTTTGCGTAGGGCTCCATCAGGTCGATTACCTTTATGCCCGTTTCGAGCACTTCGGCGACAGGCGACTGCTGCTCGAACGAGGGAGCGGGACGATATATGCCCCACTTTTCTTCGGTCTTGGGAGCGGGCTTGCCGTCTATGGGTTCGCCGAGAACATTGAACATTCTGCCGAGCGTGCACTCGCCTACGGGCACTTTAATGACATCGCCCGTAGCCACGACTTTTGCGCCGCGCGCAAGACCCTCGCAGGGACCGAGCATGATACAGCGGACGGTGTCTCCGTCGACGTGAGAGGCGACTTCCATTACGTAGACATGACCATTATTTTCGACGGTGAGCGCATCTCTGATTTTGGGCAGGACGCCGCTTTCAAACTTAACGTCTGTTACGGGTCCCGCAATACGAACTATTTTTCCCGTATTCAAAATTACTCTCCTTGCTGCTGATTGCGCGCGCGGGCGCCTGCAGCGACTTCGGTTATTTCCTGGGTTATGGCCGCCTGACGCAGCCTGTTATACTCTATTTTGAGTTTGGATATGAGCTCTTCGGCGCTGTCGTTGGCAGCCTTCATGGCAATCATGCGGGCGTGCTGCTCGCTGCAAAAACTGTCGACGAGCGCGCTGTATATAAAGCCCGAAATATATGCCGGCATAATGCTGTCGAGCACTCCCTCGGGAGAGGGCGAATACTCGAAAGGCTTGGTTACAGGCTTTTCGTCCGTATCGACGAACTGGCTCCTGTGGAAGGGGATTATTCTGGTGAGAGTGGCTTCATCCGTCATGCCTCGCATATCGGTGTATGCCACATATATCTTGGTGAACGCCCCTTTGAGATATCCATCGAGGAGGATATCGCAAATTGCTCTCGCCCTGCGCATGGTAGGGTTCTGAGCCGTATAGAGGAAAGACTGTTCCACGGGAATGCCGTGCTGGGCGCAATAGTGCCTGCCGTATTCGCCGACGACGTACCACTTTATCTCGTTGCCCTCTTCGGTGAGTTCTCTGGCCTTTTTGATGACGTTATAGTTGTAAGCGCCGGCAAGGCCCTTATCGCCCGTAATGAGAAGGCAGGCATATGTGCCTGTGAGCTTTTTATGTTCGTCTAAGGGATAGAGATACCTGCTTTCGGGCAGCTCGCCTGAACGGAAAATCCTTTTGACTTCCTTCTTCGTAGCTTCGAAATAAGGGCGGGTACGGTCGAGATCGGCTTTGACCTTGCGCATCTTTGCCGACGAAATGAGGTACATTGCGTTGGTTATCTTGCGCGTATCGCCTATCGAGTCTATTCTCTTTTTGATGGATTGCAAGTCGGACATACTGTGACCTTTAAAAATTATTTATCGGCTTTATACGAAGAGACAAACTGCTTTGCGGCTGATATTACTGCGTCCCTGAGCTCATTGGTTATCGCCTTGCCCGTCTTAATCTGCGCGACGAGGTCGGAATGACCGTCCTCGAACTGAGCGAGGAGTTTGGGCTTTAATGCGGGGATATCATCGGGCGAAACGCCTGTGAAGGCGTGACCGGTTGCCGCAATGAGCAGTATTACCTGCTGATATTCCGCAAGGGGGCTGTACTGGGGCTGACGAAGGAGCATCATGAGGCTTCTGCCGTAGTCCAGCGTTTTCTGGGTATTCTCGTCGAGATCGGACGAGAACTGCATGAACACTTCCATTTCCCTGTACTGAGCGAGGTTGAGCCTTATAGTGCCGGCAGCCGTCTTCATGGCCTTGGTCTGGGCGTCGCCGCCGACACGGGAGACGGATATACCGACGTTGACCGCGGGGCGCTGACCCGAATAGAACAGATCGCCCGAAAGGAATATCTGCCCGTCGGTTATGGAAATTATATTCGTGGGGATATATGCCGAAATATCGCCCGCCTGCGTTTCGACAACGGGCAGAGCGGTCATGCTGCCGCCGCCGCGCTCGTCGGAAAGATGCGCTGCGCGCTCGAGGAGACGTGAATGCAGATAGAATACGTCGCCGGGATAAGCTTCACGACCGGGTGATCTGCCGAGCAGAAGGCTGAGCGCTCTGTAAGCGACGGCGTGCTTTGAAAGATCGTCGTAGATTATGAGCACGTCTTTTCCGCGATTCATGAAATATTCGCCTATCGCGCAACCAGAATAGGGCGCGATATACTGAAGCGAAGCGGAATCGCCGGCCGTGGAGGAAACGATTATCGTGTAATCCATAGCGCCCTTCTTTTTGAGATTTTCGACGAGATGAGCGACCGAGCTGGCTTTCTGACCGATTGCGACGTAAATACAGATTACGTTCTGACCTTTCTGATTGAGGATGGTATCTATGGCGACAGCCGTTTTACCCGTCTGACGGTCGCCGATGATGAGTTCACGCTGACCGCGACCGATGGGGAACATACTGTCGATGGACAATATACCCGTACGAAGAGGCGTATTGACGGGCTGACGGTCGATTATCGTCGGAGCGGGGCTCTCGATGGGCATGTAGGCTTCGTCAGCTATTGAGCCGCCTCCGTCAACGGGAGAACCGAGTGCGTCCACAACCCTGCCTATCATACCGTCTCCTGCGGGCACGCCTGCCGTCTTGCCTGTACGATAGACCGCAGAACCTGCCTCTACCTCTCTGTCGTCGCCGAAGAGAATACAGCCGACGCTCTCGGGAGAGAGCTCCTGAACCATGCCTTTAAGTCCGCATTCGAAGAGCACGATTTCGCCGTACTCAACCATGTCGAGACCGCTAATTTTAGCTATGCCGTCGCCTACCGACAGAACCTTGCCTGCTTCGCGCGCGGCGGCGGGCATAGACCAGCCATCTATTGTCTGTCTGAGGTTATCAACAGCCTCGCGGAGGAGCGTAGTTACGCCCTTACTGCTGTTGATTACGTCCTCTTTGAAGCGGTTTATGCGGCTTTTAGCCGTCCAGTCGAACACGTTGTCGCCGTACTCGAGGCGGAAACCGCCGACGACCGACGGATCCTTTATGACCTCGACTGCGGGGCGAACGCCGTAAGTGCGTTCGAGAAAGTCGGCAATACCCTTGAGCTGACGCTCGTCGGGAGGGGTAATGCAATAGAGCCTTGCGGAAGAACCGTCGCTGCGGGAAGCGCCGACGGCCCTGAACTTACCTATCCAGTTGCGAGAGGACCAGTCGTAAACGTTGTCGCCGTACTCGAGGCGGAAACCGCCGACGACAGATGCGTCTTTAATTATTTCGATTTCGGGGCGAACGCCGTATGTGCGTTCGAGAAAGTCGCCCAGACCCTTGAGCTGGCGCTCGTCGGGCGGGGTTATGCAGTAGAGCTTCGCCTTATTCATTGCCGTTACCCTTATTGACCTCGTTGAGGAACTGATCGTATACGGCGCTGTCGGACGTCGAGCCCTGCGCCATTATAGCGGATGCCGCAGCCGCGCCGATTATGTCGACAACCTCTTCTCGGCGGCATGCCGACGCGTCATTATTATTTTTCATCCTCTCGGACATAGCAGCTTTCTGCTCGTCGGAAAGGGCGCTCGCATTCTCAGAAAGGGCGAGATATTTATCGTACAGAGCGCCGTCGGTTGCGGCGTTGCTTTCGGACGCGAGCAGTTTTTCTGCCGAACGGAGAACCATTGCGGCGATTTCGTCGCCTGCGCCTGCTATGTAATTTTCACGCTCGGCTTCGGCGCGTTTGCGACCGTCGGATATAATCTTATCGGCCTCCTCCTGAGCTTCGGCGAGCATGCGCTTCTTTCTCGTTTCGGTAACGGCAAGAGCCTGCTTTTCGCGCTCGGCAAGGTCGCTGTCGAGAGCAGCTATCTTCACCTGACGATCCTTTTCGAGGGCCTCGGTCTCGGCAAGAGCCTGCGCGTGGTCGGCCGCAGCCTTTTTATACTTCTCCTCGCGCTGAGCCATAAACTTTCTGACGGGCTTGAAAAGGAGGAAGGAAAGACCGGCCGCCAATATTATGAAGTTGAAAAGATGCAGCAGTATTTGCTGCCAATCTATATTAAGTGGCATAAATTTTTCCTCTGATTGCCGCATATGCAGCATGTGTGAGCCCTTTCGGGCGAAGGTTTTTTCAGACCGTCATTAAACGACGAACATTATAAGTATGGCGACGATGAGGGCGTAAATTACGACCGTCTCGATGAATACGAGGCCGAGCATGAGTACGCTTCTTATCTTGCCGCTTGCCTCGGGCTGACGAGCGATGCCGTCCATTGCCTTAGCGATTGCCAAGCCCATACCGATTGCACCGCCCAGAGTGGCAAAACCGATAGCTATTGCCGCACCTATCGCGGTGAGCGAGGGAGCTGCGGCTGCGGCTTCGGCTGCGACAGCGGCGTCTTCTGCGACGGCTGCAGGCTCGCCTGCTTCGGCTGCGAACGCGACGAACGAATTAGCGTCGAACACATACGATGCGATGGCGAAGAGTGCTGCAACGAGCGCGAGCACGAATAAAATTACCATACTTTTCTTTGCGAGTTTCATAAAATCCTCCGTTTAGTGGAATTAATCTTTGTATATTTACGCGCCACTAAGGGCGTTTTTGCCTTTAAATTTTAAGCTGCGGCCTGCGCCTTTTTGCGGGGCTTCTTTTCCTTATGCTTTGCGGGCTCGGTGACTTCGCCGTAATATGTAGCCGTGAGCATTGTAAGCACGTATGTCTGGATGAGGGCGTGCAACAGAGTGAACAGCACGCCGACGATGACGGGAACGCCGATGCTGAGGAAGATGACGTAGTACACAAGTTCGGTTACGAGCAGACCCGAAAGGAGCGCGCCGAAGAGACGGAAGCTCATTGATACGGGCAGAGAGAATTCCTTAAGCGCTCTGCCGAGACCTTTAAGACCATTGGATGCAATGCCGCCGCCGAGAATTATGAAGTACGACAAAAAGCCCATTGAGATGGCAGCATTGATATCCGAAAGGGGCGCGGGCATGCTTACCGACTGACCGCCGATACTTGTAAGCTGAATACCGAACAGCTCGAAGAGCGTTCCGACGAACACATAGCAGCCTGCTGCGAATATATAGCAGCCGAGGAAGCCGTTCTTTTCGGGGCTGTTGGTCTTTGCCATGTTATCGAAGAAGCCTACCGCCTCCTCTATGACCAGCTGGAACTTACCGGGCACATCTTTAAACCTCGGGATAGCAAATATGCGCACGCAAGCCGCGAAAACAAGTAAAATCGCGGTTACGATAAATCCCGAAATAAGCGCAGGGTTGACCTTGATGCCGAACAGGTTGAACTGTTTTTCCTCGTGCAGAACGGCATCGTTGAGCTCTTCGGAAAGGCTGCCCTTGTCGGGTGCGCCGATTAAAAACGCACCTACAAGCAAAGCCGCGAGCACCGCGACAAGCACTGCGATGATGATTAACTTTTTATTGACAGATTTTTTTACCGTCTTCATTTTAACCTCTTATAAAGCAGGTTTATTTACCTATTATTATATAAGTTTATTATATAAGTTGCCGCCCGCCGAAAGGCATGAGCGATATAAAAAAACGCCCGACAAAACTGTCGGGCGATGCTGACTTGTAAAAGAGCCGAACGAAAACTAAACACGGGGAAAACCCGAGCGCGCAGACGTTACGCCGCCCGAATAACTATTCCGCACGCAAAAATGCGTACGCTTTCCCCACTTATTATCCACATTTTATTCCCATTCTCAGCCGCTGTCAACTCAATGGGACAAATTTTTTTAAAACTTTTTAATTTGAAATTTTTATCGAAAAGGTGTGATTTTGCACAATTTGTCGCATTAAACTCACGAAAAACCGTCTGAAACAGCAGCCATATTCAGACCACGCTCTGCACCGCATACGCTTTGACAGTCAAAAGCCACACGTTGTTTGCGCGAAAAAAAGCGACCGCTTCTTCGTCCGTGAAAAACCTATGCTGACACCAAATCGGCGCTGCAGAACTCGCTTAAAACTTTCTTATCCAATGCCTCATTTTTACTGCAACGAAAATAATATATTATTGCTATATTTTGAATCTTCATTAGCTCCAACAACATAATCTATAAACTTTAAAAGCAAAGTTTTGCCAATACTATTTTAAGCCCTGTGCGTCTGCCGATTGTCGCCTCGCGCCTCGTTGGTCATCCCAGCAACGCCTCACGCTACGCTCGCTAGGTTGCGGTCTCTCCGCGCACACGAAAGCCGGATTTTCGCCTTTCTATAAATGTGCCGCCCGTCGCTACACAAGCGTGTGCTTTTGTTAAGTTTTCAGTTTTTTTGTTAAATATTTGTTAGTATCTATCTGCCAAAAATTTTAAGGCTCTTAAGGGACTAAAATGTTAAAAATTCACACAAACCAAAACCATTAAAAACGGGCGATTTTAAGCAAAAATTACCTCAAAACCGCCCAAAATACAACTTTTTAGTCTGCCCCGACTTTGTTAAAAATCGACATCTTCCTCCTTCTTCCCAAAATTAACATTTTGTTAAATTAGTCCCTAAAAATCCCTTGGGGACGAAAACCAAGTTAAAAGTTAATAATTCACAGAAAAATACCGCGACGATTTATTTCCTCGCGGCATTTTTGAAACCAGTTCATTTAATTAAATTTTACTTTATTGTTCATCTTAAGCGAATATCGCTGAGAAAGTATTGACGCATCCCTGGCGTAAGAAAGAATTTCCATATTTTTAAGAACCTTTTCCTGCGTAGAATATTCCCAAAAAATTTTAAGATAGAGTCTCGCCCTGGTAATTGCGGTATAAAAAATGTTATGGGAGATCCTTTCTTCCGATTCATTTGTTATGAGTACTTTGACAGAGTCGTATTCAAGCCCCTGGGCCTTATGTATGGATACTGCATAGGCAACCTGAAACGGCACAACCTGTTTTCTTTGTTTTTCGCTTTCATCGTCGTCAACGAATTTGTTTACAGTAAAACGTACGACCGTTTTTCCCTTTTGACTACTGTCTACCAATTCCAGCCCGACTGAGCTGGCTGAAAAACTACTAATTTCGCAATAAACCTCCACGTCAAATTGAATATCCGTCCTGGATTTTTCTATGTGCAATATTTTGCCCTTTAAGTTGTTATACAATACGGGATAGAAAATGTTGTTTTCATCGAATATTACTGGATCACCGACCTTATAAATACCAGTACCCCATTCTACAGGCGGATTGGGATTATCGTTTTGCATAAACTTATTCACGTTATTTATACCGTATAACCCGTCATAATTGAGACAAAGTATAATTTCATCTTCCGCCGTTTTCTTAAACAGGTCTTCATTTATATCGCACACAAATCCTTTACCCGTTAAGAAATCACTTACAGTAGGATCCAGCGTCCGCACACGGTGCCAAAGTTCGCGCAGCACCGGATTTTTACCGCGATAAGGATTCTTTAATTCATAAACGACATCTTCCGGCAAAAAGTATCTTGCTAAGCCAAACCAGTTGCCGAACCTTACAGACTGTATCTGATATATATCACCTACCAGCACGAGTAAATCACACGAAAGGTTTTCCAACAGCTTTTTCATTGCACGGTTATCTACCGTACTGCACTCATCAATGAAAACAATATCGTAATGCTCTCCCAGAAATTTACTACTGCTGGCAATGGTACTGAACCAGGAATTATCGACATCTACATTTCTCTTTAAATTTTCAGTCGCCGGATTTGTGTTAGCCAAAAATAGTTTATCACAGTCTTCAAAGTAAGAGGCAATGTGCTTTATCAGCGTTGTTTTGCCTGTGCCTGCCGCTCCATAAATCAGCGCAATATCCGAACGCACAAACATGCGCCGCAACATAGACTTTTTCTCGTCAGAGTCAACAGCGTTTGAAGAGTTAATCCACGCTGCCATATCTTCCGCATAATCTTCAACACCTGTACCTTGCCTATCCAAAAGGTCACGAATTATCCAGACAGTATCGCGCACATATCCTCTTATGAAGATATTATCGCCCTGCATTTCGAGTCCGCGCGTGTTTCTGTGTCCCGAATACAGACGCCCATTGAATTTTTCTATGGTCTCCGCTATGTCGCCACCAGATACAATATCGGTAACAGGAGTAAATTGCCTGACTTTCTGTTCTGCATTTATTCGCACCTTACGGGCAAGCAATTCTTCTTCACGGTCCGCACTACTGATACTTAATATGACGTCATAGAGAGGAGTATTATGTTTCGATAAGGAAGCATCAAAAGGCATTTCCTCGAACGGCTGACACTCATTTTTCAGATATAATCCGGATATGTACGGGTTGCTCTCCAGGTCTTTTTGATCCTTCATAACATTATGGTGAAGGCGCAATAAAAGGTATCGTAATATTATGTACCCCTTCCTCTTATTCAGTGAATAATCGCGGCATATATCCAGGGTAGCGAACAGATTATTTGATTTTGCTGCGCTTACGAATCTGTCCTTCAGGTCATTATACATGTCATCATCAAAGTCTATTATTTCGGTGAAACTCAGTCCCGTTTGCGTCAGATAATCCATCGCCATATGATATTCGCGGGTACCGGTATTAACCTTGTTTATATTCAGAATATCCGCAATGTCCTCAAACTCTACCGGTCTTATTGCGACTTTAAATCCGTCAATTATCCTTATCGGCATTTTCCTGTTGATTATATCTATTTCACTGTCAATAAAGGAAAGTTTAATTGCGTAATATGAGGATATTTCTCTGCCTGAAAACGCTATAAATCTGTTGAACTTGCTTGAAAAATCATCTGCAGGAACGAGCGTAACCTCATAATACAATTTCCCCGCAACGGCAAACGCCTTGGTTTTTCGGATATAAAATCTGTCTGTGGGGTCGCTATGACGATAATCTGCCGTCCTGATCTTCTCCGCTATCTTTTCGCGGTATTCTCTTAGAGCATCATTTTCTATAAGAGGATATTCTTCGAGATTATAAAGAATTTTCATGCCGTATGTCTCAAAGACGTATTGCCTGAGTCTGAACAGCCATTCGTAATATCTGTTCATAAGGCGCAAAGAAGTCTCCTCGTCAGGTATATCGTGCGAGACGGTTACCTGCACTGAAAGGTGAAACCTGCAGAGAAAGAGAAATTTTTCCCCTTTCGATTTAATAAACTTAACCGCCTTTTTCGTATAATCCTGATCACTACAATCCTGCTCTTCAAAATCGCTGTATATCCTGCATATTACGGCCTCAACAAGCGGTCGCAGCGACTTCAGAATATTCTGTGTAAAATAACCTATTTCGTCCTCGCCTTCAATGAGCGCTATACTTTTGCAAATATTTTCATTTGCATCTGAAATCTTTTTATCGAATGTATTTATCATATAAATAAGTGCCCCATAAAATTATAGCAAACTATTAACAGCAATTATTTTTGACATTAAAAATAATCTTCTTGCACTTTCCGATATCCAGATCCGTCTGGCGGGCAACCTCTATTAAATCTTTCTCCGTGGGATTGCCGCTGCCTGCCGCCGTCATCTCGTGCTCGGCCTTATCTGGCGTGCACGTTATATCATAAAACGGCGACAGCTTATAACTATCCTTTCTCTCGTCGAACAAAAAGGCAAAATTCTTGCCGTGGTCGTCCTTGTTGCCGTAAAAAATGTTGAAGCACATTCTGCCGAAAGCCTCGTAAACGTCGCGTTCATCGGCACATATACGCTGGGTAACCTTAATTAAATGGATATAATCAAGGTTGGGAATTCTGTGCGACGTCTCTAAAAGCGACGAAAGGGAAATCATATGCACTCGCCCATCTGGCGTTCTGTCAAACCTCTTTGCACCGAAATAACCCGAACAATTTTCAGAGGGGAAAAGCCTGCACTCATTGACATTCAGTCCGCACCTTTTTGCAGCAAAATTGGCTTTATACTCTTCCTCTCCTATATCAGGCGGATCAAGGCGACATGGGAATTTTACTATCCATTCCTCACCGTCAATTTTTATGTGAGCCTTTGGACGGGCACCACCGCTCGAACCTCCGAGGCGGTAAATCTCGTCAAGCGTGGCCTTGTCCGCATCATCATTTAAAATATCGTTTACTTGCTTACATATTTGGTCGAGTTCAACCGTCTGAGAATAGCTCAGCTCGCTTTGATTGGGTTCAAAAGTAAGTCCGCCCAATCCCTGACCGCTTATAAAAGTAAGCTTGGTAAGCGGTGACAGACGGTTATAATTTATGCCTTGCTTTGCAAGCATACGAACAACGAGAAGTTCACCCCAACCATCGGGAAGACAATCGGCAAAAACGCCGAAAAGCCCACCGAATATGTCTTTTCTATTGATAAAAACCTTATCTTCAAGCGGCAGCGAAAAGGGCGATATATTGAAGCCGTTTTTCAGCCATTTCTCGTCATATTGAAAGGCAATGCCGTCGTCGAGTTGCGCCAGATATCCGACAGTTTTGCCGTTATATTTTACGGTGAGTTTTTTAATATCTTCAATCATAATTTAAGGTTCCTTATGTCGGTGACGGGCGGTTTTTTGAAGAGCTCGTTGAAGTCTTCAAGGCAATCGAGCGCGTTGGCGATTTTCACGAGCGAAAAGAGCGATATTTCGCCCGTCTGCTCAAACCTTCTTATAGAGCCATAGCTCACACCCGTCCTCTCGGCGAGCTGCCTTTGAGTAAGTTTCTTTTTCTTTCGTGCCGCCTTTTCACGTTTTACTAGCTCATACACAGTTCCCGTCAAAGACTGTGCAGACACAAAGTCAGATATATCAAAAGTGTTCTTTATCATAGTACTAATATTTTAGCAATTATTCTTTATTATGTCAATATATTGCCAAAATTTTGGCAGTTATAATTATAAGTCAGTAAAAAAACTGCGGCGCCGAGACCAAATCGGCGCCGCAGAACTTTGCTTAAAAAGGAAAAAATACATAGTAGTCAAAAGAAATTCTAATAATATCACCAGCCCACTTTTTTAATATAAAACTTAAGCTTAATATCATAATAGCTAATTCAAAAGTCATCAATCATTTACACAAATAAAAACACTATTTCTAATTTAAATAATAAACATTGTAATTTCCTTTAATAAATGGCTTACATAGAATACACGGTTCTTTAGAAACATAAATTGTACAAGTTTTTATTTTTTCCTGCGTACAAAATATCAGTTTCCTTTCAGCACAAGAAAATAATCTGGCAGTATCATGCATATTCCCATTAAAATATGATTTAAAATACGATTGCATGCAAACTTTTTTTCTAATAGCTAAGGCAGGACTATAGCGACAAAATTGTGTTTGACATTTACTATTAAGAGATACAACATAAGCATCTTTATCTATAAAATTTTTCAATTCTAATTTAAATAACACAAAATCACTTTTTTGTTTCCAATTCATTATTGGGTATGTATCATCATAATCCACACTTGCGCCGCTAACAGCAAAGTATTTTTTTCCATTAATGTTAGCATACGCAACACACTTATGCCTCTGATTTTTATTTGAAAATCTTGAATTCAATGCTTTTTTTAGTTTATTCAAATAAAAATTATTATTCATTTAATCCCATTTCCTTTAATAAAGCTTGCAATTCCATATTACAATGAAGAAAAAAATTCTCCAAACAATTGCAAAATTTGACGCAGTCATCAATGCTATTTAGGTCACCATTATAAATGTCTTTTAAAGAATTACGAACACATATAATGATTTTAAAAAGGAAATTTTTAAAATCATTGTCATTATAAACCTGCTTCAAATTTTTGCACGCAAACAAATAACTTGCTAAGTCTTGAATCAGAAGCTCAAAATTTTCGTACTGTCCTTTATTATTTATTGCTTCTTTAATTAAATCAAAATTAATTATGCCGCAATGATTTACAAGATAAAACATAGAAAATTCAAGATAGTTTAACATCTCCGAAAAATCGTATAAATTATCTAATGAATCTATAATCTCTAAAAAATTAGAATCAATAGCATTATTTTTGTACTTTAAAATAATTTTTACTTTAACGGCATCATAATAATAGCCGCAAACATTTTCATCTACAATTTGGATTCCATTATTAACTTTTTTTTAAATAAGAATGTTTAAATATTAGAGCAGATATTGCCCCTCCATTTAACCATGAATCAACATTAAAATTATGTCTAACAACCTTATTATTCGCACTGTATTCCATAGCAAATTTAGTTTATTTATACTTAAATTGCTCCAAATCATTTGTAATTAGAGCTTGTCCATCCTCAGTTTTATATGATATAAAACCTATTGCACCTTTTCAACGACAATCGTTATCATCCTTTCGCAGAGAAAGCAACAGCATACAGAAAAACAGCACTATTCCGACAGCAACGAGGATATGACCTATTCCTGCAATGCCGGAAATAGCTCCGTCAGGGGCTTCGCCACCAACGACTTCGAATAGCCGCGCACCAAAAGCATTATGCACATAACGCCAATGCCTGCGTTATATGTGGCCATGAACGGTATGTACAGCTTATGTTTTTGTAGCCCCAGCTTTTCATCGAACAGCGCAACGAGCAGGAATACGACCATGCCAAGCATAAACAGATGCACGTGCAATTTGCCTAGAGCGGTAACGCCCGTAAAGCCCATTGCCTTTGTAAACTCGCGGTAGAACACTCCGCACACCATTGCAAGCACGGCATACACAAGGGCAAACTTTATATGTCTTTTCATAATTTCATCTCTGCATAGTTTCAGAATTTTATTTCAATCGGAGCGTGGGAGAACGACGAGATTGTAGCGGTAGCGTCTTTCAGATAATAAACAACCGTGTTTCCGTCGGGTCCCGTTTTATACATTGCGCGAAGGTTGGGATAGGAATTAAGCATGCGTTCCTGAGCCTCCACCCTATCATCCTCGACAAGCGTTGCGGCAACCCTTATCCATTCGTCGCCCTTCATGGCGCACATTTCAACCTTGGGATTAGCCGCAATCTGATTTGCAACCGCCTTCCCCTTGCCCGTCTGTATGTACAGCTTGCCCTCGAAGATATTCACCGTTCCGAAAGGTCTTACCCTCGGCTGCTCGCCGTCCACCGTCGCCAGATAATAAGTCTCCACTTCCTTTAAAAAATCATATACTCGTTTCATTTTTGTTCCTCCCTATGTTTATTACATTATACTCCCATATTTCTTTCAAATCAATATCGTTAAATAATTTATTTTTATATATTGACACGACAATATAAATATGTTAATATGTGCTTGTTGAAGGGCATAGCCAACTAAACAGTCGGGCGTAAAATAAGCCTGTTTGATCTGCCTTATGCAAGTGAGACTTTTCAAACAAATTTGATTTACGCAACACTTTTTAATTAGTTGTGCCTGATAGGGTTCACAGAAGTAGTGCACCTTCTATCAGGCTACCATTATGCCCTCCGAACACCCGGAGGCTTTTTTATTGCCTTGAATAACTATTTCTGCGGAGGTAACTATGAACAAACAAGATTTACAGAACATTGAACAATTACTCGAATATGAGTTCAATGAAAGAGCAATATTGCAGCAGGCGTTTATAAGGCGCTCTTATTCACAAGAGCACGGCGGAGAAAACAACGAGGTCTTAGAATTTATTGGAGATAAAGCCCTTGATTTCATAGTCGTCAAAAAACTCGCCGAATATTATGGAGACTATACAAAAGACAATGAGTTTTCGACTGAATACAGAGAAGGTAAACTTACCGAAATAAAGAAGAAACTCGTGAACAGCTCTATGCTTGCACATAGAATTGATTGTCTCGGCTTAAACGAATATCTTATTATGGGCAAAGGCGACATTAAAAATAATGTTCAGGACGAAGAACACGTCAAAGAAGACCTTTTTGAAGCCATAATCGGAGCGGTTGCCATAGACAGCGATTGGGATATGGAAGCTATACAAGACGCCATCGAAAAAATGCTCGACATTGAATATTACCTTGAAAACGGTTTCAACGACGAAGAAAACTATGTTGACATGATACAGCAATGGACACAGAAGCAATACGACGAACTTCCATTATACGAAGTATATCTCGAAGACGAAAATACGGAAGAATATACATGCAGACTGACGCTTCCCGACATAGACGGTTATTTTGAGGGCGAAGGTTACAGCAAAAGTCAGGCACGAATGGATGCCGCCGCTAAGGCATATTCCTACCTCGAAGAAAACGATATGCTTTTTACAATGGAGGACGAAGTCGGCGAACCTGATGAAAACAGAGCCATAAATCAGTTACAAGAACTCGCGCAAAAGGGATATATTGAAATGCCCGAATACGTCTTTAAGGAATATCATGACGAGGACGGCAACCCAGTATGGCACTGCGAATGTCATGTCGACGGACAGGAATACTACTACCATTACGATTTGCCGAGCAAGAAAGAAGCAAAGCGCAAAGCTGCCTACGATATGCTAAGGCAAGTGCTTGGGTATTCGGACGATTAAACTACTGGAGCCAAAACATGAAAAAAATATACACATACGGAGCAGCACAAAAACTTTATTCTCCATTTAAAAAACTTGAAAGCAAATTTGACATTCACCTGAAAGCAGGCAACTATTATATATTACGTTTTGACGGTAAAGAGATGACGGCTGGATTCAAAATAAAACATCAGGCTATCAATGATATGTTTTTTAAAACAATGCGTGAAAGTTTTTATAACTTTGTCGACACTTTTAAAAAAACACTATTTGCATACTCATTTAGCGATGAGATTTCAATTTTATTTAAATCAAAAAAAACAGATGATGACTTCTCTCGCTCCGAAAAGCTATTGTCTTTATTATCAAGTCAATTAACATTAAACTTTTATAAATCTGCAATTAAATATAATTTAGATTTAAAAAATAAAGATTGGTTATTTGATGCAAGAATTTTAGAAGTTACAAAAGAAGATACTTTATCATATTTTCAAGCCAGACAAGCCTTTGCTATAGATAAATACTTAACTCAATTAAAAGGACAATATGGGATAGACTATAAACTTCATAAGTCGGATGATATAATTGAAGCACTGAAACTAAAAGGCGTTGAATACTCTAAACTAAATCCTGAATATGCATATGGTATAATGTATTCTAATAAAACTTCTATTAATCCATTTGAATTTGCCGAAGACCCGACTAAACTCCGATTGGCTTGTTTCGGCACATAATTTTTCTATTTAATAAACAATTACAATGAAAGTTCATTTTTGTATAAACGACTTGAATTGAATAACAGCAAAAGTTATCTACTGAAAACAACAAACATGAATCGCAGAGACTAAATAAGCATAATAATAACTATTACACTTCAAAATACTTGTCTATCGAATGTCCTAAAAGGCGCATTATTGTAAGTTCATCCACAGCGTCAAGTAAAGCATTATGAGTTTCACAATAGCTATAATCGTTTGAGAGAAGCCTTAACATATTTTGTACCCCAAACCCAGATTTAAGCCTGCCTGTCCTACACAAAGGTGCGCCGTGCGGTATCATGGAGTTGTATTGAATGTATGCCGCAAGGCGCATTATATCGTACCATTCAAGCCCGCCAAGCTCTGGTAAATGCCCCTTGTCGAAAAGTGCGTTATATGCGAATAACTGCGTGATATTATGACCCGAACAGGTATTTACAAGGTCAGCCATTGCCTCTTCTCTGGAGCAGATTATTGGCTTGCCTGCACGCTTATGTCCGAGCGCGGACGAGTACATCCCCCCTGCCATATATTCGGGATTGAGTATGTAATATTTAGTTTCGACGGGTCGCATATCGTATGCGTCTGCTATTACAGCCCCTATCGACATTACCTTATCGCTCCACGTCGTTTCGGTATCGATTACCACAAATTTATCCATTGTGATTTCCTCACTCTCTTCTACTCAGTTAATCGCAATCTTACCCATGTTCTTTGCAGGCTTATAGTAACGTCCGATTGCTCCCTTTGTGATTGCATTGGCAACAGCATTAAGAAATGCTTCTTCATCCGGGATAACAATGTTATATATAGCATTTGTGCGTGTATTCCAAAGCACGCCTTTTTTTAAACCCAGCGCAACCATATAGCTTGCACACTGCAAAAAATGTCTGTGCGTAAGCTCCGACACGAATTTGAGTTCGTAGACGGTGTCCCCCTTTACAACATCAGCAAGCCCTAGCGCACTAAAAGCGACGTTGCCGCCAACATCACAAAATATTATTTTTGCCTCCACCTGCACGTCCTCATTTTTACTTAATCGGCTTTTTAGCCTCTGAACAAGTGCGTCTCGCTCATCTATCCCAACAAAAGGAGTATGTACCTGCTCGCGATATCTTCTCTGCTTTGTTTCCAGCGACGTCATAAGAAGAATTTTCTTATCCAGCGAATCGTAATTCTTCATAGAATAAAGCCCCTTCTCCTGTGGGTGAATTGTAAAATACATCTCAAGGCTCTTGTCTATGTCATAGTTTTTGAAATACACCGCCTCCTGATAAATACCCACGCATGGCGACAAGTCAATAAGCTCGTCCCTGGTCTTTATATCTATATTAGAGCTGCTAACGATCATTTCCGGAGATATACTGAGCAATGAGTAACATTGTTCGACAGACTCCTCATATTTGAAATCAAACATATCAGATATATCCATATTGTCGATCGGATGCTCTTCATTCGGATTTGTCGAAAGAGTTTCCTCAGACAGAAAATCCTCCCCTCCGCTTACAAAAATTATATACTCCTTTCCTCGGCTTGCTGCCACACAGAATATATTGCGCAGTATTTCGTAGGATTGCTGTGGCTTACCAATACGCACCTGCCAATAGCTTTCAGTAAAGTCAAAAACGACGCAGATTTTCCTCTCCATTCCCTTACTGCTGTCATATGTCGTAAATATTGCACATGTATTGTCAGGCACAACGGCACGGTTTCCGTCATCATCTGAAATGCTTGCATAAACAGTCTTTTTATTGAACTTATAAGGGTAAGACTCCTCCAGCTCGTTGAGCACCTCTGTCATATCGCCAGTGCGTGAGCCAAGACACAGTATGTCACTCGGTTCATGCTCTGCTATAAATTTCGTAACTTCCTCTATCCCCATTTTCAAGACTTTACAATCAACATTTACGCCAGTAATACGCTTCTGCCATACACGTCCGAGCATTGCCGCATGGGGAGCAGATAGTCGAAAGCAATTAGTAAATTCAAGTCTTTCATAGTCCCTTAAAAAGCCATCTATAAAAGATGAGATATTTAAAGTCGTTTTATCGTATATCTTCTGCTCCATATCACCGACGGCAACTATCTGAATGGACGGGTTTTCGGCCTTTATCATTTCCAGCATATCGGCAAATTCCTGCTCTATATCCTGATACTCGTCTATAATCAGTACGTCGTAGCGCGGAATCATAGGTTTAACTCGGAGCACCTTCTGTATGAGATCGGGTATTCCCGCTGACTCGCCGCAACTTTTGAGCAACATATAGGCAAACCCATGGTAATTAGTTACGGTTGTATTACGTTGATGAATTTTGGCTTTGGCATCCAATTTGAGCAATTTGTTATATGTAAGGTATAAAATCTTTTTTCTCAAAGGATATGCCGCGCAGAGCTGTTGAATGGCCGTAGTCTTGCCGCTTCCTATACACGCATCGACCAGAATATTTTTCCCGCTAAGAGCCACTTCAATAAAGTGTTGTTGTTCAACTGAAAGTTTAATAATCTTATCCATATATCTCAATCAAAACTTAAATATTCTTTAATTCTGTCACCCAGATAATGCAGCGGCAAGGGGACATTTGTTGCTTCTTTGTACTGTGGAGAAAGTGTCCTTGTCTCGTTTATATAGTTTATAATCTTTTGAGCATTATCACCTTGCTGCAAAACAATCGGATAATATTCTATTAGCCTCTTTCCACAATAATCATGTGTTGGATTATCAATGCTGTATTCCTTATCACTATTCCTATATCTTTTATCCCTTTTCTTTACAGTAACACAGCCGTAATAAATTTCCCCATAATTGAAGATACCTTCTGAGCCTCCTGTTACTTTTTCCTCTTCCTGCATATAGTAATCAGGGACTTCATCGTTATACCTTATCCTGACAATCCTGAGTTTCGAATTAGTGAAGTTGAATGGAACGGACAGATATTTATTGCCTATATCTATGCTCTCCGCATATTTAGGGTCAGTCATATATTCGGCAATCTTCTTGTTTGAAATACCGGGCCACAATTCGTTTCGCACAAAGCCATCTCCTGATACAATTATAATTGCATCTCTGTCACGATAATAATTTTCTAATGCCTTAAGCTTTAGTTCTGCATATCTTCTGAGCGAATCATTACACTTATCTGCAAACTCTCTATCCATTGACAGTTTAGCAAATTGCAGACAAGCATCATAATAAGTTACAGGAAGTCCATTATTCAAGATAGGACATTCAACCATAATTAATCCATCAGCGATATCGTATTTCAACATTATTGGTAATGCTCTTGCCGTTTCATCCTTCATGTCTTCCCTTATAGTTTTTATATGAGAAACAACATCTATTGCTATTATAGGGCAAGCATTAAATTTTGATATGCTTGTCGCTGTACGCGAATATCCGAACTGTCTTAAAAGATCAGCTATTGACATAACTGATTTAAAAGCAAATAAATCCTCTTTCTTTGTTTGAGATAATTTCTCATCCATATCAGGATTTATAAACTGTGTCACTCTTCCGGACAGAGCAAATCCGCACCTCAACAAATCTTTCACATCGCGCAAATCATCATCCCGCCTGGGTAATACAATTATCGCCCCTGTCATAATTTCAGAGCGTGATTTTCCTATCCTTTCAGCAATCGCCAATATCCTTTGTTCACGATTACAGTACTTTTTGTAATCGCCCTTAGGCATTGGTTGCGCATACTCGCCGAGAGGAAGTCTCTCTACTCTTATAGAAAATTTTTCTTCAGACACCACATCAGCCAGTTTTTCCTTCAGAATATTTTCTATAACACTCGCATATCCATCATGCATTGAAAAAGAATATATTTCAATGACTAAACCTTTGTAACCAGTTTTACTAAGACGCAATGCCAGATCCGCATAGGATTTATCTGCGTTCATCCTGACATTTCTGTCTTTCCCCCTGTCGACTTCAGAGCATATATCTACACTATCACTTATATGCTTATATATCTCAGCATAAAAAACTTCCCTGTCTAAAGCGCTTATACCTGTTCCTATTTTTGTCTCGCCAGCGAAACTATTTAACGGTGAAATTGTACAAAACAGACGAGGTTCGTTTTGCGGTGAATTATACTTTTCTATTGCCCGTTTAAGATCATGTGCCGAAGGCAATCCTTCACGATAAATCGAGTTATAACATTCTGCATCTACGGTACTCCATACAACTTCTGATTCCCTGGTTTCTTTATTCCAGGTACTTTCCATATTGAGCTTATAATAGTTGCTGTCCTTGGCATGTTTTATATATACGCTTAATTTATTGGGCCAATAATTTTTAGAACTTTTAGAAGTATTTTTGAATCTTCTTCGGCTACAATGCAATAACAGCATAGGCTGGCTATCAGGCGGAACGGTCTGTAAGGAAAACGCAAATACATAGGCAAAATACTGCCCTTTGCTATCCTGAAGTACCTGGGACATAAGCTCCCCTCTGCCCGAAGAATACAGCAGCAGTTCTTTTCCCCTATAATTTATCTGCATACCTATAAGCGATTGCATAATCTTAAGGCTTAACCCTTGATATGCACATTTATCAGCTATACGTCCGTCATTATTTATTATTTCAAGCTCACGAGAGCCAACAAGTTTTAATAACTCTTCAGGATTTATTGCTCTAACAAACGCTTTTAAAGCATCATTGCCCGTCTGGTCTTTAATTCTTCCTTTATAAAAGGAATAAGCCGCCGCGCGGAGATTTACACATATCTCCTCGCACATGTCCGCATCTATTTGATTAAGGCAAACTACCCATTCAGCATCATTGCTGCTTTGTCGCATAGGCTTAATTTCTATAAGCCCATAAATCCAATTGGCACAAATTTTTCCCAAAGCACTGCATAACGGTAAATTATATTTTTCATAATCATATTTTGGATTGACCGTTATAGCCAATTTGTAGAGTAATTCTTTCCATCTTGCAGGAAACCCTATAGTATATATCTTAATCGTAGTAGCTTTCGGGATAAACGCCATCATCTGTAATTTCTTGCTCATAACTATTCTCCTCTAATGCATTATAGAATGCGCCATATAAAGTTTCTGCTATAAAACCGTCTTTGTCCATAAGCTCCTTCAAATAGGAACGTATTTCCTCTATAATATTGAAAGATCCCTCACCTCTGCCGCCACAGAATGCTCCATCAGCAAAATATATGCGCGGAGGTTCATCTATGACATCAAGATCGCGCGCTCTGGCAACCCTTCCAAAAATCTGGTCGAGCATAATAAACACCGTAGCAACAATATCTCTTTTGCTTTCAATCGAAAGAAACTGTAGTCCGTTTGCTCCACTGTCCTTTTCAAGTTTACCCCAGAATCTCCCGGCATCATTTTTTAATTGATCGGCAAATATACCCCAATCACGGACACACACATGATTGAATTGTTGCGATATATGACCGTTTAATTTGCTTACTTTAAGGGAGATATCATCTGGTACAGGCATGGGTCTTACCAAGAAAAATACACTCCTTAAAGCCGAATTCCCGTAACTGTCAACTATGTTATATCCACGACATATTACAGATGCCGGTGCCACCAATATTTTTTCTGAACAAGCTCCGAAATACTCAAGTTGATTTTTCTTGATTTTGCCTGGTAGTAAAGTTTCATCATCTCTAATGAGTACCGCACACTTTTCAGTGCTATGTATCTCCTTAAGAAGGGTATCTATGTCATCCCCAACTCCTTTTGCCTCGTCATAGCTATTTACGACAAAAAGCATTTTCCCGGGACGATTCAGCTCGCTTTCGATATGCATACGAATATCATGCAACAAACTAAAGATCTTACACCTGCGTTCTGACTGTCTGCTGCCGGATACCATCACATCTGAAGCGCACAAAGTAAATCTCGACTTATCAAGATACGCCTTTGTCTTCGTCGGAGATTTCAGAATATAGTTAACAGGCAACTCAACATTATACTGCAGAGACCCCGGAGCATAACTTGAACCGGACAATAAAATAGCATGAGGTCCGCACGGTTTCCCTTGTTCATCTACTCTTAACCACGGCATTGACAGCATCAGGTACCTGCCACACGCATACTGTCGATAGACCTTAAGTTTTTCGTCTGATTTGGAATACATCATACCAAACATATTGCCCATCGGCGCAGATGGAAGATATTTTTGCTGCGATATAAATCTCGCTTGCAGGAAATCAGAGATATTATTTTTGTGAAGTATTTCCATATCAACCGATTTGGCAGCATCATCTATTCGGTGCATCATCCTGTCAAATAAAATTACTTTCATCAGCAGTTCAACATGTACCTTGTCAATGTCAGATAGCTCTATACCCTCTGCTTTCAGAAGTCTGCCTAACCGCGTCCTGACATTACCATTCTTGCTACACGAAGCATCAACAATCTCTGATAGCTGTACGATAAATTCGTTTTGCGCAAAATCTAAGCTGCTCTGATACGCACATCGTCTGAGAGCGTTTTCAAGCTTGCTGTCTATACCGTCTTTATTCAGTTGTTCTATAAGCGTAAGTCCAGAAAAAGTAGCCGTTACTATCTTTTTCCAACTCCCGAATTCATTATTTTCAATTCTCCTTATCGCATCTACTATATCTTCATAGACTTCTGTAGTATCTCTTGTAAGCGAATAAAATCTGCGCCCGTTTCTGTCGTCGACAATGGATGAGTATTTTTTACGCATATCGGCAATACAACCTGCCGCCTGAGCATCAATAAAATCATTTAAAGCCGTGTTAGGCGAAAAGAAGTCATCCAGAGTTTCCTGCACTCTGTCGCACTCATCAAACATAACAACGTCAACACTATTAACTACCTCTTCAAGAAACAAAGAATGATCATCCCCTACATATGATGCAGCAAGTCCTGCCACTGTGGTTAAAACTATAGACGATGTCGTCGCTTCTCTCAACATTGCGCAGCCGCTACACTTAGCAAATAATGGACATTTCGCCCTTTTGACAACTTTTTTATCGTCGTCATACTGTGTTAATTTATAGCAAGGTCTTTCACCAAACTCCCAGGCAGCTTCGTCCTGATTAAGTCCGTTAAGAATACAAGGGGCTGTGAGATAATCAGAAATATCCTCGTCTATAAACAGCTCGCCCTGTTTCATAAGTGCTCCGACATAGTTTTCCTGATTTGATTTACCTATAAGCGGACTAACCGACAGGTTGAACTTTTTCAGATACCTATAAAGCTTTACGACGTCACTTACAGAATTAAGCACTATTACTGTTCTGTAGCCTCTTTTGGCAAGATAATAGCATAGTACATTTATCAATGTACTTTTACCCGAACCAACCATACCCACAATGTTAATAACTTTTTCTATGGTTAATTCAGCCGTTCTATCATTTACATTTACAAGTTCATTGTCTTTAAGAACCCCATAGCAATAATCATCCGGCACAACCTTTTTCATCTCAGCAGCCGTATCAATTAAGTCCTGATAAGATAATTTTATTGTCTTTCTTTGCTGTTTTTTTGAGGTTGGCTTTCTACCTGATCCTTTTTCAAATGATGTAAGCCACTCAGGGATATCAATGGTAATAATCTGTTTATCATTCTTATAAAATTTATATTTTCCTGAATCCGCATAGGGGACAGCCCGACTTCCGCCACTATATGACTTTAGTTCAGCAAGATATATATCCTCCCTATCCGTTGCATAATTACACCTTTCGTTCCTAACAAGCTTACCTCCCTCGATATTGTAAAAACGTATAGCATCATAATCGCTGTCAAGATACCTATCAAGATGCTCTTCCCACTGCATTCTGGAAGCATACAACAGTAGTTTTTCACGAGCCTGCTGCAACAGATAAAGCTGTTCATCTTCTTTACTGTGGTTTATTATCTGATAACCCCTCAATAGTACATACGCGTTACCCGGATTGAGTTCAGGCGAGATTCGACTAAGGAGACACAGCACCATTTCAACCCTTACAAATGCAAGAGAGTTAAAGTTATCCGCTATTACAATATGAGAATTCAGATCTTTCTTTAACTGTTGAAATTTACGCATTCCTGTTCCTCCTTCTTAACTTCGCTTTAAATTGGGACATCGACAAACATGTAAACTTACTGTTTTTAAGATAGCCTTTACATATTTCAATGTATTTCGCCGTATTTTTTACAATGCTATCCGGAATCACATAAAATCCTCGATCGATATTTGCTGACTGAAAAATATTATCGACGGCAATTTGTCTTCCCAAAAATTTAGGGTTTTGATAGGTCTTCGCATCAACTCCCCAATATGTACCATCATTGAATGTAATTCCTATATCATATTTGTCATGATCAGGCCACAATTGACTTTTTAATCCAAGTTGTTTGCACACATTATCGATTTCCAACTCGGCATCTCCGGGATAACTGATATACCTTGCAACACCTTTCCTCAGCCTGTATTCATACTTAGTATCAATCAGGTGAAGCTTATCCCGTTTAGCAATTGCCACATCTATACAACTATGATGACAACACACAGGCTGCTCCCCAACAAATTGCAGTGTCCAGCCGCAATTCGGGCATTCATACATACCCTGCGGTATGTTTTCGTAAGAATTTTCTATAATCTTTCTTATCTCTTCGTTGTTTTCATGAGCCAGAATAAATTTCTTTCGTTCCGTATTTGTCAAAAGTCTATGTTCTATAATAAATTTACGTACTGAAACATAATCTTCCTGAGACAGATTCTTCATTTGATTATATACTGCTTTTTCATCAATCGCAGTAAGATCCTTTTCTGAGGCATCAAGATAATCATAACATTCATTCGTCAACGAGTAAGCTTTATTGACTTTATTGACATTAATAAGCGCACCAATTTCATAGAAGTCACACTCTTCTAACTGGGCTATAATCGCCTCATCCCATCCCAAGAACCATTCCTTTACAGGACGAGTAAATACCCTATATATCATTTTAGTTTCAGAAAAAGATGAGAGCAACTTGTCTAAATCATCCCCTGTTTTACCACTGTGCTTAAGAGCGAGCGCACAATACATATTTATTCCTTGTCTTAAAAGAAGTCCCTTTTTGTAATCTTCAGGATTGAGCATGCCTAGTTTATTCTTCAATCCAAACGCCACATATGAAAACATCCTTTCAAAGTCTACAGATACGTTACTCATTGTAACCTCCTATACTAAAAAAGTCCGTCCTTCAAAACACTGAAGGACGGACTATCATAAGCTTAAATCACATAATAAATTAAATGATAGTGCGTCTCATTCACATTTGAACCTATACAATATATTTTGTATTGAGCTGTATGTGAAATCAACATATAGTGTTTAATCTAGGACACTTACATTATAGCCACAAAGACGCACATTGTCAATACTTAAAATACAAAATTAACTAAAAATTTTAAATTAAACAAATATACAACAAAAACAGGAGCACCCAAATATCATCTATTACCAACCATATAATTGATTTACATAATCACATAAGCAAGAACTTCCATCAATCCACTAATGCGTATTATATAAGACTCTTATAAAAAACCATAAACATAGCGACAACTCCATACATATAAATACCGCCCATATATGCCTGTTAAAAACTTTGAAGCTACCTTCCAAAATTACAATATAAAGAATAGGCGAAGACGGCTTTAAATCGTCTTCGCCTATATTCTATATATTACTGATTTTTTCGAGAATAGCCTCGTCCGCAGGGCAGAAATCGTAATTTTCTAACTCGGAAGGAGTTATCCAAGCCATAGCGTTGTGCTCTAAAAGCGTCAATTGACCCCCTACTATGCGTGAATTAAAGAGAGTTAAATGAATTGTTATATCTGGATAATCGTGCGTGACTTCGGTAAAAATACTGTCTACGGCAATATCTATTGCAAGTTCCTCCCGACACTCACGAATTAGCGCTTCTTCCTTGCTCTCACCCTTTTCAACCTTGCCACCGACGAACTCCCAAAGCAAAGCTCTCGCCTTGTTTTTTGGTCTTTGGCAGATTAAAAATCTGTCCTTATCCCATATCAACGCCGCCACAACTTCAACTAACTTCATATTTCCTCAATTCCTAAACTTTTCAGATACTCATACGTGCCGTTGTAGTATTCGGGAAGGCGCGTGCTGTCCTCCCAATAGCCGCTGGCTGTCTTGTTTGAATTACCGTAGGGAACGCAAATTACCATGCCCATTCTTGCACGAGTGAGCAACACTCGATAGGCATTGAGCATATATTTCATAAGCTCCTGCTTGCTCTCCGTATCGCCATTCTGCTCCACCCACTTCGTCTTGCCGTTAAAACGATAGTAGCGCCACTCGCCGTTTGCATAGCGCATATCAGCGTCCCAAAGAACACAGGTATAGTCGAGTTCCAGCCCCTGCACCTGAATTTCCGTTGCCGCATCCTCAAGGTAGTTAGACGCCCTTGTATCAATTTTATCCTCCAAAAACCAATGGACAGCATTTTCGTCGCCGGACGGCAAAACGTGAATTCCCAATGGCTTATACCTTGCCGATTCCTTTGTTATGAGCACGCCTGTTCTCTCAGTTCCGCGGACCTTTCCGTGAAGCCAAGCCTTCGCCTTTGCAATATCTCTCGTCAAGACGATAGGGTACTTGTCCTTAATCTCGTTATAGATTGCAGGCGCGTTGCCATCGAAGCACAACAGCGAATGCACAAACGCCGAAAGTTTTTCCGCCCTAAATGAGCGAAGTGAAACGCCCAAGTGCAGGCTCTCCGCATAAGTCACATTTTTATTGTACTTCAACAGCTCGTTGACCTTACCTTCGGCGTATTCTGGCTCGGTAAGTTTGGGTGATATGTAGACGTTCCAATGCGAAAATCTCTCGTTGAGCGCCGTTATCCATTCGGATATTCCCGCCTCGCCAGTGTTTATCTCCTGACCGCCTCCCACAAGGCAGATTATCGTCGCCCAATCCTCTCGTTGATCGAGCGACCAAATTAAAAATGCCGCCTCCGACATGGGAAAGTTGGGAACTTTGAGCTTATTGCCGTACGTGCCACCCCTCTTCAAATAATCGGCAAGCCTCTTATGCGTCCAAGAGCGCTGCGCCTCGTCAAAGATTGCAACGTGCTCGACCTCGCCGAACCCAGCCTTTTCCATTCTCACCGCCTTATGCGGATCAATTTCAAGCACGCCGTTTTCAACGGGATTTTTGATTTTAGCCAGCATGTTGTCGCGGTATCTGTGTATCATCTGAATGGACTTGCTCACTTCTCGGCGAGAAGCGGTTATCTTCTTGTCTTCGTTTCTTTCGCGGCATCTCTTAAAATTGTCCTGCGCAAGGGCCTCTGTAAGCACGGCGACGAGCGGCCCGTTGCCCGACAGATATACCGCGCCTTCGTCCTTTACGGGCTCGTTATTTCCCTGATATGTCTGCTTGATTGCAACTTCAAGCCCAACGAGCGTCTTGCCCGCTCCGGGCACTCCCGTAACAAAACAGATGCTCTTTTTTTGATTGCGCTTGCTGTCCTGAACGACCTGCAAAATATAGGCAATAGTCCTGTCCGTTGCAACCTTGTCCGCCTCGTGCCTTGTTATATTTTCAACAGAATGATTTTCGTATAAGCTCCTGGCCGCCTCGATAATTGTCGGTGTAGGCGCATACGGGCTTATTATCCAATTTGGATTTATAGACGGCTCGTTCGGGAATGCCATCAGAACCTCTGAAAGCAAGGTATATATGCCCTCTTCGCCCGTAATGAGCGGGTTTATCACTCTGTCGTCATATACAGACATCTGTATATTTTCAGTGGACCTATTACTCTTTGTAGCGATAAGGACGGGCACAATAACGTGAGCTTGGCTGAACTTATGGAAATTCTTTAAGTCAAGAGCGTAGTCAAGGATCTGGTCAATATCGCCCTCCAAAATCTTGGCTTCGCCGACCTTAAATTCAAGGCAGAATATAATGCCTTTGAGCAGCAAAACAACGTCAATTCTCTTGCCAAGACGAGGTATGTCGTATTCGAATATGATTTGGCCGTCACAGTTAAGCCTTCTAAGGACTTCCTTCATTATGGAAATTTCGCCTAACCACGCTTCCCTTGTCGTTGTGAGTGCTTCTCCATGATAATTTTCGCACAGAAGGCCGAATATTGAGTTGTCTTCAGCACTTAAAAAATCGCTAAAACTGCCGCTGTATAAGCATCTGTTCATAAAAGAATTTCCTAAAATAAAAGTGTTCTGTTAATATACTTTTGCCAATTAAAAATAACGAGATAATTGTACCATTTTTTGTATTCAGTGTCAATATCGCCCGTTTGATATATAAGCCTATAAGCGCGGCGGAGGTAACTCCGCCGCGCGGTTTGATTGAGTGGTTTTACGCCTCTTTTGTAACGGCAATCCTAAACTTCTGGCCGCTAGTGGTCTGATATGTAAGAGCGGTTTTATCACAAGAAATGGTGCCGACAAAGTATTCGTCTAAAAGGGGCTTCAAGCTATAAAGAATATCCTCCGGCGTTACTCTTTCATTGGCGGCTTCTTTGCTCTCGGCCTTGATTTTATCATTAGTTTGCGACACAACTTCTGTGCAAAGTTGATTTTTTGACAGGTTTTTCATAACGTACCTCACTTAAAATTTTTTCTACAATAGCGCGCACTTATTGTGTGCCTATATTATACCCCTGTGTCTGACCATAGCACAAATGAATTTGGTCAGACTGTGGGATAATATTTTGTCGAAGGGGGACTACTTTATGGATATTTTGTCGAAACTGTCTGAACGCCTCAACGACCTGATGAACGAAGCTGAAATAAAAACGCCTGAACTATCCGAGAAAACAGGCATTGACCAGTCGGCAATAGCCAGAATTTTAAGAGCGGAACGCATGCCTTCTTTAAATTCGCTTACAATAATAGCTGATTTCTTCCACTGTTCCACAGACTATCTGCTAGGATTAAGCGATACACTCGACGAAAAGACATTTGCTAAACGCCCTCCTTTTAGCGAACAACTTACATTTTTATTAAAGCATTTCAATATATCCAAATACCGCCTTGAAAAAGAAACAAGATTGACGGAAGAAACGGTCAACCGATGGCATAAAGGTAAATATGAGCCAACGGTTGAAAGCCTTGTGCGTCTTGCCAAATACTTCGACTGTTCGACGGATTTCATTTTAGGCAGAGAAAATTAAACAAAAAGTAAAGACGAGAGGCAATCCGCTTCCCGTCTTTATTATATTATTATCCTATATCACTACATCTTAATTAACTTAACTTTTGAAAAACTAAAGAAACACATTAATATGAGTTCGGCACTAACATCAAAGACATTGAGCATCTCAAATTAACTGTAATATTTGTAGAAATAAAAAAATATTTTTATACCAAAATCAGACTTAATGCTATCCGTGCTACAAAGCGACGCTCCATGAGACATCATAATGCATACATAAATACTATATTTTGAAAAATTTTCATGACCTTTTAACTTATGTGTTATGAAACAAATAAATGTGGACGCCTCTCAACGCCGCATCGATTTTACCTGGTTTACCGTATCTATACTGATTTTTATCTACAAGTAACTTTTGAAACTGAGGTTACGCATAAAAAAATTTTATTAGTCTTTTGTCAATTATCCCAAATATGGCATTCCGAAATAAAAATATATATTAAAAATTCACGATGTGAATTGACTTCATAAGCCAAAATCTATATAATAAAGTGGATAGACTTGGAGGCATACGCTATGGATAATCTTACCATTTTAAACTACATGGGAAGCAAAAAAAATCTTATTGAGTTCATCCATAGTAAGATCTCAACATTCATAACCGAAAATGATACTTTATTGGATATATTTGCGGGCACGTGCACTGTTGGTTATAGTTATAAAAGGTCAAATATTGTTTATGCAAATGATAGTGAAAAATATGCTGCAATTATTTCTGCAGCATTATTGGGCAACCCAATAAGCAAAATCACTATTACTCGCTTTTTATCTATATTTAATGAACAATATCAATTAATCTATAATAACCATAAAGCCGATATAGACCACGAAAGACATTATATCAACAAGAACGATATTGATAATTTAATCAAATTGTATTCATCTTATAAAACAATTTGGAATGATAAAAATTACAACTTAAATAGCACCCTATTTATCTCATATTATGCTTCAAACTATTTTAGCATTCAACAAGCTGCAGAAATAGATGCTATTCGCCTATCTATTGATAGCATTACGGATAAGAACGACATTAATATTCTTTTTGCTTGCCTTTTTTATGCCATGAAAGAGTGTGTATTTGCGAAAGATGGACACATGGCTCAACCGCTAGAAATAGAAAAAAATAAACAACGATTACTTTCACAACGAAAGAAATCTATTATATCATTTTTTAAAACTAAGTTGGACGATTTCTTGCCACCTAACTTTGCCCCCCACAAAGGTGCAATAAATAGAAATAAAACTTATAACCTCGATTTCGAAGAATTATTAGAAAATGAAGAAATAAAAAAGGAGGTCTCGGTAATTTACGCTGATCCTCCTTATACAGACATGCAGTATTCCAGATACTACCACCTATTAAATACTGTAATTGATAATCACTTTTCTACCCCTACGAAACTAAATAATGTATATACGAAAGGACTATATCTAAATAATAGATATCAATCAAAATTAAGCCAAAAGAATTCTTGCTTAAATCAAATGGAAAAACTTATTAGTTTTTCCAGTAAGTATAACAAGACCCTAATTATAAGTTTTGGATACCCTCAAAATACTGAAGAACAAAAAACCGATAGATATGTATTAGATATCACGTCACTAATATCAAAATGCAAAGAATATTATGGTGATAACTGCGTAAAGGTAGAAATGGTCCCTTACGAGCATTCCAACAATAGAAACTCAACAACAAAACATGTTATTGAGTATTTAATTATTTGCAAAAAAGACCGTCTGTCTCCCACAAAAATAGAACGTATTAAAGAACAATTAAAAAGCATAATTCCTTCAAAAAACAATCCAATCTATAATTCTCATATATACTGGTCACAAAAACCTTATAATATATGCGACTTATTGATTGAAACTTTTTCAAACAAAGGCGATACTATATTTGATCCATTCCTAGGATCTGGCGTTACTTTGCTTGAGGCAGTTAAAGATAAATATAGTAGGTATGCTATCGGCTGTGAAATAAATGAAGCCCCTATAACAATAGTAAAAACACTATTAAAAAATTATAGCTTAGACTCATACAAAAAAGATTCTTCGGTTTTAATCTCTGAACTAAAAAATTTAAATCATTACTATCTAACACAATGCCCCAACTGCGGTACACAAAGCATTATAAACTCGGTATTATTTGATCTTCCTGAAAGGAAGACCGCCGCACAATTAAAGAAGATCTCACTAATATGTCCGAAATGCAAAAAAGTTGATAAAATACCTGATGCTATTGACATTGAAAAATTTAATTATTCATATGCAATAAATAATATTATTAATGAACGTTTGCATGAAAATACCAGGTTGGCGGTTTATAAGGACGAACATATAAGCGATATATTTACTTCGAGAAATTTTAAAGTTATTGATGAAGTCTTAGAACTTATAGAAAATCATAATGAGTTCAAAGATGTTTATAAGTATATTCTAATGTCCGTTTTGCATCTTTGTAAAATTACTGATACACATTCAAACAGCCAATGGCCGTTATGGATACCAAAAAAAGATTGTATAGAAAAAAATGTAATATTACTTTTATGTAACAGGATAGATAAATTTAAATCTACGATTGAATATATTGAAGAAAATTATTCATCGTCAAAACATTACTTACTTTTACAAAAAGGCAGCCAGCATATAACAGAGGACGATATACCTGACAATAGCGTCAATTTAATAATAACTGACCCACCTTATTTAGGGCAAGTGGCTTATTCGGAATACATGCAATTATACAAACCATTTTTAGGTTTGGATTTCAACCTTGAAGATGAAATAATAGTGATGAATTCAGCTGAACGGCAAAAGACAGAACCAGAATATTTTAAATCTCTTGACAGCGTCTTTGCCATTTGCGATAAAAAAATGATCGCTGGTGGTTATTTTTGTATGTATTTCCATGATTGCAATTTGAATGTTTGGAGTAATTTAATTAAGATAATGCAAAAAAATCACTTCAAATATCTAACTCAGATTCATATAAACAAGACAGTTACGCTAAAAAATATTATCAGCCCCAAAAAATCTTTAAGTGGTGATGCTGTATTAATTTTTATTAAAGAGCAGTTTGAGTTTGATGAGTTAACGGCAACGGAGAGCTTCGATGAAATTGAAGCAAATATAGTTCAGCATGTTAAACACATTATTCAACAAAAAGGCCCTCAATCAACTCCTGAATTATATGATGACGGTTTAATCGAATACCTTATTTATAATGGATGGTTGGATAAAATTTCTCAAAAATATAAGACCCTTGTAGATATCTTCGAAAAATATTTAATTTGGAATAATTCTACAAACAAATGGGAATGTCATTAAACATCTACCCCGCCGATAAATTTACCGGCGGGGTAGACTTTATTCTGGAACATATATAGTAACTAAGTCTAACGGAAACTGCAAAGCTTTCAAAAAATCTTTTGCGTAACTAAATATATCATTACTGCTTAAATTCGTTTCCAAATAAACTTTATCCTTTATAATTTCAAAAGGATTGACTAATTTACTTCTATCCCATGTCAACATGATCCTTTTATGCGTTTTCCATCCATCTTCTGCCATTTTTAATATTTGTTGCTCAAACCTTTGTTGTCCATTATCTTCAAACTGATATAAATATGTAACAAGTTTAATTAAAATGTCCTTGTTATGTGCAATTTCATAGGTGGTGTCAAATATTGTTAAACTTTGAACCTTAATTCCCTTCAAATCAATACTGTCTTTTGAAAAATCAAAGTTTCCTGTAATTCTACTTCTATTCTTTACTGAATTAGTTCCTCCGTTATATGCATAATTATCCGGCAATTTTTCAAATGACAAAAAATTATCCATAATAAATTTAGCAATAATTTTTGTTCTTTCTTTAAGTGCACTAAATGTACAAAAATTCACTTCTGAAGTATTTCCTCTAGAGGAGTTACCATCTCTCCCTTTTAATCTTAAATTGCCAGCCGTATTCAATATGACACATTCGAAATCATCATATTCCATACCGTCATGCACCAATTCTTCAGGGAAATCATGTCCAGGCTTTAACTTTAAATTATTACCTAACTTGTAATACTTTAAATTTCCATCATTTATATTTGGAGTTCGGTTCATTATGTGATCCAACGAATAAGACCCTCCAAACGTTGAAAACTTTGCAAACGCCTCATCCCATGAAAGTTTAAAATTACTATTGGTGTTATCTTCAGAAACCCTAGATTCATAAAATGATATTAATGCGGCACCAAGAATTTTATTTTTGTTAAATAAATCAATCTTTGTTAATGATGTTTCAATATCAATAGATCTTAACCCTGATGTTTGCATTTTTGACATTATTCTATATAATATCAAATTTCTATCAATTTTATTTTTCGAATAAATGTCTTCAAAAATTGTTCTATATACATCAATAATATCTTTACTATCTTTTTGAGATATTGTTTCAAAGGATATCGTCATCTTTATTATTTCTATAAAAATGTCAATAGCTTCATCCTTCTTCAGTTCACCTCTGCCCTTATCATATTCGGATAGCGTTCTAAAAAACAATGCACGTGGATGTTCATATTTAGCTTTTACATATACAGCAAAGTAGAATTTTAATTTGTTTGAAGATAAGATTTGGTTGCACAACTCAACATCAAATAATGCTTTATAATTATTAACTTTTTCTGTAAGACTATTTATTAATTCTTTAAAAGCATCGCCTACATCTGAGACATTAAACACTTCACACATTATATTATCTAATGTCTTGAAATTTAAATATGAAATATTTTGTGTGTAATATTTTATATATGCTCTTATGTATGTTTTTAAATAACCATACAAGTCATCTTTTGTATTTATTATTAGGTCGCCCCATTTTGCCAAATATACTTTATGGTCTTTTTCCTTAATTTTTGAAAATATGTAAGTCTTTATAAGATCAATTTCCTCAAGCTTCTTTCCTTTGCTATTAATTGATTCGAATATTGAAAATGCCTTAACCTCAGTACCATTTGGCACAATGCCTATAAGATATACTCTAGTTAAAATAAAATTCGCAAACAACAAAAGATCTTTGGCTACCTTGTAATCTTTAGTCAAATAATCATATAAAGTTATAAAATTTGTCTTAATATTTTCTTCTGCCTGACTAACAGAATGATACTGGGTAATAAATTGCCTTATATTTTCTGGACTATTATATGCCATATCAAGAATTCTATTAAAAAATTCTTTATCTATACCCCCTAATGTCAACCTACACTTATCACATCTAGGCATATCCGATGCATCTAATTCCCATAACGCAGCTTGCAACTTTATAAATATTCTATCACTCATCGATGAATCCAGTTCAACGGATTTAGCATATAACGCCAAAATCAGCAATGTAAATGTTGCTATACGCTGCTGTCCATCAATAATATCAAACTCACCTAATCTTTGCGAGTAAAGAATAATATTACCAACATATAATCCAGATAAATATTTATTATTATCATCCAAACTTTGATGCTCTTTATATGCTTCACAAATATCATAATACAAGTTTTCTGTCTGCTCTGTTTGCCAAGAATATGGTCTTTGATAAACAGGAACATTGTAACTATAATCAAAAAGTTGTTTAATAGACCAAACATGTGTCTCTAAAAATTCTTCAGCCATAATCTTACCTTTATAAATGTTAATTATTTCAATTGACAAACAACTTTAATCCAAAATTAAAACTCAGTCTAATTATTATCATAATTTACCATATAATATTTCCCAGGAAAATATATAGCCAACTGTTCTAATAACTCTTTACCATTAATAATTTCAACACCTGTAGAAAATGATTCTTTTTTCGCGTCAGGAGTATAATCAGAAGTTGTAATACAAATAGCATGGGGGATATTTAATTGAATCATCATACTATGCAGTCGCTGAATAGGAGTTCCACTAACGTTACTTAACCAGCGCTTACATTGAACCAAATATTTTTCCTCAACGCCATCAACTACCTTTTTAGCAATAATATCAACTCCTCGATCACCAGCCTGTCCAGTAATAGCAATATCAAAAAAGCCTTTCTTCTCTAATAACTCCGCAGTTAGTTTTTCAAACTCACTGCCGTTCAGAGTTGACAGTTCTATTGATTCCTCGGTAGTCTTTTGATTCTTATAAATTCGCATTGTATACTTCTGCGAATCATCTATATTACAATATTGAGCTAATAATGTTTTAATCTGCTGTTCATGATCGGACGATTCCACAATTTGAGTCAATGTAGCGCTATTACCATTAAACAACCGCACAATTATTTCAGAATATAAGTCCTCCAATGTAAATCCTTTATCTTTATCAAAACTTCTAATAATAACTGGAACAACATCATAAAGTTTTGTAAAAAGTGCAGTATTATCTTCAACATCTAAATAAAGTTTGCTAGGATTAATACATACAAGAGAATTATCTAGCACATGGAAATTTTTTCTGATAATACTTTCAACCTTTAAAATAACATCATCAGTTTTTTCGATACCAAAAGTTCGGTTTAAGTAATTAATAACTAAAATTACACTTTCGGTAAGCATAATCCCTGCAGCATCAGATTTTTTTATTTGATTATATAAAAATTTAATTATGCGGAAGCCAATATCTTCATCCCCAACGTACCAGTAAGCTTCATCTGGATCAAGCTTTTCAAAAAAGACAATTAACTCATTCGCTAATGTATTTTTTCTTGCTGCCTGTTTCCTAAGTGTTGGATCTTTTTTATCTATACAATATTTATCAACGAGCTCAAACCCATTTTTTCTAGCATATTTTACATATTCGGCAAAAACAGATATATATTTCTTAGCACCAAGTTTAATATGCATAACTATTAAGCCTTTAGGCTTTAATGCTTTATTAAACGAATCAAACATTTTATCTAGATCATGATAATACTGGATAAGACCTGATTTATTAATTCGTGATGGAGCATTTGTAACAACTATTTCGTCATTAAGCATTTGCTTAGTAAGTCCAAATCTATTTTTGTAATAAAATATATTTAGCCAATCCCTATATAACTGCGAACGTTCTAAGTATGCAACTTGATCAGTATAAGGCGGATCAGTATATATAATATCAATTGCTCCTGCAAACTTTTTTAAAAAATCTTCATAATTTTCATTTTCGAGATACATCTTTCCGTTAATATCAGATATGGTGTCATACTGCTGCTTAGAATATTCATTCTTAAATTGACAAAAGGCCTGGACTTTGCTCTCAAATATTTCCCATACATTCTTTTCTTGCGCCTGTTTGCGCATAACCTGATATATATATTCGGAGCCAGAGCCATATTGACAAATGCGCGCTAAGGTAAGAGAAGCTACTAAACAATGTTCAAGGACATCTCTTTCCTTTGACGCAGGTAATTTCAATATTTCTTTTTGGAGTAAAAGTAATCCATACTGCGCCCTGTGGGTGAAGTTTCTATTATACTTATTAGCCCCAGATGAAGAAGTAATATTTATTCTACTATTTTCAATAAGTCTATGCGAAGGAAAATCCGAAACTTCTAGTTTTTCACATTCCTTTATTTTTTGTTCATCAATAATTTGGAACACCTTCTTTTTACTGTGGCACTTTGGACATTCGCTTACCATTACAATAGTTTCATTGTTTACAATATCACGATGAGGTGTTGGATTATAGTACTCAGGTTGTGAAAATCCATTTTCTCCCTCAGGATCAAAATGCAACTTACTAATATAATTCTTTATACCGCAACACTTTGTTGCATACAATTCCATAATTTCTGAACGACAGTTTTCTTTAATCGTTTTAAAATAGTCAAGTAATTTAGCAAAATCTATTTTTGTAAATAACACTTTGACCACATCAAAAGTATAATTATCAATATCGCAGCCAATAAATTTAATATCATTTTCAGCTGCAGCTAACCCAAATGCATTAGACCCAAAAA
This sequence comes from uncultured Clostridia bacterium, assembly GCA_949282385.1. Classification (GTDB taxonomy): domain Bacteria; phylum Bacillota; class Clostridia; order Christensenellales; family Borkfalkiaceae; genus Coproplasma. Next base: position 54,417 of record CASDOP010000012.1, read on the forward strand.
ATGGATCACATACGACACTATTTTTTTTAGCAATCTTCCCAATAATTTTTGATGCTATATTCGAAGATTTTCTCCCTTTAAAATTGAAAGTGTGAGTACATGTATTACTTACACTATTTTCAGCATCATGAATTGCTAAAATAGCATCTCTAACTTTCTGCTTAGTAGAAGTATTATTCATTACATTTTCCATAACTAGCCCACCCTTATCTTAATAATTTAAATGTTTCTACGCCAAAACACTTAGCTATATAGTCTAATTTTTGAACAGGTATTTGTCTTCCATTTTTTCTACGCTTATAAGACTTTAACGCATCAATTGATATGATGTCCCCATCAACAAACCTTGCCGGCAGAACATTACCATTATTTAAAAAATCTAATATTTCCGCCTCATTTAATAATTGTCTCTGATTACAAAGCGTTAAAAAATTCTTCATGAAAATCTTATGTGACGAATTATATTCAAAATATGGTGTTATAAAGCTTGTATTAGCTTCAAACAAATCTGAAGTATGAACACCTAATTTATCACAAAATGAATCTAATAGTTTTAATCTCGGATATGTTTTCCTCTGATGCCAAGATTTTAATGTCGATAAACAAATTCCAGTTAGTTGTGATAGCTCTTTTAAAGATAAGACCTTAATCACCTGCAATCGCGTAATATTATCCGCAATAATTTTACGACTATCATCCATGATTACCCTCATTGCCATATCAATCTTTACACTGTTATTTTAGCACTTAATTGATTTGTGTTAAATGTACTCTAAATATCTTTTTTTATTGTAAAACGCTATGGTTTTGTAAAAATGAAAAATAAACAATCGAATATTAGACCTGTTATAATAGCTCGAAATTTTACTTGAACATTATTTTACATATTGTTTTATAACCCAATAAAGCAACCTTTATAAAATAACAAAAAAGCCCTATAAAAGAATGACTTGAAATAGTCATTCTTTTATAGGACTAGTGATTTGTCTATAAATATATTTAAATACTTAGATTATAGCGAAAACAGATTACAACAACTTTTGCAATTCATTTTACTGTCTGCTTCTATTCAAATGACAGTTACAGCATCGATATTACGGGGCTGGTTTTATTTGTTTTTCCTTGCTACAAAGTTACGGGTGACTGTGTTTGTGCGTTTTACGGGCGGTTTGAAGGGTGCTTTAAGTTCGGGGTGAATTGTAATAAACTTTTTGAAGCGGTCTATAATGCGCTGCCGTGCGTGGGGAAACAACACGCTGTCGCGGTACTCCGCAACGGTCATACCCCTCGCCTGCGCTGCCTTTTCGATGGCTTTATAGAAACCTTCGCTCGGCTTACTGTCTTTAAGACCGAACTTTCTGACTACCCTTTCGACCTCCTCTTCAAGCGCCATAAATAGCTGCTTTGCCCTGTCCGTAAGCCCTGCTATGTGCTTTTTATAGAGCTGATAGCTGTACTTTGATAAGCTTTCCTTAGGCAGCTTTTTTACATAGTTTTTATCGTGCAGCATTGTATAGACAGCCAGAAAACAGAACTTTATCAGCCGTTCCTGTCCGCGCAGAATGAAGATATAGCGCATCTGCATTTCATTCGGGATGGTGAGCAGAAAATCATAGACATATACGTCCGTGAAGCTGTCGCATTTGCCCGTACGCATGAATCGGTTATATTCCATGAGCGCGCGTATTTCTATGTCTGACCTGTCGCCGTTGTCGAGCATATCGTACTCTATTTTGTCTTCGATAATCCTCATTCGACGCGATATATATGCCTCCGAACGCCCAATTATGGCGGCTATCTGCTTTTGATTCAGGTGCTTTTCCGCGCTGTATATGTAGATATCCAGGTCCTCGTCCGAAAGCCCGTTCAGAACTCTTTCAAGGTCAAGCGCGTTTATCCAGAACTTCTCGTGGTCGAACCTGTCCCTTTCGGACATGACGACGTAGAAGGGGTTTATCAGTCTGCCTTCCTTTGATATATTGAACTCCAACTGCTGCTCTTCAAAACGGTTTACCTTGAAATCTTCCTTATCCTTTTCGCACAGTTTGTTCCATTGTTCGAGAGTTACCTCCACGCTCTTTTTCGACACGTGCTCGTCATATACCTTAACATACTTATCGCCTACCTTCTGCGTATGCGAGGTAAAATAGCTCTCCATATAATAGTAATGATAATAGCCCTCTCGCTCGCACGGGACGAGCCTGCGATTGAGAAGGTATGGAGAATAATAGCCGAACTCACGCACGAACGGCGGCTTTTTCTGCTTTTTTATGTGGGTGGGACGAAACCTGAACACCTTGTCGTCGCTGTAATATTCGTCGTTCATGCCCTTATTTTAGCACAGTAAATATGACAGGTTTGGGCATGTTTAAAAAATTTTTTAACTTTTTTTGCTTTTTCTGAAATTTTGGGTAAAAAAATAATCTACTTATATATAAGGGGGTGTACAGCACTCATTTAACGAGAGGCTTGCGCCAGCTCAATAACTTAATACAGACGAATTTAAGTGCGGCGGTTGCTTTAAGGCAACCGCCGCACTTTTACGTGCAAAAATCAAGGAGGAAACCAAGAAAATGCAGACAATCAGACCGCCATAATATGGATTAACCCCGTAATATATGGCAACCAATTGAGATTTAACGAAGAATTTTTAAGGAGGAAAAATGAAAACCAGATTTATATTTTACTTATCTTATGCCGACATTATCGGCGAAATGACCGACACGGAAGCAGGCGCATTTATAAAGAAGCTGTGCCGCTTTGTGTTTATGGATGAACAGCCCGACGACGGCACCGCGGACAAGGTTACAAGCATTTTAATACTTTTAAGCGAGGAGCTGAAAAGCGAAAATGTGCCGAGAAGGAGGGAAAAATCGTTTACGTTTTTAAGAGTTTACGCAAACCTCTTCTACTCTCTGAATGACACAAAGGCGGGGCTTTTAATAAAAGCGATATGCGACTTTATGTTCGGCGGCAACAGGACGGAAGGCAAGGACTTAAAGAAAGTTTCGGGCTATTTTAATATATTGAAGAAAGAGCTTACGAAGAATAAAAATAAGGCCGAGGCAAGAAAGAAGCCTTACAGCATAACGAGGATATACCGCGATTTCCCTGATATTACAAAGCTTTCCGAACCAGACAAAGCACTTGCCGACAAGGTGAATATGCGCGAACTGTATGAATATATCGCCACGGACAAAACTTTGCAGGGCGAGCCGCTTGCGGATATTATACGAATGTATATTGACGAACAGCGTTGGAAGAAAAACGAGGTACCGAAGAATTATGACCAGGATTAACCGCGGAAATTTCAGCGCATTTGTACAACATTATTTTTTATCAGGGCTCCCGAAAAAGATTGCGAAGCAAGATTTTTTGGGAAAAGGAGATGATGGTTTTAATATGGTCAAAGCGGGCGGAAATGCGCACGCTTTACAAACAAAAAACCATCAGCGACGCAGCAGGCTAAGAAAATGCAGTTTTACTGCATTTTCATCTTTTGAAGTCTTTGTTGGAAATAGTCACGCGTCAGACGAGGAGCCAGCGCAAATGACGACGGGAGCGTACAATGAAGTACGTGACCGAGGAATGCGCAACGGCGACGAAGTATCACGCGATGGATATTTCCAACTTACGGAGGGCGGCCAGAGGCCGCCCTCCTATTTTAATGAGGTGAAAGTATGAGCAGCGCTCCCGTTATATTTGACATTGCCTATACTCCGCCAAAGCTCAAACGCAGCTCATCGGCAAAGGACATTGCAAAGCACACAAAGGAGCGCGCCTTTTACACTATGACGGGCGACGGCGACACCATTTTGCGGTATATGACGCGTGAAGGCAAAATCTGCGGCGAGAGACAGAAGAAGCTGACAATTTTAGAATACCTGCAAAAGTCCACGGGTGTATTCAACGGCGAAGGAATGATTTCAAAGGAAGAGCTTGCCGAAATGAAATTCCGTGCGAGAAGCGGCGACAAAAACATCTGGCATGGCTTTATCTCCTTCGACGAGGAGCACTCGGCAAAGATTGACAGTCCCGAAAAGTGCACAGAGCTCATCCGCCGCACCTTTCCTCAATTCTTTAAAGAGAGCGAATTGGAGCCTGACAATATGGATCTTATGTGCTCCCTCCACCTCGACAGACCGACGCACCTGCACATTCACTTTGTCTTCTGGGAGAAGGAACCGAAGATTAAAAACCAACGCGCGGCAGGATACAAGTACCGCGCCAGAGGGCGAATCAAACCCGAGGCGATTGCCGCAATGACAGAACGTTTAAACTCGCTTGCGCTGGGCGACGAACTGACTTTGAAAAAGGCTGACAAGTACGCTTCTTTCAAAAGGTCAAAAGAGGGGATGCAGGCCTTTTACCGCGACCGATCGGAGAGAGAAATACGAAGGCTTGCAAGGGACTTGCCAGAAAGCTGCTCTTTCAGGTACGGCGACGACGATTTGCAACCCTTCCGCAAGCGCATTGACGAAATTGTGTATAAGCTGCTGCTCTGCGACCGACGGCTATTTGAAAAGCACGACGATTTTCTTGAACTTATCAACAAAAAGCAGAAGGAGCTTGAAGGCATTATGGGCAGGAAATACGCGGACAAACTTGCCACGGACAGAAGCTATATGCGACCGCCCTTTGTCGGCAGCAGCGACCTTAAAAAGATTAAGACATTAGAGCGGTTGAAATGGGACTATAACCGCAGGCTGGGCGACATTGTACTGTGCGAGGCGAAGAAGGTCAGAGAGCACACCTACAAATACAATACACGCTTCAAGCGAAGAGCAAACGACAAGCGACTGCGGCGCAATATTCTCTTTTCGGAGAGGAGACTTTCAAAGGACTTTGAGGGACTTTTTTCGTCCCTCTTTTCTTTATTCTTTACGGAGATGAAGGGCTACCCCTCCCGCCTTGCCGAAATCGAGCAAGAGATGAAAGAGGACAGACAAAACGAAATAGCCGAGGACAAGTCCTCGGCACAAAATAAAAATTCTAAATATGATTGGGGGAAATAATTTGCGCGTACCTATTGCTTTTACCAAAAAAGTATGGTAGTATTTTACGCACAATTAACCTACAGGAGGTATATGACAGATAAAGAATTAGAAACGATATTGAATGCAATCAAGTACGTTCCCGACGAAAGCGAGAGAGATGAGGCAACCCGCCTTATTTTAAAAGCTGCGTCGGAGAGCATAACGCTGGAAAGGCTTAAAGCCATTACGGCGAAGGAAGAAAGAAAGACAGTTGTTAAAAAAGTCGGGGCAGACAAATTTATTAAATTCACTAAACAGGAGATAAATTCTATGCCAGACTATTTGAGAAAATTATTTACCATCAACGACAAAATTGTAACCTACCGCGTGACCAAAGACGGATACTATCAGGCGAGATACCGCAGAGACGGATACTGCGTGGAAGTCGCCTCTAAGGACTTCAACACCATGAAGCGAAAGTTCCTCGATAAATTCGCCGAGGTCGAGCGCGAAAGGCTCAACCACAAATACCCCGTCTTTAAAGAGCTTATAGACGAATGGCTTAAAATCAAAAGGCGGACGGTAAAGGAATCGACCTACAAGAGCTATTACGACATTATCTACACGCACGTCGTGCCGAGGTTCGGACATCTTCACGTAAATGAAATAACGCGTAAGGATGTTCAGGATTTCCTGTTTGGCCTTACAGATGAAGGCAAACTGCGCACGGCGGAGAAGCTAAAAGTGCTTATGAGCGCAATGTTTGAAGTAATCTGCGACGACTACGACATAAAGTCGCCTATGCGCAAGATTGTGCTTTCGCACTATGAGGTAAAAAAGGGCAACGCATTCACCAAAGCCGAAGAAAAGCGCATTGTGGACTTCTGCACACGCAATACTCAATATATCGCCCATTCCGGACTTCTTCTACTGCTCTACACGGGAATGCGCGTGGGCGAAATAAAGAGTATGCAGTACGACGGCAAATACATAACCTGCGAGTCCGAAAAGACGAGAAAGGGCTATGCGGCGGTCATAAGAAAAATACCCGTATCGCCTATGCTCAAAAGGGTGCTGCACCTGATTGATTTTAATCAGGCAAAAGCGGTAAGCACCTTTACGATAAGGGATGCGCTCAAACGCATTTTCCCCGACAGGCACGTCCACGAGCTTCGCTATACCTTCATAACAAGGGCAAAAGAGTGCGGGTGCAATCCCGAAGTTGTGATGAAGTGGGTAGGTCATGAATTTGACGCAGATGTAAAGACCAGCCGAGTTGACAGAGGCTATACCGACTACTCGGAAGAATATTTAATGCAAGAAATTAACAAAATTGACTATATTTTGTAATTTACAATCAAATTGACAGAAAAACGCTTATTTTTAGGCAAATATGGCAAGTTTTCACTTCCCAATTTCTTCCCAAAGGTAACAAAAATGGGAGAAACCATCAAAAGTTCCTCCCATTTCTTAATTTGAGATAAGCCGAAACCCTTAAAAGGGCACCCTCGGCTTGGCGTCGGGCTTTTGCCCTCGCACGGACTCGCACGGACTTAAATAAGTCCGTTTTTGCCTCAAAATAGCGAAAAAACACCCAAAAATGAGTGTTTTTTCGTTGGTGCCCGAGATCGGACTTGAACCGATACGGATGTTACTCCTCAGGATTTTAAGTCCTGTGCGTCTGCCGATTCCGCCACTCGGGCATGTGTTTTTGTTAAGTTTTCAGTTTTTTTGTTAAATATTTGTTAGTTTCTATCTGCCAAAAATTTTAAGTCCCTTGCGTCTGCCGATTCCGCCACACAAGCGCGTAGTTTTGTTAAGTTTTCAGTTTATCCGTAAAAAAATTATTCTTCCCGATAAACCTTTATGCACCCGACGGCAGAACGCAACTCTAAGATGTTTGCAACACATGAAATCGGCTGCGCCGTGCAGGTTGAAAAGTATAAAAAACTTAAAAACAAAGACTGAACAAAAAATAAAAGTGCTTTAAGCGACAGCGCTTAAAGCACTTTTCTGGAGGCGCCACCCGGATTTGAACCGGGGAATCAGGGCTTTGCAGGCCCTTGCCTTACCTCTTGGCTATAGCGCCATAACCTCACTTTGAAAGTGAAGCCTTTTGCACGCTCAAACCATCCGATTGCTGTTGCATGCATATAAAAAAATAGTGCGGTTGAATTGGTGGAGCGGGAAACGAGATTCGAACCCGCGACATTCACCTTGGCAAGGTGACGCTCTACCACTGAGCCATTCCCGCATAATATTCATCCGCACTATCTTTACTGGTGGGAGCTACAGGGCTCGAACCTGTGACCCACTGCTTGTAGGGCAGTTGCTCTCCCAACTGAGCTAAGCTCCCGAACGCTTAAATAATATACCAAATAATATACCAAATAAAATTTTAAAAATCAAGCGTTTTGTTGCATTTTTTATAAATTTTTTTTGTGCGGGGAAGTATTGTTGACGCGTTAAATTTTTACACAATATATTGTATGCCGTAAGCGGCTTTTTAGTCAGCCCGCCCGCAAAATTTTTGCGGGCGGGCTGTTTTTTATTTATTTTTCGAGGCTGAAACTCAAAATGTCAGCCCTGCCGCCGCCTTCAAAGGTTATGTAAAGCGCAAATTTTTCCTCATCGCAACTAAATTTTCCGCTATAATTTTCCCAGATTTTTGAAGGACTTACGGGCACTTCAGCCAAAATATTTTTGCCGTCCGTAACCCTGAACAAGCCTTTCGCCTTGCCTCGGGCGGTTATGGTTATCTTCTTTGCACCCTCCCGGGTGAAATATTTGAAGCCGCACACCGAACCGTCGCGGAAGTTCGCTATGTGCATGCGCGCTTCCTCCTCCCCGTCGGGCGCATCCTGCGTGATATAAGGATGAACTCCGTCGGGCGGAATTTCGCCGCGCATCGTGCCGTATTTGCTCTTTAAATTGCAGGCAATGCCCGCAGAGTATTCCCCTATGCCGCGAAGCGGTCCGCCGTTGAGACCGCAGCTCGTCATTTCTACCTGCTCAATTCTGCCGTCCGAGGAAATTTCTATGCGCTCCGCGCACGCCTGGCGGGAAAAAGATTTTCGGTTAGTATGCCTGTGATAAAAGACGTACCACTGCCCGTTTATGCACTCTATCGAGCCGTGATTGTTGCCGATGTAGCCGTTGCAGTCGTTTTCGTCCGCTATGCCGTTTATGCCTATATCGCCGTTGGAAATGAGCGTTCCGCCGAAGGAAAAAGAACCTTCCGCGCTGTCGGACAGGGCATAACACAGCTCGTGCCCGTTGACGGACGACCAGATGAAACAGTATTTTTTGCCGACTTTTCTTATCGACGCAGCCTCGAAAAATTCGTGCCCTTCAAAGCCCGTTCCCGCAGAATTGGACAACGACGGCGCGACGGCGTGCGGCTCTCCCTCAATGGTGAGCATGTCGTCCTTTAAGCGGTAAACCCAGGCGTTTGTGTAAGTTTTAGGCACGTCCATAAGGTGCCTGGGGGGATAGGGACAATAGCCGATATACAGATAATTTTTGCCTTCGTCGCGCAATATTGCGGGGTCAAACGCGTAAGGCTCGCCCTCCCTCGAGGAAAGAACATGCCCGTCGGGGAATTTTACATGACCGTAAAAACGGTATTCGCCCGCGGGCGTATCGCACACTGCTACCGAAATTACGCTGACGAAATCGAGGGCGTAAAAAAGATAATACCTGCCGTCCGCGCCGCGGCAGACGTCGGGCGCGAAGAGCATGTGAGAGCCGTCAGCATTGAGCGGGTCCTGCTCTTTTTTATAAATCACACCCTCACACCGCCAATCGGACAGATCCCACGCAGGGGCAGACCAGCAGACATAGTCGTTCATGCAGAATTTTTCGCCGCCGAAACGGTCGTGGCTGCCGAAAAGATATATTCTGTCGCCGAAAACGTGCGGCTCGCCGTCGGGGATATATTCCCACAGCGGAAGAAACGGGTTGAAAATTTGACCTTTCATGTCCCTCTCCAAAATATTATTATATAAAAATTATATCGCGCGCGAATGGATTTTTCAATAGGCGCGCAGCTTTTGCGAAAAAATATCCCTCTTTTACAGTATAAATGTTTTCACGGCGGGCAATAACAGACGCATGAAAAAATTTTGCATAACTTTCTTTGTTTTACTCATCTTAATTGCAACGGTACTCGCGGCGACCAAAGCCGAACAGACGCAGACTGAATACGACTATCTGCGCATTCACGTGCGCGCAAACTCCAATTCACAATACGACCAGGACATCAAATATAAAGTCAAGGACGAAGTCGTAGAGTTCATAACGCCGTATATTTCCCAGTGTACGACCAAGCAAGCCGCCATGGAAGTTATAAGCGGCATAACGGACGGAATTGAACAGACCTGCGACAAAGCTCTTGCGCGTCTGGGCGTAAACTATAAATCGCACGCTGAAGTGAGGACGGAATATTTCCCCACCCGCGTTTACGGCGAAGTTACGCTGGAAGCGGGAGAATACGACGCCCTGATAGTCGAGCTGGGCGAAGGCACGGGGGATAATTGGTGGTGCGTCATTTACCCGCCCCTCTGCTTTACCTCGGCGACGACGGATGTCGAGTACCGTTCGATTATTTACGACATAATTAATAAATTTTATAACAGATGAAGCGAGCTTAACGCTCTTTCAGCGACATCGGGAGGAATTATTTCAGATGAAAAAAGCACTTAAAGCCGGCATAGCGCTCGCCGCGACTTTCGCGTTGGTCGGGGGATATGCCGCAGTTGATTTACAAATGCAACAGCATGCCGTCTGCGCGCAGACCTCCGTCGTCGAAACCGCAGTACTCAAAAAAGGTTCGAGCGGCGGCGAGGTGCAGGAAGTTCAGCGCAGGCTGAAAATGTGGGGCTATTACACGGGCGAAGTGGACGGCGTGTACGGCACTAAAACCGTCGAAGCGATCAAATATTTTCAGCGCAAAAACGGTCTTACCGCCGACGGTATAGTCGGCAAGTCGACCTATGAAGCCTTGGGCATGAACGACAGCGTAAAGGTACTCGAAAACCAGAGCAGCGGCGGAAGCTCCTCTTACACCAACTCCGACTTGTACCTGCTTGCAAAATGTATTTACGCCGAGGCGAGGGGCGAAAGCTATACGGGACAGGTTGCCGTGGGCGCGGTCGTTTTGAACCGCGTGGACAGCCCTTCTTTCCCCAACACCATTGCGGGCGTAATATATCAGAAGAACGCATTCACCGCCGTGTCGGACGGGCAGATCAATTTAGAGCCTAACCAGACGGCGCTCAACGCCGCGGCAGACGCGATGAACGGCTGGGACCCCACTTACGGGTGCCTTTACTATTACAATCCTGCCGTAGCGACGAGCAGCTGGATTTTCACCAGACAGACTGTTACCACCATAGGTAAGCACGTCTTCGCAATATAGGAGGTAACGGATGAGCGAAACAAAGAAATCGAGCGGCGCCGAGAAAACGGAAAAACTTGCCGCAAAAAAGACGACGCGCGGGCAGAAAAATACCGTAAAATCTGCCGCGACCGAAAAGAAAACGACAAAGCGCAGACAGACCGACGAAGAAAAGAAGCAGGCGCAGCGCATGCGCGAAAAGGCGGAAAAAAAGCAGCAGAGGCTGGAAAAGAAGCTCGAGGCAAAGCAGAAGCGACTTGACAGAATAACCGCCATGCGCGAAAAGCGTGCCGAGCGCACCGAAGAGCGCAGGCGCCGCAGGGACCGGCTCAGACACGAGAGCGAAAAGGAACGCACCGAGCGCATAAAGAGCGAGCGCGCCGCGAAAATGGAAGCGCGCAACGCAAAGCGCGAGGCTGCCGCGGCGGAACGCAGAGCGAGGCGCGAACACAGGTTAAAGCTGCGCGCGCAGAAGATGGCGGAAAGAGAGAACAAACGCCACGCGCCAGGCTTCGGCGGCTGGCTTGCAGCCGTAATATCCTTAGGCGTAGCCTGCCTCGCGCTCGCCAGCGTGGTAACCTACGGCTGGATGAATATGAGCGCAATGCAGGCGAGCATGAACGGTTCGCAGACGCAGGCGCTTTACGAACTCAATTCGGTGTTCGACAACCTTGACGGCAACCTCGCCAAAGCGAGGGTTTCCACCTCCTCTTCGGACAGGGCGCGCGTGCTCGCCGACATCGCCATAGAGAGCGAAATGGCAGAAATGATTCTGGAGCGTATGCCCATGGAAGGTCGTTCCACGGCGCAGCTTACGGCTTTCGTCAACAAGATGGGCGACAGCGCGCAGAGCATGCTTTATACCGTTGTCGACGGTGGCGAACTGACCGAATGGCAGACGGCGAGCATAGAGTATATGTACCGCACCAACAGGAAGATTAAGGAAGTTTTCAACGAACTTATTTCTACCGCAGGCATGAAGGATATAGAAGCCGTTCTGAGCGGCAAAGAGGGAATAATTTCCCAGAGTTTCTTCGACCTTGAAAACAATGTGATAGAAGCGCCCAAGGGCATTTTCGACGGACCTTTCGCAGACAACGTTCAGGATACCAATATATCGTACTTCGACGGCATGAAGGAAATTTCCTGCGAGGAAGCCGAAAAGATTGCATCCGATCTGTTCAAAGATTACAAAGTTACCGAGGCGCACTGCACGGGCGAAACCGTAACGGCAAACATGAGCCTTTACAACGTTAATATTTCTACCGAGGACGGAGAAATGTTTGCCCAGCTTTCCAAGAAGGGCGGCAAGCTCGTTATGTTCGACAGCTACAAGGAATGCACCGAGCATAAATTCGACGGCGAACGCTGCCAGGCAATCGCCGAAGAATTCCTCAAGGCGGCAGGCTACGAAAATATGACCGCCGTATGGATGAGCGAAAACGGCACGACCTGCAACATCAACTTCGCACCCACCGAAAAGGGCGTCATAATCTATCCCGACATGATAAAAGTCAAGGTCTGCGAAGAACGCGGCATGGTAACGGGCGCGGAAGCGATAAGCTATGTTATAAACCATTCGGCAAGGGATATTGCCGAGGCAAGCATAACAAAAGCGCAGGCGCAGAGCGCAATAGACGGCAGACTTGAAGTCTCCTCCTCGAGGCTGGCACTCATACCTTTAGAGGATAACGAAGTGCTTTGCTACGAATTCCACGGCACCTACGACGGCGGAGAATACTACGTCTATGTGGACGCGCAGACGGGTACGGAAGTGCAGGTTCTCACCGTAATCGGCACGGCGCAGGGCAAAAACGCACTTTAATCCGCCGCATAGAGCATATGCCCGAAAACAATCAGAGTAAAAAAATTCAAGGCTCTTCAGCCAAAAGATAAAAGGCGGTCTGACAAATTTGTACAGACGACCGAATTAAAATAATTCCCCGCCCGCTTGCGAATGCAAGCGGGCGGGGTTATTTTTGTTTATTTTAAACCGCACTTTTTTTACGGCGTATAAAGGCATTTCTCCCGCCATTAAATCCAACGCGCAAATAGGTATCATTTTTGCATTGCTCGGCACATATCCCCGCGCAGACGCGCGGCGGGCATGTATTCAGACTGACATAAAAATTATCGACAGAATTATCAGCACAACGATAATCCATCCCATAATACAATATGAAATTTCTTTGCACGTCGGTATTTTTCCCGTTGTACGCATCGGGCGCTTCAGCCCTCCGAAAAAATATGATATACCCAAAGATATGCACTCAAAAATATAAATAATTCCGCTGAAAACGCCGCCCGTCAAAAACTTATCTTTACAAACATCTCCCGTTTCGCATACATTATTCCGACTTTGTACCGAAATTTTTCTTTTATGTACACTGTATTTAATGAGATAAATGATTAAAAAAATAATTACCAGTACTATCAGCCAGCCAAGCAAAGCCACCCCGAAATCTCTTAAAGTAAACGCCTTGCCCGTTGACTGTAACGGCATATTGCTGCCTCCATGCAGGCAGGTAAAAATATAAAACATACAATCCAATATATAAAGCATAATTCGCATTATCCTTAAAACGGTGCTATAAGAAAAATAATATCCTTAATAATCAACAACCAATTTGCAAGTTATATTGCCATTTATACTGCCTTCACCACCCCCTATACGGAAAGCTGCTTCAGCAAAAAATTTGAAAACACCATTCGTTATGAGCTATAGTTTTCCCCTTAAAAAACCTAACTATTTTATATATAAATTATCGCTTTTCAACAAATTTTTGAATAAGCAACTCTTCTTCGGCGTCAAACTCCAGATAACTTATATCGGATATTTTAATAACTGAAATCGTGGTCATTTCTCCGTAGGTGTCTAACTCTTCAACAGTCAGATATTCGTCTGAAATATCCTTTATCAATCCGATAAGCGTTAAATCGCAGTCATTGAACAATTCAATTTTAATTACTTTAGATGTCTTTTTGACATAGTTCAACGCGCAAATTACAATGCCTTCGTCGGTTAATTCGAACGGATAAACCAAATCTTCTTTTTTTATAAGACTTTGCATCTTGTTGAGATATTTCGATTTAACCGCTATCCTTGAAACGGTATCAGTCTGTCTGAACAAATATCCGTCCCAATCGCCATTAGGTTTATAATCGGAAATGCCATACCAATCTTTATCCAAATAAACCAAATAACCCACGTTAAAAGCATCGAAATTCCGATCCGTATAAATTTCGCACAACACACTTTCTCTTTTCAATTTACTTAAAATCTTATCCATATAATCCCCCTATCATAAATCAAACGCGTTGAAAACCTCGCATAGCTATACCGATTGAAATAATATGCTTGCAATGACTGATCATAAAAAATCTGCGCTTAATGCGTCAGACATTTAAAATTTGCACTCATATTTTACCACCTTATCATAAAAATTGTCAATACAAGCAGAAAATATCCGCGGAGCGCAACTGCGCTCCGCGGATATATAATTGCAATTTAACAAGCTTCGGTCTTTCAACCTCTTACTATTTTTACGACTTTTTCTCTATCCAGCCTTTTTTCGTAGTATGCTTTAATTATAAGTTTCCAACCAATATTGGTCGCAATGCCAATCAATGTAAGCGTTAACGCTGCTATGAACTGCAAAAAAGTTGCAAAAGTCCTGCCTTCTACATGGAACATATCTGGATATGTACTGTATATTATAGCAAACGCAACAAATTCCAGGGTTGGTACAGCCAACTGTATAATTGTAATTTTTGTTACAACGACATACTGTCGGTCTACAGCTTTAGCCTTAAAGGAAATAAAATTCGGACTGTCTTTTCTGTACCTGTCATGCTCTATGTTATTAAATATTCCGTAGATTTCAATAGCCGATGTCAATATCCATACTCCCACACCTATCAGACCATAATATTCGCTTACGGGAAACAGTGCCGCTCGTGCTGATATATAAAACAAATGACACGACCATATAATATAAATCAGTCCGAGGGAAAGATAGATATTTGATTGGCTCTTAACAAACAATGACCATATGAAATATATTACGGCAGAAATACAGAGCGCAGAACCCATACAGACATCCAAAATCGTTGAAGTATGATTAATCCAATCAAGTTTGAATACATACCATATGATATCTGCTCCGCCAAATATTAAAAGAATGATTAAGAAACCAAAATTATTGAAAACTTTATAAGTAATATCATCCTTTAATTCAAGGAAATTTCTGATATTTTCTTGTTTCAATTTGTTACCCATTTTGCCGATTATACACCCGAAGAGCTAAAATTAATTTTATAAAATCCTGATAATTTTCAGCCTGAAGTTATTTAAAATATTTGCATAAACTATCACTCTTCGCCTGCTTCGCTCAATTTTATTAATACAAAAAATTGCAGCCTTTATTAAATTACAATCGCCCATGCGTCTTAATTATATTTTACCACCTAACCATAATAATTGTCAATATATGCCAATAAGGATGAGGCAGAACCATGCCTCAGACGAGGACAATAAAACGCCAGTCATACAACATTTAGCTTGCAAAAAATTTAAAGAGCGACAAAAGCACGCAAAATAAATTGCGTTTGTAGTTTGAAAATAACTGTTACATCAACCAATTCTGTGATGTAAAATAAAATCATGAACGAAGATATAATAGAAAAAAACGCGAAAGCGTACGATAAAATAAGCGATGAATGGCAAACCGTGCGAGGCGCAATGCCGATGAACGAGTGCATAATCGCTTTTTGCAAAATTTTGCCGCAAAAGGCACGCATACTCGATGCAGGTTGCGGCACGGGCAAGCCTGTGGATAGCTTTCTGAACGGCGAGGGATACCAGGTTATCGGCATAGACGTATCCGAAAAAATGATCGAAAAAGCCAGGGCTTTAAAATTGAAAAACGCCCGATTTGAAAAATGCGACTTTTTAAACTATGAAGACGACACACCTTTCGACGCGATAATCGCCTTTGACAGTCTGTGGCACATAGACCTGAAAAACCAGCATAAGATTTATAAAAAAGCTGCAAGCCTATTAAAATGCGGGGGTCTTTTTATATTTACTCACGGCAAAACGCATGACGAACGCGAGGGAGAAATGTTCGGGCAGACTTTCTGCTATGCCGCACTCGACGCCGAAGAGATTAAAGATAACCTGAAAAAAAACTCGTTTAAAATACTGACATTTTTAGAAAATTTCAGTGAACCGACTACTGGCACCCGCGACCTTTTGGTAACAGCGAAAAAGCTGTAAAAATGGACATGCTAAAATAAAAAAGCCCCGCGCCGCTTTAGTTTAAGCGGCGCGGGGCTTATTATTCACGTGAAACAATAAGTTACATGGCGGCAGTTTTTTTGAAATAGAAAAAGGTTTCGTCTTCGCCGCAGGGGCGAAGTCCGCAGGATATGAGCATGTTTTTGCTGCGGATATTCTGTTTAAAACATTTAGCCCTGACGGTCTCGACATTCAGCTCGAAAAAGGCGTAATTCATGGCGGCAAGCACAGCCTCGCGTGCGTAACCCTGTCCTTCGAAATCGGGAAGAAGTCTTACTCCTACTTCGCAATCGCCGCGATAACCGAAGTTATGCAGAACGACTTCGCCGATAAACGTTCTGCCGAGGTAAATACCCATGGGCATCTCTTCGCGGTTTTTAAAATCTTCGCGCATACACTGCATAAAATAATCGGGCGTAGGCTCGCCGTTGAAATGCTCACGCCAGTTATATCCCCAATATTTATTCCTTTCGTAATCGTATTCAAGCCTGTAAAGTCCAAGCGCGTCAACGTCCGTGATTTCCTTTATTGTAAGGCGAGAGGACGCAAGCACGGGAAAATGCGCTACTCTGTCGATTATGCGTCTGGGGAAAATATCGTATTTTTCTATAAGGCGCACGGGATTATACTGCAATTTACTTTTTCGCAGCCCTGCATCACCAGCATCGTCTTCGCGGTTGATATATTTTACATCGTGAGCAAAATGACGTGCAAATTCGTTAGCCATTACGGGATAAACGCCGTCATAACCTGTAAGAGCCTTTTCGACGTGCACTATGAGCTGTTCGCCGCATATTTCGCCCATGGAAACCGCAATTATCTCGCCGTCAACTTCGATCGCACCGACGAGCAGCTGCAAATCGTCTATATAGGGAAGCAAATCATATACGCTCTCCAACTCTTCTTTGGCAATAACTGTTCCCTTAGAAAGCTGGCGTACTTCGTATTTTTTGAGAAAATCATGTATAATCGCACGGTCGTCGCCGTTCAGCTGCCTGAATTTATACTGCGGGAAAAGTTTTTTAAATTTATTTACATGATTTCGCTGCCCGGAAAACTTTTTACCGGGGTAATCGATAAAGTCAGATGCGTTGTAAAGGTAATCACGCCATCTTCTGTGGTTGGTAATTCTCATTTCCATGCCGTATCTGTCGAGCATGCTGTCCATTTTTTCACGTGGAACACAGGTAAAGTGAATGCGGATATTCTTCTCCCGGCAATAATCTTCCACGGCGTCGATAGCCCTCTCCGCATCGCCATCGTTAAGTTCCATAGGGAAGTGAAAATATGTTCTTCCCTGATAAATTTCGCGGAATACAACGCAGTTCTCTACATATGCAAACTGAATTGCAAAGTGCTTCTGCCACATTAACTTGAATGCGGCAGAATAATCGCTTAACAGCCACTTGCAGCATCGGAAATATTGCCGCATGCTTATAATATCTTCTAATGTCAATGATTTGAATTCTATATTCATAAAATTATGGTAAAAGCGCCTGCAATTGCATAGCGCTTTTGTAAAAATCTCCGTTTATTGTGATAAAATTCCTTACTTTTCTTACATTTCTTACATATTTAGCACTATTTATGCACGATTTAAGGAATTTTGTGTCATTTTTTGGTTATATTCGCAAAAAAGTTGCGTTTTTGGTTACTGTTTGCCGATAATGTCGAGAATTTCGGATATTCTGTCGAGATCGTCGCGCGAATAGTAATCTATGTATATCCTGCCCTTCTTATCGTTGCCGATAAGGCTGACTTTGGTGCGGAAAGCAAAGCGCATACGCTCAACGAGGTCTTTAAGCTCGACGGAAGCTATGGCGCGCTTCTTTTTCTTGCGCTCTTCGAGTATTTCTGGCGCTACGTTGTAGGAGCGCACCTTTTTTTCTAGTTCGCGCACCGACATACCGCTTTTTATAGCGTCGGTAGCAAACGATACCTGATCTTCGGGCGCGAGCGGAACGAGCGTTCTTGCATGTCCTGCCGAAAGTTTACCTTCCGCAACGAGTGAAGAAACTTCAGGCGTAAGCGAAAGCAGACGCAGAGTATTTGCGACTGCGGGACGTGATTTTCCTATGCGTTCGGCAAGCTCGTCCTGCGTCAGTTTATAATCTATCATAAGCTGCTTCATTGCGCTTGCCGCCTCTATCGGATTTAGATCTTCGCGCTGCAGGTTTTCTATGAGCGATATTTCCTTAATCTGGCGGTCGCTGTAATTGCGTATGACGACCGGCATGCTCTCAAGACCTGCCATTTTTGCAGCGCGGAAGCGCCTTTCGCCCGCAATTATCATATATTTGCCGCTGCCGTCGTCGTTGACGACTATGGGCATTATCACGCCGTGTTTTTTGATGGAATCCGCCAGCTCGCGCATCGACTGCTCGTCGAAATTTTTACGGGGCTGATTTGTGTTGGCGTATATCTGGGAAAGTTTGAGTTCGGAAGCGTTCTTGCGTTCCTCCTCCGTATAGGAAGCCAAAGCCGACTTACCCTCGTAAACGTTGCTGAATGCCGTTCCCGTCTCTTCAAACAACGCCTCAAGTCCTTTTCCGAGACCTTTTCCGTTTTCCTTTGCCATATTTAATCTCCTTCGCGCGGACTTTGCCGTCCGCGCAGCACGTCGGTTCCGCCTGCTTTTAAATTTTTGTCTTTATTCAGACACTTTGCGCCATGCTCCGACGATTTGCATGATTTTATTGATTTTTATTAAGTTTATTTCGTTTTTCATGCAAAATTTACATTCCAAAACCTGCCTTATGGCAAAGTCATCTTCGATTTGCACGAAAAACTTTTCTTTATTTAACCGAGACCGTGCGGCATCGGATTTTTAATAAGGTTTACTGCCGCGGCAAAGCAGTTTGCAATATTTGCACGGCAACAATCTTGCGCAGTCATAACTTTTGCTTACAAACTTATTCCGCCGTAGTTCTGCGCGGTTTCCTGCCGCATGGCAAGTCCTGTCCGACCGCCTGCCTGCTGTAGCAAAAATCATGCCCTAACATCAGACCGTTGCAATTGCCGTCAAACAGACCGCAGGACACTTTCCGTCGCATTCCTGCTCGTCTTACGGTTGCTGTAGCAATTTTACCCGACCGCCTGTTCTTCTACCCTGTCCGATCAGTTGCTGTCGCTGCAGTAATTTACCAGTTCAGCTGTTCTATTACAATCCCGACCGACTGCCTGTTGCAATAGCCGTGCCGTAGACCGCCAAACAGTTGCCGTAACGATTTTCCTACATGCCAGATTGTTGTTGCAGCCCCGCCCGACAAGCCGAACTATTTTAAAACAGTCCTGTCCGACCGCATGACATTTGCTCATACTTATGCAATTTTTTTAATTAATGCCGCAAAGCTCTTGCATGAGGACAGTCCATACCTCGATGCAACAGCGGTTTGACTACCTGTCAGAGTGGCTGCTCTCTTACATAACATCAAAAGCCGTAGCTAAAGCTCTGCCGCTGTTCTTTCCCCGAAATTCTCTGGCTTTAGCGACTGCCCTGCCGCTCCTCTTTTTCCGAAGCTTTCAGACAGTAGCGGCAGCACGCGGCTATTATCACTGCTTGGAAAGAAACTCCTCGGCGAGTGCCTTGTACGCTCTCGCACCTACGCACTTGGGGTCGTACAGCGATATCGGCTTGCCGTGGCTGGGAGCTTCCGAAAGTCTGATGTTGCGTGGAATGACGATTTCGTACAGCTTTGTTTTGAAGAATTTTTTGATTTCCGCCGTAATCTGCTTGGAAATCGTCGCCCTGCCGTCGTACATCGTTATAACGACGCCCTCTATCACGAGCGACGGGTTAAGATGCTGCTTTACCAGCGATATGGTATTCATGAGCTGGCTGACGCCCTCAAGGGCGTAATATTCGCTCTGCAGAGGTATCAGAACGGAGTCCGAAGCCACCCAGGCGTTAATCGTCAGAAGCCCCAGCGAGGGCGGACAATCGATGAATATGTAATCGTAATTGCTCTTAACTTCCTTGAGAGCGTTCTTTAAAATCGCCTCGCGGCTGTGCTTGTACACAAGGTCAACTTCCGCCCCGGACAAATCGACGTTGGCGGGAAGAATATCCAAAAGCGGCACTTCGGTAGGCAAAATATTGTTGGACACTTTGTCGTCGTCGATGAGCACGCTATAAACCGACTTTTTTAAGGCACTTTTGGAAAACCCAAGCCCCGTCGTGGCGTTACCCTGACTGTCGAGGTCGATGAGCAACACTTTTTTCCCGAGTTCCGCACAGTAAGCAGCGAGATTTACCACCGTGGTAGTCTTGCCTACGCCGCCTTTTTTGTTTGTGAACGAAACAACTTTTCCCATAATTTTCTCCTGCTTACGCAATTAAAAAATACATTCCGCCCGAATAAATGCGGGCAATCAACCCGAATTTATTCGGGCTTAAAGCAAATTGTTTCCCATGAAACATTTTTAATTTTATAGGAAAATCAACTGAATTTTCCTCTTTAAATCTTAAGTAAATGGCTGTTTCCGCGGCGAAAACATTCGCCGCGGAATACATCCGCAATTATTCAAATCTCTTGAAAGGATTGCCGTTGGAGGCACTGTCGTGCTTATCCATGTAATCCATTACTTCTTTGTAGTCCTTGCCTTCCATCAGAAGGTCAACCTCTTCAGAATATATGGTTTCGCGCTCTATGAGCACTCTCGCCATGTTGTCGAGGACAGATCTGTGGTCGGTGAGGAACTTGCTTGCCCTCGCATGCGCACCTTCGATAATAGAGTGCATTTCCTCGTCGATGATCTTGGCAGTTTCGTCGGAATAGGTGTTATGCGTTTCCATATCCTTGCCGAGGAATACCGTCTGCGAGTTCGAACCGTAAGTTACAAGTCCGAGCTTGTCGCTCATGCCCCACTCGGTAATCATACGTTTTGCCATTTCGGTTACACGCTCGATGTCGTTGGAAGCACCCGTCGTGATGTCCTTTATGACGAGTTCTTCAGCCACTCTGCCGCCGAGAGCCATGCAGATGAAGTCGAGAATTTTATTCTTGGTCATGTGAGCGTCGTCGTTGTCGGGACGCGTCATGGTGTAGCCTGCCGCATTGCCGCGGGGAATGATGGAAACTTCCTGAACGGGGTCGCAGTGTTCGCAAAGTTTTGCTATGATAGCGTGTCCCGCCTCGTGATATGCCGTTATGCGTTTGTCGCTTTCGGTAACAACTCTGCTCTTCTTCTGAGGACCCATTATAACTTTATTTACGCCCTCGTAGAGCTCGGCATTGCCTATAAACTGCTTGTTGGCTCTCGCTGCAAGGATAGCCGCCTCGTTGAGAAGGTTTGCAAGATCCGCACCTGAGAAGCCTGCCGTTATTCTCGCAACCGTCTTGAAGTTGACGTCAGGCGCCATGGGTTTGTTGCGCGCGTGAACTTTTAATATCTGTTCTCTGCCCTTGACGTCGGGAAGATTGACGAAAATCTGTCTGTCGAAACGCCCGGGACGCATGAGAGCGGGGTCGAGGATATCGGCACGGTTTGTAGCCGCCATTACTATGACGCCTTCGTTGCTCTCGAAGCCGTCCATCTGAACGAGTATCTGGTTAAGGGTCTGCTCGCGTTCGTCGTTGCCGCCGCCGAGACCTGCACCTCTGTGTCTGCCCACTGCATCGATTTCGTCTATGAATATGATGCAGGGCTGATTTTTCTTAGCCATGTCGAACAGGTCGCGCACACGCGAAGCGCCCACGCCGACATACATTTCAACAAAGTCTGAACCGGAAACCGAGAAGAAAGGCACACCCGCCTCGCCTGCAACGGCTTTTGCAAAGAGCGTTTTACCCGTTCCCGGAGGGCCTACAAGAAGTACGCCCTTGGGAATTCTTGCGCCTAAGTCTGAAAATTTCTTGGGCTGTTTGAGGAATTCCACCACTTCGGCAAGCTCGAGCTTTTCTTCCTCAGCGCCTGCTACGTCGGAAAATCTGACCTTTATATTAGTGGAAACGCGCGCCTTGGTCTTAGCAAAGGACATCGCCTTTCCCGTGCCGCCCGCCGTAGAACGGATGATGAGCCAGAACACGACGCACAGCACAAGAATTATTACAAACTGGAAAACCGACGACCAGATGCTGCCGGAATTGGGGTTGGTATACTCGACATTGACGCCGAATGCGAGCCACTGCTGAAGCACGCCGTCTGTAGACGGAGCATTATAGAAAGAAGGTCCATAGCAATAGAATGCTTTAACTTCTTTGCCGTCGCGCATAATGTAGCCGCTGAGTTGATACTGGTCGAACTGAACTTTGACAATCTTTACCAGCTCTTCGCCGTTTAAATACACTACGCCGTTATTGTTGGTATAACCATCGGTCGGATTAACCTCAAGTTTTTCGTACTTACCTGAACTTTCATTAAAAGTCAAACAATATACAGGACTGTCCTTGTCGTCCACGACGTAGGCATTGTTATTAACGTAGGTAGCAAAGTCGTCGTACTCGATTTTCTTTGCGCCACCGTTAAGTGTGGTGGTAACTATTATCGTAATGGCAGCAATAACCATTATGGCAATAATTACCCATACGATAATTCTGCTTTTTTTATTCAAATTGATACCTCGTCTTGACCTTTTCGTTCATTTTAGATTTTAACCTAAGATAATTCCATTTTACCATATTATATAAACTATATCAAGTAATTTGCAAAATTTTTGTGCGTATCACGCAATTTTTATCGCGTTTTCACACATTAATTAAGCTCTGTTTTTAAGTTCCACGTGAAATATATAATTGTTGCAATAAACTATTTTTATTAAAAATTTATATTGCGCTAACCTAATTTTAGGCTTTAAAAGGTTTCACGGGAAACATCCAACCAAATTTTTTTAACTTTTTAATGTTTCACGTGAAACTGAAGTGCTCAAAATTGTTAATATATTTAGCATTTCCCGTATATTATACGGATTTTGCTTAAATTTAATGCGTTTTTGTTGATAATTTAATTAAAACTTATCAACAATTTGCCTTGTTTTAAGTCTATTTTGCTGTGTAGGGCACGTTTTGTCAATAAATATCAACAATTTTTAGCACATTTTCGTTTTGCGCATGGATTTTTATGCGCTTATATTTTGCTTTGCGCCACAATATTTATTGTATAATTTGTTTTGTTATACACATTTTCATGCGGCGCATATAAAAATTTATTGATTTTTGCCGTCATAAAAACAGTATATGCAATATATTGCCAATATCTTTTGATTTATCGTGAATATCGCTGATAAATTTTGTCAATAACCATCTGGCGCTAATATAAGCGCAAAAATTCATTGCGGTGCGGTATTAAATTGACATATTCTTTTAACCTTTACAACTCGTTGGCTTCCGACGGCGCATATGCGGCGCTGAAAAAAATACTCACAAAAACTTCTGCGCCCCCTGTTATTTTATGTATCGGAAGCGATTTATCCGTGGGCGACTCGTTAGGTCCGCTTGTCGGAACTATGCTGAAATCGCGGCTCCATGCGCACAATATTTATGTTTACGGCACTCTTTCAAAACCTATTACTGCGCACGAAGTCAAATATCTGAACGCTTTTCTTGCAAACACGCACCCGAACAGCGCGGTGATTGCTGTCGACGCGGCGGTCGGCAACAGCGCGGATGTCGGACTTATTAAAATTTCTTCAAGCGCACTCAAACCCGGCAGCGGTGCGCAAAAAAATCTGAACAAAGTGGGCGACGCTTCGATCATGGGCATCGTTGCAGAAAAATCACTCTTTAACTACGCGCTTTTTTCCGCTACCAGGCTAAATATGGTTTACCGCATGGCAAGACTTATTTCAGACGCTATCTTTGACTATTTTACCGATTTCCTCGCCTCTGATAATGCCTCAACATCATTTTTTAATGACAATGCAGGGTGATGTGGTTTTTTATGCAAGCGAAAACGCGAATTTAAACCTCAGAATTCAAGTTATAAATTAATACATTTAACGGAAAACTGTTTTTAAATGCAATAACCCTGAATTTTATAGCAATGTCAATTAAATTAATATTCAATTAAAAATCAGACGGTCATAAACCGCCTGATTTTTTTATTATTGAAAATGGAACGGAAAAGTGATAAAATATCTGTAATTTAATCGGCTGTACGGCACGGCAAAATAAAAATTAAATCGGCGGTTAAACAGATATGAATGCGCAATTTAACTTAAACGGGCGCAAAATTGTAACAGAAAGGTTGATTTTGCGACCATTTGAATATTCTGACCTGGATGATTTTTATGAATACGCAAGCGTAGAGGGCGTTGGCGAGATGGCAGGTTGGAAACATCACGAGAGCAGGGAAGAAAGTCAAAAAATTTTGGATTTATTTATTCGCGAAGACAAAACTTTCGCGGTCTGTCTTAAGGAAAACAATAAAGTTATAGGTTCGCTCGGCGTTGAAAAGTATGGAATGGAAGATAAATTTTCAGAATTTTTTGACTATAATGGCAGAGAATTAGGCTTTATTCTGAGCAAAAAGTTCTGGGGACGGGGTATCATGCCTGAGGCTGTAAGCGCCGTTATTAAATTTCTTTTTTATGAATGTAGTCTGGACTTTTTGCTTTGCGGCCACTTTTTAAATAACGGGCAATCAAAGAAAGTTCAGCAAAAATGCGGCTTTGTACCGTACAGAAAACTTGTTATGCAGACGCAAGACGGCAGAAGCGAAGAGGGAATTTTGAATTTGCTTTTAAATCCTCAAAAAAATATAAAATTAAGTTTTTCTCATCCCGAAACACTGATATACGGCAAATGATTTTTTTATACACGCGATATTATATGTTAAAGAGGGATAACGGTTTTAATTAATTTTAATAAAAATCCGCAAAAAATCATCGTATGTCGCCATTGATAGGCGCATATATGGCAGGCAAATAGCATAACGAGATTATTTTAAAGTTTTTTAAATCAATAATCGGCTTAACAGAATTTTTGTTATCTTTTTATAAGTGTGTCGCTCGGCTCGTTGCATCAAACAAAGCGGAATAAAATTATTCGGCTTAACAAGATTAATTGCAATCCTTTTATAGGGGGAGAGCAGCTCGGCTCGTTACATCAAACTAAGCGGAATAACCGTAACATCCTCCGAACATGCCCTTTTTTCTGCGATGAAAGAGCTTGCAAGTCCGCCTGAGCGGGTCGGCGTTAAGTAAAAACAGCCGTTGGATGCCACATATATGGCATCCAACGGCTTTTTGATTTTATTTTTTATCTTGCTATTTTTTTGTTTTTTATCGGAAAATTAACCTTTTATTGCCGTTTTCGGTTGTCTTATGTTAATATATAAGTTTATTTTAACTAAATTAATAAAAAATATGTGTTGCTTTTTTATTTTTTACCATAAAAAAAGCATTATCTGGCACATATATGGCGGGCAATAGACGTTTTTAATGAGTTTTAAAGCCTTTAAACAGGCTGTTTTTTGTTTTATTCTGGCTTAATTTTTTCTCAATTCTGGCTGCAAGCGTCTTAAATTTGCATTTTAATGCCTAAAAAGCGCATTGGACGGCGCATATATATGGGGCAATCGCAAAATTTAATAGTTTTTACGACAATTTTATAACCTCAATAGCGCAGTTCCGACAGATAAAATAAATCTGAACAAATTTTTCACGGACAAACGCTCCTATTGATTACGGGCAAAGTTTACGGGTTTTAATGTATATAAGAAAACCATGACAAAACCACTCGCTCATGCGAACGGCAACAACTTCCGGCGCAATCTGTCATAAGAGTATAAAACAAAGCTTTTGAAATAAAAAAACCGCCGAAAAAAACGGCGTTATTTCACGGCGGCAATCAAGTTTATTTATTTTAAATGTAAATTATTTTTTTGCCTTTTTCTTCGGCGTATTTTACGGTATACTGCGTTCCTCCGCGCCTGCCGCGGTAGTAGGCTATTACCATGTCGCTGTTGTCAACCATATATCTGTTGCGGGCATACATGCAGCCCGGGTAATAACTCTGCGACAGAACTATGATCTCGTCGCAGCTTTCAAGCACTTCGTCGTAAATTTTTTTATCGAAAGAATTCAATGTTTCGCGCTGTCCGTAAAAGGGTACGCAGGCTATGAGCTTTATTTTATACTTTGTTTTAAGCTCCGCAACGGTCTGGGCGGCGGCGAGGTCGAACCCCCTTGCCATGCCGTTATAAAAAGTGTTTACATCTTCATAGATAATGGCGCTCTCTGCGGCGCGACGAAGATTGTTTATTTCGTTGTAATAATCGAAATTTCTGTGTCCCGTAAAAGCGCATTCCATAATCTCTCTCCTCGTTTTCAGGCGGCTTTAAAGAAATTTTCTCTCTTTCCTATTTTCTTAAGGCTTTTATGTAAAATTTGTATAAATAGTTTTTTACCTACATTTTTTAAACCGCAGATTGACGAGCATAAAATTGCGTTTTGTTATCCGCTTTGCTTTTGCATTGTAGTTGAAAATATAAAGTCTAAACTTGGTAATGAATAGGTTTTTAATCTTAAACCGCGGATGCGCTACACATAAAACTGTGCTTTTTATCCGTTTTGCTTTCGCATAATATCTGAAAAAAATTCACCATGAACTTTTTTTTGAAAAATATTTCAGCCGAAAATTCATAAAATCGGCTTTTTTCTTTCCAGACCGCGACCGCGGGGATATTTTTCGGGCGTGGGGGCAATCTTTTTTATTACTACGATTGCTCTCTTTTCGCCGTTAATTTCAAATTTATCTACCGTTTCAACCCTGCCGCCGAGAATTTTTATCGCCTTTTCAGCCTCTTTGAGTTCCTCGTCGACATCGCCTTTGTAGGCTATGAAAACTCCGCCCGTCTTTACGAACGGCAGGCAATATTCGCAAAGGGTGTTCATCCTCGCCACGGCGCGCGCGGTGCATGCGTCAAATTTTTCGCGCATTTTTTCGTCCCTTGCGCCCTCTTCGGCTCTGATATTCAGCACTTTAACGCCGTCTAATCCGAGCGCGGCGGAAGCAGCCTTCAGATATTCGCACTTTTTTCCCGTGCTTTCGATGAGTGTGAAAAAAAGATCGTCCCTTATAATTTTTAAAGGGAGGGAGGGAAAGCCTCCGCCCGAACCAACTTCCACAACGCTCGCGCCGCAGGGAAAATATTTTTCCCCGACGACGCTGTCGAGAAAATGTTTGCAATAAACGCCCTCCATGTCGGTTATGGAAGTGAGATTGTACCTTTTGTTGTACTCGGAAAGCAGACAAAACAGCCTTTCGAACTGCTCTTTTTTGTCGCCGTTAATCTTTTTTTCGTAAAAATCTATATCCATACATCGGCATTATAACATTTCCGAACATAAATATCAACAATAAGCAAAGAAAGTTATTAACTCACGTTTCAAAAACTCTTAATTTTTCAGTTATCGACAGACTTTTTCATTTCTCTGTCGGTAACTTTTAATACAATAAATCAGACGGCGGCGCAAATTTCGCATTTTTAAGGAATTTTCAGCCGTTTATACAGCATAAACATTCAAAAAAATGCCGTCTTGAATTGTCCATAAAGTTATCTACATATCAACAATTTACTGTTGATAACTTCTTTTTCTCTCTTTTTTCAACTTTTTTTGACTTTTTTTGCGCGAAAGAAGTTTTTATTTATCAACTTATAAACAATTTATCTACAACTTTGCTGACATTTTCCTCCCTCCTCAAAGGGTGGCAAAATGCGTTAATTTTGTTGCTTTTTTGCAGCTTTTTTGCTATTATATTGTTGTCGGGCGGCGGAAAAAAATTGTTATCGACAATTAAACAGCCCCCTACTAATAATTAAACTATTAATCTTTTAATAAAATAAAAAATAATCATAGGAAAAAGAAGGGTTTTCCCGACTTGAAGGAGCGAAAATGAAACTCGTTTGCGAAGGCATCAATTTATCGGACGCCGTTTTTAAGGTTGTAAAGGCGTGCGCGGCAAAAACCACCGTTCAGATAATGGAATGTATAAAACTTTCCGCAAAGAACGACAGCCTCACTTTAACCGCGACGGACGGAGAAATTTCCATACAGAAAAAAATTAAAGCCGAAATTTACGAAGAGGGCGATATTTGCGTTCCCGGAAGATACTTCGCAGATTTCATAAAAAAGCTCGAAGGCGTGCAGATAATGCTCAGCGTCGAGGGCGCGAGAATGGAAATTACCTATGCCGACAGCCAGACCTTCATGCAGGTGCTTCCCGCTGACGATTTTCCCAAGGTCGATGTTGACGTAAACGAAAACAGCATAGTTATAAAGACAGATCTTCTCAAAAAACTCATTTCTTCCACATCTTTCTGCTGCGCGGCGGACGACAGCCGTCCCATACTCAAGGGTTGTCAGATAGTGGTGGAGGACAAAAACATATGCGTAACCTCCCTCGACGGCTTCCGCCTTGCTACGGCATCGGGCGAGGTGGTTTCTTCCACGCTTCCTAAACTTGAAATAATCTGCCCTGCAAGGACGCTCAACGAAATAGAAAAAATGCTTCCCGCGGGCGACGGCGAAACGGAAATAAAGATGCAGCGAGGGCTTATTCTCGTCTGCGTGGACGATACTGTTCTCACCTCCAGGCTGTACAACGGCGATTTCATCAAGAAGGAAAACATCATTCCCAAGAGCTTCATAACTACAGTAACGGTGGAAAAGAGCGCCCTGAAGGCTTCCATAGAGAGAGCCGCCATACTCGTGAGAAACGACAAGAACAGCCTGGTTATCTTCGATATTTCTTCCGACAAGGTGGAAATCACTTCCAATTCGGAAATAGGCAACGTGCAGGAACCCGTAAAGGCGGTAACCGAAGGCAAAGATTTGAAGATTGCAATGAATTCAAAATTCATAATAGACGCGATAAACGCGCTCGACGAAGAGAAAGTTGTTTTGTCCTTCAACAACAACGTTCAGCCCTTCATTTGCCAGAACGAGAGCAATAAAGATTGTTTATATTTAATTTTACCCGTAAGGACAAGCAATATTGCTTGACATAAAATACGCCGAAATTTATAATGATAAAGTGTCGTTTTGCGTTTTAAGGCGCGGACGGAGCAAAAAAGTAAATACGAAAATATAAAATATACGGAGAAAAAAAAATGAAAAGAACTTATCAACCCAAAAAGAGACAGAGAAGCAAGGTTCACGGCTTCAGAAAGAGAATGGCAACCACTGCAGGAAGAAAGGTGCTCAAGAGAAGAAGAAACAAGGGTCGCAAGAAGATAAGCGCTTAACGCTTTAACGCCTATGCGTTATACGAGATTAAAGAAAAACACTCATTTCGCAAAACTTTTCAAGAGGGGAAAAAGGGTTTTTTCCCCTCACCTTACATTAATTTATTCGCCCGCCCAAACGCAGATAATGGGCATAGCGCTGACAAAAAAACACGGCAAAGCCGTGCAGCGCAACCGCTTAAAGAGAATTATACGCGCCGCTTACGATAAAAATATACAACTGCTCGGCGCGGATTACAGCGTAATAGTAATGCCCAAAGCAGGCGAAGAACTGACCTTCAAGCAGGTCGAAAAATGTATTGTAAGCTGTTTCAAAAGGATAAACGGCGAAAAATGAAAGAGGTTATAAGTGCGTTAAAGTGGCTGAGAAAAAACATTTTCAGACCATATCTGAAAATGCTTCTCATGCGGCTGATCATTTTATATCAGCGCACGCTCTCGCGGCATACCTGCCTTTACGAGCCTACCTGCTCGGAATATACTTTGAGGTGTCTGAATAATCTCGGCGTAATCGCGGGCGTCGTTTTAGGCGCTTGGCGCATTCTGCGCTGCAATCCTCTGTCCAAGGGCGGCTACGATCCCGCTCCCGAAAATTATTTTAAGGTAAGATGGGTTTACTGACAAACCCGCGGAAAAGTAAATGAATTTATTAGCTACTTCACAGAGCGTCCTCGGCTACGGCGTAAAATACATTCCTTCGATTGAACTCAACTGGATTGGCGTTATAATACGCTGGCTCATAGAGGGCGTAGGCATAATAGGCGTCGGCATTGTTCTGTTTACTCTCATTTTAAAGACGATAGTCCTTCCTCTCGACATCTATTCGAGAATTAAGAGCAAAAAACAGGCTCTCATCATGGAAAAGATGAGACCGCAGATGGAAAAACTGCAAAAACAGTACGCCAACGATAAGCAGATGTACAGCCAGAAAGTAATGGAACTGCAGAAAAAGAGCGGTTATTCCATGTTCGGCGCGTGCATTCCCATGATTGTTTCGCTCGTCATATTCCTCTTCGTCTTCAACGCGTTCTCTACTTATTCGCAGTACGCCAACCTCGAAAGCTATAACGACATGGTAACTTCCTACAACAGCGTCGTTTACGCTTACGTTCAGGACGAAGAAAACCCCGAAGGCTTCCTCATTGAAACCCGGATTGACGGGCAGACGGACTATTATGTAGATTTCGGCGCGTTCGCGCAGGAATATAACAGGAACAATTCCACGACATTGAGCGAGGACGAAGTTTTCACCGCGCTCATGGATAAATATACCGAAGAAAAGGGTACTCTGGTTGCGGACGGCGCAGAAAACAGCCAGGACACGACAATCAGAGAGGCTGTAAGACTGACGCTCGTTTCCTACTATATAGACGGTTTCGCCGCACAGAAAGTGGCGGAAGATTATTATGCCAAGATGAACTCGCCCGAGGGCGACAACTTCCTCTGGGTAAAGAACATATGGTATCCCGACAGCATGCTCAACAAGCAGATACCCGACTTTGCAAAATTCAGCCAGACGGTAACTTCCGCAACGATAGACGGCAGCTACGAAGAGAGCTACAACAAAGTTACCGCGGCTCTCGGCAACGAAAAGAACACCTATAACGGTTATTTCGTACTCATCGTGCTGTCGATAGGCGTAATGCTTTTGCAGCAGTTCATTTCCATGAAGATGAACAAGTCCGTAAACGAACTCGGCTCGGTAGACGGCAGCGGCGCGAGGACGATGAAGGTAATGATGATTGTAATGCCCATCATGTACGGTATATTTGCGTTCATGTACTCTTCGGCATTCTCTATCTACATGATTACCAACACAACCTATTCGATAATTACAACGCTCATCATAAACAAGTCGATGAACGTGTGGTTTGCAAAGAAGGAACACAGCTCAGAAATCAATAAAATGTCGCACAACAAAAAGTGATGCGGCGCGCGGCGTGCGCAGAATAAGTCCGCAGGCGGTATAAAAGGAGAATATATGGATAACAAAGACGTTTTCACCGGAAAAACGGTGGAAGAGGCGGTTGAAGCGGGACTTGCAGCCCTCGGCATCACCCGCGAAGAGGCAGAAATTACTGTAATCGAAGAGGGAAAGAAAAAGATTTTCGGATCGGTTAAGGCAAAGGTTTCCGTAACCAGACGCGCATCCGACGGCGAAAGAGCCGCGGCATTCATCGACGGACTTTTCGAAATTCTCAAAATCAATGCGTTCGCAGAGGTAAAGTCGGACGACGAAAAGATTGAAATCAACGTTCAGACGGCAAATTCAAATCAGATTATCGGTCATCACGGCGAAGTGCTCGACGCAATCCAGACGATTGCCGGCGCAGTTGCCAACATCGGCAACGACGAGTACAAAAAGGTAGTCGTAGACTGCGAAAATTACAGGGAAAGCCGCAAAAACACCCTCACTTCCCTTGCGGAAAAGCTGGCTAAAAAGGCTGTCGAAAAGGGCAGAAAGGTCAAGCTCGAACCCATGAACCCTTACGAGAGAAGAATTATTCATTCCGCTCTCGCGGAAAATACCGAGGTAAAGACGGCTTCCGAAGGCGACGAACCCAACAGATACGTCGTAATAATCCCCAACAACTTAAAACCCTTCGAGCGCCGCTCAAAGGGAGATAAGAACTTCCGCGACAAAAAGGATGGCGGACGTTTCAACGGCGAGCGCCGTTCCAACAGGGGCAGAGGCGAAAGAAGCGAGCGTTCTTCCGCTCCCCGTCAGTCCCGTCCCGCTCGCGGCAAAAAGGAAATACGCTTCGGCACTTTCCTCGGCAACAGCGGCGCAGGCAAGGCTCAGAGCGAGGAAAAGACCGAGGGCGAGGAATAATCGTCTGCCCGCCGTTTTGTCCCTCACGGGGGGCAAAAAACGCGCTTACGGCGGTTTTAAATTGAATTTAAAAAGCGGAGAAAGGCATTCGTCCTTTTTCCGCTTTTTTGTCGGGCGTTTAATAATATTTTTTCTCGCGCTTTGCATATGTCGCGGTCAAATACATATTAACACCCAAGCGTTTTGCGCCGCCGCGCGCAAACCGCGCGCGGCGGCGCAGACAAGCTTTTTGCCCGCTTTTTTGTCCCTCACGGGGGCAAAAAACGCGCTTACGGCGGTTTTAAATTAAATTTAAAAAGCGGAGAAAGACATTCGTCCTTTCTCCGCTTTTTTGTCGGGCGTTTAATAATATTTTTTCTCGCGCTTTGCATATGTCGCGATCAAATACATATTAACACCCAAGCGTTTTACGCCGCCGCGCGCAAACCGCGCGCGGCGGCGCAGACAAGCTTTTTGCCCGCTTTTTTGCCTGCTTCAGACTTTTACAGGACGCGCCGTCTTTTTCGCATAGCTTTTTCCGAGCGCTCACACCTTCGCGCAGAGGAGTTATTCCGATGCAAGAACATTTTTTGCAAAAGGCGGAATATAAAAAATTTATAAAAAATAATTTTTTTGGTTTTATGTCCTTTGATAATGGCAATAACAATAATGTTTCCCCGCGAAAAATAAAGTTTTTTATTTGCCGCGCCGTCGGCAGAGAATATGAAAAACGCCTCGGCGCGCAGACAAGGTTTTTCATTGGACGGCGGCGAAAGTTAATCTGTACTATTATCGTTATAATAAACTTGTGAATTTGTTATAATTCGGTGAAAAATGAACTATATTTTGTTGAAAAACTACAAATTTTTAAAAAAATCGCGAAAATGGTTGCAAAATTATTGCCTTTTCTTTATACTAAACACAAGTAGGGATGGGCTACTAATATTATAAATTTACGGAGCGTATTATGACAATCACAGAAGCAGTAGCAAAAAGACTTGGCGGCATCTTGAAAGAAAGAGGCATGATGAAAAAAGAATTCAGAGAGCTTCCCGGCGTTAAAGGCCAGAGCATCTGCAATATTTTCAGAACGAAATCGACGCCTTCCATTTCCATGACAACTTTGTACAGAGTTTGCAGAGCGTTGGATATGTCGATGGCAGAATTCCTCGATGACCCCATTTTCAGCGAAGTCGAAGTTGATTTATGAGTAAAATAAAAAATATTTTTTAAAGACCGACCTGCTTTTTGTCGGTCTTTTTTTTGCGCACGGCATGTTCCTGCTTTTTTGGTAAGGCATATGTTTTTTCGCGCAAAGCTTTTTTTCTGCGCAGCAATAGCCGCAAAGAAATGCAAATAATATAAATAATGTAAATAATATAATAAGAAAAATATTATCGGAAAAGTCAATAAAAAAAGACGGCGCGTACGCCGTCTTTTTTTATTTTATGCGCATTACTTTGCGCAGTTCTTTTTGAGGGTTTCGAGGCACTCGGTGAGTTCTGCGGGTATTCTCGTCTTGATGGTGTTGGTGTAGTAGCCTTCGATTTCTTCGGCTTCCTTCGCCCACTTTTCCTTGTCTACCTTAAGAATGCCCTTGAGGTCTTCTATCGTGAACTTCTTGCCGGGAGCTATTTCGTAGTTCATGTCCTCGAGGTCGATGTCGCTTGCCTTGGGAACGTAGCCTATTGCAGTTTCGTCTGCGTCTACGGCGTTGTCGCAGCGCTTCAAAATCCATTCGAGCACGCGCATGTTGTCGCCGAAGCCGGGCCAGATGAAATTGCCGTCTTTGTCCTGTCTGAACCAGTTAACGTTGAAAATCTTGGGAGGATTTTTAACGACTTTGCCCATATCTATCCAGTGCTGGAAGTAGTCGCCCATATGATATCCTGCGAAGGGCTTCATAGCCATGGGGTCGTGGCGGAGAACGCCGACTGCGCCCGTTGCGGCTGCCGTCGTTTCGGAGGACATTGCAGAGCCTACGAATACGCCGTGGTTCCAGTCTCTCGACTGATATACGAGGGGAGTGGTGGAAGCTCTTCTTCCGCCGAAGATAATAGCCGACAGAGGCACGCCTTCCTTGGAGTTGAACTCGGGCGAAACGCAGGGGCAGTTAGCCGCGGGTGCGGTGAAGCGGGAGTTGGGATGAGCCGCGCAGGTCGATTTATCTTTCTTGTCGAACTTGGCGGGGTTCCAGGGCTTACCCGTCCAGTCTATGCAGTGTTCGGGCAGATCCTTGTTCAGTCCTTCCCACCAAACGGTCATGTCGTCCGTGTTGAGCGCAACGTTGGTGAAAATAGTGCCGCGCTTGGTTGCAGCCAAAGCGTTGGGGTTGGAGTGGTCGTTGGTGCCGGGTGCTACGCCGAAGAAACCGTTTTCGGGGTTGACAGCCCAAAGTCTGCCGTCGTCGCCCACTCTTATCCATGCGATGTCGTCGCCCACGCACTCGATCTTGTAACCTTTTTCAAGGTAGTGCTTGGGGGGAATGAGCATTGCAAGGTTGGTCTTGCCGCAAGCCGAAGGGAATGCCGCAGCAACGTATTTCTTGCTGCCGTCGGGGAATGTAACGCCGAGGATGAGCATGTGTTCTGCCATCCAGCCTTCGTTCTTGCCGAGGTAGGAAGCAATTCTTAAAGCAAAGCACTTTTTGCCGAGGAGAACATTGCCGCCGTAAGCCGAGTTGACGGAAATGATGGTGTTGTCTTCAGGGAAGTGCATAATATAGCGGTTGTCTGCGTCAACGTTGCATTTTGCGTGGAAACCTTTGATAAAGTCTCCGTCGTTGCCTATGGCTGCGAGAACGTTTTTGCCAACGCGCGTCATTATTTCCATGTTTAAAACGACGTAAATGGAGTCGGTAACCTCGATGCCGTAGCGAGCGAAGGGAGAGCCTACGACGCCCATGGAATAGGGTATAACGTACATCGTTCTGCCCTTCATGGAACCGCGTGCAATCTCTGCCGCAAGCTCGTAAGCCTGCTTGGGATCCATCCAGTAGTTAACGGGACCTGCGTCTTCCTTGTTCTTCGTGCAGATGAACGTTCTGTCCTCTACGCGCGCAACGTCGTTGACCTTGGTTCTGTGCAGATAGCAATCGGGCAGAAGGCTCTGGTTGAGCTTGATAAGCTCGCCCGAGGTAACAGCTTCTTTCCTCAGTTCGTCGGTCTGAGCGCGGTCGCCGGTTATCCAGACAATTTTGTCGGGCTGGGCAAGTTCTGCGCTTTCTCTGACGAAATCGAGTACTTTCTTGTTTTTGGTGAGTGCCATTTTATATCTCCTTGTAAATCGTATTACCGCAATTATTCGTGAAAAGGCGTATAAATATGACAAATATACATAAATATACAACCTTCACCAATTAAAAGTATAGCAAAACCGCGCGCGATTTGCAACAAAATGAGAGGGTACGCTCATATTTTTTTAACCCGCGTGATTTTATACAATATTATATAAATTAATACATAAAACGCGCATTTATGCGCCCTTTCATGAAATAAAATATAAAAAAGCATAAAAAAGGAATATGCAATGTCTGGTTATGCAAAGAGAATTGCGCTCATAAAGACGCTAAAGGCGGGATATTCGGCGGACGGCGGACCGCTCAAGGGGCTGGTTCGCTGCGAGGCGTACGCAGGTTTTTTGAAGGTCGAAGCTTCGCTCATAAATTTTGCGCCGCTCAGCGAAGGGCGGCTCATGCTCGGCGTGTCGGACGGCGAAGAGGTTGTCGTTTTCGAAGGTATTTCCAGCGAGAGCGAAACGCCTTTCGACCTGTCGCGCGGGTTCGGCTGTCTCATCTGCTATTGCCGCGCGGGCGACGTTCTGCCAGTGGCGTGCGCCGTCAGCGGCGACATGCAGGGCGTTCTTTCCTCGATAGAGAGCGCCGTAAGGCAGTCCGAAACGCCCCAGTCGGCGGTCGGAAAATACGACGACGAGGCTATTGCCGAGGAGAATTATTATGAACTGGAAACTGATGAGGGCGGTGGGACTGTACGCCAGGCTGAGGGCGAAAAAAAAGAAGGCTTCGTTCGCCGCGGCGAAGAGGGCTATGATAATGGCTTCCTGCCGCGCGAAGATAAGGCGGACGGAAACCAGAACATGACGCCGCCCCGAACAGACGGCGGACGCGATCATGACGAAAGCGCGAAGCCGCGCGGCGGCATTTCGGGCGTACGCGGCGAAGAAAATGTTGATTGCGTGCGCGGCGAAGACGGTGTAAAGGTCGGTGAAGACGGTAAAAAAGAGGTCGGCGGGGCAAAGGGCAGCGCAAACGGCGGAGAGCGGGGCGAAAAGCCTAGCGGGGTCGGCGCGAACGATAAAAATTTCGGCGAGGCAAAGGGCGGACTTGCAGGCGGCAATTTTTACGCCCGCATGAGCGGCGAGATAAAAAAGATATTTTCCGTCTATCCGCGCGCGGCGGAGCTTGAAGAAGTTATGGAAGGCTCGCGCTGGGTTAAAATTTCCTATGGCGGCGGCAAGCATTATGCTTTCGGCGTGCTGTCGATGGAGGGCGAGGCGGCTTATATCTGCTACGGCGTACCCGTAGAAGAGGGCGCGCCCTGCCCGGAAAGCCTTGCGGAAAGGGCGAGCTATATCCCCGTTGAGGGCGGCGGGTACTGGGTGATGTATCAGGACGCGTCCACGGGCGTCAGCGTAAAGATTAAAAACACATAGCCTGCTTTTTGGGCGCGCAATAAAAAATGTGCGCAAAAAACTTTGTTTTGTAATGTCGGCGTCAAAGCGTTTGCGAAGCGGCGCGCCTTATAAAGGCGCGCCGCTTACATTGCTTGGCGAGGGCATATTGTGCGGGCAATGCAAAAATGAGAGTGTAGGGGCGCAAAAAGCCGATTATATAAACTGTTTTGCGATTGGTGCGCATATATGTGCAGTTCAATGCGCAAATAACGCCGTTTTTTGCAGTGTAAAAATTAAAAGAATGCGCCGCCGCGGAAATGACCGCGGCGGCGCCTTTTATTTTGCCGCGCGCAATGCGCTTGCTAAAACGCGAATGATGGTATATAATTTTATTATTCTTACAGGAGGTACACTTCCACGCGCAAACAAAAACGGCGCCCCTCGATGCCCGCGCCGCTGAGAATTACAATAATATCGCTGCTTTGCCTGTTGTTCTTTTTCGTCGTCGTCATGTCGTTTTTCGTGATAAGCGACGGCGTGGCTCATTCGCTTGCGCGCGTAGTGCCTTCGTATGCAAAAGAGGACCTTTCGGAGGTGCTTGAAAAAGAGCAGTGGTCGGACGAAGATTATTCTTTACTCTATCGCCAGACGGGGCTTTCGCGCTCGGCGCTCGACGAATACAAGGGAAATAATTCTTTCATTCTCGCCTGTCAGGACGACCTGTTTTACGACGGCGAAGTCAGCCACGACGCGGCTAACTTCGGCAGCTCGCACGACTATTTCCCCGATAAAATGTTTCACATAGTCAGTCTGCGCCCGGGCGACGTGCTCATTTCATCCTCCGTGCATACCCTCGGCTGGCGCAACGGACACGCCGCGCTCGTCCTCAATTCTTCCCAAACGCTGCAGGCTATAACCATAGGCGTGCCTTCGCGGGTGCAGGGGCTTGTGTGGTTCAAAGAGGCTTCCAACTTCATGGTGCTCAGACCCAAAAATATCGACCAAAGCGATATTGCCGACATAGTCGCTTACGCGTGGGACAATCTCGTCAATGTGCAGTATTCGCTTTTTACGGGCATTTTCAATGAAAAAAATCAGGCGGAAAGACCTGAGACAACGCAATGCGCGCACCTCGTCTGGCAGGCGTACATGGCTTTCGGTTACGACATAGACAGCGACGGCGGTCCCGTAGTTACGCCCAAAGACATAGCAAATTCGCCCTATTTCGAGGTAATTCAGGTCAACGGTTTCGACCTCGAAAAACTCTGGCGGTAAAAATAAATTGCAAAAGTTTATAAAAAAGCGGCGCGGCGGAAATTTTTCCGCCGCGCCGCTTGATTTTTTATTCTGTGTCCGTTTTGAAAATTGCTTATTTTTTAACCTTTGTCCGTTTCTAACGCTTGTTGCATTGTGTCGCCGCGCCTTTGCTCATTTTAAATGACGCTTTTTTATATCGTTGAGGCTCTGCGCCCGACTGCCGCGCCCCATTTGCGCGCTATTTAAGTCCGCGGAAGGGCTTTAAAATTATCAGCGCGTAGGCAAGGAAGAGCGCGCACACTCCGCCCGCGGCGAGAACGGCGTTTACCGCCGCCCGACTGCCCGCGCAGACAAAGTTCAAAAGATCGAAGCCCGTAAGCGCGTACGCGCCGCCGCACACGCACACAAACAGCGTAACTATAAAGCAAAAAATACACGAAAGCCGCATAAACATATTATGCGGCTTAAAATGCTTTATATTCTTTTTTATGCAGTAGGAAACGCCTGCCGCCGCTCCGACAGGGGGCGAACCGCGCTTTGCAGGGCGGTCATGGCTCGTTGAGGGGCGGATTGGCTTTTCTGTTACAGCACAATATTTTCGAGAACGAGTTTGTCGAAGTCAACGGGTTCGGCGAAGTCGCGCGGAATAAAGCGCACGGTGTTGAACTTGGCGTAGTTGAAGATGTGCGTTTTCATGAGCACCGGCGTGGCTATGTCGAGCGCCTGGCATATGTCCGCAAGGTATGTGAAAAAGGACGAATAAGAAAACTTATCCGCGCTCTCGAAAGTAACCTGATTAATAATTTTTC
The DNA here is from genome assembly GCA_949282385.1 of uncultured Clostridia bacterium. Classification (GTDB taxonomy): domain Bacteria; phylum Bacillota; class Clostridia; order Christensenellales; family Borkfalkiaceae; genus Coproplasma. Next base: position 92,788 of record CASDOP010000012.1, read on the forward strand.
CGTCTTTGATGACCTTTCCCCAAATTCTGAACATAGCTAAAGTGTAACAGATAGACGGGCAAATGTAAAACGCTTTTTTCAAATTATATTGACAAAAAGGCTCAAAAGGAATAAAATAGTAACAATAATTTATTTTAAGGACAGATATTATGGATAAGACGGCAAAAGACATAATAGCCATACTCGCCGAAGATTCCCGCGCGAGCGCGGAGAAGATAGCGGTAATGCTCGGAATAGACGAAAAGCAGACCGCCGAAAAGATAAGGCAGCTCGAAGAGGGCGGAGTTATCGTAAAGTACACCGCCATAGTCAACGAGGACGCCCTCGACGAAGAGAGCGTGGAAGCGCTCATCGAAGTCAAGGTAACGCCCCAGCGCGGTTCGGGTTTCGACGCCATCGCGCAGGAAATTGCCGAACACGACGAGGTTAAAAATCTCTACCTCATGTCGGGCGCGTACGACCTCGCCGTAATAGTTGCTGGCAAGTCGCTAAAGTCCATTTCGCGCTTCGTTTCGGAAAGAATTTCCACATACGAAAACGTCCTTTCCACGGCTACGCACTTCATACTCAAAAAGTACAAAGTAGAAGGCGCGCTCATGAAGAAGAGCGCCGAGGCAAACAGGCTGTCCGTTCAGCCGTAAATTAACGCGGCATGAGCCGCGGTTTGTTGAATTATGAGATCTTTTGTCAGCTCCCGCGCGGCAGGACTTAAGCCGAGCGGCATTCGTAAATTTTTCGATATAGTCAACGAGATGGACGGGGCAATTTCGCTCGGCGTGGGCGAACCCGATTTCGTAACGCCATATTCCATAAGGGACGCGGCAGTGCGTTCTATTAAGCGCGGACTTACCCAGTACACGGGCAACCGCGGACTTCCCGAGCTTCGCCGCAACATATGCAGGTACCTTTACGAGCGTTTCGGCATAATCGCATCGCCCGAACACACCATAGTTACGGTCGGCGCGAGCGAAGCGATAGACTTCACTCTGCGCGCGATCTGCGACGAGGGAGATGAAATTCTCGTGCCCGACCCCTGCTATGTTTCATACGCTCCTTCGGTAACTCTGGCTGGCGGCACGCCCGTTTCCGTAAGGTGCGTCGCCGATAACGACTTTATACTCACGCCAGAACAGCTCGAAGAGCGCATAACGCCCAGAACAAAGGCGATAATTTTAGCTTACCCCAACAACCCCACGGGCGCAATCATGACGAGAGAGCAGCTCGAAGCCCTCGTTCCCGTCATAAAAAAGCACGATCTTTTGGTGATTTCGGATGAAATTTACGCCGAACTTACATATGTCGGCAAGCATGTTTCCATCGCTACGATAGGGGATATGTCCGAACGAACGGTAATAATCAACGGTTTTTCCAAGGCGTTCGCAATGACGGGCTGGCGCATAGGTTTCGTGTGCGCTCCGCCCGAGATTGACGACGCAATCTTCAAAATTCACCAGTATGCCATAATGTGCGCTCCCAGCGCGGGACAGTATGCAGCCAACGCCGCGCTTTCAGAAGGCTTTTCGGAAGGTTTTTCGGTCGTTGCTGACATGCGCGACGAGTACGCCCGCCGCGGCAGGTTTCTCGTCAATTCCTTCAATTCTTTGGGGCTGAAGTGCTTCCAGCCCAAGGGCGCTTTCTATGTGTTCCCCTCGGTGGAAAGCACGGGGCTTACGGGAGAACAGTTTGCAAACGCGCTGCTTATGAAAGAAAAAGTCGCCGTAGTACCCGGCGCGGCGTTCGGCGACGCGGGATATAACCACGTGCGCTGTTCGTACGCTACATCCATGGCTCAGCTTTCCGAAGCGATTGACAGAATTTCCCGCTTTGTGGCGTCCCTCAAATAGTTTGCGCGGGGCGTTAAATATTTGACAAGGCAATCAAAGATATATATAATAGAGTAAAACGGATATGTGGCGCAGGATAAATGCTGCCACATATCTTTGTTTATTTCCCGCCCGAAAGGCGGAAAAATTATAAGAGAGAACCGCCCGACGGGGCGAAAAAAAGAGGTAAATATAAAATGGCAGAACAGCAGTTTGTAATGACCCAAAAAAATCTGGACGACCTTAAAAGCGAGCTTGAATATCTCGTAAAGGTAAAGCGCCCCGAAATTATCGAGCGCATAGCCGAAGCGCGTTCGCACGGCGACCTTTCGGAAAACGCCGAATACGACGCGGCAAGGGAGGAACAGCGCTCCAATGAAGGAAAAATCGCAGAAATCGAATATCAGATAAAAAACGCTTCCGTGCAGGAAGAAATAACGGATAACACCTTCGTTCATCTCAACTCGGTCGTTACCGTGCTCGACGAAGAGTTCGGCGAAGAGGACACCTACACCATAACTTCCGTAACGGATGTCGACGTCATGAACAACAAAATTTCTTCGGAATCGCCCGTCGGCGCCGCGCTCATGAGAAAGCGCATAGGCGACGAAGTGTCCGTTTCCTGCCCCGACGGCAGCTACAAGCTGCGCATTGTCAGCATAAGATAAATTTCAGGAAAAGAGTATAAATGGAAAACAATCAGCAGATTTTAACTGAAGAAGAGGCAGAGCGCCTCGCCGAGCAGGCGCGCATAAGGCGCGAAAAGCTCGCAAAGCTCACCGAAGAGGGCAAGAACCCCTACGAAAAGACCAAGTACGAAGTAACCGCCAATTCCACTTCCATAAAGGAAAATTTTGAAGCGCTCGAGGGCAAGGAAGTTTCCATTGCCGGCAGGCTCATGTCCCGCCGCATAATGGGCAAGGCTTCCTTTTCGCACATCTCCGACAGGGACGGGCTCATTCAGATTTACGTCAAGCGCGACGACGTCGGCGAAGAGGACTACATGTCCTACAAAAAGGACTACGACATAGGCGATATAGTCGGCGTAAAGGGCTTCGTATTCAAGACGCAGACGGGCGAGGTTTCGGTTCACTGCACGCATATCGAAATGCTTTCCAAGTCCCTCCGTCCCCTGCCCGAAAAGCAGCACGGTCTGACCAATATGGACATAAAGTACCGCCAGCGCGACCTCGACTTAATAGTCAATCCCGAGGTGCGAAATACCTTTATCGCGCGCTCCAAAATCCTCAAGGAAATACGCGCTTACCTCGATAATTTAGGCTATCTCGAAGTGGATACACCCGTACTGACCACGCTCGAAATAGGCGCGGCTGCGCGCCCCTTCAGAACGCGCCACAACGCGCTCGATATAGACATGTACCTGCGCATAGAGACCGAACTTTACTTAAAGAGGCTCATAGTCGGCGGTCTTGAAAGGGTGTACGAAGTGGGCAGAATTTTCCGCAACGAGGGCATGGACGCCTTCCACAATCCCGAGTTCACCTCTGTAGAGATGTATCAGGCATATACCGACTACAAGGGCATGATGGACCTCATCGAAGATCTGTACAGAACGGTAACGAGGAACGTCTGCGGCACGGACAAGATAACATACCAAGGCACGCAGCTCGACATGGGCGCGCCCTGGAAGCGCATGACGATGAAAGAGGCTGTAAAGCAACACTGCGGCGCGGACTACGACGCATGGGCGGACGACGCCGCGGCGCGCGCGGCTGCAAAGGCGCTCGGCTGCGAAGTACCCGAGGGCGAAAGAGCTACAAAGGGACACGTTTTAATCGCGCTGTTTGAAACCTTCGTCGAAGACAAGCTCGTTCAGCCGACCATAATCTACGATTATCCCGTAGAAAACTCTCCCCTTGCAAAGCGCAAGCCTTCCGACCCCGCTTTCACGGAAAGATTTGAATATTTCATCTGCGCGCACGAATTCGGCAACGCTTTCTCCGAACTCAACGACCCCATCGACCAGAAGCAGCGCTTCATAAGGCAGATAGAGGAAAAGAGGGCGCAGGAACCCGACAGCAAGGCGCAGCTCGACGAGGACTTCATAACCGCGCTCGAATACGGTCTTCCCCCCACGGGCGGTCTCGGACTGGGCGTAGACAGGCTGGTTATGCTGCTCACCGACAGCCCGACGATAAGGGACGTAATTTTATTCCCCACGATGAAACCCCGCCGCAACAACTGATGGCGGACGCGAAGTGAAATAATGCTTTATAACTACGAAATTCTCAATCAGCTTAACAAGTACAAGGGCAAGGACCGCAACAGAATGCACATGCCGGGACATAAGAACGTCTTTTCGTTCTCCCGCGCGTTTCCCGTTGCGCCCATAGACGTAACCGAGCTGAGCTTTTCGGACGATTTGCAGAGCGCGCACGGCGCAATAGACAGGGCGCAGCGCGACATAGCCGAAATAGTCGGCGCGAAGAGGGCTTACATCACCACCGACGGCTCGTCCTCGGGCGTGATGGCGTGCATATACGTCGCGTCAAAATTCGGCAATAAAATAATAGTTCCCCGCAACTCGCACAAGAGCGTGTACAACGCCTGCCGCATACTCGGCGTCGAACCCGTCATAGTTCAGGGCGCGGAGTGCGAGGGCGTGCTTCTTCCCCCCGACCCCGAGCTTATAGAAAAGCTCATTGTCAACGACGTCAACATAGCGGGACTTATCATAACTTCGCCCGATTACTACGGCAACATCGCCCCCCTCGAAGATTACGCGGCGGTGCTCAAAAAGCACTCAAGGTATCTCTTCTGCGACGGCGCGCACGGCGCGCACCTCGGAGCGGAGGAGGGCAGGTACGGCTATTGCGGAGTGTATGCCGACATGTGGGTGGACGGCGCGCACAAAACGCTGCCCACGCTCACGCAGGGCGCATATGTCTGCGTGAACAACCTCGCTCTTTCGGAACTCGCGGAAGAGGCGCTGTCGATTTTCAGAACGACTTCGCCGTCATATCCTGTAATGGCTTCGGTGGAGTACGGCGTAAAATATTTCAAGAACAATCCCAAAACAGCCGAAAGGGCGAAAACCGCCGTTGCGGAGCTTAAAAGTCAGCTTTCCTCGCTCACTTTTTATCCCTCGCAGGACTGGACGAAGCTCGCCCTCGACTGCAAACCGCTGGATATTTCGCCCGACATCGTGCAGGCGAAACTCGAAAAGCGCGGCATATATCCCGAAATGAACGACGGAAGATATATTTTATTCTATCTTTCGCCCGCCACCGAACCCTCGCACATAAACGAGATTAAAAACTTTCTTTTGTGGCTGGTAACGCAGAAAAAGCTGCGCGGCACATACAGGGACAAAAAGCCTCTGCTTCCCCCCGCGGACAGGACGTACAGCTATCTTTACGCCCTCAAGAGCCGCACCGAGTGGATACCTTTAAAGGATAGCAAGGGCAGAATGTGCGCCGAAAACTGCGGCATAACGCCGCCCTGCTTCCCCGTCATAGTCGCGGGCGAAATGATAACCGCGCGCGCAATCGAATTGCTTTCAGACAGCGCGAACACCTTCGGACTGCAGTCGGGCAAAATCAAAGTGGTAAAAAAATGAAGGGCAAACTTATAACTTTCGAAGGTTGCGAAGGCTCGGGCAAGAGTACCCAGCTTAAACTCCTCGCGGAAAAACTCGATAATCTCGGCGTCGATTACATCATGACGCGCGAACCTGGCGGCAGCGCCATCGCCGAACAGATACGCGCCGTCATTCTCGACGGCAAAAATACCGCCATGTGCGACGAGTGCGAGGCGCTTTTGTACGCCGCATCGAGGGTGCAGCTTTTAAAGGAAGTAATCGTTCCCGCGCTCGAAAGCGGCAAGCTGGTCGTGTGCGACAGGTATGTCGATTCCTCGCTCGCTTATCAGGGCATAGCGCGCGGTCTGGGCGAAGATTTCATCGCCTCGATAAACGCCGCCGCTCTGGGAAAATATTCGCCCGACATGACAATTTTCCTCGATATTTCCCCCGAGGACGCGTTCAGACGCAAGAACGGCGCCGATAAGGACGACAGAATGGAACAGCAGGGCATGGCTTTCCACAAAAAGGTTTACCAGGGCTATCGCCGCCTCGCAGAAAAATACCCTCGCATACGCTCCGTCGACTGCTCGGGCACGAAGTACGAAACGAGCGATAAAATCTGGCAGCTTTTCAGGCAAAACGGCATAGTCTGAAAAATTTTTTCAGCCTTAAGCTGCGCTTCAAGGTTTAAAAACTTCACTCATGCGTTTTTCGCAGGCGGCGCACAGTCGCGCATGTTTAAGCCGCGCCGTACGCGTTTAAAAGCTCGCAGCCGCGCGCGTTTCAGAATGGACAGAGTTAATGCGGCGGCATAATCGAGTTTTTGCGCCGTTTGACGGCGGCATATGCTCGGTTTATCCGTTCCGCGCGCGAAAGCGGCGGAACATGCGGGAAAAAAGTTATGAAGCCGCCAAAACATAATTTACCGCGGCATATGTGCGGACAAACGACAGACGGGCAAAAAAAGATTTGCGTTCGATTGACCGCGGCATATGCGCGGGGCATTTAATTTAAGTTTACTAAAATTTCATTGAAAAAATAGATATGTTCGCGGAGCGCGGGAGAAATATGCAAACATTGTTGTCGCAAACAACTGCATATAAAATTTTAACGGGCGACGTCAGGTCTGAACGCGCGTCGCACGCCTATCTTTTATATTTTTCCGACGCGGCGAACCTGCGCGAGGCGGTAAAATATTTTGCCGTGGCGCTCTACGGGGCGAAGCCGCGCTCGAGGGAAGAAAAACTTATAGAGAGCGAAAGCTTTTCGGACGTAAAAATTTTTCCCGCGGAGGGCAAAAAACTTTCTGTCGCCGATGCGGACGAAATTTCTTCCGACTGCGCATTAAAGCCCATAGAGGGAACAAAAAAGATATACGCGATAACTTCGTTTGAAGAAGCTTCCGCCGTCGTGCAGAACAAACTTTTAAAGGTGCTGGAAGAGCCGCCCGCGGGCGTGCATTTTCTGCTGGGCGCAACCTCGCTTTCGCCCGTGTTGCAGACGATAATTTCGCGCGTGAGGCTTTTAGAAATTCAGCCCTTTTCGCCCGAACAGATAGCCTCGGCGCTCGTAAGGTCGGGCTGCGACGGCGAAAGAGCAAAAATCGCCGCGGAAAGCTGCGGCGGAATACTCGGACAGGCTCAGGCAATGGCGTCGGGAGCGTGGTTCGACGAAGTTCTGCAAGCCGCAGAGGAGATTTGCCGTGCGGACACGATGGCAAAAGCGGGCGACATATGCTTAAAGTACGGCGATACGCCGCACAGGGAAGAGCTTTTGCGTCAGGTTCAGCGCATCTATTTTTCCCGCCTTACGGACTGCGTAAAAAGGGGCAAAAAAAGCGACGGCGCGTTCTGTCTTTCCGCTCTTTCCCTTGCGGTAAGTTCGGTGGACGGCGCGCTTTCGGACTTAAAATTCAACGCGAATTTTTCCAATCTTTTATACGATTTCGCGCTTAAAGTAATAACGGAGAACAACAGATGGAAAAAATTGTCGGAATAAAATTCAAAAACAGCGCAAAGGTGTATTACTTTGCCCCCGGCAACGGCGAGTACGAAAAGGATACTGACGTAATCGTCGAAACGTCGCGCGGCATAGAATATGCCACCGTCGCCGTTCCCGTCTGCGAAGTGGAGGACGACAAGATAGTTTCGCCCTTAAAGCCCGTCATAAGAAAGGCTACGGACAAGGACAGGGAAACGGTTGCGCGCAACGAAGCGCGCAAGGACGGCGCAATCAAGCTCGCGCGCGAAAAGGCGGAAAAGTGCGGGCTGGAAATGAAGATTATAGACTGCGAGTTCACATTCGACGGCAGCAAAGTCATTTTTTATTTCACCGCAGAAGGCAGGGTGGATTTCAGAGAGCTGGTAAAAGAGCTTTCCGCAGCCTTCCGCCTGAGAATTGAGTTGCGCCAGATAGGCATACGCGACGAAATCAAGATGATAGGCGGTCTCGCTCCCTGCGGCAGGGAATGCTGCTGCTCGAGCTGCATGCCCGATTTCCGCAAAGTATCGATAAAAATGGCAAAAAACCAGGGGCTTTCGCTCAATCCCGGCAAAATTTCGGGACTGTGCGGCAGGCTCATGTGCTGCCTTTCGTATGAAAACGAGTATTACGCCGAAGCCTGCAAAAAAGTTCCCAAGGTCGGCGGCGAGGTAATAACCCCCGACGGCAAGGGACAGGTTGTCAACGTCAATATGCTCAAGATGGAAGCAAAGGTCAAGATAGAGCAAAAGGATGCTGTGAGCTACCGCGACTATAAGGTGGACGAGCTGAAGTTCCGCCGCGGCGGCGCTCCCGACAGAGAAGAGCTGTCCGAAGAGGAGAAAAACAATCCCGAATTAAAAAATTTGACGGATTAACGAAAAAAAACGGCAACATACCCCTTTACACGCGATTTTTTGTGTGTTATAATACCACTGCGGCGGTATGTTCCGCAAACTTAAAATTCAAATGGAGGAGACAATATGGCACACGTTATTTCCGACGAATGCGTAAGCTGTGGCGCATGCGCTGCTACCTGCCCCGTTACTGCTATCTCCGAAGGCGCTGACAAATATGTGGTTGACCCCGCTGTTTGCATCGATTGCGGCGCTTGCGAAGATGTATGCCCTACCGGCGCAGTTAAGCCCGAATAATCAAGCAAAATGAAAGCGGCGCGCAAAAAATTTTGCGCGCCGCTTTTTTTTCGGTTATAATATGATAAAACTCAACGATGGCGAAGTGTGGGAAGAACTCTTCGCCGAAAAAAAGATAATACAAAATTCCTCTCTGTACAGGTTCACCTCGGACAGCATACTTCTCTCCCGCTTCGCCCGCGCAAAATACGGCGACGTCGTCGCCGACTTCTGTTCGGGTTGCGGCATAGTGGGACTGCACTTTCTCTGCCTTAATCCGCAAATATCCTCGGTAACGCTGTTTGAAATGCAGCCGACCCTTTCGGATATGGCGGAAAGAACCATTCAGTTCAACGGTTTTTCCAAGGCAAAGGCAGTCTGCTCGCGCATTCAGGATTTGGGCAAAGAGTACGACGACGGGTTTTCGCTTATTTTGTGCAATCCGCCCTATGAGCGCGGAGGCTTGAACAATATTTCTTACGAAAAAGCCGTCTGCCGCAAGGAAATAACGATAACTGCGGACGAAATACTTTTTTCGGCGTACAAAAAACTTAAGTACGGCGGCAGGCTGAACATAATCAACCGCGCCGACCGCCTCGCCGAGATGTTCTACAAGATGAAAGGCTGCAATTTAGAGCCTAAAAAAATGCAGTTCGTCTGCGGCAGGGAGGGCGGCAAACCCTACCTCGTCATGATAGAGGGCGTTAAGGGCGGCAGACCGGGAATTGAAATTCTTCCGCCCGCAGTCAATTCGCCGACAGTCGGAAAAACTCAGGCGGAGGACGCAGATTAAATTTCCGCGCGAGACCCCTTTTTTTCGCGCTCCGCGCGCACGCCGCGCATAAAATTATTTATGGTTTATTTCGTTTCTACACCCATAGGCAACTTAAAGGATATAACTCTTCGCGCGCTCGACACTCTGCGCGAAGCCGACGTCATATTCTGCGAGGATACCCGCCATTCCATAAAGCTTTTGAATGCTTACGACATAAAAAAGCCCCTTTTATCCTGTCATAAATTCAACGAGCGCAAAGCGGCGGAAAAAATCGCCGAAGAAGCTGTGCAGGGCAGGAATGTTGCCGTCATTTCGGACGCGGGCATGCCCGTCATATCCGACCCCGGCAACGTCGTGTGCGCATACCTCAAAGAGCGCGGCGTGCCGTACACGGTAATTCCCGGAGCAAACGCATTTTTGTCCGCGCTCGTACTTTCGGCTTTCCCCGCAGATAAATTCGCCTTTTTGGGCTTCCTACCCGAAAAGGAGGGCGAGAGGAAGAGGTTTCTTTCCAAGTATAAGGACTGCGACATGACGCTGTGCTTCCATGTCGCCCCGCAGGACGTGGACAGATATGTTTCCGACATGTTCTCCGTGTTCGGCGAGCGCGCCGCCTGCGCCGTGCGCGAGATTACAAAAGTGCATGAAGAGGCGGTTTCGTTCTCCCTTTCCGAGGGGCTGCAGGGCGAAAAGCGCGGGGAATACGTGCTGATAGTAGAGGGTGCGAAGGAGGGCGAAAACAGCCTTTGTTCCCTTTCGGAAGAGGAACATATAACCTACTATATGTCGCATGGAATGACCAAAAAGGACGCCGTCAAGCAGGCGGCGAGGGACAGGGGCGTTACAAAATCGGAGATGTATAAATTTTCTTTAAAGCTCGGGGGGAATTGCTCGGGCGAAGAAGGTGAACATGAGTAAAAAAGATAAAAACGGACTGCCCGAACAGGGCATGACCATTTACGAATACGAGGAAAAGTATGTAAAGCGCCAGAATTCCAAGGGCGCAAAGCTCGTGCTGTTCATTCTGGCGGGACTTATAGGCATATTCCTCGCGTGGTGTCTCTTTTCCATAACAATGCAGTTATGGCAGATACACGAATACGCAGGCTATGCGGCTACGGCGATTTCCGTAATACTTTACATATTCCTCTTTATAGTACCCGTCGTAAAAATTTATAAGTCGGACTACTTTGTTACCAACGTCAATTCGGCGCATGCTGGCAAGGCGAAAAGGCACAACAAAAAGGTGCGCCGCAACATTGCCTCCAAAATTGTGGACTTCAACAACAGCGTCGACGGCGCGGGCTGGTACGACGACAAGCTCGTGGGCGACCTCGACGTGGCGTTGAAGAGCGGCGACGACGAGGGACTTAAGGAAGCGCTCACCGCGCTGTACAACGGCAAAGTTAAAAAGACGGCAAAGGACATAATTTTCAAGTGCTCTATAAAATCTGCGGCATACTCGGCTGTCTCGCAGAGTTCGCGGCTGGACGCGGCTCTCGTTTCTGTAATCAATCTGCAGATGATAAAGGACATAGTCTTTTTATACGGTTTCCGCCCGTCGGACGCCCGCCTCGTCAAAATATTCGGCGCGGTGCTGCAGAATTCGCTCATATCCTACGGTCTGGGCTCAATCAAATTGGGCAACGGCATAGTTAAAACCATGGGCGACGCGGCAAAGGGCATACCTTTCCTCGGCTCTGCCATTTCCGCCCTCGTGGACAGTTCCATTCAGGGACTTGCAAACGGCACCATGACGGCTGTAATCGGCTTCCAGACGATAAGGTATCTCAACAAGGAATACAAGCTGCAGAACATCCTCGACGGCATAGAGATTGCTCAGACGGAAGAAGAGCTCGAAGAGCAGTGCGCTCGCATAGAGGAAGAGCTAAAAAAGCGTCCCAAGGGCGCTGTGCCGCAGGGCGTGTGATATGATAAGCGACACTGTTGAACGGCTCAAACTCGCCATGATTGAGTTCGACGGCGGCGACGCAAAGCGTATTGCGCATTTTTTAAAGGTGCATGCCTTTGCAAGACTGCTGTGCATGACGGAGGGTGTGGACGAAACCGCCCGCCTTATAACCGAGTGCGCGGCGCTTGTGCACGATGTGGGCATAATTCCCGCAGAAAAGAAGTGGGGCAGGTGCGACGGCAAGGCGCAGGAAGAGCTGGGTCCGCTGTATGCCCGCCAGGTGCTGAAAAGCGCGCAGGTGCAGGAAGAACTGCACGACAGAATTTGTTACCTTGTAGGTCATCACCACACATATTCGGCTATCGACGGCGTCGATTTTGCCATACTCGTCGAGGCGGATTTTCTCGTCAACCTGCAAGAAGACGGCGCTTCCCGAGAGGCGATTGTCTGTGCGTATGATAAAATTTTCCGCACGCAGTCGGGAAAGTCGCTCTGCCGCACGATTTACTCGCTTTAAAATTTACCCGAGGCTTTATTTAGTATTCAAAAGAGTTTAACAACATAGTTTCGACCTCCCGCGCGGAAAAACTTTTCCGCGCGGGAGGTCTTTGTTCTGCGGCAAAAAACAACCAAACGCCTTTAAAAAACTTGTGTAAACAATTAAACGGCTGCCCGATAAACCGCCGCACAAAAACTTTAAAAAAGGAGCAGGCGCTTGCCCTTACGGACAGCCGCGCAAGTTTTTGCGCGGCGCGCCCTGTCAGGAGGTGTTCGCGCGGATATTCAAGCCTGTTTTGCATTAAAAATTGCGTTTGCGTCGGCATATGTGCGGGCGTATCGCAAAAACGCGAAAAAGCCGTCGTTTTTTGCCGAAAAAATGTTCGCGGGGCAATATGTGCGGGGTAATGTTGCAAATTTGCCGCAGGGAACAGGCTTTTTCTGCGCTTTTGATGCGGTTAGCCGCAGCAATACGGCGCGGCAGCGCGCGGGCGCTTCCCCGCCGCAATTACTCCGCAGCCGTAACGCTAATTTCCCCGCAGCCGCACAGCAAATTATCCTGCCGCGCGACAGGCAGACGGGTAAAACTATAGTGTTAATTGACATATTTTGACGCGCGCGCATTTTTGTGCACGCGCATGCGCATAAAAATGCGCTCTTCGTATTGACAACGCGCCGCCGCGGTGATAAAATGCGGTTTTGTAATATGTTTAGCAAGGAGAGAGCCGCGTGATTTTCGGCAAGCACATAAACAGGTACTATTTAAAATATTCTTGGATACTTCTCATAGGCATAGCCGCGCTCGTGCTGGTGGACTATTTCCAGCTCGAAGTTCCCGAACTTTACCGCATGGTAATCAACGGCATGAACACGGGTTTCGTCGAAACGGAAACGGGCGTCGTTCCCTTCGACATAAACTTCCTGCTCGACAGCATCTGCCTGCCCCTCGTAATAATAATTTTAGTCATGGTCGCTGGCAGATTTCTCTGGCGCATATGCTTTTTCGGTTCGGCAATCAGGGTGGAAACGGACATCCGCAACAGAATGTTCGACCGCTGCAAAGATTTGTCCCACCAGTACTATCAGGTAAACAAAGTCGGCAACATGATGTCGCTTTTCACCAACGACCTCGAAACCGTGCAGGACTGCTTCGGTTCGGGCATTCTCATGCTGTGCGACGCGGCTTTTCTGGGCGCTCTCACCATTATTAAAATGTGGAACATGGACTGGCAGCTCACGCTGCTTTCGCTCATACCCATGGTTTTGCTTCTGGTGGGCGGCGCTATCGTCGCAAAATATATGATGCTCAAGTGGGAAGAGCGTCAGGCGGTTTTTTCCGACCTTTCGGACTTCTCGCAGGAGAGCTTTTCGGGCATAGCCGTAATAAAGGCGTTCGTCAAGGAAGCGGCGGAGCTTCTCGCATTCAGAAAACTCAATAAAAAGAACGAAAAAGTCAATGTCGAGTACACAAGAATTTCCACATTGCTTACAATAGTCGTTACTCTGCTCGTAGAATCCGTCGTGTGCATAATTTTGGGCTACGGCGGCTATCTCGTCTACCTCGGCACTTTCAACGCAGGTCAGCTCGTCGAATACATAGGTTATTTCACCGCAATGGTCTGGCCCGTCATGGCTGTGTCGCAGCTCATAGAAATGACTTCGCGCGGCAAGGCTTCTTTAAACCGCATAAGCGAACTTTTAAACGCCAAGCAGGACGTTATCGACCGCGAGGGCGCAGAGGAAGTGCAGGACATAGAGGGGAAAATTGAGTTCAGACACCTCACTTTCCGCTATCCCGACGGCGAGTTCGATGTTTTAAAGGACGTTTCTTTCACGATAGAGGCGGGCGAAAACGTCGGTCTGGTCGGCAAGACGGGTTCGGGCAAGACGACAATAGTCGACCTCATTCTCCGCACCTACAACGTCCCCGACGGCACAATTTTTATTGACGGACACGACGTAAACGATATATCCATACGCTGCGTGCGCGGTGCTGCGGCGTATGTCCCGCAGGATAATTTCCTGTTCAGCGACACGATAGAAAACAACATAGCTTTCGCCTACGAGGGCGCGGGCGGCGAGGAGGAGAGCGAAGCCGCAGAGCAGGCGGCGAGGCTCGCCGACGTTCACGACAACATCGTCGATTTCAAGGACGGCTATGCAACCGTGCTGGGCGAGCGCGGCGTAACCGTTTCGGGCGGACAGAAGCAGCGCATTTCCATCGCGAGGGCGCTCATGAAGAACGCCAAAATTCTCATTCTGGACGACTCCGTTTCGGCTGTGGACACCAAGACCGAACAGACCATAATGTCCAACCTCGCCTCGGCGCGCGCGGGCATGACGACAATTTTAATTGCCCACCGCATATCCACGGTGGAAAATATGGACAAGATTATCTTTATCGACGACGGCAAAGTAGTCGCCGTCGGAAAACACGAAGAGCTGTACGCTTCCTGCCCCGACTACCGCAAAATGGTCGACTTGCAGAAGCTCGAAGCCGAAGGGGGTGAATACAATGCGTGAGTATTATCCTCTGCTCGTTGCGGGCGGCATAATAGGGCTTGTTTCGGTAATTTTCGTAGCGGCATATGCCGCCGTCAAGAACAAAAAGCAGGCTGTCGGCTTTGAAAGGAACATGAAGGACGGCGAAATTGTGCGCCGCCTGCTCGCCTATGCCAAGCCGTACAAATTGCAGTTCGCGTGCGTCGGCGTGTGCATGCTCTTTTCAATCGCATACGACATTCTTTCCCCGCTCCTTATCGGCTACATAGAGGGACTTGTCAAACAGCAGTTCGAGCTTTCCCGCCTGTTCGCGCTCGTCGCGGTGTATGCGGGCATACTCATAGTATCTCTCATAAGCTCTTACATACAGGCAATGGTGCTTCAGCGCACGGGACAGAAAATTCTTTCCGCGCTAAGGGAAGATCTGTTCACCCACATAGAGGGGCTTTCGCACGCCCAGCTCAACACCATTCCTGTCGGCAAGCTGGTAACCAGGGTAACCAACGACACCAACGCCATTTCGCTGATGTTCACAAACATTCTGGTAAACCTGTTCAAAAACTGCTTCGTCATAATCGGCGTGCTGGCGGCAATGCTCTGCCTCAACTACGAGCTTACTTTAATGATACTTTGCTTTGTGCCGTTCATCGTGCTTTTCACCGTCATCTTCCGCAAGTTCTCGCGCATGGCGTACCGCAAGGTTAAGGACGGCACAACGGACATAAACACCTTCCTTTCGGAAAATCTTTCGGGCATGAAAATAACCCAGATTTTCAACCGCGAAAAGAAGAAAATGCAGGAGTTTTCCGCAAAAAACAGCAAACTCGCCCGCGCGAAACAGCAGGAAATCCTCGTGTTCGGCATATTCCGTCCCCTCGTTTACATGCTGTACATAACTTCCGTCATGCTGCTTTTGTACCTCGGCGCAAAGGGCTACATACAGGACTTCACATTCCTCGGTCAGCGCATGACGAGCGAAGTGGTGGTAACTTTCTACATGTACATATCCAAGTTCTTCAACCCCATCCAGAGCCTTGCCGAGCAGTTCAACTGGCTGCAGTCGGCGTTCGCCTCGGCGGAAAAGATTTTCACCATATTCGACCTTCAGCCGCAGGTGGTGGACGAAGAGGACGCGGAGGACGTGGAGACCATTAAGGGCGACATAGAGTTTAAAGACGTGTGGTTTGCGTATGTCCCCGGCGAGTGGGTATTAAAGGGCGTTTCCTTCAAGGTAAATGCAAACCAGACGGTGGCGTTCGTCGGCTCTACGGGCTCGGGCAAAACCACAATACTTTCGCTCATATGCCGCAACTACGACATACAGAAAGGTCAGATACTGATAGACGGCAAGGACATAAAAAAGATTAAAATTTCTTCGCTCAGGAAGCAGTTCGGTCAGATGTTGCAGGATGTATTCCTCTTTTCGGGAACGGTGCGCAGCAACATAGCGCTGCGCGACGAATTCTCCGACGAAGAGATTATGCGCGCCTGCGAATATGTCAACGCCGCGCCTTTTATAAACAAACTCGAATACGGTCTGGACGAGGTCGTGCGCGAGCGCGGCAACAACTTCTCCGCGGGACAGAGGCAGCTTTTGTCCTTCGCCCGCACGATAATTCACAAGCCTTCTGTAATGATACTCGACGAGGCAACCGCCAACATCGACACCGAAACCGAGGTGCTCATACAGAACTCGCTCGAAAAGATGATGAACATCGGCACCATGTTAATTGTCGCGCACAGGCTGTCCACCATACGCAACGCCGACAACATAATAGTGCTTTCGCACGGCGAAATTATCGAGCAGGGCAGCCACAGACAGCTTTTAGCCGCAAAGGGCAGATATTACAGGCTGTACACCCTTCAGGTTCACAGGGAAAAACTCGCCGCGGGCGAATGATTTGCTTTATTTTTTCGCAGCGAACATAAATTTCTTCCTCTCGGCGCGCTCCGTCTTTTCCGCTTTGCCCGACGGCGCGTATCTGTAACCGCGCAAAAGCGGGAGTAAAATTCAAAGGTAAAAATTAATTTAAAAGCCGCCCTTCCGCATTTTGCGGAAGGGCGGCTCGCATTTTTGTGCGCGTCGGTTCTTGCACTTTTGTGCGCGACAGCTCGCTTTTCTGTGCGCGGTTTGCTTTTTTGTGTCTGTTGCGATTTACTTTTTGTACGCGGCAGCTTGATTTTTTGTGATTATTGCGGCGGCTCGCCTTATTTGAGTTGGTTTGAATATACGCGTTCGCTTTAATCGCGCCGCATGCCGTTCGTGCGCCCGCGCCGCTTGTGCGCAGGGAACGATAAAAGCGCGTTCTGCGCCCCGCGGCGGAATATCCGCCGCGGGGCGCAAAAAAGGGGGTAGGCAGATGATTTATCAAAGAGCGGGGGATATTGCTCCGCGAATGCGTTTTATGCCGTTAATAAAGAGGTATTTTGCGGGCGGTTGTCGCGATCTTCGTCAAATCTGCCGAAGTTTTCGTTTCTTCCGTCCGAAAATTCGTAGCGGTAGCTGCCCTCGCTCACGTGTACGGTAAAGCTTACCTTCTCGCCGCATATCGTGCCGCGCGCATATATAGCGTTATCGTTTGCGGACGCGGAAAATTTAAGTTCGTCGCGCTGTCCGTCGCGCTCTGCCGACATAGCTATTTCCAGCTCGCCGTCCTCGTTTTCGTACTGTATGACGGTCGTGCTTACAAGTTCGCCGTCCTCGTACACTCTGTAAACATACTCCGTTTCCAGCTCGTTTTCGCCGTATTCCGTCTCGGCTTCGTGTTCCTGCTTAACTTCAATGTAGGAGCGTCTGTCTGTCGAGGTAAATGCCGTCAGTTCAAGCTCGCTTTCCTGCTCGCTTTCGCCGCTTTCGCTCTCGCTCTGGGTGCTGTAAACGCCCTCTACGGGATAACTTTTGTCGCCTGCCGCAAGCACGCCCTCTATCGAGTAATTTTCCTCGCTTTCGTTTCCGTCGGTTTCGCCGCCCGTGAAAGTCCTGTTATAGTACATAACATAACTTACGCTGTTGCCCAGAATGTCCGTGCTTGTTATCGTCATGGCGCAGTCGTAGCCGCCCTTGTCGCTCTCCACGGCGCTCTCTATAGCGCCGTCGCTCAGCAGGCTCTCGATGAGCGCCATATATTTATTGATTTCGCCCAGGCGCTCCGTAGCGCCGTTGCCGTTTGCAGTAAGGGATGAAGCCGCGCTCGCTCCGCTGCCGCTTGCAAAAACAGATGCGACCGCGCTCGCTCCGCCGCTTTCGGGCGTGGAAAGTATGCTTCCGAGGGATGCCGCGCCGTAAGCGTAGAAGGACTGCGCGTCGGTTATTTCTTCAAACTTGTTTTCGCCGTCGGCAAGGGGAGGCATTGTCGTCTGTCTGCCGAACAGCGCGGGCAGAATTATGCACGCGGCTATAATTATCGCCAGCGCCGCCGCGCAGATTGTTATTATCGTTCTGCGGCTTAAACCGCTCTTTTCCGTTCCGCCGCCCGCAACGGCTTTAACCTGTTGTTCCCCGCCGTAGCCAAGGCGGGATTTTATGCTCTCTTTCACGCTCTCGTCGGGCAGAATTTGCCGAGAATTTTGCGCAAGCATTTTTTTAATGTCTTTATCCTTCATTTCCGCCCTCCTTTATGAGATATTCCTTTAGTTTTTTAATCGCCTGATTGTTCTTCCAGGTTACCGTGCCTATGGGCAAGCCCGTCATTTCGGCGACTTCCCGCCGCTTGTAGCCCGCCACCTGGCAGAGCATTAAAATTTCATATTCGTCCTCGGCGAGTACTTTCGCCGCGGCGTCGAAGATAAACGGCGTCTGCGTTTCCGTCTGCCCGTAGCGGTAACTTTCCGCGTCGAAGTCGGTGGAAATTTCCCGTCGGTACTTTTTCAGATGGTTGAGCGCGAGCGACTTTGCAATCGTGCATATCCATGCCGTAAAGTTGGTGCCGAGCGAGTAACTTTCAAGCGAGGATACCGCCTTAATGTAGGTATCCTGCATTATGTCCTCGGCGTACATTCTGTCGCGCACTATGTAGAGTATGGCAAAATACACCGAACGGTTGGTGCGTTCGTAAATGTAGTCGAACGCCCGTCTGTCGCCCTCCGCGAGCTGCGCCACCTTTTTTTCGAGTTTGTCGCTCATAAATTTCTTTCCGTATTATAAACAATTATTGCTGTGCGTTTTGTTGGCAAAACGCAAAAATTTCTTAAAAAAATAATAACAGCAAAGCGCGGCAAAGTCAACAAAGCAAAAAATTTAAAAAAAATTTAATAATTCTCCAACAAAACGGCATACTGCGGTTGTTATATAGTTGAAATCAATTCAACCGCGGAGGTAAAAAATATGAAAAAACTCATGGTCTCTTTAATAATGTCTGCGGCTCTCGCAGCAACTCTCTTTACCGCCTGCACGCAGGAGCAGGGCAGCCAGTCGCAGCCTTTGTATGACTATCTCACCACAACGCAGTCGGTCTACGGCTTCAGCGCGGCGTCTTCCGCCATGGTAATTTCCGATATGTCTGCGGCTTCAGCCCAAAAGGCTTCCGCACTCCTTGAACAGGGAGAAGAACAGGTAAGCGGCGGTTCGACCGAGAATATGCCCGAGACAACGCCCGAGCAGGGTACAGAGCAAGCCCCCGAGCAGGGAACGGAACAGACGCCCGAACAGGGTACAGAGCAAGCTCCCGAGCAGGCGACTGAGCTGGACGGTTATCTTACGCTTGTCGGCAGTCTTCTCAGCGACGGCGGGTTCGCCATGATTTCGCAGACTTCCGACAGGGCGGAATATACCGAAAAGATGATAGTCTCCTGCAGGGACATATCGGGCAATCAGGTCAGCTATATGATGTACTACAACCAGCTTCTCACCGAAAGCGAAGAGGATGAGGGCGAGATTGAAGAAACATACAGCATAGAGGGCGTAATGATAGTGGACGGAGCCGAGTACGCCATTCGCGGCGAGCGCGAAAACGAAACCGAGGGCGACGAGAGCGAGGCGGAAACATCCTTCCGCGTAACGCTGGGCGAAAACAGCTACATGCTCGTCGAACAGAGCTTCGAGCAGGAAAGGGACGAAGTCGAGCAGGAATTCACCTATAAAGTTTACGAAAACGGCAGGCTTACGGCGCGCAGCTCGTTCAAGTACGAAACGGGCGACGACGGTCAGACCGAAGTCAAAATGACCTCTTTTGCAGGCGGAAAGACTGACGTGTTCTACTTTGAAAAGGACAGAGTTGACGGTCGCGACGTAATACGCCTGCGCGTGGGAACGGGCGCCGATGCGAAGCGCTACATCATAGTCGCCGTTACCGACGGCGAGGGCAACGTCAGCTACGAATATCTTGACGAAGGACAGTCGCTGCAGGACAGACAGCGCCTTACAGAGCAGGACAGACAGCGCGACGGACGTTGCTCCGACGAAGCGTGAAAGATATAAATTTAAGGTAACCGATATAACGCTTAAAAAATAAATACCGCCCCGCGCCCGCATTTTTTGCGGGCGCGGGGCTTTTTATACGGGTTATGCTGCGTTCAAATCCGCGCGCGTTTGCGGGTATGTGTATATTGTGTTAATTATTAACGAAAAGAGGGCTTCTGAGTTATAAAAGTTGTCAATTTGGTTGAATTGTTGCGCGCGTTGTGCTATAATAAAAGGGAACTTCAAAAAAAAGGAGAATTTAATTTTATGAAAATGGAAGATTTCAGACTGGACGGTAAAGTCGCTCTCGTTACGGGCGCTTCCTACGGTATAGGCTACGCTATCGCAAAGGGCATGGCAGCCGCAGGCGCAACCATCGCATTCTGCGACATCAAGCAGGAACTTGTGGACAAGGGTCTTGCTTCTTACAAGGCAGACGGCATCAAGGCTTACGGCTATGTATGCAACGTATGCGACGAAGCAGCCGTACAGGCAATGGTTAAGACTATCGAAAAGGAAATCGGCGTTATCGACATCCTCGTCAACAACGCAGGCATCATCAAGAGAATTCCCATGTGCGAAATGACGGCAGATGAATTCAGACAGGTTATCGACGTCGACCTCAATGCTCCCTTCATCTGCGCAAAGGCAGTCATTCCTTCGATGATAAAGAAGGGACACGGCAAGATCATCAACATCTGCTCCATGATGAGCGAACTCGGTCGCGAAACCGTTTCCGCATACGCAGCAGCAAAGGGCGGTCTTAAAATGCTCACCCGCAACATCTGCTCCGAATACGGCGAATACAACATTCAGTGCAACGGCATAGGTCCCGGCTACATCGCAACACCCCAGACGGCTCCTCTCCGCGAACGCCAGCCCGACGGTTCCCGTCACCCCTTCGACTCGTTCATCATCGCAAAGACGCCCGCAGGTCGCTGGCTCGAAGCCGACGAACTCGCCGCTCCCGCAGTATTCCTCGCTTCCGACGCGTCCAACGCAGTCAACGGTCATATTCTCTATGTCGACGGCGGTATACTCGCATACATCGGCAAACAGCCCAAATAATTTAAAAAAATCTTTCAGCGCCGCGCAAAAACTTGCGCGGCGCTTTTTTTCAAAAGCGCCGCCGCGAGCCCGATTAATTGTTTGCGCGCGCGGCAGATAAGGGCAGCGCGGCGAAAACGGGCGCGGGCGAGAAATGCGCTGCGCGCCCGAAAATACGGATAAGGGCGGAACAAAAAAGCGAAAAGACGGCTCAATAAAGAATGCAAAGACACAAATAAGACTGCGGCGGCGCTTGAAAGCGCCGCCGCAGTCTTTACGGTTGCATATTATGCAATTTTATGTATGCGCACTCTTCGCGGCGCGAGCCGCGCATGCGCATGATGGGCAAAATATGCCGAAGACCTTGCGGCGACGGCGTTACCCGAATATATTAATCTGCAAAGTGCTAAAAAAGTGCTAAATACTCGACTTTTGAAAAAATTGCAGCAAGTTAAATTTGGCTTATTGCGAAGAGGAAAAACGGGCGATTGTTGCGCGGAAATTGTCGCATTCAGGCGGTGGAAGCGATTATTGCTCCGCGGCGGCGCTTTCGCGCAGGGAAGAGAGGAACTTTTTGTAATTTTTGGTATGAAAAATCTTTGCAATCAGTTTGCCTATTTCGTCGGGTTCGTCCGAAGGTATCACATAGTCCGCCGCTTGCTTTACATAGTCGGGCGCGCTTGAAAGGCAGAACGAAAAGTCGGCTTTTTTCATCGCGCCTACGTCCGTCCTGCCCGAGCCGAAGCAAATAAGGCAGTCGTGGTCCCCGCACCCGAGCGCGCCGAGCGCGTTTTCCTTGAGCGCGTCCTTATAGTTGATTTTTAGGAAGCTGTAACCTTCCACGCCCTGGAAGGGATAGCTTATGACGTTGAACAGCTCCGCGCAGTCGAGTTTTGCAAAGTCCGCGGTTATGCCCTGCACAATTTCGTCCTTTTCAATTATTACATACTGCGCTATGTCCATATCCTTGGGAACTTTTGCCCTCACAAAGGTGTAGGAAGAGGACTTTCTGCGGCGCGAATAATATTCCGCCGCGCCCTTGCTTTCAACGCTGTCGTAGTAGCAGTGCAGCGTGTTTTCGCTTATCAGGTAGGAAAAAACGTTTACGCCGTAGCTTTCAAACAGCGCCTCCGGGCATTCGCGCAGCGAGTGGTCTATGCACACAACCGAGCTGTAGCTCTCTTCCACGGGGTCGTATACGGCGCAGCCCGTCATTACGATTATCGGCTTTTTCAGCTTTACGTTGCGGAAAATGTTGCGCAGCGAAGTCAGCGCTCTCGTCGTCATGAACGTGAAGTTGCACCGCTCGCCCGTCAGCGCGTTGAGCTTGTATTCCATAAAGGGCGAAAGCTCGTGCTTGGCGTTGAGCATGGCGTTATCGAGCGAGGATATGAACAGAATATTTCTGTTTTTTATAAAATAGTGGGGGAAGGTGTTGACGAACAGCGCGACCAACACGCCGATAACGGTGGAGAGTATGCGGTTTGTGGCAAACAGGAAGGGCGGCATGCCGCCGTTGCGTATGGAAACCGTAACGGAAAGGTATGTAAGGCACGCCACGAAAGTGGCGGAGGTTACTTTGAGCTTTACGGTTATTACTATAAGCAGAATAATTCCCGCGGACACCGCCGAATAGAGTATGGCGTCGTACGGCAGGCTGCCCGATTTCATGCCTATGGCGTCGAGGAAAATCCACTCTATTATCTGCACAACGATAAATCCGTAATAACCGCCGACTACAGTGCCTACGGAGCGAATTCTCGCCTGCTGTCGGGAGGAAGCTATGTCGCGGTGCATGGCGTAAACGGCGGCTATGCCGGCAAAGAAAGGCGTGTAAAAGTTTGTGGGCGCGTACCATAAATCTTCGCGCGCGGAAAGCTCTGCGGGCGTTTCGAAAATGCCGCAGACGAAATTTATTGCGTAAAGTATGAGGTAAATCCCTAAAGTAATTAAAACGGCGATAAAAGTTTTTATCGTTCTCTTGCCTATTTTCATAATTTTCCCCGTCATATGTCCGCCCTCGGGCGCGCAATACGCGCCCGAGGGCGCAGATTACAAAATTATTATAACATAACTTTTCAATATGGCAACAGCGCGGCATATTTTGCCCTGAAAAAATTAAAAAAAATCGTTCATGTCGTGTAAAAACCGAAAATGTGCGCAAAGCGATAAAAAAGTTGTTTCATTTGCTTGCTTTTTGCATTTTTCGGGCATAGAATAGTGGCTATGTACAAGGTGGCAGCGCGCCCGCTTTCGGCGCCCAATTTCAAAAAGTTCATATTCAAGAACATGGTGCTGTGGATAGCCGTTCTCGCGGCGGCAATCACCTGTATTTTCGTGCCTTTCGACGAGGCTTATGCCGATTACTTCGACTGGCGCACGGTAGGTTGCCTTTTCAGCACTCTTTTGGTCGTGTGCGCGTTCCGCGACATTCACGTCTTCGAGTACATAGCCTGCGCCATAGTCAAGCACATGGGCAACACGCGCAACGCCGTTCTCGCGCTCGTAATGATCACTTACGTCGCGTCCATGATACTCGCAAACGACATGGCTCTCATAACTTTCCTGCCCCTCGGTTACTTTGTGCTTAAAAGCTGCGGCAAGGAAAAGCACATGGCGTTCACTTTCGTCATGCAGAACGTCGCCGCAAACCTCGGCGGCATGCTAACGCCCTTCGGCAATCCCCAGAACTTATATCTCTATTCGTACTATAATATCCCCACGGGCGAGTTCTTCGCGATAATGTCCATTCCCTTCGTCGTAGCGCTCGTCATGATACTTGCAACCTGCATGTTCGTCAGAAAGGAACAGCTTACGCTCGTCGTTCCCGCGGCTGCCGCTCCCTGCCTGTGGCGCACCATAGTTTATTCGCTCCTTTTCGTGCTTTCAATCTGCACGGTGTTCCGTCTTTTCCCCTATTATTGGGGCGTGCTTGCGGTTTTCATCGCCGTTCTCGCACTCGACTGGCACGCCGTGTTAAAGGTTGACTATGCACTGCTTTTAACCTTCTGCGCGTTCTTCGTCTTTGCGGGCAACATGGCTCGCATACCCGCCGTGCAGCAGCTTCTTTCGGCGGCTGTCGCTTCTTCGCCCCTTCTCATGGGCGTGGCTTGTTGCCAGTGCATAAGCAACGTGCCTTCGTCCGTGCTTCTTTCCAAATTCACGGGCGACTACGCCAATCTGCTCGTCGCCGTCAACATCGGCGGTCTGGGAACGCCCATCGCCTCGCTCGCCAGCCTCATAACGCTCAACCAGTACAGGTCGCTCGGCGACGGACATTTCGGCAGATACATAGCTTTATTCAGCGCGATAAACTTTTCTTTTCTCTTCGTGCTGGTCGGCGTGCAGATGCTCATAACCCTGATTTAACTCCGCTTTCGCCGTCAGCCGCACCAGTTATTTCGCAGACGCGGCAAAGCGCAATAAAACTGCTGTATAATATGCTTATTCAAGGCATAATAAGCCCCCTTCCGCCGAGCGGAAGGGGGCTTTTCAGATTTTTTCGTAAAAGTTTAAAGTTTTCGCGCGCTATTTTATCGTTTTGTCGCGGCGTACAGCCTTCGCCAGACCGAACGCTTGGATGAGCGTGCCGATCAAGGTAAATACAAAGGTCAAGGCGAGGTCTTTTATTATCATGCCCGCGATCTCCGCGTCGGACATTATAAACCAGAACGCGTCAATGGCGTCCATGTGCGCGCTGGCCTCTTCGGCGGCTATGCCCGCGGCGACGACGTAAATTATGAATATGGCAAGCTCGATAAGCACGAGAGAGGTTACGCTCACGGTAATAACCATTACTTTATCCGGCTTACCGCCGAACTTGCGGTAGAAGAACGCGCCTGCGAAAATCGCAACGATTGCCGACAGCGCCGATATGTAACCCAATAAATACAACCCTACCGCCAGAGCCGCGCCTATGACCGCGCCCGTCAGCGCGCCTAAAAAACCGCGCAGGCGGTTGGGCGCAACCTCTTCAAAGGCGGCGTTTTCGCTCTCTATTTTTTCGTTCAGACCGTCCACGCACGCGCAGTGCAGCGTTACGTTCAGGTCGCCTATATGGAAAGATTTATTTTCCTTCGCCTCCATAAGTTCGCCGCACATCGGGCAGAACTGACTGCCGAGCGCGCCCTCCTGGGTGATTATGGTATAAATCGCGTCCACCTCGGCGGGCAGTCTCGCCATCAGCCTTTTTACCGTCAGCGCGTCGTTGAATCCCAATAAAAGCCCGAACGGCGTAAACTCTGCCTTGCTTTGAGGAATTTGCAGTTGGCTTATGCGCGCGAGTATCGCCGCCTGCTGTTTTTCGTCGGCGTGCGCGCTTATGTGAATTTTAAGCGGAAAATAAATGTCTAAAATATTCCAAAAGAGCCGCGTTTCGTAGCCTTTGACGATGCCTTCCGCAATATTTTTATTGACCGTCAGACCGAGCGCCTGACAGTATGCCGCAACTTTTTTGTTCATGTTATATTCTCTCTGTTATCAGTCTGTTAAAATTATAAATCGCTTGCCCTCCCTTTGCCAACGGGTAAATAAATTTTAACGGGCGGCG
>CASDOP010000013.1 GCA_949282385.1 uncultured Clostridia bacterium
CGCACTTGTTTAGGTTGTGAGATGGTTGACGAGTGCATGGAAGAGGCTGATGACGATTTTAGCGGTAATGGTCGTAAATACATTGACTGCAAGCGCATGGTTGAATGCGAGGCGCATGAACTCAATATGACCGCTCAACAGCTTAATCGTCCATTTGCGGAAATTGCGGCAACTCTTATTCATGAAATGTGTCATCAGTATGCAAGCATGAATAATCTGCAAGATACATCGAGAGGCGGCAATTATCACAATAAGCTATTTAAAAAGATAGCCGAGGCGCACGGTCTTAACGTGGCAAGTGCTCCCACTATCGGGTGGTCGGTAACAACTTTGACAGACGATACAAAGGAAAAAATGATTGCCTTTGAGGCAGATACCCCCTGCGATGTTATCTATCGCTTACCCGTTATGCACGGGCAGACGGTCAAGACTTCAAGTACACGCAAGTATATATGCCCTTGTTGCGGCATGAGCGTGAGAGCGACAAAGCAAGTCAATATCATGTGTGTTGACTGTAACGAGCTTATGAAAGCATGCGATTGAGGTGATATAAATGTTCGCTGTAATCAGTTTGATTTTTTCAGTTATCAGCTTGGGCGTGTCATGTTTTATTTGTGGTAGCACATTTTTATCGGATAAAGATTTATTTCACGATGATGAAAATGATGATGATTGAGGTAATTTATAATGCAAGATAATTTAAAAGAAAAATACGGAATATCCGACGATGAATTAGAACGGGCGATTGACCAAATACAATTTGGTAAAATCGCTTGCGACGGTGTGGTGCTTTTTGCTCTTGTCGATTTGATTTGCAATGGAGATATACAGCCGCAAAAGGAAAATTAAGTGTAATACACTTGCCGTTATTAAACGGCGATATGTTTATAACGGGGTATCCCTCCGCCCCGTTCATGGAAACGTAGCATAAAGGTAATGCAACTGATTGCTAATCGGTGAACGCTTTGCGTTTTGCAGGTTCAAGTCCTGCCGTTTCCGCCAAACCCGAAAGGGTAAAATAGGACGGCTGACAACCTACTGTTAGGAGAATTATCAAAATTATGGCAAACGAAAAGAAAGCAAAGAATGAAATGACGGCAACTGTGGCTGAAATGGCAAACGGAAATTTCATTGTAAGGCGTGAGGCAATCTGCGATAAGCGCGGCAATCAGTTTATGACCGAGGACGGTCGCCTGTATTATGCCTATTTACTGCGCGGAAAATTGCGCGGTAGGGCAATTAAAGTTGATTTTTCGCCGAGAGACAAAGGCGGTTATACTCCCCTTGACCTTGTGTTCGATGTGTCGCCTGAAGCGGAACTTGAAATTGTCGATGAAATAACCAAGTTCAACGGCAAAAAGCAACATCGTACCGTTTACACGGTTAATACCGTTGACGAGGACGGTCTTGTGTGGAAATGCGAAGTTAAGCCCACTAATAAGAGCGATGTCGACTTGCTTGCAATGTTGATAAATATGAGCAAAAAGGAAATAAAAACCGTCGAGGTAAATCCTGAAACGGCGGCATAAATGATAAATCGGTCAAACTCGTCTGTGGAGTAATCTGCGGACGGGCAGACTGCTATATTTCTTTTTAAATGCAAAATTCCCCTTCAAGGGGTGTTAGCTCCCTGCAAGGGTGTTAAGGAAATAAAAGGAAACGAGGTAACGGAAATGAAAGGTTTTATCGAGGTAACATTGAGCGGCGGCGAAAAGGCTTTGTGTCCTGTACGACTTATATCGGGTGTGGTTGAGGATAATGACGGAGCATTTATTGAAACGGGTACGGACAACAAAGGCAAGTCGACAGGCATGTGTGTAGCTGAAAGCTACGAAAATATTAAACAAAAATTAACAGATTGTGAGGTTTAAATCAAATGGCAAAGAGAAGTTATACAGCCAAAGAGCGTAAAGCGTACCACATGGGGCGTGCGTATGCCGCGGCAAAGGCAGGCAAGCGCGTAAATTGCCCCGACAGTAAAAGTAAACAGTCATTCCGCAACGGCGTAAATTCTGTTCGCGGAAAGGGCAAAAAACAGAAAAGTAAGGCTACGGGCGATATGTGTTTCGTAGTCGATGAAAACGGCGTTGTTGTCGGGCGCATGAAGTGTTGAGGTGAAATATGGCGTTTTTAAAGAAGCTGACGAAAAGCGAAAAGCGCGTCATGGCGACTAATGCGGGGTATAGAGAGCTTGAAGCTCTGCAAAAGACTTATTGCATAACGCCGTTTAAAACAGATAAAAGCCGCGATGTAATTACATTGCATTATTGGCACGATAACGGCAACGGGCGTAAATCTCGCCGCAGTGTTGAATACGACAGAAAAAATCGGCGTTGGGTGTGAGCTATGATAAGGTTTACCCGAAAACAAAAACAGCTTGCTCGTACTACTTCTGCGGCGAAGTTGCAGGATATGTACGAGCATAGCGAACGAAAGTTGGATTATGCGGCGCGGCGTGGCGATTTGAAAGCCGTTGACCGTGCAATGAAAGAGCATCGCGATTATGAATATGCGTTACTCTGTAAAAAGTCTAAAAAATATTAAATTAAAGGAGATTTAAAATAATGAGAAAAAAATCGCATGGCGGCGTAATCGGTGTTATATTCGCAATTATTCTTGCGGCTGTGCTTGTCCTGACTTGTTGTATCGGTTCGAGTTGGTTTACTAACACTGATATTGCGACTTGGTTCAATGGTTGGGCAAGGGCGTACAGCCTGCAGAAGATGAAACGCCTGTTGATGAGGGTGCTAATGTTTCCGACGGTATGGTTGTTTCTTCGGTTTCTGCAATGGGACTTAAACTGACCGCTGTAAACGCAAGTGCTGATACAGATGATGATAGCGGTAGCGTAATGGCAGAGAATGAATATACGCTTACCGTAACTCCTGAACCTGTTACTGCCGATGACACTTATTCGTGGGTTGCTACTGACACAAGTAATATTACACTTATTCCCTCTTCAGATACTAAGTCTTGTAAAGTAGTTTGTAATTCTGCGTTCGGCGAACAGATTACTGTTACGGTAACGAGTAATGTCAATGAAGATGTTACAGCTTCTTGTACTCTTGATTATGTAAAAAAGATTACGAGTGTTGTTGTAAGCACTCCTGACATTATCAATTTTATCGGTACTTCTCAGGAACATACTGTTGCATTAACTCCTACTTATGGTGTTGGCACAATTACTCCTGATGTTCTTACTGTTACAGGCGGCTCGCTTAAGTCTAATATTTCGGGTGAATTAAGTGTTAGTCAATCTTCAACATTTAATGGTTCAACCACTATTTATGTGCGTGAGGGAACTTATGGTGATTTCGTATTTACAGGTGATACTTTTTCTGTTACCACCCCTGCGGCGGCATTTATTAAAAGTACTTCTACTCGCACTATTGAGGGCGGTTTAATGCCGACCGGTTTGAGTTCTGATGTTGAGCTTCTTGCTCTTGGTGGATATCCTACTGTCGCACAACTTTACACTGCATACAATAATTCTTATAAAACTTCTGTCGACGGCGCTAATGACGGTGAGCTTACCGTTAATTATTCCTATTATTATAACGATGTAGAGATTGGGTCTTCTTCCGTTACGGTTTCTATAGGTTTTAACTGTTCTGCTCTTGTTGTTAATGCGGTTTCGTCATCGCTTAATCAGGGTTCAATAATATTTTATTAAGTATTTTTGACAAGGCGGTAATATATGAATAGGTTCGGAAAATTTCTATTAATCTTTATTGTTGCTTTGTTTATTTTTGGTGCAGTAGGTTTTATAGTCGCATTCTCCCTGCGTGACAGCGGTTACAGCTTTTATGTTGAGTATAACGGAAATAAGTATTTTGGCGGTTCAACGTCAAATGAGGGTATTTATGTTTTTCCGAATACGGAGCATAAGTTTGTTGTTAAATCTATAGCAAGCGACAATGTGGATTATACCGTGAAGGTATTGTCTAACAGCGTAAATAATTTTAATTTCGGCGTAGATGATACTATGTATTCATTCTATAACGGCGATGACGAGCTTGATGATTATTCAGCAATTTTTGACTTGCAACAGACTGATGGCGGTTTTACTATTTTTGTTCCGCAGGGCATGACAGTTCAATCAGCGATTGAAGCAAAATATGGCGGTGAAGCTATTTTCTTTGATAGTTTTTCGAGCGATAAAAGCTATTTTAAACTTTGCATTTTAATAGATAACGTAACTATTGAATTGCCTCTTTATTTAATTAGCTTTTTCGAGATTTCGCCGTCAGGGGTTATATTTTATTGAGGTATTATATGAAAAAATTTTTGAAAGTTCACTTTCAACATATAATCTGTGTGTTGCTCCTCTTGGTGCTGTGTTTAACTATGTTGGGCGGACAAGTTTCCGCCCCCTATGTTTATGCGTACTCGGCGAAAGAATTGAATTACGACAACACTAACGCCCTTGATGATTTATGTAGTTCTACCATAGACGGCGAGCAGTTCGATATAGCCGATTACCCTAAGAACGCGCAGGGTACGGCGCAGATGATTACCTTTGTTGAATATTGTTATTCGCAGTTTAAAAATGGTTTCGGTAATTATGCGCTGTATGTGTATATATATAATCCTGCACTTGTGGAGTTTGCTACTCTTTCTGCAATGAATAAAATTGAGATTTCTACCGACTTTTATTACGATAATGAACAGGGTAAAGTCGGTGATGTTAAGGATTATCAAAAATTTGGACTTAAGTTCTGCAATGCAAGCGGCGGCGAGTATGCAAATCTTTTTTTGAAATTTCGCATAGTTGATGATGAAAATATAATACTCAATGCTCAGCGCGAACACGAACAAAAGACGGGTAATAGATATTACCATGTATCGGGTATTGAGCTGTTCGAGATAGGTGGTAGCGCGACAAACGCGCATGAATACGCTGTAAACAAGTATTATCAGTTCAGCGGCTATGCTGAGGGTTATGGCGATAGCAAAAATTTTCCTTTTACTTGTTTAAGTACGGGAAAAGCTGAAGTTGTGGAACTTGACGTAAGACATACGTTCTACCGCTCCGAAACTTCAAGTAAAGGCTCGGGTTATCAAAATCAGCTTGATAGCGTATATTTTGCCGTGCCGAAGCGCCTGTTCGATACCTACGGCGAATTGCAACGCATTAAAGCCGAATGGTACGAATATAAGACAAAAGATATTATCGTTACGAGTAATGACGATTTTTATAATAAAGCCTTTCCTTGGCTTGGCAAAGCTACGGGAGATATTGGCAGGTATTCCGCTATGCCCGTCTATAACGAAGCTATAGGTATAAGTTTAGGTCAAAATGCGGGCAATGCGGGTGGCGGTCTTTCCGCCGCTTCGTGGGGTTGGAATTTAGGCGAGGGGTATTTATATCCGTATTGTCTTATTATGTATTATCTTTTTCTTGTTGACGATATAAGCAGTTATGACCCATACGCCGACATCGTAAGCATTGGCGGCGTTGAGAGTAATCAGCTGTATGAATACATAAAAAGTTACAATAAAAGCTATGACGGCGGCACGCTCCCTATTAAGGATGGCACTATTAGCGCAGACCTTTTTGCCGACGACATAGATGATTACCGCAAGGTTGACAGCGATTACGGTAAAATACAGCAAGGTTATAGTTATTATGATTTCGATGCCGATTTAGACTTGCAACACCTTTCGAGTTGGCAGGAGAGCAACCCTTCTTTTTGGGATAATTGGGTGAATTGGGGCTTGTTTGAAGCCATATTTGGCGATATTCCTAATGAGGAGAGCCGTACGGTCGCCCCTATTGTGATAATCGAAGAGGACGATTTAAAGGGTACTTCTACCGAGGTAAGTGAACGTCTTTTAATAAATTCTGGTGATGTACAGGCTTTGCGCAATTTTTACGAGGAAGCAGTTTCTATTGATACGGCAGTTCCTGACGACGAAGAAAAAGTTGTTGTGTTGTTCCATTTTGCAACAAGCGATTATTATTCTGCTCCTGTGGATATTATAGAGCTTGGCGCTGGTTTTTTGGGGTCTGATAAGGCTACAGGCGGTCAAGTTTACCGCGCTTGGGAGAGCGTGTTTTTTGATTTTGACGTAATCCAGCTTACTTTTAATAATGACGGCGAATATCATGTTATTCCTGCAGTATCTTCACCTATTGACATTGTCAACGCAATCACTCCGCCCGTAGATATGGACAGTGATATTCCTTTGTGGGCGTATGTTCTTGTAGTGCTTGCTGAAATAGTCGTGCTTATTTTGCTTCGGCTTGTACTCCGCACGGTGTGCGATTTGCCGTGGTGGATAATGCTCATATTTCTTGCCATAACCATTGTGCTTGATGTGTTCTTTATATCTACGTTTGCGGGTTGGTGTTATTCGCTCATTGCGGGTGGCTAAATTGTAAGTACACTTTCAAAAATGTAGTTTTATGATTACGATAATTTTTGCGCCGCCGAGAACGGGCAAAACGTGTTTTCTTACTCATGTTGCGCGAACGGCGGCGTTTGATAAACAACGTAATACTGCTATGCGGCGTGAAATTCTTTTAAAACGTGCGAGCGGCTTTGACGGTCTTGATACTGTACCTGTTCATTGCGTGTCGGCGAATTACGATATTGTAATGCACAAATTCGGATATAGTCCCCGTCTTAGCCGCCGCATTAATCCCTATCGTTTGGGATATGCCAACGAATTTGTTGACACGCATTTCAATTTGCCGTATGAGTGCATTTGCATTACCGAGGCGCAAAAATATCTTAATAGCCGCATGTCAACGTATTTTCCTGATTGGCAAAGTCGTTGGTATGAGCAGCACGGGCATAATAATCTTGACATATTTCTTGACACTCAGCGTCCTATGCTTATCGATGTCAATGTGCGCGAGCTTTCACAGTTCATCGAGATTATGAGCCTGAAGCTTAAATATGACGGCTATGGTAAAGTTTGCGGTCTGACTTGGAACATTCGTAAGATTGAAAACAGTTCCCTTTTTGACCGTTATATGCAGAGTGGCAAAAAGGATAAAGATTGCTACACTGAAGATGTTGTTAAAGCCGATTATAATGTTTTTGCTTGTTATGATAGTCAGCATTGCAAACCTAAGTTTTATGACGGTCATTTACATGATGACTTTGATTACGTTCAGGCAGAGCCGAATGACGGTACGATTGACGGATATATAAAATATCTGCTTGAAATGGATGATGAGCTTCCCGAAAACTTCTATATGCGGAGGAAAACAGCGTGATTAACTACAACAAAAATAAGCTCATTAATACTTGTCTTGGTAAGTATTATGAAACTTTTTCGCTCACGCTCGATACCGCCGATTTTGTGCCTGAAAAGTACAATAAAAAGATTTTGGCGTACATATTCAAGAACATGAAACGGCAGTTCCGCAGGCTTGACCGTGAGGACAGGCGTTATCAGCGAGAATTGCGCAGGAAAGAAAAGGAAAAATTAAAGGCTAAGCAGTCCGCCGCTGATGAGCATGCGGACGAAAAACAGAGTTCAAGTAAGGGCGTATCCCCTCATTGACAAAATAGCCGCTTAGGGTGGAAAAACTCTAAGCGGCATAATAATAAGAGGTGTTTTATGGTAAAGAAAAATAAACGTTTTCAGGGACATTTCCGCAAATTCAGGGTTGCAAAATTTACGGGACACCCACAGTATGTATATGACGAGGACGGCAATGATTACAAGGTGATTGGAATTACGGAAAGTTCTGTAACGAATGGCGTTGAAAATATCCCGCTTGACGTTAACCCTGAGCCTAACAGGACGGATAAAGCTTACATACGACCTAAGCCTGATAGGGTTGATAAAGGCGTTCGTAATGTTAGATTGAAAGGGTGGCGTTTTGCCGCAAGTGATAAGCCGAAAGTTAAAAAAGTTATTGAGGATGAAGGCAAACGTAAAAAGAAAAAGCCCTGTAAATAATAGGGCATAAAAAAAGAAAGGTCGGGGAGCCGATAAATCGTTCATTCACCAACGTTCAAGCCTTATGGCGAACAATACACAACCTTTCTGTTAACTATTATATTCATCTGCACATAAAAGTCAATACAATTTTTACAACTTTTTAAAATTGAAAGTGTACTTTCAAAAATAAGGTTCGTTATATGAAAAAAAATTTTACAATATAGTTTTGTTGCTTTTTTATTGATTGTTTTTAATTTTTTGTCTTTATTCTTAGTTTTGCCTTATGCTAAGGTTGGTAAAGATTATGAATTAAATTATTGAGGTTTCGTTTATGAGCAAATTAAAAAAATCTTATGTCGGTAAAATTGGTTTTTGCGATAATAAAGTTTTAGGTCTTGTAGATAAAAATGGTGAGCCTGTTGCAGGTGGACATTATGTATATATTCGTGAAACAGATGGTCGTAAATGTAATGTGAATATAATTACCTCTCTTGAGGATAAAAATGGTCGATATGATTTTGATAAACTCGGCAAAGTTAAACGCGGTATGTTATATTCTGTTCCTAAGTCTGATAGTAATTTTTCTCGTTGGTCTGCTGTTAATTTAGATGGCAATATCAAAAATATAAAATTGTCCGATATTAAAAATATAGGCTATAAACGGATAAAAGACCGTCATAAATGGTTTGTTGGTAAGTACACAAAAAAATAACACGTAAGATAAACTTACGTGTTAGGCACACTCACTCTTTCGAGAGGGGCACAAAATTTTGCGCTTGGCTTAATGCCTACGCTCTATTAATTATTATATTCAAATTTGATGATAAGTCAATACATTTTTTACAACTTTTTAAAATTGAAAGTGTACTTTCAAAAAGGGGGTATATATGACACAGTTTGAGTACGAGCGGTTGTTGAACACACTCGCCAAAGCTTTAACAACACATCGGCGTTATATTCAGCTTGTGCACTCTGTTCCGCTTGCGAATGGTAACATTGCGCATAGCGTAAATCTGCGTGGTTATCGCTATTGCGTAACTTTATGTGGCGATAAAATAATTGAAGTTGCACGGGGGATTGCTGTAATATGAAGCGTACAGTTGATGAAAAATTGCGTTATAATAGTAATCAGACATCATCATTTGCTTATGGGTATCGGATAGGCGTCAAGGCGTACAGAGCTTATTCGAAAGCCTCTAAGAAGCGTAAACGTGATTTGATGAATGATATTGATTTTAACAAAGAACTTGCTTGCAAGGGCGATAATTCCCGACAGAGCGTTCAATATGCAAAAGGCTTTATGTGCGCCATGCGCGATTGTGCGGCAGAACGAAAGGCTCGGCAAGGCAAATAATTCTTTTCTATCAGCTCCTACCCTGCAAGGGTGTTCTTCCGCGTAGCGGTGTTAAAGTAATTATGAGGTAAAAAAATGAGTATCGCTAACCTTATTCAGACTGACAATATAACAGGTTGTCCGTTCCCCTTTCTCGATGATACGCCGATGACATTCAAGATATACAATGACGGCAGACATTTAGTTGCAACTTCTTGCAGGCGTTCGGGCAAAAAACCGCAGGATCTGCCGGAACGCCGCAGGAAGTCGGACGATTATACCGATGAGCAAAAAAATACAATATTTCGGCGTTTTGTGCGTGATAAGAAAAGGGAAATTAAGCACCGTGTTTTTACCCCTGCCTCAGAAAAGATTGATATATCTTCTAATGTCGGCTTCGGTTATTCCCGTTCAGCGTTTGATATAATGTTCGATAATTTATTCTTGCAAGCGTATAATAAAGGTTTACGCGATAAGAAAATTGATAAGCCTATGTCTGATTATATTCATTCGGGTTTATCTAAGCTGTTTACTGAACGTGAAATCGAGAGTAAAAAAATCGATGAAAAGATTAAACGCAAATTTAATAATCTTTTACACCGTAAAAAGCGTTTCCGCCGTAAGGCTTACCTTAACAAATGGAATTGCTTTGTTACTTTTACATACGATGATAGCAAACACGATGAGGAAACGTTCAGGCGCAAGCTCCGCCGTTGCCTTTCAAATCTGCACACTCGCCGCGGTTGGCGTTATATGGGCGTATTTGAGCGCGCTCCTGAAACAGGGCGTTTACACTTTCATGGTCTGTTATATGTCCCTGCTGGCGAGATGATAGGCACGCTGACCGAAAAGACAGATTACAGTACGGCGCAGGGGCGCATGCAGACACGGCACGAAAACAGTTTTTTTGAAAGGGCTTTCGGACGGAACGATTTTGAGGAAATAAGCGATATGCAATTAGAGTACGGAAACAATGTGGATTACATACTTAAATACATAGGCAAGACGAATGAGCGGATTGTTTACAGCAGGGGCATACCTACGGAAATTTGCAAGAAGTTGACGGCAAAAGATATTGTTACAGAACTTAAAAATGACTTTGTTCAGAAGTTCATACTTTTTGACGATGTGATTGATTGGGAACGTGATATTGCGCGTATGCGCTATTCAAAGCAGATGTCTTTTACTGACCTGCTGTGTAACCCACAATTAGTGGGATAATTCCATGTAAAACTTCATCGCTCATCACTTGCGCCTATGGCTTACATACGGCGCTTTTCGGCTTGCTCTGGAAGTGCTATTTTGCCGCATACGGCAAATGTTTTTAAGCATTAACGGGGGCGCGAGGCTTGCCCGCGCCCCCGTTTCGCACGGATACACCACAAAATCAGTCGGTAAGTAGGTGCGCACAACGCGCCACCTTGGCACGGCGGCGAACGCCGCCGCTCGTCTTATGACAAGGTGGCGCGTTGTGCTCTCTGTGCAAATTTTAACTATAATCGGAACACAAATTTTTACGGAAACTGACGGACAAAACGGACAAAGGACGGACTAAGGACATGAAACGGAAAGGAACGAAAAATCTTACATACACGCAACGGCTACAATTAGAGGCGTTGTTGAAAGCAAATGTACATAAACGGCAGATTGCCAAACAGTTAGGTATATGCCTTGCGACTGTGTACAATGAAATTAAGCGCGGTGCATGTACGCAGAAAAAATATAGTTATACGGACTATTGGGGCGAAAATCATTACAATGTTGTGTCGGCGTACAGTCCTGAACTTGCAGAGGAAAAATATCGGCTCAATCAGACGGCGCACGGTGCGCCTTTGAAAGTCGGCAACGATTATGAGTTTATCCGCTATGTTGAAAAGCGCGTTATTCGGGATAAGCTCTCCCCTGCGGCGGTATGCGGCGAGATTAAGCGCATTAAGCCGTGTAAAACGATTGTAAGCAAAACGACGATGTATCGCTATGTGGCGCAGGGGTTGTTTATGGGCATATGCTCCGAGCATTTGCCTTGCGGTCAAAAACGCAAACAGTACAAAAAGACGAGAGTTAAACGACCGCCGAGAGGTACAAGCATTGAACGTCGTCCACCTGACATTGCTTTGCGCAATTCATTCGGGCATTGGGAAATGGACTGCGTTGTTGGCAGGAAGTTAAGCCGTGATACGCTCCTTGTGTTTACAGAGCGTTTAACGCGATATGAAATTATAATGCGCATGCCTAACCGTAAGACGGCTACCGTTGTGCATTATGTCAATAAACTTGAACGGCGGTTCGGTTCAAAGTTCCGAAAGGTCTTTAAGTCGATTACTGTTGATAACGGTTCGGAATTTTCGGACTTTTCAGGTCTTGAAAAGTCTATCTATGGCGGCAAGCGTACATCTGTTTATTATTGCCACCCGTACACATCATGCGAACGTGGAAGCAATGAACGCTTAAACCGTGAAATTCGCCGTTTGCTTCCTAAAGGCTCAGACTTTACAAAGTATAGCGATAATCAAATAAAATATGTTGAAAAATGGGTAAATACATATCCGAGGGAGATATTTGACTATGCAACTTCTGCGGATATGTTCAATTTTTATATGTCATCTATTTGTTGAGTTTTTGAAAGTACACTTTCAAAAATGTTGATAGCCGCCTGAAATAAGCGGCTTTTTGTCGTACAAAAAAAGAGTACAGTTTTTGCGCTGTACTCTTTTTTTATGTAAGCCTTTCTACCTGAAAGGCTTATATCTGTTCCGATTATAACGGCTCGTAAAAATTATTTTTGAATTTTAAAAAAAAATTCTATAAAAATACTTGACTTTTCACTTTCGGCGAATACGTAGCGAGCAATTGAACATGCTTATTTTATGAACGAAATAAAGGAACTCTGCCTCAAAAAAAATGTGCCGCAGGAGCAGATTTACGAATGCGCCGCGTGCGGAAATCACGTCTGCCGCGAATGCGCGAGGATAAACGATTTTTTGTGCCCGTTCTGCTTCGGCAGACTTTCCCTGCCAAACTGAAAGCCGCAAATCAAGGTTTGGATGGCTCACGGACGGCGTTTTTATACGTCCCGCCGCATTGTCGGAATTTTCATTTGCGCGAACCATGGTTTAATTTTACAAGCGAAAATACAATGGCAAACGCGGCTTGAATACAAAGAAATTTTTAATGCCTCAATTGGAATAAAGTATAGCTCCGCATGTCGGAAAACAATTAAAAATTGCTGAAAGACATAAAGACAGCCGCCGCGCGAACGGCGTTCGCGCGGCGGCTCTCTGAGTTTTGTCCGCCGACAGTTTTTTATTTTTCTGCATTGCGGGGAATTTAAGTTTTGTCCGCCGATTTTTTATATTCGGAGGGAAGATACTTTATGAGGTCTTTATATCGCATGAAATATTTGTACGCTTCGCTGTCGTTGCCGACGGCGAGATAATATTCATACCTGAGCTGCGTTAAGATGATGAAGTTTATATCGTCTTCGGGCAGCTGAGGTACTTCAAAGAGCATGGCTTCGGGAATTTCTTCGAGCTTGATGCCCGACCTTATCGAACCCTGTATGCGCAGTATGACGAGCATAACTTTTGCGCTGTCCGAAAGAGTTAAAAGCTCCCACACTATCATGCCGTCGTTTTTTCCGCCGGAAAGTTCGGCGGGAACGGCGTTGAGCAGGAAGAGATAAGCCGAATAAGGAAGGAGCACGCACAGCGTTGCGGGTACTTGCGGAACAAGGATTGAAATTATGCCTATCGCGGCGCAGGCGAGATTTATTGCGACGCCCGCGGAAGCCGTCAAAATCATTCTTAGGCGCATGTGTTTTACGCCCTTAGGACAGACGTTGACAGACGATGTGCGAAAAATTCTGTATCTGTCAGGCTTAATACCCATGTTGGCGCACAGACCGACTATAAGGTGAGCACCCTCGTGAACGAAATCCGAAAAAGGCACGCTGACTATGAGCAGCGCGAGATATGCGGGAATGAGACTTTCCAGCCCCGCTCCGTCGAAATCGGTGCGCACGCAGAATATGTATCCGCACAGCGCGCCCAGTCCCAAAAGGACGGCGAGCGACGAAAAGAATAAAATTTTGCCCCTCATAATTCCTCCTTTGCGAGAACATAACCTTCGAGGTTGTCGTTTTCGGAAACTGTTATTGTGCGCACGCCGAGCATTTTCATTATTTCTGACATAAGCAGACATCCTCCGCCTATCACGTCCGCCCTGCGCGCATCCATGCCGATAACTTTTTTAACTTCCTCCACTTCCATGCCGAGAAAGCGCCTCGCCATATCCTGCGTTTGCTCGATCGTTACGACCGCGCCGTGCGTGCGGGTTGGATCGTACTTTTCGAGAGAGAGCGAAACCGCGGCTATGGTTGTTGCCGTGCCGCCGATAGCGCGCATTTCAAGCCCGTCGGCGCGAACTTCGCCGTAACCTTTTATGACTTCGCGGATATAGCTTTGCAGCTTGTCAAAGTCCCTGCCGCAAATATCGTACAGTCTGACCGTTCCGACGTCCAGACTGCGGGAATAAACCCTATTTCCGTCCTTTCTGAGCGTTATTTCGGTAGAAGCTCCGCCGACGTCGATAATGCCGCCGTCGCTCTTGCCGAGCGCGCCGTTTATGCCGAGTTCCGCCTCGCGTTCGCCCGAAACAACGTCCACTTCAACGCCGCAAAGCTCTTTTACCCTGTCGGTAAACTGCGACCTGTTCGAGGACGAACGGACGGCTGCCGTGGCGAAAGCGTAAACCTTTTCTGCGCCCTCCGCCTTTGCCTGTCCGACAAACCTTGAGACGGCGAGAGCCGTGCGCTCGATGGCTTCGGTCTTCATTTTTCCCGACGAGGCAAGTCCTTCGCCCAGGCGGGTTGTGTCTATGCGCTTATATAAAGTTTTTCCGTCCGCCCACATCATAAGGCGAACGGAATTGGAGCCGATGTCGATAGCGGCAATTTTTTTCATGTTCAGCGGGGTCTGTAGCCGTACTGCAGAGCAAGCTGATAGAGAATTTTATCCTCGTTAAGCTCGAACTGTTCGAGCCAGTCTCCGCCTTCGTCGATCTGTTCGAGTATATTATTATACTCGGTTTCGAGGCGGGCTTTGCGCGATTTGAGAACGCTTATGTCTATAATCTGATATACCACTACGGCAAACAGAATGACAACAAGCAATACGGCGGCGACGGTTGCAGCCGCTATTATCCTTTTTTTCTTTTCGTCCTGCACTTCGGCTTTTCCTTTGATTTTTTTATTTTTCTGCACTTATTATACACTTTATTTATCAGAAATGCAACAGTTAAGTGCATACTTTTTAGATACAGCGCAACTCCGAGAGCGCACGCGGCGAGCATATATGCGCGGATTTCGTAAAAATCGAATAAATACGCGCACGCGAGGAACATTGCCGCGAGGCAGACAAAGTAGAGCGCGTCGCACGAAAAGACAATAATTTTTGCGCGCGCGCCCGACGGCGCGACGCCGCAAAAAAAAGTGCGCGCGGCATACAGAAGGTCGTACGCGAAGCCCGAAATTATGCCCGTTGCCGCGCAGACGAAAAAAATAGCAGTCTGGCTCATTTAAAGAGTTTTTTGGCAAAGCTTTCGCCCTTTGCCGCATATTTTACAGCAGTAAAGTTGCCGACTGCCGCAAACGCGCCCGTCTGCTTGGAGAACGCGGTTATCTTCATGTCGCTGCCGCTGACGATAATTCTGCCCTCGCCGTAAATGAGCGTAAACGAAGCGGGAGAAAAATCGCGCACTCCCTCTATGCCCGAAGCGCTGAGCCGCTTTCTGTTTTCTATGGTTAAAGTGTGTTGAACGTTTTCCATATTTTTCCCTCCCGTCAGTTAAATAACTTATGCGGACGGGACTTGAAATATTACGCTTGTTCGCATAAAAAAAAGCGCCGCCGCAGATACAAATCTGCGGCGGCGCAAAAGTTATTGTTTAAGGCTTTATTTTAAGTTGGTCGGCGCATATGTGCCACCCTTTCTTTAAGCGAGACCCTTCTTTATCTTTGCGTTCGCTTTGGCGCGAAGCTCGCTGTCGAGTATGCGCTTGCGTATGCGGATGTTCTTGGGCGTAACTTCGAGAAGTTCGTCGTCGCCGAGGAATTCGAGACATTCTTCGAGACTCATTTTCTTGGGAGTGATAAGTCTGAGAGCGTCGTCCGAAGAGGAAGAACGCGTATTGGTGAGGTGCTTGGTCTTGCAGACGTTGACATTTATGTCCTCGTTCTTGGGGCTTTCGCCTATGACCATGCCCTCGTAGACGGGCGTACCCGCGCCGATGAACAGAGTGCCTCTGCCCTGCGCGTTGAACAGTCCGTACGTTACGGCTTCACCCGTTTCGAATGCGACGAGAGAGCCTGTATCGCGGCGGGAAAGTTCGCCCTTGAAAGGCTGATATTCAAAGAACACGCTGTTCATGACGCCCTCGCCCTTTGTAGAGGTGAGGAATTCGGATTTATAGCCGAAAAGTCCGCGCGCGGGAACGAGGAATTCGAGCCTCGTGCGCGAACCGATTGCAGACATGTGCAGAAGTTCGCCCTTGCGGTTGCCCATGCTCTGGAATACGGCGCCTGCGGCGTCTTCGGGAATGTCGACTATGAGCCTTTCGATAGGTTCGTATTTCTGACCGTCTATCTCTTTATACATGACGCGGGGCGTGGATACCTGGAATTCGTAACCCTCGCGGCGCATGTTTTCGATGAGTATGGAAAGGTGCATTTCGCCCCTGCCGCAAACGCGGTAGCTGTCGGCGGAGTCCGTTTCTTCAACTCTGAGCGAAACGTCCCTCAAAAGTTCCCTGAACAGTCTGTCCCTGAGGTGGCGTGTGGTTACCCACTTGCCCTCTCTGCCCGCGAAGGGGGAATCGTTTACCGAGAAAGTCATTTCCACGGTGGGTTCGGTTATCTTTACGAATTTGTGCGCTTCGACGCAATCGGGCGAGCACACCGTATCGCCGATATTAATCTTTTCAAGTCCCGAGAAACATACTATGTCGCCCGCTTTGGCGCTGTCGCAGTTCACCCTTTCGAGACCCTCTATCTGATAGAGGTTGACAATCTTGCCCTGCTGACGGAGCATCTGGTTGTTGTAGTTGGTAACAACTACGCCCTGTCCCGCATTTACCGTGCCGCGCTCTATTCTGCCTATGCCTATTCTGCCGACATAGTCGTTATAGTCAATGGAAGAGCAGAGTATCTGCGCGGGACCTTTTTCGTCCACTTCCATGGGCTGAATGTGCGAAAGTATGGTTTCAAAAAGCGGAGTTAAGTCCGTGCCGGGTTTATCGAGGTCGAGAGTTGCCGTACCCTGTCTGCCCGAGCACCAGACGACGGGGCTCATGAGCTGGTCGTCGGAAGCGTCGAGTTCGAGGAGAAGTTCCAAAATTTCGTCCTTGACTTCGTCAAGACGAGCGTCGGGACGGTCGATTTTGTTGACGACGATTATCAGTCTGTGTCCCATTTCAAGCGCTTTCTGCATGACGAAGCGCGTCTGTGGCATGGGACCTTCCGCCGCGTCGACGAGTACGAGCACGCCGTTGACCATCATCATAACTCTTTCTACTTCGCCCGAAAAATCGGCATGTCCCGGAGTATCGACGACGTTTATCTTGACGCCCTTATAGTGTATGGATGTATTTTTTGCGAGTATGGTTATGCCTCTTTCGCGCTCTATCGCGTTGCTGTCCATAACCCTTTCGTCAACCGCCTGATTATCACGGAAGGTATGGCTCTGTTTGAGCATTGCATCGACCAGCGTAGTCTTGCCGTGGTCGACGTGGGCGATTATCGCCACGTTTCTTAAATCCGTTCTTAACATAAAACCTCTTGAGGGAAAAAATTAAAACAGTATAATTTTAATACCAAACG
The DNA here is from genome assembly GCA_949282385.1 of uncultured Clostridia bacterium. Lineage (GTDB taxonomy): Bacteria > Bacillota > Clostridia > Christensenellales > Borkfalkiaceae > Coproplasma. The sequence continues at coordinate 17,109 of CASDOP010000013.1, forward strand.
ACCGTTTTGGCAATCTTTTTTGCCTTATTTATCGTAAAATTCGCACTTTGTTTGGCGTTCAAACAATTTTAAAATTATTTGCATGCACTTATCCTTTCCGTCCCCTCCCTCGAAGGCGTGCGAAAGAAAACATGCTTCGTACACGGCGTTGGTTATGGGCAATTCTATGCCGTATTTTTCGCCCAGCTCCTTCATCGCCTTGGCGGTCATTACGCCTTCGGCGAGCTTTTCAAACCGAACGCCCTGCGCCATCATTTCGCCGTAACGGCGGTTGTTGGAATAGGGCGAAAAGAGCGTGGTTTCGTAATCGCCGAGGTGCGCAAGCCCGTATGCCGAATTGAAATTGCCGCCCATCGCCTTGATGAGCGAGGCAACCTCGAACGCGCCTCGGGACATCAAAGGACCTTTCAAACTGACATAGCCGCATCCGTCCAGAACGCCCGCAACTATGCCTAAAACGTTCTTTGCCGCAGCGCCCACTTCGGTTCCGATGAGGTCGTTGCCGTAGTAAAAGCGGATGAGCTTGCTCTTGAAGCCGTCTGCGAGAAATTTTGTAAGTTCGGGATTGACGCTGTCTACGAGCATGCAGTTAGGTATACCCGCGAGAAACGCCTGAATATGCCCGGGACCTACCCAGACGGCGGTATTTTCGGGCGGAAGTCCGCACTGTGCGCAGACCTCGGTGAGGCGCATGCCCGTGCCTTCTTCTATACCCTTCATGCACAGCACGAATTTTTTGTCCGCAAGGCTGACGGGGCGGGACACAATTTTTTTGACGAACTGCCTGAGAGCCTGCGCGCTTATAGATATTATGACGACGTCCGCAGAGCCGAGCGCGAAGTCGAGATCGCTCGTGAGATTTATAGATTTATCGAGAGAGAGGTATTCGTTCTTGCCCTCGTTTTTGAGAATTTCGTAGGACTTTCTGCCCTCTCCCCCCCACAGTACGACGTTGTTTTTAAGTACGGTTGCCTGATACCACGCGAGGAACGAACCCCACCTGCCGCAACCTAAAACGCTTGTGTTCATAGAGGTTTCCTTTCCGACAGGGCGCGCGAGAGCGTTACCTCGTCGGTATATTCCAGCTCGCCGCCTATGGGTATGCCGTGGGCGAGCCTGGTTACCTTTACGCCGAGCGGCTTTAAAATTTTGGCTATGTACATAGCCGTAGCCTCGCCCTCGACGTCGGGATTTGTTGCCATTATTACTTCCTTTACGTTTTCGTCGATGCGCGCGAGCAGTTCCTTAATGCGAATGTCGTTTGGACCGACGCCGTCCATGGGCGAAATTACGCCGTGCAGAACGTGGTAAACGCCGTTATACTCGCGCAGTTTTTCCATGGCGATGACGTCGCGCGGCTCTCTGACTACGCAGATTACCGATTTATCGCGGGTTGCGCAGATCGAGCAGACTTCGTTTTCTGTGAAGTTGCCGCAGATTTTGCAGTAGCGCACGCGGCGCTTGCAGTCGGTAATTGCCGAAGCGAACGCCTGCGCTTCCGCATCGGTCATGTTTATGACCTTATATGCGTACCTCTGCGCCGTCTTTTTGCCCACGCCCGGAAGTTTGGAAAACTCGTTTATGAGTTTGCCGATAGGTTCGATAAAAATTTCCATAAAAACCTGCAGTCAGCTTAAAGCAGTCCGCCGAGACCGCCCATATTGCCGAAAGGTCCCATCTTTTCTTCGTAAACTTCGTCAGCCTTTTTATAGCCGTCGTTAATCGCCGCCATAATGAGGTCTTCGAGCATTTCGACGTCGTCTTCGTCGGACAAATCGACCATGGACGATATTCCGCTGCCGAACTCTATGCCGTTTATAATCTTTTTGGCGTTCATGTAGACGACTACCGTTTCATCGCCCTCGTTTCCGCCGCCGGAAGTTCCGACGACTTCCCAGTCCTCAAGCTCCTTTTCCACTTCCTGCATCTGTTCCTGCATTTTCTGAGCCTGCTTCATGATGTTCTGCATGTTGCCCATGCCGCCGCCTTTATATCCCATAATTTACACTCCTTTTTTACTTTATATCTATATCTATTCCCTTAAAATTTTCTTTAAGACGCCTTTCGGCGCTTTCCCATTTGTCCTCGCTCGCAGCTTTGAACCTTACTTCAAATGAGTAAACGTTGAGTTCGGCGAGAGCTTCCCTTATAAACTTTGCGTTCTCCTCGCGGTTGAGCGCCTTATACACGGCGTCCGTCTGCGTGTAGAGAATGAGTTTGTCGCCCTCGAACGCGCTCTCCAGATCCATGCAGAGCGTGAACAGAACGGCATTTCTGCGCGTGGTTCGGAAGAGCCTTAAAAGCCCGGCGAACACCTTGCTCTTTTCGGCGTCCGTCAGCGAACCTGCCTGTTCGGGATTGGCAGGGGCGTTTTCCCAAAGCGCGGGCTGAACGGCGTCTTTATAATCGTTCGCCCCGCGTTCTGGCTGCGTTACACCATGCGCTGCGGATTGTCTTTCGGGTTGCGCAGCTACCTGTTCGCGAGTGCGCACATCATTCAATGCCGTGCGGCGTTCTGTCGAGGGAGATTGCGGAGCGTCGAAGGGCGAAGGTTGGTCGAAAACCTTAATTTCTTCGCGTTCGGCTATATTGCGCGAAGGCGCGCTCTTTTTAACATAAGCCAGCTCGCTTTTCTCAGACGAAGGCACATTGACTTCCGCGAAATTTTTTGAAGGGGCGAAATTGCCCTCCTCTATCTTTTTTTCGAGCGCGGAAATTCTGGAAATCAGCGCGTCGATGTTGTAGTCGGTCTGCGGCATCGCGCTCTTGAGCACAGCCGTTTCGAGCGTAACCGCGCCGTTGAGCGCATAGCGCATATCGCCTTCGCAGCGGGAAAGTATTTCGGTTGCGCGGAGTATGCCGTGTCCGTCCGTGCAGTCCGCCGCCTGCTGAATGAGGGCGTATCTGTCGTCGGGCAGGTTGACAATCTCGCGCGCGTTTTTACACATCTTTACTATGGCTGCGCTGTTTAAAAACGAAAGCATATCCTTGCACAGCGTGCCGACGCCTTTGCCAGACGAGAGAGATTTTTCGGTGAGGGCGAGAGCTTCGGAGGCATCGCCCGAAAGCACTGCGCGCATAATCTTAGCAACGCTTTCAAAGTCTGCCGCACCGAGCACGGCGGAAACATCGTTATAAGTGAGTTTGCCCGCAGTGTACGAGGCGCACATGTCGGCTATAGAAAGGCTGTCGCGAGCGCTGCCCGCACCCGCGCGGGCGATTGCGGAAACCGCGCTGTCTTCGTACTCTTTACCCGTCCTGTCGAACACGCTCTTAATGAGTTTTTCGAGGTCGGACTGGGGAATTAATTTGAAATCGAAGCGCATGCAGCGCGAAAGTATGGTTGCGGGTATTTTTTGAGGTTCGGTGGTGGCGAGTATGAACACCGCGTGAGAGGGCGGCTCTTCGAGCGTCTTTAAAACGGCGTTGAAAGCCGAGGGCGAGAGCATGTGGACTTCGTCTATGATGTAGACCTTTTTGCTGCCCGCGACGGGAGGATACTGCACCTTGTCGCGCAAGTCGCGCATTTCGTCCACGCCGTTGTTGGAAGCCGCGTCTATTTCGACTATGTCCATATTTGCCCCGTCCGCAAGCGCCTTGCACACGGCGCATTTTCCGCAGGGCGAACCGTCTTTGGGGTCGAGGCAGTTTATGGCGCGCGCAAAAATTTTAGCGAGCGAAGTTTTGCCCGTTCCCCTCGGACCGCAGAACAGATAGGCATGACCTATCTTATCCGATTTTATCTGGTTTTTGAGAATTCTGACAATGTGTTCCTGCCTGACGACTTCGTCGAAAGTCGACGGACGGAACGCGCGGTAATATGCAAGATATGCCATGTCAGTCTCCTTTGATTATTTTCTGTAATTTCTTTTTTGAACGCGTTATCGCGTTATCTATACACTTATAGTTTTTGCCGAGCGCGAGGCAGATTTCCGCCATTGCCGCGCCGTCGACATAAAGCTGCATGACTTTGTATTCGAGGGGCGAAAGATTGTCGCGCATGATTACGTTGATTTCGTCAAGGCGCTCCGAACTTATAAGCTCGTCCTCGGGGCTGGAAAAATCCGAAACGATCGCTCCGCCCTCGCCGTCGATGGGCAGCGAGCTGTTGAGCGCGGCGTTCTTGCCGCTCGAAGAACGCTTTACCGCGTCTACTATCCTGTTGCGTATGCAGGCGTATGCGTAGGAAGAAAAATCGCCCTCGGAAAAAGTCAGCATGGCGGAATACAGTCCGCACATGCCCTCCTGAACGAGGTCTTCCGTTTCTCCGCCCGAAAGGAAAAATCTTCTCGCCGTGCGAAGGACTGCGGGTTTATACCTGTTGAGAAGAGCATCGCAGGCGTTTTTATCGCCCTTTTTAAAGAGCAAAACCAGCTCGTTATCCGTCATAAGTGCGTCTTTAACACCTCGTATGCGGCTATGCCCAAAGCTACGGAGGCATTGAGCGAATTGACTTTGCCGCGCATGGGAATGGAGAGCGTGAAGTCGCACTTTTCGCGCGTCAGCTTTCTCACTCCGCTGTCCTCGCCGCCTATGACGAGGGCAACGTTGCCCTTTAAGTCGGCGGAATATATGTCCGTGCCGTCGGCTTCGAGAGCGTACAGCCAGAAGCCGCTTTCCTTGAGTTTGGCTATCGCATTGCCGAGCGAATTTACCCTTGCAACCTTTACGTGGTTAGCCGCGCCCGCAGACACGCGCACGACCGTTTCGGTTACGGCGGCGCTGTTGTTGGAAGGTATTATTACGCCGTTAGCGCCTGCGCATTCCGCCACCCTTATTATCGAGCCGAGATTATGCACGTCCTCTATTCCGTCGCAGATTATAACGAAGCCGTTGCCGCTCTCGCCGCTCGAGAGTATGTCTTCCAGCTCGCAATAGCGGTAATCGGACGAAAAGGCTATGCAGCCCTGGTGTCTGCCCGTTACGCTCTGTTTGTCGAGAACGTTTTTATCTACGAACTGCACGCGAACGCCCGCTTTGCGCGCTTCGGCAAATATTTTATTCAAAGAACCTTGCGGGTTCTTTTCCATCATTATCTTTTCAACCGTTCTGCCGCTCTTTAAAAGTTCGGCTACGGCATTTCTTCCTTCAGTCTGCATAAATTATTCCCCCAGAAGCTGACATATTCTTTCAATCCGTCCCGTAAGCCAGAGAAAGCCTAAAACGGCTTCAAAACCCGTGGAGCGATTGTATTCCGCAACCTCGGCGTTCTTGCTCTTGGTAGCTTTTTTTGCGTTCCTGCCGCGCAGAAAAATTTCGTGCTCTTCCTCATTAAAGCGCGCTTCAAGCTCTATTAAAAGTTCGCTCTGTCCGTGCGCCGAGACCTTTGAGGAAGCCATTTTCTGCAGCTCGGCGGGACGCCTGTCCGAAGACGCCGCGAGCTGTCCTCTTATATACAGCGAATAGACCGCATCGCCCACGAATGCAAGCGTTACGGGCGACAACTGCCTTGCGGTCTGCGCAGTCATTGTTTTTTCAAGGTTAAACATATATGTTTAAATTATACCACTTTTGCATAAAAATTGCAATAGTATCGTAGTATATAGCGTGAAAATGTTTGTGCTGAAAAAGAAAACCCTTGTATACATTTTATGCGTGATTTTGTGCGGCGTTTTTATCGGCGCGTGCATAAACGTATCGGCGGGCGCGGTGCAGACCGAGATTAATTCCGACCTGCCCGTAATAGTTATAGACGCAGGGCACGGCGGCATAGACGCGGGCGTTTACGGCGTGAACACATCCGTAAAAGAGAGCGACATAAACCTTGAAATCGCGCGCAAACTCAAAGGGTATTTTACAAACGCGGGGTTTGAGTGCGTGATGACGCGCTCCACGCAGGCGGGGCTGTACGGCACGACGGCGAGCGGCTTTAAAATGCGCGACATGCAGAAACGCAAACAGATAATCGAAGAGTGCGGCGCAGACATGGTTATTTCCGTTCACCAGAACACCTGCCCCCTGCCCTCCAAGCGTGGCGCGCACGTATTTTACGATAACAACAGCAGCACGTCAAAAGAGCTTGCCCTACTCATTCAGAAACAGATGAACCTTCTTGAGGGCGGCATTGCCTCCAACACCGCGCTCGCGGGAGATTACTACATGCTTAAGTGTACCTCCTCTCCGTCAGTGATAGTTGAATGCGGATTTTTATCAAACGCCGAGGACGAAACGCTGCTCGTTTCCGAAGATTACCAGACATTGGCGGCTTACGCTATTTTCAAGGGCGCGATAAGTTACTTTTCTTAAAACTTTCGGGTATTTGCCCTAACGGGGTTGCGCCGCGATTTGCCTCCGCACATTGATATTTTTGCGCGGAGAGCGTCGCTTTCCGTAGGCAAATTTCTGCAATTGGTCGGCATATATCCCCGCACGAACTTAACAAATAGACAAAAAAGGCGTGCGCCGAGGCGCACGCCTTTTTTATTGATTTTTAAGTTTAAGACATCTTTTCGAGCAATTTGAGGTCGATACCCTTTTCGCCGATTTTGATGATTTCTACCTTGACGGTGTCGCCGATGTTTACTACGTCTTCAACCTTTTCAACGCGCTTGTTGGAGAGCTTGGAGATGTGTATCATGCCGTCCTTGCCGGGAGCAAATTCGACGAACGCGCCGAAGTTGAGTATGCGCACGACGGTGCCGACGAACATATCGCCCACTTCGGGATCGTGAGCTATCGAAAGGATGATTGCCTTTGCGCGCTCTGCGTTTTCTACGGGACCTACTGTGGAGATGTAGCCTCTGCCGCTGTCGTCGTCGTTGAAATCTATCTGGGTGTTGGTCTCTTCCATTATCTTCTTGATTACGCAGCCCTGCTTGCCGATGACGTCGCCGATCTTGTCGGGAGCGATTTCAAAGCTGATAATCTTGGGTGCGTAAACGGAGAGCTGGGGAGCGACTTCGGGAACGCATTCGAGCATCTTGGAGAGAATGAACTGTCTGCCTTCGTTTGCCTGATTGATGGCGGTGTGCATAATCTCTTCGGAAATACCCTTGATCTTAATATCCATCTGGATGGCGGTTATGCCGTTTACCGTACCTGCTACCTTGAAGTCCATATCGCCGAGGAAGTCTTCAAGTCCCTGAATGTCGGTGAGTACGCGGAATTCGCCCGTTTCCTGATTTTTGATAAGTCCCATTGCGACGCCTGCTACGGGGTTCTTGATGGGAACGCCCGCGTCCATGAGCGCCATGGTAGAACCGCATACGGATGCCATCGAGGACGAGCCGTTGGACGACATGATGTCGTTGACAACTCTTATAGCATACGGGAATTCCTCTTCGGAAGGAATGACAGGAACGAGCGCTCTTTCAGCGAGTGCGCCGTGTCCGATTTCTCTTCTGCCGGGGCTTCTCAAAGCCTTTGCTTCGCCCGTGCAGTAGCCGGGGAAGTTATACTGGTGCATATATCTCTTGGAAGTTTCTTCGTCCAGACCTTCGAGCTTCTGCGCTTCGCCAAGCATGCCGAGCGTGCAGGTGGTTAAAGTCTGCGTCTGTCCGCGGGTGAACACGGCGGAACCGTGAACGCGGGGAAGAACGTGTCTTTCGCACCAGATGGGGCGAACGTCTTTAAGTCCTCTGCCGTCGGGACGGATACCCTTATCGAATATCTTTGCACGAACCTTTTCCTTGGTGAGGTAATAGATGCTGTCCTTTACCTCTCTGGTATTTTCGGGATAAATTTCTGCGAAATGCTCTAAAATTTCCTTTTCAGCCTGAGCCTGTCTTGCTTCTCTTTCCTGTCTGTCGAAAGTATCGATAGCCCAGTCAATTTTTTCGGAAGCGTATTCGCGAACGGCTTTGTCAAGCTCTTCGGGAATGTGATAGAGTTCGATTTCGAGCTTCTTCTTGCCAACTTCGGGAACTATGACGTCCTCGATGAAAGCGCAGATTTTTTTGATTTCTTCATGACCGAACATAATTGCGCCGACCATTTCGTCGTTGGTAACTTCGTCCGCGCCTGCTTCTATCATGAGGATTGCGTCCTTGGTGCCTGCGAGGTTTAAGTGAATTCTGCTCTTCTGTCTTTCGGCGAGGTCGGGGTTGATGACGAACTTGCCGTCTACCATGCCGACAACTACCGAACCCGTGGGACCTGCCCAAGGGATGTCCGAGATGGAAAGAGCTACCGACGAACCTATCATTGCGAGAGGTTCGGGGGATACGTCGGGTTCAACCGAAAGCGCCTGAGCGATGACCACTACGTCGTTATAAAGTCCCTTGGGGAAAAGGGGACGGAGAGGTCTGTCTATAAGACGGGAGGTGAGAATTGCTTTATCCGAAGCTCTGCCCTCTCTCTTTTTGAAACCGCCGGGTATTCTGCCGATTGCGTACATCTTTTCTTCGTAATCTACCTGAAGAGGGAAGAAATCCATGCCCTCTCTGGGAGAAGCGGACATACATACCGACACCATAACAGCGGTATCGCCGCAACGAACAACACACGCGCCGTTAGTCTGTTCGGCATACTTGCCGACTTCGATTATGACGTCGCGACCGCCGACGGGCATTGTGAATTGTCTGAAATTTGCCATTATACGTTCTCCTTGTCTGTTCTTGCGCCCGCGACGCCCGCCGCGGACAATTTTATAAAAACGGGCGAACAAAGAATATGATTTGCCCGCCCGTTCAAAATTACTTTCTTAAGTTCAAAGCAGCGACTATAGCACGGTATCTTTCGATGTCCTTGCTTTTAAGATAGTCTAAAAGTCCGCGTCTGCGACCAACCATCTTGAGAAGCCCCCTGCGGCTGTGATTGTCGTGGATGTGTTCCTTAAGATGTTCGTTGAGGTGATTAATTCTCTCGGTGAGGAGTGCGATCTGCACTTCGGGAGAACCCGTGTCGCCTTCTTTGGTTGCAAATTTTGCGATGATTTCTGACTTTTCCATTTAATTTATCCTCCTATGGAATATATTTGCGGCAAACAAAGAAAGCCGTTGAGTATTCGCGCAATCTTTGTATCCGTAACACAAATGTAAGTTTACCATATCTGCCCGCAAAAAGCAAATATTTTAAGCTACTTTTATAAATAATATTTATCCTTGGTAAATTTTTTAATTTTATATTGCGCAAAAGAACTGTTATTTGCGGTAAATTCCGTATGGCGTTGCCGCATTGTTGCAGAGAGGATATGCCCCCGTCCGCTTTTCATTGCGCAAAGCTTCAATTTTTACCGCAATCAATTCATTGAGAAGCATGCTTGTATATTAACAAAAATCAATATGGGATATATCCGTGTTAGAGCAGTATTTTTCTGACCTTGCATTGCCTCAGTCTTTACGGGAGAACAGGGCGAGCTTATCTGCCGTTACCTTGTCGCATTTTGCGATATACGTGGGGATATCCTTGGGCGAATCGCTGCGCTCTATGCGCTGTCCGCCGCCGAATATGCGCTTGGAAATGGCGTTTGCGCCGACTGCGATGTTATCAGAAATTTCTTCCATGACGTCTATATTGTAAACGCACGCCTTGCCCGATTTTGCCCAGCCGCAGTTTTCATGCCCGCCCGCCTGATACTTCTGGCGGTACATATAGTAAGGCTCGTAGCCCGCCGCGGTCAATTTTTCGCGCGAGACGGCTATCATTTCGGCGATACCCTCTACATGAAGCCTGTGAATTTCTTCCTTTAATTTTGCTCCCGACTTTAGCGAAAGCGTATGCACCGTTATGTTTGCGGGATTGAGGCGCACGGCGCAGTCAACCGATTCGGAAAAATCGTCTGAGCTCTCGCCGTCAAGCCCCGCTATAAGGTCAATGTTTATGTCAAAGCCGTACTTTTCCGCCATGTTATACGCGGCAAAGGTCTGAGCGGCGGTGTGCTTCCTGCCTATGCGGGCGAGAGTTTCGTCCGAAAAACTCTGCGGGTTGACGCATATTCTACTGACGCCGAAATCTTTGGAAAGTTTTAACTTTTCCTCGTCGAAGACGTCCGGTCTGCCCGCCTCCACCGTATATTCGCACTCGGGAAGATTCAAGGCGGCTATCGCCTTATAAACTCTGGCGAGCTGAACCGCCTCTATCGCGAACGGCGTGCCTCCGCCGATGTACACGGAACGCACGTCCGAAAGAAGCGGCTTTATTGCCTGTAATTCGCGTTCGATGCAGGATATATAGGCATCAACGTACTGCGCGGTCGCAGAAATTGGCGAAGTTATGAACGAACAGTATCGGCATTTCGTGGGACAGAAAGGCAGGCTCACAAATATATCCTGCCCGCCCTTTTTATCGTAAATTCCGCGCTGACTGTCAATGACGCGCCCGACAAGCTCTATATTTTCCGCGCTGACGTGCATATCTTCAAGCAGCTTTTTATAGTCTCTTCCCTCGCTCATTTCGGCATAGGCGAGCTTGGTAGGTCTTATACCCGTGAGCGCGCCGTAAGGGAAATTTATGCCCTTGACCACAGAAAGCAGTTCGTAAAACGCCAGCTTTGCCGAGCGGCGGGCGTAGCGCTTGAACTCTATGTCGTCGTGAGTTTCGCGTTCGTAAGAAAAATCGCGGATTTCGCCGCGATATTCTATGCAGTTTATATACTTGTTGCCGTCCGCATAAAAATAATGCGTAAAGTCTTCGCCGTCGCAATCAAACAGGCGAAGAACGTCCATTATTTCTGGACGGAGAAATTCCGTGTTGGTGTTAAGCATTTCTTTTATTTACGTAAGGGTTATACATTCTTTCGTGTTCGAGAGTTGTGTCGTCCTCGTGTCCGCAGTACACCTTATAGTCGCCCTCAAGCGCGTACAGCCTGTTTATCGACTGTACAAGCTGACGATAGCTGCCGGTGGCAAAATCCGTTCTGCCCACGCTCTCGCAAAAGAGCGTGTCTCCAGAAAAGATATTTCTCCCTGAGACATAGCACACCCCTCCGCGGGTGTGTCCAGGGGTGAACAGCGCCTTGAATTTCATGCCGCACAGTTCAACCTCCTCGCCGTCCGAAAGCGTTTTGTATATTTCGAAATGTGGAATGGTTATGCCGTGGAATATGGCGCGGTTGTCCTCGCCGAAGACGAGGTCCTTTTCGTCCTCGCCGCAAAGTATCTTTACACCCTGCCCCCACAGCGCGCCGCAGCCGCCGATATGGTCGTAGTGGCAGTGCGTGAGAAGGGCATATTCGGGGGTCAATCCAAGTTCGCGGCACTTTTCAAGTATGCGTGGCTGCGCGGGGTCTATGACCACGCAGCTGACGCCGTCCTCGGTAACGATATATGAATTTGCGGCAAAGCCGACGGGATAAATTTTGTGAACTGTCATAGTTTAGTTGCTCGTTCTGTAAACGTCTATTATGCGCTTGTCCTTTTTGAGATGATTGATGAGAAGGTCGAGGTCGGAGCGCTTGTTGAGCTTTACATTTATGTCGAAAAGCGCCTTGCCGTCCTTGGTTATTCTGCCGTTTATCTGCGTCATGGTGAGCTGAAGCTGGGCGATTTCGCTCGTTATGAAAGCGATGACGCCGCTTTCGTCCGTCGCGCTTATCTTTATGCCCGCAATGAAGCCCTTTTCGGTCTGTCCCGTCCACTCTGCGGGCTGAATGCGGCTGTCGTCCATACCGCTGACGTTGGGACAGTCGCGGCGGTGAACAATTACGCCTCTGCCGCGCGAAATGAAGCCGACAATCGGGTCGCCCGGTACGGGATTGCAACAATGCGCAAAGCGTACCAAAAGACCCGTCATACCCTTTACGGTTACGCTTCCCGCAGGAGTATGTTTGAGTTTTTCGGCGTCAAGCTCGTTGACGGGCTTGGGTATTTCTTTCTTATAGTAATCTATAAGCTTATAAATTATCTGGTTGACGCTGACTGCGCCGTAGCCGACGGACGCCATCATTTCGTCCTCGGAAGCAAAGACAAGCTTTGAGGAAAGTTTTTTGAAAGCCTCGTCCGTGAGCAGGTCGTTCAAATTGTAGCCCCTGCGCTTGGCTTCGGCTTCGAGCATGCTCCTGCCCGTCTTTATGTTGTCGTCCTTCATTTCCTTTTTGAAGAACTGACGTATCTTCGCCCTCGCCGAACCCGACTTTACGAACTTGAGCCAGTCCCACGAAGGTCCTTTTGTCGTGGACGATGTTAAAATTTCGACGACGTCGCCCGTCTTTAAAGTTGAATTGAGCTGAACTATCTTGCCGTTTACCTTTGCGCCCACGCACTTGTTGCCCACTTCCGAGTGGATGGCGTAAGCGAAGTCTACGGGCGTGGCTTCGAGCGGAAGGGAAATCACCTTGCCGTGCGGGGTGAACACGAGCAGTTCGTTTGCGTACAGGTCGTTTTTAAGGCTGTCTACAAATTCCTTGCTGTCGTTTAAAGAACCCTGCCAGTCCATGACGTCGCGTATCCAGCTGAGCCTTTGGTCGAAGTTGTTTTCGCTCGACTTCTGTTCCTTATACTTCCAGTGCGCCGCGATGCCGTATTCCGCCATCTTGTGCATTTCGAACGTGCGTATCTGAATTTCAAAATACTGTCCGAAATTGGTTACGACGGTGGTGTGAAGCGACTGATACATGTTGCGCTTGGGAGTGGCGATATAGTCCTTTATCCTTCCCGGAACGGGCTTCCACTGCTTGTGGATTTTGCCGAGGACTTCGTAACATTCCTCTGTGGTGTTTACGATTACCCTCACCGCGGTGAGGTCGTAAATCTGGTCGAGAGAGAGACCCTTGTTTTTCATCTTGCGGTATATCGAATAGAAATGTTTGGGTCTGCCGAACACTTCGCCTTTGATATTTTCCTCTTCGAGCATGTGCTGGAGCTGCGCAACGACGAAATCGACGAAGTTCCTCCTCTCCTCCAACCGCTGATGTATGTTGGAAGCGAGGTATTCGTATGCCTCGGGGTCGAGGTATTTGAGGCATAAATCTTCCAGCTCGCACTTCATCTGCGAAATACCAAGTCGTCCCGCGAGCGGGGTGAAAATATCCAGAGTTTCCTTGGCAATTCTCTGCTGACGCTCCTTGGAAAGGAAGTTCAAAGAGCGCATGTTGTGCAGTCTGTCGGCGAGTTTTATGATTATTACGCGCACGTCGTTTGCCATGGCGACGAAAATTTTGCGGAAATTTTCCGCATCCTCTTCTTCGTGCGTCTGAAAGCGAATTTTATCGAGTTTGGTTACGCCGTCGACGAGGGTTAAAATTTCTTCGCCGAAATTCTTCTTCACGTCGTCGGGCGTTGCGGGGGTATCTTCTATTACGTCGTGCAGAAAAGCCGCCGCCACGGACGGAGTGTCCATGCCGAGGTCGACAAGTATTTCCGCAACGGCGCACGGGTGCGTGAAATAAGGTTCGCCCGAGGCGCGCTTCTGGTTTTTGTGCATTTCCTCCGCGTAGTGATACGCCCTGAGCAGCACCTGTCTGTCGGCGTCGCCGTAATTTTCGTTGATTTTATCCAGAACAGTTTTCATATTCTTACCCTTATCCGTTCAAGCCGCTTATGAGATTGTAAAGGGGCGACTGCGTGAGCTGAGTTTTCATTCCCTTATAAACGGTGATGCGACCGCTTTCAAATGAAATTATGCCCAGCTGTTCGAAAACTTTTAATGCAAACAGCGTTTCCGCAGGGGACATGCCAAGAGCGGCTTTAGCCGCGACTTCCTCCGCGCTCGTTCCCTCCATTGAGTATGCGGCTGCGGTGATCTTCCTGAACGCTTCAATGAGCTTTTGCCTGTCCGCCGAAAGGGTTCTGAGCGAAACCGCTCCGTCCGCGTCCTGACAGACATATACCTTTTTGCCCTCCAGCGAAGGCAGGGTAATGTTTGCGGGTTTATCCAGAAATACTATGTTTTCGTAACCCGATATATCGCACTCCGCCAGGGGCGACACGAGAACCGCCGAGGCGAGATTTTTGTTTGAAAGAGTGAAAAGGTTGACCTCCGCCTTGCGGCAATCTTTGTAGAGCGAGAGCGTCTGCGGTTCAAACGCCACAAATAAAGTGCCGTAGTAACCGCAATTTTGCATCATGTCGCGCGCATCGCCTATATCAATCGTGCAGACTTCGCACCCGACTTCGGGCAGAGAAGCGAGCGAAAGATTGTTTAAAGCTATTTCGTCCTTGGCGTAATCGGGGCAATCTCTGTCGTAAATGACGTCGCGGACAAAACCTTTAACATATTCCTTGCCCCTGAATGTGGAAATATTGTACTCAAAAATGAGCTTTTTGGGCGCGGGACACTGCAAAATTCCCGCATAAGCCGCCCCGCTGAAGTACATAAGGTCGATAAACCTGCTCTTGATTGAAAGGTGGGGCGAACGGGGTTTGACGGGGCGAACGGGACATTCGTTTACCGACAGACAGAAGAGCGGACGCTTGAAGCCGACGCCGAAAGGTTCGAGCATTTCAAGCTCTTTTGCAAATTTCTGCGAGACGGGCGAAGTCAGTTCGCCGCTTATATACAAAGTGGGTGCGAATGCTCCCACGGGATAGGCGCTGTCGAGATATTCGTTGAGCTTCTGCTCGAGCAGGGAAAAGTTTTCGACCTCTATGTTTACGCCCGCAGCCTGCGAATGACCGCCGAACTCGGCGATGACGTCGCTGCAAACCCTGAGCGCCTCGAATATGTTGACCGCCTCAACCGAGCGCGCAGAACCTTTGAGCATTTCGCCGTTTTTGACGAACAGCAGCGCGGGGCGGGCGAATTCTTCGGCGAGCCGCGCCGCGACTATGCCGACAAAACCCGTGTTCCAGCTTTCGTCCCAAAGCATTATCACTCTGCCCTGAACGCCCTTTTCCTTTAATTTGTTCTTGGCGGAAAGATACAGCTCGTCGCAGCACTTCTGCCTTTCGGAATTGTATGCAGTCAGCTTGACGGACAAATCGTAAATTTTCGACGCGTCCTCCGAACAGAAAAGTTCGAGCGCGGAATGCGCGTCGCCCATTCTGCCCGCCGCGTTGATTTTGGGAGCTATGGCGAAAGCTATCGTCTGGGCGGTTATCGTTTCGCCCGTTCTGCCGATAAACTGGGAATAAGGCTTGTCGCCCGATTTATTTATTATTTTTAAACCTTCGTAGACAATATCGCGGTTTTCGCCCGTAAGCGGAACGCTGTCCGCAACGGTGGCTATGGCAGCGAAATCGAGGAAGTCGTATGCGCTTTCGCCTATCAGCGCGCAGCCGACTTTGAACGCAACCCCCGCTCCGCAGAGATTATCGTAAGGATAGCCGTCGTTGATTTTGGGGTTTATGCATATGCAGTCCGGAAGCACTTCGGGCAGTTCGTGGTGGTCGGTTACAATAACTTCCGCACCCTGCTCCTTGATGTATTCAACTTCTGCCGCATTGGAAATGCCGCAGTCCACGGTTATGAAAAGCTGGGGGAAATATTCTTCAAAAATGGCGTCTATAGCCGCAACGCCCAGACCGTAACCCGAAGTTCTTTCGGGAACGTACACGACGGGGTCAATGCCGAAACGCTCCAAAACTCCGCGCATTATCGTCGTGGCGCACACGCCGTCGGCATCGTAGTCGCCGTAAACGACGACCTGCCAGCCCTCGTCGCGGGCGCGGGCGATAAGCTCTGCCGCCTCCTTCATGCCGCTCATTTTATAGGGCGAAACGAAGTGGCGCTTTGACGGGTGAATGAAACGCTCTATTTTGTCCTCGTCGTCAATCCCTCTGCCGTACAGAATTTTTATCGTCTCCGCACAAAGTCCCGTGCGCTTTGCAAGGTCGGAAATTATATTAAGTTGTCCGTTCGAGTACTCGTACTCGGGCAGAATTTTCTTCATGTTTCAAATAAGACAAAAAGGCGGGATAACCCGCCTTTTTTTAATGCAAATCAGAATTTTTTCCTTTTATCTATTGCGGAGAACAAAGAGTAAACCGCGGGAGTGAACACTCCGAAAGCGCACGCGCACGCCGCGATTGCAAATACAGCCGCGCCGTAAGGAACGAGCGTTGCCCATGCGGGCGAAGCAACGACCGCGAATATCATGAATATCACAACCGCGACGACCGCAGCTATGCATACGAAGGCGTTTGTCTTTATGGTTGACAGCGCTCCTTCGGCAACGAGATCGAGCTTTGAAACTTTTGCCTTGCTCTCTTCCTTGTAAGCTTTTTTAACCTTATCGAAGAACAGCGAGGAGCATATCATGTTGAGAACCACGGCTACTATGCCGAAAGCTATCGCCTCGAGACCGATGGGGCAACGGGTAATTGCAAGCAAAGCCGCATACAGTCCCGCTACGAAAATCTGTGAGCAGAGCGCCGCGAGCGCCATGCCGGGCTTAAATCTTACGAGCGAATAGAGCACCTGGAAAGCGACTGCCGAAGCTATTGCTATTGCCGCAAATTTGAGGAGGTAAAGTCCGCCGACGACGCCCTGATTGAAATGAACTTCCACTGTAGCGTTGAAAAGACCTGCCTCGTCCAGAGCCGACTGCAAAGAATTGGCTGCTTCTTTAAGCTTTTCGTCCGAAACGGACTGGCTGAACTTGTAAACTACGGTGTTGGGCGTGTTTGTCTGAGCTTCGGAAAAAGTAACGTTGTAAGCGCCGAGCGAGCCGAGCTTGTCTTCTGCTAAGTTCTTAAGCGTTTCGCCGCTGTTGTCGCCTACATTGTAGGCGGTTACTTCTACGCTCTTATAGGAAGCGAACTCGCCGCCGTAGCTGAAAAATCCTCTGCCGACGAAGTGGCAAATTGTTCCCACCGCCATGCCTATCGCTATTAAAACTATGCCTATTATCACAGCGAGGTGACGCATTTTAATTATCTTAGTCATCGCCGTACACCTCCCTCTTAAATCCGCCGAACGCAAACTTGTTGCGGACGGGCGCGCTGAGTACGTGCCACATGAGCCTCGTGAACCAGTAGAGAGCATAAGAAGCTATCGTTGCGACTACGAGAGCGAGACCGCAGGCAGCGACTTCGCCGACTGCGACTGCCGCAAGAATTATTGCGCCGACGAGCAGTATTAAGTGCATATCGAGTATGCCGAAGAGGGTGCGTCTGTAAGCCGTCTTGACGGCGGACTGCATCGTCTTACCCGTCTTGCACTGAGCGCGTACTTCGGAAAGCACGTAAAGGTTTGCCGCGCCGAAGATTACAAGTCCTGCAACGCAGGTTGCGAGAACTGCAAAGGTTATCTGTATGGAAAGAAGATAGAGCGCATAGAGCATTACCAGAGCGAACACTACCGCGTTCATGGTAATAACTCCGCCCAGCTTCTTGTATTTGATTATTGCCGCAACGCCGAAAGCAACGAGCACGACTATGCATGCGATGAGCGCCATAAGAGCGGAAAGTTCTCCTCCTGCCGCAGACGTTGTGGTTATAGCGCTGTCGGAAGAATATTTTACGTTGAGCACTCCGCCGCAGGCAGCCGAATTGAGAATTGCCGCCGCATCCTTTGCTTCGTCGCTGGTGGAAAGAGCAAATTCCATCGTATCCGAATCCATGGTGGATGTAGATGTTACGGAAAGAATGAGAGTATCGCCTACGCAGAAATAAATCGCGTTGCTTTCAGACGAAGCCGCAAGCGTCGTTACGTAGCGCATGCGCTCGCGACCGTATTCGGTCAGGCTGAAGTGAAGAACGTGGTTGCCGCCGAATGTGTAGCTCGAAACCGAAGAGAAATAATCTGCAACGTTTTCGTTTGCGCTTACGAACGAATATGTCTTGGAACCGCTGCCGGTAATGTCCGCATCGGTGTATTCGTCGGCGTTATAGGTCATGTTCAGCGTTGATTCGTTGCCGCTGTCGCCCGACACGGTTATGGAAGTATCGGCGGTGCGGAGGGTAAGTTCGCCCGAAGCCGAAAGATAACCGAGAGTGTTTGTAGCAACCTGAAGCCGCTGCGACTGCGAAACGGAATCGTTGCCGACGTATGCAGCATATGAATACTGCGTGGGTACGGAAACTTTAATGGTTATGCCGTCCTGAACGGATACGCTGAAGTCCGAAAGACCTCTGTCGGCAAATCTCTGCGCAAGTACTTCGGCATCGGCGGAAACTTCGGCAGAAAGCTGCGCGACGCTGTCGTATCCCGCCTCTTCGAGGTTGACGTACACTGCGCCCTGCTTTTCGTAGCCGGTCTTATCTTCGTCGGACATGTAAGAATACTTGTCGGAAGATACGACGCCTTCGGGATACATCGTCTTAGTCGCGTAACCCGTGAAGTCGCTGCCCATGCTTATGCTTGCCGCTATGGAATTATACCTCTGCGTATCGCTTATTCTGAAAGATACCGTACCGAAGAAAGCGGCGACTATAATCGCAATCACCACGATTGACGTGATTATTGCAGATTTTACTTTGCTCATCTGAAACTCCTTGAAGGATAAACCTGTTTGGATTAATACTATATTATTATAATTAAAAATGCAAAGCCCTGTCAAACGATTATGTGCGGCTAACGCATTTTTTTACGCGTGCGCGCGTGAAAATTTGCGTCCGAAGGCGCAAATCTGCTTTATACCATGCCTTTTTTGACGGCAAGAACGTGCATTGCGCATTCGACGCGTTTTTTCATCATTTCGCAGGTGATTTTATACGGCTTTTCTATATCGCCGTTGAAATGATAATTGTTCGCGCTGCAACCGCCGCTGCATATGAATTTTGCAAAGCAGTCGCCGCAGTCCTTGCGCGTGAAAAGGCAGGACGAAGCAAACTTTGAACGAATTTCTTCGTTGAGCTTGCCTTCGTAGACGTTGCCCATGAGGAAATCTTTATCCCCCGCAAACTGGTGGCAGGGATAAATATCGCCGTTGGGCACGACGGAAAAATATTCGTTGCCCGCGCCGCATGCGGAAACCCTCTTTGAAAGGCATGGACCGCCCTCGAGGTCTATGTTGAAGTGGAAGAAGTTGAAACCCTCGCCCTTTTTATACTTTTCGATGTATTTATCGCAGAGATTTTCGTACTCTTGTTTTATGGCGGGAAGGTGTTCCTCTTTTATTGCAAGGTCGTCTATATCGGTTACGACGGGTTCGAGCGAAATGCTGTCGAAACCCTGCTCGGCGAGAAATACGACGTCGTTGGAAAAATCGAGATTTTTAGCCGTGAAAGTGCCGCGCACGTAGTACGACTTGTCCCCCCTGCTCTGCACGAACTTTTTGATGTGCGGAAGAACGGCGTCGAAACTGCCCTTGCCGTTGACCGTCTTTCTTATTGCGTCGTGTACTTCCTTTCTGCCGTCGATGGACAGAACGACGTTTTCCATCTCTTTATTGAAAAAGTCTATCGTGTCGTCGTCGAGAAGAAGAGCGTTGGTGGTTGTGGTGAAAAGGAACTTTTTGCCCGTCGCCTCGCCCCTTTCGCGCGCGTATTTAACAACGTTTTTTATTGTCTGTATGCACATCAAAGGCTCGCCGCCGAAGAAATCCGCTTCGAGCACCTTGCGGTTGCCGCTGTTTTCGATGAGGAAGTCTATAGCCTTTTTGGCGGTTTCCTCGCTCATGAATTCCCTTGCGGCGTGATATGCGCCCTCGTCCGCAAAGCAATAGCGGCAACGAAGGTTGCAGTCGTGGCAGATGTGTATGCAGAGCGCTTTTACCTCGTGCGACTTTGCGGGATAAGTCTTAACCTCTTCCGCGCCGAGCAGTCCCTGTTCTTCGAGTTCGCCCACATCGCGCTTTATCTCGGCAACTTCCTCGTCGGTAAGTTCGCACACTTCGCCCTTTTCGCGGGCGGAAAGGTATTCTGCAGTTTTATCGTCGCAGACGTGCAGACTGCCGCTGCCCGTATCGTAAACATAATTTATATCTTTATATCTGAAAACGTGTACCATAATGACATTAAATAGGGAGCAGATTTTTTCTGCTCCCTTTAAGAATTACAAATTTATGCGCAACCCTGAAAGGGCGCGCCATAGAAAACGCTGTATCTGAAACAACAGCGAAAATTTATTACTTAACTTCCTTTTCGGGGTTCTGTTCTCTGGTTATTCTTTCGCAACTCTGGTTGCCGACGGTGCAGCTCGTCTTGCAAGCCGACTGGCAGGTGGATCTGCATTCGCCGCATGCGGTAATCTTTCTTTCAACGGGTTTAGCTATAGTCTTTATCATTTCAACTCTCCTTAACGCCTGTATTTTAATTTATTACATTATAATTTATGCTGCGACAAATTGCAAGCGTTTTGTAATTATTTTTACTCTTTTTTAAGGTTTACGGCAATAACGCCCGTTATCGCGCCCGCCGCAGCGCCTATTAAAAGTTCCGCTATGGTCATCCAGCCGAAAGAAATCGCTCCCGCAATCGCGCAGAAAAGAAAATAGGTTAAAAGATACGCCGCCGCGCCGAACGCAGCGCCCTTTATAAGCCCCCTTTCCCCGCGCAGAAATATAAGTCCGCCGAAGATTATGGAAAGTATTTTGAAAACCTGGTTGACAGTTTTCACCGCGCTCGCGCCTATGCCGAAAATGTTTATGACGAGCGCGAACAACAGGGCATATACCAACGCGAAAACTACCGCGGCGCACGCCGCTTTGCATATCTGGATTGCATCTTTGCGCATAAAAAAATCCCTCCGATACTTTTACCGTATGCGGAGGGAATATTTTTTAGAACTTTTAAAAGTTACTCTGCGTCAGCGCTCTTTTTTGTGCTTTTTCTTGCGCGCTTGGGCTTCTGAGCAACTACCTCTTCGGTCTTTTCTTCCGTCTTTTCTTCGGCGGTTTCGACAGTTTCTGCAGGCTC
This sequence comes from uncultured Clostridia bacterium, assembly GCA_949282385.1. GTDB lineage: Bacteria > Bacillota > Clostridia > Christensenellales > Borkfalkiaceae > Coproplasma. The sequence goes on from CASDOP010000013.1 coordinate 37,724, forward strand.
TTCGGTTGCGACGGGTTCTTCAGTCTTTTCTTCAGCGAAAACTTCGTCTGTTGCGGGAGCTTCGGTCTTTGCTTCATCTTCTACGACAGCGTCGGTCTGATAGATTGCAAGTTTATCGAACTTCATGTAGCATTTGCCGGATGTTTCGCTGCCCGTTTCGAGAACGAAGGTGTTTTCCTCTTCGTTGACTTCAACGACTATGCCGCACACGCCGCCTATCGTCTTGACTTTGTTGCCGGGCTTGACGGAATTGATGAGCTTTTCGGCTTCCTGCTGACGCTTTTTGTTCTTGCGGGAAGACATTACAAACATGCCGATTATGAGCACTATAAATATAGCAAACACAACGTACATTATAATCTGCTGCTGGGCTTCGTTAGCTAAAATCTGATTAATCATTGTTTACTCCGTTAGAATTGATAGTTCCATAATAATATTTTTGCGTCATTTAAGCAAGCGTTTTAATGCAGAAAGTAACGATTTCACTCAACTTTCGCAAAAATCAGAAATTATTGCCGTAGCGCGCATAGAATTCGCGGGCGTAGTCCGTAAGGCAATCGTCGAATATCGCCTGTCTCATTCCAGCCATAAGTTTGTGCAGGAAAGTGATGTTGTGCAGACTTAAAAGCATGGCGGCGAGCATTTCGTTGACGTTTATGAGGTGCCTTACGTATGCCTTGGTATAGTTGCGGCAGCAATAGCAGTCGCAATCGGGGTCGAGCGGGGTGAAATCTTCCTTATACTTTCCGTTGCGCACGACGACTTTGCCCTGCGAAGTGAACGCCGTGCCGTTGCGCGCGACGCGCGTGGCGAGGACGCAGTCGAACATGTCTATGCCGCGGAGGACGCCTTCTATGAGGCAATCGGGCGAGCCTACGCCCATGAGATAGCGGGGAACGCTTTCCGGCAGGGCGGGACGGATTGCTTCGAGCATTTCATACATGAGCGGCTTGGGTTCGCCCACGGACAAACCGCCTATTGCTATGCCGTGCTTTGCATATGGAATGCAGCGCGATAGGCTCTCGAGGCGCAGATCTTTATAAAAGTTGCCCTGAACTATGGGAAAAAGAGCCTGGTCGTCCCTCGTCTTAGCCGCAACACAGCGCTCCAGCCAGCGCGAAGTGCGCTCCATTGCCTGCTTCGCCTGTTCGTAGGCGTAGCCGTATTCCGAACACTGGTCAAAAGCCATTATTATGTCCGCGCCGAGGTTTTCCTCTATGCCGATAGCCTTTTCGGGCGTGAAAAGATGACGCGAGCCGTCTATATGCGAATTAAAATATACCCCTTCATCCTTTATTTTATTCAGCTTGGTGAGAGAAAAAACCTGAAATCCGCCGCTGTCGGTGAGGATAGGTCTGTCCCAGTTCATGAATTTGTGCAGACCGCCCGCCTTGCGCACAAGCTCGTCGCCGGGGCGCATGTAGAGGTGATAGGTGTTGGAAAGTATAATCTGACTGCCCGCCTCCTTGAGGTCGCGTGGATATACTCCCTTTACGGTTGCCTGCGTTCCAACGGGCATATATACGGGTGTTTTTATGTCGCCGTGCGGCGTATGAAAGACGCCTGCCCTCGCGCCCGTATGTTTTTCGACATGTTGAAGTTCAAAAGAGAATTTTTCCATATTATCCTTAAAAACGCACGCCCAAAAGGCGCGCGGGTGGTATAGTTTTTTACGATTGGCGCGGCAATATGCCGCATTGAATTGAAATTTTGTATGAACAAAGTCCTGCGCCGAATTACGCAAAAACGTGCGAGCGTTGCGCGGCAAAGAATTGGCAAGCGCGCAACCAAACATTCGCGGGCGGTGCGAAAACAGTTTTTGTCCGTTCGACATACATTAAGATTGCTATAACGAACGACAAGGCGCGCGAGGAAAAACCGAGGGAGTTTACTTGAATGTAAATGACCGAGGGTTGCCGCGCTTAAGATTTGCCAATGCACGGTCTGCAGATATGAGTATTCAGGTTGTGAGCAAACCCGTAATTATCAAATGGCAAAGCTAAAGTTCGGTCTGCGGATATGAGGATTGGAGAAACGAGCAAGACAAGGCGCGCGAGGAAAAACCGAGGGAGTTTACTTGAATGTAAATGACCGAGGGTTGCCGCAGCGCAACGACGTATTGCGAAGTTTATACAATCATCAAGAAGTATTGCGAAGTTTACAAAATCATCATAGCGTCGCCGAAAGAAAAGAAACGATACCCCTCTCGCACAGCCTCTTCGTAGAGGGAAAGAATTTTTTCCCTGCCCGTCATGGCGGCGACGAGCATTATGAGCGTGCTTTCGGGAAGATGAAAATTGGTTATGAGGGCATCGACGCATTTGAATTTATAGGGCGGGTAGATAAAAATGGATGTATCGCCGCTTTCCGCCCTGACCACGCCGTCTTCGCCCGTCGCACTTTCGAGCGTGCGCACGGACGTCGTGCCTACGGCGATTACTCTGCGACCTTCGGACTTTGCCTTGTTTATGGCGTCCGCCGCCTGTTTGCTTACGCAATAATATTCGCTGTGCATTTTATGGTCGGTTATTATATCTTCCTTGACGGGGCGGAAAGTACCCAGCCCGACGTGCAGAAGCACTTCGACGACTTCCACTCCCATCGCCCTTATTTTTTCGAGCAATTCGGGCGTGAAATGCAGCCCCGCAGTGGGCGCAGCCGCCGAACCGTCCGTCTTGGCATATACCGTCTGATAGGAATTTTTATCCTCAAGCTTATGCTTGATGTAGGGCGGCAGTGGCATTGAACCGACTTCTTCGAGCACCTCTTCAAACACTCCGTCGCAATAAAAATGCACTATTCTTTCGCCGCTGTCGGTTATGCCCTCTACGCTGAGAGAGAGTTTGTCGCTTATTGTAAGGCGCGTGCCTATGCGGCACTTTTTGCCCGGCTTTACGAGCGCTTCCCATTTGTCTATGTCCAGCCTCTTTAAAAGCAGCACTTCGACGTTGCCGCCGTTTACAGTCTTTGCATACAGCCTTGCGGGAAGAACTTTTGTATTGTTGACGACGAGTACGTCGCCCGCGCAGAGATATTCGGTTACGTCGCGAAAAATTCTGTGTTCGACCTTATCATTTGTCCTGTCGTAGACGAGAAGGCGCGCGCTGTCGCGCGGATTTGCGGGCGTCTGCGCTATCTGTTCGGGCGGAAGCTCGTAGAAAAAATCTGATTTTTTGTATATTACCTGGCTCATTTATCTTCCTTTTTGTCGAAGAGCGTTATCTGCTCGCTCTGAGCGGCAGTCGGCGTGTAGCCGAGATGACGGTATCCGCCATTTAAAATTACCCTTCCGCGGGGCGTGCGAGCTATGAAACCGAGCTGCAGAAGATAGGGTTCGTACACGTCCTCTATCGTCCCCGCATCTTCATTTATTGTCGCGGCGAGCGTTTCAAGCCCGACGGGCTTGCCGTCGAACTTTACTATCATAGCTTTTAAGAGGTTGCGGTCGACCTCGTCGAGACCGAGTTCGTCTATCTCCATTCTGCCGAGGGCGAAACGCGCGTCCTCGAGCGTAACCGTCTGACTTTCGTTGACGGTGGAAAAGTCGCGCACGCGCTTTAAAAGCCTGTTGGCAATTCTCGGCGTGCCGCGCGAACGGCGGGAAATTTCACCTGCCGCCTCGTCGTCTATGCTTATGCCGAGCGTCTTTGCAGAACGCGTTACAATCTCTTTGAGGTCGGCGGGCGTATACATCTCCAGACGGCAGACTATGCCGAAACGGTCGCGCAGGGGATTGGCTATCATGCCCGCCTTGGTGGTTGCGCCGATGAGAGTGAATTTTTTTAATGAAAAGCGGATATTCCTCGCCGAAGGTCCTTTGCCGACGATTATATCGAGGGCGTAATCTTCCATGGCGGAATATAAAATTTCTTCTACGCTGTGATTTAACCTGTGGATTTCGTCAATGAACAGCACGTCGCCGTCGTTGAGGTTGGTGAGTATTGCCGCGAGATCGCCGCTGCGCTCGATTGCGGGGGCGGAAGTCATTTTGAGCTGCCCGCCCATTTCGTTTGCGATTATATGGGCGAGAGTAGTTTTGCCAAGTCCCGGCGCGCCATACAAAAGGACGTGCTCAAGCACCTCCCCTCGCTTTTTTGCGGCGTTCATGTACACCGTTAAATTTTCCTTGACCTTGCTCTGTCCGACGTAAGCTTCAAGCGTTTTAGGTCTTAAAACGTTCTCTTCGGCGTCGTACTCGCCCTTGGTGCTGCGTACAAGCCTGTCCTCTTCGCCGCCGTATTCTTCTTCGTCAAAAAACATACTTTCTTACCGCTTTTTACATATTTTTGAGCGCGGACATTATAATCTGCTCGACGCCCGAAGCTCCCGCAGCTTTAGCCGCAGCGACTGCCTTTACGCTCTCTGCACGGGTAAAGCCGAGCGACATGAGCGCGACTACCGCGTCCTCGTCGCCGTCCGAAACCGCTGCGGCGGGCAGACCTTCGGAAACGGCAGAACCGCCCGATACAACTCCGACTTTTTCGCGCAGTTCCAAAATTATGCGCTCGGCAGTCTTTTTGCCCAGTCCCTTGACGGACGAAAGCCGTTTTACGTCCTGCGTGGCTATTGCCGCCGCGAGCGCGGATATATCCATAGCCGAAAGCACGGCTATGCCCATTTTAGGTCCTACTCCCGAAACGGAAATGAGCTTTAAGAACATATTTTTTTCCTCTAAAGAGGAAAAACCGTATAAAACGACGCCGTTGGCTTCGCTTACCTGCATATAAGTGTACACTTCGCAGACCGCGCCGTCGGTCATTTTTGAAAACGCCGAAGCCGAGCAGTAGACCTCGTAGCCTACACCGCCCGTTTCTATGAGGGCGTAATCTGCAGCAGAGTACAGAACTTTGCCTTTGAGATAACCTATCATAATAAACCTGCAATGCGCAGACCGAAAGTCGGGGCGCTGAAGCCCTGCCTCGCGAATGCGCGAATTTTTTTATCTTATGCCGAACATATCGCCGAAGCGCGAAGTGTGCGCGTGGCAGAGCGCGACGGCGAGCGCGTCGGCGGCGTCGTCGGGGCGGGGAATGCTTTTGAGGTGAAGAAGGGACGTAACGACGTGCATCATCTGCACTTTGTCCGCCTTGCCGTAACCCGTGAGCGCTTGTTTTATCTGCATGGGAGTGTATTCGTAGAGTTTTCCGCAATACTTGACCGAGGAAAGAAGAATTACCCCCCTCGCGTGAGCGACGGGTATGCCCGTGGTAACGTTTTTGGTGAAAAACAGCTCCTCCACCGCTATTTCTTCGGGCTTGTACTTTGCGAAAATGCGGTTGAGCCCTTCTTCGAGCATGGCGAGGCGCACGGGAAAACTTTCTTCCTTGGGCGTGGTTACCACGCCGTAATCGACGGGAAGAGTGTTGCCGTTATTGAGTTTTTCTATAACGCCGTACCCCATGGTGCCGTAACCGGGGTCTATGCCCAAAATTATCATAATTTATGCCCGAATAAGCGCAATTAACTTGATTAGTTTACCCGAATATTATATAATGAATTTAATTTTAAGTCAATTTTTTACAGGGGTATACTATGAAACTGTGGGAAGGGCGCTTCGACGCGCCTACTGCAAAAAACGCTGACCTTTTCAACGACTCGCTGCCTTTCGACAAGCAGTTATGGGCTGTGGACATAATGGCTTCCATTGCCCACGCGACAATGCTCGGAAACTGCGGCATTATTTCCGAAGACGAAAGCCGCGCGATATGCACGGCGCTCAACGATATTTCCGCAGACATAGAGAGCGGAAAACTTGAAATTTGCGGCGCGGAAGACATTCATTCTTTCGTAGAGAACGAACTCGTTTCGCGCATCGGCGACACGGGCAAAAAGCTGCACACTGCACGCTCGCGCAACGACCAGGTTGCGACCGACTTCCGCCTTTACGTGCGCTCGGCTTTCGACAGCATGAAAGAGAGCCTCGTCTGGCTCGTTCAGTCGCTCACCGACTGCGCTAAAAACGGACTTAAGTACATCATGCCCGGTTACACTCACCTGAGAAAGGCGCAGCCCATGTGCGCGGGACACTTCTTTGCGGCGTATGCAGAGATGTTCATGCGCGACCTCGACAGAGTTACCTCCTCCCGCGCCCGCGCAAACGTCATGCCCCTCGGCAGCGGCGCGCTTGCGGGCACTTCCTATCCCATAGACCGCGACATTACGTGCAGACTTCTCGAATTCGACCGCCCGTGCGAAAATTCTTTAGACGGCGTTTCAGACCGCGACTTTGTGGCGGAATATCTGTTTGACGCCTCTATGGTAATGGCGCACCTGTCGCGCCTTTGCGAGGACATAATTTTATACTCCACGGAAGAATTCGGATACTTCGAAATCGCCGACGCGTACTCGACAGGCTCTTCCATCATGCCCCAGAAAAAGAACCCCGACATCCCCGAGCTTATGCGCGGCAAGACGGGACGCGTTTACGGACATCTTATGGCGCTGCTCACGACGATTAAAGCCGTTCCCCTCGCCTACAACAAGGATTTGCAGGAGGACAAGGAAGGCTTCTTCGACGCGGAAAGGCAGGTTATAAACAGCCTTAACATCATGGCTGAAATGTTGCCCGAAATCTCGCTCAAGACCAAAAAGATGGCTAAAGCCGCAGAGAGCGAGTTCTGCTGCGCGACCGACGTTGCCGATTACCTCGCCAAAAAGGGCGTGCCTTTCCGCACGGCTCACGGCGTTACGGGCAGAATAGTGCGTTGGTGCATTGAAAACAAGCGCACCCTTCAGAACATGACTGCCGAAGAATACAGCTCATTCGACGAACATTTCGAAAGCGACATAACCGAAGTGGTTAAAGCCCGCGCCTGCGCAGACGCACGCACATCCTACGGCGGTGCTGCCGCGGAATGCGTGAAAGAAAATATAAAATCGCTCAGAAAACGCCTCGCAAAATACTGCAAGTAATTTCTGTGCAAAAAAATTTTCCGCCCGCTGAAAATATTTATGTTCAGTAAGAAAGCGGCGCCGATTTTTAATCGGCGCCGCTTTTTCAGTCTTCGAAACCGAAAAGATAGTTTGGCGTTACTTCGAAAATTTCGCAAAGCTTCAAAATCTGACCGTAATTAAGCTCGTACACACCGTTTTCAAAGCGGCTGTATTGCTGCTGCGTCATCAGCATAAGCTTAGCCACCTCGCTCTGCGTAAGCCCCTTGCTTTTCCTTGCTGTTTTTATGTTGTTTCCTACCGCCTTTGCCGTCTCCATATATTGAACATATCACTTTGTGATGTAAAACAGTTGACTTACATCACAAAGAGATGTATCGTTAATATAAGAAAGATAGAAATTTCGGCAATTTTGCCATGCATTGCCACGACAAACTATTTGCAAAAATTTATGCCGGTCGCAAAAAATAAAACTCCATTGTCCGCACGGCAAAACCTGCGAAAAAATGCGACACGGATTACATTTTTTAATTTTGCAAACAGACCGCGCCTAACGCGCTGATTATTGACAAAATTAAAAATTCAATACGCGCCCGTCGGCAGTTTAGGGGTAAAATAAATTTGTAAATAAAGCAATTAATAAAGACAACTTTGCGTTTCAGGATTTTCCGACCTGTGCGCTGATAATACGCGCATTGTTACCCATCTCAATGCAAATAAAAAGCCGCGTTTTTTGACGCGGCTTTTTATTTTACTTTTCATAGCTTTGCGCAAGCGCTTTGAACGCGGGCAGAGATTTTTCAATCATTTCAGGCGATACGCAGTAAGATATTCGCACATACCCTTCCACTCCGAAAGATTTTGCCGAAACGAGCAGAAGTTCGTACTTTTTTGCTCTCTCGGCGAAGGCATCCGAATTTTCTTCCAATGTTTTAACGAAGAGATAGAAAGCTCCGTCGGGACGGACGACTTCGTAGCCGTATGATGTGAGCGCGGAAACGAGCGTGTCGCGGTTGCGCTCGTAGACGGACACGTCCGAAGTTTTTCCTATGACCTTTTTTACCATCATCTGGAAGAGCGAAGGCGCGCAGACATAACCCAGCGCCCTGCCCGCACCGCAGATTGCGGCATAGACCTTTGCCGCCTCGCTCATGCGGGGGCTTACAGCTATATAGCCTATTCTTTCGCCGGGAAGAGAGAGCGATTTGGAGAATGAGTAGCACACAAGGCTTTCTGCGTAATAGTTCATGATATAAGGAACTTTTACGCCGCCGTAAGTAAGCTCGCGATAGGGCTCGTCGGATATGAGATATATGGTCTGACCATTTTCCTTACATTCCTGTAAAATCTTACATAATCCCTTTATCTTGTCCTCGGTATAGACGATGCCCGAGGGATTGTTGGGGGAATTTAACAAAATCGCCTTGGTTGAAGGGGTTATAGCCCTTTTTATGGCATCTAAGTCGGGCTGAAAGCTGCCTTCCTCGCCCATTACAGGAACAAGCTTTCCGCGGGCATGCTCGACGAACACCCTGTATTCGGGGAAGAAGGGCGCAACGGTTATAACCTCGTCGCCCTCGCACAGCAACGCGTTGAGCGTTATGCACAGCGACGCCGCCGCGCCGCACGTCATATATATTAGGTCGGGCGAAATGTTCGCGCCAAAGTTCTTATTTATGTAGTCGGACACGGCTTTTCTTACGGAAAAATCGCCCTGCGCGGAAGTATAGCCGTGAACTTTAACCTCGTCTTCTTCCTGCAGAATGGAAATGAGAGCCTTGTTTACTTCCTCGGGGGGAGCGACGCTGGGATTGCCGAGGGAAAAATCGAAAACATTGTCTTCGCCTATCTGCGCTTTGCGTTTTTTGCCGTATTCGAACAGCTCGCGGATGACCGAGCGAACCGAACCGAGCTGCACACTTGTTTCATTTATCATAATTCAACCCGCTTAAATTTATTTTTGTATTTTTAATATTATAAACCCTGCAATTAAAAATGTAAAGCGACATAAATATACAGGTCAGACATACATTCGTTGAATTTATTTTATAACGCGAGGTAAAATAAAAGCGGGGCGTGCAAACATAATGTTTGCACGCCCCGCTTTTATTTTTATTTTACATAAATGCCGTTCAGCCCGTAAGTTTTTTGCGGAACTGCTCCATTATTCGGTTTTCTATGCGCGAAACCTGCACCTGCGAAACTCCCATCATGGACGCGACTTCCGCCTGCGTCATATCGCGGAAATAGCGCAGGATTATCACCTTTTTATCCCTTTCGGCAAGTCCCGATATGGCGGAACGCAGTTCCATGAGGTCTATGATTTCCTCCTGATTGTCGTCGGCGGGCAACCTGTCGAGAAGGTACTGCGACTTTTCGTCCTTATAGTCCGACTGCGCAAACAGCGAAAGGGGCATTCTGGAAGAACCCATTGTGAACACGACCTCGGCGGGCGGCATGCAGAATTTTTCCGAAATGGTCTTTATAGTCGGCTGCGCGCCGTTTGCGGCGGCATACTCTTCGACAAAGGCGTTTATCTTTTTTGCCTCCGCCTTGATGCTGCGGCTGACCTTTATAGAGCCGTCGTCGCGCATGAAGCGCTTGATTTCGCCCGCAATCATAGGCACGGCATAGGTGGAAAAGCGCACGCCGTAGCTTTTATCGAAGCCGTTTATGGCCTTTAAAAGCCCCATGCCCGCAAGCTGATAAAGGTCGTCGTATTCGACGCCCTTGCCAAGATACCTTCTTACTATGCTCTTTATGAGATTATCGTTTTCCTTTAAAAGCATCTCCTTCGCCGCGGCGTCGCCCGCCTTGGCTCTGTCGATGTAAACGTTTGTCGTTTCGACGTCAAGCATTCTCCACTTCCGCTTCAAATTGTTTGGTCATGTAAACGACTGTACCCTCGCCCTTTATGGAATTGACTTTGAATTCGTCCATGAAAGTCTGCATGATGGTAAAACCCATGCCCGAGCGTTCGTCTTCAGGAGAAGTGGTATAGAAAGGCTGAACAGCTTTTTCTATATCGTCTATTCCCCTGCCCGTGTCGCTGACCTTAATATGTAGCGTTCTGTCTTCTATTTCGCACTCTATCGTTATCATGCCGAGGTTGCCCCTGTAAGCATGCACCATACAGTTGGTTACCGCCTCCGAAACGGCTGTTTTTACGTCCGAAAGCGACGAAAGCGAAGGATTTAACTGCACGCAGAACGCCGCGACGGCGTCGCGTGCGAATGCCTGGTTGCATGCAAGAGAATAAAATTGTAATTTGAGATAATTTTTTGTCATACCTTTCCCGCCTGATTAATCTGCCCTCGGAATGAGCGCGTATATGCCGCTGAGCGACAAAACTTTGTCTGCCGCAAAATTGGGCTTTTCCACCGCGAGCGGAATGCCCATTTTTTTTGCTTTTTTATACCTGCCGATTAAAAATCCTATGCCCGTTGAATCCATAAATGCAACTTCGGCGAGATTAATTATCACCCTGTCCGCCGAAGAATTTTCATCGAGCAGTTTATCGCATATCCTGCGTGCGTCGGCGGCGGAATACTCGTCCATGTCGCCGATAAGTTTTATGCGCAGTTCTGCACCGCAACGCGACGTCTGCACTTTCACCTGCCTTACCCCCTCCTTGCGTTTAGCTAAATAGTAATTGATTTTCGCCTGCGTATTACGGCTTATTTTGTCGTTTTTATACCCATTATGGCATAAAAACTGCCGCCGCGCGGGCGTTTGCCCGCGCGGCGGCTATAAAAAAATCAAACATTATATAAAAAACCTCTGCGCACAGATATGCGCGCAGAGGCAAAAATTAATATTTTACGCAACCGTAACGGTCATGCCCTTTACGTAGACGGTGGAAGTTGCGCCCCTCTTGAAGAGCAACATTACCGTTCCGTCCTCAGCCGCCGTGAACGTGCATATGTATTCTGCATAGACATTCTGGTCGCCTAAAGTTATGGTCTGCGTCGAAGTATCGGTAACGTTTGTTCCCGTAACTTTTAAGCTGTTTGCGTTTGCCGAACCGTTAGCCGCATTAACTTTTAAGGTTATCGTCTGCCCTGCCGATACGCTGAAAGTCAGTTTTACATAAGCAGCGCCGCCGCGGAAGTTAATTCTGTCGTTTTCAACGGTGTATTTGGTCTGATCCGTGCCGCTGTCTATGCCGCCCTCGAAGAAGCCCGTCTGCGCGCCGTCCCCGAGTACTACCGATGTACCGCTTACAGTGAAGCTGTAGGTCGCGGACTGTGCGGTTTCGCCGCCGGTCTGTCCGCCTTCCTCGCTTCCGCCCGTCGAACCGCCCTGGTTGCCGCCCGAGGAAGTGCCGCCCGTAAGATTGTCGTTATGATGAAGCGTGCCTGCAACCTGGGGTATGAGCGTAGGCACATCGGCAGTTGAAGTCATCACTTCGACGTCCGAGCACTTGTTCGCGCTGTCGTAGTAGAATGCAGAGCTGTCGGTATCGAAAGCCTTATTGAATATGTTGTCGTTATCTACAGACTGCGTTCTGGATGAAACCACGGTTACATCGTACTTTGACGTATCGAGTTTAACGCCCGTAAACGTGCAGTTATAAATCTTTGCAACGCCGCGCTTACCGTCGCCGTCCTGCGTGGTTACGGGATTTTTCGCGTTTTCGAAATAGCAATTTTCTATTAAAGCGTATGCCCCCGCACGCAACGACATGTTGGTACCCGTAGAGCCGTAATAATAGTTGTTGTACATGTGCATGTTAGCCTGTCTGCCGAGGGGAAGACGGCTGGAGCACTTTTCATAGAAATTGTGGTGGAATGTTACGCAGGCAGTCTTGTTGCTGTCGCTGCCGCCGACAAGCCCCGTTTTATGGTTATTGTAATAGTGGTTATACGAAATTGTCGTATAAGCGCTGCGCTTTATATCCGTGCCGCCGTCGCCTTCGTGCTTATCCTGCTCGCCGCAGACGTCCCAATAGTTTATACCTTCGTTGAAAGTGTTGTGGTGTATCCAGATATTCTTGCTGTCGAAGCCGTCTATGGTTGAACTGTCTTTGCTTCCCTCGAAAGAACATGCGTCCTCGGTGTAGTCGTCAAAGGTTATGTTGCGCACCTCTATAGAATTGCACTTTTTCCAGGTAAGTCCCCACTGGAAGAACTCCGCGTCCTCGCCTATGCCCTCGAGCGTAAGGTTTTCGGCAAGCTCTATGTCGCACATATTGTAGTACGAATCGAATTCACCGCCGCTGTACTTAACCTTGTTGGTAAGTCCGTTGAGCTTTGTGGCAACCGAAGTATTGAGCGTATTGTATCCGCCGCTTATTATGTCCTCTTCGGTGAGCGTGCTTGTCTGGGGCAATGCTTTGCCGTTTGCGCCGATTACATATTCTGCCGTGAGCTTGTTGGAACTGTTATATTTCCCGTCTTTATTGTAATCTATCTTATTCCAGGTCGCGGCGGAGATTTTGCCGATAACTCTTATAACTACTGGACTGCTGGTTTTATATGCGTTCTGAAGAATGCTTACAATACCCTTGTAAGATTTTCCGTTAAGCGTTGCGGTTACCGTATTTTTGGTAGCTTCGGTAACATAAATTACTTCCGCGCCCGACTTTAAGGTTCCGTCGTCGTTATATGCGCCCACGCCGCTCTTGTTGAAATGAGCATAGCCCGAGCGGTCGTAAGAGGAGATTGCAACGTTCTTGAAATCAATAACTTCGCCTGAACTTGTAGTTATTCTGAAATCGTAGTTTGCACCGCCTTTAAGCCCGACTATGTCTGCCCTCGCCGTCGAAGAAGAAATCTGGCGCACGAGCTGAATATCAACAGCCGTGTAGGATGACGCATTGCTGAGTTTATACTGCACTTTTGATGCGGAAGCCTTGCTGTCCGTCCACTCGAAAGCCGCGCTTTCGCATGCCGAGCTTGCATATGTAACCGTTTTGACTACGGCAACGAGCTTTGCATAGAGCGTGGTATCTTCAGAGAAAGGCTGCGTGAAATCGTAAGGTTCGCCCGTGAAATCGGCAGTTTCGTACCAACCCGAAACATAATAGCCGTCTACAACAAGTTCATATGGCTGCGTGCAGGCATCTTTGTCTATCTTTACAGTCGAAACTATGGAGCTGCCGTTCATGAATGTTACGGTAACCTCTTCCGTTACAACATCGCCGCCTTCTGTGCCGCCGCCTTCTGTGCCGCCGCCTTCTGTGCCGCCGCCTTCCGTGCCGCCGCCTTCCGTGCCGCCTTCCGTGCCGCCGCCTT
>CASDOP010000014.1 GCA_949282385.1 uncultured Clostridia bacterium
AAAAGCGCGTTGCCTATAAATCTGAGTTCAAATTTTGACTTCTTCAACTGTTCCATTGCTTAACCTTTCTTCCAGCCCGAAGCAGAACGCTTCGGGTTTTAATCTCGTTTGTGATTGTAATCATTATAAAATCTCATTTGCGTTTTGTCAAGACTATCAATCACATTTGCAATATAATTTTTTATATGAAAACATTTGAGATATTAAAAGACTTACGTCTATCAGAAAACCTTAGTCAAAAAGCACTGTCCAAAAAGTTGAATATTGGACAATCAACAATAGCGCAATATGAAAAAAACCAACGTGAACCAAACACGGGCAGTTTAATTGCCTATGCAAAATTTTTTAATGTAACTATCGAGTATTTACTTGGACTTGAAGACGAGTACGGAAACACACTCTTCACACCAGAAGAGAAAGCCGCGGGACTTTCTGCTACAAAAAAAATGAGCATAACTCCCATTGAGGAAGATATGCTCGAAGTGTTCCGTAAGGTCGGCAAAAAGCACGGCGAAAGCGCACAGCAGGCAATTATTACCGTTGCAGAAAAAATGTTGTGATTTAACTATTTGATTTTGTTGTTTATGGCACTACCCTTGACTTACCCTTCGGGGAATACATTCAAGGAGTTTGTGCAATGGACAAACAAAAGATTTTAGAGCTTGCAAGCAAAATTATACTTGCAGGAGTTACCCAGAACGAAAAGGAAATCGAAAACATTTCCGAAGAACTTTCCGCGGTTCTGCGGATACCAGACAGAGAGAACGGCAACTCCGATGGGGCGGCGTTACCTCTCATAAAAGATAAAATGGGATTTTTAAAATTCACCGAAAAGGAGATTTTAAAAATGCCTAAGAATTTCAGAAAAACATTTCGAGCAAGTGGATGCACGGTCCACGTCAGAAAAAGAATGCGCAGCAATCGAGGTTATACCTACGAAGCGCGTTACCGCTGCGAAGGTTACAACATATCGGTTTCGAGCAAACATTATGACAAACTGAAAGAGCTTTTTATAGAAGCTCTCAGGAAAGCCGAAGAGAACACCGATACAAATCAGACCCCGACGAGCTTCGACAAGTTCTCAATGTTCTTCTTTGAGAACTTCAAAAAGCGCAAGGTTACAAAGGAAACTTACATTTCAGACCTTCGAAGACTTAAAAACCATTTGATACCCGTCTTCGGAAGTACGCCCATAAAAGCTATTACCCCCGCTCAATGTCAAAAGCTGATTGACAGCTACGTTGAAAAAGGTCAGGGCAAAACCGCCGAAGAGACACACAGCATTTTAAATCAGATATTCAAAATGGCGATTGCTCACGGCATTATTTCAATGAACCCGCTCGCCGTCGTTATCAGAGAACGCCACGAACGCAAGCACGGTAAAGCACTTTCCAAAGACGAAGAAAAAGCGTTGTTACGCCACACCGCAGGCACAAAATATCAATTACTTTTCGCTTTGGTACTCTATACGGGTATGCGCCCGAACGAATACCCGACTGCAAAAATAGACGGAAAATTTATTGTTGCCGTAAACAGTAAACGCAAGGGCAGAAAAATTGAGTATAAAAAAATACCGATAACGCCCATGCTCGAACCGTACCTCGAAGGCGTTACCGAATTTAAATTCCCTGGTAAACCGTATCTGAGCGCGAAACTAAAAGAAGTTTTGCCAAATCACAAGCTCTATGACCTGCGCACCACATTTTACACGCGCTGTCAGGAGTGCGGCGTTGCCGACGTCGCGCGAATGGAGTTCGTCGGACACTCACTCGGCGCGTTAGGAAACGCCTACACAGATTTATCAGATGAATTCCTTCTGAAAGAAGGAAAGAAACTCGATTATTGAAATTTGCCCCCGCAAATGCCCCCATAGCGAAATAACAAGCATTTAAAAATCATTGAAAAACAGCGTATTTTTACTTGTTTTTGATAAAAAATGCGGAAAAACTTGCTATTTTTTCAGGTGCAAGTCCCCGCAGCTCCACCAAACAAAATAAGTCGCTCGCTTTGTGCGGGCGGCTTTTTATTTTTCTCAGTGAGGTGCATAGGGGACTTGCGGGGAGAAAAGCAAACTGCTGTTTGCGCGGTCGGCGGGCTCTACCGCCGACTTAACAGCCCTCGGCTTGGGCTGTTAATCGTGCGTGCCGCTCAAGGCACTTGTCCCCGCACCTCCACCAAAAAAGCAGGTAAAATGACCGTTTTTACCTGCTTTTTGCTTATTTTTAAATTTTTGCCCCCATAAATTAAAAGTCAATTTTATCTTTAATTTTTCAGTTATTTCAATTTACTGTAAACCAAATTTCGCCTTGAATTTTTATGTAAATCGGTAAAAACACAAAATAAAATGCGTTCGCGCGATAAGCGCGAACGCATTTTTTATAATTTTATTACAAACTGTAAATTATTGCTTGCTTTCATCCTTTTCGGGCAATTCCGCTTCCGTATCCGACTGCGCTCCCTCAAGCATTGCAGCCTTATTTCTGCGGTATTTGGGCATATCTATTATATAGATAACTATACTTACAACCACGAAACCGATTACCGCGCCGATGAGTGCGGCGAGTATGATATTGATGCCTCCCGTTGCGGCAATCTTGTTGCTTCTGAACGATACAACACATGTTTCATTGTAGAACTGTTTGTATACATTTGCATAAACAGTTGTTGCTTCATTTAACTGTTCTTTATAGCTATCTAAAGACAAAAGTATAGCATTAATATCTTGTTGAACTTCTTCCTGTGACTTATCATTAATTAATTCATTTAAAATATCAATTGCATCTTGTAACCTTGCGTTTTGGTCTTGATAATTAGCTATTGTATTAATATATTCAGCAACATCCGCAGCAATTATTGTCTGACCCATGGCATTTAGCTTCTCTAATAGTTCATCCAGCTTAATTTCCACCGCCGAGACAATTTTATTATTTAGTTGAATTTGCTTATTGTATAATTCTATTTTATTATTTGAATTTTCAACAAATTTACCATATTCTATAAAATCTTCCTCATCATATTTTTTTGTTTGAATTTGTAAACGTATCCTTTCAACTTCTGTTTCATCAAAAATTGCCGCTACTTCTTTTTGATATTCGGCAATAGTTTTACCATTAACAATATATAAAGAACCTACTACATTCGCAATATCCTTATATCCGTCTACCAAATAATTGCTTTGCCCTGTAAGTTGATCAATCTTTTTTTTAAAAGTATCGGTATAGTTTGCGTCATAAATTTTAAGATTATCGTCATGCGAAAGCGTCTGCACAACTTCGAGCGCATAATTTACGGGATATGCCGCCACTTCGCGAATGAAAGCCGCAGCCTGGTCGCTGTTCTTGAAATACTTTGCCGACACATTCAATGTAAAATAAGACTGTGCGACGCCGGTAGAGCTGTCCTCTGCGGTAACCGCTACTTTAGTGATGCTGATTTCGTCGTTCTGCACCATCTGCTCGACGTCGATATTGTCGAATTCTTCATTGGAATTCCTTATTTTTACAAGCGTTTCTACACTCACCACGCTATCGAGCCTGTACTGCGTGCCGTCGGGATAGTAACCTTCGTTCATGCCGGGGAAATACATTTCGTAGTTGACGGAATAGGTCTGGTTGTTTTTGTTGTACCAGAACTGGGCAACCATGACGAAAATGAGCAGAAACGCCGCAGTAACGCCGACTACCCACCATACTCTTCTGAATATGACTTTAAAAATTTCGCCTATCGATATTACATTCTCTTCTTGTTCCATATAACTCCTTTGTCCGAGCCCTGAGCAACGGATTTGGTATGTATTCGAATTATATCATTTCCGCACCGATACCGTCAACAAAAAACGGTCAATCAGCGTCTTTTTTTACGTTTTCGGAGCCGATGAGCATTGCTGCGAGCGTACTGTACACGAGCGTGGGCAGGATGTAGAAAATGTGGTTGTCCAGAAGGCTTAAAATGAGCAGCGCGAATATCGTAATCGCGATATAAGTTCTGTCCGCCGTAGGATTTTTTATATATGAAATAATCGTGTGAGCGCGGTGTATCACATAGGTAACGAACGCCACTATGCCGCCCACGGCGAGCAGTTCGACGATGGTGTTGTGATACATATCGGGCATTATTGAAAGCCCTATAAAGCCGGGATCGTTGTCGAGGTCGTGGTAGAAACCCGTTCCGAATATCGGCGATGAATTGAAAGCGTCCATGCCTATTTCGTAAAGATGGTCCCTGCCGCTTCCGCTCATGAAGTTTTTAAGGAGCATGTCTATAACTTCTTCCACAATTCCGCGGAAAATGAATGCGACTATGCCGCCGACAACTATGGCACAGATAAAAATTATGCCGTTTATCAGCCTGTGTCTGCCCTTTATGAGAATGAGCACGGCACATATCAGGGTTATTACCGAGCAGCACAGAATTGCCTGTCTGCTCATGGTTGCGTAAGCCGCGCCCGTAAGGGCGATCATGTAAAATGTAAAGAAATATCCGTGCCTGTATCTGTAAGCGAGGTAAGCCGCCGAGGGAACGGCAATGGTAAAGAGCATGCCCATGGTGTTGTACATGCCCCAGCCGAAGTGCAGAGCCTCGCGGTTAAGTCCGCCGTTTACCCAAAGGTTGTCGTAAGTGAGGTATGCCACGCCAAGCTCTATGATAAGGCAGAAAGTAAGCGCCATGAACGCCCACGCAATATATAAAAAAGTATCCTTGCAAACGTTAACGTTTCCGCCGACTATGCAAAAAACTCCGAGGAACATAAACGCCATGAAAAAGCCGTAGAGCGCATTCATGGGATCGTAATTTTCGCTCGTTATGCCGTTTAAGAGCATTGCCGCCGCAAAAAGGCACAAACCTATGAAAGTCGGGGTAATATTAAGCGTGCGGTTTTTTATGGACTTTGCCAGCCTGAATACGCCCGCCGCGGCAAACACGCCTATTGCGACGCCTATCTGCGCGACAATAGCCGTCTGAAAGAAGTACTCGTCGGGTATCTGCCCGCCCATATTCGTGGGAGAATGCTGAACGGAAATCATTATATTCATGAAAAGGAATATTGTTATGAGCGGAGTGACATCCTCCAGAAGGAGAAGCACCGCCGCGCCGCACAGCGCCATGTACCAGATTATGACAATATCCCAGCCGACGTAATAGCAAAGCAGCGTAAAGACTGCGGTGAATGCTATGAAATAATATGAAGAAAGCGCTTTGCGCAGCAGTTGGAGCGCGCGCTGACATTGTTCTTTTTTCAAAATTGCTTTCATTTCCCGCTTTCCGAACAAATTTATTACTTTTTCAGTATAACATAAATATAACATTTGTCAAGTTTTAATCGCCGTCGCATTCAATTAGCGCATCGACCTGCGCCGTTCGGTTTACGGGCCACGGAGCAGTCTTTTTTGTAACGTATTCAACGCGCGTAACCTCTGCGGCAAGACTTTCGCCGTCCATGGTTACCATAACCCGACTGCCCTCACTCACGCCGAAAAACGGGCATATATACCATCGTTTACGCCCGTCTTGCGTACGGACGAAGACATATGTCAGCTGTTCGTCGTCGCTTATCACGCCGCCGCTCAACGAATGTATCATAACCTTGCTCCTTTATTATGCGCATTTTTTTGCGCGCTGACATTATACAACTTTATGCTTTTGCTTGCAAGCGTTCAAAGCGCATAAAAAAATCCGCCGCGGACGATTGTCCGCGGCGGACAACGATATTTTAATTAAGCTTATTTTTTTACATAAGAAGATAGATGCTGAAGAACTGGCAGATTGTGCCGAGCAGAACGAAGATATGCCATACGCAGTGCATATACTTTTTCTTTGAGCCGAGCGCAAAGAAAATTATACCCACAGTATAGAATATGCCGCCCGTAAGCAGCCATATAAAGCACGCTCTGCTGACGCCCTGCAAAAGCAGGGGAATAGCGGGAATTATCATCCAGCCCATTACGACGTAAGCAATCTGCGAAAGTATTTTTACCGCCTTCCAGTGCATGTTTATGGCATTGAAAGTTATGCCAAGCACCGCAAGTCCCCATTCCACTCCGAGAATGACGTAGCCCATGGCGCTTCCCCAGAAAGGCAAAAGGCAGAAAGGCGTATAGCACCCCGCAATGAGAAGGAATATCGTGCAATGGTCGAATATTCTGAATACTCTCTTTGCCCTGCCCTGCGGAAGGAAATGATACAGAGAACTCATGGTATAAAGGGTAATTATGCTGAGGGAGTAAACCGCAGCTGCGGCGTATTTGTTGGCTGAGGGGTCAGCCGAGGCAACCGTCATGAGCACTATTAAAAATATAACGCCCAGACCGCCGCCGACTATGTGTGATATGGCGTTGAACAGTTCCTCTCCCTTGCCGTACAACGGCTGTTTTGCGATGCGCGAGAACGCGCTTTTGTTTTCGAGAACGGTATCGTTCATTTAATCCGCCTCCTTCGAATTTAATTTACGATTATATTATAACCACATCTTCCCCTTAAATACTACCTACGCCCGCGATTTTTACTCCCCGTTTGAAAACCGCCCTTCCACCGCCGAAACCGCCCTCTCTACCGCCATTCAGCCGCACTCTACCGTCGGTAGAGTTGCGCGTCTTCGCACCCTAAAAACGGCGTTTTTTCATGATTTTAAGCAATATATGGCGGAAAAAGCGCAAAATTAAAATTTAAGCCGAGGCGTTTCATCTATATTGCCGCGCAATTTTACGGCAAGGCAAATTAAAGAACAAAACACCGTCCTTGCATATCTGACAAAGCACAAAAAACGCCGCGCGACTAAAAGTCGCGCGGCGCAGCAGCGCCGTGGCAATGCGGCGCAATGCTTATTTTCAGTTCCACTTAATATCGAGACTGCCGATATAAGTGGAGTTGTCGCCAACCGTACCGGTATGAAGCAGGCAGAAGCCGCCTTCGGTGTTGGCAGTTATGTCTGCGACGAGGTCAACCTTTTCGGCATAACCCATATTTGCCGCAGCTTCGGACTGAGGCTGACTGCTTTCGACATGGGCATACAGTTTGTTGCCTTCCGTCCAGACATGTATAGTGCATTCGGTAAGATAGGTCGACGAGCGGATGGGTTCGCTTATCTCCTTGCTCTTGCCGTCAGCATGTTGCATGAGAACAAACTCGCAGCTGTCGCCGCTCGTTCTGTAAATTCTGAGACCGTAACCCGTAAGCGTTTCAGTATCGAACTTAATCATTATATCCATATACTGATAATCCGAACCGAAGCCCTGCGAAGCCGTCTTGCCGGGCGCAACCTTGAGCGTTACGTCCATATCGCCGAACGTTTCGCCGATAGGCGTATATCTAAGTCTCGCGCCGCGCTGTACCTGGTATATACCGGTATAGTCAAGGAAGCCGTTCTTCGCGCCCGTGCCGTATGCCCACGAATTATCGGAAGTTGTCGTCCAGTTGTTAACCTTTGCGGAATACTTGGTGCTTTCTTCCGTACCGTCGAGAGGAATATATCCGGGCTGTGTATCTGCGGGGATGTAACCGTCAACCGACCACATGCCTTCTATAACCTGAGGCTGAGCCGCCGTAGAGAACGTCGAGAAGTCGGTAGTAAGCCTGTTTGCAACCGTTATGCCCTGCTGAGCGACGGGCGTCTGGCAAACGACCGAAACGGGTGCCGCGTAGTCGGAACGTATGGTCTTGGTTTCTATGGAAACCTTGAGATACTTGCCGACATATGCCTGCGAAAGAGGTATTTGGGTGAGCGGCGTATCTCCTCTGCCGACAGCGATTTCTATGGGATTGTCGCCTGCCGCATTGTCGCATACCGACCAGATTATTCTGGACATATCCGCTCTGCCGTCAAGTTCGAGAGTATAATCGACCTTAGCCGTGCCGTCCGCATTCTGCGAAATGACGGGCTGAGTTATAAATGTGGGTGCGGGAAGAATTGTAGGTCTTACCGTTATGGCAACCGCGCCTTCCAGACCGGATGCGTCCTTTGCCGTAACTATTACGGTTACCGTCTCTTCTTCCTGGTTAATACCCTCTATGAGGCAGGTCTTGCCGTCTTCGGAAGGCGTCAGCCTTACATACTTTTCATCGCTCTTATCAATCGACCAGGTAACGTCGCTCGTCGCGTTGTAATCGGTGCTCTGGGGACCGAGAACGTCGTATCCCGCCATTACCGTGTCAACGCCCGACTCTATCGTAGCCGTAGTCGTGTAAGAAGTGCCGAACCAGGGGTTTTCAGTCTTCTGCGTATAAGCTTTCATCGAAGTGGGTATATCCTGCGCTTCGAGCGCGGTTACCTTTTCTTTCTGTCCCAGAGGATCCCAATCGTCGTCGCCGCGAAGAAGATTATATACGTTATATATTACGGTGCCGTCCTTATCCGTAAGCTTGAACGCCTTGAGAGCTTCCGTTCCCGTGAGGTCTACGCTCTTGTCCGCGTCCTTGCCGCCGTTATCCAATGCGATGGCTTTGCCGTTATGCGTTACGTTGGAATAGTAACTGCGGAAAGTATCGCTGAGAATGTCCGACCAGCCTATAGTTACGGGCACGGTGTATTCGTCCGTAAACGCGCAGTCGATGACCGTGAAAGGACCTGCACCCTTTGCGAGGTACTGTTCGACCTTGTCCGTTACGTTGTAGTGGACGAGCTTCATCGTGCAGTCGAGCAATGTTACGCCGCTCGAACCGCCCCAAGGCTTGCCGCTGTAGAATTCGAAGTCGCAGCCGAGGTAAACAGCCTTCGAAGAACCGTTGAGCGAGTCGTCCGTACTCTCCATATGACAGTTGACGTAAAGCGCGCGCTCGCTGCTTATGAAGGGCATCATGTTGAGGCGGCTGATAAATCTTACGTTTTCGGCGTAAAGTTTGTCGCCGCTGTACGAACCTATCTGACCCTGAGTAACGTTATTGGTTCTCTTGGGTCTGTTGAGAGAAGGGTTAAGGGGATATTCGAGGTCGACGTTGCAGTAATCGCCGAACGTTATGTTCTTGAGCGTAAGTCCGTCGCCCGTGATGTTGAACATCGTCCAGTTGCCGCCGTCAAAGCCTTCGTTATGTCCGTAGTTGGCCGCTATGACGACGTTGCGAGCATCGTCCGTAAGTCCTATTATCTGAAGGTTTTCACAGGACTTGACTATGCCGTAAGCCTCCGAAGTGGAAGGCGAGTCGGGATTATGTATCCAATAAACGTAAGGCGCAACGTACATGACCATGGGGTCGGTTTCCGTGCCGTCCACGAGATGGTCCATCGCCTGTTTGAACGAGTTATAAACATTGGCATATCCTTCGATTTCCTCGTCGGAAAGTCTGCCGTCTACGTAGATTGCCTTTTCGCCTATTTCTACAGTCTGTTCCTCTCCCTCATATCCGTAAGTAAAGGACATTCCGTCCTTTGCCAGCGTTACGGGGAACTGTTCCACGACGTCTTCCACAGGCTCGGGTTCTTTTTGGGTGAATTTTGCGTAAAGGGTCAGATCGCCCTTTATCTGCGTGGCAAAACTGAACAGCTGCGTTCTGGCACTGTCGGTATACCAGCCGTTGAAGTCGTAATCAGTCTTTTCAGGCGTCCAGTCAAACGCAAGATCGCCGTCTTTGACCGTCTGTTCCCTGAGTTTCGTCGTGTTGTCCTCTGCAAGGAACGTTACGGTGTAATAGTTTTCTTTTACGATAGGTTTAGTGTCGCCATCGTCCTGCGAATTGTCCGCGGGCGGCGTACACGAAGCCAACATCGTCATGCCGAAAATGCCTGCAAGCAGTACGCTTAGCAATTTCAGCTTTTTGGTCTTCGATACTCTCATCTTTTCGCTCCTGTCATGAATTTTTAAGGCTTGAAGCGCGCCGTCTTATTGCCGCTCGACGAGCATTGCACTTTTCACCCCTTAATCACATAATATCAGCGGGAAATGCGTTGTCAATAGGGAAAATCAAAATATTTTGAACACTTTTCACAATAAAAGTCAGCGCAGACCACCGACTGGCTTTTATAGACAAAATCCGAAAGTTTAATTAAACCGTGATGTATTAATTTGACTAATCGCGGCAACGACAAAAAAATTTATATCCCTTTCGCCGCGGTCAACAGCTGCGCCGACGCGCAATCGGCGCGTTATAGTGGATACACTGCGACAAAAGCGGGCAAAATTGCGAATAAAAAAACGCCCGCGCGCGGAATTTTTTCCGCGCGCGGGCGACAAGAAGGAAGTATTCGTTGCAGGGATGGGCAACTGCTCACAAAATTACTTGCCTGGCTGTCATTAATTAAATTGAGGCGAAGTCTGAAAGGGCGCACCGACACAGGAGCGATAAGATGAGACGATGAACTACTCTGAAGACGACGATGCGCCCGAAATCAGACAACGCCTGAGCAATAAACGGCGCGGCGATCCGCGCCACGGAAAAATACGCACGGCAAATGCGCATTCAGGGGACAGGATTACTTATCCTGCTTTTCCGATTGCTGTCTTAAAAGTTGTGCGGGAACTCTGGGCTGATTGAACCAGACGCCGCACCTGCCTACCGAGCGTTCGCCCGTTGCGCGGGCAATCTTTAAGATGATATTGGTTTTTTTGTCTTCTTTGGGCATTTTCATAATAGACCTCCCCCGAAAAAAAATTTGTACATCCATAATAATACAAAAAATTCTTTTGCAAAGCCTTACAGCCTGTTATGCGCTTCTGACGGCTTCAAATGCACGTCGGCAGGCAAATTTGACTTACTACGGAGCGATTAAGATTTTTCCTCGCCGGCATGAACCTCGCCGTAAACCACCTTGCCCGTCAGCATTGAAAGACAGACGCACGCAAGCGGGAAAGCCATGGAAAAAGCCGCGCCGCTGTCAGGCAACAGATACATAAAAGCTATGCACAGCATGGTAACCGCACCCGCGCCGACAGTTGCCAACGCGTTGAGCTTTTTGGCTTTCTTTTCCGATACGGGATTGAACGGATGGCATACGGGCGCGAACAGCATTGCGGGGAACATTACCGCGAGCGAAACCGCCACCGAAACCGCATCAAGCAAGCGCGGCGGAAGAAAATAAAGACACAGCGCAAAAACAGCGTAAAAGAAAATTAAAAGCCCCATGCAACCGAGATGACTTTTTGCGTGATACCCGCCCATGCACCTGCGCGCGGCTATGAACACGACGGCGAAAATCGCCGTCTGGTAGTACAGGCGCAGCGCCAGCGCCGCGGCGAGCAGAATTACAAAATTTAGCGCCGTGGAAAGCAGCATTTCGAAGCAGTAAATATATACTTCTTCTTCATCCTCTTCTATTTTGTTCCGCGTAATAAAAAAACGCGTTATCTTTTGTGCGAGCAGTTTAAACATATCTGCCCGAAAGATAACGCATTTTACATTTTATTTCAATACCGAGCGCCCAACACACACGTTTTACGGCCTGAAAAGCATTTTCAGCCGACTTTTGCACCGTCGCAGAGCAACGCAACCGACACGCTGAACACGTTGTCGTCGGTAGAAATTTCTACCGCGCCGCCATACTTTTCCGCAAGACTTTTAACCCGCCTCAGTCCGAAACCGTGGCTCAACTTATCCTGCTTGCTCGTCTGTCCGTCCTCCGGCAGAGCGCCGTCGAAAGGATTGCTTATGTTTATGCAGATGAGGTTGCCGCTCTGGGTGAACGCCAGCTTTATGCGCCGCCCCGTCTCCAGCTTCATGCAGGCTTCGAAAGCATTATCCAGAAGATTGCCCGTAAGCACGCACAAGTCTATCAGATCTATTCCGTCGAAACCCGCTATATAGCAGGTACAGTCGAAGTCTATGCCCTTTTCGGCAAAAGAAGCCGTCTTGGCGTTTATCAGCGCGTCCACTCCCGCGTCGCCCGTATAAACTATGCTCTGCATGCCGTTTACCGTGCGGCATATTCCGTCCACCCTCGCCGCCGCCTGCTCATCATCTGCGGAAATGAGTTGCCTTATGGCGAACAGAGCATTTTTAAGGTCGTGCATTTCGCGCGCAGAAGCCTGCTGTTTTTCAATGAGTTCGGCGGAGTACTGCGCCTGCATTTCGAGCTGCATTTTATCCATTTCGAGAAGACTGCGCCGCTTGTTCTGGCGGGCATATTCTTCAAACAGATAAAACACGAGAACGTTCGAGGCGGCGAGCAACAGACTTGCAACCGCGCCCGCAACGGCGAACACCGGGTCCGTGCCTGCGCCGAAACAGCCTATCAGCACTATGCCCACGCCTATCGTAACGAGAGGAAATAGCGCAAAAAGCGCCGCCTGCTTGGCGGATATGCGTATTTCCGCATAGCGGAAGCGGTGCGCGAACACCTTTACGCAGAACAGTGCGAGAGATTTGGAAGCAAATACCCCCACCGTATAATAAATAAGACTGTCGCGTATGCCGTCCACCGTCATTGAGAATATCGCCGAAAGCAGAAATCCCGCTATAAGCTCGCACAGGTTGATGAACAGAAAGAAAACTATCACGCCCACGCAGCGCGATTTAGCGTCGACGTCGTACAAAAACGAGAGAAAAACGATAAAAACGAACAGGCTGACGAGTTTTACCCAGGTATCCGATATGAAATAATAAATGACGCCGATGAGCGCTACGAATGCGACGTAAGCGAGCAGCCTCAGCCATAAATTTGCTTTCTTCGACCTGCCGAGCGCGCCGAAAAAGACGCTTATTATATACGCTTCAAAAATTACGCTGCATATATCTGCAGACAAAAACATCCACTTCATAACAGTTTCCCCGCATTCGATTTTGTCAGTTCGGTTATGAACGATTGCCTGAAACTGCGGCTTAAAGGAATTCTGCCCGCGCCGTCGGACATGACGATTTCGTCGCCCTCTACTCCGCCGACGCACCTCAGATTTACGAGAAAACTCTTGTGGCTCTTTGCAAAACCGTAACCGCTGAGGCGCTTTTCGTAGGCAGATATGTTGCCGTAATGCTCGATTTCGCCGTCGCGCAGAACGAGCTTTACCTGCTTGCGGTAAACTTCGATATAGACAATATCCCCGACGGAAACATGCCTCACCGCGCCTTCTGTTCTGACTTCGAGTTTGCTGTGTATGCGGCGGTAAAGCTGCACCGCCCTCTTTATGTCATTGGCAAAATCTTCTTCGTTAATCGGCTTTTTGAGAAACTGAAACGAACCCAGCCTGAAAATTTCGGTTATGTAGCTTGTATGGGCGGTAACGAAAAACACTATGCAGCCGCGATATATCTTTTTAATCTGCCTCACCGTCTCTATGCCGTTGAGTTTGGCGAGTTCTATATCCATAAAAAGTATATCCGCAGGCTGAACTTCCATGGCTTTTATAAGTTCTTCGCCGCTGCAATAGCATGAAACGGCGTAAGCCGCGTCCTCGGGAAAATACTTTTTCAAAAGAGAACAGACGTCGTCTATGCACGCCTGTTCGTCGTCGCAAACCGCAATTTTTATTGCATTTTTGTCATCTGTGCAACAGTTCATCGTCCCAATCTCCAATGAACAGATTATAACAGCAAAATACACATTTTGCAAATATTTATTACTTTTTGCGCCACGAATTGCGCAAAAAACTTAAAAATCAGCAAAAAACGCAGACAAAAAACCGCAAAAACGTCAAATTTATATAAAATGCGGTTTATCCGAAAGCATAGCCGCGCAAAAGCGCGCCTTAAACGCGGGCACATGAAAACCGACGCATTGCGTTTATGCAAAAAACTGACGCGGGGCGCAACCGCGCCCCGCGTCAGTTTTATAATTCGTCTGATCAGAATTCCGAGATGACGCGAAATTTACGCCTTTAAAATTTATACTCCGGAATAAGCGTTGAAACCGCCGTCGATGGGAAGAACGACGCCGTTAACGAAGGAAGAAGCTTCTTCGCTGGCGAGGAATATAACCGCGCCGATGAGCTCTTCCGCCTTGCCGAACCTGTCCATGGGGGTATTGCGCAAAATCTTTTCGGTGCGCGCGGTGGGCGTGCCGTCGTCGTTGAACAACAGCTTTTCGTTCTGCTTGGTTACGAAGAAACCGGGCGCTATTGCGTTGCAGCGTATGCCCACTTTGGAAAAATGCACCGCGAGCCACTGCGTGAAGTTGGAAATTGCAGCTTTTGCTCCGCTGTATGCGGGAATTTTTGTGAGGGGCGTGAAAGCGTTCATGGACGATATATTGATTATCGAACAACCGCTTTTGCCTATCATATCCTTGGCGAACTCCTGCGTGGGAAGGAGCGTACCCATGTAGTTGAGGTTGAACACGAACTGAATGCCTTCGGGGTCGAGGTCGAAGAAAGTCTTCATTTTGCCGACTTCCGCAGGGTTGAAAAACTCGTTGTCGGTGTTGGCTTTGGGGTTATTTCCGCCCGCGCCGTTGATTAAAATGTCGCACTTGCCGAAATCTTTCAGAATTTCCTCGTGCGCCTTGCGTATGGATTGAGGGTCGAGAACGTTGCACTCATACGCCTTGGCAACCAGCCCTCTCGCCATAATCGCGTCCTCATACGCCTTTGCCTTTTCGTACGTGCGATCGAGGAGCGCAACCTTTGCGCCGCATTCGCACAA
This sequence comes from uncultured Clostridia bacterium, assembly GCA_949282385.1. Classification (GTDB taxonomy): domain Bacteria; phylum Bacillota; class Clostridia; order Christensenellales; family Borkfalkiaceae; genus Coproplasma. The sequence continues at coordinate 14,497 of CASDOP010000014.1, forward strand.
TGCTTCCGACAGCATGGAGCACAGAACGCCGCCCGCGCCCGTAACTGCTATAACTTTGTCTTTTAATGCGCCTTCAAACTGAGGTAATTTCATATATACATCTCCCGAAAATTTATTTTTTAAGATCTTTTTTAACAGCTTCAAAAAGTCCGCTGAGGTAGCATGCTCCCATCGCTCTGTCGAAAAGTCCGTAACCGGGCTTAGCGTCTTCGCCCCATACGTTTCTGCCGTGGTCGGGGCGGATATAGCCTTCAAAACCGTTTTCTTCGAGCGCTCTCACTATGCCGTAAACGTCAACGTTGCCGCACGAAGTCATATGCCCGTTTTCGAAGAAGTCGGTATCGGAAGTATACTTAAGCTGACGGAGATGAGCAAAGTATATGCGGTCGGCATACTTTGCAGCCATTTTCACGAGGTCGTTGAACCTTCCCGCGCCGAGCGAGCCAGTGCAGAAAGTTATGCCGTTGTGCTTGTTGGGCACGGCTTTGAAAAGCCTGTCGTAATCTTCTTCCCTGCCTACTATTCTGGGCAGACCGAAGATGTCCCAAGGGGGGTCGTCGGGGTGAACGGCGAGATTTACGTCTGCCTCATCGCAGGCAGGCATTACCGCGTTGAGGAAATACACATAATTTTCAAACAGTTTTTCGTGCGTCATCCCCTCGTATTCCTTCAAAAGGCCGTTGAGTTCTTCGGACGTATAGCTTTCATCCCATCCGGGAAGGCGGAGATTGTGCTTATCGAGCTTGGCGAAGTCTGCCTCGCTGTACGAGAGCGAAGTCGCGCCGTCGGCGTGCTTGTAATAAAGGTTGGTGCGGAACCAGTCGAAAACCGGCATGAAGTTGTAGCATATGCACTTTACGCCCGCCTTGCCGCAGTTTATTATGTTCTGCTTGTAGGCTTCGATATACTTATCCCTCGTCGGTTTACCGAGTTTTATATCCTCGTGTACGGGCACGGATTCTATAACTTCCATCTCAAGCCCCGCGTCGTTGCAGAGCTTTTTGAGGTGAAGAAGTTTATCCAAGCCCCATACTGCGCCTACAGGCTCGTCGTACACCGCGGTAACGACGCCAGTCATGCCCTGGATCTGTTTGATGTAATTCAAAGGTATGCAGTCCTTTTCTCCATACCAGCGGAATGTCATTTTCATATTTTTATTGCCTCACTTTGCACTGAGATTTTTATAAAATTTATTTTTAAGCAGTTCAAACTCGCTCTTTGCTCCGTCGCGCATAAATTTATCGAGCACGCCGCCCAGCCTCTGCCAGCAACCTTTTTCGTCGCCCACAAGTATGGGATAGAACTCAACGGAGTTGCTCTCCGCCGCGTTGAGGTCGCCCGGCGCGTCGCCCACCATGACAACTCTGTCGCGCGAGTAGCCTTTTTTTATGAGTTCGGCTATGCAATGAGCTTTACTGCCGTCCTGCTGGGTGGTTACCACATCCGTAAGCTGCAGAAGTTCGCACCTTTCCCACTCTTCCGTAACGGCGGCATAATTTGCCGAGGAAACTATTGCTATATCGAAATTTTTGCTCGCGTTTTTCAGACCGTCGCGCACGCCTTCAAAGGGAATTTTACTCTCTTCGGGCAGCGAAACTATAGCTTTGTTTACCGCTTTGGACCACTCATATGCCCTTTCGAACACATGATTGCCCGTCTTTTTCCACTCTTCGAAGACCGCCTTTTCGGAGAGTTCTTTTGCAGCCCTCGTCCAGCTTTCGAAAGCTTTTATATCTTCGTCGTTAGGATATAGTTCGCGCGCAAGACGAGCGAAGCCTAAAAAGCGGTTTATTCCGCGCGTAAGCTCGAACAGGTTAATTTCGTTCCAGCGTTCGAGGACGCGTTCGACATTTTCGGTTATTTCCCAAGCCTGCACGAAACACGGTCCGAAGCAGTTGAAATGCTTTATGTTCATCGTGTCCATCGCGCAGCCGTCGCTGTCCACGCATAAAAGGAATTGCTTGTTCTTTTTATAATTTTTAAGCTCTGCAGCCATATCTTCACCCTTTGTAATCGAGGGGCAGGCTGTCCCAGCGTCTCTTAAGCTCGAACGCCGCCATTTTAGGCTCGCGATAACGGGTGAAAATGCCCTTCTTGTTTCCGTCGCAACGGATAAGCCCTTCCGTCGTCTGGAAATCGGCGAAGTTCCATACCTGTTCGCCCATTATGCAGTCGTGTTTGTCAAAAATTTTATGATACCCGTCAAGGTATTCCGTCTGATAGTTTTCCGCCCACATTACAGAAGGAAGTCGGGTAAGTCCCTGAACGTTGTCCGTGCCGTATTCGGTGAACATTACGGGTTTGCCCGTCTTTTCCCACTTATCGAGTTCTTCGTCCAGCGCGGCAAACGCGTCTGCCATTTCCAGACCGCTCTTTATATACCAGCCGTAGTAGCGGTTGAGCATTACGAAGTCGCAAAGATGCGTACACTTGCAGCGACCGGGCTGGGAAGCTATGATGTGGGCAAAACTTCTGGGACGGTGCTGAACGTCAAGCTCGCGGCACCTGTCGAAGAGTTTTTCAAAATATCCCACGGCTTTGTCCGAACCGACCGTGTCTGGTTCGTTGAGCAGGCTCCATGCCACTACACAGGCATAGTTTTTGTCGCGCGAAACCATCTCCTCGAGCTGGGCGAGGTGATTTTTTATTGTAACCGTCTGCACGATTTCCTTTTCGAAATAGGGCTCTATCTTTGCGCCCGAAGCCGCATCGACGGCGTTACGGGTAGAAACGAGCATGCCCACAGCGGGAAGTTCGTCTATAACGAGGAAACCTTCCCTGTCCGCCATCTGATAAATTTCTTCGCTGTAAGGATAATGACTGGTGCGGAAAGAGTTTGCTCCCACCCACTTCATAAGCTCGAAATCGCGCTTTATATAAGGAAGGTTGAAACCTCTTCCGCTTACGGGCGCATCCTCGTGCTTGCCGAAGCCCTTGAAATATACGGGCGAGCCGTTTATTAGAATTCTGTTGCCCTTTATCTCAACCGTTCTTATGCCGACTTCGAGGGGATAGCTGTCGACGAGCTTTGAACCTTCGTACAGTTCGAATTCAAATGTGTATAAGTATGCGTTTCTCGGCTGCCAGAGGCGAACGTTTTCAATTTGAATTTTGCCTTCCGCGCCTTCGGCAGAGGCGACTTTGACGCCCTTTTCGTCGTAAACGCTGACCTTGACTTCGGCGTTTTTGCTCAACTGCGTCGAATAGGTCGTAAATGAATTTTTGCCTTCGAGAGCGTGATTGAGCGTAATATCCACAATGGACGTCTTGGGCGTTATGACAAGTTTGACGGGACGGATTAAGCCCGAATAGTTGAAGAAATCGAAATAGGGAGTTGTGAGCTTAGTGCCGTCTCTCAAAACTTTGTATTCGCCGCAGGGCAGCGTTGTGCAGCTCAGTTCGTTATTGAGTTTGACAACGACTTTGTTTGGCTTGCCGTAAACGAGCACGTCGTTGAGGTTGTATGAAAAAGGCAGAAATCCGCCGAGGTGCTTTCCAAGCTCTTTGCCGTTCACGAAAACGGTTGCCTCGTGCGCGGCTGCAAAGAAGCGGATGTCCACATCTCTCTTCTTCCACGCCTCGTCTGCGTAAAAGGTGGTTTCGTACCAGAAATCGCCCGTGTATTCCTTGGAATATTTATCCGTAAAAAAGTCGGCAAAACTTGCGGGTACGGGAATATCTATTGCCGTATCGGGAAGAGCCGATGTGTAACCCGAAGTCTGTCCGCAAGCCTCCCTGTCAAAACAGAAACGCCACATTCCGGAAAGGTCTACGACCTGTCGCGCCGATGTATTGCGGGGATATAACATTTTGTTTGCCATAATAAATCTCCTTTTTTACCAAGCGGTATCCGCGCTGTCGCAGAATGCGTCTACGGGCGATACTCCGCTGAACTGCTCCTCGCCCGTGAGTTTTTTTGCGAGAGCCTTTATAGTATTCTGGTTTGCGTCGTAGCAATTTATATAGGTCTGAACCTGTGGCACGTCGAAGAGATGGAAGGGACAGTTGACCGATATGAATATTACGGGAAGTTCGTAAACATACCAGGGCATATCTATGCTGCCCTTCGTAAGCGCGAAATCTATGCGTTGAACGACGCCGTTGCCCGGCACGTTAGCCATCTGAATGACGAGGTCGTATTTTTTAGTGAAAGTTTCGACCGCGCTCTTCGAGGTATAGAGTTTGCCCATTATTTCCTTGACTTCGGCGTTGCTCGCCTTTGTCAGTTGCTGAAGCACGGGGGTATAAATTTCAACCTCGAACCCGCGCTTTACAAGCTCGTCTTTGAGCACGTCGTAGTAGCTCTGTTTATCCGCGCTTATGTAAGAATTGAAAGGATTTACGCTGTCGTGATGAACGAGCAGAACCTTTTTGAATTTATCGGGCGAAAGGGGAATTGTCGTCTTATCGTTGTGCTTGACGAGGGTTATAGCCTTATGCGCCACTTCGTCGGCGATGCGCCTGTGTTCTTCGCAGCCGACCGAAGAGAGTTCGCCCTTTGCACGCCCCTTATTGAGATTGAGATGAGCCTTGAAAGCGAGTATCCTTTCGACGGCTTCATTCAGGCGTTCGACGGTGAGTATGCCGCGTTCAATGCCCTGTCTGACATATTGAAAGTCCTCTTCGAAATCGTTATAGAACAGGAACATATCGCAACCTGCGGCTATAGAACAGGGAACTATGTCGCGGCGCGCCATGCGACCCGTCATGCCGACCATATGGGAAGCGTCGGAAATGAGCAGACCGTTGAAGCCGAGTTTTTTTCTTAACAGTCCCTGCAAAAGCGTTTTGCTGAGTGTCGCGGGCATGCACTTGCCGCCTTCGCGACCTTCGAGGCGGTATTCGTAAGAAGGCAACATTATGTGTCCGACCATAATGCCTTCCGCTCCTTCCTCTATCATGCGGCTGTAAACATAGCCGAAAGATTTATCCCACTCCTCGCAGGAGAGCGAATTTACTGAATTTGCGAGGTGCTGATCGCGCTCGTCTATGCCGTCGCCGGGGAAATGCTTGCACACGCAAGCCACGCCCTGCGCGTGAGCCGCGCGCATATATGCTTCGGAAAATTGGGCAACTTTTTTCGGATCGCTGCCGAAAGTGCGGGTTGCAACTATTGGATTGCGCCAGTTGCGGTGAATGTCGACTATGGGAGCGAACAGAGTATTGCAGCCGACCGCTTTGGCTTCTTTAGCGGAAACTTCGCCGAGCGCGTAAGCGTATTTAACGTCGTCGGTTGCGCCTATTTTAGTTTCGCAGCCTATTTCCGTACCGTCGGAGCAAGCGCCGTTTCCGCCCGCCTCGGTATTTGCCGCAATTATAAGCGGAATGCGCGAAGCTTCGCAATAAGCGTCGAGCAGGTCTGCGATATTTTTGCTGTCCTTGTTCATATAGCGCAAACCGCCGTAGCCGTGGCTTTCAACTATGCCCTTTACCGCCTGACGGGGAACGGGCGCAGCCATATCTATAAATATCTGCTTTATCTTTTCGTCGAGGCTCATGCCGTCAAGGGTGTTTTTGACCCAGGCAATCTGCTCATCGTCGAGATAAAAAGGTTTTTCCTTCAAATTCATATTAATACCTCTTATTCCAGTTCCAACAGAACGACATCGTTTGTGCGAACAGAAAGTTTTATCCGCGTAACGCCGTTCATACTTTCAAAAGGCTGTTCGCGCCGCCTGAGCGCGGTGTCCGACTTGATTTTTTCAACCTGCGCGGGTGTGAGAATATCGGGTTTGCCGAGTTTTATCCACTCTTTTTTGGGGTTGCAGTTGTTATCGTCTATCGCCGCCCTGTAAACGCGGTTTGCCGCGCGATTTACGGCAATTTCGACGGAAAATTTGTCGTCTGCCGAAGGATTTGCGTTCTGCGCATATACGAGAACCTGCGTTTTGTCGCCCTTTCTGAATGCGGCGACTTCCACGTCGTCTTCGCCGTAGGGAAGAACGAGCCGTTCGGGATACAAATCTTTGAGTATTCTGAACGCCCAGAAGCTGGGCTTGGGGATGCCGTCAACAGATACCATTCCGAAGCTGCCGACAAACGGCTTGTTGAGGCAGAGTATCTCTTCGAAAATGTCCGAACAGCACCAGAACATATATCCGTCCGTCAGATGAGCGCTGTCGAGGCAGGTTTTAACCGCAAAGCAAGCAGAATATTTTTCGTCATGCACGGGAGCGCCGAATATCGAGCAGCAGTTCCACTCGGTGATGTACAGAGGCTTATCCCCCGCGGCTCTGCGCGCCTGTTCGTCAAGATTTTTAAGTCCGCCGCGCGTCCAGTGCTCGAAATTTTCCAAATGATAGAATATATTTGTTATGCCGTCCGTCAGATCCAGACCCTTATCCGCAGTATCCTTTACGAGTTCGGCAAGACGGCTGTAAGTGCTTACCGTATTGCCGAAGGCGTCGCCGGGATAGTGATGGGTGGATATGAAATCGTAAGGCACGTCGTTTTCGTTGCAGAATTTTATAAAATCGTCCAGCCAAAGGCAAGCGCTCGATGACGGTCCGCCGACCATTATTTTTTCATCGACCTGTTTTATCGCTCTTGCCGTGGCGGCGTAAAGATTGAAGTAATCGTTCTGCGTCGCCGCGAAGAACACGTAAGGCAAATCCGGTTCGTTCCACACTTCGAACTTCCAGCTTTCCACTTCCTCCCTGCCGTAGCGTTCGATGAGGAAATTTATGAACGCCTTTATATATTCGCTCCATTCCCCCATGTCTTTGGGCATGGTGATGTTGTTTTTATAATGCAGACCAGTTTTTGTGCCGCTTGCAAGCGCGGAAGGCATGAAGGAAAGTTCGACAAAAGGTTTCATTCCCGTTGCGAGCACGTTGTCGTAAACGTGCGCAACCTGACGGAAGTTTAACTCCTTTATTTTTTCTGCGCCCTCAACCTTTGCATAATCGGCAAAACTCTGCAAAGTAAGCATATCGTCGTCGAATATGCCGTGGAAACGCACGCTCTTTATGCCGAGTTCGTCATGCACGAGTTTGATATGGCTGCACACGTCGCTTCTGTGAAGCATATACGCGTGGTCGCTGCCTATGCCGAACTGCCAGGAATAATCCGTCGGAAGGGCTTTGGCAGATACATTTATGTCGAACGAAAATTTTTTCATGAATTAATATCGATTTGAGTTAATAATCTTTTATGTGATTAGGGGGACAATCGTTAAATTTTTAAGACTGTCCCTCCTTTTCATCGTTTGCTATAAATAATATGTTACGTTTGTTGCGTCTTTGGCGTTAATTTTTGCGCTATTTTGCTTACTATGCTCTTGCAGAAAGCTATAATCTGATCCCAGAAACCGCTTATGAAGATGAACGCCGCAAGGAACACCGCGTAGTAAATTGTACGCATGCCGCTGAGAACGCCCAACGATTCGAGACCGAAGTACAACATCGAAATCGTGAACGCTCCGACGAAAGTTCCGAGGGTATCGTCTATGAACCTCGAAAGGAACAGACCTACGAGCGAAGGGATGATGTTTGAGAACAGCGTTCCCGCCGTCTGCAAAGGCGTGGTTATTACGCTGAGCGTATTCTGAGTTGCATATACCGCGCCGGCGAGACCGAAAAGTATACCGGAAATAACGTAGCACACAATGGTGTTTGCCTTTTCGTTGATACCGATATTTACGGAAGCGCCCTGGTTGCGGGCGAGCAGCGTCGACTGTCTGCCGACAACCGTAAACTTATCGTAGCAGAAGTATATTACGCAGGCAATCGCAAAAGGAATGAGTATCAGAGGGAACAGTCCCAGCCTGTTGTAATCTGCCATGAACATTATATCGGGACCGGCGTCGCCGCCCAATACTATGCCGGGTATCGCCTCGAACAGGTATGCCATGGCGAGGGATATAACCGAAATAGGAATTTTGAGCCATGAATATACGCTTGCATTGATTACCGAAAGGACTACGCCCGTAAGCACAGAAACAAGTATGAGCACTATTATGCCGCCCGAAACCATATCGGCGACAACACCGCCTATCGTAGCCGAAACGACTATAAGCGCGCCGCCGCAGAAATCGAAGCGTCCGAATTTAAGCTGAAAGCCTATGCCGAGTGCAACAATCGTCATATATGCGGCGTCGGAAAGAATGCTCGTCATTGCGCCTTCGTTAAAGAGGTTAAGAAAGCCGCGTCCGCGCAATCCGCTTACCATAAGCAGAATTATGTAAACCACAATCGGCAATGTAACCGTTGCAGCCGTTTGCTTACCCAATTTTTTGGCTATTTGTTTTTTATCCATGTCTGATCCCCTTTATGTTAAGGATTTTTTCAATGCCGCCGACCGAACCGACGTGCGGTCGGCGGCACAGATTTTTAAAAACAACCTTTTGCGTCGGCAGTTATCAGCCGAGTACGTTTTCGGAAGTCCAGCTTGAAATGGTATCTACAAGTTTCTGGAAAGTTGCGCCCTCTTCGCCTGCAAGCAGAGCCTTTACTTCTTCGGGCCTGATAAGCGAATATTCTACGGAGTTGCCGGTTGCGAAGTTCATGCAAGCCGTCTTAGCCTTTTCCATGTCTTCGCTGCTGGTGATATAGAGGTACTGTCCGCTTATGAGCGTGTCTGCCTTTGATGTAGGCTCGTCTGCGTAAGAATTGCCGCGAACTGCATTGATTATGCGGATGAGAGGATAAATGATGGTTTCTGCAGGGGTCTGGCAAAGAGTTTTGATTGTGTCAGGGAATGCAGAAACGATGTTGTCATCCCAACCTATCTGGTAAATATCGATATCGGGAGCGGAATTCTGAACGTTGGTGAGTATCTTCTTGCCGAGCGAGTTGACTGCTATAACGGCTTCAACGCCGTCTGCCTTCCACTTCTGTACGGTTGCATCGGGAACGCTCTGCATCGAGAAACCTACTTCGAGAGCGCCCTGAGGGTCATTTTCAGCACCTGCGCTTACGACAAAGGTAAAGTCGTCTTCGTGAGTTGCGTTATATTCTTCTGCGAGTTCCTTGAACCTTTCAATCGCAACTTCTGCAACGGGATATGCGTTGAGGGGCGCACGGCAGAAAGTTACCACTCTCGATTCGGTCTTGACAATCGAATTGAAGAGGAATTCGCCGCGCTCGCCGCCGTCGCGGACGATGTCGCCGTCGGTTACCGCGCCGAGCATTGCGCTGCTGTTCATTACATACTGAACGTTAGCCGCGTCTTCCGTCTTGGTGTTCGCGAAGGTGTTTGCGAAGTCGGTCATGTAACCTGCATAGTAAGCGGAGTTTTCTTCGCAGAGTTCGATTATTCTCTTCGTGGTGGAAGCGTCTACGTCTACCATCGTTATGATGCCCTGAGTACCTGCAAGAAGCTGGTTCTGGAAAGACGTGAGAGTGTTGTCTGCGTTTCTGTCGAGCAGAATAGTTGTATATTCAAAGTTAAGGTCGTCCTTGAGCGCGTCAAGCAGATTGCACATCGAGTTGTAGTTGTTACCCGTTGTCTGCTGAACGCCGACGACTATCTGAACCGTATCGGGATTGACGTTGCTGCAGCCGGGAGCACTGAGACCTATGCTCGTAACGGTTGCAAGCGCGATGGTTGCGCATAATGCTTTTTTGATTATTCTGGATTTCATTTTTTGTTACCCCTTTAAATTATTTTTATTTTTAAATTTTTATCTCGGAAGAAGAAGCCCGGGTTTGCGGCAGGTAAGGCATACGATTATTACGAAAATAAGCGACCTTACGAGGAATATGTATTCAGCCGAAATACCGCAGAGGCTGAGACCGAGATTGAGAACGACGTATGTGAGCGTACCGACTACGGTATTGAGCACCCTGCCCTTGTAGCCGCCCGAAAGGGGCATGCCGCCCATGAGAAGCATAATCATTATGTCCATCTGATAGCTTACGGAGTCCGCTTCGCCGAAAGAATCTTTTCTGGCAATGGAGAACAGCGACGCAATGCAGAGGAAAATCGCAAATATGCCGTAGCAGAGAATTCTCGTTTTGAGAAGGTCTGCTCCCGCCTGTCTTGCGGCGAGTTTGTTAGAACCGAGCGCTTTTGCTCTTTTGCCGACTATCGTATAGTTCGTAAGGTAGAAAGCAACGGCAATCAGCGCGATAAGCACTAAAAGTCTGACCCATGTTTCGTTGAGCGCGCTGAGCGAAACGCCAGCGAGAGGACGAGCGGAATATCCGCTGTCGCCGTAAAGATATGTCGTCAGACCCGAGAACAGCTGCATTAATATTACAGAACTCATTACCGTCGGAAGTTTGACGTACGCGCCCACGAAAGCGTTGAACACCGCGCACAGCAGACCGAGCATGACAATCGTCAGAAGAGCGAGGAATATCGAGCCGACGGTATTTACTATGACGATGAAAATCGTGGCAAACACCGCAACCTGATAGCCGACCGATATATCCATACTGCCCATCAGGTAGACAAAGCACGCGCCGAGCGCGAGTATGAGATAAACGGTTACCTGCTCTATGTAAGCCTTAAGAACAGCCGTTCGCCAGAAAGTTACCCTCGGTCCTCTTAAAATCTGAGGCAGGAACGAGAACAGTATCAGAAGCACTATCAGACCGCCTATGGCGACGAGAGTAAAAATGTTGTCCTTTGCCCATTCCTTCCAGTTGAAAGTTTTAACCTTGGTCCAGACCGTGCCGGGAAGCGCTTTGATGTCAAATTTTTTCTTTTCAGAATTATTTGTGTTACTCACTTTTAACTCCCCCCATTACAACATATATTCGATTATGTCGGTTTCTTTAAGGTCGGCGGAACGCATGAATTCCTTTGCCACCTTGAAGTCCTTCATGACGAGCAACCTGTCCGACATGCCGATAAGTTCGGTCATTTCTTCGCTTATGAGAAGTATCGCCTTGCCCTCTTTTTTCATGTCGCCGATTATTTTGTACATCGCCTGTTTTACGGCGACGTCTACGCCGCGGGTGGGGCAGTCCATTATGATTACTTCGGACTGTGCCGCCGTCCACTTTGCAAAGGATACTTTCTGCTTGTTGCCGCCCGAAAGTTTGGATACATATGTTTTGGGCGAATGCGCCTTTATCGAGTATCTCTTTATTTCGTCTGCGACTATCTGATCTTCTGTTTTCGGATTGATGAAACTGAATTTTGAAAGCCTTGAAAGCGAGGGAAGCAATATATTTTCCTTGACAGGTCCTTCAAGTATGAGAGCCTCGGTATCGCGGTTTTTGCTGACGTAACCTACTTTGTGGTTTATTGCCCTGGAAGGCGAGGTTATTAGTTTGCCGTCCTTTATGACCGCGCCGGAAGAAATCTTTCTCGCGCCGAAGCCTATCTGTCCGATAATGTGCATTCCGCAATCGGAAAGTCCGCCGATGCCGACGATTTCGCCCTTATGTACCTTAAGATTAAAATCTCTTATCGGTCCGCAGCAGATGTCTTTGAATTCAATACCTACTTCCTCCTGCGCGGAAGGAACAAAATCTTCGCGGTAATAAGTATCGCCTATGTCGCGACCGACCATCAGAGAAGAAATCTTCTTCTTTTCGAAATCCTTTTTCTCGAGCGTATCTATTATTTCGCCGTCTCTGAGCACCGTTACGTGCGTGCATTTATCCATAATCTCGTCGAGGTCGTGAGAAATGAATACGACGGCTTTGCCGCGGGCTACCATATCGTTCATTATGCCGTACAGTATTTCGCGCCCGTCGAACGAAAGAGCCGTAGTCGTTTCGTCGACTACGAGAATTTCAGGGTCTTTTTCCATTGCACGGATAATTTCGATGAGTTTGCGCGTTTCAAAGCTGAGGGTGTTTATCTTTGTGCTGCCCTTAATGCCTTTTATGTTGAACTTTGCAAGTACTTCGTCGGCTGCTTTGTACATTTTACGCATGTTGATGATGCCGAATATCGCGAATTCCTTTTCTCGACCTGCGTAAAGATTTTCCGCAACCGTAACGCCCGGTATAGTATTCGACTCCTGCAAAATCATCGCGATGCCTGCGTCCTGCGCTTCGAGCATCGTCTTTGGACTCCACGGCTTGCCCTTATAGAGCATTTCGCCGCTCGTCGCCGGCTGCATTCCCGAAGCTATCGACATTATCGTCGACTTGCCTGAACCGTTTTCGCCTATCAGTCCTCTGATTTCTCCGCGATGCAGTTCGAAATCAACGTCCTTCAAGGCAACCGTAGGTCCGAAAACCTTATGCATATGAGACGCTTTAAAAATCAAATTCTGATCGCTTGTTTCCATATTGCGGCCTCCTTGTAATTACATATTTATAATAATTGAAATCTTCGTACAAATAAATTGCAATTTTATTCTTAAAAGTATATTTTTTTATGAAAAAAATTTACATTATTTATTACTATTTATCACACCGCATTAAAAATCGTACATCAAATGACTGTCGCGGTTAAAAATTATACATTTTTGCGAATTATGTCGCAATTTTCAGGTTTTGTCTATTGATTAATGTTCCAACCTCTGTTATAATTGAGCCATGAATACTTTGGTTCACGTCTCTCCGATTAAATTGTTAAGCATTTCCGACGAAGCGATGCACTCTTTTCAAAGCAGCACAATAAAAATTTTGCTCAATCTCAAAGGGCAGACGCTCGTTTCGGTCAATAATACGTCATGCTGCCTCAATCCCAACGACATACTGACCGTAAACGCGTACGACACCTGCACCGTATTTAAATCCAACTCGCTGATGCTCGTACTGACCGTTGAGAAAAATCAACTCAAACTCAACGAGGAGGACGCTCGGGCTTATTTTGTGTGCGATTCCACGCAATTCAAAAACAAAGATAAATTTATCACCCTGAAAAACATAGTTTTTAAATTATTTGAAAATATAAACAGCGTAACCCAGACCAAAGCTCTCGCCGTCGCATATGAAATTTACGACGAACTGCTTAACAATTTTACCATTGTTGCGCCCGCCGCGAGAAAGACGACGTCGAAAATAATTGAAATACTCGATTACATAAAATCCAATTACGCCGACAATCTTCTTTTAAACGACATAGCAGAAAAATTCGGTTTGTCCGTACCATACCTTTCGAAACTCTTTAAAGACAGCACGGGCATGACGTTTGCAGATTTTTACGACGAGCTGAGGGTCAATCACTCAATGTACGACCTTATGGAAACGACGTCTACGATAATCGACATTGCCTACAAGCACGGCTTCCCCAATAATCATGCGTACATCAGGGCATTTAAAAAAATAACGGGACGTCTGCCGACCGACGCGCGCAAAAACCGACGCGCCGAACAACCCGCGGGAGAGTTGAACGACGACCTTAAAGAAATTATAAATATCGTTTCCCACTCGGAAATAAAGGCGAAAGAATATAAAGATTACTACATAACCGAAAATTACAACAAAAAACCCCTTTTCAGGCTGGAACACAATCCGGGACACGAAATTCTCGGCATAGGTCCCGCCGTAAGCATTCTGCACAGAAACGTACAGGACGTCATCAACTACATACAAAAAAATTATCCCTTCCGCTACGCATACATAAGAGGTATCTTTTCGGACGCGTTTTCTTTCTGCACGCGCAATTTCGACGGGGAACTCGTGTTTAAGTTTGCCATGACGGACGAAGTTTTAGACTTTCTCATATCGGTAAACCTTATGCCCGTTCTTTCTTTCACATATATGCCGAAAGACCTCGCAACCGAGAACAAGGATACGCTGTTTCAGGACGGATACTATATCTGCGGACCTACAGACCTGAACGAATGGAAGCTCGCGATTGATACTTTCGTCAATCACGTTATAAGCCGTTACGGGTTCGAAAACGTAAAAAAATGGATTTTTCTGCCGTGGGTGCAACTCGATTCAAAGAACAGACACCTCGGTTTCCGCGACGAACATACATTTTTCAATTTTTACAGAGCTTCCTACACCGCCGTCAAGAACATTTCGCCCGAACTTACAGTATCCTCGCCGGAAATTTATCCTTCGCAGAACAAAGACTGGCTGGACAGCTTTTTTGCTTGGACCAAACAAAACGATTGCTTCCCCGACCTTCTTTCGGTAAAATTTTTTCCCAACACCAACTGGGAAGTTATAGAGGTCAAAGACAGCCACGGTTTAGCTTACCGCAAGGTAATTAACGAAGAAATTTCTTCCGACGAAAACCTGATGCGCAAGGCGCTCACCGATCTTAAAAGATATCTGCACTCGAACGGATACGACCTGGATATTTACATAACGGCGTTCAACTTCACGATTACAGACAGCCATCCTCTTCTTGACACCATGTTTTCCGCCAGCTACTATATTAAAAATTATGTGGACAACATGGACCTTATTAAATCGCTGTGTTACTGGCGACTGACAGACGACACCGACGCGGGTTCTACTAGGCAAAACTTTTCCGGACAAGTGGGAATGTATTTGCCTAACGGCATGCCAAAGGGAACGGCGCAGGCATTGAGGCAGCTTTACTACACAAAAAACAATATCATAGACAGAGGCGCTTTTTACCTGCTTTCCAAGATGGACGACAAACCGCAATATTTTCATCTGCTTTTATTCAATTACGAACACCCTTCGCAGACGAACAAGGACTACTTCGCGGGCAAAGAAAATTGCGACTTATACAGCGTATTTCTTAACAAAGAGAAAAAGTCTGTTCATCTGACGATTAACGACGTGCCTTTCAAAAGGGCAAACATCAAGATGTTCATAATAAACACAGAACACGGCTCGCCTTACGACAAGTGGATATCTATGGGAATGCCCGAAATTGACAGTTACAGCGAAAGAGGCAGCGTAATTTTCGATATTTTTAAAGTTTCTGCCATTCCAGACTTCAAAACCATGTCCATGACGATCGAAGACAACACTTTCAATATCGACCTGAATTTGGATATATTTGAAGTCAAAGCCGTAGAAATACAATTTTATGACTGATTATTGAAAACGCAACGGCGGGAAGTCCTTCGACTTCCCGCCGTTGCGAATGGATGAAAAATATAAGGATGGTTAATAATGAACAATAATCCGTATGAATGCGCGGCTTGAAGAGCTGCGCTTATTTAATTTAAGTTATATTTGCCTTTAAGATAGATATTTATTCCTTCCGCGACGCGCTTGGAAATTTTTACCGCCTCCGCAACCGTCTTTGCCCCTCTCACCACGTCGCCTGCGGCGAATACTCCGGGGAGCGAAGTCTGCCCGTATTCGTCCACCTTCACAAAGCCGTTTTCGTCCAGCTCAAGTCCTTCTGTATCCGTAAGCAACAGCCTCGAGGGACGCTGCGAAGCACATATGAACACCGTGTCGCCTTCAATGAACGTCGTGCGGGAAGTAACCTCTTTGACGCGGTGATTTTCATCGCTCACGCTCTCGGCAAACAGCACGCCCGTACTCGTAATTTCCAGCGCGGTGAGATTGATAAAAAATTGCGCTCCTTCGATTTCGGCGTATTGCAACTGCTCGGCGTTAGCGCTGAACTTATCCGAGCGAATGACTATTTTTACATCCCGCACGCCCATTCTTATCGCTGTGCGGGCGACATCCATGGCTACGTTTCCGCCGCCTATAACTATGACCGATTTCCCTAATTCATAGCCTTCAGGCCGCTCGAGAAAGTGAACTCCGTAATGTACGTTGCCCAAGGTTTCGCCCTTTATGTTTAAGCTTAAAGGCCACGTTACGCCCGTACTTACAGATATTGCGGCAAAGCCGTCGCGAAGCAATTCCCTTATGCCGAACATGTTCCCTATAGTTATGTTCAGCCTTATTTTAATGCCCGCGTCGAGCATGAGTTTTTTATATCTGTCAATTATTTCTTTAGGCAGTCTGTATTCGGGAATGCCGAAGCGCAGAGCGCCGCCTATGTCCATCTTGCTCTCGAAAACCGTAACGCGGTAACCGTACCCCGCAAGCACCGTTGCAATGGCAATTCCCGCAGGACCGCTGCCAACGACGGCAACTTTGAGCTTGTTGTCGGGACGGTTTTTATTTTCTATAGTTTCGAGATAGCGCTCGGAAATGTATTTTTCTATAGACGCAATTTCCACGGGCGAACTTTTTATAGTTTTTTCGCAGTAAGCCTGACACATCTGCGAATAATTGCATACCATTGCGCAGACGACCGAAAGCGGATTGTTATCGAACAACATTTTGCCCGCTTCGCCTATGCGCCCGTCGAGAAAAGCCGAAATAAATTGCGGTATCGGCGCGCTTAAAGGACACCCTTCCACGCACAATGGCTGTTGACAGTTAAGACATTTTTTTGCTTCCGAAATTACATTGTGCGCCATTTTGCCCCCCCGCTTGCCTGCGACTGTGCGATTTTGCGCCCAGAACACATCTTCTGATTTAATTTTAAAGAAAAACGGGTTAAAATGAAATCGCAATTTTAAGAATTTTATTGTGATTTTTTTGCAAAATATTTTAAATTTTAACTTTATTGCAACATTTAAAATTAAAAATAACACAATGCACAGCAAAATTTGTTAAACATCAGCCATTATTTACGGAACAAGCAAATGCGCCTCGCAGACATGCGAGGCGCTAAAATACTTAATTAAACGTGCGTAAAAAGACGATTTTAAGATAATCTGCTTTGTTCCTCAGATTAAAATTACTCAATCATAACCCGACAAAACGCGCGCTTTCAGTCGGGCAAAAACACATAATCGCAGTCTGGTAAAAGGCGCACGGCGCAGTCTGGCAAATTTTTATAAACGTGTATTAATTTTATCGATGCGGACGACAGCGCATATTAGACGACAGCGCATATTATTTTTCGTGCGCTGCAAACCAATTTTTCAAAAGGGGATAAAGCGATTTGAATGCGCTGTATCTCTGCTCGTATCGGCTAACCGACTGCCTTTCGGGCGTTGCGGCGAGCCGCGTTCTGACCAACGCCTTCGCAGCCTCCTCCACGCTCTTGTATTCGCCGCACGCGACCATGGCAAGCATTGCCGCGCCATAGGCGGGTCCCTGCTCGGTTTCCACCGTGTAAAGGGGCATAGCGAGAACGTTTGCAAGTATCTTTATCCACAGCGCGCTCTTCGCTCCGCCGCCGCACACAGTGCTGTATTCGGGGCATATTCCGCACCCTTTTGCAATTTTGAGGCAATCTTTAAAGGCGAAAGCCACGCCCTCCAGGACGGCGAGCGACATATCGCCCGCACTCGTCTGAGCGCTCATGCCTATAAACGCTCCGCGCGCGTTTACGTCGTTGTGCGGACTGCGCTCGCCCATGAGATATGGCAGAAAGTAAACGCCGTTTTTGCCGAGCTTATCCGCGCTCTTTTCCGCCAAAGAATAATCGGAAGAGAGAATATCTTCAATCCACCACTTATTCGCAGAAGCCGCAGAAAGTATGCAGCCCATAAGGTGAAAATTGCCGTCGGCGTGCGCAAAGGAATGCAGACTGTTTCCCTCAATGCCGTATTTTAATGACGGAATAAAGATTGTGCCGCTCGTGCCAAGCGATATGTTGCACCCTCTCCCCGCGACCGCGCCCGTGCCGACAGCCGCGGCGGCATTGTCGCCCGCGCCAGCCGCAACGACTATTCCGCAATTAAGCCCGAGTTCTTCGCATATCTGCGCGCTCACATTGCCGCAGGGGGAGAAACTTTCGTAAAGGCGCGGCAACATTTCCTCCGTTACTCCGCAAACTCCGCACATCTCTTTTGACCACTTTTTATTCTTTATATCCAGAAGAAGTGTGCCGGAAGCGTCCGAATAGTCGGTACAAAATGCGCCCGTAAGCTTAAATACTATATAGTCCTTGGGGAGCAGAATTTTGGCTATGCGCGCAAAGTTCTGCGGCTCGTGCTTTTTAAGCCATAAAAGCTTGGGCGCGGTGAAACCCGCAAAGGCGATATTGCCCGTAAGAGAAAGAAGTTTGTCCCTGCCGACAACGCAATTTAAATAGTCGGTTTCCTCCCCCGTTCTGCCGTCGTTCCACAATATACACGGGCGAATTACGTTATTCTGCCCGTCCAGCGCCACAAGACCGTGCATCTGCCCGGCAACGGCTATTCCGCTTATGCGCACCTTCATGAGCGCAATTTCTTTAAGCCCGTCCTTTACCGCTTCCCACCAATCTTCGGGGTTCTGCTCGCTCCACCCCTCGCGAGGGTTGTAAACGGGGTATTCGCGCGAAACTTCATGCAGAATTTTACCCTCTCTATCCGAGAGCAGCATTTTAACGCCGCTCGTTCCGAGGTCTATGCCTATATACGCGCTCATGCCTTGAACAAAATCTGGTTGAAGATGCTCTCCAACCCCTCCTGGTTGCCGCTTGCAGGAAGTTCGGGCGCGCCCAACTTTTCGGCATAAGCTGAAAGCTCTGCAAGCGAGGTCTTGCGCGCAAGTATGCTCTTGCCCGTATCCGTCGTTCTGAATGAAGAATATTTATTTTCGACAAACTTATCTATTCTGCCGTCCTCGATAAGTTCAGCCGCCTTTATAAGTCCGAGCGCAAAGGTGTCCATGCCGAGTATATACGCTTTGAACATGTCCTCTGCGGTATAGGAAGGACGCCTCGTCTTGGCGTCGAAATTGAAACCGCCCGTAATGCCGCCCGCCTTTAAAACTTCGTACATTGCCTTTGTAGCGGTGTAGACGTCGTAGGGGAATTCGTCGGTATCCCAACCGAGCAAAAAGTCGCCCTGATTTGCATCTATCGAGCCGAGCATTCCGTTTATCGCCGACACCCTCAAATCGTGCTCGAAAGTATGCCCTGCGAGAGTGGCGTGGTTGGCTTCAATGTTGAGTTTGAAGTCCTTGTCCAGCCCGTGCGCCTTTAAAAAGCCTATCGCGGTTGCCGCGTCGAAGTCATACTGGTGCTTCATCGGCTCCTTGGGTTTGGGTTCTACATAGAAGTCGCCCTTAAAGCCTATGCTTCTGCCGTATTCCACCGCCATCTTCATAAGATATGCGATATTTTCAAGCTCGAACGCCATATCGGTGTTGAGCAGCGTTTCATATCCCTCTCTGCCGCCCCAGAAAACATAGCCGCGTCCGCCGAGCTTGACGGTTATATCCAGCGCTTTCTTGACCTGAGCTGCGGCAAAGGCGTACACGTCCGCGCTGTTAGTAGAGCCTGCGCCGTTCATATACCTGGGATTGCCGAACATATTAGCCGTACCCCACAGGCACTTTATGTCAGTCCCCTTCATCTTTTGAAGGATATAATCGGAAATCTCGTCCAACCTTGCGTTTGTAACCTTTATGTCGTCTGCTTCGGGAACGAGGTCTACGTCGTGAAAGCAGAAGTACTTTATGCCCAGCTTTTGCATGAACTCGAAGCCTGCGTCGACCTTTGCCTTTGCGTGCTCCATCGTTCCTTCCTTTGCGCCGAAGGACTTATCCGCAGTGCCTCGCCCGAACATATCCACGCCCGTCGCGCACAGGTTGTGCCACCACGCCATTGCAAATGGCAGGTGCTCCGACATCTTTTTGCCGAGGACTATTTTTTCGGGGTCGTAGTACTTGAACGAAAGCTCGCTTGTTGAATTCGCCCCCTCATACTTTATTTGCGGTATACCTTTAAAAATTTCCATATCTTTCACCTGTTTAATTAAATTTTAAATCGCTTTCGCAGCTGTAAATATAATCGCCCATTTCCGCGGTCATTTCATCGCTTGCGCTCCATTTAAAATTTTCAAAAATTATGCCGAGCGCATTCGTCGAGTTGATGACATTCATCGGCGCTTCGATTATGCCTTTACCCTCGCACGGGCGTATATCGTGAGTATTCTTCGCCCAATCCGTCTTCTTTACGAGTTCAAGCGAACAATCGCAGAACCTCACGTCCGACACGGCGCCGTTTTCTTCCGCGTAAATGAATATGCCGTTTTCGCAATTCATCTTAATGTTTTTGAAAGTTATATTTTTAATTTTGCCGAGAGGAGATTGCGCTTTGCGCCTTAAACTTGTAATTACTACGGGTTCAGCCTTGCCCCACCACTCCACGGGCGAAAAACGGCGGGTGGATATTGCGATATTTTCAAACTTTATGTCGCTTGCACAGCCTCCGTCGCGCAGTTGAAAGGAAATGCCGCGGTTGGAACGTTCGATTATGCAATCGCTTATTTCTATATATTTGAAATCCGAAACGCTTTCAGAACCGAATTTAATCGCCGCGCTTGTGGAAACAAGCCTGCAACCGCTCACTTTGATGTGTTCGCAAGCGCCGTATTTTTTTGCCGCTTCCGTAGTTTTAAAAACTATACAGTCGTCAGCCGCTTCTATATGACAGTTTTTTATGGTTACGTTTTTGCAATGGTCGGGGTCTATGCCGTCGCAACAAGCGAGGCGAAGGTCGTTGAAAATTTTAATATTTTCTATTTCCACTCCGTCGCATCCGACGAGATGAACCGTCCAGAAACCGCTTTTTTGTATCGTTAAATTTTCAATGCGGACATTCTTGCAGTTCTCGAAAAAGATGAGAGGTATGCGCGGATAGAACTTACCCTCTATATGATATTTGCTTTCGCGACCGAAAAATATTTTATCGTTTCCGTCTATAACTCCCTCGCCGCACAGCGTAAGGTTGCTGCAATTTTCGGCATACAAAAAGAACTTTGACGGACGCCCCGCATAATCGTAGTTATCCCAGGTCGAACCGTTTACTTCATGCAACTGCGAAGAAGCAAACAGGTCGTAATCTTCAAGATTATCCGAAGCCTTTAGCGTTGTTCCCTTTGCGATAAATATCGTTACACTGCCTTTAATCTGAACTGCGCCGCAACGATAAATTCTGCCTCCGTCTATAACCACCCTGCCGCCTTTCTCTGCGCATTCAGAAATAGCTGCGCGAATTGCCTGCGTATCGTCGGTAACGTCGTCGCCGACGGCGCCGAAATCAGAAATATTATAATCTTTTCCCATCATTTTTCCTCCTGAATTTTTTAACAATTATTTTTAACGAAAGTTGCCGGCGTAACGCCCGCTTCCCGCCTGAAAACCCGACAGAAATAACTGTAATCCCTGAAACCCACAATTTCCGCGACTTCCGCAATGCTCTTGCCTTCCGTAAGCAGCGTTTTTGCATATTCTGTGCGGCGGAAATTTATATACCTGTTTATGCTCATGCCGAAAGACTGAACAGAGATATGATAGAGAACCGTCCTCGAACAGTGGAACTTTTTGCACAAAATTTCAGAAGTTATTTTGTTGCCGAGATTGGCAACGATATATTCTTCTATATCATTTGCAACGGTATCGCTTTTCCATTTGGCTAAGTTTTTTATCTGAACATACGAAGCTATTGCGTCGAGAATTCTTACAGCGGCATTTATCTGTTCATTGCTCTTGCTTTCAATAAAGCTCAACGCATTCATGCTTTGACTTTCTTCCACGCCGTAACTTTTAGCTTTTAAACAGGCTTTTTCTATCCTTTCTTGCCTGTCTTCGCCAGGCAGCATATGCGCAAGAATTGCATATCCCAGCACCCCGCCGCCGAGCTGTATCGGCGTTATGGCTTCCGTAAGTCCCGCATGACAGGTATATATGTGCGGCTCTCTGAGCTTCTTCGCCCTGTTAAACGCGTCTATGTCGCACTGCCTGCAGGCATTAAGTCCGTTTGCGTTGCTCCGTATATTGGCGCAAAATGCAGGCGGCTTGGCAGGATATTCGGTAACAAGCCTGAATTTGTCATCGAATACCGAAATGCGTATTCCGACTGCCGTATAAAAATCTTTGAGCAGATTTTGTAAATTTACTATGTCGAACGAACTTATCATATCAAAAATATTGTACCTTTTGTTGCGTGAAATTTCAATAATGTTTATAAACGAAAAAACAAAAATACCTAAATCAGTTACAAAACTTATAATGCGCAAACAGTTGACAAGCCGCCCGACGGAGCAAAATATTTTGCTCCGTCGGGCGGCATATTTTTTGCGTGTAAGTAAAACCAATTTTGATTTGAAATTTTAAGCAAAAACATAAATGCGTCCCGACGATGCGGGACGCATTATATTACATTTCAAAATAAAGTTTCGGAAGTTTTCCGTCCTCTATCACCCAAGCCGCGGAATAATCAACTTCGAGAGTGTCTTCGTCGACATAATTGCCGAATTTTATTTTACTGGTAAGATACAAGGCGTTTTCGAACTTTGAACCGTCCACAATGCTCGCACTTGTAAAATTCAGCTGTTCTCCGCAGTAAATTATGCTCTGTGCGGCAGAAGAATAGCAATTTTCCG
This sequence comes from uncultured Clostridia bacterium, assembly GCA_949282385.1. GTDB lineage: Bacteria > Bacillota > Clostridia > Christensenellales > Borkfalkiaceae > Coproplasma. The sequence continues at coordinate 36,638 of CASDOP010000014.1, forward strand.
TATATTTTGCGACACAGTTTACCTGAGAAAAATTCTGGTTGCCTACAAGATTGATATTGCAAACGGAGAATGAATTTTTGACTATAACGCTGTAGCCGCTTTGACCCGAGCAGGAACCGACTATGCCTCCGCCCGAAGCGCCGTGATAGTTTTTGTCTTCAACAAATCCCGAAATCGCGCCCGTAGTATAGCAGTTGACGATTTCGCCGTGAGCGCCCACTCCGACCAAACCGCCCACCGTTGCGCCCGAATAGGTCGTTGCGGTTATATCCGCATCGGCATAACAGCTGTAGATGTTCCCCTCGTTGTAAGCAACCAAACCGCCCGCTCTGATGTACGCGTTTTTAAGGCTTGCGTCGACAGGCGTTGCTACGTCTATTAAACAGTCTGCCCTGACGAATTTTATCGTTCCGTAATTATAAGCCGCGAGCGCGCCCGCATACAGGTAAGATATATCGGAAGTAAACTTATCTTCCGTTATGATTATAGTGCAATTTGTGAGGCTGAGCGATTTGATTTCGCCGTAATTATAACTTATAAAACCTGCCGTTTTATCCGCCGTAGGACTGCTTATAACAAAGTTTGAAATGGTGTGTCCTCTTCCGTCCAGACAACCGTAAAAGTCAAACGGCACCCATTCCGCTCCGCCGAGGTCGATATCGCAAGCGAGGTAATATGACCCGCCGACTTTTTTGCCTGCAAGGGCTTTGAGTTCTTCTGCAGAAGATATGGCTTTGGGTTGCGCTTCGCTTGGATTTTGCGAAACATAGGGATAATTTTCGCCGTCAAAGTACCATTTAGCGTTATTGAAGCCGTAAACGTTCTGGGTTACCCATTCAAAATCTTTGAAATTCGCATCGTCCGCAAGAAGCGCCCCGTTCAAATAATTTGTGCTTGCGCCTCCCTTTGCGACAATCAGAGAGGAACTCTTTCCGATATATACGACATTGCTCAGATACTCATCGTCTGTCACGGAAATTTCACCCGAGCCCTCAATTATCATATTTATTATGCCGATTGAAGAGAGTGTTTCGTCCGAAATCAGGTAGTTTCCGCCGTAAACATTCTGCGCGTTTATTATTTGCCCTTCAAGTTTTATAAACAGGTAACGCCCGCCGAGCGGCAAATCGCTGTCCGTTACGGCTATGCCGCCGCCGAAATACAGCGAAGCAACTCCATTTGCATCCACAACGATATTGCCGTCAAACTTGCAACCGCTCATAAGGAAGTTGCCGTAAAGCTGCGAGGAGCCTGCGTATCCCACAAGTCCGCCCACATATAGTTGATTGCCCGATTGGTTTGCAATATCTATATCGACATTCTCCGCCTGACAATTTTCAATTTTGCCGCCGTAGCATTCCGCGGCAAACGTGCCTACGGAATTAACGCTGCTTTGAATGTCTATAGTAACGTTTTCAAAGAACAGATTTTTTATTGTTCCGTCGCATTTTCCTATAAAGCCGATATATTTTTCGTTGCTGCCCTTGAGCCCGCCGACTATACTGAAATTGCTTATCGTAAACATACCGCCGTCGATAGTTCCCGTAAAGCAATCTGATACGCAAGCGGGTGAAATTTCCGCACCCTGCATATCGATGTCGCCAGATACCTTAAAGTGAGCATTCAGATTTTCCGTTTTGCCCGCAACGCTTGCCAGGAGCATAAACTCGCTGAAAGCACTGACGCTTTCAGGCGTATCGAGTATATAAGGCGACTGTTCGGTTCCCTCGCCACTGTAATTGTACTCATACAGAGCGCGGACGGTTATAATGTCACCGTCCTTATCTGTGAGATTGGACTTACCGTTACCAGACTTTCCGAGGAAAATGCCATTATATTGATAGCCGACAAAGGTATAGCCTTCCTTTACGGGCTCTGCGCCCGAAAATCTGATCACCTCGTCATACTGTGCTTTATAATCTTCAAGCGCAGCGCATTCACCGCCCTGCAAATCAAATCTTATGGTGTAGCTTATAGGTTTCCACACAGCCTCTATATCGACCTGCTCGCCCATGGTGATTGTAAGATTTTTTACCGTATCGCCGGGTTCAAAATCGCCCACATTCCAAATCCGCCATGCAGAGAAGACAAACCCTTGCTTTTCAAAGAAAGTCGGGCATTCGATGAGGGCAAACTCCTCGTCATACACCGCTTGCTCTATTTGTGAACGAGAAGTCCCCGAACTGCAATATCTTACAGTGTAAGTTATGGGGTCCCACACGGCATAAAGCACAAACGCGCCGCCCTTTTCAGGTATATCGGCATCGCCGATTAACTCGTCAATATATATCGATTTACCTTGCTTGATTTCAACGCCGCTATCTGTACGCCAGCTGGCACTTGTATAGCCCGTTTTTTTGAAAAGACTATATTGAGCGGTAATTTGGCTTTCATAAGTAACATATTCTTCATAACCCCTGCCCGAAGTCTGCCCGTTACCATCGTAACGCAAAGTAAACTCATAAAGTCGCCATTCCGCCGTCATGACTGCCGTGCCGTGCGTTGACAGATTGCTTACCTGCTGTCCCGCAGAAAACTTTTCGTTTGCATACGTCCAACCGACAAATTCATATCCCTTGCGCGTAAATTCGCTATCGGGCAAAGTTACAACCTGGTCCACTCCGACAACTATTCTCTGCATGGTGCCGTTGCCGCCGGCAGCGTCAAAGACTATCTCATAACTGTTATCCGCCCATATGGCAGTTATAACTATATCATCCGTAACAGGATTATTGAAATCATAATCCCAACCGACAAAAATGCTGCCGTTTTTATAAAGTTTTACATTCGGGTCGATTGCAAAGCCGCCCTCATCGACGCTCTGACTTTCTATATGCGTCAGACAACCCGTATCGAAAGATACGATGTACTGACTGTTCCTGATTATAAAAAGTTTATACACTTTCTCTTTTTCGTACTCGTTTTTAACCTTTACGTAAAAGACATTCTCGGCAGCCGAAATGCTTACGGTCTGGGTTGTAAGTACGGAAGAAAAATCTTCGGAAAGGGAAATTTCGTAAGTAGTGTCGCCGTCGACAGAAATGCATTCGGATAAATCTATTTGCGAAGCCGACTTGCTTACATGCCTTACATATTTGCCGTTCTCCTCCGAAAAGCCTGTAAACTGCACGCCGAAACTGTTAGTATCGTTAAATTTAGCATAAACATTTATGTAATTTTCAGTTGTCAGCGAAACATCTAGCAGCGATTGAACGGAAAAAGGCTTTTCCCAGACTCCGTCATCAAAATACCAGCCGTCGAAAACGTATCCCTCTTTTTCGGGGTCGGAAGGCATGGAAACGGAATTCCCGTCGGAGCCTGCGCTGTAATACACTTCGCCGTCAACCATGAATTTAATTTCATATTTACTTTCAACTGCGCATGCCGCAAAGATTAAAGTTATAAGAGCAATCAGCGTTATTGCGAAATAAATTTTTAATCTGTTCATAAACTCTCGAAAAATTTAATTATTGATTTTAGTTTTTTTTAATTATACCACCATTGCGCAAAGTTTGCAATATCAAATTTTTATAACCAAAAAAAGCTGCAACTATTATTAAATCTATCCCAAATAAAGCAAAATATATGATAAAAAGCGCTGCCGAGAAAAATCGTCTTAAGCTCTTCCTTACAACCAAATCAACAGCCCCGTTGTCTTTAGAAAATTTTTTGTCTGAAAACATCCATGTCCCGAAGCGACGGGAAGTGGGGCGGCAGAACCCGCCGACTTCCCGTTCAACCGTACCATTGTTTGGCGTCCCCGAGATGCCACGCTCTCCGCTCGCCATATCTCGGTCTCTCCGAAATTTTCAATTTTGCCGAACTCGGGCAAGTTTCAATATTCATTTCCACCCTCAAAACCTGTAAATCCGCATAAAAAAACACTCAAAACGCCGTTTTATGGCATATTTTGAGTGCTTGGTGCCCCGCGTGAAAACAAAGTTGAACTTTCGAGTTCTGCAAGGCTTATTGTTTCCTCTTTACCGTTGGCATTGTATATAATTTTTAAGTGGTCGTCATAAAGGTAAATTGCGTTGATAAATGTATCTATTATCTTGCGTTTGCCTTCCTGTGTGGTTATGTCTATCTTGCGGAAGTTGGAAAGTGCCATTTTGAAATGGTCTTGCGAGAAAATCGGAGCTTTAAGTTGCTCCTTAGCAATCGCGTCGCTAATCTCACGCTTTTCCTTTTCCAGCCCATCAAGTCGTTTCAATAGCGTTTCTGTCGCGTATCCCTTCTGCACGGCGTTGACGATATTTTCTATCTCTTTTTCCTTTTGTTTTAACTGCTCCTGCAATTTTGGAAGAATAGTACTTTCTGTGTACTGCAACTCGTACAGCTTTGCCGAAAGCCTTTCAATAATGTCGTCGTCTTTTAGGAATTCCATAGTCTTATAGACAATAAAATCTTCTAACTTTGTTTTACTGACAGGCTTCTTTTCGCATTGGTGCTTTTTCTGCCGAACACATGCGTAATAGCGATAGACAACGCCTTTTGTACCGCTTGTTCCTGCCTGCGCAACCATCATTGCGCCACATCTTCCACAGAAAAGTTTTGTGGTAAGCAGATAATCTTCATCTGCAGTATGCCTTGCAGGTGCCTTTGAATTCTTGGCAAGTTCCAACTGTACGGCGTTAAAAAGCTCTTCCGAAACGAGCTGCGGCACACTGTTCTCTATCACTACTCCCATGTGGTGATACTCTCCGATATAAACTCTGTTAGAAAGCATATATCGGATTGCATTGTATCTCAATGCCTTGCCGTTCGAACGCGTAATTTTGCGCTCGTTCATTATGCGATAGATTTCTTTTACCGTCTTTCCGTCATTGCTTAATTTGAATATTTCCTGAACGACGGGCGCGGCTTGCGGGTCAATATCGAGCTTGCGCTCATTATTTATCACATAGCCGAACGGAACATTGCCGCCATTCCACAAGCCTTTTAAGGCGTTCTCCTTCATGCCGCGCATTACCTTTTCGGCAAGCTCGGCTGAATAGTATTCTGCCATGCCTTCAAGGACGCTTTCCAGTAATATTCCCTCGGAGCCTTCGGCAATCGTCTCCTTTGCAGAGATAACCTTAACCCCGTTCTTGCGTAATAATGCTTTATAGTGCGCGCTATCGTAGCGATTGCGGGAGAACCTGTCCAACTTCCACACAATAATACAGTCAAAGGCGTGCTTATAGCTGTCCTTTATCATTCGTTGAAATTCCGGACGGTGGTCGGTCTTTGCCGAGAAAGCACGGTCTATTTAGTTGCCTATGACCTGAATATTGTTATAGGTCGCATACTCCATACATTCGCGTATCTGACCTTCTATCGAGGCTTCGGTCTGATTGTCGCTCGAATAGCGGGCGTAGATAACTGCTTTCATATAAATACCTCTATAACTGACTTTTGTTTTACTAAGTGATTTTAATCAAATAGTTATTTGCTATTTTCCTGCAATAATTTTAAAACCGCTTCTTTGAGTTTTGCATTTGCTGGAGATTTGGGGTCGAAACACATCTCCACGAACTGCTGCATCTTTTCGTCGTCGAAGACTTTGGGGTTATAGTCGTACAGCTTGCCCTGCGGCTTGTCCGTACGTCCGAAAATGTAGTCGAGCGACACATCAAAATAATCGGCGTATCGAATCAATGACGAAAGATCGCCGTCTGTTCTAGTTCAAGTTTTACCGCTAATTTTGCCTGAGATAATTTAACGCTTTCACGCAGAGCCTTTAATCTTTCAGCCACAATGCCAGATTCTTTCATCGGTAGTTCCCTTTTGTGTTATGCTTATATTTTACATAAAAAATGCATTATTGTCAATTTGAATTTTACAGTATATTCCCACAATTTTCACCATGCCTCTATCTTATAGCCTTTAAGAATGAAAATTTTGCTTGACATAAATAGTACTATATAGTATTATATTAGTACCATATGGAACTTAATTAATTTAAGGAGATTATTATGAACCAAATTAAAATTGCACAGACCCCCGTTTATACCTCGCCCAATCCCATGACTTTTATCTGCTCAAAAAAGGCAGACGGAAAGACAAATATGGCAACGCTTTCATTTTGGACATATGCCTCAACCAACCCCGGAAAGGTTGTATTCTCGTTAAACAAGGGCGCGTACACTCTTGAACTGCTTGCAAAGAACAATGAAGTTGTTATCGCCGTTCCCGGCGCGGAACTTGCAGGAGCACTGATTGCCTGCGGCACCTCTTCCGGAAGAGACACCGACAAGGTTGAGAAATTCAACATTGCAATGCAGAAGCTTGACGGAACAGAAATTTGTGTCCCCGAATTAACGCGCCTTGCCATAGTTGCAAAGGTGAACTCGACCGTTGACGCCGACGACCATATCCTGCACATATGCGACGTAACAACAGTATATGCAGACGATAGCGTCGAGGCGGTTTTCGGTTGGAATGGATACGCAGAGCTTGCTCCCGCGCAGAAAAAGTGATATGATAACCTGCATAAAGGACAAAATAAAAAATTTAAACATCGTCATCGGATGCCCGATAGGGTGCAGATACTGCTACGCAAGAAATAATTGCCGCAGATTTCATATCACAGACGACTTTAATAAGCCCGAGTTTTTTGAAAGCAAACTTCGGCTCTTTGACAGCAAAGAGCCGAAGATCTTTCTGCTTACAGGCATGAGCGACCTTGCCTACTGGCAACCCGACTGGACGGAAAAAGTTTTTGAAAAGGCTGCGGCCACGCCTAAAAATACCTATCTGTTTCTGACAAAACGTCCCGAACGATTGCACATTCAGACCGACCTTGATAACCTGTGGTTCGGCGTGACTGTCACCTGCGCTGCGGAAAAAAATCGCATAGAAATTTTAAAGAGCAATGTCAGGGCAAAGCACTATCACGCCACGTTCGAGCCGCTCTCCGATGAAGTTGGCGAAGTGGATTTTACGGGAATTGAGTGGGTGGTACTGGGCACCGAAACGGGCAACTGCAAGGGCAAGACACCTTCTCAAAAGTCGTGGATTAATGGACTTGCTTCGCAAGCGCTGGCAAACAATATACCCGTTTTTATGAAGGAGGATTTATTTTTCGCTGGAATTATTCCCGAAAGTCAGATGATACAGAAATTTCCCAAGGAGTTTAATCTATGAACGCAAGGCAAGGCGGATTTTTAATTTCCAAAATAAAAAATATAGGCGGACGTAAGTTTGATAAGATACTTCAAGAGAAGAATATCGACGCATTCAACGGCGCGCAGGGCAAAATACTCTATGTTTTATGGCAGAACGGCAAAATGACTGCGACCGAAATTTCTAAAAAGAGCGGGCTTGCCAAGACTACCCTCTCCTCCATGCTGACGCGAATGGACGAGCAGGGACTGATTGCCATGGAGGAAAGCTTAACGGATAAGCGCAGTGTTTGCATATCGCTTACAGAGAAGGCCGCCGCGCTCAAAGAGGAATACGATGCAGTCACGCGCGAGATAGAGGACATTTATTATAAAGGCTTTACCGACAGCGAAGTTGAGCAGTTTGAAAATTACTTAAAGAGAATACTTGCAAATCTGGGAGACAAATGATGGACGACATTAAAATTACGTATATAAAAGTAAAAACAGTGCTTACAAAATCCAACCTCCCCATCGCGGGGTATTCGGTTAATCCCTATGTCGGCTGTACACACGCCTGCAAATATTGCTATGCCTGCTTTATGAAAAGGTTCACGGGACACGACGAACCGTGGGGAACATTTCTCGACGTAAAACAGTGGGACAGGATAAAAAATCCTCAAAAATATACTGGACAAACGATGATCGTAGGTTCTGTAACGGACGGATACAACCCTCAGGAGGAAATATTCTGCCGGACACGCGCCTTTCTGGAAGAAATGCAGGGCAACGGAATAAACCTTATAATCACGACAAAGTCAGACCTTGTATTGCGTGACCTCGACCTCATAAAGACCTTCCCTTCTCCACTCATAAGCTGGTCAATAAACACGCTCGACGAAAACTTCAAAAACGATATGGATAGAGCCGTTTCGATTGAGCGCAGAATTGCGGCTATGAAAAAGTGCCACGAAGAGGGTATACGCACAACCTGCTTTATATCTCCCATCTTTCCGGGAATAACGCAAGTGTTTGAAATAATCGAGCAAATAAAGGACTTCTGCGACTATATCTGGCTGGAAAACCTTAATCTGCGCGGCAACTTCAAAACTCAGATAATGGAATATATAGACAAAAAATATACCGACTTACTGCCGCTCTATCAGCAGATTTATAATAAAAACGACATGACATATTGGCGGATTTTAGACAGAAAAGTGACGGAATACGCCGAGACGAATGGTTTTATGTATGTTATCGACGAAGAGCCATTTCTTCGTAATCCAACTGGCAAGCCAATTATTATTAATTACTTCTACCACTCTCAGATAAAGCAGTCTGCAAAAAAGAAGTAAAGTCTGTATTGCAGTATAGTGTAATTACGCTTACTTGAATAATCGTCACTATTCAAAGCAAAAAATATTTGCATAATAGATTATGTTATGGAATAAT
>CASDOP010000015.1 GCA_949282385.1 uncultured Clostridia bacterium
AAATATGGAAAACGCATATATATGGCTTAAAATAGCAATCGCAATCATAACATTTTTGATTGTAACGGGAATACCTACGGTAATCGCACTTGTACAAAAGGTTAAGGCGTATAAGAAAGCAAAGGAAACGGCATCGACAGCCACAACCGAAGCAGAAAAGGCAGCGGCAGAAGCAGAAGCAGAAAAAATTAAAAATGAACTGCTCGGACATGTAAACGAATTTATAGCAAACGCAGAGACGACCTATAAAGATATAGACGCAATTCTCAAAGATCAAGGTAAAAGCGGTTGCGGTGCGGCTAAAAAAGAGGTCGTTTTGACGAAAATACAAGCATTCTGCTTGGAGAAAGGCATTGAATATGACGCAGAGTATTGGAGCGCGAAGGTAGACGAGCTTGTGGCTCTTACCAAAAGCGTGAATGCAAAGACGGGAGCGTAAAACTATGGCAAAATTTGAGCTTACAATTTACGGGAAAAACGACGAAGTCGTAAAAAAATACGAAACTGACCATGTACGCTGGCGCGTATTCTTGAACGCGATAAAATTGCGTGAAGAAATCAAGGATAAATCTACGGCGGATCAATTTGCAGCGATAAACGAATTTGTAAAATCAATCTTTGACGGATTGACCGACAAAGAACTCGAACAGGCGGACGGTATGGACGTTATGAATACGTTCAAGCAGATACTTTCTGCCGCAAACGGAATTGACAGCTCAAAAAACGCGTAACGGGGGCGGATAACGTCCCCGCAAAAAGCGTTTATATGGAGCTATTCGAGGTATCAATAACATTATGTAAGGCGCATAATATGACGCCGTTTGAGTTGTTCGCGCAGGACACGCAAGAAGTAATAATGTTGTTGAATTACTATATAGAGAAAGGAAATCACTCCGAAAACGGTACTGTAAAGGCTGAAAAGCACGGCGAGGAGCGTATTCGGGTAAATGATAAGACCGCAACAGGCGGCTGGTATTAATGAGGTGAGCTATGCCAGATAACGAAAGAATTGGTTCGAGCTTTACAATAGATATAACGGACTTAAAGGCTGGACTTGCACAGGCTAACCGAATGATACGCGAAAGCGAAAGCGAGTTTAAGGCAGCAGCGGCAGGCTTGGACGATTGGACAAGTTCCGCCGACGGCGTTTCTGCGAAAATCAAACAGTTGAACACTACAACTGATTTGCAACGCAAGAAAATCGACGCCTTGACAAAAGAATACGACAGTCTTATTGCTGACGGATTAGATCCAGCAAGCAAGCAGGCTGTTGAGCTGCGTACAAAAATAAATCAAGAGCAAGCTGCACTCAACAAAAACGAGAAAGAACTCGAAAAGCAGACGAAAGCCCTTGAAGAAATGGGCAACGAAAGCGAAGAAGCGGCGAAAGACACCGAAAAGCTGACCGATAGCACAAAAAAGACGAGCAAAGGGCTTACAGCCTTAAAAGGAGCGGCGGCTGTTGGTGTTGCGGCAATTGCGGCGATAGGCGCGGCGGCAGTAGCTGGCGTAAAAAGTCTTTTGTCGCTTTCGGAAAGTACGCGAGAGTTGCGTACGAATATGGCAAAACTAGAAACGGGTTTTACCTCAAACAAGCTGTCAGCGGAAGACGCTACGAAGACGTATAAAACGCTGTACGGTGTACTCGGCGATAGTGACAAGGCGACAGAAGCGGCGGGGCACTTGGCTTTGCTTGCGAACAATTCGGAAGACCTCTCGAAATGGACGGACATCTGCACGGGCGTTTACGCTCAATTCGGTGACAGCTTACCGATTGAGGGCTTGACAGAGGCGGCAAACGAGACGGCGAAGGTCGGCGACCTTACAGGCGTACTTGCTGACGCTCTGAATTGGGCGGGTGTAAATGAGGACGACTTCCAAAAGAAGCTCGACGCTTGCTCGTCCGAGCAGGAGAGGCAAAAACTCATTACCGAAACGCTAAACGGGCTTTATTCGGAGCAGTCCGACAAGTTCAAGGAGTTAAACAAGGACGTTATCGCAGCGAATGAGGCGGCAGCGGATCTGGCGCAGGCACAGGCAGACCTCGGAGCGGCGGCAGAGCCGTTGAATACGAAGATCACGGAATTAAAAACAAGCATTTTGACGGAATTTTCGCCTGCCCTCAATCAAATGTTTCAAGACCTTACGGGCGTATTGGACGGTACGGCTGGCGCGCCTGAAAAATTGTCTGCAACAATGGGAGGTATGCTTGAAACTATTCTCGGCAAGGCAACGGAGATCCTGCCACAAATGGGCGAAATGGCAATACAGCTTATCATTTCTTTTGTTGAAACGATAATCAATCAGTTACCCGAGATTATAAACTCCGCAATAACAATTCTGACGACATTTATCGAAACGTTAAGCAATAAGATACCCGACCTCATACCCGTGGTAATAGACGCGGTACTTACGATTGCTGATAACCTTATAAATAATGTAGATAAAATTATCGACGCAGGTATAAAACTCATTTTAGGGCTTGCTGACGGTTTAGTTACTGCATTGCCGAAACTTGTTGCAAAAATCCCCGTCATAATCGAAAAACTTTTGTCAGCTATTTTGAATAATCTTCCGAAACTGCTCAACGCAGGCGTACAGCTTATCATCTCGCTGGCAAGCGGATTGATTAAAGCGATACCCGAACTTATAGCGCAGTTGCCGACGATAATTTCTCATATCGTCAAAGGCTTGTTGACCGAGGGTGTACCTGCATTGCTTGACGCAGGCGTGCAGTTACTCAAAGGACTGTTTGAGGGTATGCTCAACCCGACAGTAATATGGGAGAATATAAAGAAAATGGGCAGCGGAATTCTAAACGGCATAAAAGACTTTTTCGGAATTCACAGCCCGTCAAGGCTTTTCCGTGACGAGGTCGGCGCGTTTCTTGGCGAGGGTATGGCTCTCGGTATCGGAGACGGATTTGACAATAAAATCAAGGGCGTAAATCGTGCGATAGTCAAATCTATACAGCTCGATAGCCCTACGGCAGGCGTGAGCGGTAACGGCAGCGGAAACGGGCTTGCAAGCGCGCAGGGCGGTATTGTTGTAAATCAATACAACACATATTCGCAAGCTCATAGCCGCTATGAACTATTTAAGACGCAACAGCAGACGAAAGCAGCGGTACGTCTTGCAGTTGCGGGAGGTGTTTAATGAAACTTGAATACATTACTGCGAGAGGCGATACATTACCTCTCACGGGCAATCCGAATTTTAAGTTGACGAATGTAGACGGCTTGACCGCTGCGAGCGTAGAGCTGTCCAGCTCGACTGTTGCAAGTATGGACGGCGACGTCGTGAACAATAAACGCACAACGCCGCGCGGTATTATTCTTGACCTCGCTATCGAGGGCGCGGACGTAGAGGCTAAAAAGCGTTATATTCTACGATATATCAAGCCTAAACAAAAGGCGCGTCTGCGCTGGACGCAGGACGACCGCGAAATCGAAATTGAGGGTATTGTTGAGACTATCGAAATGCCGCGTTATACGAATGCTGTTGTCATGCAAGTGTCAATGTATTGTTCGCAGCCCTATTGGGAGGACATAAATTATATCGTGCAAGAAATATCGGAGATATTAAATCTTCATTACTTCACGGACAACGAAGCGGATATGTTGTACTTTCCAGCGGAGGGAATACCGTTCGGGGAATATGATACAAATCGAACAAAAGTATTTGAAAACGACGGCGACGTGTCTGTCGGTATGGAAATACGAATAATTGCTCTTGGTAACGTAGGCAATCCGATTATTTATAATGCGGACGGTCAATTTTTCGGCGTAAACACGACCATGCAGGCGGGCGACGAGATTGTAATTTCGACCGTAAAAGGCAAAAAAACAGTAACGCTGAACGGCGAGAGAATACTCGATAAAATCAAAGCCGGATCGACATGGTTGCAGTTAGAAGTCGGCGAAAACGAATTCACAATCGACAGCGACGACGGCACGGAGGGGAATATGTACTTCACCGTGTCATATAAGCAGAGGTACGTATGATGATTGAGTATTTAGAGATCCGCGACAAAGACACGCGAAAGGTAATCGGTATTGTTGACACGGCAAAGTCTATAATATGGCAGCGGCAGTATTACAGCGTCGGTATGTTCGAGATTTACGTTGAGGCTAACGAGCAGAATATTTCCTTGCTCAAAGAGGATAATTACGTCACGCGAATTGACCGCGACGAATGCGGTATAATTGACAAAATCGAGATAAAAAACGACCAGCACGACGGTCTAATGATTGTTGCAAGCGGTAGCTTTTGCAAAACAATTCTCAACCGCCGTATAGTCTATGAGGCAACGCTCGCAGGATCGGGAATGCAGTATTTTTGGACTTGCAACGCGGCAATACTTCGAGGAAACGTAGAAACGGCAGTCCGTGGGCTTATTGAGGCTAACGCGATAAATGCAACTGATCCGAATAGAAACATACCCGAGATATTTTGGACAGCGGACGACGTTACAGGCTTGCTGGAAACTATCGTAATTGACGCGGACGCTGACACGGAGGAAAGCGCAGAAAAGCAAGTTACTTATAAATATTTATGTGACTATACCGACAGCGTTCTCGAAGAATACGGGCTGGGAGCGAAAATGTGGCTTGACCGCGACCGTCTGCAATTCCGTTACAAGGTTTTCAAAGGCGTTGACCGCTCGCGAGATAATACGGCAGGAGAGCAACCTTTGATTTTCTCTCAAGACTTTGACAACCTCAATTCGTCAAATTATACGCTGGACAAATCCGCATATAAAACGACCGCGCTTATCGGTGGCGAGGGCGAGGGAACGGAAAGGAAATGCGCCTTTTCGTTCGCATGGATCAAAGGACTTGAACGTCGCGAAACATTCGTTGACGCGAGCAGTCTATCCAGCACCTATAAAGAGGGCGAGGAAGAAAAGAGCTATACAATCGAGGCATACAGAAAAATGCTCGAAGCGCAGGGGCGGCAGGCTATTGCCGCAGCTCAAAAAGTTGAAACTTTTAACGGCGAAATAGATCTTACTAATAGCGAATATCTCTACACAAATGACTATAACGTCGGCGATATAATCACGATTGCGGATAAGCAAATCAGTAAGTATATAAATGCGAGAATATTATCCGTTACGGAAGTTCAGGACGACAACGGATATAAAATTGATATTGAATACGGTGCGTAAGAAGGAGGTAGACAAATGGCACAATCAAGCGGATTTTTCAACGCGCTTTTGAATAACGGTCAGTATGACCGTAAATACAATGCAGACGATTACAGCGATAACCTCGCCGCGATCATAGGAACAGGCGTTCGCAGAAGCGGCGACAACGATTTGTATGTGCAGGCTGCGGGCGGCATGGCGTTGTCGGTCAATATCGGTCGCGCGTGGATCGAGGGCAAGTGGTATAAAAACGATACCGTATTTACGGGATTTACTGTTCCGACCGCTCCGACAGGCGACAGGGGACGTGTAGACCGTATTGTATTGCGTCTCAATAAGAACGTAGAGGCGCGTATGATCGAGCTGGTATATTTGACAGGCTCGGCAGCGATAAGCCCGTCCGCGCCCGCTCTGACGCGCACAGAGGCAATTTACGAAATAGCTCTTGCTGATATAGCCGTGCGTCCGAATGTAACGACGGTTACGCAGTCGGATATATACGACCGCCGCAGCGATCCCGAGGTCTGCGGCTGGATAACATCGCCCGTAGGATATGACGAATTTTTTACAAACCTTGATAACGAGTTTTACTCGTGGTTTGGCGACGTGAAAAACACGCTTGCAAGCGTAACAATGTTCAAGGAATACAAATGGCATACGACGCTTGAAGCAGAGGCGAATGCCGTCACTTTCGGCATACCGCAGTACGATCCGTCGGGTGTAGATATTCTAAAAGTCTATGTAAACGGATTGCTCGAAGTTGAAGATCACGACTACACCGTCAACGGCAGCGTAATTACGTTTATAAATTCTAAAATTGCAGGCACGGATATTGACGTATTCGTTTACAAGTCGATTGACGGCACAGGGCTGGGAAGCGTTTCGGACGAAGTAACCGCTTTGCAAAATCAAATGGCGACAATAAAAAATATCGGCGAATATCTGTATATATGTAATGGCTATGACGATAACGTCAAGCTGTCGGATCTTGCGCAGGCGTTTTTTGAAAATGAAAGCCTACCCGCCGACGCGCAAATGACTATAAACGTGTACGGCACAATCGGCGTAAATGCGCCTTATAACGGCTCGGGAACGTCGGTGTCGCGTTATCGTTGGTTTTCCGTAGGTACGTCATCTGCCACAAACAAACGCAGGCTTACAATCGACTTTTTGAACGCGTCGCCTATAAATATGGTCGGCACGGGCGAAAATCATTATATTTGTTTCTTCGGCGGCAACATAACAATCAAAAACGCGGTTATTATTGCACGTCAGAGGGGTAGCACGACTGCGGGATCTGTACAAGTATTTGTAAATACGGCAGGGGCTGCGGTGCTTTGCGAAAATTGCAGATTTGACGTGTCCGCGTATTTAGATAGCTTTATCGCGAGTAAAGGCACGTTCAAAGACTGCAACGGCACGGTAACGAATTCGCGTTCAGATTCTTTCTGCTTCGCCCTCAATTCGGGGCTGCTGCGCTTGTATGGCGGAACATACGCGGGATATACGGGGCTGTCGTCAAATGCTGGCGGCGTGATCGGCGAAGTTTCGGGCAAAACGAGTGTTGCGACCGTTTTTGCAATGGGCGTGAACTGCCCGACTTTGGCAAAGGCTTCGCATTATCAAACGCACGCGGCGCGATTTAATACGACTAACACATACGGATTAATCGCGCTTATAAGCGCACTTACTGTCACACTTGCAATCGGTGGAAAAGTGACTTCGCTGTATAATTCGGCGACTTCACACCCCGAAGAACTTTTTTAACAGAAAGGCGGCGGTCAATTTGACTGAAATCACGAGCTTTGCCTCGATCCCTGCAATTATGGCGATCTGCTATTTCGTGGTGGAGGCTTACAAGTGGTTTATTACCGACAACGACGGAGAAATCCACGACGCAAAGGCGAATGCGTTTATACCCGTGCTGTGCGGGGCTGTGGGGCTTATTTTAGGCGTTTCAACCTATTACAGTAACCCGAATGTCATTCACTCCGACAACGTGCTTGCGGCGGCAGCTACGGGCATTACAAGCGGACTTGCAAGCGTCGGGGTTCGGCAGCATATCTCAAAAAACAAAAAGACGGAGGATTAAACCCCGTCTTTTTTTGCGAAAAATTTTCAGAAAGTTTATGAAAACGCTTGCAAATTGTTTTTATATGGTATATACTATATACAAGAAAGCAAGGGGAACACCCCGAAGGAGTTAGAAATGAAAAAGATAAATTTGAAAAACATTGCAAGAGAAATCAGAACGTGCGAATTTGCACCGAAAAAATGGGAGTTTGAAACAATCGAGCAAATCGACGAAACGAAAGAGACCTCTTTCGGCAAGATGACGAAGTATCTTGTAACAATTAAATTCAAAGCTGCAAAGTACGATGACAACGGAATGAAATTCCAAGTAGCTCACTACGAAGACGATGACGCGTATAGAGTGTATTTTGACGGAAATACATATTTAGGATAAAACAAAACAGCCCAGCGGGGCGGGCATAAAGCCCCGCGAAGGAGTTTACTATGTGGAAATCAATTCAAATCAACAAGCAAAACATTAAGGCAGAAACGAGCAAATCGGTATTGATTGCCTGCCCTCACAACAGCAAATACGACGGATATTGTTTTTGGCACACGTCGAAGCTGGTTCGCAGCGGAAAACACTCGAACGCTGTTTCAATTAGCTATACCGATGACTTTACTTTCAACTTGAAAAAATACGGAAAAGGAAAGTACAACGGTAATGAGGTTATCGACGAAAAACAAATCGGATATAACGAGCTGGAAGAGGCTTTCGGGGTAATGGACGAGAATATCACAGCACCAGCAATTAAAAGCCCTTTTGAAACGCATAAGCCTGTTGCGATGGCGGCAGAACACGCCGAAGCAGACGAAAGTTTAATTGATAATTAAAATGGATAAACAGAAAGCAGCGTTTGAAAAGCTGTCGCGCTTGAAAGTCGGCGCGCTATTTATGGAAATGGGGACGGGCAAGACGAAAGTCGCGCTCGACCTCATAGCCTCAAAGCAACAAAGGGTAGATTATATTTTATGGATCTGCCCGTTTTCCGTAAAGCATGAAATCGAGGCTGAGCGAAAGAAATGGCACGATGATTTGCATGTCGATATAATAGGCTGCGAGAGCATAGGCTCAAGCGATAGAATTTTCCTCGAAATTTTACGAAAAGTTGAGGGGCGACGGGCGTTTATCGTCGTTGACGAAAGTCTGAAAA
The DNA here is from genome assembly GCA_949282385.1 of uncultured Clostridia bacterium. Classification (GTDB taxonomy): domain Bacteria; phylum Bacillota; class Clostridia; order Christensenellales; family Borkfalkiaceae; genus Coproplasma. Next base: position 8,377 of record CASDOP010000015.1, read on the forward strand.
TCAAAAATAGAAATGCAAAACGTACAGCGCGTATATTAAAGCTGGGAGAGCTGGCAGAATACAAGCTGATACTCAACGGAACGCCGCTCTCGAAGAATGTCCTTGACCTTTGGACACAAATGCAGTTTCTATCGCCGAAAATACTACAAATGACGTATAACGAATTTAAGAATACATACTGCGAGTATTACGTTCGAGGTTGGCTGCGGGGGCTGGTAAAGAAACAACACAACGTAGAGCATTTAATTGCAAAAATAGAGCCTTATATCTTTGACACGGATCTCGAACTCGGGAAGAAAAAACATTATTTCGACTATTTTTATAAAATGAGCAACCGAGAAGAGTACAAGACATTGAAAGAAAAGCACTTGCAAGCTCCTGTATTCGATTTTTTAGCGATTACACAGGTATTGCAACAACATTACTGTAAAAGCCGTGAAAAAGCCGAAATAATCGAGTGTTTGACAAGCGAGATAAACGACCGCGTTATCGTGTTTGTCAAGTTTTTGAGCAGTATACCAGCGGGGGCAGCTGCCATTACGGGCGAAATGAGCGAAACGGAACGGACAGAGGTTATACAAGACTTTCGGGACGGAAAAATCAAAGTGCTTTATATTACTTATGGCTGCGGAGCGTTCGGGCTGAATCTACAATTTTGCAAAAATATGATATTTGCCGACCATACCTTTGATTACGCCCAGCGAATACAAGCCGAAGCGCGTATTTTCCGCAAAGGACAGACAGACGACGTAAACTATTATAATTTGTGGTGCGATTGCGGACTTGAGCGTCTTATAAAAGGAAGTTTAGACAAAAAAACAAACCTATTAAACGAGGTAAAAAAAGAAATAAGCAAGAAAGGAGCGGATAAATGGCTAAAAGGTATTTGAATAAAGACGTTTACACGGCGGCAGTCGAGCGTATCGCTTATCTATTCAATGATTTTGACAATGTGCTTGTTGCCTTTTCGGGCGGCAAAGATAGCAGCGTTTGTCTTAACCTTTGTTACGACTATGCGAAAGAACACGGATTACTCAATAAAATGGCTATGTATCATCTTGATTATGAAGCGCAATACCAAATGACGACCGAATATGTAGACGCAACATTCAAGCGTTTTTCGGATATTAGACGGTTTTGGCTTTGTCTTCCCGTAGCTGCTCAATGCGTATGCCGTATGGATGGCGGGACGTGGACACCGTGGGAGCAAAGTAAGCGCGATATATGGGTGCGCGCCCTGCCCGAATACGATTACGTCATGACGCAGGATTGTTGCCCGTTTGACTTTAATAAAACCGATTACGAAGTGCAGGACAATTTTTACAAGTGGTTTGAGAAAGAATACGGGAAAACGGCTGTCGTTATAGGGATACGGTCGGACGAGAGCCTCAACAGGTTTAGAGCGATTGCAAGCGACAGGGCTGCAAAGTATAAAGGCGTTTATTGGATAAATGGCAATAAGGCATACCCGATTTATGATTGGAACGTGGCGGATATATGGACGTATAACGGGAAATTCGGGAAAGAATATAATCGTTTGTACGATCTTTATTATCAAGCTGGATTAAGTATAGAACAAATGCGAGTTGCAAGCCCGTTTAATGACTGTGCAGCGGATAGCTTGAAACTTTACAAGGTTATCGAGCCGCAGACATGGGGGCGCATGGTAAGCCGCGTCAATGGCGTAAACTTCACGGGCATTTATGGCGGTACTACCGCTATGGGCTGGAAGTCTATCACGCTACCAAAGGGGCATACATGGAAAAGTTACTGCGAATTCCTGCTTTCAACGCTGGACGAAAAGACGCGGGAGCATTACAAAGCGAAATTTGCGCGCTCGTTGGAGTTTTGGAGAGAAAAAGGCGGAGGATTGGACGAGAAAACGATTGAAGAATTAAAGGAAAACGGCGTTGAATTTAGATTCGGATCGCCGAGCAATTATACGAATAAGAATACGGTCGTTTTTGAGGAATATCCCGACGATTTGGACGTCAGCGCGTTTCAGAGCGTCCCGTCTTATAAAAGAATGTGCGTATGTATATTAAAAAACGATTACTTCTGCAAGTATATGGGCTTTGCCCCTACGCGGCAGGAAGAGGAAAAACGCCGCAGGGCGTTAGAAAAGTATAAAAATCTATAAGGAGAAAGGAGAATGTTCAAATCACCCGTTTATTCGGTTATCGCCGTGCCGATTGAGAAAATACAGGCGAACGCATACAACCCGAACGCCGTAGCTCCGCCCGAAATGAAACTGCTTTATCAGTCAATCAAAGAGGACGGCTACACAATGCCTATTGTATGCTATTATCTTAAAGAACAGGACAAATACGAGATTGTAGACGGTTTCCACCGTTACCGCACAATGCTTGAACACAAAGACATTTACGAGCGAGAGGGCGGCAGATTGCCTGTTGTAGTCATTGACAAGGATATATCTAACAGAATGGCAAGTACGATTCGGCACAACCGCGCACGAGGAGCGCACAGTATTGACCTTATGGTAAATATCGTTGCAGAATTGACCGAGGCGGGAATGTCTGACGCGTGGATAATGAAAAATATCGGAATGGACGCAGAAGAATTGTTGCGACTAAAACAAATAAGCGGTCTTGCCGCATTATTCAAAGACAAAGAATTTTCAAACAGTTGGGAGGTATTAAAATGAGCAGATCCGAAGCAGAAAAAAGAGCGCAGGCGCGATATGCGAAGAAAAACGCAGGAAACGGAGTGACAAGGGGCTTTTATCTCAAATGCCATACCGTCCACGACGCGGATATTATAGCCGCGCTGGAAGCACAGAAGAATCAAAACGGATATATAAAAGAGCTTATCCGTGCAGACCTTGAAAAGCGGGGCTAATACCCTGCTTTTTTGCGATTTTTTGAAAAACTTTCTGAAAACGCTTGCAATTTTCTTGTATATAGTATATACTATATATAGTAAAGGAAGGGCGGGAGCCTGAAGGAGTTAAATATGAAAAGCATAAAGTTAGATTGGAACTGCAAAATTTATACATATAAAGGTGTTTATATACACCAAGTTACGAAAAAAGATTATTGCGTATTTACCGATAACGAAAAGGTAGTTGACGCCTTGACGTTAAAGGGTGCGAAAGCTGAAATCGACAAGTTGCTCGATGAAGAATAAAAAACAGCCCCGCCCGTGGGGATAAACGCGAGCAAATGAGAAAACGCCACCGCGCCCGTGCGGGTAAACGCGGGCAAAGGAGTTTGAAATGGCATACATAAAAGATATTAAATTTTGGCACGTAGATAGGTACAGCGGAGTTCTTTGCGATCGTTGCGGCACGTACATAACGAATATTTACACAGTATATTACAGCGACGGGCTTGTAGCGCACTACGGTATAGAATGTTTCAAAAAGTTGCGTCAAGCGGGTAGATTAAGCGATTTCGGATATAAATTTCTTATGAAAATACTAAAAGCTATTAAGTATTGGAACGAGGAGTTGCGACTTTGGCAGACAATAACTGAATCAGAGGCAGAGGAAAAAGGCTTGCTTTGCGATTTGCATACTCATGGATGTTATTGGGAAGGAAGAACCTTTGAGGAATATCGAAAATTTGAAATTGAAAAGTACATTCCTGCCCGCCTTGAAGGTTGTAAAAAGTTGCTTGAACGATTCAAAAATATAGATTTTAAGATTTAGTAAATAAACCGACCGCAGGCGGTTTATCCTGCGGAAAGGAGTTATATATGGATCAACAAATAAGAAATCAACACACTATCGAATTTTTAGCTAACGAAAGAATTAGGCTCGGCGATGTATTTTATGTCGTAGAAAAAGGTTGCGGAAAATCGTATTTTGGAAAATGCGAAGTATGCAACGGCAAGAAAGAACTTTCGTTTAATGGCTATACTTTTACCTGTCCAAAATGTTACGGCAGCGGTTCACAAACGTGTGTGTTAGAAGTAGATAACTATACTGTTAATAGATACAGAGTAGCAGGGTTTTCCGAGGATTTGCATATATCAGATTGGAATCCTGCGGGCGGATTTATGAGGCAAATGGTAGTTAAGTTGTTTAGACCACGTCCACGCGGATCTTATAGCGAAGACAATAAAAGAATAGACTGTACGAGCGGTTATAGCAAAGGTACATTAGTGTTAAATCTCCACAAAAGCATCTATTCCGACTATAAGGCAGCCGTAGCAGAAGCAGACAGGCTCAATGCGGAGCAGGAGGCAATCGTCAAAAAATATAATGACGACAACGGAACGGATTTTGTGTTTGAGAAACCGAAATACGACCCTAAATCGAGGTAAAAGGAGCGCGCTATGGTAAGACCTATTGACGAAGTTATCGAAATTCTCAAATCTCAAAATATTGAGGTAAAGGAACGCCCCGACGGTTTGAATTTTTACAAAGCTAATAACCGTACAATAGAGATATGCGACGGCGATATAAAAGGCGTTTTCGTTGAAAATGGTTACTTCTTCTTAAAGAATGAAACGAGCCTGCTTTGGTCAATGGGGCAGACGGCAAACGTGGACGAAGCGGTCAAAAGCAAGTACAAAGATATATTCTTTGTTTTTGCCCGCCATGCGGACGGCGGCAGATCAGCACAAAATCAAAAATACATAATGCGGGACACTCGCAATCGAGCCGAAAAAGGTATAAGAAATGAATAAAAACGATCTTTTACGTAAATTACACGCCCTTGCTGAACGTGGCAATGGCGGCGAAAAGATAAACGCCCAGCGTAAACTTGAAAAGTTTATGCAGAAATACGGCATAACGGAAAAAGAGCTTGAAAAAGAAACGCTTGAGCATTGCGAGTTCACTTTTCACGGCACAAGAGAGTGTAGCCTGCTTGTGCAGATAATATACAAGGTACTCAACGACAGAAACAGGTGCTACGGATTCAGGTATTCGTATTCGGGACGATCCGTAAAAAATAAACTTGGCTGTGAAGCCACGCCCGCCCAAAAAATTGAAATAGAGTTCTTGTTCGATTTTTACAAGCGGTTATATAAGCGAGAAGAGGAGTTTTTCTTCGCTGCGTTCGTACAAAAACATAAACTTTTCGGGGATCTAAAAGACGACGATATACCAGCGGAGCAAAACAAAGAGGATTATATGCGAATGGCTCAATTAATGAAAGGCATGAGCGAAGAAACGCCGTTAAAACAGTTGCCGAAAGGAATATAAAAACACATAATGCGGGACACTCACATTTTGAGCCGAAAAAGGTATTTTTATGGAAGCAAACAAAAAGTATCAAATTATTATCAAAGACCTTGAAGAAGGTGCAGAAAAATTGAATGTCGAAACTGACGCGATTTTTGCGGCTGTAAATAATAGCGGAAAAGACATTGGCATTACGTGTGCATCCTCATGTAATGGAAACACTCTTACAAATTTATTTATATCTGCTCAAAAAGGTATAATGGAACAAATAACAAAACTTCCGCACGAAATGCAAATTCTTATTACTACAATTCTTGCGGTTGAGCTAGGCGCGAAAAACACTACCGAAAAGAAAAGCAAGAAACGCGATAAACCGCTGCAAGTCTAAAAGCAAAGAGGCACGGGAAACCCCGCGCCTCTTTTTTTATCAAACATTGAGCCGCGTCAGCCCACCGCTGCGGCTCTTTTTCCGTTCGGGGGATAGAGTAAACAACGCCCACCCGTTATTTAGCTTATCCCCCGTAAAAAAGGGGGACACCGTGAGGCGCACGTTTATGTCGTCCTTGTCCACTATGATTTTATCAATAAATTGACTTGCAACCGCCTTTTTAACTGCGTCGTCGGCATTTTCAAGTTGTTTTACCATGTCAAGTAAAAAGCCTCGTATGCCGTCATACGTAACGACAGCGGAGGCGGTAAACTCTTTTGCTTTGAGCGTCTTATCAATGGTTTGCAAATCGGCTTGCAAGTCCGCAGATTTTTTATTGAGAATATCTTTTGATATTTGCCCGTCAAGCATAAGGTCAAGCAGATTTTCGAGTTTACGCTCAATCGCTGCCTTTTCTTTTTTGAGAGTTTTTATATCCGCCTCGATATTCTCGTCGGCATTGTTATTATCCAGCGTATTGAGAACGATCCGCGCGATTTCGTCAACGTGGTTTTCGGACAATATAAGCTCTTTTATCTTTCCGAAAACATAATCTTCGAGTACAGGCTTCAAAACAGAGCCGTTTTTGCAGATATGCAGCTTGTCTTGTCCTCGGCAGGTATAGTATGCAATACCGTTTCCCTTTTTATTGCCCGTGAACGGCTCGCCGCAGCAGGCGCAGAAGATTTTCCCCGTAAGCGGATATACGCTTTTACGCGCTCGCCCTTTTGGAGCGGTTTTTTGGGCGTTTTTATCAATCGCAATTTGCACAGCGTCCCACGTTTTTTTGTCAACGATCGGAGCAAAGGCATTTTCGATATAAACAGGATCATAACCTTTGACCTTGTATTTATAAGTGCCGATATACTTCTCGGAGCGTACAATCTTATTGAGCAGTTGCTGCGTGAACGGCTTTCCGCCCCGCCCGCGTATGCCCTCGTCAAGGAAAATCCGAAGAATGTCCGCAGGCATAGCCCCAGCCGCTCGCAAATCAAATACGCGGCGCACAATATCCGCCTCGGCTTTATTCTCTATAAACTCGCCTTTGTCGCTTATTTGAAATCCGTATGGCGGATTTCCGCCGAGATACTTTCCTTGTTTAGCGGCAGTGTACATTGACGATTGAACGAACGTCGAGAGGTTGTCCGAGTAATATTCGTCCATTGTCATAATAATATTACGCATCATACGTCCCTCGGGCGTGCTGTCGTCTATGCGTTCCATAGCCGATATGAGCTTTGCACCGTGTTTTTCAATCTGCTGGCGGTACAACGTCGCTTCCATAAGGTTACGGGCAAATCGACTGTATTTATAGACGATTACAACGTCATATAGCCCGTTTTTGACGTCTGAAAGCAAAGAAAAAAAGGCGTCGCGGTTATTAGTTGATTTACCCGAAACAGCCTCGTCGATATACGCGTTTATAAATTCATAGCCTTGCTCGTTGATATACTTTTTGCATTCGTCGAGCTGGTACTCAACCGAATAGCCGTCGCGCTGATTTTCCGAGGAATAACGGATATATACGGCAGCACGCAGCGCGATTATATCCTTGTGTATTGTCATGTTGCAAAACCTCTCAATCTTCTTTCAAATTCAGATACAGGCGCATAAATTCCTTGTATAAATCCTCTTTTGTTTGCGTAGATATGTCCTCGTTGTTGAATACCTCGCGCGCCCTGCTTATAAGCTCAAAAATTTCGTCATTCGTTGACACGCCGAAGTAATCCAGCGTTACGCCGTAGAATTCGGCGAATTTTTTCAGCAAAGAAAGGTGCGGAGTGCGCTTGCCGACTTCATAGTTTGAAACCGTGGCACGCACTAATCCGAGCCGATCCGCAACGTCCTGCTGCGTGAGCTTCTTGCCCTTGCGCAACGTGCGCAGCTTACGCCCTATATCTTCCACTTTTCAAACCCCTTTACACGTGATATAAAAAGATTATGCGCCATTATGTCCCACTTGTCAAAAGAAATGTTATACAAATAGTGCAAAATGGCGGGAAAATGCTTGCCTTTTTACCATAAATTGGTATATAATAATAAGCGAAAAAAGGGGTGCTGATATTGAGCAGCATTGAAAGCCCGACGGTATTCGAGCGGCTTAACGGACAAATAAGGGATAATAATCTGTTATACATGCAAGGGGACGTAATGGGGCGCATAAGCATGATTGAGATACGCGGTAAAATTACTTTCGCGTATGAGCTGGGGTTGATTACTACGATAGAGTGGGAAAACCTTATCAGCAAAGTATTTTTGACTATAAGCGGGGGATAACCCCGTTTATACAGGCGTAAAATGCGCCGAAATGAAACTTATTAAAAGGAGGTGTAAAAGAAGCATGGCAGATAGACGCAATTTGAAGGTATTTCGCGCAAAACATGGACTTACACGTCAGAAAATGGCGGACAAAATCGGCGTTTCGCGCAGTACATACTCGGAAATCGAGAACGCAAAACGCGGTTGCAGCGAGGCTTTTTTGAAAAAGTTACAAGCGGCGTTTAATATCCCCGACGAGGATATGTGGAATCTGACAAAAGTATTTGATAAGGAGGTGTAAAGAGTGGCAAGACGTTCGAGCAAACGCAATATGACGGTAGAGCTGGTGGAACGCGGCGACCTGCTCAATTTACGTGTGATCGGCGAGGCTATGGCGCAGGCAATGCGCCAGCAACAACGCAATAGCGAAAGGAGATAATCATGGATCAACAAAAATACGAGAAACTGCTTGAAGATTTGACGGCGGAGTTAAAAAAAATTAATGAGGTTTTGCCTGTGGCAATATGTGAAATTAATCACTTACGAAAGGCAATCGATAAAGCGGAAAAATCAGTAAATCCCGATTATATCGGCAATCATAAAATTGAAAAAAGGAGTTAAAAGTGAACAAATTCAATATCGAAATTACAGAAACCTTGCAAAAGGTTGTTACGGTAGAGGCAAAAACACTTGCCGAAGCAATAGAAAAGGTAAAAGAGGATTACAACGACGGAGGAATAGAGCTTGACGCTATGGATCTTGTAGAAACAACATACGAAGAGTTTGAGGGGGATTTATGAGCGATAACGTAAATCACCCCGCGCATTATACAAGCGGGACAATAGAAACAATTAAGGTTATTCAAGATAAAATGACGGCAGAAATGTTTGAGGGCTTCTGCGTCGGTAACGTCATAAAATACGTTACTCGTTACAGAAAGAAAAACGGCGTAGAGGACTTAAAAAAACACGCTGGTACTTGGATAAGATTATCGAAACAATAAGCAAAACAGACAAAAAGGAGTAAATTATGGCAAAACAAAATACACAACAAATCAAACTCAATAAAGATTTATCTCTCGATTTTTCTGAATACAAAAGGAAAATCAAAGCAGCGGGATATTCTTACTTTGACTTTTCAAAGCAGGCGGTATCCGAGATTGCAGTTAAGGAAATTGACAAAGTAAGCAATTACGAGGTAAGAGTAATCGTTCAGGCATTATTCCCTGAATACTTGCAATGTAGCGGACTTTTTGACGGATTTTTGTTTTTTGAAATCCGCTCAAATAAACGAGTAGATCCGCCTAAATATTATTACGGAGTTTTAACCTCATACCTCAATAATGACGACAAAGCAAAAGTAAACCGCCTTGCGGAAGAAGTCAAAGACTTATTCGAGCAGAACGGAATAGCTTATTCAGAAAGCTGGAAACAGTTTTTTGACGGCTTGAAGTAAAACTGTAATGGAGGGGATATGAAAAACGAGTTATTTTGGAATGACATACCCGTCGGAAAAGAAAACGCCGTTAAATACGACTTTCTTTGCGCCATGTGGGGCGTAGATAAACGAGCTGCTCGTGCAATACTGCACAAATTGAGCCTGTACGATAACGGCGATAATTACATACTGATCCGCAGCAGCAAGAACGGTGGCGGCTTTTACAAGACCGACGACCGCGAAGAACTGAAAGCATATAGAAAAGAATGCTTGAACAAGGGGCGGAGCAACTTTGCGCCTGTAAAAAAGATAAACCGCGTATTAAATGCGCAGTTTGACGACTTGCAAGCGTGCGTATTCAACAATTTGAAAGCCGTTCGTATAACGGCAAGGCTGAAACAAGAGGAAGTCGTGGAGCAAATGAGGCGGTACGATCCGCACTTCGACGCACCTATGCTGTCGAAGTTTGAAAACGGATTCTGTATGCCTACGCCGTACCAGCTCGCAGGCTTGGCGAAAATATACGGCATACCTGCAAGCGAGCTTTTCAGAATAGACGAGAACGCATTGAGCGTTTACGCGTAAAGAGGAATATAGCATGACAGAAGATGAATTTGAGCGTTTGGAAAACGAGGTGGATGTATGAAAGTCGAAACTAAATACGATGTAAGACAAACCGTTTGGGTAGTTGCTCCGATATTTTGTAAGGGCGAGTTTGTGGAAACTTCTATCTCAAAAGCGTATGTATTCCGCATTATCTTATACAAGAATGACATTGTGTACGACATAGCAGGCAGATATTATATGGAAGAAGATGTCTTTGCAAGTGAGGAAGAAGCAATCGCAAATCAAAAGCGAATCGAACAAAAACACATTGATATTGCAGAGGGCAGGTTATGAGCGGACAGATTAAAACACGAAAACGTGTCCGCGACTTCGGCGAGGTATTTACGAACGAACGCGAGGTCAAAGCTATGTGCGACCTTATACCGCAGGAAACGTGGGATAATATCGCAAGTACGTTTCTTGAACCTGCGTGCGGTAACGGTAATTTTCTTGTTGAAATATATTGCCGTAAGTTAGAGCGATGCGAAACCGAAAAAGACGGATTAAAAGCACTGGCGAGTATTGTCGGCATCGATATTCAGGCGGACAATGTACAGGAAAGTCGCCAAAGACTAAAAGTAATGTACCTTAATAAATTCCCCAACGCAAACGAAATCGCCTTACAAATGGCAGATATGATACTTAAAAACAATATTATTTGTGGGGATAGTTTGAAAATTATGGATAAATGGAGGCAAGAAAATGACCGAGCAAGAAAAAACGACAGCGATACGTATCCCGTTAAAACTTAGATTTGAAACCGAAAAGGATAAGGAAATCGCCCGTCTGACCGAAGAGAACGACAAGCTCCGAGCAAGGCTTGAAAATGCGGTGGAGTTGCCGTGCAAAGTGGGAGATACGGTGTATTGGTTGTTTGGTAAAATGATTTACGAATATAAAGTAAAAGGCTTTACTTTTAATACTGACGACCGTTTTGGTTTAAGGCTTATATTGGGCGAGATTGAACCGAGTGTTATGTATTATAAAGATATAAAATTATTCTTCGACCGCGCCAAAGCCGAAGCCAAACTCAAAGAGCAAGGGGGTAATGTATGAAAGATGACGATTTTGACTTTGATACGTGGTTAGAAAATCAACCCGAAGGGACTTTTGTTCAAGGGGGTGGTATTGATGACTAAATGTAAAGGCTGCGGCGCAGAAATCGTATGGATCAAGACGGCAGCGGGAAAATCTATGCCCTGCAACTCAGGCAAGGTAACAATCGTCACAGAAGACGGAAAAACGGCAACGGGATATATTCCACATTGGGCAACATGTCCAGCCGCACAGAAGTTTAAGAAAAGCGTCAACACTGATACATAACAAATAATTTTGCGTCATTATGTTGACATTTCAAAAATTTGGGCGCATAATGAAACCGATTGATAGTGTTGTCGGACGCTATCAACGTAGCAACCGAATAAACCTATCAATCACTATCCCTTGCAGGATTTGCGCCGACACGCAACCTTGCAGGGGATTTTTATTACAACGAGGTGCAACATGACAGAGAAAGACCTTATTAAAAAAGACGACGCTCTTTGCCTTTTGGAAGACGACAAGAAGTGTTTCCTAATAGACAAGGACGGCAGATACTTAACCGCCGAGCGTATGCTCGAACTTGCAGAGAAAATGCAAAGCACGGCACAGAATTTCGGTAAAGCGATTGAGCAATACAATAAAAGTAAAAAGAAGGGGGGAAAATAAATATGCCAGTAGTTCGCGTACATAAAACAAGAGATTATACGGTAATGAGTAACGCGCATTTCCGTGAAAAGGGAATGACCTTAAAAGCAAAGGGCTTACATTCGCTCATGCTGTCGCTGCCCGAGGATTGGGATTATTCAATCGCAGGGCTGACGACCTTATCGAAAGACGGCAAGGACAGCGTTATGAGCGCACTCAACGAACTTGAGCGTTTCGGATATTTGAAGCGTACGAGAGTAACCGACGAAAAAGGAAAATTTGCAGGTTATGACTACGATATTTTTGAGCAACCGAAAGCGAAAACACCGTATGCGGAAAATCCGAATACGGAAAAATCGGATACGGAAAAGCCGTCGCAATATATTACTAAAGAATTAAATACTAAAAAATCAATTACTGAACAACAAAGTACAGAAGGAATAGAGAAGAAAGAAAGAAAGAAAGGGCATTTGACCTATGACGAGATAATATCCTCAATGGTCGATAACGAAAACGTCAAAAAAACAATTTATGAATTTATCAAAATGCGTAAACTCATAAAAAAGCCGATGACCGACTTTGCTCTCAAAAAGTTGATAAATAAGCTGAAAAGACTATCGTCAGATCCAACGGAGCAGATAATCATACTTGAAAAGTCTATAATGAATAATTGGCAAGATATTTTTGAGATAAAAGATAAGCAGGAAACTGCGGTGCAGGCGGGAAATGACGATATGCAAGGCAAGTATAATAATGTTAAATTATCACAGGACGAATATAGTAGTCTTGCTGCTATGATACAGGAACGCGACGGGATTGGCTTATTCGCGGCACTCGACATAGTGGAAAAGGCAATAGATATTTTAAGTGAGTATCTGCGTAGCAACCCTAACAAGAGATATTCCTCACATTACAACGCCATTAAAGATTGGTGCTTGACGGCGGTAAAAGAACGCGATTTAAAGCAGCAGGAATTAGAATTAAAAGAGCAGGAGATAGAACAGCGCAGGGAACGTATGGAAAGACGGATCGCTCAATAAAACAACAACGGGGGAATTAAGTCTATGACTATTCAGCAATTAAAATATTTGATTGAACTCGCAAAAGTAAATGGTCTGAATACACTCGGCGACTTGGCGATCTACAAGCGCGAGAATTGCATAAAATCGAATAATGAACTTTTTAGGTCGTTATACAGCGCGTCGTTTCAGGCGTAAAACATTATATAAGTTTCACAATGTTTCACGTGAAACAAAGAGAGGGATATCGTGAGAAAGTACAGATCAAAGAAAGTAATTATCGACGGCATTACGTTTGACAGCAAGAAAGAGGCGCACCGTTATTGCGAATTAAGGTTGTTGCAGCGAGCGGGCAAAATCTCAAACTTGGAATTGCAAAAGTTTTTCGAGTTGATCCCAGCCCAGCGCGAGCCGTCTACAATGACGAAGACGGGCAAGGAAAAACTCGGCAGGGTAATAGAGCAATCTGTAAAATATATCGCCGACTTTGTATATATCGAGAACGGGAAGACCGTCGTCGAGGATACGAAAGGCGTCAAGACGAAAGAATATATCATTAAGCGAAAACTTATGCTGTACGTTTACGGCATACGAATAAAAGAAATTTAAGGAGTAATTTATGCAAAAAGAAATTAAATATTATCTCTGCGATACGAAGAAGTGTAAAAACTGTTCGTATCCGACTTGCAGGCACACCAGCGACGTCAATCACGCAATCAATAAGGACGCGACAAACTTTAAGAAGATAGAATTATTGAATGAGGACGGCGATGCCGATATTTTGCTTATAGAGACAGCAAGAAAATGCGTCAAAATGGACGTGTAATGATAAAATAGTAACGTGATGTTTCACGTGGAACATTGAAAGGGGTGTGAAACATGGGCGAGGTATTCAGTATTATTTTCTTTTGCCTTGCAAGCTTCTTCTTCGGAGTGGCTTTCGGGGCAAACAAAACCTATAAAGGGAGGTAGATATGATCGAAATATCAATCACAATGTTTGTTATATATCTCATAGACGCAGGTTTAATCGGCGCGAGCTTTGTGTTGTTTATAATGTCGATTATCAATCTGAAAAGGCTATCAAGGAAAATAAAACAGCTTGAAGAAAGGACGATGAACATTGACGAGAAAGACTGCAACAAAAGGCATTGACTTAATCAAGGAGTTTGAGGGCTGCCGACTTACGGCGTACAAGTGTCCTGCTGGTGTTTGGACAATCGGCTATGGGCATACAGGAAGCGTGGACGGCAAGGCGATTGCAAGCGGTATGACAATAACTGCCGCCAAAGCAACGGAGTTATTAAAAGCGGATCTGTCGAAGTATGAAGCGGCTGTAAATTCATACGTTACCGTACCGATTACGCAGAATATGTTTGACGCGCTGGTGTCCTTTGCTTTTAATTGCGGAGCGGGAGCATTGAAAGGTAGCACGCTTTTGAAAAAGCTCAACGCAAAAGATTATGACGGAGCGGCGGCAGAGTTTCCGAAGTGGAACAAAGCAGGCGGCAAGGTCTTAAATGGGCTTGTCCGCCGCAGAGAGCGCGAACGGCAATTATTCCTGCTGAACGCCGACGAAGTGACAAAAACAAGCCCTGACGGCTTCAAGGTCGGCGACAGCGTGGTATTGAACGGTTACCTGTATGTCGATAGTTACGCCTCAATCAAAGGCAAATACTGCACGAACCGCAAAGCGAAGATTACGAAGATTGCGGAAAGCGTGAACCTGCGCAAAGCCCCTTACCTGCTCGACAACGGGCTGGGGTGGGCGCGTGCTGATGATATCAAAAAACAATAGAGGGCGGTGGCTCTCTTTTTTAATGCAAATTTTTTTGAAAAACTTTCTGAAAACGCTTGCAATTTTCTTGTATATAGTATATACTATATATAGAAACAAGGACAGCGGGAGAGACCGCACAGGAGTAAAAGAATATGATAAAATACATAGAAAAGAATGTAAACCCGAAAGGAAGAAAAACAGGCGATTGCTCCACGAGGGCATTAGTCGGAACGCTCGGGATAACGTATGATGAGGCGTTGAGGTTGCAAACTGAAATCTCGTTAAAAACCTACTACGATCCGACGAGCAAACAGGTTATGGAGCGAGTGCTTGCAAAATTCGGCTACATAAAAAAGGCGCAACCGCGCAAGGCAGACAACACGAAATACACCGTGTCGGAAATGGACAAGATTTTGACTAAAAAGGAAATGGCGGAGGGCGTTCTCGTAACGGTGGCTAATCATCATACTTGTATCACGGGCGGACACATTCAAGATATATGGGATTGCGGATATAAGACTGTGGGGAATTACTACGTCAAAAAATAAAGCGACGGCATATCCGTAAAAAACGAAGCAGGGCAGAAGCCTTGCTTTTTTTGTGCCGTTTTGCCGTCTTTTTGGTAGAATAGAAACAAAAAATTGCGAAAGGTTGATTATGATTGCAGATACAAGAGATTTTGCTTGCGGATCTCCGCGAGTATGAGAACAACCCACGGAATAACGACAGCGCGGTGCAGGCGGTCGCAGAGAGTATACGGGAATTCGGCTGGAAAGTGCCGATTGTCGTTGACCGTGACAACGTGATTGTCGCGGGGCATACGCGATATAAGGCGGCGCAACGGCTGGGGCTTGATAAAGTGCCGTGCATTATCGCGGACGACCTCACGCCTGAGCAGGTCAAGGCTTACAGGCTGGCAGACAATAAGACGGGCGAGCTGGCGGAGTGGGACTTTTCCGCGCTGGAAATTGAACTTGCGGAGCTGTCCGAAATGGATATTGATTTTGATATGTCGGATTTCGGATTTGACCTTTCGGAATTTGAAGAGCCGCAGGAAGTAGTCGAGGACGAAGTGCCCGAAGTGGACGAGGAAGCCGAGCCGATCTGCAAGCTGGGGGATATATGGCAACTCGGACGGCATAGGCTTATGTGCGGGGATAGTACAGACGCCGAAACCGTAGAAAAGCTGATGAACGGAAACAAAGCGGATTTACTTATCACAGATCCGCCTTATAACGTAGCATACGAGGGCGCAACTGCTGACAAACTGACGATTAAAAACGATAGCATGAAAGACGAGGAATTTTTCGATTTTCTTAAAAATGCTTTTGCGGCGGCAGATAATGTACTCAAAGAGGGCGGGGCTTTTTATATTTGGCACGCAGACAGCGAAGGTCTGAATTTCCGCTCTGCTTGTAAAGAAACAGGCTGGAAAGTACGGCAATGCTTAATTTGGGTAAAGAACAGTATTGTATTAGGGCGACAAGATTATCAATGGAAGCATGAGCCTTGTCTTTATGGCTGGAAAAGCGGGGCAGCTCATTATTTTATTGACGATAGGACACAATCTACCGTGTTAGAGTTCAATAAGCCTTTGAGAAATGCCGAACACCCAACAATGAAGCCCGTAGATTTGATTGTCAGATGCGTAACTAATAGCAGTAAGAGAGATAGTATTGTCCTTGATATATTCGGCGGCAGCGGGACAACATTAGTCGCCTGCGAGCAGCTTGATCGTACTTGCTACACAATGGAACTTGACGAAAAATATTGCGATGTAATAATTAAACGCTGGGAGGCTTTGACGGGAGAAAAAGCGGTAAAATTGAATTAATTTGCGCCGAAAAGAAACTTTTTTTGCATAAAAGCATTGACAAAGGCGCGAATTCGGCATATATTGAAATTGTAAAAATATGTAAACCCGTGGTAATGGGGTAAGTGCCGAAGTGATGCCGAGCGGTAATACTACAAGGCGGCAGCGGTTGAATGTCCTCGAAAATGGAACAGCTTACCCCGTTTTTTTTCTCAAAGAGGTGTTATTTGTGGCAGGAGGCAGACCGTCAAAATATGAAACGAACGTCAAGCCTTATTTTGAACAAATAAGGAAGTGGCTCAAACAGGGCGCAACCGAGCGGCAAATCGCCGAGCAGTTGGGTATTGCTTATTCCACGTACAATGACTATAAAGTCAAATATTCAGAATTTTCGGAAGTCGTAAAAGGAAACAGCAGAGTTGAGCTTGTGGAGGAACTACGCGGCGCGCTAGTCAAGAAGGCTCTCGGCTTTGAGTACAAAGAGAAAAAGGAGTATATAAAAGTTGAGGTAGACGATGAGGGAAAAGAAGTCGGAAAACGAAACAAGTACCTTGAAATAACTACAAAACAATCATTACCCGATACGACAGCTCTTTTCGGAGCGTTGAACATATATGATCCCGAGTACGTTCGCGATAAGAAAAATCATGAGCTACGGGAAAAGGACTACGAACTGCGAAAGGCAATCGCAGAAGCAAATAATTTTGACCTTGATATAAAGTAATCAAGTAAAGGAGTGAGTATGGCTTTGGACGAAAAAAACGTGTATGCGTTAGACAGCGGAAAAAACAGTTGGCTTACAATGACGAAAGAGCAAATTCTCGCTGCTATCACGCAGGCAGTAAGCACGGGCGAAATCAAAGACATTGACGCGGGCTTTATCACTAAATTGCAAGAAATGAATAAGCAGGGCGTTTTGCAGCTTTGGGTCGGAACAATGGCGGAGTTTGAGGCTCTCGAAGAAAAGAGCGAGAATATGCTCTATTTGTTTACTGACGATCCGACGGTTACAGACATTGAGAGCGAACTCAAAAACCTTGAAACCCAAATAAAGAATATCGTTGACGGCAATACGGTCGTCAAAAAGGCGGAAGCAGCGACGACGGCAGATAAGGCGACTAACGCATTAAAAATAAACGATATGCAACTGACGCGTTCCGACGACGGCGTTTTGAAAATTGGAGACGTAATTATCCCACAAAAGAAATTAATTTATACGGGCACTACCTTTATAAGAAGCGCGACAATTACTCTTACGGAAGCCATAAAACTTGGCGATACATTAGAAGTACATTGTACGTTGGGCAATGATGGTGCTGGTAACTTTGAAGGCATAAAATTATGCGGTATTGTTGTGACAAACGATAGGGAAACCGAAATACAATATGACGCGTGGAATACAGCACGTGACTCAAAGCCCTGCGGTATGATAAGGATACACTTCGATTTACAAGAAGACAGTCTCAATAAAATAGCTGTGCTTATATTTAATGATGGAGTAATAAATCATGGTAGCGATTTACCCGTTGCGACATTGACAGACTTGAAATTCAGAATAGACAAGATTTACAAGGTTATTCAGTAAGGAGGGCGCAATGGCAGAGTTAGGCGGAAAGAAAATTATACTTGCAGGCTTGAAAGGTGAGAAAGGCGACGGCTTGGAGATAAAAAAATACTATGACGACGTCGAAACAATGCAGGCAGATTACAGCAATGCAGATATAGCCGTCGGAGACAGCGTGGCAATTAAAAACACGCTGGATTTGTACGTTAAGGGCGAAACTCGATTCGAGTATGTTGGAATTCTCAAAGGCGAAAAGGGCGACAGCGGCTCGGAAAGTATTCAGTACGGATATTTGGGCAGCGCGGGCGACGGCTTTATATATCCGTCAAAATTGGGCGGCTCGCAGATAACAGATAGGTCGGCTTATGGATATATAGCTTATATGCAAGGATCTTGTATGTTCAGTTATAAGGATAACCCTGACGTGATGTATGTTTGCTCTCAAATGACCCCTAATACACAATTTAGAGAGTATGAGCAGATACAAATTGAGATGTTGAGCACACAGAAAATAGACGCAACCTCTATGGAGATAACGCAAGAGACAAATTCTTTTGTTGTATTTTTGCAGGCAAGAGAGGGAGGAAGCGGCGAGTATCTATATCCTTTTGCTGAAAATCTTCTTACGGGCGAAAAGGGGGAAATTGACACTTTACAAGCAATGCTGTTAATAAAGGAGAAGCAAGTATGATAATCGAGAATGATTATACCTTTATGAATAAAAGGTGTTATAGAGTAAGCAGCAACAGCGGAGTTTTGATCCGTAGAGTTGAAACGGGGGAAGTAAAGCCGTATTTTTCGGGTATCAAAGGAAACGACACTTACACCTACGAGGAAACAAGTACGCTTGTAGCGGATTGGGAACGTGAGCAAAAATATAAAAACCGCATTATACAGCTTATCCGTTTGCGCTATGACGAAAACGACGAACTTGCACTCATACACCAAAAGGAACAACAGGCGGACGAATACGCCGCATATTTGGCATATCGTCAAGAGTGTAAAGACAAGGCGAAGGCAGAGATATACGGATAATGGAATTCACAAGCCTTGCTCAATTTTACACGTCCAACGAGTGGCGCAAAATGCGTGAGTTTCTTATAAATACACGCATTGACGCAGAGGGTAAAAATATATGCGCTGAATGCGGTAAACCGATCGTACACGGTTATGAGTGTATAGGACACCACAAGGAAGAGCTTACAATGCAGAACGTCAACGACCGTAGCATAAGCCTTAATACCGACAATATAGATCTTGTACACTTGAAATGCCACAACAAAATACACAATCGTTTCGGCGGCAGAATTAAGACGTGGCAGCGAAAAGTATATTATGTGTACGGTGCGCCATGCAGCGGCAAGAGTACGTTTGTACGGGAGAATATGCAACGCGGCGACCTTGTCTGCGATATAGACAGGCTATGGCAAGCAATAAGCGGACAGCCTGCGTATGTAAAGCCTAACGAATTAAAGCAGATTGTATTCAACGTCCGAAACGCCTTGCTTGACGGGATAAAGACCCGTGCAGGTAATTGGCAGACGGCTTGGGTAATCGAGGGCGGTGCGCTTATAGGCGACAGAATGCGCCGTATAGAAACGCTGGGCGCAGAAAGCATATTTATCGACACACCGAAAGAGGTATGCCTTGAACGGCTTGCAAGCGACGACAGCAGGCAAGCAGTACAGGCAGAATGGAGCGGGTATATCGAACAATGGTTTAGAGAATACCAGCCCGACGCAGCATGATATAAGGCTATACGCTTTATATATAGCTTGACAAATCGGAGCTAAAAGACGGTTGGCAGCACGGACAGACGGCAGGCATAAATCCCCTTATTTATATTTGGCAAAACGGAACAGACGTTTGACACCTCGGACAGACGAGGCAACAACATAGCGGAGTGGAGCAGCAGTCAGCTCGCTTGTCTCATTGGCAAGAGGTCAAAGGTGCAAGTCCTTTCTCCGCAACCATTGGGGGCTATCCATGAGGGAGGGGGTAGCGAGCATATCAACGAGGACGGGCAAGGGTATGCAACTCCTTTATCTTTGAGAGAGAGGGGGAGAGATAAGAGAGGAGGAGAGGTAAAGGCAATGGATATTCCTTTCGTGAGAATAAGAAACAACATCATAGCAACGAAAGACATTTCTGCAATCAGACAAATCAATATTGAAAAAAATTTTATTATTCAATTATATTTGTTTTCTGACAATGGAAAATCGTGGGAAATTATTTTTGATAGCGAAGAAGAGCGTGACAAAGAATTCAAATATCTTTGCAGTCGTTTGTGCAAGACGTTTGAACCCTATCCCCCCGTTGAGACGAGAAAAAATTTTTGAAAATTAACTGTGCGCCCCTCTTAATTTCGGCACGGGGCAAAAAAATGAGATTTTCGAGATAAAAATTGCGAGAATTTCAAAAAAGGGCGTAAAGTTCGAAAAGTCCGAAAATAAAGACATAAAAATAGTGAGGGGTTTATATGGAGCGTAAAGAAAGGTTGAAAGCAATCTTTGAAAAGATAGACGTAGACAAGCGGGCTATAATTGAGCCTTTGCTCGACGACGTTATCTTTCTTGAGGAGAGGCTTTCAGAGCTGCGAAAACTTCCTACGATACGATACGACAAAAAAAATCCTGCTAGGCAAGAAGTAACTCCAGCAGGCAAACAATACAAGGAGTATATGCAGAGTTATTTGAACTCACTAAAGGTATTGCAAATGACGCTTTCTCGTGCAGGAGAAACAGGCGAAAGCCCGTTAATAAAAATGTTGAAACAATTTGAGGACGACTATGTCTAAAACTTATCTTGAACAATATGACGCAGAGATCCGCAAGGGTAACATAATAGTAGGGTATTGGATAAGAAAAGAGCTAGACAATCTGCTCGCTGACCTAAACGATCCTCGTTATATCTTTGATCCGACGCACGCATACAAGCGATTTAAGTTTCAAGAGCGGTTTTGTTTACAAAGTAAAGCACCGTACTATATGAAACCGATACAGCTTATGCTTTGGCAAAAGGCTTTTTGGGAGGCTCTTTATTCTTTCAAAATGGCTGACACAGGGCTACGGCGTTTTAATGAGGCTTTGCTAGAAGTGGCCCGAAAGAACGGCAAAAGCACAATGTTTGCAGCCGACGGCAACACCGATTTGTTTATCGGCGCGGGCGGTACGGATATATGCTGCGCCTCAAACGACGACAGACAAGCAAAATTGATATGGCGCGAAATCGGCGGTATGCGTAGTCGATTAGATCCGAAAAAAGAGGTTACAGGGCAAAACCTTACCGAGATACGAAACGAGCTGAAAAATATCACCGTTTTTAGGCTGTCCAGCAAAACACAGAATAAAGACGGTTTCAATATAGATAAAACGTACCTCGACGAGAGCCACGATATAAAAGAGGAAAACAAGCAAAGCGAAATCGCAGAGGCGTGCTGGCGTGGTATGTCCTCAAAAGACGAGCCTCTTTTTATGAACTGCACAACGCAAGGATTTAATCGTGATTGTTACCTTGACGGAAAAATCGAAACGGCAAAAGCGGTCATAAACGGCGAGGTTGAGGATATACATTTCCTGCCGTTCCTGTACGAGCAGGACAGCGAGGCGGAAATATGGCAGGACGAGGCAAGCTGGCAGAAGTCAAATCCGTCTATACCGTATGGAGTAAAGAAAGTAGCAAAGCTCAAACGTGATATTGAAACGGCAAAGCGCGACAACGCAACGCGTATTCACATGCTTTGTAAGGATTTCAACATTAAACAGAATACTGCGGCAGCGTGGCTCATGCTAGAAGACTACGACTATACGCAGGAAGTATTCGACCTTGAAGCGTTCCGAAACTGCTTTTGTATGGCGGCGGTGGACTTGGCAGAAACAACCGACTTGACGAATTGCAAGTTGCTGTTTATGAGAAAGGGCGATAATACGAAGTATATTTTCTCGCATTATTGGATACCCGCGAGCAAGCTCGACAACGCGGACGATAAGGACGCAGGTGCGAAGTATAAGGAATGGGCGAAAGACGGATATTTGACCGTATGCGACGGAAACGACAACGATTTGACGCTTGTAGCTGATTGGATAGCAGGGCTTAAACAAAGATACGGCATACGCGTTGTAAAATGCGGCTACGACGTCAAATTTGCGAAAGATTTTATCAAGCGAATGGACGAGTACGGTATTGAAACCGAGGTCATACAACAAAATGCTGCGGTAATGTCAAGCCCGATGAAACTCGTCGAGGCGGATCTTAAAAGCCGCATAATAAACTACGGCGAAAATCCTATGGACAAGTGGTGTCTTGGAAACGCGTCAATGCAGGTAAACAACAACGGTCAAGTCATGTGCGTAAAAATCGGAAATCAAGCAAGCCGACGTATTGACGGCGCAGTAACTCTCATAATCCTTTATGCTACGTTGCAGCGTTTCCGTTCTGAATACATGCGCTATGTAAAGTGAGGTACAAATGGGACTTTTTGATTTTTTCAAACGTAAATCGAAAAAGAGCAGCGGGAATTACGCGCCTACAATGTCGGGTTATAGTCCTATATTTGCGGATTTCGGCAGCGACATTTACGCAAGCGATATAATTGTGCAGGCGATTCGTTGCAAGGCGACAGAATTCAAGAAGTTGAAGCCGCGTCATATTCGCACAGGAGCGGACGGCAAGCAAACGGTCGTAAATGATAGCAGTATCGCCCATTGCTTGCGTCGTCCAAATGATATTATGACGCAGAGCGACTTTTTCGAGAAAATAACAATCTTGCTCGAATTGAATAAAAACGCGTTTATATATCCGACGTACTATATCACTAACGGCGGCGTAAAGATTTATACAGGGCTTTATCCATTAAAGCCTGCAAACGTCGAGGTTATGTCCGACCAAAACGAGCGACTTTATTATCGCTTTACATTCGGAAACGGTTATCAAGTCGATTTGCCAGCGTCAGACGTTATCCATTGGCGAAAGGATTACGGCGTAGACGATTATTTCGGCGGCGGTATGTTCGGCGGTAACGATAACAGGGGATTGCTTAAACTGTTGAAAGAATACGACAAGTTGACGCAGTCTATCGCTGTCGGGCTGGGCGTGTCTATGAAAATAAACGGAATTGTAAAATACAATTCATACCTTGACGACGATACCGCGAAAGCGAAGCAGGACGAATTCAACAATAAACTTAAAAACAACGAGAGCGGCATTTTGTTTACGGATCTAAAAACCGAATATATAAGCCTGCCTCGTGATATAAAAATTGTAGATAAGGACACTCTCGAATATTTTTATAAAGCTATTCTGCGCAATACAGGTGTAAGCCTTGCGATATTTGAGGGCGACTATACAAAGGCGCAAAAAGAGGCATTTTACGAACACGCGCTCGAAGCAGATATTAAGTCGCTGGGCGAGGCAATGAGTAAAGTATTGTTTACCGAGCGTGAGGAGAGTTTCGGTAACGAAATTATGCTGTACCCGAATAGCATTGTCTTTATGTCTATGGAAAATAAACTTTCCGCGCTTCAAATCCTCGCTCCTGCTGGTATGCTGCTGAAAGACGAGGCGCGCGAGCTGTTGGGCTATCCACCTTTACCCGACGGACAAGGTCAAGTTATCGCGCAGGGCTATAATAACCTGCTTGACGCAAACAACAATAATAAACTAACGGAGGGAGGTGCAGACAATGGCACAGGGACAAATGAAGCCGAGGCTTGAAAAAGAAACAAGGCTTGCGCAGATACAAGATTTTATTATCGAAATGCGCGCAGAAGATACTGACGGAACAATGCACGCAAGCGGTTATCCCGTAGTATTTGATAAAGAAACTTTTATAGGCTGGGAAAATCACGGATTTTATGAAAGTATAGATCCACGAGCGTTTGACAAAGCGGATATGTCAGACGTAGTTTTACGCTATAATCACAGCGACAATTTTTTGATTATGGCAAGGACTAGGAACAAAAGCCTTATGCTGAAAGTGGACGAAAAAGGGCTGCGCATGGACAGTAACCTCATACCCACAAGTTTCAATAAGGATATGTATCTTGCAACGCGCGCTGAATTGCTTACAGAGGGTAGTTTTGCGTTTACTGTAAAGCGTGACATAAAAGAAAAGCGTTCGGACGGATTTATACACCGTCGAATACTTGAAGTCGGAAAACTTTTCGACGTATCAATTTGTGATAACGGGGCTTATGGAGATAAGACCGAAATATATGCTCGAAGTCTTGAGCAGGCGGAGGCTTGGTTGAGGCAGGCGGAGGCTGGAAAGAGCAAACCGAATTATTATATAAAAAATCTTATTACTATGTATGGAGGCAACAAGAAATGACTTTCAAAGAAAAACTTCTAAAACTTCTTAAAGCAAAACAGGAGCAGCGCGACGCTCTCAACGCACAGCTTATTGAGAGCAACGAAAAAGAGGAGCGCGCTCAAATCGGCGAAACTCTCAAAGCACTTGCAAGCGAAATTGCAGAGATAGAGGGGTTGATCGCAGACGTTGATAAGCCCGCAGCAGGCGGCGAGGGTGAGAGCGGCGACGGACAGCGTAAGCAGTTCAATCCTCTTGGCACTATGTCGCAGCGTGGAGCAGCGCAAAACGACGAAGAGGACGTGTACTCGTCTATCAAATACCGCAAGGCGTTCCAGCAGTATCTCGTAAGCGGTCAAATGCCCGAAGAATATCGCGCGTCTACCAAAACTACTGATACGAACATTTCGAGCGTTATTCCTACTAACCTCGTAAATAAAATTCTCGAAAAATTCGAGCAGCTCGGCGTAATCTACAACCTCGTAACAAAAACGAGTTTCCCTGTCGGACAAACAATTCCAGTTGACAGCGTAAAGCCTACCGCTACGTGGGTTGCGGAGGGTGTAGGTAGCACGCCTCAAAGCAAAACGCTTGCTGCGTCTATCACGTTTACGCATTTCAAGTTGCGCTGTGAAATTCGTTATACAGAAGAAGTTTCGACAATGGCTTTGCCTGTGTTTGAGGCTCTTTTCATCAAGCAGGTAGGCGAGGCTATGCTTCGCGCGCAGGAAGGCGCAATCGTGGACGGAGACGGAACGAGTAAGCCTAAAGGTATCTTGACCTATACCGCGCCCACAGGACAGGCGTTGACCGTTGCGGCAGGCGCGTCTAATAAGGTAACTTACAAGTTGCTTTGTGACGCCGAGGCTGCTATCCCTGTACAGTACGAGGCAACCGCAAAATGGTGTATGACTAAAAAGACGTTTATGCAGTTTGTCGGTATGACCGACAGCGCGGGACAGCCTATTGCTCGCGTGAATTACGGCATTAACGGCAAGCCCGAAAGGACTTTGCTCGGACGTGACGTCGTTATATATGCACCTCAAACAGATAGCAAGTTGAAAAACTATGCTGACGCGTCCACTACTGACGATATTTTCGCATTTATCGTTGACTTTTCCGATTACGTTCTCAACGAGAATTACAACCTCGGTATCTCTCACGCAAAGGATTGGGACAACGAAGATCACAAGACGAAAGCGGTACTCGCTTGCGACGGTAAACTCATTATTACCGATAGCCTTGTAACGCTTACGAAGACCAAAAGCGGCAGCTAAAATGCGCCGCTTTGAAAACTAATTAAAGCGAGGTAAACAATATGACGGAACAAGAGCTGTTGAAAAAGATTAAAACGGGGCTTGGAATAACGGGCGACTATCAAGACGAGGCTTTGCAATTTTATATTGACGAAGTAAAAGGTTTTATGCGCTCGTCGGGAGTTTCCGAAGAAGTCGTCAACGGCTCGAACGCCGTCGGCTGCATAATGCGCGGAGTGGCTGACCTGTGGAACTATGGCAGCGGAAGCGTGAAGTTAAGCGAGTATTTCATACAGCGAGTATTACAGCTCGCCGCAGGCGCAGAAAAAGCCGCAGAAACTACGGGAGGCGGTAACAATGCTTAGACCTACGAGTGCAGCACAAATGACAACGCCTATGCGCTTGCAAGTGCCTACAAGCACGACCGTAATGGGAGTTGTTAAAAAGGATTACACGGACGGCGACGTCATAATGTGCAATTTCAAGACATACGGCGGAACGGAGAGCGTAAGCAACGACGTTTTGAGTGTTATCGACACCGCACAAATAACGTGCTGGTATCGCCCCGACATAAAAAGCGATTGCAGGCTCAAAAGGTTGAGCGACGGCGCGGTATTTGAGATTTTGGGAGAGCCTGAAAACTTGGAGCAGCGCAATCAAATCCTATACTTCAAGATCCGTCGCGTCAAAGGCGGTGCGTAATGGCAGGCGGAAAAGGAAAGTCATATATCCAGCTCAATATTGAGGGCTTTGACGAATTACTCAAAAAGATTGAGGAAGCAGGCGGCTCGATAAATAAAGCGGTTGATACTTGCATGAAACAATCGGCACAAATTCAGCAAAAAGAACTTAAAGAGCAAATGCAAAAGAAAAAAGTTTCAAACGCTCTTATAAACCGTATGCCGCAGCCCGAAATCGAGTGGAACGGCAACGCCTGTACAGCTCGCGTCGGTTACCATAAAGGCGCATACAATCCGAAAGACTTATCGGACGGATACGAAGCTGTATTTATAAATTACGGTACGCCGAAAATTGCACCGCGAAACTTTATAAGGGCAGCAAAAAACAAAGCGCGTCCGCAAATCAAGAGAGCGCAACAAGAAGCAATGAATAAAATCTTGGAGGATCTGAAAAAGTGAAGCAAAAACTATATGACGAACTTTCAAAATTCGGTTACCCTGTCTTTCTACAAGGCTCAATGAATGCGGACGAAAAATATCCCGATAGCTTTATAACGTATTTTACAGACGATACCGAGGACGGAGCGCATTACGACAACGAAACCGCTTCTTTTGTATGGTATTTTGCAGTAATTTTTTACAGCAACGACCCTGCGCTTGTAAACAGCAAGCCCGAGGAAATAAGAAAGGCATTAAAGGCTGCGGGATTTATACCGCAAGGCAAAGGACATGATTTATTGTCCGACGAGCCTACCCATACGGGCTGGGCTATGGATTTTATATATCAAGAAAATTAAAACGGAGGTGTCAGAAATGGCAGTTGAATTCAGAGGTTGTAGAAATCTCGTTTTTGCAGAAGTTACGACCGATAATAACGAAGCCGAGGGTGGCGGTTATGTAACGGGAACAGTAAAGTCCCTTGCGCCCGTCGGTGAAATAAGTAAAACGGTTGAAACAGCAAGTGAGGCGAAGTATTACGACAACGTAGCAAAAATCATAATCGACAGCGAGGGAAGCGATACCGTAACCTTTACTATCGCAGTACCGTCCGACGAGGTGCTGGCTGAACTTACAGGGCGTGTTTATGACACGTCGAAAAAAATGTTTATCGAAGCCCCTCGTAAAAACAAGTATTTTGCGGTAGGCTATGTCCTCGGCGAAGTAGGCGAGGGCGAAGACGAGCGTTTTGTATTCCGCCTCAAAGGAACTTTCAACATTCCCGACGAAACGTCAGCTACAAAAGACAACGGCACGGGTAGCAATAATATGAGCCTTGTGTTCACGGGCGTTTATACCGAACACGAATTCGCAAACGGTGGCGGCACAGGCAAGAAAGCCCCTGCAAAGGCTTTGTATGTAAGATCGTCCAGCGGCATAAAAGAAGCGGACTTCTTCAAGCAGGTTACTACGCCTGATACGAGTTTGACAGGTGCAGGTGTCGGCGGCTGATAGGTAGCGTATGAACATTGAGGAACTTGGAGCGGAGTTTGAGGCTCAAAACCCGACCGCTGCGGAAGAAAAAAAAGACCTTGTATGCGTTGAAAATAACGAGGAAGTATCGGAGTATAAACCTGCTGCGCTTTCTGCAAATGACGTTGTTGGAAATACTCAACAAGAGATTTTGAAAAGAGCAAAGGACAAAATAAAGTCCAAAAAAATCCTTAAAAAACACGCGAGTAGGATTGCGAAAATTACAGACAAGGCAATCGGGGTTGACGCTGAACGCGCCGCCCTCAATGTCGAAAAGCAGGACGCTGCGAACAAGGTCGAAAAGCAGGAAATAAAAAACAAGCTAATCGTCTTAAAGGCGGAAGCGATCCGTTTGCGTAAAGAGCAAGCGCAACTCAATAGGGAGCAAAAAGCAGACCATAAAGCAAGAAGAAAAAAGCAAAAATGGGACTTGTACAGCGGAAAACTCACAAAAATGGGCTATTCTTATGTACCGAATATATTTATTCTCTCAATGCTTTTGTTTTTCGACGGCGTAAAGAGCTTTTTCGACGGAGTGGGAAAGGTATCGACTTCCTTTGTGGTCGCTATGAAATGGGTATTGATAGTCGGCGCGATTTTAATTGTGCTGTTTAGCGTACCCGTAACCCGTGAATGGATAACAAATTTACTCAAAGGAGGCTAATATGGCAGAAAACAAAGAAAAGATCCTTGTAGTTGACGAAGAAAAAATCTTGCAGGATTACAAGGAAATTAAAGCAAATCAAAATCAAAAGCTCGAAGAAATTGAGCAGTCGGCAGCGATATACGCAAATAATCGCAGATATTCGGCAGAGAAAACAGCAGATTTTATCGAATTTGCAAAAGCCGCAGAAAATTACGGTTTGAGTGCGGAAGACGAAACGAAGCTCGATATTTTGAGGGGCTACGTTTTCGAGAAAGAAGTTGCGGACGAAGTAGACGACAAAGCGACAACGGAGGCATACAATGGCGAGATTGTCGGTCAATACTAATCTCGACAGCGTGGTTATATGCGGCGCGTTTTGCGATTGGAACATTGACAAAGCAATCCGCGCTGACCGCGCCAAAGAGCAAAAGAGCATTGTAGTTAAAGATATGCCCGTCGGCGAGTACAGAGTATTCGCTTGCAAGTCTTTTACTTCGGGAGAGATTTACCCCAGCGACGGCAGGCAAATGCCTAACCGCTATTTTGGCGGAAAGGCGAACGAAGTAATTAGTTGTTACTTCGCACAGTAAAAAAAGAGGTAAATATGGAAAACGCATATATATGGCTTAAAATAGCAATCGCAATCATAACATTTTTGATTGTAACGGGAATACCTACGGTAATCGCACTTGTACAAAA
>CASDOP010000016.1 GCA_949282385.1 uncultured Clostridia bacterium
CGCCTTTCACATTTTTATATATAATTTTGTTGTTAAAATGCGCGCGATTTGATATAATTCAGTGGAATAAATTATAAGGAAAATCAAATGCAGCAGTCAGAACGCGCGGAAAATACTTCCGAAAAGGAAGATTTTACCGCAATACGCTTGGACAAAGTAAAATATTTTTATCCCGAATGTTCCGTACCCGCCGTCAACGACGTCAGCCTTTGCGTCGAAAAAGGCGAGTTTGTTTCGATAATCGGTCATAACGGTTCGGGAAAATCCACGCTTGCAAGGCTCATCTGCGGTCTTGCCGAAGCGGACGGGGGCAAAATCGAAGTCTGGGGATATGACCTTTCGGACTATAAAAACGTCAACGCCGTCCGCATGCATGCAGGCATAGTCTTCCAGAACCCCGACAACCAGATGGTCGCTTCGATAGTCGAAGACGACCTCGCTTTCGGTCCCGAAAATCTGGGAACGGAGCGCGAAGAAATCGGCAGAAGAATAGATTGGGCGCTCAAAGCCGTCGACATGGAAAAGTACCGCCATTCTACGCCTTTCAGACTTTCGGGTGGACAGAAACAGCGCATAGCCGTCGCGGGAGTGCTTGCAATCAAGCCCGATATTCTCATTCTCGACGAATCTACCGCCATGCTCGACCCCCGCGGCAGACGGGAGGTCATTGACGTTGTCCGCCGCCTCAACAAAGAGGAGGGCATGACCATACTGCTCATCACCCATTTCATGGAAGAAGCCCTGCTCGCCGACCGCACGATCGTCATGAACAAGGGCGAAATAGTCATGCAGGGAAGTCCTCAGGAAATTTTTGAAAACGGCGACGCCCTCAAAACTTTCAATCTTACCCTTCCCGAAATTTCACAAATAGCCAACAGCCTTTCCGAGGGCGGCATTCCCACATCGCCCTGCCTTCATCCCGAAGAGCTTGCCTCGCAAATTCTTTCGGCTGCAAATGAGAGGAAAATATCCCATTCCGCAGCAGCTGCGGAGAGCGTTGAAAGCGCCATATCTGCGGGCGAATGGGATATAGACATTTCCGACCTGACATACACATATTCTGCTAAATCGCCCTTTGCGTCAAAGGCGCTCAACGGCGTCAATCTTCATATATCCGAGGGCGAATTCTTCGGCATAATAGGTCATACGGGAAGCGGCAAGTCAACTCTCGTACAGCACTTCAACGCGCTCATAAAACTTCCTCAGGCGCAAAAAAGATACAAACCGCCCAAAAAACGCGACGGGCAGAGCGCGCCATTGCCCGCGATGAAAGTAGGACCTTACAATCTCGCCGACAAAAAGTGCGACTTTTTGAAACTGCGCGCCGACGTCGGCATGGTTTTCCAGTATCCCGAATATCAGCTGTTCGCCGAAACTGTGTTCGACGACGTGGCTTTCGGACTTAAAAACTTTTTCAAGGACATAACCAAAGAAGAAATCGAAGAGCGCGTCCGCGCCGCAATAGAGGCGGTGGGACTTGACTATGCCGAAGTTGCCCAAAAATCGCCTTTCGACCTGTCCGGCGGACAGAAGCGCCGCGTAGCCATTGCGGGCGTTATCGTTTCCAGACCTAAAATTCTCATACTCGACGAACCCGCGGCGGGGCTCGACCCTCTCGGCAAAAAGGAAATAATGGAGCTTTTGCACGCTCTTCACGCACAGTGGTGCAGGACGGTCATAATAGTTTCGCACGATATGGACGAAATTGCCGAAAATTGCACTAAAGCGTGCGTCGTTTCCGAAGGAAAAATAGTTGCCTGCGGCGAACCGAGGGAACTTTTCTCACGCGACGAGGAACTCATTGCCCTCGGGCTGGATGTGCCTCTCACGGCTAAAATATGCCGCTGCCTTGCGGACGGCGGACTGTACGTTGACTGCGATTACACCGCAAATGGTTTTTCTTCGGCAGTAATAAATCTTTTCAAAGGCGGTGCGGAAAATGCTTAACGACGTAACTTTCGGTCAGTACTACCCCGCGCAGTCTTTCGTTCACAAGCTCGACCCCAGGGTAAAACTTCTCTTTCTGATAGGCTATATAATTCTTTTGTGTACCACAAAAACCTTTTACGGTCTGGCGCTGTGCGGAGTGTTGCTCGCGGCAATGGTCATATGTTCGCGCGTGCCTTTCCGCCCCGTGCTGCGTTCGGTAAAGGGCATATTGTTCCTGCTTGTTTTCACGTTTATTCTCAACCTGTTCTTTTACAGCGGCTCGACGCTGCTCGTAAAGTGGGGAATAATAGAAATATACCTCGAGGGCGTGCTTTTCGCCGTCTTTCTGATGTTCAGACTGATTTTCATCGTGCTGGCTTCTACCATACTCACGCTGACTACGACCCCCGTAGACCTCACCGACGGACTTGAAAGCCTTCTTAAACCTCTCACTTTAATCAAATTGCCAGTGCATGCGTTCGGACTGCTCATTTCCATAGCGCTCCGCTTCATTCCCGCGCTCATGGACGAAACAAACCGCATAATATCCGCGCAGAAAGCGCGCGGAGCCGATTTCGAAACGGGCAACCTCGCAAGAAGGGTAAAGGCAGTTGTACCCATATTAATTCCCCTGCTCATAAGCGCGTTGCGCCGCGCGGGAGAGTTGAGCGACGCGATGGAGGCAAGGTGCTATTCCTGCGCGACGAAGCGCACAAAATATAAAAAACTGCGCCTTAGTTGGCGCGACGGCGTTGTCGTTCTGCTCTTAGCCGCACTTATAGCGGGAGTGGTTCTGTTCAATATTTACGCATTCGCCGTCTGGCCCTCGGCGTATCCTTATGTGGTGATAAGTTGAAATACGTTCTGAAAATTGCGTACGACGGCACCGATTTCTGCGGTTGGCAGGAACAGCCCAACGGAAATTCCGTGCAGAGCGCGCTTTCAAAGGCAACCGAAGAAGCGTTCGGAATAAGCGCGGTCTATACCGCGAGCGGAAGGACTGACAGCGGCGTCCATGCCGAAGGGCAGGTGTGCCACGTCTCTCTCGACGTGTCCGTTCCGCCCGAAAAACTTGCCGACGCGCTCAACTGCAGGCTGCCGCCTTCGGTCAGCGTTCTGGCTTCCGCAGCCGCGCCCGAAGGGTTCGACGCAAATCGTTCCGCAAAGAAAAAAACATATGTCTACAGAATGTATAATTCCCCGCGAAGAAACCCCTTGAAAGACAGATATTCGGTGCATATCAAGGGGGCAATCGACATAGAGGCGATGCGTGCGGCGGCACGGCTTTTCGTCGGCGAACACGATTTCAAGGCGTACTGCGCAAGCCGTTCGCAGGTAAAAACGACGGTTCGCACGGTTTACTCTTTCGATATTGCCAAAGAGGGCGAGGATATAGCGCTTTTCGTCTGCGGCAACGGATTTTTGTACAACATGGTGCGTACCATGGCGGGTACGGTGCTCGGCTTCGCTCAAGGTTCGGTTTCGCTTGAAAGAGTGCGTCAATCTTTAGAGACGGGCGACCGTTCGCTTGCCGGCAAGACAATGCCGCCGAACGGACTTTGCCTGCTCGACGTTGACTACGGCGTCAGACTTTTCTGAATAAATTTTACTGAATTTTCACAAAGTTGTTTCACGTTCGCAACAATAGTCGGGTATTATATTGTGTAAGATAATTTTAATTGCTGCAAGGCGGTTAAGAGGGAGATATGGATTTTTTTGAATTTACGAGCATTGCAAATATCTTTGTACCTGCAAGCGCCGATCCGTTTACGGCGCTGTGGGTTACGCTTGTAATAGGCGGAGTATTCTTCGCCGTCTTATTCGGTCTGCAGGCTTTTGCCATGTGGCAGATTTCGGGCAGGGAAGGTTTCAGACACAGATGGATGTGTTTCGTGCCTTTCCTCAATACCTATTATCTCGGCGTGCTTTCCGAAAAAAATCCCATCTATAACGCGCCCGCCAAGAGGTTTTCGCTCGCTCTCGCCATAATAGAAGCTGTATGCTTCGGTTTGTTCGTCTTCGATTACGCCTGCGCCGGAATGGTATATGCAAACGGATTGTACGTAAAAGTTTCGCAGACCGACATGATAACGGGACTTGAATATATTTCCGGTTACGTATCCTCCAACGCCATTGCGGGAACGTGGCTCGCGTGGGTGTTCGACTATTTCAGCGTCTACGTTCTCAACTGGTTAAATCTCGTTTACGTTCTGATGAACGTACTCGTAATCATTTCTTTCTTCAAGACTTATGCCGCGAGATATTTCTTCATATATTCGCTTTTATCGGTAATTTTCCCGCTCAGGGGACTGTTCATTTTCCTTTCGCGCAAGAACAATTCTATCAACTACCGCAATTACGTCATAGGTCAGCAGCAGGCGCGTTACGAAATGTATCAGCAGTATAACCGTCAGAACGGCAACCCTTACGAAACGCCATTCGGCGGTCGCAACCGTCAGGGCAACCCCTACGACAACCGCCCTTCGGGTACGGCTTCCGACCCCTTTGATGAGTTCGCAAATTCGTCTTCCGCCCGCAGCGGCGAGGAAAGCGGCAGTCGTACGGACGGAGAAAGCGGACAATCGCAGAACTCCGCGCCTCCCGAAGACCCTTTCAGCGAATTTTAAAAATAACTTGGATGAAATCTCGCAGGATAGCCTGCCATGGGCTTTCAGATTGAAATATAAAATTAAAAACGGCGCCGACGGCGCCGTTTTTTTATTGCAATAAAAATATGGTTATGATATAATTTGCCTTAAGATATAAGTATAAATTATAGATTTTATTCGGGAGAGTAATATGCTCAACGAAAACATAGCCGCAATATCCACCGCTGATGGCATAGGCGGAGTTGCGATAATAAGAATAAGCGGCGACAGTCCGCTCTCAGTTGCGCGCAGAATATTTATACCTGCAGGCAAAAAGGAAGTAAAAGACTTCGAGCCTTACAGGATGTACCCGGGCAGAATAATGTGCGACGGGTTTGAAGATTTCGGGCTGTGCGTATATTTCAGAGCGCCCCGTTCGTTTACGGGCGAGGACGTGGTGGAGCTGCATTGCCACGGCGGCTACCAGATTGCCCGCGGAGTGCTGAAGGCTGCGCTCGGCGCGGGCGCGCGCATGGCTGAAAACGGAGAGTTCAGCAAACGCGCCTTTCTCAACGGCAAACTTTCGCTTGCCTCCGCCGAGGGGCTTATCGATATGATAAACGCCGACAGCCTCGCGGAAGTGCGAGCCGGCAATATGCTCTATGCCGAAAAACTCACCTCAGGCGTCGTTGCCGAGCAGAACGAGCTTAAGGAAATTCTTGCAGGAATTTCCGCCGACATAGACTATCCCGAAGAGGACGTCGCTTCGACCGAACTTGCCGACGTTGAAAGCAGACTTAAGGCGGTTGACGGGCGCATATGTGCCATGATAAAGAGTTACGAAGGCGGCAAAAAAATTAAAAACGGCGTAACCGTCGCGCTGTGCGGCGCGCCGAACGCGGGCAAATCTTCCCTTCTCAACGCGCTCATAGGTTACGATAAAGCAATCGTTTCGCCCAAAGCGGGAACGACGCGCGACGCCGTGGAAGGGTCTATACAGATAGACGGGGTAAAATATAATCTCTACGACACCGCGGGCATAAGGGAAAATGCCGACGATATAGAGAGTGCGGGCATATCCATGGCAAAAAAGATTGTTGCCTCCGCGGATGTAATCGTGTATGTCTGCGAGGGTGCTTACCAACCGCTCGAAGGTGTAGCGGACGAAGACCCGAGGCTTATAAAAGTGTTCAACAAGTGCGACGTAAATACCGCCGAGGGCGATAAATTCGACGTCTGCGTTTCGGCGAAGACCGAAGAAAATATAGCCGAACTAAAAAAACTTATGTCGTCCCGCGCCATTGGCGCGACTGCTTCGGACAGCGCTGTCATAATAGAAGAAAGGCACTATGGCGCGCTCTGCCGCGCGAGCCGCTCGCTGCGCAGCGCGATAAGCGCGATAGGAGAATTCCCGCTCGACATAATTTCGCTCGACATAACCGCGGCATGGTCGGCTCTCGGTGAGATAACGGGCGAGACGGCAAACGAAGAGATTATAAGCGAAGTTTTTGCAAAATTCTGCGTAGGAAAATAACGGATATACGGTGAAATATGGTCAATATAGAACTTTACAGAGTATTTTATACGGTTGCAAAGTGCGGCAGTCTGACGAGAGCGGCGGAAGAACTTTTCATTTCTCAGCCGGCTGTATCTCAGGCGATAAAGCAGCTTGAAAGTCAGCTCGGAACAACGCTTTTCAACCGCACGCACAGGGGTATGGAACTTTCCGTTCAGGGCGGAAAACTTATTTTCAAGCAGGTGGAAGAAGCGCTTAATTTGCTCGACGCCGCGGAAAATAAGCTTATAGAACTAAAAACAACCGCTACAGGAACGATAAGAATAGGCGCGACGGACAGCATATTCAGCAACATTCTAGCAGACAAAATCGTAGCGTTCAACGAAAAATATCCCGCGGTCAAGTTCGAACTCGTAACGGGTACTTCGCCCGAAACGATCAACCAGCTCAAGGAAAACAAGTGCGATATAGGCTTTATAAACCTGCCCATCGACGACAAGGACGTAAACTTTACGGGCACTGTCGCGCACCTTTCGGATATTTTCGTCGCAGGCAAAAAATTTGCCGACCTCAAGGATAAGCCTATCAACCTTAAAGATTTGCACGAATACCCTCTTCTGATGATAGAGGAAAACACGGTTGCGCGCCGCGCACTCACGGCTTACACCCAGACTATGGGAATATCTTTAAGCCCCGATATAGAGGTCGCAAACTGGGATCTCATGCTCAAGCTCGCCGTCAGCGGCATGGGCATTGGCTGCGTTCCGCGCGAATACGCCGTGAAAGAGCTTGAAAACGGCGAACTTTTCGAAGTCAACGTAACGCCGTCCCTTCCCGTCCGCGGCGTGGGAATAGCTCTTCCCAAAAACGTTCCAATACCTTTCGCGCTCCGAGAATTTATATCTCTTTTCAATTAAAAAAATAGCGTTCGTTGCGACATATGTCGCAACGAACGCTAAAATTTTATGTTTTAAACCACAACGAGATACGCAAAATATCCGCAGTAGCACAACAGCATTGTAATGCCGGTTATTCTGCCTATGCCTTTCTTTATGAGGCAGGGTATCCACAAAAGGAGCAGAGCGCCGAACGCCACGCCCGTGTCTATAAGGAAATTCTGCGCGAAAGGAACGGGGGTTATCACGGCGGCAAGACCTGTTATGAAAAGTATATTGAACAGGTTGCTTCCCACGATATTGCCTATCGCAATGTCGGCATTCTTCTTGATTGCCGCAACTACCGATGTGAAAAGTTCGGGCAACGAAGTGCCGAGCGCCACGACCGTAAGGCTGATAAATCTGTCGCTCACGCCCATTTTTTCAGCGAGGTATGTTGCCGAGTCCACGGCGAAATCGCTTCCGAAAATTATGAGAGCAAGTCCGAGAGCTGTTAAAAAGAGCGATAAGAGCAAAGGTTTCTGTTTTTCGCCTTTTTCCTCGTCCGCCGTATCTGCGGAAAGAGCGCCTTCGTTCGTTCCTGCGCTTTCAACGCCTGCGGCTTCGTCCTGAAGCACGCCTGCATTTTCGGGCAAAGGTCGGGCTATCGCTCCCTGCGCAATGGAAGCCTGCTCGCGCTTATTTATGTTCTTCCTCGCAACGATGAAGAGGTAAGCCATGTAAGCTATGAAAATTACCAGGAAGGCTATGCCGTCCCACAGACCTATCGTACCGTCCAAGCCGAGGACGAAAAGAAGAACTGTTGCGACTATAACTACGGGAATATCTACAAAAATCGTGTCTTTCTGCACGCAGAGAGTGGTTATTGCCGAAGACAGACCGAGGATTATAAGCACGTTAAGTATGTTGCTTCCCACGATGTTGCCGATAGTAATATCGGCGTTGCCGCCTAAAGCCGCGCTTATCGAAACTGCCGCTTCGGGTGCGCTCGTTCCCATTGCGACTATTGTCAGACCTATAATAATCTGGGGGATTTTAAGTTTTGTGGCGATGCCGCTGGCACCGTCAACAAAGAAATCCGCGCCCTTTGTAAGGAAGACAAAGCCCAATATCAGCAAGAGAATATTGCCAAAAATATCCATAATTGCGTTCCTTTGTAAAGATTTTTTAAAAAAATAACGACAAAAGAGATTATAACATAAGTCCGCCGTCAAAGCAACAATTAATTTGTAAAATTTTTCTATAATGATTTTATACGGCGTTTATAAAAAAGGATTAATTTGAACTTGTATGGAAAATGAAATCAGGTATTATTCGGACGAAGTCCGCGACGACTTCGCTGGTACGGGCATAAAAACTCAGCCTCTGCCCGAAAATTTCAAATATCACTCGCGCAATCCGCTTGTTGCGGTAAGGCGTTTTTTCGTTTATCGGGTTCTCGCCACGCCATTAACCTTCATATACACCAAACTCATAAGGCGCATTAAGTATGTCAACAAAAAGTGCATGAAAGGTTACAAAAACCGCGGTTGCTTTATCTACGGCAATCATACGGCGTTCGTGTGCGACGCTTTCAATCCTACGGTTTTATCCTTCCCCAGACCGGCAAAAGTAATGGTAAACGAGGATACTACTTCTATAAATGGCATCCGCTGGGTGGTAATGGACGTCGGCGCGTTGCCCATACCGTCAAATCTGCACCTCATGTCGGCGTTCAACGACGAAATAACGCGCGCGATAAACAAAAAATACTGGGTGGCAATCTATCCCGAAGCGCACATCTGGCCGTATTATTGCGGAGTGCGCAATTTTCCCGCCGTGTCTTTCCGTTATCCCGTAAAACTCGGCGCGCCCGTCTTTTCGTATACCATGACGTTTTCAAAGCGCAAACATTCGGACAAGCCCAAAATAACCGTTTACGTAGACGGACCTTTTTTTGCGGACGAAAATCTTCCGCTTAAAAAGGCACAGCAGCAACTCCGCGACAGCGTGTATCTTGCAATGAAGGCTCGCGCAGGCGCTTACTCGGACTATGAATACAAATATTCCTACGTCCGCCGCACTGAAGACGAGGTTTTGTCCGAAGTTGCCGCCGCTCAGTCGGAAAATACCGATTGCGCCGCGGCGCAAACTGCCGTCCCTGTCAACGAAGGCGAAAATCCGAAAAATGGCGCGTTGTCCGAAGCGGCTCAATCTTAAAAGCCTGAATTCTTTGCACGGCAAAACCCGCCTGTCGGCTTTAAATGATGTAATAACTGTATTAATCCGACAGACGATAAAATTTTTGACGCTTTTTGTCTGAAAGATAAGAATAATTAATAAAATAAGCGATTATTTTAATAAAACAAGCAAAAAACAACCGCCCGTTCGGGCGGTCGTTTTTTTTGTATAAACTGTATTATTTGTATTTACTGTATTATATTTTGCAGTACGTCCTTCATGTCGAAGAAGCCGCATTTTTTGCCTGCAATCCATTTAGCGGCTTTAATTGCGCCTGCCGCAAAAACGCGCTTGGAGCGGGCGGAGTGGGATATGGAAATTATTTCGTCCTCGCCTGCGAACATTATTTCGTGTTCGCCCACAATAGTTCCGCCGCGCACGGCGTGAATGCCTATTTCTCTGCCGCGCTTGCCCGTCTGACCGCTTCTGCCGTCCACATAGGGCTTTTTGTCCTCAAAGACTTCGTTTGCCGCGTCTGCGAGCATGAGCGCCGTTCCGCTGGGCGCGTCCACTTTCTGGTTGTGGTGGCGTTCTATTATCTCTATGTCGAAGTCCTCGCCGAGAACTTTCGCGGCTTTTTTTACAAGCTCAACCATGAGGTTGACGCCGAGCGAAAAGTTCGCCGTCTTGAATACTGCGGTCTTTGAGGAAGCGTCCTTGATTTTCTGCAGCTGTTCTTGGGTGTATCCCGTCGAGCCTATTACGAGGGGAATGCAATTTTTGGTGCAGAAAGCAATTTCATCGTCCAGAACGGCGGGGGAGGAAAAGTCTATAACTGCGTCGACTTTTATGTTTACGTCTTTGAATGAGGCAAAAACGGGCACGCCGTACATTTCTCCGCTCTTAACGTCCACGCCGCAGGCAACTTTTGCCTGTTGGTCGCCCGAAAGCAGACTTACAAGGTTTGCGCCCATCTTTCCGCCTATGCCGCATATCAGAAAGTTCAGCATATTTTCAACCCCGCGGCTTTAAGGCATTTTTTCATCAGCTTTTTGTGTTCGTCCTCGAGTTCGGTGAGCGGCGCTCTGGGAATGCCTGCGTCCAGACCTATCATGTTGCAACCAGCCTTTACGGGTATGGGATTTACTTCTACAAAGCAAGCGTCGATGAGGGGGAGAATTTTTTCGTGAATTTTGTTGGCTTTTGCAAGTTTGCATTTTGCCATGAGTTCGGCAACCTGCTTAATCTGTGCGGGAACGATGTTGGAAGCGACGGAAATAAGTCCCGCGCCGCCTATCGCCATGATGGGAATATTGAGGTTGTCGTCGCCCGAATAGAGGTCCATTCTGGGGCGAATTCTTCTCATTGTTTCGCAAATCTGTTCCATATTGCCGCAAGCTTCCTTAATGCCCGCCATATTGGGGATATAAGAAAGTTCTTCCGCGGTAGCGGGCAGAATGTTGACGCCCGTGCGGGGAGGAACGTTGTAGGCGATTACCGGTATGTTTATCGCCGAGCAGATAGCCTTGTAGTATTCGACTATGCCCTTCTGCGTGCATTTGTTGTAGTAGGGCGTAACGGCGAGAACGCCGTCCGCGCCCAGAGCTTCGGCGCGCTTGCTCGCTTCCACGGCTTTAGCCGTGCAGTTGCTGCCCGTACCGAAAATAAGTTTTGCCCTGCCTGCCACTTTTTCCTTGGCGAATTTCATAACGGCAACTTTTTCCTCTTCCGTCATGGTAGCGGGTTCGCCCGTGGTGCCGAGTACTA
The DNA here is from genome assembly GCA_949282385.1 of uncultured Clostridia bacterium. GTDB lineage: Bacteria > Bacillota > Clostridia > Christensenellales > Borkfalkiaceae > Coproplasma. Next base: position 10,857 of record CASDOP010000016.1, read on the forward strand.
CGAGTGCGTCGGTTCCGTTGACAATCTGATATTCGATCATGTTGCCGAACGCCGTAAAATTAACTCCGTTTTCGTCGAACGGCGTAATCATCGCCGTTGCGGAACCGTAAAAAAAGCCTTTCATGTCTGCCTCCCGTTAAGATAAAATCAGTCGAAATATCCTTTAGCTGCCAGAAGCTCCGCAAGGAGCACCGCGCCGCCTGCCGCGCCGCGCAGCGTATTGTGCGAAAAACCTATAAATTTATAGTCGAAAAGGTTATCTTCGCGCAGTCTGCCCGCGCAAACCGCCATGCCGCGCTCGGTCATTCTGTCGAGCTTGGGCTGGGGGCGGTTGTCCTCTTCGAAGTAGTGTATGAACTGAGCGGGAGCGGAGGGAAGGTTGAGCTTCTGGGGCTCGCCCGAAAATTCCGCCCACGCCTTTAAAATTTCTTCCTTGGAAGGTTTGTTTTCAAACGAAACGAAGCAAGCCGCGGTGTGTCCGTCGGAAACGGGTACGCGCAGGCACTGCGCGGTAATGACGGGACCGTCGGCGAGGGCAATTTTGCCGTCCTTGACCTCGCCCCAGATTTTAAGGGGCTCTTTTTCGCTCTTTTCCTCTTCGCCGCCTATGTAGGGTATGATGTTGTCTATGATTTCGGGCATGGTTTCAAAAGTTTTGCCAGCGCCGGAAATTGCCTGATAAGTGGTTACGGCAGCGCAGCGAATGCCGAATTTTTTAAGGGGATGAAGAAGGGGAACGTAGGACTGAAGCGAGCAGTTGCTCTTAACGGCGATAAAGCCGCGCTTCGTACCCAGTCTCTTTCTCTGTGCGGCGATAACTTCGAGGTGTTCCGCATTTATTTCGGGAATAATCATGGGAACGTCTTCGGTAAATCTGTGTGCCGAGTTGTTGGAAACTATGGGGCATTCGAGTTTAGCGTAGTCGTATTCGAGCTGTTTTATCTCGTCCTTGGGCATGTTGACCGCGCAGAAGCAGAAATCGACCATGGAAGCGATTTTTTCCTTGTCAGCCGTGGCGTCGAGAACGACCATGGACGAAAATTCTTCGGGCATGGGGTCGGAAAGGTGCCAGCGTTTTACGGCGTCGGCATACTTTTTGCCTGCGGAAGAGGAAGAAGCCGCGAGTGCGACGACCTCGAACATCGGGTGATTGCGTAAAAGAAGGGCAAAACGCTGACCGACCATGCCGGTTGCGCCTATGATGCCTACCTTATATTTTTTCATAATATATTCTCCGAATAAATAAATTGTTAAAATAAAAAAGGCGACGCCGTTGCGCCGCATAATATCCGAAAAAAAGATACGAACATGTGCAGATAGCGCGACACAAAATGTGACAGTCGCAAAGGTATTGACCCCTGCGCCCAGCGAATTCAGGCAAAATTTCGCTTCGGCGGAGATGCCCTTTCGCCTTCGGGTAATCGGGAAGTTGCCATAAAATCCCTGTCCGCAGGTTACTGATGCTCGTCCGCTCCTCTATTCAGCAAGGTGATAATATCACATACAAAAAGAAAAGTCAAAGAAAATTTGCGCAACTTCGGGTAAATTAATTGAAATATTTTACCTTATACTGTATAATAAATGAAAACACAAAAAAACCGCCTCCGCGAAAGCGTGGCAAACAATTTTAACGGTAAATAATATGGCAGAATCCAAATTGCAAACTCTTGTCGGCAACGACATGGCCGACGACTACGTCAGAACTTACGTCCCTCAGGGCAGATGGAGCGATACATGGGCTATCTTTAAGGCTAATTTCGTAAAGCTGGTCATAATCAACGTGCTTACGCTCGTTTTCTTCGTCCCCGGCATAGCCTTAATGTATTTCAGGTCGGCTTATGTCAGCAATCTCGCGGCGTTGTATCCTTTTTCATCTAACGCAGGCATTGCTATATACACGCCTTCGACCATAGGTCTCGGCGAAAGGCTCGTCTTATCCGTCGACCTTATTTATTACGCCGTTCTGATAGCGGCAGGTTTTATCGCGTCGGTAGGCATTGCCGGTGCGGCTTATTCCATCAAAAAAATAATCAACAGCCACGGCGAATTTTCCGTTAAGAGCTATTTCCACGGAGTAAGGCGTTGCTATCTGAACACCGTCGTTCCCGTAACCGTTTTCCTCGCGTTCTATTATTTTTCTGTGATAATCAGCGACTGGTCGGCACAGACGATAGCTTACGGCGCGTCCGCGGGCGGTCCGATAACGGCTAAAGTCTTCATAATAATAGCAACCGTTCTCATAGGCATTTACGCAATGTGGGTACTCGCCGTGGGCGTGAGCTATAAGGTAAAATTCCATTACCTTCTCAAAAATTCGCTCGTACTGCTCGTCGGCAGCGTACTGCAGACCGTTCTCATGCTCGGCGTTGCGCTCATTCCCGTGTGGATACTCATGCTCGGCATGGCTTCGGCTATATTCACTCTAATCGGCGCGGTAATATTCCTGTTCTTCGGCATATCTTTCATATTGCTCGTCTGGATGGCGTATACTCAGTGGATGTTCGACTGCTTCATAACCCCCGCAATAGCTACGGAAAAGCAGGCGAAGCTTGAGAAAATGACGCCCAAACAGCGCGAAGAAGTAAAGCGCGAAGAGGATATGCAGGCGGCAAGGGAATTGCTCGCTGCGGGCAAGTCCGAACTCGTCGGCAAACCCATAAAGCCAATCGGCGACGAAATTTCCGTCAAGGAAATACCTTCTGCCTTCGGCAGAGGCGACGTTGCCAAAGCGCAGGCAGACCGCGACGCTATGAACAAGGGCATAGAAGAGTATTACGAAGAGCATAAAAACGAAACCAAATACGTTGAATACAACAAGATGTTTGCCGAGCGCGAAAAGGCACTTCCTTCCACCGACAAAAAGGGCAAAAAGAAGAAGATAAGCGCCGACAACCTGCTCAAATAAATTATGAACGAAAGCTATTCTGCCCTCGGCAGCTGGTTTGAATATCTCAACAAAGACTGCGACTATTTATCATGGTCGCAGTATTTAATTAAGCGGCTTAATTGCCTGAAGCGGGGCGCTAAAGGCGTGGATATAGGCTGCGGAAACGGCTATTTCACCCGCGCGCTCAACAAGGCGGGTTACGACGTCGCGGGAATAGACATATCCCCCGCCATGCTGTCCGTCGCAAAGACCAAAGCGGCGGAAGAGGGCGTGCGCTGTGAATTTTTACTCGGCGATATAACCAAACTTAAACTGACGGGCAAAGTCGATTTCGCCGTCGCAATCAACGATTGCCTCAATTATGTTGCAAAGGATAAATTAAAGGCTGCGTTTTCGCACGTTTATTCTGCGCTTTCCAAGGGCGGAATATTTCTCTTCGACATATCAAGCTCCTACAAATTGCGCAACATAATAGGCGAAAACATGTTCGGCGAGGACGGCGAAGACATCTCTTACATGTGGTTCAACAGACAGACCGAAGACGGCGTTATAATGGACCTTACTTTCTTCGTGAAGGGCAAGGACGGCAGATATACCCGCTTCGACGAGCGCCACGTTCAGTACGCCCACGAAGAGCGCGATATTCTCAGCATTCTTTCTGAGGTCGGATTTTCCGAAGTTTCCTCATGCGGACATCTCGGCGGAGAAGACAAGTCGGAGCGCATAAATTTTACTGCAATCAGATAAGAAGGAAAAAATGAACACTTTATATAAATCGCTCGTCTACGACAAGCAAATATCTCTTTCGGTACTCGATACTACAGACCTCGTCAACAAGGCAATAAAAATACACAATCTTACGGGCAACGCGGCTATGCTCCTCGGCGGACTTCTTACCTGCTGCGCATACATGTCCGGCTGCCTCAAGAGCGAAAAGGGCGCGGTTTCCCTGACGATAAAGAGCGCGGACGGCGACGGCTGCGTCTCCGTTTCGGGCGACAGCAAGCTGCACATACGCGGCTATGTTGACGGCTCGTGCAGGCACACGCTCAGGGGCGGCACGCTGACGGTAATCAAAGACGACGGATTTTTCCGTCCTTTCGTGGGCGCGTGCGAAATAGAAAGCGACGACGTTTCGGAAATTTTTACCGAATATTTCCGTGCGAGCGAGCAGATAGTAACCCGCGTGAGCATAGGCGTAAAACTTTCTGACGACGGCTCATGCCTTTGCGCCGGCGGCGTGATAATGCAGCAGCTTCCCGGCACGTCCGCGGAAAATGCCGCAAAATGCGAAGAAATAATGCCGTCTTTTGCGGACGCGGCGGAAATAATAAGTCGCGACGGGGCGGAAGGACTTATAAAAAAATATTTCAGCGGCGAGATTGGCGATAAGGGACTCTATCTTCTTCATCCCGATTACGTCTGCAACTGCTCGCGCGAAAAGATAGAAAAAGTGATAATTCCTCTCGGCAAGGATGAGCTTATCAATATCTGTAAAGAGCAGGGCAAGGTAAGCGTGCATTGCCACTATTGCAATACGGATTATACGTTCGGCGAAGAGGACGTGGAAGAACTTTTCAAAAACAGATAATGAACAAGACGACTTCGATAGACCTCAGCGAAGACCGCCTGCTTGCTATTGCGGCGGATTACATCGAGGAGCACAACTTCATAGCCGCATTGCGCATGCTCAACAAAAATGCGGAACTCAACGGCAACGCCGAAGATTCGTACATGATGTACGCCGAAACCTTCGACGATATGTCGCTGTCCGAAAAGAGCATAAACGCATGGTTCAAATATATAGATTACGTCAGCATATATCCCGACGCGGAGCTTGCAGACGCGTATGAAGGTCTGGCGGTAAACTTTCTCAACTCGGGCGACGAGCAGGTCGCGGCATATTATTATAACCGCCTGCTCATAGAAACCGCAGGCGACCTCAGCGCAGAAAACCGCAAGGAAATCATAAACAATTTTATTTGCTCGCAGAAAAGCCCGCTTAAAATTGCCTGGCCGCCCAGACTTGCAGACTATACCGAACAGATGAATAAGGGCGTCGGCTTCATGCGCGAAGGCGATTTTGAAAACGCCATAAAGGAGTTTTCTCAAGTAGACGAGGGCAACGAAAAATACCTTTCAGCCCGAAACTATATCGCCATGTGCAACATAATCTTCGATAAGTGCGACGAGGCCGAGCAGGAGTGTCTGAATATCTTAAAGGCGCACCCGGACGACGTGCAGGCGCTCACAACGCTCGCCGCGGTCAAAAACCAGCAGAAAAAGAGCGAAGAAAGCCGCGCCATTGCGGAAAAACTGCTCACCATAGGCGCGACGGCAACCGACGATATATATAAAATAGCCACCGTCTGCTGCGAAAACGGCATGCACGACGAGGCGTACAAACTTTTCTGCAAAATAGAGCAGGATTTGCAGTTCGACAATTCTGTGCTGTATTTCAAGGCTGTTTCCGCCTATAACAGCGGAAGAAAGGAAGAAAGCGTAGACGCGTTCGATAAGCTCATTACCATTTATTCGGACGCGGTTACGGCGAAATATTACCTCGACGTCGTGCGCGAGCATATGGACGACGACGATTACATTCAAAATCCCCTGTCCTATTTTTATCGTCTGCCGCAGGACGAAAGGGAGAGCAATGTTGAACTTCTTTCCGCATTCGTGCGCCTCAGCGACAAGCAGGCCGAAACGCTTTCCCAAAAGCTCGACATAACAGACTGTATTCGCTGGTGTTTCGACGAAGGTGCGGAAAATACGGGCGCAGAGCTTAAAATGCTGGGCGCGGCGTGCGCCGTCAAGTCGGGCGACTGCGACGATCTTCTGCGCGACATTCTGTTGGACGCATATCTTCCCGACGCGCTCAAAATGCACACCGTCGGCATGATAGCCGAAAGGAACGAGCGCTCGGAGTATGGCGTCGTGGTGTGCAACATATACCGCAAAATCAACTTCGTACCCCTCGAAGTGGGCAGACTCAAGCGCAAGTTATTTATTCGGGCATATGCAATGACCGTTTCGCGCTTCGGGCTTATCAACGCCGATTACGTATATATCATGCACGAGGCGGCAAAGGGGCTTTACGAGCGGCTTTCGGCGGAAAAAAGGCTGGACGACGTAAAGGACGCGCAGTCGCTTGCGGCAGCCATATATACCGTCAGCGGCGTGCAGGAAAGCGGACTGGATAACGCCACGGTATGCGCGTTTTTCGGCGCAAAGCAAAAAAGTTACCAAAAGATATTAGGTGAACAAAAATGAAACTTTACGACTTCGACGGTATGTTCGATGAAAAACTTTCCGAATATATAAAGCGCAATCCCCGCGGCTATACCGAAAAGCAGTGGGAGGACGTCATTCCCGAAATGTATGCAAAATTCGGCGACACCGTAATAAAATCCATAGGCAAAACGCCCAATGAATTTTATGCGGAGCAGTCAGACGAACAGCTTGTAAAGAGCCTGACCGCCCACCTCAAGCAGGGCGTTCCCGTCAGCGAATTTTTGTGCAACGCCATAGAAAGCAGACATATGGACGAGCTTTTAATTCCCCTTTTAAAGGGTTCGGACGACGAAATTTCTTATGCGTTAAACCTTCTCGGCGCGTCCGAAAAGGCTATGCCCGAATATATGAGGCTTATAACTTCTTCCGAGAGCGAGGATGTCCGCAACACCTGCGTGGATTACGCAAAGCTCAACGCCGACCTCGTCAAAGACGAAGCGCTTTCGCTCTACGAAAAGGGCGTTTCCCCCGAATATATGCTCGAAATACTCTCTCGCTGCACCGCCCGCGACGAAAAAATATTTAACGCGCTCGTAAAGGCTTTCCGCACGGACGACGAAAACACCGCTCTGCACGCAAGTTTCCTCGCTGCATACGGCGACGAGCGCGCGCTCGAATATCTTTACGACAAGATAGAAGAGGACGGCATTACATACGCAGATTTTCAGGAGATTAAATTTGCCATAGAGGAGCTGGGCGGAACTTACGAAAAAGAGCGCGATTTTTCGTCCGACCCCTATTATCAGCTCATAAAATCGCACGGAGCTATGGACATAGATATTTTCAAAGACATCAAGTAAAAAAAGAATAAACCTCCTTTCCCTCGGCAATAACCAAGGGGAGGAGGTTTTTTTATGACAGAAATAACCGCGAAAGAACTTACCATGATTTCGGACGCACTGACTTACGAAGGATTAATCTGCAAAAAGGCGAGAATGTATTCCAAAACTCTGACCGACGTCGACCTTGCGGAATGTATGGCAAAGGTTGCCGACGAACACGAGGCGCGCTATTGCGCCCTTCTCAATGTAATAGGAGGCGGAAAATGAAACAGTCTAAAGCAGATACCCAGCTCAACGAAAAAGATGCAATTCAGGATATGCTCGCAAGCGAAAAGCAGCTGATGTCGTTCTATGCCACGGCGCTCTTCGAGGGCAGCTCCAAGAACCTCAGAAAGGAATTTGCCGCAAATTTAAACGCAGTAGCGGCGGCGCAATACAGCCTGTTCACGCAGATGAGTTCGCGCGGATACTACGCGCCCGCACCCGCGGCAAAACAGATGATAGACCAGATAAACGACAAGTTCAAAAAGGAAATGAAGAGCCTTCAGGGTTAAAAATTCAATGCGCCGCGGCGTTGCCGCGGCGCATTTATCTTTTCCTTGCCGCATGTGTTTTGCCTATATCTACAGCGCTGTCTTCTTGCAGCGCTGTGCGCCTGAATAAAAACACGCAATAATCTTTGCGGATAAAAAAGTCGCAACTTAAACGGTTCATGCAAAATTCTTCATGCGCTCACAGAAATAAATTTACACAAAAATAAAAGGCGTCAGCACAAAAAAAGCCGCCCGCGCAACCTTGCGCGGGCGGCTTAAATTAAGCATAAATTATTTAATGGAAAAAAGTCTGGAAATAAGTTTGTGTCCCTCTGCAACAAACATGCCCGTCGCTTTCGCTTCGTCCTCGGTGTAGCGCTTTGCGCCGTTTCCGAGGTTTTTAATATCCGTGTATATGAGGTAAGGCACGGGGTCGGAAATGTGCGTTTTGCAGGCGCAGGGAGTGGGATGGTCGGGGCAGACAAGCAGGGCGTAGTGTTCGCCCGCTTTTTCCAGGCGGGAAATAATTTCGGGAATGACGACGCCGTCAATCTGCTCTATCGAATAAATTTTGTGTTCGCTGTCGCCGTGATGACCGCATTCGTCGGGCGCTTCCATGTGTATGTAAACGAAATCCAGTCCGTCCGTCAGCGCTTTTGCCGCCGCTTTTGCCTTGCCTTTAAAATTTGTGTCGTAATTGCCCGTCGCACCCTCGACTTCAATCACCTTCATTCCAGCGAGAATGCCAATGCCTTTAACCAGGTCCACGGCGGAAATTATTCCGCCTTTAAGGTTGTGTTCCTTTTCAAAGGGCGAAAGTCCGGGTTTAGTTCCCTCGCCCCACAGCCATATGCTGTTTGCAGGGTTCTTGCCCGCCTTTATTCTTGCGAGGTTGACGGGATGATTTTTAAGCAGTTCGTAGCTCTTTTTCATCATGCCGAGATATTTTTCGCCCAATTCGCCCTCAGGCAGATATGGCGTAATTTTCTTGTCCGAAATGTCGTGAGGGGGAGTGAGGGAATGTCCCGTTACGCCCTCTTTCACAACGAGGCAATGCCTGTAAGATATTCCGGGATACAGGATCATGCGCTCGTCGTCGAAGTACCTTTTGAGGTAATTTATAAGCTCTGCGGCTTCCTCCGTGGTTATCTCGCCCGCGGAGTAGTCGACCATTGTCTTATCCTCATACTTATCTTCGTCCGAAAGCGTTACAAGGTTGCAGCGCAGCGTAACGTCCGTATCGCTTAAATTTATACCCATCGAAACGGCTTCGAGCGGCGAACGCCCCGTGTAAAAATTCTTGGGATTAAAGCCTAAAACGGACATATTCGCAACGTCGCTTCCCGGTTTCATTCCGTCGGGAACGGTCTTGCAAAGTCCAATTTCCGAGAGAGGTGCAAGTTTGTCGAGCGTGGGAGTGGAGGCGGCTTCAAGGCAGGTTTTGTTGCCGAGGGAAGGTATCTTCCAGTCCGCCATGCCGTCGCCAAGAATGACAGCGTATTTCATATTTTACTCCTTGTTTATACGCGCACGAATGCGCAAAAACATAATCGTTATTTTCGATTGACCCGCATATATGCCGCAGTCAATCCTGTTTTCCGTTCAAATCCCAGTCAATCGGCTGTCTGCCGCGGCTTGAAAGATAATCGTTTGCTTTGGAAAAAAATCTGCATCCGAAAAATCCGTAGTAAGCCGAAAGGGGGGAAGGATGCGCGCATTGCAGAATGAGGTGTTTTCCTTCGTCGATAAGGGGCGTCTTGCTGCGCGCGTTTCTGCCCCACAAAATGAACACGACGTTTTCGCACTTGTCCGAAACTATCTTAATGACGTTGTCGGTAAACCAGCCCCAGCCGCAACTTGCGTGGCTGTTTGCCTGATGTTCCCTCACCGTAAGCGTAGTGTTAAGAAGAAGCACGCCCTCTTTCGCCCAGGGCGTCAGGTCGCCGCAGCCGGGCTGGGTTATGCCGAGGTCTGTCTGCATTTCCTTGAATATATTTTTGAGCGAGGGAGGCAGCGGAACTCCTTTTTTTACAGAAAAGCAAAGTCCGTGCGCCTGTCCCGGCTCGTGGTAGGGGTCCTGACCGAGAATAACTACCTTAACCTTTTCGAGCGGGGTAAACCTGAAGCAGTTATAAAGGTCGTACATGTCGGGGTAAACGACGTGTTCGGAATATTCTTTCTTCAAAAATTCTCTTATTTTCAGATATTTCGGATCGGAAAAGAGGGGAGCGAGCGCCTCGTCCCAACCGCCGCCTAAAGCCATCATAAACTTTCAAGCACCTTTAAGTATTCTTCAAGGTCGCTTTTCGCGCCTTTCAAATCGTGGGCAAGATAATTTCCGCATTCTTCACGCTTCGCGCCGGGTACTTCTTCGAGCGCGAGAGCGGCTTTTATGCACTCTTTCAGAAGGGAGATAACCTGTTGCCTGTCCATGTTTACGGTAAGAAGATAATAACCCGTCCTGCAGCCCATCGGACCGAAATAAATAATGTCGTCCTTGCGCGCCGAATTTCTCAAAGTCGTTGCAAGCAGATGTTCCGTGGCGTGAAGCGCGTCGGGAGTTATGTAGTTGCCGCAGTTGGGCTTTTTAAAGCGCAGATCCCACGTGGTTACGCCGTGCATCGTCGTACCTTCATGCAGACCCGTGGTTAAAGTATCGTGATTTTTAGTGAAAGAAGGTATCTTATCCATTTACCGCCTCGAAAATTGCAGGCACGCAGGCTTTGAGCGCCTCGTTGCACCTGTATAAATTTTTTATGAACTGTTCGGTCGTCGAACCGCTTCCCGCGATGTCGGAAATAGCCTTGAATGAATAGCACCTGACGTTTGCGCGCCTGCAGGCGTGAAGGATAGCACCGCCTTCCATGTCGCGTATGTCGGCTTTGAGCTGTTTGGTAAGAAGCGCAAAGTCCTCCGCGCTGTCGTTGAACCTGTCGCCCGTCGCGAGATTTTTTAAAGGGTATATTCCCGCCTTGTCGAAGGGAAGATAGGGCTGTTCGTATTCGTTGAGCGTGCCTATTTCCGTTCCGTTAATCTGCACGAGGTTGACGTCGTACTGCACGGCTCTTTCCATCTCGTAAACTGAGGCAATCTGCATGCCGTCGTTCAGTCCGCCGGCCACGCCCAGGTTGATTATTTTGTCCGCGCCAAGGCAGTCGATGGCATATTGCGCGCCGCATGCCGCGTTCACCTTTCCTACGCCGCATATAACTACGGCTGTTCGTTTTCCGCCGAGAGTGCCGCATATTACCTTGCGTGAGTAAACTTCTTTTATATCCTGGTTTTTCATGCAGGCGATAACGCTGTCGGCTTCGCTCTGCAGAGCGATTACAAATACTGTCATATAATTTATTATAACAAACGCTCATAAAGTTGGCAAATATTTGAAAATAAGAAAAAGCGGAAATTTATTCCGCTTTCATAGTATGGTTATTTGCGTTTGTCCGTCGGAGCAGCATATGCACGCCACTCCGTTTTCAAGCTGAAAATGTTCAACTCTGCAGTTCTGTTCCTGCCCGTCAAGGTAAATTGCCCCGCCGTAAAATTCCAGTCGCCTGTAGTGGGAGGAGAGCGTAAATCCGTTCATTTTTATGAATGCTTCTTTTGCGGTCCAGTTAATAAGAAAATCTCTTTCGCCGCGCACTTCGCTCTTTTCTCTCGCGGTAAGTTTTGCTTTTACGGCGCTACGCTCTTTTTCGCGCATAAGTTCAATGTCTGCGCCCACCTTCGAGCTGCTTAAAGCTATCGCAGCAGTGTCAAGACAATGACTAATGTTAAAATCAGTTATATTTCCGCACGGCTTTAAAAAACGCGGGCGCATGTGCGAAAAATCTATCTCCGCGCGTTTGCCCGTCAGTTTTTCGGTGAGGGAGATAACTTTGCCGTAAACGTCCTTGTTTTCGGTTATGAAAAGGTAGGTCATAACATTAAACTTTCAACATAGTCTATCTGTTCTTTTGTGGGCAGAGTTTCCGTAAACGCGCATGCGCTGCCGGCAGCGGTGGCAAAATTGAGCGATTTAAAGTAGTTTCCCGTCTTTATGTATTCGTGAATGAAGCCCGCAACCATTGTGTCGCCCGCGCCTACGGAATTTATAAGTTGTCCTTTAGCCGCGCGCACATACATCGCCTGGTCGGTTTCGGTAACCATAACGGAGCCGTCAGCGCCGAGCGAAACAATGACGTTTCTCGCGCCGAGGTGCTGAAGTTTTTGCGCGCACTCGACTATTTTTTTTGTGTCTATCGTGTTAGGCACGCCGAAAATTTCGCAAAGCTCGAATATATTGGGTTTTATCAGGAAAGGTTTGTGTTTAAGACTTTCGGTAAGCAGTTCGCCGCTCGCGTCCACAACTACGTTTACGCCCTTTGGCGGCTTAAGCTCTTCTAAAAAGTCCGAATAAGCGGTAATGGGAAGGGAGGGCGGAACGCTTCCGCAAATAATCAGCCAGTCGCCGCTTCTTATAACGCGTTTGAGCTTTCTTGCAAGGCGGGCAACGTCTTCTTCGGTTACGTTTGCGCCCGTTCCGTTTATGTCCGTTTCTGCAACGCTCTTAATTTTAACGTTAATCCTCGATTGCCCTTCAACTTCCAGAAAATCGCCTTCAAGTCCGCTTTTTTTTATTTCTTCGCATATCGCCTTGCCCGTAAATCCTGCAACGAAACCGAGGGCATACGTCTCGTCCCCGAGTTCTTTGAGGACAAAGCTCACGTTAAGCCCCTTTCCGCCCACGGTCATCTTTTCTCCCGCCGTTCTGTTCACGGCGCCGCGGCGTATGTTATTAACTTTTACATAGTAATCCAGCGAAGGATTGAAAGTTACGGTGTAAAGCATGGCAATCGATATTTTTTTACTGTTTATAATTTAAACTATTTACAAAAAAAAGTCAATAACAAATTTTTTATAAATAAAAAAGGGTTTAAGATGTTAATTATTTGCATAATAATTCATAAAAATAGCGTTGGGGAAAGGGGTAGGCGGCAAAGCAAAAAAATTAAAAAATCTAAAAAAATTTGCAATAAAATTACTTGACAAAAGATTTCGGTTATATTATTATATACAAGCGTTACGGCGCAAGGGAATTGCGCATGACGGGCCTTTAGCTCAGTTGGTTAGAGCAGTCGGCTCATAACCGATCGGTCCGCGGTTCGAGTCCGTGAAGGCCCACCATTTTAATATTTTTTGGCCCGATAGCTCAGTTGGTTAGAGCGCCAGCCTGTCACGCTGGAGGTCGACGGTTCGAGCCCGTTTCGGGTCGCCAAACAAGTTTAAGCGCCTTTTTAAAGGCGCTTAAAAATGCCTTGGTAGCTCAGTCGGTAGAGCGGTGGACTGAAAATCCATATGTCGGCGGTTCGATTCCACCCCAAGGCACCAAAAAAATTAAAATCTGCTATGCTGGTGTAGCTCAATTGGCAGAGCAGCTGATTTGTAATCAGCAGGTTGCGGGTTCGATTCCAGTCACCAGCTCCAAAACACATCGGCACAAAAACAAAATATGGGCGGATTGCAGAGTGGCCAAATGCATCAGACTGTAAATCTGACGTCTCCGACTTCGGTGGTTCGAATCCACCTCCTCCCACCACAAATAACACCACGACAAAAGTCGTGGTGTTATTTGTTTTTATGCTTTTTGAATTTTTATTTCTAAATTTATTATTTTGATAAGTAAAAACAACAATTTGTTTGCTTGTCAGGGTTGTTCGTGATATATTGTTATATGTACATTTTACATAGCCCGTGCATATCGTTGCGGTAAAACGGTATGTTTGAGAGAAATCGATTTATCTTTCGTCGGGACATATGCTGCACCGAGAATATAAAACCATATGTTAAGGTTGTACAAATTATTATATGAAAGAAAAATTCATGCAACTTAAAAGTTTTAACTGGAGGTTGTTTGCGGCGCTGTGTGCTCTGGCGCTTATTCCTGCGATTTATCAGACGGTTAAAACTTTTATTATTTCGTCAAACGCGCAAAGTTCGGCATTCGATATAATCGGACAAATGGAGTGGTTTGACTTGATCAACGAAACGCTTCAGTCGTTTTTAATTGTTCCGCTCTATTCCATACTCAATAAAATATTAAAAAACGACGGCGAAAATTTTGCTGAGCACACTTTTAAAACAGGATTGCTTACATTTATTGTCTACACTTTATTTTCGGTAGGAGTGCTTATTTATGGCGTTGTGCTTTTGAACGCCATGAACCCCGACCAAACGGATATGGCAGCAGCAAATTTATATCTTCAGCTGGAAACTGTCGCTTTCATGGTCGGCATAATTTCCTCTTTCATCAACGTTGTTTTTGTCGTTGTTGGAAAAGATAAAAACGTTTACATATTTCTGGCAATAAAAACTGTGCTTTCTTTAATAGCCGATTTTGCTTTGATCCCAAATTCAGGCATATACGGAATAGCTGTTTCGAATATAATAGTAAATTCTGTTCTCGCAGTATCCGGTTACGTTTTGCTTTATGTGCAGAAATATATCAGGGCGTGCCGATTTCATAAAAGCGATTGGAAAATTTTCAAAGAATGGTGCAGAGTAGGAATTTTTTCTGGATTTCAGCAATTTATAGATAATCTTATTTATGCCGTAATGGTATGTAAAATGGTAAATATGGTTGCCGAACAAGGCAACTATTGGATTGCTAACAATTTTATCTGGGGGTGGCTGCTCATTCCCGTAACTGCTCTTTCAGAAGTAATAAGACGCGATTGCAAAGACGGATATCTTAAATTAAATCAGTTCAATTATTATTTTATTTCGTCAATGGTAGTTGCCGTATGGGCTTTAACCATTCCTCTGTGGACGCCGTTTTTCCGTTATGCTGAAAATTTGCAGAACGCAGAACAGATTTTTTCAATCGTAATAAAACTCGCCCCGTTTTATATCGCCTACGCGGGTTGCGCAATTATCGACAATATATTTATAGGACTGGGCAAAACTTTATATAACACAATAAATTCATTGATAATCAACTTAGTATATTATGGTATTTTTTATATATTATATATTGCGGAAGCAATAACTTTTTCTATGGATGTAATAATACTAATGTTCGGTTTCGGCATGGTTGTTCATCTTGCAATATCGTTGATAGAAGAAAAACTTTTTTTATACAGGTTCGAAATTAAAAAACGACAAACTGAAGAGTTTTCTGAATAAATATATGCTTAAGCATATGAAATTCGGCAAGTCGTTGCATTAAATAATATTGTAAGACTAAAAATGCGCGCAGAATTTCTGCGCGCCTTTTGATTTTAAAAATTTGGATTTGAAAAATTATTTCGCATTTATTTTATTACGGGCGAATTGCAGTATGGGCAACGCGCCTTGTCTAAGGTGTATGTAAAAGTTGCGCCGCAGTTGGGGCAATGAGCAACAAATTCTTTTTTGTCTGCGGCTAAATTGTCGTTGAGCAAAATCGCGTCGCCTTCGCGCTTGTAACCCTTAAGAAAGCCCTTGTTGAACGCTTTGTCCAGCCAGCCCCGCACGGCGCTCTCTTTCATAGAAAGCTGTTGCGAAATTTCTCCTACGGTATAAAGATGCTCTTCGCAAACCGCGCTCACAACGCGTTTCAGCGGCATGTTCGAACCGTAAATCGACCACGCAATCGGCGTTCCGTAAAATCCGATTGCCGCAAACGCTATTCCGATACCCATAACTGCGTAAATTTTGCTCGTCGCTCCAATGATTATCATGGGAATGCCTGCAACTAGCATAACTGAAAGTATTATGGAAACATAAAGCAATTTTTTCATGTATTTATCGATGCTCTTCATAATTCAATTATATGTCTGAGGCGACTTTTTGTCAATACCGATTTCAGGCGCACCCGCTGCGTTAAACAACGGATAAAAAATGGGTATTGTAATTAAAGACCAAGTATGATAAAATGTAGGTGTAAAGGCAGCTTCTTTTTTTCGGTATAATTAAAATTTTAACCTGAAAGGACTGTCTGCAAAGACAATGACACAGACAAGGAGAAAAAATTATGAAACTTTTAAAAAAGTTGCTTGTTTTCGCATTTGCAGCATGTGCCGTTGTAACGTGCGCGGCGGCGCTTTCGGCATGCTCTGAAAATAAGCAAGCTGATGTAACGGAAATTTATTTAAAAAATTCGTCCGAAGAAAGCGTAAACACTCTCGATCTGGGCGAATTTCCTTACGGCACGCAGTTTGAAGAAATTCTGCCTGATAATTTTGCGCTTTACGCCAAATATACAGACGGCAGCGAAAAAGTGCTGCCCGAAAGTCAGTATTCAATAACTTACAGTTCGGGCGACACCCCGCTTGAAAGTATGCCCGCAACTCCCGAATTCGGCGGCTATACCATTACTTTCGCCTGCGGCGACTTCAGAGCGTATGCGTCGTTCGGAATTGCGGCGGCAACGCCGTCATATACTCTTTCGCTCGCAAGCGACGAGTGGGTTTACGGTTCTTCCTGTGCTAAGGTAAGCGTTCCTGATTATCCCGGACCTGCCGACAGCGCGCAGTCGGTTGTATATTATGCCGTAGAAAAACAGGTTTATGACGCCCTGACGGACGCGCAGAAAGAAGAGTATTGGGATAACGGAGTGTTGACTTCTGCATATCTCTATGGCGAGGACGGCGGCGCGCTCGACGTCGGGCAATATTATGTATTCGCATATCTGCCCTCGCAGTCTCAGAACTATCTGGACAGCTATACGGCAATAAACGAAGACTGCCTCGTAACAATAACCAAAGCTCAGATAAATCTTACGCAGAAAATGCTCGAAGACGCTCACGTAAGTGCGCATTTCGCGTATAATGCTGATTCGCTCAACGATAAGACGGATAAGATAATGCTTTCCGACCTGACTTTAAACGGATCGTATATAATTTACGATAACACGCAGATAATCGGTTCGTTTGAATGGGTCGAACCCCAGACGCTCGTTGACGCGTCGGACAACGGCTCGGCATTCGCAGTAAAGTATACCTCGGACGAGGGCGGAAATTACGAAATAACGGGCAGCGTAAACCTTGCGGTGCAAATAGAGCGTTGCAGCCTCAACACGTTTACCATGTCCGTCGAAGACGGTTACAATAAGTACGACGACTATCTGGACGTCGGGCACGATTACGTATTCGAGGCGGACGGAAAGTACGACATAATCATAAGCAGCGTCTATTTCCAGTCATATTATTTTGAATTTACCTATTCCAAGGACGGCGGCGAAGAGCAGTCCGTAAACGTCCTCAAGATAGTGGGCGGAAACTGGGTAATAAGGGAATTTGAAGACGTCGGCGTCTACACCATAACGGCGAGAATGATAAATGACGTAAATTATTATTGGTTTGGAACGGACGGAAACACTGACCCCGTAACCTACACGTTTGAAATAGCCGAAAAGATACCTGTAGATGCGATTTCTTTCAAACTTTACGACAGTATAACTCCCGAAAGCGGCAATGATTACGCAGTTTACGATGCGAAATCCAGACTTGTCCGCGTAGACGGTTGGGACATGGAAAAGCACGGCAATATAGAAATTACAGACGCGCAGGGCAGAGCATGCACCGTTTACTCGGCAGACGTTGACGGCGACGGAACGCAAGAATACTATCTCGCATACTTCGGTTCGTCTGCCGTGATTGTTAAAGACGAAGGAACATATACTTTCACAGCAAAAGTATATCCCGAAGATGTTTATTACTGGCAAGGCACGAACGATACCGCAATAACTTATACCTGCGAAGTGAGACCTGCGCAGACGCAGTACGAATTATTCGCTTTTGACGAAGTTTACCAAGAAGTAAACATAATGGAGGACGCAACCGCGGTAAATCCGCCCGCCTACATGCAGTTCATGAACGCGTGGACGAGCGACGACGGCGGACTTGCAACAACTCTTTCTTACGATGCCGATATATATGTCAGAATTGACGGCGACGGTTCGGGAGCATATACCGAATACGGCGGCAAAGCGTCCGTAACTTACGCCGAGCGCGACGCTATGCGCTATTTCGGTACGGAAGAATATTCCTATCAGGTTGCGTTGCAACTTATAAGAAAGTCTGACGGCGCTGAAAACGCATATACGATTGAAGGAAGCGCAAGCAATGTCGGCAATCAGGTAGTTATTTCTATGCCTTACATATACGATAATACATCGCTTGACGACGACGCGCTTTTAATCGATGTCGCCGCGGCAGATCTGCCTCTTACGACGATAGTCAGCGAAAGCATAAAATATTATGTATATAACGGCGAAGATGTAATCAAAATTAAAACTTGTTCGGACGACATTATAGGCGAAGAGAGGGTGGTGAACGAGGTTTATATGATTATCGATGTTTCGGGAAATTATCTCGGACATTCCGTTCAGCGCACGGTTTATTCCGCGCAGGACGGAACGTTGCTTTCCGATACCCTCATGCAGTTCAGGTATGTCCGTTGACGCTTTTTTGCAGACGGTAGCAAAAACAGAATATTTTTCAGTTCTCCGCGGATTTCCGCGGGGAACTTTTGTTTCTTAATTAAAGCCGTCAGCTCATTGACAAACAGTTTATTATAAATACTGTTTTTGCGCTTCGCGCCGAAGTTGCCGCATATCAGATTTTTTGTGTGCAAAAAAGGGCATATTCCTCATAAAAAATTCCGCAATCGGCATAAAGTATTGACAATTTCAGTTTATTAAGATATAATATCAATATGGAAACAAAGAGAAATACCGAACAGAAAAGAATAATAATGTCTGTGCTTAAGACGGCTGACCATCCCACGGCGTCGGAACTGTACGAAATCATTCACGAGCGTTATCCGCGCCTGTCAAGAGCTACGGTTTTTAGGGTGCTCGGTCAGTTTGCGGACGAAGGCAGCGTGCGCAGGCTCAGTCTCAAGGGCAGCGATACGCGCTTCGACGCGGGGCTTGTACCGCATGCGCATTGCCATTGTGTAAAGTGCGGAAAAATTACCGATGTGTTCGAGGGCGATTTCAAAAGCGTGCTCAACACGCGCAGCGCGGGCGGATACATAGTTTATTCAACCGAAATCGAATTCAACGGTCTGTGTCCCGACTGTGCGGCAGGCGAAAAGTTAAACTGAAAAAATTAAAGCCCGCGGCTTTTTCAAAGCCGCGGGCTTTTTTTTAATTTTTACGAAATAATTCACCGCAAATCGCGCCGTTAAGTCCGGTCGTTTTCGGATTTGTCGTCGTTCTCTGCTGCTGCAAGTTCGCCCGCCGCGGCTTGACCGATTTTAAATCTTTCGGAGGCAAGCACCTTGCCGCGCACGGCGATAAATGCATAATATATGCCCGTGAACGCAAAGAAAAGCGCAACGTATGCGGCATATAAGCCGAGTATGTACAGCATGTTCACGTCGTAATTCCAGATTTTGATTACCCATACTGCGGGAACGGAGAAGGGCAGGGGATTTATCTGCGTGAACGCATAGTTAGGCATAATCAGAGAATTCTCGTCGAGGTAAATTCCGTCTGGGGTATGCCACGTCATCGAAGCGGAGGTAACCAGCGCGCTGCAAACGGATGCGGCTACGATTACGATAAAATAGTAAATGAGCGGAACTATGCAATCTTTCATGTTGAATTTGTACATGCCGAGCGCGGAGGGCAGAACGCTCAGCGCGAACAGAAGGGCGTGCGTCAAACAGAAATACAAAATCGAGTAACTGCAAAAAATGCCGTAGTTGCTCATTTCGTCCTTGCCGAAGTATACGAATACCGAAAGCGCGCCCACGGCGTGTACGAAGAACGCTATCGAGTAAAGCGTTTTCTTTTTCAGAAATACCGAAAGCGAGGCGACGTAAACGCCTATGTTGCAGATAAACAGCGGCACGCAGGCGAGAACGGTATGGTAAACGTTGTAACCGTCGCCCATAACCATGCTGTCCTTGGAGTGGTACTGCAAAAGCAGCACTATAGCCATAGCGCCGAGATAACCATTGCGTTGAGCGGCATTTTTGTTTTTGAGGAAGTAATAGGAAGCTATCGTAAATCCCGCTAAAATAAGAATGGCGATAAGGTGCCAGACTGTAAAGTTTTTAAAGCGCAGAAAGCTGTCCGCGGGAATGGCGTTAATGTCGAAAAAGTTTTCAAAAATGTTTAAGGGCATGCACGCAAGCATAGCTGGGGCGAGGAAGATAAAGCTTCTCGCCTGCGCCTTAAAGCCGTCGCGCACGAACAGCAGAGCGCAGAGCGCCAGCATAGCGGCGTTCTGCACGAAAAACAGCGCCATGTTGAGCCACTTCGGCATGAATAAATTTACCTGATTGTAAATTATCTGTGCGTCGGTTTCGGCGACTTTGGTTATGTCGAAAAAGTCTTCGAACAGCGCGCAGCTTAAAATTATAAACAGCGGCAAAAAATATTTTGCTATATCGGCGCAGCACCTTTTTTTATAAAATATCGCCATAGGAATGAGCAACAGACCGCTTTTTTTAACCCATTGGCTGATAACGAACAGTACGTTGAACTGACCTGCGCGGTTGAATATGTAATAATCTGAAATTGTAAACGTCAGAAGAAGCGCGCACGCGAGCATGGTTATCGTCAGCGCGACTGAAGCGCTCTGTATGTACTTTTGTCTTTTCATAACGCAATTATATAATATATGAGTCCGGCAAGTCAACAGTTAAATTACATAATAATACGGGGTTGATTTCACCCGTCGGCGGTGGTATAATGTTTATTACAGATATATTTGCGCTCAATTTTACGTTGTTTTTATAATATGTTTTGAGTAATTTAAAAATAGGGGCGTATAATTTCAAAAAAATTGCGCTTTGCGCGCCTTGCGAGGTAACGATGTCAAGGGACTATACCAATTACGACTACCTTTCCGTTTCGGTCAAGAGCGACCAGCTCGACCGCATTCTGCAGTGCTATCACGCTCTCGGCTGGAGGGAAGAAAAAATGGAAGACGACAGGCAGTATTACAATATGAAATACGTCCGCCTGCGCCGTCCGCATAAAATTGAAAATAAGGACAGATTGCAGTATCTGCAGGTGCGCATGGAAAGTTTGATAAATTCCGTGTCGCGCGTCAATTCCCGCCGACATATAAAATCGCGCGGGTTTATCGCGCTAGGCACAATGATTTTTTTGGGTCTTGCGGCGCTCGGACTGTGGCTTACGCTCGCCTTTGAAGAGCGCGTCTGGCACCTTTGCGGCTGGTGGATAAGCGGACTTTCTGCGGCACTCATGGTTCTCGCGGTTGTTTTATTCATACTTATGCAAAAACGCGAAAACGCCGCGGCGCAGAAAAAGAATGAGCAGAGTTTACAATATCTCCGCGCGCTCATAGAGGAATGCGAAGCCATCGCGCCATCCGCTGAAGCCGAGCAGATTGAACCCGAAGAAGAGATTTCAGAAGCGGAGGAAGAGGCTGCATTTTCGTGCGAAGAGGATATGAAGGAGGCGGCAAATGAATAGTTCCGGTCTTTACCGTTCCCTTGAAGTCAAATCGCGCCGCAAACGCCAGCGCTTCAACGAGGATAAGGTTGTCAAAATCCGTACGGAACACAACCACGTCGGTCTCGCTAAAACTTTAATAACCGCTGCAATCGTTCTGCTGCAGCTCGGAATAATCATCGGGCTCAGCACGCTGCCCGCGCTCGCAGTAAGGTGGTATTTGTTATTTTTGGTAATTATAAGCTTGTTCACCGCTTTTTCGGTCTTGTCCTCGCACAGGAACAACCAGGCTAAAGCGGTATGGGTGCTGTTCATTCTCGTGTTTTTCTTCTGCGGGTTTATCGTTTACTTCATGTCAAACGATAAATACATGTATGCCCGTTCCCGCCGCAGACACGCAAAAATTTTTGAACGCACAAAGTCGTTGGTGCCGCAATATGCGCTTGCGAATGCGTCAGAAGACATGAAGCAGATGTGTTCTTATTTAAGTCGCGCAGGCGGCTTTGCGCCATATACAAATACTTCGCTCAGGTATTTTCCTTCGGGTACGCAGCTTTTCGACGACGTTTTGGAAAGTCTTAAAAGCGCCGAAAAATTTGTCTTTATAGAGTATTACGCCATTGCGGACGGCGTTCTGCTCAACCGCATGTGGGATATTCTCGGCAAAAAGGCGGAAGAGGGCGTGGACGTGCGCATAATTTACGACGACGTCGGCAGCAGGGCGTTTACCCATTCGATGCGAAAAAAAATGCGCGAAAGCGGAGCGCAGATAAAAGTTTTCAACAGGCTTATTTCACGCTTTACTTTTGCATTAAATTACCGCGATCATCGCAAAATGATAGTGATAGACGGCAAAATCGCTTATACGGGCGGAAGCAACATCGCAGACGAGTATATCAACGAAAAGCACATGCACGGCTATTGGAAGGATACGGGGCTGCGGCTGGAAGGCGAAGCCATCGACGCAATGACGCTCTTTTTCCTCAGACAGTGGGAATTCATAACCAAAAAATACTGCGACTACGCGCCGTACATGGGGCATTACGGCAGGGTTTACAGCCCTTACACCGTCGTGCCGTACGTCGACGGTCCGGAATACGGACCATCGATCTGCAAAAACGTCTTCGAAAGCGTGATCTATTCGGCAAAGAAGAGGCTTTATATAATGACGCCTTATTTCATTCCCGACGACAGCATAGTTCAGGCGCTCGTAAACAAAGCGCTTTCGGGAGTTGACGTAAGAATAATTCTTCCCTCTGTGCCGGATAAACTGTATGTTTACCTCGTTACGCGCGATAACGCCGAAAAATTGTTAAAATACGGCGTTAAAATATATTACCTGCGCGATTCGTTCGTACACAGCAAGTTGGTCATAACCGAAAGCTGCGCCGTAATAGGCACGGTCAATTTCGATATGCGTTCGTTCTATCAGCAGTTTGAAAATGCCGTACTCACCGACGATATGACCGTCGTTTACGACGTGCAGGCAGATTTCGAGCGCACTTTCGCCGATTGCGACGCGCCTTCAAAGGCGGGCAAGAACGGCTTGTTGCGCACCGTCGCCATAGCGCTGCTGCGGTTCGTTTCGCCGCTCATGTGAGGCAGGCAATAAGGATATGAATGAATTCTTCTGAAAACAAATTAAAATCAGTCGTTATAAAATGGCTGCCCTTTTCAGTTTGCGTTGCGGCGGGCATTGTGGCGGTAGTGCTGCATCCTTTTGTTTCTGCTGTGTACCGTCCGCTCATTTATCTGCAGATACCCGTCTGCACTCTCATTATGCTCATATTTCCCGCTTTGGAAAAGTGGGCAAAAATTAAGGTTCCGTACTTTATAGAAGCGACCATAGCCTTTCACATAATAATATCGGTTGACCTCGGCACCGCGCTCGACGGCTACAGATTTATTCCTCATTACGATAAATTTCTGCATGCTTTCTTCGGACTTTGGTGTTCACAGCTCGTGTACTTTTTCATGCTTCGCTGGGGCGCGAAAAATGTGAGTAAAACGGGCATATGTGCGCTCGTAACGCTCTCGGTTCTCGGCTGCGCGGCTCTTTGGGAAGTGTTTGAATTCACCACCGACTGCATCTTCGGCGGCGACGCCCAGCTGTGGAAATACCGCGTTGCGAACGGTCTCAATCCTATGACGGATACGATGATGGATATTGTCGTAACTCTCATAGGAATAGCCGTTTTTTTCGTTACGCTTTACATTGATAATCGCAATGGCGGAAAATTATACAGTTCCGTCGCGGAACGCGAAGAAAACTGAAAGTTAAAAGGCATGCGTAAAGTTCGGCTTCAAGGCACAGTCGGCAAACGCTTGCCTTTTTTGGCTGTATATGGTAATATTTACGGGTATCTTTTTATAAATAATAATTGTGAGGTGCGTTAAATGCAGGAAAACTTGCCCGAAAACGAGCGACAAGGCGCAGTCGAGCAGCGGGAGAGCGCGGCAGAACAGGAGATGTCTTTGCAGTATAAAGACAAGCGCGAAATGTTCAAAGGCGGACTGCTCGGCGTGTTCATAGGTCTGGCGGTTATCGTGCCGGGCGTAAGCGGTTCGGCTGTTGCCATAATTTTCCGCCTTTACGAAAAACTTTTATACGCATTCGGAAATATATTAAAAAAATTCAAGGTATGCGCAAAATTTCTCGTTCCCATAATAATAGGCGGAGTTATCGGACTTGTAGTGGGCTTTCTGGGCGTTCAGTATCTTATGGCGCTCATACCTTTTGCCATAGTCGCGCTGTTTGCGGGGCTTATGCTCGGCGCGTTTCCCGCGGTAACGGACCAGTTAAAGGGCGAAAAAGTTACGCCGGTCAGGGCGATATTGTTTATCGCGGGACTTGCTCTTCCCGTAGTGCTTTCGGTAATATCCTGCAATATAGCCACGGGCGAACAGGTGCTTGAAAACGCGCAGTTCTATCACTATATAATTTTTGTTTTGATAGGTTATGTTATAGCAATAACCCAGCTCGTACCCGGGCTGAGCGCAACCGCGCTTTTGATGATGCTCGGCTATTTTACGCCCATTCTCAATTCGGTTTCGTTGACTTATTGGGGCGAACATCCTCAGATTTTCATCGTCTATGCCTGCCTTGCAGTAGGATTTATAATAGGGCTTTTAACCGTATCCAAGGGCATGACAAAACTCATCGAAAAGCACCGCGCGCCCACATTTTATACAGTTGCGGGGCTTTCGCTCGGCTCGGTTGTAACAATGTTTTATAATGCCGAAGTGAACGCCGTTTATAGCGGCTGGGGCGTTTCGTTCATGTGGTGGGAACTTGTTCTGGGAATAGTCCTGTTTGTTGCAGGCGTGTGCGCGGCGTATTTCTTCGTCAGGTACGAGCGCAAGCACGGAGCATGATTAAATTTAATTTATAAATTCTGCGCAGTCGTCAGAACCGACTGCGCAGTTTTTATATTTAAAGGTATATCGTTTTTTAAATGAGTTGACAACGCAAAAAACCTTTGTTAAAATAATATAGCTTC
This sequence comes from uncultured Clostridia bacterium, assembly GCA_949282385.1. Lineage (GTDB taxonomy): Bacteria > Bacillota > Clostridia > Christensenellales > Borkfalkiaceae > Coproplasma. The sequence continues at coordinate 35,249 of CASDOP010000016.1, forward strand.
GTCTGGAGTACGAAGCACGATAATTTTGGAAGGTTGGCTGAGTGGTCGATGGCGGCGGTCTTGAAAACCGTTGAAGTGAGAGCTTCCGGGGGTTCGAATCCCTCACCTTCCGCCAAAAAACAGCGTGCGGCTTTTGCCGCACGCTGTTTTATATCTATGGCAAAGGTATGAGGGGTTCGAGGGGAGGCAAGCGCGTCGCGCGCAGGTCGGCGGAAACGACCGCCGACGCGACATTTCTGTGAATTGTCGCCCGTGCGCACCGCTCAAGGTTCGAATCCCTCACCTTCCGCCAAAAAACAGCGTGCGGCTTTTGCCGCACGCTGTTTTATATCTATGGCAAAGGTATGAGGGGGTCGAGGGGAGGCAAGCGCGTCGCGCGCAGGTCGGCGGAAACGACCGCCGACGCGACATTTCTGTGAATTGTCGCCCGTGCGCACCGCTCAAGGTGCGAATCCCTCACCTTCCGCCAAAAAACAGAGGGGCGATTTTTTATCGCCTCTCTGTTTTTAAGCAAGAGTATATGGCGAGGGGTTGGAGGGTGGAGGCGTTTTGCGAGAGCAAAACGGTTTGCGAAGATTAGTTTGGTGAGAGACAGGGAAAAACGCAAACTGAACGGTGGATACCCACCGTTCACCGGGGCGCGCCGCCAAAGGCGCGAATCCCTCACCTTCCGCCATTAGTGAATAATACGAACCTTGATTTCGGGTTCGTATTATTTTTTGCCGTCGATACCTTCGGGATCATTGTTGAACGAAAATAAACGCTCCAAATTTTGCCGTTTCGGGAGGCTCAGTGTAGCACAGCTTTCGCGGAAGTCAATGCGAAAAATTATCGCTGAAAAATCGAATAAATCATAACGGTGAAGCCGGGAAGGATTTCCTTCTCGGCTTTTT
>CASDOP010000017.1 GCA_949282385.1 uncultured Clostridia bacterium
AGTGCGATAGGCGGTATTGCAGGCAAAATAAATGCCGACGTGACGGTATCCGGCATAACGGGCAGCATAGAAATAACCGGCTTTTCGAAAACGGCTCTGTTCTGCGGCGGAATAACGGGAACGGTTTCTTCCGCTGATGCAACGATATCGAATACGGATATCGAAGTAACCGTTGACAACGTAATGCTTGCGGGCGGACTGTTGGGACAGGCGGTTAATAACTCCACCCTATCCGGAATAATAAATTTAACCGTCTCTTTTGACGGTTGCAGCCAATACGGTGACATTATAGGTTTCGGAACCGCAGTTGAAGGAGAGGACGGCGCAACCGTAACCGTGAACGGCATAGAACAGACTTTGCCTATATATGCCTATTCTACGTAGAAGGAATATATAAATATAAGTTATTCCACCCTTTGCGATGACTTTGCAAAAAACGCAAAAAAGCCGCGTCGCCGCGGCTTTTTTATATTGTTTCAATCGTGCAATGCTCATTGTAACTATTCATCGCGGTTTCTATGATGATCACAAACGATTCTATTTCGCATTCTCGGCGCGATGTTTTCCCCGTTTAACGCAGAATTCCGTTTTTCACCTTAACCCCAAAAAGGTTAGCGAGTTCTTTCATTTGATCGTCGGTAATCGTATTGACGCGCGGCAAATGTGCGGTAAGCATATAAATCTGAGCCGCCTTTTCCACGGTTTCAATAAGTCCGAACGTTTCGTCCAGCGTTTTGCCTGCGCCGTAAATTCCGTGCAACGCCCAGACAACTACACGGCTTTCCTTCATCTTTTCGGCGGTGGCTTCGCCGATAGAATTTGTACCGCAGAGCATCCAGGGCAAAACCTCTACTCCGTCGGGAAAAACCACGACACATTCGGTACTCATCTGCCAAAGCGTATGCGTAAACTTTGCACTGTCAAGTTCGTGGACATACGTCATTGCCAACAGATTTGTCGGATGCGTATGCATGACTACACGATTTTCGGGATCGACTTTCAGCCTCTGAATATGGCTCATGAGATGCGCCGGCAATTCGCTGGTAAATTTACCGCCATCGGCATACCCCCACAACAATTCAGCCGTCTTTCCGTCCTTTGCGATCCGAAACAAACCGAGGTTTGTTTCAGGATCTTTGCTTACGTTTTTGAAATACTTGCCCGTTCCCGTAACGAGAAAATATTTTCCGATGAGTTCTTTTGCGTCGAAACCGAGCGGAATCGTCCTGAGTACATGATCGGGATTGAAATACCGCTCTACTTCTTCTTCGGGAATGAGGTAACTGATATTGCCTCCGTTACGCTCGTCCCAGCCCAGACGGTACATATTGTCCGCCGTCGCCGCCAATTCTTTCACGAACCCGATGTTTGTAAATAATTCTGCCATAACACGTCCGTCCTCCTGTTTCAATATGCCTTTTTATAGAGTCCGAGGATATCCGCCTCCGTGATCTCCCTAGGATTGCCGCCCGTGCAGACATCTGCAAAAGCGTCTTTGGCAAGTTGCCCGAGCGCTGTTTCAGGAATCTTGATTTCGCGCAACGTCTGCGGTATACCCAAATCGAGCGAGAGTTTTTTAACCGCTTCCACCGCAGCTTTTGCCCCCTCTTCTTCGCTTAAACCCGTGATATCCACGCCCATAGCCCCGGCAATTTTACAATATTTCCTTTTTGCCGCAGGCATATTGAATTCCATAACGATCGGCAGAAGCAAAGCGTTTGCAACGCCGTGCGCAATATCGAATCTTGCGCCGAGCGGATGCGCCATCGAATGGACGCAGCCGAGTCCCACATTGGAGAACGCCATGCCTGCAATATACTGCGCAAGCGCCATATTTTCGCGGGCAACCATGTCTTTTCCGTTTGCCGTCGCCGCACGAAGGTTTTGCGATATGAGTTCGATCGCTTTCAGTTCAAACATATCCGAAAGCTCCCACGCGCCTTTGGTGATATAGCCTTCAATGGCATGCGTGAGCGCGTCCATGCCCGTTGCTGCGGTCAATCCCTTCGGCATAGACGCCATAAGTTCGGCGTCTATAATGGCAAGAACGGGTATATCGTTCGGATCGACGCAGACCATTTTCCTGCCCGTTTCCTCATCGATTATCACATAATTTATGGTAACTTCCGCAGCCGTCCCTGCCGTAGTCGGAAGCGCGACGATGGGAACGCATTTGCTCTTTGTTGCTGCAGTTCCTTCAAGGGATACCACATCGTCAAATTCCGGGTTATTCGCCACAATCGCAATGCCTTTTGCCGTATCAATAGAAGAACCGCCGCCGATTGCAATAATGAAATCCGCACCTGAAACATTGAATGCGGCAACACCGTCTTTTACATTTTTGACCGTGGGGTTTGCCTTGAAATCCGAAAAGATTTCATAAGAAATACCCGAAAGCTCCTCTGTCACCATGTCCACAGTGCCGAATTTGATGAGATCCTTATCGGCGACGATAAATGCTTTACGGAAATTGCGGCGGACAATTTCATGTTTAAGCTCCTTTCTTGCCCCGCAGCCGAAATATGATGTTTCGTTTAATATAAATCTGTTTGCCATAACTTACTGCCTCCTTTACGTTCTGTTTCTTAAAATTGTTTTTTCATATTCTTTCACCTCGTCGTACCAATCCGCGCCCTTCACGTTTTCACGGGCGAGATATTCCGACCACACCGCCTCAAACGGCAGTGTTTTCAACTCTTCCTGCAAAACCATAAGCGCGGTAAAATCGGCGCCGTCCTGCAACTTTCTCATCTGTTCATAGGGCTGTAAAGCCGCCCAAAGCAGAGCTTTCTGCATATTGCGCGCCCCGACGACCCATGCCGCGATCCGGTTGATGCTCGCGTCGAAATAATCGAGCGCGATTTTTACTTTGTCTGCCGCATCGTTGCGGATAATCTCCTTTGCTATCTCTTTGAGCTCATCCTCAAAGAGAACGACGTGATCCGAATCCCACCTCACGCCGCGCGTAACGTGAAGCGCAACCGTATCGTAAAACGCGAGCAACGCGGGAATTTTATCCGAAACATATTCCAGCGGATGATAATGTCCGTTGTCCAAAAGACAGCAAATATTGTTTTTTGCGGCATAATTCTGATAGAACTCGTTGCTTCCGACCGTATAGCTTTCCACACCTATGCCGAACACCTTGCTCTCCACAGCGACGATCACTTTCGATTTATCGTATGGCTCCGTTAAAATCTCGTCGAGCGAACGTTTCAGACGCAGTCGGGGCGTAAGCCTGTCCGCAGGTACGTCTTTGAAACCGTCGGGAATCCAGATATTCATAAGGCAGGGCGTACCCGTTTCGGCAGCAAGATATTCCGAAATTTTAAGACATGCCTTGCAATGCCGCACCCAGAACGAACGGATACCTTCGTCAGGCGAAGAAAGCGATAATCCATCCTTCATGTTCTTATGGGAAAAAATCGTCGGATTGAAATCAATGCCGTCCAATCCTGTCTCTTTGGCAAATTTCACCCAGGGCGCAAAATGTTCGGGGCGATAAGCGTCCCTGTCCACCTTCTCCCCATTCAACACGGCATAGCTTGCATGGAGATTCAACCTCTTTTTGCCGGGTATTAAAGAAAATGCTTTCCGCATATCTGCCGTCAGTTCCGCGAAATTGCGTGCCCTGCCGGGATAATTACCCGTCGTCTGTATGCCGTTTGAAGCAGCTCCGCCTCCGTCAAGTCCTACCACGTCATCGCCCTGCCAGCAATGGACGGAGACCGGTATTTTTGCCGTGCTTTGCAGCGCGTTTTCCGTATCGACACCGTATTTCGCATATGCTGCCTTGGCAATTTGATAAAAATCATTCATTTTCATTACCTCGCTGGATTTGTATTTTCAGATTTCCGATTGCAGTAGCCTCTATGGGCAATGCTTTCACCTGCACCTTGCAAGTCTGTGCGGTAAGTTCATTCAACAGTTCGTTCTTTGCCCCGCCGCCTACAATATACAGTTCGTCAAAATGCCTTCCCGTGTTGCGTTCCAGTTCTTTTAAGGCCTCTGCATAGCTTACGGCAAGGCTTGTAAACGCGCACCGGAAATAGTCGTTTTCCTGTTCAGGTTTGACGTTTTCGCTTTCAAACCATTTATCGAACGCTGCCTTCATGCTTGTCGGCGCAAGAAACAGCGCGTCGTTTATATCCGCATAATCGCCAAACGCGCTTTCCTGCGCTTCTTTGACGATGTCGGAAAAGCTCTTTTCGGGGCATAGTTCCTTTTGCAGGGATTGCACAAGCCATAATCCCATAATATTTTTCTGATACCGGACGTATCCCACACCGCCCTCGTTGGAATAATTGGCTTTGCGGCTGTTTTCGTCCGTAATGGCGCTTTGAACTTTCAAGCCCAAAAGAGACCATGTACCAGAGGAAATGTAAGGCTGATTACCCCTCATGGGAATGCCCTCCACCGCGCTCGCCGTATCGTGCGAGGCACAGAGAACAACTTCGAGCTGTCCGCCCACTTCGGCGGCGATTTCCGGTTTCAAAGCCCCGACACCCGTGCCCGGAACGTAAAGTTTGCCGAACAATCTTTCGGGAAGTCCGAGCGCAGATATAATGCTTTTATCGAACCCGCCCGTTTCGGCATTGACAAGTCCCGTCGTAGTCGCGTTCGTATATTCCTTTTTCCTGATACCCGTAAGAAGAAAGTTCAGATATTCGGGAATCATTAAAAAGTCGGTGGCGATGGAGAGTCTGTTCCGTTTTGTTTCCTCGTACAACTGATAAATCGTATTGAACGGCTGAAACTGGATGCCTGTTTTCGAGTACAGCTTTTCAAACGGGATAATGGAATGCACTTCGTCGATAACCGAGTTCATGCGCGAATCTCTGTATGCAAAACAAGGCGTAAGCGTCCCGTCTTTGGTCATAAGGACGTAATCCACTCCCCACGTATCGATAGCAAGAGACTCTATCTGCGGATATTTGGCGAAAGCGCACCGGATACCCTTTTTCACGTTTTTGAACAAACCGTCAATATCCCAGACAAGATGACCGCATTGTACTTTTGTTCCGTTCGGAAAACGGAAAACTTCGTCCGTTCTGATCGCCCCGTTATCTTCCCAGCCGACAATATGCCTGCCGGAAGAAGCGCCTATATCAATTGCAAGATAATACTTTTTCATAACAAATATTTTTTTTGGTTGCCGCCGCAACTTACGGCGGCAACCGTCTTACTCTTTTATTACGCCTGAGGAGGCGTGTTTACTATAAAGATACGGCTGATGGGACCGTATTATCCTTTATTTGCTTTACCCGTTTTTGCAGAAACCGGGAAATGACGTGCCGTTTTCTGACCTGAAATTACTTTGCGTTCGATTCGGCGGCGGTTTTCCGGTTTTTCATTGTCGTGTGCAATCAACGCAATCGTTTTCATTTGCGGTCTTCCTGATCAAAAAGTATAATCCCCTGCCCCGACCGTCTTACTTCTTCCGTCGGGCAATACGACTTCCGCCGTCGTATTTGCGGGAATGGAAACGGTGTATTTCCAACCGCTTTCCGTCTTTTGCCAGCCGCAGGCCACCTTTCCATATACGCTTTGGTACTCCGCCCTTGCATAAGTCAATCTGCCGCCAGGTTTGGGGGCGATGCGGAACTTGTTTTCGCCGTCTACGTTTATGCCGCACATTTCGCCGAAGAGCCATTCGCACACCGCGCCCTTGGAATAATGGTTGAGCGAAGCCACGCCGCCCTGCGCCTTGGTGCCTTCCCAGCTCTCCCATATGGTATTCGCGCCCATCTTGGGCATGAACAGCCAGCCGGGCATCTCTTCGTTTTCAAGCAGGCGGTAGGCGTACTCTATGTTCATATCGGCAAGCACGTACAAAATAAACGGAGTAGACAAAAATCCCGTGCCTAGGCGCCAGCCGTAATTATCCAGCGCTTTAAGGAGCCGCTTTCGGGCAAACTCACGCTGTTCGCCCGTAAGAAGGTTCATATACAGCGGTCGCACCAGCTTTGCCTGGCGGTCGGTATCGTATGAATACTTTTTAGTCTGAACGAGTCTGCGGTAGCCCGTGCGCGCCCTGTCGGCATATTTTTTATATAATTTTTCGTCATCCTTTTTGCCGAGCTCCGCAGCAATCTCAGCCATGTGTTCGAGCATATATACGACATATGCCGTGGTCTCTTCGGGGTGGGGGCATACAAAGTCGGATATGCGGAAGGCGTTGACGTCTACGGGCTCCGCCCACTCGCCGTATGACTGGCCGTAATTGGAGATATATTTTCTATATTTCAGCCCCACGCCCGTGGGAAGCGCCGTCAAATACCACTTGCCCAAAGTCTTTATTTTGAACATGGCATATTTTTTCATCGCGGCGTAATTTTGAGAAATTATGCGCTTGTCGCCGTACTGTTTCCACAGCCTGTAAGGAATGAGCACGCCCGCGTCCGACCAGCCTGCAGAACCGTCCATCGTATTCATGTAAAAATCAATGCCGCCGCGCGGAGTTATCTGCCTGAAACAGCCGTTTTTATGCTGGCCGTCGCACATATCCGCGATATACTTGCGGGCGAATGAGTCGTAGTCGAACAGATAGCTTGCGGTGTTCACAAATATCTGCGCGTCGCCCGTCCAGCCGTGGCGCTCGCGCGTGGGGCAGTCGGTGGGAACGTCGGCGTGGTTGTTCTTTGCCGACCACATAGTGTTCTGCACAAACTTGTTTATAAGATTGTGCGAACAGTCGAACGAGAGCGTCGGCTGCATATCCGAATACACGGCGACGGCCGTAAAGTCGTCCGCTTTCCACTCCGCGTCGCCCTCGACGAGCATATACTGAAAGCCGAATATGGCGAACTTTGTCTTGTATGTATTTACGCCGCCTGTGCAGGTGTACTCTATCTTCTGCAACGGCGTGGCGCGCTTTTTGGTGGCGCATTGAATGTTCTTCTGCGTGAATTCGCCTTCACCGTCGAACATTTCGCCGAAGCGCAAAACCAGCCTTTGCCCAGCCCTTGCATTTACGGAAAACGCCACATATCCCGCTATGTTTTGGCCAAAATCAAGCACCTTCGCACCCTTGGGGGTGACTATAAGTTTGGGATTTGAAAACCTTTCGTGCTCGGTGAGGGCAACGTTGTTTGAGGCGGAGGGAACGACTTTGCACTTTGCAAGTTTTGCGTTGCCCGAATATGTGGGCTTTTTGCGCGCGTCTACAATTTCGCCGTCCTTGTTGTCGGCAAAGGTGATGGGGCCGTTGTCCGACCATCTCCAGCTTTCATCCGTAACTATGCGCGAAATTTTGCCGCTGCCGTCGGTGAGTTCAAGTTGAGCCAAAAGTTTTGTCTGCGTGCCGTACTGATTGCGCAGGCCCCACGCGCCGCAACTGCCGCGGTACCAGCCGTCAGCGAGCTCTGCGGTGATTACGTTCGCGCCGCTCTTTATAAGTTCGGTTACGTCGTAGGTCTGGTTCTGTATGCGCTTTGTGTAGTCGGTATGTCCGGGAGCGAGCACAAAGTTGCCCGCGCGCCCGCCGTTTATCTTCACTTCATAAAGCCCGCAGGCGGTGACGTACAGCCGCGCCTTTACAACACCGATGGCGGTAAAATCTTTTTTGAAACAGTCGACGGGATAGCGCCTCCTTTTATTGACCCTGTAATTTCCGCTTATCCACTTCGCCTGCCAGTCAGAGGCGTTCAAAAGTCCGTATTCAAACGCTGCCGAGGCGCTCTCCCCCTCTTTGTCATTTTCGTCCCAGAGGGTTACGCTCCACTCCACCTTCTGCCGCGATTCAGGCGGCTGGGGATATTCGGCGCGCATTGAGGATGACGTCACTTTTCCGCTGTCCCACACTGTTTTACCGTCCGACACAGCTATAATGCGGTATGCCGTCTGCTTTTTCCCGCCCTCGCAGTTCCACATAAGGCGGGGATTTTTTATGTCGATGCCTATCGGATTTACCAGATACTCCGTCTTTAAATTTATTGCTTTCATATGTTCTCTCCTATAAAATCATATAAATACTTTTCCATCCTGGGCGTCCACCATTCAAGGTAGCCCGCCTTGGTGGGGTGTATGTCGTCCGCCATATAAAGCGCACGCCGCTCGTCAGAAATGTCGTTGAACGCTTCGTCCGAATACAGGTCGATAACGCCTATATCGTATTTTTGCCGTATCTCTTCCAGCGCATTGACCATTGCGGCGTAGGGCTGGCTGTCATAATATGAGTTGGTATAGAACACCACGGGACAATTCCACGTTTGAGTTACGTATGTGATAATGTATTCTATCGCTCCGCACACCGTATGCGTGTCGAACTCCGTCGTGCCGTCCTCAGAAACTTCGCCGAGAGCTTTATTCTGCGTGGCGTCGTTGGTGGAGAGCTGGCAGACGAACATATCGAAATGCGCGTCCTTACCGAGCGATTGCATACGAGATACGTATGAACCAATGCCCTCGTCGACCAGCGTGGTGCCGCTGACCGCCTCCTTTACGTACGTCGTATTGTTACGCTTCGCTATGTATTCGACAAACGAGGTCTGGAGCGAACTTGCACCGTAAGTCACCGACGAGCCGAGATAACAGATATTCATGCCTTCGAGCGGGCTGTTTTCAAGCTCTTCGACGTTTTCAATGTTATATTGCTCTCTGTTACCGGCAAGTTTTGCAATGCGCATATCGAACAGACCGTCGAACGGCGGTATGCCCCATAGACTGCCCGCGACAAGCAACCCTGCAATGCAGGCGACAATCAAAACCGCAGCTATCGAAGATATTATTATTGCCCTCTTTTTGGATTTTTTCATAGTCGTTATCTGCGGCATATATGTCGCTCTTTTACATTTCTAATGTAAATTTATCCGTCCATTTTATTGATGGGATCCCGCCGTTCAACTCCACGGGCAGCCATACATATTCCGAGAGAGAGGTATTCACCCTGTTGCAATTCCACGGATAGCGCGCAAGCGACATTTTTTCAAATATGTTTGAGCGGTAGCGCCTGCCGTCTATGCACGAGGCGAGCGCGCGCATCATTTTTTCGCTCTGACCCGGCTTGAATTTAAGGCATGGGATCCATCTGTCCGCAATGGCAATTGCGCCGTTGCCGACTTTGAACACCTGCGAGATCTGGCTTGAAAAGGAAGTTTGCGTACTATCCCCTACGTGCGGATTGCCGAGAACGCGTATTTCGCCGAGCGGCGAAGAAAGCAGGGCGACCTCGGAAGGGTTGGGAATATATCCCGTCATGCCGCTGGTGAACATATACAGCTTTCCGTCAAGTTCGGCAACAGCCACCCCCTCGCGGCAGTAAGGCACGCAAAGCCCTGTATAGTACATCTTGTATTCACCCGCAACGTTGCACAAATCGGGCGTAAGCCTGCACGCGGCAATGCCGTTGTGGGCGTTTACAAAGTACAAAAAGCCTTCCCCCGCAGAGTTCACATATATATCGAAGTCGCCGACTTCCAGCCCGAACGGGCGGAAATTTTCGCGCACGGTCGAATACCCACCCAAAAGATTTTCTGAAACATATATGCCGAAGCAAGCCTCCGTTTTGCCGCTGAACTTGATCCAGCACACATATTTTTTGGTGGACGGGCAATACACTATGTGCGGCCTGTCGAGATGACGCGAAGGATGCAGCCAGCTACCTTCATCTTGCGAAGGCGGCATAATATACCCTTCGTCGTGCCAGGTTACAAGGTCTTGCGAAGAATAGCACTTTACACCCCACGTCCATATCTTGTTGCGGCCGGTAGTGTACTGCTTGTTTTCGCCGTACCAATAAAATGTATTGCCCTGCTTTATCACGCCGCCCGCGTGGGCTTCTATCTTTTTGCCTTCCGAATCGAGGAGCGGCATACTGCTTTGCGTAACTTTCATTTTTATAAATAGCGCCGATACGGCATATCCTTTATTGTTTTTCCGCGGCCTTTGCCTCGGCCTCGGCAAGGGCTTTTTGCATCTTTTCGTATATCTTTTCGCCCTCGGCCTGTTCCCTTTGCCACAGCGCCTCTTCCTTTGCAACGCGGTCGGCGGCGCGCTTTTCGTAAGCAGCTCGCTGTTCTTCTGTCATTTTGGCAAGTTTATCTGCCTTTTTATCTGCAGCGATTTTTGCCTTTTCTTCAGATTTGATTTTTGCAAGCCGCTCTTTTTCAACCTGCTTTTCCTGCTTTATGCGCACTGCTTCAATATGCTTTTCAAGTTCAAGGTCATAGTCGAGGCCTTTCTTTTTACAGCGCTCTTTGAGTTCTTTACGGAATATCTCCTCCGCCTGCTCGTCAAGCTCGCGCTGTTCCTCCTCGGCGCGCACTTCGGGTTCCACCCACACCTCGCCCGCGGCCTCGCATTCAGCCTTCTGGCGCTGACGGATGACGAGCTGCTTGCGGGACAGAGTCTTTTCGACGGTGACGGGCATGAGCATAAGCGCATACACAATGCCGGCTATAGTTTCCAGCCCCACGAAGAAAAATATGAAAAGATTATTCACGAGTTCGGGCTGGTTGAAGATAATTGCCAGCGTGCCGTCGGCATTTGTAAAGATCTTCTGCATTGCGTCGGTGAGTTCTGGGGCAACGGCGATGCTTTCGGGAGGGATATAGCCCGCGCCCGAGATAGCTCCGTTGAATATGCCCGTTACAAAGCCCGCCGCCGCGGTCATAATTACTGAATATGTCGACATGGCGATACCGTCGCAGCGGAAGCCGTTTTTCCATTCGAGATGGTCGAGCGCGTCGGCAAAGAGCGACATGAACACATACGCGCACGGCAGGCCGCCAATATTTTTGATGAACTGCCCGACGAGCACTATATAAAGGTTAGAGGGCGCTATCCAGCAAATGCCCGAACCCAAAGCATACAGCACAAAACCTAAAACAGTAATGTTCTTTTTGCCGATTTTTTTGGCGAGCGGCCATACGGCAAATATGCCTATGCCCATTGGGATACCGCCGAGAACGGACACAAGCGTCTGCGTGATACCGTCGTTATATGTACCCAAAACGTAGTTGCAATAGTAGGGAAGCGAAAGGTTTTTGAGCTGCGAAGTTAGAGTGTAAAGAAGGAAATACCCAAGAATAAGCAGCATAAATTTATCGGTAAAAATTGCTTTGAGCTGCAGGGTGAAAGGTATCTTCTTTTCTTCGCGCCCGTTCGATTCGGCAGTCACGCGCTCCTTGGTAAAATAGTATTCGAGGAACACGAGCGGCAGCGTTATGCACGAGAGAACGGACATCACAACCATCCACAACGTTTTGCTGGTGCCGAGCGCGGGCATTATTGCCATGGGAAACACAAGCGCGACGACAATGCCGCTCATCATGATCGAGCTTACATTGTTGAACACCGCAAGCACGCCGCGCTGGTTTGCGTTGCGCGTGGAAAGCGGCACCATCAGGTTGTGACTCATTGTATAAATTGTGTAAGCCGCCGCATAGTAGAGGTTATACGAGAGCATTACCCAGATGACCTGTAACGTCTGGTTGCCGCTTGGGACTACGAACAAAAGCACGCCCGTTACAGCCAGAAGGGGTGCAGATAAGAGCAACCACGGACGCGCCTTGCCCTGTTTGGTGTGCGTGCGGTCTATCACCCATCCCATGACGACGTTTGTTATTGCGTCGATTATTTTTGAGATTATGGGGAATATGACAAGGAACATTCCTCCCCACACCCCGCCGAGTTTGAGAACGTCGGTGTAGTATTGGTTGAGGTACACCGCCATTACGGCGTTGAATAAAAGCGCGCCGCACGGGCCGAGCAAATAGCCCAGCCACTTTTCCTTGCCCGTCACGTTCTGCGACTTTACTTTACTGTTAAAAATCCGCCCGCTCAACATTTTCCCCGCAGTAGCCATTATCTTTTTTCCTCCTTGTCTTTCGGCAAAGCCGGTACTTTTATTTTCGTGCAAAAGCACTTGATTCCTTTGATTAAATGTCCGTTTGCAAGATTTACGAATCCTTGTGCAAAGTTATACGGCATATTCGTTCCCGCAGACATTGACATCGTAATGATAGAATTGGATTCGAGAATACGCTTCAGAAACATTGCCCCTTTGATCTTATTATCTTTTTCTGTACCTTCGGGCAATTTCTGCGCTTCTTTCATTTGCTTTCCCGCCACGCCGAGAACCGCATTAAACAGAATTCTGCCCATAACCGTTGCCCGTAAATCCGTAAAACGCGATTCAAGGCGAAGCGGCTTTGCGGGCGGCACGGCGGGAATCTTTTCCCCGCTCATTTTTTCAAACAGGGAGTTTGTCAACCCGATAAAACCAGCCCCGGTGTAAGCTTTACTGATTTCATCGCTATATGGAGAATCGTTCTTGCCGTCGATTTGAAGAGCTTTTGAAAGAATAACGGTCCGGCTGTCGGAACATAGTTGCATTTCATACGTTCCTCCCTCCAATACCCAATCATTTCTCTTGATGTCGTAGTATCTCAAATCTGACTTAGAAACCGTTAATTCCACTACTGCGCTTTCGCCGGCTTTCACATACACTTTTTTGAACGCGCGGAGTTCCCGTTCCGGTTTGAATATATCGCTCAGCGGAGCTTTGACATAAAGCTGTACGACTTCTGCGCCGTCACGTTTTCCGCTGTTTGTTACTTCGCAGGATACGATAAACTTGTCGGCACACTCCTGCACCTGCATATTCAAATACTCAAAGCTCGTATAAGATAAGCCGTACCCGAACGGATATCGTACTTGCTTTCTTGCCGTCGTATAATAGCGATAGCCGACAAATATACTTTCTTTATAAATTTCGTTAATTGTCTTGCCGAACTCATTTCCGAAAGGCACGTCCTCGTATTTCAACGGCCAGGTTTCGGCAAGTCTGCCCGAAGGATTTGCCCTTCCGAATAACAGATTTGCACAAGCCGTTCCCCCGTTCTGACCGGGCAGATACATATTCAGTATCGCGTTTACTCTATCTGCAAACGGCAATTCTACGGGCGATCCGCCGAAGAGAACGACTATTACCTTTTTTCCTGTTTTACAAAGCGCGTCGATGACCGCGAGCTGGTTTTCGGGCAACCGCATATCTTCGCGGTCGCACCCTTCGCTCTCCACATAATCCGTGAGTCCCGCAAAAACAAGTACCGTTTCGTACTTTGCCGCCGCTGTAATCGTATCGGCGATAAATTCTTTCTGCGGCTCAAGTTTATCCTCCGCGTATCCGCGCTTGAAAGCATACGGGATACGCATTGAATCAAAAGCGGTTTTGGGCGATGTTACCTTGGTCGGATTTATCATGGAACTGCCTGCGCCTTGATAGCGCATTTTCTCAAACAAATCGCCGACGACAAGAATTTTTTTGTTCTCTGCAAGCGGAAGAACTCCGTCATTTTTCATAAGCACCGCACAATCCTCGGCGATTTCACCGGCAAGGCGGTCATTTTCTTCAAAATCGCTGTTATCCGCTATTTTCCCGGCATATCTTTCAATTCCGCGAAGAATATTTGAAACGCACTTATCCAAATCCTCTATTGAAAGCGTACCGTCTTTTACGCTATCCAAAATCCATTTCCGGCAAATAGCGGCGTCTCCCGGCATTTCAAGATCAAGCCCCGCCTGCAAAGACTTAACGCGGTCATGCATGGCGCCCCAGTCTGTCATAACAAGCCCGTCAAAACCCCATTCGTTACGGAGCACGTCGGTAAGAAGCCATTTGTTATGAGAACAATACTCGCCGTTGATTTTATTGTAGGCACACATCATTGTTGCGGGGTTGCTTTCCTTCACGATAATCTCAAACACCTTGAGATATATCTCACGGATTGCACGCATATCCGCGATGGAATCGCCCATAAAACGGTAGTTTTCGCTATTGTTGAGCGCAAAATGCTTGACGGATACCCCCACTCCCTCGCTTTGAATACCGTTTACCTCCGCCGCCGCCATTTTTCCCGCAAGCAACGGATCTTCCGAAAAATATTCGAAGTTACGTCCTGCCGTTGGATTGCGCTTTATGTTTGCTCCCGGACCGAGAACGATATGTACGCCATACTTATGACACTCCCGTGCAATGGCCTTCCCCATTTTGCGTGTATTTTCAGGATTCCATCCTGACGCCGTACAAGCTGCCGTAGGAAATGCCGTAGCAGGAAGGCTTCCCGTTACGCCGTTATCCCCTTCTCCTGCCTGTACCCGTAATCCGTGAGGACCGTCCGACATTCGCAACGATGGAATATTCAATCTCGGAATACGGTTTGTGTACATAAAATCCGTTCCCGAAACGAGTGCAGCCTTCTCTTCCACAGTCAGTTCCGAAAGCAATCCTTTTATATCCATAATCCAAAATGTCCCCTTGTACGTCTTTCATAAAAATTATACACTTTCTTCACTTGATAGTCTTGCATTTTTGTTTTATTTCCATTATAATTGTTTTGACTTCGGAGGGATAGCCAATGAAAAATTTGGATTACAATTATCTTTGCACTGTTATAGGCAACATGTCAGGAATACCGATTCGCTTGTATAAAAATAACCGACAGATTTTTTATCACGCCCTTGTAAATTTACCCAAAGACCCAATGACTGCCTTTAAGAAAGATATTTTGTCGATCGATACTCACGTCGGATACTATATCACTCCGTATTTTCACTATTACGGAATCGTTAGTGACGGTGAAAACAAAATTATCATCGGACCTTCTATCCAGACCTCAAATAATGAACAGACTTTACGGGAACTCGCCTTCGAGTGCGACGTGAGTCCCGACGACGCCGCTGACTTCATCATTGGTATGAAAAGCATCGTATCTATGCCCCTTGACAGTATCCTGCAAATTCTTTGCACCATGAATTACGTAATGAACGGGGAAAAACTCGGACTCGGAGATATAATCATTTACGATGCCGAGCAGCAAGATCTTAAAGCAAAATTAGAAGAAGAACGCGCGAAATACAACTTTGATTCGGATCCGGCGGCAATCCGGGATCGGCAAAACGTCCACAACACCCTTGCACTTGAACAGACAATAGTCAATTTTGTTCGCCGCGGCGATACTACGTCCCTGAAAAAATGGATCGCAGATGCACCTGCAATCCGCGGCGGCATCCTTGCTTCCGATCAATTGCGCCAAATCAAAAATACTTTTATTGTGACCGCTACACTCATATCAAGGGGAGCAATCCGTGGCGGCATGGATGTCGACGATGCCCTTTCCTTAAGCGACGCATATATCCAGAAATGTGAATTGATGAATAATATCGACCGCATAACGAATTTACAATACCATATGGTTTTCGACTATGCAGAGCGTGTTGAAAAACTCCGCTACGGAAAGCAACCGTCAAAACTTGTTCAAGATGTAGCAAAATACATTCAGCATCACCTGTCGGAACCTATAACTACAGACGATATTGCAAAGGCCTTGTTTTTGAGCCGCTCCAGATTATCCGTCAAATTCAAAGAAGAGGCCAACGAGAATCTCATCGATTTTATATTAAAAGAAAAAATAGAAGAAGCAAAACGTCTCCTCCGTTATACCGATAAAACTTCTGTGGCAATAAGCGCCTATCTCGGCTTTTCTTCTCAAAGTCATTTCTCACGAACATTCAAAAAATACACGGGGAGCTTACCGAATGAATACCGCAAACGGCACAATAACTGAATTTGCCTGTTTTCAGCTTGTCGCCTTTTCTTTAACCACATTCGTAAACAGATAAAATCATTTCGATAAACTACGTCCGGATACCACCGTATCTATTTCCCAATGCCCGAATTCTTTTTTCTTGTATACGCTTTTATCTCGTTTTCGTATGGATTTGCCCTTGTTCCGAAGCTTACCGCGCGTTTCTTTTCCGTGCATGCTTTTGCCTTTTCGTCTAA
>CASDOP010000018.1 GCA_949282385.1 uncultured Clostridia bacterium
CTGCTACAGACACCCGGCGGCGCGCAGGACTAACGTCCTGCGCGCCGCCTTTTTGATTTTACCGTTGATTGCCGTCCATTTGCATTTTTGCACGTCATTTTCCGCTTTTCGCCCGCAAAAGTCGGCACGCCGGAATTAATTTAAAAAGCCGCGCAAACGCGCCCCGCTCATACGCAAAACAATATAACCGCAAAGCAGAAAAATTTATGCCCGATTACAGCAAAACGCCGCGCGGGAGACGAGCCGCCTCCCGCGCGGCGCAAAAGGATGTACATTATAACGCCTTGCCGTATCGCACCGACTAAATACCGCGAGGCGCAAAAAAGCTCCGCGGCGACAGCCGCGGAGCGCATGAAATTACTTTTTGCTGTGATATGTAAGTCTGCGGAAAGTGCCGTCCTCCTTGTGGATGACGATTTTGGCTTCCTGGTTTTCTGCGAGTTTCTTCGCAAAGTCGATAGCCTCGAGCTGGGTGAAGAAAAGCTTTATCGCCCTCGAGCCGCCTGCCATCTTGACCTGCCACCTGCCGTCCGCCTTGCGCTTGGAAACATGATAGGTCTTGTTTGCGGGCTGGGCTTTGGCTTCGCCCTCTGCCTTTGCAACGCTTTCCGCCTTTGCCTCGTTTTCAGATTTAGTTGCAGTTTCCTGCTCTTTTACAGGTTCTTCCTCTTCTTCGGCTTCCTCCTCGACGGGCGCGCTGCCCTCGCTCTCCTCTTCAACCTGAGCAACGGGCTGTTCTTCCGCCTCGCTTTCTGCGGCGTTTTCGTCCGCGACGGTAGCCTTTTTACGCTTTACCGCGAGAACTATTATCGTTATTATTATCGCAATGAGAAAGATTGCTCCCACGCATGCCATCCAGCCCCACTGGACAAACCATTCGGGTATTGCAACGAGCATTTTCATAGTATTTTACCTCTTGTCATTTATTTACTAAATTATAAATCATGCGCGCGAATAATGTCAAGTCCTCAACCGAAAATTGCATTCGGCGCGCCGAACGCGGCTTAATAGGACAGCAACTCGTTGTAGACCCTGACGGCGAATTTGTCCGTCATGCCCGAAATAAAGTCAATTACCGCCTGCGCATAGATTACGGGCGTTGTGAGTTTGGCGTAAATTTTGGCGTTCTTGCAGCGGGCGGAAAGCTCCGCAAGGCTGCCGCGCGGCACTACCGAGCGGTCGCACAGCTTTGCAAGGTGGTTGCAAAACGACGAGCAAAGCTCGGGATATTCCTCTGCCCTGCTTTGAACGTAAGCTATCGTGTCCCCTTCCCTGTACATGTCGAACAGGGCGTCGAAAAGGCTGTTGATTACCATTTCGGCATACCGCTGATAATGCGCAAAGCGCAAGCTTTTGTAAATTCTTCTGTAATTGAAATCTTTTACGGCGCGCAGCTTACGAAACGCCTCGTCAGAAAGCACTATGCCCTCCGACGGCGAAGAGTTGCGGCATATATCGAGGATAAGCCCGTGCATAATCACCGTGGTATTGACCGCGCCGTCCGATTTTGCCATTTCCGCAAGCTCTTTTTTGCCCTCTTCGTCTATAAAATCGAGCGCGAGCGCGTCCTCTATGTCCCTGCCGAGATAGGCGATTTTATCCGCAATCTTGACTACGCAGCCCTCCCATGTGGCGGGCGCGTATGCGCCGGGCTTGTCGAAGAGGGATAAATCGATGAGCTCGCCGCGCGGTCTTAAACCGTTTTCGTCCACTTCGCCGCAATGGGAAATTATGCCGTCGCGAACGGCGTAAGTCAAGTTGAGGTTGCGAAGATTTCTGAAGTTGTCCTCGAGCAGTTCCACGCTGTCGACAAGGCGCAGACCGTTGCGCTCGTGCCAGAAACTTCTACCTATGAATTTGCCGCTTATCGAGGAAATAACGCTTTCGCCGTAATGTCCGAAGGGCGCGTGCCCCAGATCGTGACCGAAAGCTATTGCCTGCGTAAGTTCGTCGTTGAGCCCGAGATATTTCGCTATGGTATTGCTTACAGAACCGACGTGAGCGACGTGCTCGAGGCGGGTGCAGACGTGGTCGTTATCGACATTGAAAAACACCTGCGTCTTGTGCTTGAGCCGCCTGAAAGCCATGCTGTGAAGTATGCGCGTATAGTCGCGCGCGAAGGGCGAACGTATTTCGTCACCGCGGGAATACAACTCTTCGGGGCGGGCAAGGAGCTTATTTGCATCCTCCCTCGCGTCCGCCGCGACCTTTTTGAATAAATCTCTTGCCATATGCGTTTTGCGGGCGCATATATGCGCCTTTTATCTGTTAAAAGTCGGGCGCGTGCGCCATATTTTTATGTTTGGCGAGCATATATCCCCGCACCAATGCGTTTTTATGCCAGTTTTTAAGCTCGCCTTGCCAAATTGAGGCATTTGGCGCGTTGAACGGCACATATGTGCCGTTCAACGCGCTTTTGACCTATTTAACGCGCGCCGCTGCGGCGCGCCCGCTTTTTACTGCGCGTTTTTCAGAATAGCGGCTATATCCTGTTCGTAAAGAACTTTTGCGTTGCCCTTCTTGCCGCCGCCCGAAAGGGCACACTTTTTAGCCATGTCGGCAAATTCCTGCTCGGTGGGATGAACGCCCAGCTCGCCGAGGCTGACGGGCATGCCTATTTCGGTGAGGAACTGACAGAATTTATCTATACCCTCGCGCGCAATGCCCTCGCGCGTGCCGCTGGGACGCACGCCCATGACGTGCAGGGCGAACAGGTAAAAGCGGTCTATGCAGTCGGCGTATACGTATTCCGCCCACGCCCGCCAGATTGCCGCAAGTCCCGCGCCGTGAGCGACGTCGTAAAGACCGCCGAGCTCGTGTTCTATGCCGTGAACAGCCCAGTCCCCGCCGCTGTTTCCGCAGCCCGTAAGCCCGTTGTGCGAAAGGGACGAAGCCCACATTATTTCCGCCCGCGCGTCGTAGTCGGAAGGATTTTTAATGACCTTTCTCGCATTGGATATTACCGTGCGCATGAGCCCTTCCGCCATCGCGTCGGTTATAGCCATGTTTCCGCCGTTGGTGAAGTACCTTTCCATGGTGTGCATTAAAATGTCCGTGCAGCCGCACGCCGTCTGATAGGGCGAAACCGTAAACGTCAGCTCGGGGTTCATTATTGCAAACGCGGGACGGGCATAATCGGTGTTGCAGGCGCGCTTCAGTGCGCCCTCTTCCTTGGTTATTACAGAAGAATTGCTCATCTCGCTGCCCGCGGCGGCGATGGTAAGCACCACGCCTATGGACATGCAGGCGCAAGGTTTTCTTTTGCCCTCGTAAAAATCCCACACGTCGCCGTCGTTTGTAAGTCCGTAACCTATCGCTTTGGCGCTGTCTATAACCGAACCTCCGCCCACGGCGAGAAGAAAGTCCACGCCCTCTTTTCTGCACAGTTCAATGCCCTCGTAAACGAGCGAAAGTCTGGGATTGGGTTTTACTCCGCCCAGTTCAACCCACCCGACCTGCGCCTCTCTGAGAGCCGAACGGCAGATGGCGAGTACGCCGCTTCTTTCAGCGCTGCCTCCGCCGAAGTGAAGAAGCACCTTTTTGCAGCCGCAGCCCTTTATGTAAGATGCCAGCGAGCTTAAACTTTGTCTGCCGAACGCAACTTTCGTCGGCGCATAATATTCAAAATCAAACATATTACCCCCATTATCAAATAACATTGATAACTGAATTATACACCAAACTTTTGCAATATTCAATAGGCTTGCAAATTTATTTACAGACCACTAAACAATTATGGCGTTTCAAACCTACAAACAAAAAGAAGGACGTTTTAACGTCCTTCTTTTTGTATATCACTCTCATTGAGTATATTATTTTTTAGAAATTCATCCTTAATCCAGTTTTCCGCGTGTTTGTTTAAAACTCGTTCTCCTGAAATGTAAGCAAATAGAAATATAGCGGCAGCTATACATATATTTACTATTAAAGGTATCCAGTTATATTCAAAACCTGTACCATTAATTTTTTGAACCATTAATGCCTGAAAAACTCCTAAAATTGTTAGATTTCCTACTATATACATGTAAGACTCCGCTATCAGACAGGCTACATTCGATAATTTTTTATATCGCTGTTCTTGGGGACGTATTGACAAATAACATAATTGCATGTCCTTTTCAACTTTATCTTTTTCCCAAAATTTAGTCATGGGATCTTCATTGTCAAAATCTAAATACTTTTTTAGATACGTTACAGGATTTAAATTTCGTTTTTTAATCCAAACAACCATGTTTTTATCAATATAATTTTTTTTGGCGCTTGAAAGAGCCGCTTTTATTATCAACAATACAATCTGTATCCAAGTTAAAATTTTTATCGTGTTAAAACACGTTTCAGCCTTAACTATCAGAGTTAAAGGGTTACTGGTATTAAACCACTCAAAAAATACACTTACAAAAACAGCTTCTATTACCATATTGATGAAATATACAGCTTTAATTGCGTATCCGATATATTTTACATTATCTGACTTGCTTTGAACAGCCTTCCCCCATAAATCTTCAAGCGAAATTTCCGCATCCGAAAATTCGACACTTAACGAAATATTTTCACAATTATCACTTGCTTCTTCGCATTTATTCAGCAAAGCCCCGCAGTTTCTGCATTTTACCGAATTCTCTATATTAACTTCACCGCATTCAGGGCAAACTTTATACTTAAAACCGCAGTTAAGACATTGAGAATCTGAAGCAGATATTATGTTGCCACATTCAGGGCATTTTATTGTGTTATTAATGTTACCCATTAAAATTCCTCCTCATTTAGATTTATTTGCGCATAATAACCGCTTTGCCAGGAAGAAGAAAATTTGGGATTAAACTCTATTGCTTTCTCCTCTTTCAGCCATTTTTGATATCTTTTTAAACTGATAATTAATTTTTTATTTACCTTGCGCAATCTTAAATATAAGATGCCGCTTACAATATAAAATATAATTGCCATAACAAAGCTGCAAGGCAAACTCATGGCAATCAATAAATTATTCTGCTGTGCAGGATTTGTCTTAACAACTGCAAATGTCAGAATTCCTGCACAAATACCCAAAATAACGGCAGTCCAAAGGCTGGCACTTTTATAAAGAGAAAGACTTGCAGCTTTATTCATTACTTTACCGTATTTTTTATTCCGCACATAAAAAAATTCATTGTCCAGAGTTATTCTGTCGATTGACGGCAGACTGAAATATTTTTTTAACTGCCCGACATGAAGAGATTTAATACTCTTTCCGCAATGAATGCAAACACCACATGTATCAGAAATCTGCCTACCGCAATGCGGACAATTTATTAATGCCATACCCCCCTCCGCGTTATTGTAAAGGAATTATAACAAAACAACTGACTATCGAAAAAATTATCAATGCAGATGTCAATATTATTAAAAAAAAGGCGTAAATTTTTGAAAAAATAGATTTTTTGGGTTTTTTTGTCAATTTCATAATTTGATTATAGTTCAGTTTAACTGAATTGTCAAGCAGAATTTTTATATTTTAATTACACTTACACTATGAATAAATTCAAAGACAGAATATCCGAAGCTATCAGGAACAGCGGATATACTCAAAGCCAGATTGCGGAAATTTTAAATATTTCCGAAAGCAACATTTCAAACTGGAAAAAAGGGGATAATTTTCCTTCGGTTGAGATTTTAATTGAGCTTTGCAAATTATTAGACGAAAGCGCCGATTATTTGCTTGGACTTAAAGATTGAAATAAACGGCGCCGTTTATATTTCTGAACGGCGCCGTTTGCTAAGCAAGTTGACAGATTGCGCGGGCGAAAGTATAATATTTCAAGCGAGGATTGCATGAAAAAGAAGATTTACGTCATTTTTACAGGCGGAACGATAGGCTGCGCGAGCGCTTCGGGTCGCGTGGGTCTGGACGGTCAGGCTAAAAGAAAGTTAATAGAAATGTACCGCGCCGAGCGCGGCGACGACATTGAATTTATCTGCTCGTCGCCCGTCGACATGCTGAGCGAAAACGTGGGCAAAAAGCAACTTTACGCCATTTACGACGAGGTGAAATCTTTGGATTTTTCCGCCGCGGACGGCATAATAATAACTCACGGCACGGACTCGCTGTGCATAAACGCGCATTACTTTGCGCTGACTCTGTGCGATTTGCCCCTGCCTGTCGTGCTTGTTTCTTCACTCTTCCCCCTCGACGACGAAAGGCAGAACGGTCTTACCAACTTTATCGCCGCCGTCGATTTTATCGAAAAAACCGACTTTAAGGGCGTATTCGTCAGCTTTGCGAATTGTCCGTCCCGCCCCGTCATGCACCTTGCGGACAGACTTACTTTCTGCGACGAGCTGACAGGCTTTTACCGCAGCGCCAAGGATATTCCCCTTGCCGAAATTGAAAACGGAGAGGTTAAACTAATTCCCTCCCCCCTCAAGCCCGACGAAAAACAGCTCCGCGCGGGCGGAAGACGGGCGATAGGCAAGCCCGTAAGCGACGAAATAATGCTGATTACCGCGCGTTCGCTGCTCAACTTTGAGCTTTACGACTTTGACAGGGTGCGTCCCGAAGCCGTGATAGTTGAAACCTATCACAGCGGCACGGTCTGCACCGAGGGCAAGGAGCTGAACTTTCTGCGCTTTGCCGAATACTGCCGCGAGAGGGGCATTGCCGTTATACTTTCGCCCATCGACAGCGGCGCGAACGTATATGCGAGCATGGCAAAGCTGCCCGAAAACGTTATATTGGCGAAAGACGAGTGCCTTGAGAGCGCGATTGCAAAAGTGATGTGCGCGCTGGGCGCGGGACTGAAAGCGGACGCATACCTTGACAGGGCGGTGGCGTTTGAAAAACTGCGCAAAAAATAGTTATGGCAAAACAACTCGAAGAGATGACTTTAGAGGAGCTTTGGCAGCTCTTTCCCATATTTTTAGTGCCGCACGACGACGGCTGGGCGGGCATGTTCGAGAGGGAAAAGGCGAGGCTTATATCCTTTTTCCCCGTAAGACCGATAAGGATAAGTCACATAGGCAGCACGGCGGTTGCGGGCATATATGCCAAGCCGATAGTTGATATTCTCGTCGAAGTTGAGCGCGAAGCCGACCTTGACAAGTGTGCCGCCGCGCTCAGAGCCAACGGATACATTCTCATGTCGCGGCAGGGCGAAAGACTGTCGTTCAACAGAGGTTACACGACGGAAGGGTTTGCAAGCGAGGTGTTTCATTTGCACCTTCGTCGGGCGGGCGACAACGACGAGCTGTATTTTTGCGACTATCTGAACGCCTTTCCCGATGTCGCCAAAGACTACGAAAAGTTAAAACTGTCGCTGTGCGAAAATTACAGGCACGACCGCGACGGCTACACGATGAAAAAGGGCGATTTTGTGCGCGAGGCGACAACTAAAGCTCGCGCTCTGTTCGGCGAAAGGTACGCGCGCATTGACGAGAGCTTTATTTATTGAATAAAGAATACGGAAATAGCGCCGCCGCGCGGAAATTCCCGCGCGGCGGCGCTATTTTTGCTTCTTCGCAAACTGAATAAATTTGTGCCGCTTTGATTAAAGCGCATGCCCTCGGCGCAGATGCGCCGAGGGCAAATTATTAAACGCTTTGACGCATTTTATTTCATTTTGCGGCTTTCGTGGCAGCAGAAATAGATTATCTGCCTGCCAAGGGAAAGTTTTTCTACGAGTTTTGCCGCCCTTTTCAAATGCTCTTCGTCGAGGTCGCTGAAGGGGTCGTCCATGACGATGAAGGGCTGGTCGTCGCCGAAGATATTGTCTGCAAGCGCGAGGCGGAAACAGAACGCCACCACTGCGCGCTGACCGGACGAGAGATGTTCGTCCGTGCGGGTTGCACCCCCCTCTTCGTAGGTTATGGCAAAATTCCTGTCCATGTAAATTTCGCCGCCCAGCACGCTTTTAAGCTCTTCGGCATAATCTGCAAATCTGTCCTTTATGGGCGCGACATACTTTTCGTTGAGCGAATGTTCCGCGAGGGACAAGAACTCTCCCGCCGCGACATAGGTTTTGAATTTTTCCCTGCACTCTTCAAGCTCTTCCTGCGCGTTGTTCAGCGCGTTCTGCTTTTCGCCCAGCGTTTCGGTGAGCGCTTCGTCCGCGGATATGTCGTTGCTGATTACCGCCACCCTCGAGCGGAGCGAGGCAAGCTCTGCGGCAACCGACTGTCCGCCGTCCTCCGCGGGACGGGAAGTGAGCGCGTTTGCCGAAGCGAAGTTTTCGGCGCTCTTTTTAGCGGCTGAAAGGTCGGATAAAAGGCGTTCGCGCTCGGATATGTCCGCACGAATTTTGGACGAGGCGTTTGCATACGACCGTCCGCCGAGGTTATAGCGCGTTAAAATTCCGCCCGCCGAACTTTCAAGAATATCGAGTTCGCCCCTGAGCGCTGCAACCGCGGCGCGGGCGGAAGAACGCTTGACCTTGAGCGAGGCGTACTCTTCCGCGCGGGAACGGATTTCGGCAATCTGCGTTTCCGCATCGCCGACGAGAGCGTAGGGCGAAAGGAATTTTTCCAGCTCTTCGCCGAGCGAACGCACCCTGTCTTTGCGCTCCGACAGCTCGCTCTCGCGAGCGGCATATTGCTGCTTCAACGCGCGGTATTCCTTAAGGTCTTCGCACAGCCTCGCATAGGCGTACGCGACGCCCTGACTAAGCTCGACATTGTACGGCGCTAGGAAATTTTTTATATTTTCTTCGATTGCGCCCGCGTCGGGTTGTTCCGCGGAACGCTTTCTGACATAAATGCGGGTTGCGACTGTCGCGACAAGGATTGCCGCCGCAACGCACAGCATGACTATGCCGAAGGCGGTATTTTTAAGCGCGAACAGAGCTACGCCGCACGCCGCGCACGCCAGCGCGAGAATTAAAGCGGTTAAGCTTGTACGCATGCCGCCCGAACGCGCGGGCGCGGAGCAAAGTTTTTTGTAATTTTCCACCTCTTCGGCACATTCGCCGAGCTGTTCTTCGGAAGGCTCTCCCGAAGAGAACTGCGAACGCAGCTTTTCGTAGTGGCTGTCGCCCTGCGTTTCCGCCGCTTGTATATAGGCGCGCTCTGCCGTGAGCGTGCGCGCTTTTTCGCTCATGCAATCGAGTTTTTCTTCGCTCGGCGCGTCGCCGCCGAAGAAATTTTCAAGCTCGGAAAGCTTAGCCGTTTCGCTCTCGCTTAAGTTTCCCGAGGCAATCTTTGCGTTGAGTTCCGCCTCCTTGAGCACGGCGGCGTTGAGTTCCGCCGCGTCCTTTTCCGTAGGCATGCCCGCGGGATATGCCCCCTCTATTTGAGCAATGCGCCGCCCGCACCTTTCCGCCGCGGCGACGAGGTCGTCGTAGTGCGCCCATTTCTGCTTTATTTCGGCGCGCTTGTTATTTTCGCCCTCCTGCGCTTCGAGCGAGGCTATCTGCGCCTTGAGCGAATTAAGTTGGGCATATTTGCCTTCGAGCGCGGCGCACACTTTCTGCCTTGCGTCTATTTCGGAGCGCAGAGTTCTGACCTGCTCCTCGAGTTCGGCTATGCGCCCCTTGCCGCCGCGCATTTTGAGCTTTTTAGCCGCCTTGTCGAGGTCGGCAAGCGCCCTCTCGAAGGAGGTTTCGCCGTCGGTGAGCGCGAGATAGTCGTTGAGTTTTGCGTTAATGCCGCCCGTGGAGCTTAACTCGCTCCTTTCGGCATTGAAAAACAGGGTGCGCACGAATGACTGTTCGTCCAGACCGAAGACGACCTCGCCGGGCTCTCTGCCCTGAACAAAAAAGGGCGAACCCTTGCCGCAGGGTGAGTTGTTTTCGTATATGCGCAGCTCGTCGCCCGTCGTGCCGCTGCGGGTGAACAGCCTTTCTATGCGGTATGTATTGCCCTGCCAGAAAAATGTCAGACTGCCGCCGAAGTTGCCGCCCGAAAAGGGATAAAAATGGCGGCGTTCGTTGAACTTTGAACGCGAAGTGTCGGTGGGCAGACCGTAAAACATAGCCTTTATGAACGAGGCGAGCGTGGACTTGCCCTTGCCGTTGCTGCTGTAAAACTGGTTGAAACCGCCGTCGAACTTATAGTCGAAGCGGCTGAGCGAACCGTAATTTTCTATATGACAGGAAATGAGCTTCATAATTCTTCCCCCCTGCCCGCGAGCGCTTTAAGTCCCGCCGATATTATGCGCGACTGCTGCTCGGGCGTGAGCTTGTTGTCCGCTCTGACGGCGCGTATGAATTCGCCCTTTATCGACTTATCCTCCGCAAGGAAAGAAACGTCGATTTTCTGCACGGTATTGTCCTTTACCGACGCAAAATAACAAAGGGGCGCAAGCTCTTTCTGCACGTCGGCAGAAAGAGAGGAATTGTCGAAGCCGACTTCGCCGACGAGATTGAGCCGCAACATATCTCTGCCGCTCACGCGAGCCGCTTTTTTTGCCGCAAGCACAGCCTGCGTCCAGTCGTTTATGCCGCTAAGGTCGACGCTCTGCTCCCAGATGGTGCGCGAAGCGAACGGCACGAAGCGGAAAGTTATTTTATCTTCCGCCTCGATGAGGACGAAGCCCTTTTCTCCCGTTTCGTCGAAGCCGCGACCCTCGAGGCAGCCGCTGTAAGCGTACTGACCGCGTCCGTCCAGTCTGCCCGACCTGAATGAATGTATGTGTCCGAGCGCGAGATAGTCTATATTTTTTTCGCGCAGCGATTGAAGATTGATTTTGCCGACGCCGTCCGAGCTGTCTGCCTGACCGTGCAGCATGACTATGTTGAGCCTGTCGCCGTCCAGTCTGAGCGTGGAAGACAGCGAACGGAAGTTGGCGCGGTCGAGTTCGGCGCCGCATATATGCACATTGCCGTAATCATAGCCTTTCCATTCGCCCGTAAAAGTCTTTAAGTTTGCAAGCTCCTCTGTGTAGCTTTCGTCGCCGTCGTGGTTGCCGCGAAGATATAAAAAGTCTATTTGCGGACAGCTCTTTATCACGCTGTAAAAATATTCCTTATCCTTCTTTAAGGGACGGTCGCTGTCAAACACGTCGCCCGACATTAAAATGGCTTTAACGCCGTTATCGGCGGCATATTGTACCATCTTTCCGAAAGTTGCGCGCACTTCGCGCTTTCTTTCTTCGCTCTTGTCCCTCGGCAGGCGAGCTTCCATTCTCGAGCCGAGATGAATATCGGCGCAATGAATAAATTTAATCAATATATTACTCCCTTAAAATTTTAACCTTATATCACAGCCGCGCTCACTTCAAAAAGCGCCTCGCTGTTCGACATGAAAAATTCCAGCGCGTCCTGCGTTTCCCCGCCGTGCGAGAATGCGAAAGTTACGCAGTAGCTTATAGCGTCCGCATCGCCGACGGAAAGAGAACTTTTTACCCTCAGCGCCATATCCTCAACGCCCGAACCGCACAGCTCTGCGCCGCAGACAAATTGAACGGCTGCTGCGCCCTGCTCGGTAACGGCATAAGCCGACAGCACTTCCGCCTTGCCCTCTTCTATCACTCTGCGGGCAAGGGCTTCGTCCGCACATACTATTCCCTGCGCATAGGATAGAGTTATTTCAAGGCATATCGAGCCGCCTCGCACCATGCCTTCCGACTGCGCCGCGAGCGCGTCTATAGTGCAGTCGACGACAAGAGGGGAAATGCCCTGCTCGTCGCCGCTCGGCTCTGTTACCGTAAAGGACAACATGTCTTCGGCAAATGTCACGCCGTCGGCAAAAACGCCTGCAGAAAGTTCGGGAAGGTCGTCCTGCGAAAAGACGAACGCCGCATATCCTACGGCGCAGACGCTTAAAGCGCACGCCGCGCAAAAAGACACAAGTTTTGCCTTTACGCCCATATTCCCCCCTTCCGCGCGCACGGTTTGCGCCCGCGCGCAAAAATTATTGTAACAAGCTTATTATAACATGCCTCTTGAATTTTTGCAACGGCAGAATGAAATATCTGCAAGCCGCAAATCTTGCGCCCCGAGAAGAAAAAAAGATGTGCCCGACAGTTTGCGTACAAATGTTTAAAAACGGAAGTTGTGCGTTATAAAATAAGCGTACGGACACAGCCGCCGAAAAAGCGGCACAAAATTTTCGCGCAACGGGCGCGACAAGGAGGTTAAACATGAACGGCAATCGTTTTACACAGAACAGCATACAGGCTCTGACGCGCTGCGAGAGCCTGGCAAATAATTACGGCAACCAGGAAATAACGCCCGCGCACGTTCTTTACAGTCTGTTGGACAAAGACGGACTTATAGCGCGCATTTTAAAGCGCGGCGGAACGGATACGGACGGACTTGCGCGCTCCGCATTGGAGCGCATAGAGCGCCTGCCCAAAGTTTCAGGCTCGGGCAGGGGAAGCGTTTACATCTCTTCGGCAACCAACGCGCTGCTCTCCTCGGCGGAGAACATCGCCACGGGCATGAAGGACGAATATGTTTCCGTCGAGCACATTTTCCTCGCCCTCTTCGACTGCGAAGACGGGACTGTGCAGCAACTTTTCAAAACTTTCGGAGTTACCAAAGACGCATTTTTGCAGGGACTTAAAAAGGTGCGCGGCAACGCCACGGTAACGAACGACAACCCCGAAGAAACTTACGAAGCGCTTGAAAAATACGGCACCGACCTGACCGCAAGGGCGAAAAAGCACAAGCTCGAGCCCGTTATAGGCAGGGACGAAGAGATACGAAACGTCATACGAATTCTTTCGAGAAAGACCAAGAACAACCCCGTTCTGATAGGCGAACCGGGCGTGGGCAAGACGGCGATTGCCGAAGGGCTTGCGCAGAGGATTGTAAAGGGCGACGTACCCGAAGGACTTAAGAACAAGACGCTCTTCGCGCTGGACATGGGCGCGCTCGTTGCGGGCGCGAAGTACCGCGGAGAATTTGAAGAAAGGCTTAAAGCCGTGCTGGAGGAAGTTTCGCGCTCGGAGGGCGGAATACTTCTGTTCATAGACGAACTGCACACCGTTGTCGGCGCGGGCAAGACGGAAGGCGCGATGGACGCAGGCAACCTTTTAAAGCCGCTGCTTGCGCGCGGCGAACTGCACTGCATAGGCGCGACTACGCTGGACGAATACAGAAAATATATTGAAAAAGACGCCGCCCTCGCAAGGCGTTTCCAGCCCGTTACGGTAAACGAACCGACCGTGGAAGACACCATATCTATTCTCCGAGGTCTCAAGGAAAGGTTTGAAATTTTCCACGGCGTGCGCATTCACGACGACGCGCTCGTGGCGGCGGCAACCCTTTCGAACAGGTATATCACCGACCGTTTCCTGCCCGACAAAGCAATTGACCTCGTGGACGAAGCGGCGGCGATGATAAGAACCGAAATAGACAGCATGCCCTCGGACATGGACGCGCTTAACCGCAGGATATTGCAGCTCGAAGTAGAAGAAAAGGCGCTTTCCAAAGAAAAAGACAATCTTTCCGCCGCAAGGCTGGAAACGCTGAGAAAACAGCTTGCCGACGACAAAAACACTTTTGCCGCCATGAAAGCGCAGTGGGAAGACGAAAAGAAAGCCATTCACGACGAAAAGGAGCTCAAGGAAAAGATTGACGCGATGAAAGCGGAAATCGACCTTGCCACCAACAGCGGCGACTTTGAAAAGGCGGCGAGACTGCGCTACGGCGAGCTGCCTCCCCTCGAAAAGAGGCTGGAAGAAGCCAAACAGCACAACGCGCAGCGCAAGGGCGAGCTGTTGCAGGACGAAGTTACCGAAGAACAGATTAACCAGATTGTTTCGCGCTGGACGGGCATACCCGTGGCGCGCCTTAAGGAGGGCGAAAGACAGAAACTTTTGCACCTTTCGGACGATCTGCACAAGCGCGTAGTCGGTCAGGATGAAGCCGTTACCAAGGTTGCGGAAGCCATTCTGCGCTCGAGGGCGGGCATTTCCGACCCCGCAAGACCGATAGGCAGCTTCCTCTTCCTCGGTCCTACTGGCGTGGGCAAGACCGAACTTGCCAAGGCGCTTGCGGAAAATCTTTTCGACGACGAAAAGAACATCGTGCGCATAGATATGTCCGAATATATGGAAAAATTCTCGGTTTCCCGCCTCGTCGGCGCGCCTCCCGGATACGTCGGCTACGAGGAGGGCGGCACGCTTACCGAAGCGGTGAGAAGAAAGCCCTATTCCATAGTGCTGTTCGACGAAATCGAAAAGGCGCACCCCGACGTTTTCAACATTCTTTTGCAGATACTCGACGACGGCAGAGTTACCGACTCGCAGGGCAGAACGGTAGACTTTAAAAATACCATAATCATCCTCACATCCAACCTCGGCTCGCAGTACATTACCGAAGGCATAGTCGGCGGCGAAATCTCCGACGAGGCGAGAGCGCAGGTAGAAGGCATTTTAAAGCAGTCTTTCCGCCCCGAATTTTTGAACAGGCTGGACGAAATCATTATGTTCAAGCCGCTGACGAAGGAGAACATAAGCGGCATTGTGGACATTTTGCTCAAAAAGCTCAACGCCCGCCTCGAAGGGGAAAATATTTCCCTCGACGTGGACGAAAAGGCAAAGGACTTTATTATAGACAACGGCTACGACAACGTGTTCGGCGCGCGACCTTTAAAGAGGTTTATACAGTCGCGCGTGGAGACGCCCATAGCGCGCTACATCATAGAAAAGAACCCCGAGGCGGGAACGAAGCTCACCCTCACCGTCAAGGACGGCGGACTTTGCCTCTGCGACTGACTGAAAACGCTTTAAACGCGAAAGCCCGCGGCATATGCCGCGGGCTTTCGCGTTTTTATAACAGATTAGGCTGCGTTTTAAGTCGGCTTCTACCCCTCCTTTATGTTTTTACAAAACAAGGGCGACGGTTGCACCATCCCTGCGCTTCGGCAGAAAGAGCGTTGTTGCGCTGCCCATGTGCCTGAACGCCGCTCTGCCCTTTTAAAGGTAACGCTACGCGCATAATCTTCAGCAGGGCGCGATGCACTTACTCTTCAGCAAGCAACGGGCGGCG
>CASDOP010000019.1 GCA_949282385.1 uncultured Clostridia bacterium
GTTTGTATGATAGCCATCTGTTTTTCTCCCGTTTTATCAAGTTATGAGATTCGGCAACACTTATCGCAACTGTAATGTTCGTCGCGGGAAAGTATATACAAATCTTTTTCAAGGCCATAGAATTTTATCAGCTTTTTTGTCTCTTCGTCCGTAATGCAGCGATCAAGATACAAAAGATATTGTCCTCTCTTCACGTCGAATAACAGCCTGCCGCGCGGATATGTTGCAAAATCCGCATACGGAAACCTATTTTTGCTCAATTTATCCCACATATCAAAATGCGAATACGGATAGTCGATAAAATCGCTTTGTTTTTTCTCTTCCAATGTATAATCATACCTGTCCGCGATCATTTCGCCGCGGACAAACCAAAAAATTCCCGTTTTGATTATCATCCTATACTTCTCCGTGCACGTATTTTATCTCTTTCGGCTTAACCGTGTCGATGAGTTTTTGAATTGCATCGCTGTCGGCATGTCCGGACGTATGCAAGGTGTAAATCGGACAATTCCGCCGTTCGAATATTTCGAGCAATTGTTTTATATCCTCTTTTTCGCGGTAGCCGCTCCACATTGAATATATCAATGTCGCATCGGGGCGTGTTTCCAGCAATTTGTCAAGCGCATCGGTCATGGAACTCCGAACCAGCATCGTATATGGTTGCATGCCTGAAAATTTGTATGTGGCGGAGAGACGCACGACTTTTATTTCTTTATGTGAATGCGGGTGCGGTATGCTGCCGCCGATTTTATTGAGACGCAGCGCTTGAGTGCCGTCTACCAGTATAAGTCGCCGTGTTTTGCGGCTTGCCTTATAAAT
This sequence comes from uncultured Clostridia bacterium, assembly GCA_949282385.1. Classification (GTDB taxonomy): domain Bacteria; phylum Bacillota; class Clostridia; order Christensenellales; family Borkfalkiaceae; genus Coproplasma. The sequence goes on from CASDOP010000019.1 coordinate 820, forward strand.
CGTTACAATGCGGTCTACATTCATCGTGCCGGTCAATACATAAATATCGCGGATTCCTCGCATCAATTCTTCGAACTTTTCTTGCAACTTCGCTTCGCTCCAAGCCTTTACACCGTCGGGATTGGTTCGTTCGCAAATGAGAATGTCAACTTTCGGAAGACGAGACAGAAGCGCGGAGTAACTCTTTCTGCCGTGCCCGCGGAAGTCCCCTGTATATAAAATGCTCTTTCCGTTTGCAGAAAAGTGAAGCATATAGCTGTCCATTGCAGAATGGTCGCACAAATACGGCGTAACGGTTATCCCGCCGATGTTCATTTTTCCGTTGAACGTCAGCACTTTATCGTATTTCTTTTTTTCGGTAATTTTCAGAATACGCTTTGCGGTAGCCCCTATATAAACCTTTGTCTTCTTTTCAATTTTATCGATCAGCCCCGCATGATCGGCATGGCAATGCGAAACCAGACAAGCGTCATATCGAGAGTTCAGAACGTTTTCGCGTATTGCCTTGCCAGACTCCGTGGGTTCGAGTTCCAAACCGCATTCAACGAGCAATTTTGTTTTGCGATAGCCGATTTCGATCAGATTTGCCCCGATCCTTCCTTCGCCGTCTAAGATTTTGTAGGACAATTCAAGCGGGTAAATCGCCCGTATCTGTTCGGGAAGGGAATTTTCAAACCGCTGCATCATTTGAGCGCTGTCGGATGCCTTAACTCTTGTTTCGATATTTGCAACGATTCTGCGCCAATCATCTTCGGCACGCGGCCGCGTTTTCGTTTTCTCAAACAGAAACGATACCGTATCGGTAAATTGCTTTTCGCTTATCGTGAGAATACGGAACAAATCGAACCCGATTCGTTCGCAGGAGCGCAGTAAATCTTCGTCTTTTGCCGAAAGGTTTGTCAGCCGACTCACAAGTGTTTTGCATTCCTCTTCCGTTATTGGTCTTGTCGCTTCCCGTATAAGAGCCGTATGCAAGAGGGGAAGCGAATTTAACTCGTTTTCCCGAATCGAAAAATAGCGGTTCACCACGGATTGGCGAAAACTTTTCAGCGGCAGATGATTGCAATATGTTTTTGCATATTCATACAGGTCGCCGCGCTCTTCGTTGTCAAAAACGATACGAATACCAAATCGCAGGAAAATTTTTTGAAGCTCCCGAGAGACGCCGTAGCCGATACAGGAAATCTTGTGATACTCTTTTCCGTTCACGACAATCTTTTGCGGTGCCACCGCATGATTGCGTTGCAGAAAATTCCAAAACGCAAACACCGTTTCCCGTTCATCCGTGCCGGTAAGAGATTGCTCGTGCGTGATACCCGTAATGCGTCTCACGGCATCGGGCATATCGGCGTTGGTAACCGCGAAAAATTTGTCTTTCGGTTTGCCGTTTTCCCAAAAAATTGCCTCAATTTTATAAAGCGTACCGAGATGACTTTCCAAGTCAAAATATATCATACATACCTCCTGCAATCAGTCGTTTTTTAATGCTTGCATAATATCATCGGAATGATCGTAGACAAATTTCATATTGTCTTCCGATTCTTTGCGATATGTCTTGAGAGCTTCGTCGCCAATTCTTTTGATCTCTATAGTCTCGGGCTCATCGGCAGACCTTGCGTCAACGGAATAGCAACGGATATTATACTTTTGGATGAGATCGAATGCATAGCGATGTGCCGCCTTATACATAATCTCAGGAACTGCGACAGCCATGCCGACTTTTTTGCAGTTCAAGCCAAACGTTTTGTTAAACTGTTCCAAATACGTTGTCGCGCCGTTTTTCCCGCCGATCTGATGAAAGTATGTTATGATTTCTGCAACTGCGCGCAGAAGCGGCTCGAGACTGCTGGCGATTTTATATTCAATGATTACCATTTCATCGTTATCCGCACCAACGAGATCGATTTTTCCGGGTTTTGGTTTATTATCAGTACAAACTATATCAACCGTGGCACCTTCTCTATCTGTCTTTTGTTTGACTATCGGCACTTCACGATCGTATAAAATAATCTGGGGGAACTTATCTTGCTGATTTTTACAAAACCAATGGCAGTTACGTTTTTCGACAGTTCCCGTTTTATCTGTCTGTACATCATGCTGACGATTGACTTTAAAGATATCTTTTCTTCTCCCAATGACCTGAGTAGCTTCAAAGAAATTAATATCGTATTTACATACGCTTTTGACAAGATATTCCTGCCAAATCCCATTCATAATAGCGAATTTTTTGAGGTCATTGGCGCCATCTTCCTTACTCGTAAAGCGCCGAAATAGATCATATGCACGGTTAGGCATCTTTGCATCATCATCTAACTGAGAAGCTTTTGCCCCAACAATTTGAATTAGGCGCGTTGTAAATACGGTTTCGAAATTGGTTTCCATCGATCTTTCTCCTTTTATCAAAATAGCTTGTTCGAGCATGGGCGTAACGGCGGTTTTATGCTTTTGTGTAAACACGCTGACATAATGCTCGTCGCGGCATAGTTCAAAATCTTCTATTTCAAACATCTCGATAAGTTCCCACAAATCGCACTCGTCCAAACACTCATCGGCAAAAATGCGGTGCTTTCCCGTGTTCACATTGTAGAGCACTCTGCCACGCGGATAATAGTAGCAATCGTCTGTTTCGCTTGCCGAGCGCACATCGTCCCATTTCTCGTAGTGCGAATACGGATAGTCGATAAACCCGAGCGAATTTGCGCCGCTTAACTGATAGGTCTTTTTTACCTCGTAAAAACTCCAACCGCCTTCCCACTTGTTCGGTACCGCCCAAAAGATTCCCACGTTCACCAGTTTTTCTTTCATTTTCCTTCTCCTAAAATTCAAAGTCGAGGCTCGCGCCGCGCATTATATACAAAAACCACATTTTTGTCAAAAAGTCAAGCGTTTTTCATATTGTATGTTGAAAGTAAAAGGCGGTGTACTTCCGCCTTTAATTTAGACTTTATACAGTAAATCTTCCTTTCTCAGCGTGTAATCGCCTTTTGTCTCCTCCATGCGCGGATTGTAGTAAAAATGCGGTAAAATTTTCTTGGTTTCTTCATCGTAGGCTTGCTTAATATCGTTTTCTACATTTTCTATTTTTTTATTAGTTGACAGGTCATAGCAGAGAATGGAAATATAGATATTTTCTTTATCAAGCTCTATGCCGCCAGCGGGATAGTTTGCGATGGTATCTATCTTATCACTTGTCTTACTCGCTATTAAGTTCTCTACGGACTTGACTATATCGTTTTTACGGACTTCGGTAAATAACTTAAAATCCCGCATATGATCTTTTATTCCAGACGGACCGCCCGTCGCACCGTTACCCTTTTTAAGTTCAATAAGGCATATTTTATATTTACCGTCGTCGCCCTTAAAAAGCGCAACCAAATCTACCTTGCACAATTTATAATCTCGTCTGAAATCTTCAAGCTCTTTGTCCGTCATATTAAGTACTTCGTCGGGAGTAAGGTTGCGCTCTGCTAAAATAGACAGCTCGTGTTTAGTAAACTTACCGAAATTATCTTTCTTTTTCCTATCCAGGTGCGAAAAACGTGTTGCAATTTTTTGTACTCCGTACTCGTTGTCTATAACCACAACCTCACCGTTAAAATCTCTGTTATTCAGCTCCAGCATGTGCTGCAGAAGCCGCTCGTCGTTACCCCGCTTGCCTTGATAGAAGCGGGTAAGATATCCCTTCAGCTTTTCAAGGTTGTCACACCAAATCGCTGCATCCTTTGAAGTGTCGTACTCATTCCATTTTGCTATTTCATTATTCGGATCGGCACCAGCATAATTGGGGTTGGTATATATTTTCAGAGCGGCTCCTTTGTTCTCCTTATCGGTAATTTTAAGCAGTCTTCCGCCACGGTAATAAATATGTATTTCGTTTTTGCGCACGGCAAAAACCAACCCGTCTGTTTTGTCCTTGCATTGTTCCTTAATGAGAATGCGTAGATTCTTATAACGCGGGTCCTCAAAATATAGCCGTTTTAGATTATTCGATAAATGCTGTACATATTCAAGCGACATAATTAATTATTCTTCTTCATTTTAAAACAGCTTGCAGTTTTAATGCCTGTTTTCTCGTCGTTGAACCAGTGTTGTTCGGACTCGTAACCGCAGTATATAAACTTATACAAATACCCGAAACATGCACCTAAGCCGCGCTTTTGAACGGGAGTCATTTTCTTATCGAATACGCTTTTTTTCAGATATTCTCGCTCGTACTTAATAAAGGTTACAAGCGGCGCCTCGCCCAAAACGTCGTTGACGAATTTAATATGCGATAGTAACTCCTCGTCTTTCAGCAGGTCCAAAAAGAGCAAATAATACTCGCGCCCTTCGTCCGTCACGAACTTTTCTGTACCTTTATACGTTTTTAAAAA
>CASDOP010000020.1 GCA_949282385.1 uncultured Clostridia bacterium
GGCATTGACGGTAACGTCTTTAACCGCCACGTCGTCCGGCATATCCCAGCTTTTGAAAACGTATCCGTCGTAGCCTTTGGGAGAGGGCGGGACTATAGTTTCTCCTTCCTTTAAGTATTGCCTATCTATTATATCGCCGTTCAGACCTAGAAACGTTATTTCGTAATATGTATCGGGCGTTGGCTCGGGGACTTCGGGAAGGGTTTCGCCGTCTTCTCCGCCGTCCGTCGAATTGTCTTCGCCGCCTTCGGGCAAAACCTCTTCACCGTCCGTTGACGGATCGCTTTCCGTACTGCCGTCGCCGCAGGCGCAAAACGCGCAAATTACCGTTGAAATCAACACCAGGGCAATAATTATCACCCATAACTTCTTTCCCATAAGAGGCACCCTTGACATAATTTTATAATCTGGCGTTATTATATCACCCGTATGTCCTAAATGCAACTTTTTTGAATAATTTTGTCGAAAAAATCTATATTTGTTTGCAAAAATAAAGATATCAATTGCAAGATGCACTTGCAAAAACGGAGTGCCGCCGCAAGCTGATCACTCTGCGAAGAAAACAATTCGGCATTATCGCCCGGTCGCTTCTCAGATTATTATGGGCGGAGAGTCGCACGCTTCTGCTGTGGTCGGGTACAGGCACCGCCGCTTATTTTTATATAACGTCATTATGCAGCGGGTTTCATGTGAACGCTTTAACAAAAAGCGTTCACATGAAAGCAACGAGCGTTTCTATTCCAAACACCGCTTTTACAGCCTTGACGACCTACAAAGACAATTAAAGCGATACATGAGAGAGTACAACAACACTCCTATGCGCGAAATCGCCTAATGAATACCTCGCCATTTTTTTAACGACAATGTGTAATAAATGTTTGACAAGCCTACAGAATCGCAAAAAGGCAAAAAATTTGCCTTGCCCGACACGGACAGCGACGGAGGGAGACTCACGGCAGAGCAGAGAGAGTTTTTCAACAATTCTGCAATCGTGGATGCGGACGGGAAGCTGCTCAAAATGTATCACGGCACGGCTGCGGACTTTACTGTTTTTGACCTTGCGGCAAGTGGTGCAAGCAACGACCATACATCGCATATAGGTTTTTGGTTTACGCCCCGTAAGTTTTAGAACGACGTAGTTTCATATGGTAGCAAAATTAGAGAGATCAACGGTTGTCTTTGTTTTATGGGCTTTACGGAACGCCTTAATCGCTTCTTTTTCAAGGTTTGCAGCTTTGATAACCCTTTCAATTCTGCGATTTTCCTGCGCCGTAAGCTCTTGCATGGTACGAACATTGCCGATTTCCACGCTGTTTATCGTCTCATGCACGCGCTCAAAATACGATTTTATCTCATCGACGCTCTTAAACTCTTCGACATGATCTAAAACCTGCTCAAAATCGCTTTCTGAAAGCGCGTATCTTCTGTTTGTATCGGTTTCGCCACTATTTTGCGATTCAGATTGACATTTTCCGTATTTAGGTGTATATTATTAGTAGAGACACCTCTATTCGATGCGGAGCTACTGCCGTCGGCAGTTTCAGCCGCTCGTGCGATAGAGGTGTCTTTTATTTTTGTTATGTCATAGAACAAATCACCCTTTTTGAGCAACTTAATTGATATTTCACCCTCAAAAATGGTTTTTCCGTCGAACGTAAAATAAGTTTTATACTTATCCCACCCGCGCACGGCATCAGGGTGCCGTCCATCATCGGCTTCATGCTTTACAAACTGTGCCACTTCAAGCAGATTGTCAAGTTCCGTTCCTACGCGCAGTTTCTTTGTTCTCGTATCTTGACTCGCCCTACGATTAGCGGAATAGGCGTACTCCTCTATGCTTCTGCGGTTGACATACGTACTGCTTGTTCCGACGGGATATACATTTCCCTAAAACTTATCAAGCATATAACGGCGCACTACTTTGGGATAATCTTTCGGATTAACCCCGTCAAAAATGTTTTGGTCAGTATCAACAAGCACGACGTCCTGCTCCCCGATACGCTGAATTGAATATCTTACGTTGTCAGTACCTTTTGCCGCCTGTTCCTGTGCTTCCGCGGAGGCGTTCTCCACACCAAAATACCGCTGATCGCGCAGAAAACTCATCGAACAGCTTTTTGTACTGCCGATAAAGCCGAGCCGCCGCCCCTGTAAGCCTTTCGTCGCTCTGATAGTCCGTCCGAGCCTTTCTGAAAAAGCCGAGTATTTTTGAGCGTCTGTTTCTTTTGCACAAGGCGTTCAAAGATATTCTTGTTCGAGAGCGTCTGTTCGGCAAAACGCGCATTGATCTCGTCGCTGACCTGCAACGCGTTGCCCTGACCGACTGCCGCGTACCGCTTGCGAATTTTCTCCTTTTCGGCGTCGGTCATGGTCTCCAATCCCTCGGCAATGGTCAGAGAGCCGTCCGTATCGTTGTAAATTGCGTGCGTAAGCTCGTGAATGAGAATGCTCTCGATGCGTGTCGGATAGTGAAAACGGCAACAGGTGTTTTGGAACGATGTAGTTTCATATGCAAAAATCGGATTACAGGTATTGTATCGGGTAATGCTTGGCAAATTTATTCTTAAAAGTTATAAAAATTTCCCGTAGAGTCGAAAAAATTATCGAAAAAGCAATATAATGGGATGTTATTTATACATTTTGGTTGAAATTTG
>CASDOP010000021.1:0-957 GCA_949282385.1 uncultured Clostridia bacterium
CGACTTTACGCCTTCGTATTCGGATATATCGCGCATGGGCATACATATAGACAGGGATTCCGCAATTTTGACGCCGAGCATCGCCATTGCGGAAAAATCGGAACATTTTTCCGAATTGCCCAAGGTGAGAATTGCCAGCGGAGATAAGTTCGTAAACGACAGCGCGTTCAAGAATATGCTTGTCGAAAGATTTTCCTGCGACATCTGCGATATGGAAAGCGCGGGACTTTTCTTCGTGTGCGAGCGTTACAATCTGCCTCTGATCATGGTGAAATGCGTGTCCGACAATGCCGACGAGGGCGCGGACGAAAGCTTTAACGAAGCCATAAACGCAGGAGTGGGGCAGTACGTCGCCTGCGTGAAGGAGTTGCTCAAACAACTTTAATTAAATTTGCGCGCAACGCTTGACACAACCGCATAATATTGTTTAATATATTATCGGTTCGAGTCCGGCCAGTAGCTCCAGAATAAAATGGGCCCACAAATCGGGCTCTTTTTATTTTGGAAAAACAGGTAGGAATCAACCGTAAGGATGGTGATTCCTTCTTCGGGGTCCCAGAAAATCGGATGATTTTTGGAGCAAACAATAGGTCGCCGGTTCGAGTCCGGCCAGTAGCTCCAAAAATATGAGAGTTCATTTCGGGCTCTCTTATTTTCGTACCACAGGCGCAAACTCAACCGAAAGAGTAGCTGATTCTATTGTTTTATATCTTATTTCATCTAAAAATCAAAAATAAACTAAGCTTGATGAAAAGCCAAGCTTTTTTAATGCAAGAAACTTGATTTTTATGTCGAAAACGCACAGCGCCGAGTGTTGACACTTATCGGCGTATTTGTTATAATTTTATTGAATTGACGTAAGAGGTGAAAATTATGTTGGAAATCAAAGACGGCAAATTTTACTTAAACGGTGAAGAATTTCACATTTATTCCGGTTGTATACATTATTTCCGCGTA
>CASDOP010000021.1:965-2234 GCA_949282385.1 uncultured Clostridia bacterium
AGGCTTGCCAAATTGAAGGCGGCGGGACTTAACACGGTGGAAACCTATGTGGCGTGGAATATGCACGAGCCGAAAAAGGGCGAGTACAATTTTTCCGGACCGGCGGACATAGTAAAGTTTATAAAGATCGCGCAAAAGCTGGGGCTGTACGTCATTCTGCGCCCCGGTCCGTACATATGCGCGGAGTGGGATCTGGGCGGTTTGCCCGGGTGGATGCTCGCTGATAAAAACGTGGTGCTCCGTTGTATGAACAAGGCGTACCTTTCATACGTGAAAGAATGGTTCGAAGTGCTGTTCGACAAGGTGCGCGATTTGCAGATTACGCGCGGCGGCAACGTTATCGCCATGCAGATAGAAAACGAGTACGGCTCTTACGGCAACGACAAGGAGTATCTGACGTATATAAAAGACGTGATGGTTTCCTGCGGCGCGGAAGTGCTCTTATTCACCGCCGACGGCAACTGGTGCAATATGGTTTCGGGCGGCGGTCTGGACGGCGTTTACAAGGCGCTGACATTCGGTTCTAACGCAAAAGGGGCGTTCGGCGCGCTGGACGGGCTTCAGGATGAAAATATGCCCAAAACCTGTATGGAATTCTGGGACGGCTGGTTCGACCATTGGGGCGAAAGACACCACGTGCGCCCGGCGATGCAGGTGGAAAAAGAGATAAAAGACTTTTTGGATATGGGCGCGAATTTCAACCTGTATATGTTCCACGGCGGCACGAACTTCGGCTTTACCGCAGGCGCGAACCACTATTCCAAGTATCAGCCGACCACGACCAGCTACGACTATAACGCGCCTTTGAGCGAGTGGGGCGATTACACTCCGCTTTACCACGTGTTGCGCAAACTCATGCTTGAACGCCGCGGCATAAAAGAAAGTGAACTGCCTTTGCCGCCCGCGCCGAAGTATGTGAACGTAGGGGAAGTAAAACTTACGCAATTCGCCTCCCTTACGGGCAACCTTGACAATATCGGCGAAAAGCACCGTTCGGGCAATCCCGCTTCCATGGAAGATTTGGGACAGCAGTCCGGCTACATGTATTACAAAACCAAGGTTACGGGCAGGTACGTTATGCAGCCGCTGACGATAAGCGGAATACACGATTTGGCGTATATCAGCGTGAACGGCGGCGCGCCCAAGCGCGTTTATCGCAACAAGCGCGGACTGTTCCTGACCAGGGATAAGGGCAGCACGACGTTTTTGCAGGCTATCGGCAAAGAAGGGCTTACCCTCGACATATTCGTCGACTGCATGGGCAGGGTA